>NZ_VYSA01000001.1 GCF_008710745.1 Microbacterium rhizomatis
CCACCGCAACCCCACCCCCGACGACCGCACATCGAACGCGAACGACCCCACCCGCTCATCGATCAAACCCTCCACACCATCACCCAAACCAAACCCACCCACCACCGGCGACACCGAAGCCCCATCACCCTCAGCCGCACTCGCCGACACCACACCCGACCCCAGCACCAAGCACGTCGCCAGCACCACGCCGACGCCTACATCGAAAGGGTCGAATCTGAACACGAAGACATCACAATCTCAGCACAGGGAAGGTTCTAATACGCCAGTATATCGAATGTGATCGTCTCTTCGAAAAGGGCCGGGATGCGGCATCCCGGCCCCTTCGTCGTGCTGGAGGACTGGCTTGCAGCCGGTCATCCGGAGACGGAGATGAGAAGAGTCTCATCGCTTCGACCGGTGTTTTGCGTGTCTGCTCTGCAAACATGGATACACCCCCTGGGGGCCTATGAGTCGGAGGGATCGAGATGGGCGCACGTATGCGGCTGGCCGTCGGTGGCGTAGCCACCGTGGCGGCGAGCATCGCTGTCGTGTGCGCCGTCGCCGTGACCAATTCCGCCGCTTTGGCCGACAGCGCCGGGACCAGGGTCGCCCTCGCTCGCATCGACGTTCCAGCCCCCGCCCCATCTGCGATGCCCAGCCCGGCGGCAACGACTGCCGCCCCCGCGACCCCCGATCCCTCGACCACCGCCCCCTCGGCTGAGACCGTGCCGGCGCCCGCTCCAGAAGACGTCGCTCCCTCGGCGTCCTCGGGTTCCGGCACGGTCTCCACCGACGCATCGGTGCCGGCCGCTCCGACCGTCGTCGAGACCCCGGAGCAGGATTTCCTCGCCGGCGCGGCCGCATCGGGCGGGTGGGATCGCCTCGTCCAGTGGGCGCGTACCCGAGGGTGGTCGGACGCCGACATCGCTCGGTGGGTGGCGCGCAATCATGATCAGATGACAGAGTTCGAGGCCCGCTGGCGCGCCTCGCAGACCCCCGCACCCGGTGCGGGTTCCCCATCCGATTCCGGCTCATCGTGGTCGCGTGACGGATCGAAGAAGGATCAATCGCCCTCCTCCCCGGATAGGCGCGGTTGACGAGGCCGGAGTTCCCCCAGCTCCGCGCCCCGCAGCCCCCGGTGTCCCCCAGCACCGGGGGCTTCTTCGTGCGTCGACGCGAGTGGTGCTCACTGACTTGCGCTCGCGCGGTCAGTCCCAGCGGTATCCGACACCGCGGATCGCCGTGATGTGCTCGACGCCCAACTTGCCGCGCAGGTAGCGGACATACACGTCGACGACGTTGGATCCGGGATCGAAGTCCAGGCCCCATACGCTGCTCAGCAGCTCCTCGCGGCTGAGGATGCGACCCGGGTTGGAGAGGAACTGCTCGGCGAGCGCGAATTCCCGTGAGGACAGCTCGACCTCACGGCCGTTCACGGTCGCACGCCGGCTTCGCACGTCGAGCGCGACGTCGCCCTGCGTGATGACGATCGCGGTGTTCGCGCTCGTCTCGCGCAGCCGCGAGCGCACCCGTGCCAGCAGCTCCTCGAACGTGAAAGGCTTCGGCACGTAGTCGTTCGCCCCGGCGTCCAGACCCTCCACGGTGTCGCGGGTGCTGGAGCGCGCAGTGAGCATGATGACCGGGATCGAAGATCCCCGCGCGCGCAGCAATCGAAGAACCTCGAAGCCGTCCATGGTGGGCAGACCGATGTCGAGCAGAACAAGATCGGCGCTGCCGTCGAGGGCGGCCTCCAGCGCCTCGGCACCGTCCTCCACGATGGTCGTGGAATAGCCGGAGGCCCGAAGGCCCCTGCTGATGAAGGCGGCGATGTTCGGCTCGTCCTCCGCGATGAGTATCAGCGTCATTCGGCGGCCTCCCGCTGGAGTACGACGTCACCGGCGCGCACGGGTGCGGGAAGCGCCGTTGTCGTGCCGATGGGCACGTGGATCGTGAAGGTGGCACCGCCACCCTCTGTGTCGGTGACGGTGCATCGCCCGCCGTGCGCCTTGGTGATCGCATCGACGATCGCGAGCCCCAGTCCCGAACCGCCGATGGAGCGCTTGCCGTGCGCGCGATCGAAGCGTCGGAAGATCCGGTGACGGGCTGCGGGTGGGATGCCGGGGCCGTGGTCTCGGACCCAGAGTTGCGCCTCACCCGCGACGATCGTGCTGCCGATCTCGATCGGCGAGTCAGCGGGCGTGTATTTCGCGGCATTGTCCGCCAGCTGGAGCCATGCCTGGAGAAGTCGGTCCTGATCACCGCTGATGCGGGCCGAGCCGACCTGCTGCACGCTCCAGTCGTGACCGGGAATCACGGACACGAGTTCGCTCACGCGATCGGTGAGGGCTTCGACCTCGACGTCGGACATCGAGAACTGGTCGTCTTCGGCCGCGGCGAGCAGATCGATGTCGTCGACCAGGCGGGTCATTCGATCAAGTTCCGCCATCCCGATCTCTCGTGTGGCTCGCACGTCCGCCGGGTCCCCGGGATTCATCAGCTCCAGATGCCCTCGGACGATCGTGATCGGAGTCTTGAGCTCGTGTCGCACGTCATCCAGGAGCTGGCGCTGCGTGTCGACGGAGCCTTCGAGCCTGTCGAGCATGGAGTTCACCGTGCGGGTCAGGTCGGTGATGTCGTCATTTCCCTGGGCGGGGAGCCGCGCACCCAGTTCGTTGAGGGTGATCGAGTCTGCGGTATCGCGCAGCTGCCGAAGAGGGGAGAGCAGGCGTCCCGCGACGAACCAGCCCACCACTCCGATGGCGGCCAGAACGATTCCGGCCGCGATTCCATAGGTGATGATCGAGAGCGTCACCGGCGCGAGCTCGGCGTCCAGCTGCACCGCCCGCAGATAGACGCCCTGGTGATCGTCGCCCGCCATCGACACCGGGACGGCGATGTACCGCAGCGACCCCTGGTCGGTGACGGCAGTGCCGCGCACCGCGCCGCCCGCTGCAGTCGTTTCTGCGACGACCCGGTCGATCAGCGCCTGATCCTGCGAGATGTCGAACCCCGAGAGGGTGGCCGGGCGGTAGCGCGCCTGACCGTCGAGGATGCCGACCGATGCTTCGTTACGGCCGGGCACGAGGCGTGCGACGGCGACTCGGAGGTATTCCACCACCGTGGTGTAGTGATCGATGTCGAGGTTCTCGGTCGCCGTGGGCGCACCGTCTGAGGGGGGCGCGGTGCTGTCGGTGTTGGTACCGGCGACAGTTTGAAGGCTCGCGATCTGCGAGGTCAGACGGTCATCGATCTCAGCCAGCACTCTCTCCCGCTGCACGAGGAAGGTCACGCTGCCCACGATCGCCAGCCCGACGCACGCCACGGCGAGGATTGCCCCCAGAATCCGTACGCGCGCCGAGACAGTCCTGGGCGTGCGAGTCACCCCATGATTATGGCCCCGGCAAGCCGAGAGAGCGCCTTGTTTATCCCGGGTGGGTCATCGAAAGGAGGTCGAGCTTCTCATCCAGCTGCTCGCTCGTGAGTTCGCCCCGCTCCACGTATCCGAGATCTATGACCGCTTCACGGACAGTGATTCCCTTCGCGACCGCATGCTTGGCGATCTTCGCCGCGGCCTCGTAGCCGATGAGCTTGTTGAGCGGCGTGACGATCGACGGCGACATCCCGGCGAACGCGGCGGCCCGGTCCAGGTTCGCTTCGAGCCCGTCGATCGTCTTGTCGGCGAGGATTCGCATCGAGTTCGAGAGGAGCCGGATGGATTCGAGGAGCGCGGTGCCCATCACGGGAATCGCGACGTTCAGCTCAAAGATCCCCGATGCGCCGGCCCACGCAACGGTGGCGTCGTTGCCGATCACCCGGGCGCACACCATGAGGGTGGCTTCGGGCACGACCGGGTTGACCTTGCCCGGCATGATCGAGGACCCGGGCTGCAGATCCGGGATGTGCAGCTCACCGAGTCCGGTGTTCGGGCCCGAGCCCATCCACCGCAGGTCGTTGTTGATCTTGGTGAGTGAGACCGCGATGGTGCGCAGCGCGCCGGATGCCTCGACCAGTCCGTCGCGATTCGCCTGAGCCTCGAAGTGGTCCTTGGCCTCGGTGATGGGCAGTTCTGTCTCGGCCACGAGCAGTGCGATGACCTTCTGCGGGAAGCCGAGCGGTGTGTTGATGCCCGTGCCGACAGCTGTTCCGCCCAGGGGTACCTCGGCGACGCGGGGGAGCACGGCCTGTACGCGATCGATCCCGAGGCGCATCTGGCGGGCATAGCCGCCGAACTCCTGGCCGAGGGTGACCGGCGTGGCGTCCATGAGGTGGGTGCGGCCGGCCTTGACGGCGTGCTTCCACAACTCCGCCTTCGCCTCGAGGGACACGGCGAGGTGGTCGAGCGCGGGGATGAGATCGTCGATGAGCGCCTGGGTCACCGCGACGTGCACAGATGTCGGGAAGACGTCGTTGGAGGACTGTGAAGCGTTGACGTGATCGTTCGGGTGAACGGGTGAGCCGAGTTTGCGCGAGGCGAGCGAGGCGAGCACCTCGTTGATGTTCATGTTCGACGACGTGCCGCTGCCGGTCTGGTAGACGTCGATGGGGAACTGGTCGAAGTAACCGCCGGCGACGACTTCGTCGGCCGCGAAGGCGATCGCGTCGGCGACGTCGCCGTCGAGCACGCCGAGGTCTTTGTTGGCCAGCGCCGCAGCCTTCTTGATGCGGGCGAGCGCCACGATCTGCGCCGGGTCGATGCTGTCACCCGAAATCGGGAAGTTCTCTACCGCGCGCTGTGTCTGTGCGGCGTAGAGCGCATCCTTGGGCACCCGCACCTCGCCCATGGTGTCGTGCTCGATGCGGTACTCGATGTCGCTCACGTGTTCGTTCCTCCGGTTCCGGCGCCCGCGTCGTTCGCGTCGCCAACGATGATGTCGGGCACGGCCGTGCCCTCGCCGAGTCGGTAGTTCGCCCCCACGATCGCCAGGCGGCCCTCGGCGATCGCGTCGCTGATGAGCTCCGACGAGTGCAGCAGCTCGGCGACGGTGTCGCGCAGGTGCTCGCGGCCCACCCGTTCGCCGTCGATATCGCCGGTCGGCACACCATCGACGGCGGTCTCGCGGATGACGCGGCGCACGGCAGGTACGATCGGCGCGATCTGGCGCCAGATGTGCGGAGGGAGGCTGGGAGCGTCGACGCGGGTACTGTCGATCGCGGCGTTGACCGCGCCGCACTCGTCGTGGCCGAGGACGACGATCAGCGGCACTTCCAGCACGGCGACGGCGTACTCCAGGCTGCCGACGACGGAGTCCGAGATCACCTGGCCCGCGTTCCGCACCACGAAGAGGTCGCCGAGTCCCATGTCGAAGATGATCTCGGCCGACAGGCGCGAGTCGGAACAGCCGAACAGCGCGGCGCGCGGCTTCTGAGCCGCAGCGATGGAATGCCGTCTCTCGATGTCCTGACGCGGATGCTCGGGCGTGCCGTCGACGAAGCGGACGTTTCCGCTCTGCATGTCGGCCCACGCGGTTCCGGGGGTAGGGCGGTCGAGGCTCATCCGTTGGCTCCACTCGTCTGTTCGCGCAGTGCTCGTACCTGGTCGGCAACGCCGGCCGCCGCCGTGCGCATCGCTGCGTCGTCGGTCGACCCATAGATGAGGATCGTGTCCGGCCCCGCAACAGTGCTCATGGCGGCAGACACATTGCCCGCTCGCGACGGATCCGAGATCCGGTAGGTGTCCCACACGATCCCGTCGATCGTGGTGTTTCCGTCGATCGAGGCGCCGCTGAGCACGCGCGTAGGCCATGCAGGGTCGGCATCGAATCCCTGCGCAACCCGCAGGAAGCCCTGGGCTGCGTCCGGAACGTACACGATCGTCCAGGCCGCGGTTGCATCGCCTTCGACGGCCGCCCGGTTGACGATCCATTCCGTCGGCACCTTCGGCGTGATCACGGTGCGCTGCAGGCCGGAGCCGACGCTCGTCGCCACGGCCGCCACATCGATCGGAGCCGCGGGAGCGGGGGTCCCGCGGGGAACGGCGAAGACGATGACGGCGACGACGGCCAGGGTGACCAGGAGGGCGGCGATCAGATTTCGCACCGTCTGACTCGACCGGTATACGCGCGAGGATTCGGCCTTGCGGGCGGCTGTCTCGTCCGGGGTTTCCGGGCGACCCAGCTCGGCGACGATGCGCGGTCCCGACGCCATCATGCCTCCCGGCGGGGAGAGACGGCGTCTTGTGCGGTCGTGGCGCCGCGCGCAGCATCCAACCGCCGTTTCGCGCCGAGCAGCCAGTCTTCGCATCGCGCGGCGAGCGCTTCGCCGCGCTCCCAGAGGGCGAGCGACTCTTCGAGCGTGGGAGCGCCCTGCTCGAGCTCTGCGACGACGCGGACGAGCTCGTCGCGGGCCTGCTCGAACGACAGCTCCGAGACCTCGGTGCCGCGTACGTCAGACCCGCTCATGGTCTCCATTCTAGATCGGCCCTCGATCAGGTCGGTGTCGCGCCCGGTCTGAAGGCCCGGTCGCTCCGCCCCGGAATGTGCGCTTCGGTGCGATGAGTCAGCCGAGGGTGGCGTCCAGGTCCCTGACGGTGCAGTGGAGCGTCACCGTGACGGTCCTGGAGAAGGCCGACCAGTTGGCGACCGAGCCGACCACTCCGTCTACCCCGGGCTTGGAGAGGTCTGTGAAGTTCAGGGTCGTATATCCGAGGATCGCGGCGTCGACGTGATCGCCACCGGCGCTGATCTGCAACCCGAAAGGAATGCGCCACCCCGAGTTGGGGTGGTACTCGTGGGCTCTGCGCAGGGGGTGTGTATCGGGGCACTGCAGCTGGACCATGTGGTCAGGACTCCAGTTGAAGATGTCGCTACCGTCGAGAGTGAAGGTCTCCGTGACCGTCGTCTCCACGGCGGGATCCGGCACGCTGACGTCTGCGTGTGAAAGTGCTCCGGATGCGGCGGCGGTGGCGAGTGTGAGAGCAGCGATGATGATCATGGCTGCAATATATCAAAATGTCAGTACGCGCATGCGGATCAGCCGACTATTCCGTCGCTGCCGATTCTGCGACCTCGCCCTCGGACCGCGCCGCGAGCGAGCCCCGGCCCACCGTCACGATGATCCGCTCGCCGGCGGGCGCCTGCGCCGCATCGCGGACGATCGCGCCCCCCGTCAGATGCGCGATCGCGTACCCCCGCGCGAGCGTGGAGGCGGGGGAGAGCGCGCGCAGCGTCGAACGCAGCTCGGAAGTCCGCCGCTCCTGCGCCTCGAGCCGGCGGTCCACGAGGTCTCGGCCGCGAACGAGCTGCAGCCACAGCTGCTGAGCGCGCGCGTCGATCATCGACTCCGGCGCCCGCAGGGCCGGACGGGAGCGCAGCTGTTCGAGCTGGACCATGTCGTGCGTGACGCGCTGGGTGAGCCGCGATGTCAGGCGGGAACGCAGCTGTCCGACCAGCGCGCGCTGCTCCGCGACGTCGGGCACGACGCGCTTGGCCGCATCCGACGGGGTCGAGGCGCGCAGGTCGGCGACGTCGTCGAGGAGCGGATGGTCGTTCTCGTGGCCGATCGCGCTGACCACGGGAGTGGATGCTGCGGCCACCGCACGCAGCATCCGTTCGTCACTGAAGCCGAGCAGCGTCTGCGGATCGCCACCGCCGCGCGCGATGATGATGACATCGACCTGCGGATCGGCGTCGAGGGCCTTGAGGGCGCCGATCGTGTCGGGGACGCAGCGGTCTCCCTGCACGGCGGCATACGCAGTGCGGAACCGTACCTGCGGCCAACGCAGCTCGGCGATACGGTGGACATCTTTCTCCGCATCCGACTTCTCGCCGGTGATCAGGCCGATCACGGCGGGGAGGAACGGCAGCGGCTTCTTCCGCGCGGCGTCGAACAGGCCCTCTGCGCGCAGCTGCGCACGCAGACGCTCGAGCTTCTCGAGCTGATCACCAAGTCCGACGTGCCGCATGGCCGAGACCGCGAACGTGAAGTCGCCGGATTTCACGAAGTAGTCGGCCTTCACGCACGCGATGACGTGGTCGCCGAGCTTGAGGTCGTCGGGGAGTCGCTGGAGCGTGCTCGACCAGATCCGGAATGAGATCGTCGCGTCGGTGGCGGCATCCTTCATACGGCCGAAGACGTTGCTGCCGCGCTGGTTCCACGAGGTGATCTCACCCTCGACCCAGACCGAGCCCCATTTCTCCACGAAGCCCCGGATCGTCTCGTTCAGACGTGAAACCGATGTCGGGGCCGCCTGACTCGAGTCTCGAGGATGCACGGAATCGGGCGGGGGCGCCTGGCCCGGGGCGACGGCCGGCTGGAAGGTCGTCATCGAGGCCTTTCGTGTGCTGATCGGAGGGGCGAGAGGTGTCGGCCGGCGGGCGCTCAGCCCGCGCACCGGGAGGCCCCGTAGACTCGACACGTGAGCACTCCGGCTGTCCGAATGCCCGTCCCCCGCGTTCCGCGGCGGCGCGAGCGCCTCCAGGATATCCCCGTCGACGGGCTCAAGAAGGTCCTGCTGGCCTCGCCCCGCGGATACTGCGCCGGCGTCGACCGCGCGGTGATCGCTGTCGAGAAGGCACTGGAGCGCTTCGGCGCGCCGGTGTACGTGCGAAAGCAGATCGTGCACAACATCCACGTCGTCGCCGAACTCGAGCAGAAGGGCGCGATCTTCGTCGAAGAGGTCGATGAGGTCCCCGAGGGGGCACACGTCGTGTTCAGCGCCCACGGCGTCTCGCCCGCTGTCGTGCGCGCGGCATCCGATCGCGGACTGCAGGCGATCGATGCGACCTGTCCGCTGGTCACGAAGGTGCACCGCGAGGCGGTGCGATTCGCCCGCGACGATTTCGAGATCCTGCTGATCGGCCACGAGGGTCACGAGGAAGTCGAGGGCACCGCGGGTGAGGCGCCCGAGCACGTGACGATCGTCAACTCCCCGGAGCACGCCGACACGATCGAGGTGAAGGATCCTTCCAAGGTCGTCTGGCTGTCTCAGACCACGCTCTCGGTCGACGAGACGATGGAGACCGTCCGCCGGCTCCGGGTGCGGTTCCCCGAGCTGCACGATCCGCCGTCGGACGACATCTGCTACGCGACCCAGAACCGCCAGGTCGCGATCAAGAAGGTCGCCAAGGATGCCGACCTCGTGATCGTGGTCGGGTCCGCCAACTCGTCCAACAGCGTTCGTCTGGTCGAGGTCGCGCTCGAATACGGCGCGAAGGCCGCCTACCGCGTGGACTACGCCGACGAGATGCGCCAGGAGTGGCTCGACGGCGTCGAGACCGTGGGCGTCACCAGCGGCGCGTCGGTTCCGGAGGTGCTCGTGCAGGAGGTGCTGGCCGAACTCGCCGGTGCCGGTTACGGCTCGGTCGAGGAGGTCCGCACGGCCGAGGAGGATCTGCTCTTCTCGCTCCCCAAGGAGCTCAGGCAGGATTCTTCCGGGCGCCGCGACGACCGTGCGCTCGGTGGGCGGGGTCGCGGATGAGCGACGACAATTCGCGTCCTGACGCTGCGCCATCCGGCTCTGCCCGCCCCCGCCCTGAGTACGGCGAGTATGCGACACCGGAAGAGCAGCGGGCGCGTATCCAGCAGCCCGATCTGACCTATGCACTCGAGACGGGGCAGGACCCGGAACGCGTCGAATTGCGACCGCATCCCACGGGTGACCCGCACGCCCCCGCGCCCGCGTGGGTGCCCCTTCCGCCGAACATCGACGCCGCTGCCGCTTCCCGCGCGGGCCGGCGACGCATCGATGTGATCGTCGCGATGGTGCTTCTCGGCTATGGGCTCGTGCAGGTGGTGCTCACCAGCATCCAGTCCGTGAATTTCTCCGCGTTCGCACAGCAGTTCATGACTCTCGCGGGCATCAGCGGCGACTTCACGAACCTCGATCAAGGGCGGACATGGGGGCTGATCGGCGCGATCGCCTTCTCCGTCGGCTGGATCCTCACCGCGCTCGTCGTCTTCGTGCGTGCCCGCCACGGCCGGACCGTGTGGTGGGTTCCCGTCGTGGGCGCGGCCATCAGCTTCATCGTGCTGACCACGTGCCTCATGGTCCCTCTCCTGAACGATCCGGCGATCACGAGTTCACTGCTCAAGACCGGCTGAACCTGCGGCTGCTGATGAACCGTGCGGGTCGGCGCATCGTGTACTCCCATGAGAGGGGTGAGGCCGGTGCCGCGAGACGACGATGAGCGCCTGGGCGCACTCTTCGACGCGCACGCCGCGCCCGTGTGGCGCTATGTCGTGAGTCTCACGGGGGATCGCGCGGGGGCGGACGACGTCGTGCAGGAGACTCTGCTCCGGGCGTGGCGGAACCCGCGCATCCTGGCCCAGGAGCCCTCGACCATGCGGGCATGGATGATCACCGTCGCCCGCCACCTCGTGATCGACGAAGCGCGGAGCGCGCGGCGGCGGCACGAGCATCCTGTTGCCGATCTGCCCGAGCACGCGAGAGACGACGACACCGATGCCCTCTTCGAGCAGATCCTCATCGAAGAGGCCTTGTCGACGCTCAGCCCGGATCACCGTGCTGCCGTCGTCACCACGTACTTCGGCGGCCGGAGCGTCGCCCAGGCCGCTGTCGAGCTCGACATCCCGGAGGGCACTGTGAAATCGCGGTTGCACTACGGGCTGAGAGCCATGCGGCTCGCACTGCAGGAGAGGGGGGTGACGCGATGAATCCCGAACACGCGCACTTCGCCGAATGGGATGCCGCCTACGTCTTGGGCGCGCTCTCGACCACGGATCGTCGTGCTTTCGAAGCGCACCTCGAGTCATGCGACGAATGCCGTCACGCCATCGGCGAGCTCGCGCCCACGGTCGGGCTCCTTTCGCGGATTCCGGCTGCGCGAGCACTGTCGCTCGCCTCGGGCGACGAACCGGAGGGCCCGGCGATCGCATTGCGCGAGGGGATCGCCTCGATGGCGCACGCCCGCGAGCGGCGTCGGCGGCGCACGCTCTGGATCGTGTCGGCCGCGGCCGCGGTCGTCCTCGTGATCGCCGCGGTGGCGATCCCCGTCACGATCTCGTCACTGAATCCCCCCGCCCCGGCGTTCGCGTTCGAGGACGTGAGCGGTGCACCGCTCGAGGCATCCGTGCGGCTCACCGACGTCGCATGGGGTACGAAGATCGACATCGACTGCCGCTATACCGATGCCGGCTCCCACGGCCCCGAAGAGGGCAGGCCATATGCGCTGGCCGTCGTCGGATCCGACGGATCGGTCTCCACGGTATCGACGTGGCGCGCGCTGCCGGGGTCGACGGCGCGCGTGAGCGCGGGCACGGATCTGGATACGGCATCCATCCGTTCCGTCGAGATCCGGACGATCACCGACGGGCGGGTTCTCATGCGCTACGACCTGCCCGGCACTCCGGCCGGATGAGCCTGCCGCCGCAGTGGATGACCCAACAGCGGATGCCTCGACCCGTGCGGGTCGAGGCATCCACTGCTGCTGGTGAGACGGCGTCGAATCAACTCTTGGACTGAGCCGCCGAGCCGAGCTGCTTCGTGGCCTGGACGACGCGGGCCGCCATTGCGGATTCGGCGATCTTGCCCCACGCGCGGGGGTCGTAGGCCTTCTTGTTGCCGACGCCGCCGTCGACCTTCAGCACTCCGTCGTAGTTGGCGAACATGAAGCCGGCGACGGCGCGCGTGAACGCGTACTGCGTATCGGTGTCGATGTTCATCTTGACGACGCCGTTCTTCACGGCGAGTGCGATCTCTTCGTCGGTCGATCCGCTTCCGCCGTGGAAGACCAGGTCGAGGGGCTTGGGCCCGGTGCCGAACTTCGCCGCGATGCCCTCCTGGATCTCGCCCAGAAGTTCGGGTCGCAGCTTCACGTTGCCGGGTGCGTACACGCCGTGAACGTTGCCGAACGTGAGGGCGGCGATCCAGCGGCCCTGCTCGCCGAGACCGAGGCCCTCGACGGCGGCGGTCACATCGCCCACCGTCGTGTACAGCGCATCGTTCGAACCCTCGTGCTGTACGCCGTCCTCCTCGCCGCCGACGACGCCGATCTCGACCTCGAGGATCGCGTTGATCGCGTGTAGGCGGGGGAGCAGCTCTTTCGCGATCTCGATGTTCTCAGCCAGCGGCACGGCAGAGCCGTCCCACATGTGCGACTGGAAGATCGGCTGGCCGCCGTCGGCGACGACCTTCTCCGACTCTGCGATGAGCGGGAGCACGAAGTCGGCGAGCGCGGGCTTGGGACAGTGGTCGGTGTGCAGGGCGACCGTGATGGGGTAGCTCTTGGCGACCTCGTGCACGAACTTCGCGAAGGCGAGCGCGCCGGTCGCGCGCGCCTTGACCGTGTGGCCGGCGAAGTAGTCGGCGCCGCCGGTGGTGACCTGGATGATGCCGTCGGATCCGGCTTCCGTGAGGCCCTGCAGGATGGCATTCACGCTCTGGGAGCTGGAGGCGTTGAACGCGGGGTAGGCGAAGCCGCCGGCCTTCGCGCGGTCCAGCATCTCGGCGTACTGCTCGGGGGTGGCGACGGGCATGACGTGCTCCTTGGTCGTTGGAGGGGTTCACGGTCACTCTAGCGAAGGAGCCGCTGACGAGACGGCCGTGCAACCGCGATGCCGCCTCCGCCCTCCGCAGAGAGTGCAGGGTTTTCCTGCCCGGCAAGAACGGCGATTCCTTCACGACGGGGCGCTCCGCATGGCCGTCCCGCGCCGGGTGCGCTGATTAGGCTGACCGCATGGTGAGCATCTCGGCCGACTTGGGCCCCCTGCATCCGGACCGCAACCTCGCACTCGAACTCGTGCGCGCGACGGAGGCGGCGGCGATCCGCGCCGTGCCGTTCATCGGGCGGGGCGACAAGCTCGCCGCCGACGGCGCGGCGGTCGACGCGATGCGCGCGTTCTTCAGCACCGTGGATTTCGACGGCACGATCGTGATCGGGGAGGGCGAGAAAGACCAGGCGCCGATGCTCTTCAACGGCGAGAAGGTGGGCAGCGGCCGCGGGCCGGCGTGCGATGTCGCGGTCGACCCGATCGACGGGACCTCTCTTACCGCCGCAGGCCGCCAGAACGCCCTCTCGGTCATCGCGGTATCAGACAGCGGCGCGATGCTCGACGCCTCGAGCGTGTTCTACATGGACAAGCTGGTCACCGGCCCCGCGGGAGTGGGCGTGGTCGACATCCGACTCCCGATCGGCGAGAACATCCGCCTCCTCGCCAAGGCGCTCGGCAAGCCCGTCGACGAGATCGTCGTGTCGGTGCTGAATCGTCCCCGCCACGAGAAGCTGATCGCCGACATCCGCGCAGCGGGCGCCGGAACACGGCTGATGAGCGACGGCGACGTGGCGGGCGGCATCAACGCGGCTCGCCACAACGCCCGCACCGACATGTGCGCCGGCATCGGCGGCAGCCCCGAGGGCATCGTCACGGCGTGCGCGATCAAGGCGCTCGGCGGTCACATCCAGGGCCGGCTCTGGACTCGCGACGACGACGAGGCCCAGAAGGGCGCGGATGCCGGACTGAAGCTCGACGGCTACGTCTACGAGGCCGACGAGCTTGTGAAGGGCGACAACACGATCTTCGTCGCAACGGGGGTCACCGACGGGCAGCTCGTGGCCGGGGTGCGACGCGAGGGCGACTTCATCTACAGCGAGAGCGTCGTGCTGCGCGGACGCTCCGGCACCCTGCGGCGCATCGTTTCGGAGCATCTCACGTCGAAGTGGCTGTGATTCGCGACCGGTAGGCCGAGCGTATCGCCCCGCCTCCGGAAGGGTCGCTCGAATCTCGGCGATCTGCACAGCTTCGGATGCCTGGGCCGGATGCGCTCCGGAACACTGCAGATCTCCGAAGTTGATGCACTCGGTGTGCGACCCGCGTCTATGTCTATGCCTTTCCGCCTTCGCGCCGTGTGACTCGCCCTCGCGCCGTGTGACTCGCCCTCGCGCCGCGTGACTCGCCTTCGCGTCGCGTGACTCGCCCTCGCGTCGCGTGACTCGCCATCGTGATGCGGATGTGACCCCGTATTCAGGCTTCTCTGGCAGAATCGACTCCGGAGTCGACGCTGACTCAGAGCATTCTGAGACCGAGGAGATGCACGATGTCCGCAGCCGCACCGACGAGCAACTCTGCTCCGCAGACCGGCGCGCAGGCCGTCATCGCAGACGCCGTCGATCCGGCCCGACGCCCCGATGTCCTCTTCCGGGTGCGCCGTGATGAGGGTCACCAGCCCAGCGCGTGGTGGATGATCGGCGCCTTCGTGGGCGTCTCGGCTGCCGTGATCGCGCTTCTCAGCTTCGTGCCGGGCGGCGCGTGACCCTTCGCCTCATTCGTCGGGTGCAGTGAGCCTGCCCCGTAGGGCACCGACATCGGCGACGAGCGGATTGGCCGCGCCCTCCCCGTCATCCGGATCTTCCCCGTCTCGGGCGTCGAAACTCTCGAGACCTTCGCGCCCGTCCGTCGCGGCAAAATCCTCCAGGCCATCGAGCAGCTCAGGAGCCGTCATCCGCCGCGCCCCGGTTTCGATGACTGCCGGCGCTGCGACCGCGTCGAGCTTGGTCGCATCGATGCCCGGAAACTTCCGCGCGGTCACGAGCACCCGCGACTCGAGCGAACCGACGAACCGGTTGTAGCTGTCGACCGTCCGCTCGAGCGCCCGCCGCAGATCGTCGGCGTGACCGGCGAGGCCAGCGAGACGGTCGAACAGCTGTGTGCCGAGGGCGAGCAGTTCTCGCGCTTCCTTCGACACGTCCTGCTGGGTCCACGTGAAGGCGACAGTCTTCAGCACAGCCCAGAGATTGACGGGCGAGGCCAGGGCGACGCGTTTGCCGAACGCGTAGTCGAGGAGCGCGGGGTCTTCCTCGAGTGCGGATGCGAGCAACGACTCGCTCGGGATGAAGCACACCACGAACTCAGGGCTGGAGCTGAGCCCCGCCCAATACGTCTTCTTGGCGAGCGCATCGACGTGTGCGCGCACCGCCTTGACGTGGCGGCCGAGAAGCGCGCGTCGGCGCGCGCCCTCCTCGCCCTGCGCTGTGAGGGGGATGCTGGATGCCTCGAGGTAGGCGTCGAGAGGCACCTTCGCGTCGACGGCCAGCGACTTGTCGCCGGGCAGACGGATCACCATGTCGGGGCGGCCGGCTCCGGCATCCGACACCACCGCGCTCTGCGTGTCGAAGTCGACGTACCTCGTGAGTCCGGCGGCCTCGACGACGCGGCGCAGCTGCGTCTCGCCCCACACGCCGCGTGTCGCGCCCGAGCGCAGAGCGCTCGCGAGCGACTCGGTCGTCGCCCGCAGCGCCTCGCCCGACTCGTTCGCGTGCCGCAGCTGCTCGGCGACGGCGCCGAACTGCGTGTGCCGGTCGCGTTCGAGGTCGTCGACCTTGAGCTGCATCGTCCGCAGCGAGTCCTGCACGGGCGCGAGCGCGCGCAGGACGGCCTGTTCGCGTCGCTCGCGCTCGTCGCGCGCGGCCTGGTCGGCTCGGGTCTGCCCGGAGAGCTCGCGGTACAGCGCGAGCTGGCGGTCGAGGTCGAGCCGCAGGGCGTGCCCGGCGGCGTCGGACGCCGCGAGGCGCGCGGTCAGCTCGGTGCGCTCGCGCCCCGACCGCACCGCCCCACGTGCGAGGCCGGCGAACCATCCAGCGAAGAGGCCTGCCGCAAGACATCCGAGGGCGAGGGTGAGTGCATCCATACCGTCATGGTGCCGCGACCCCCCGACATCGCCCCGCCTCACATTCGCGAGACCGGATAGGCGCGACGAGACAGTGACGGACGCGCTCGGTCTCGTGGCGCCTATCCGGTCTCGCTGAAGAAGACCCGGGGGGGCAGGGGGGGTCAGGCGACGGCGGTCGCGAAATCCGGGAGGATCGGCTCGGGGGCGGGCACACGGATCTGGCCCACTCGCACGCCCGCCAGCGTCGCGAGCGACTCGATGTCGGTCGCACCCACGATGCGAGCGGCGTCGATCATGATGTGCGCGCACGCGAGCGCATCGGCGATCGGATCGTGGTGCGGGAACTCGAGGAAGCCGGCCGCCGCGGCCACCGACGGCAGCCGGTAGGAGTCGAGCTCGTACGTCTTGCGAGCCACCTGAAGGCTGCAGACGTAGCGGTACGGCGGGCACTCGTCGCCGGTGGCTTCGCATGCACGGCGCAGCACCATCATGTCGAACCCGGCGTTGTGGGCGACCATGACGTCGGTGCCGGCGAACGCCGTGATGTCGTCGAGCTGCTCGGTCCAGCGCTTCGCGCCGGCGACGTCTTCGGCGCGGAGACCGTGGATGCCCGTGTTGATCTCGAAGAACACGTCGTGGCCGGGCGGCGGCTGGATCAGCCAGCCCGCCTTGTCAACCACACGGCCGTCGCGTACGCGCGTGAGCCCGACGGCACAGGCCGACGCATTGCTGGAGTTCGCCGTCTCGAAGTCGATCGCGGTGAAGTCCAGGGGCACCCCTCGAGACTCACCCCCGGGGCGGCGCGCGACGGCGAGGCGCGCCGGGGGTGAGTCGAACCCGGTTCCCGCCCGCGGAGGCGCACCTCGGGCTGAGCGGGCCGGAATGGGTCGCTCGGCGATCGGCCGCAGCATCCACCCGGCGTCGAGCATGAATCGCCCGGGTCGTAGGCTCGGTGCATGGCCAGTCGTGAAGACATGTCGACCTCGTTCGGGCGCATGGTGGGCGAGTACGAAGCCGGCAGACCGGGCTACCCGCTCGCCGCGGTGGCGTGGATGCTGGAGCCCGCGACGATCACCGGGAACCCCCTCCGCGCCGCCGATGTGGGCGCCGGCACGGGCAAACTCACGCGCGTCCTCGCGGAGACCGGCGCCGACGTGATCGCCGTCGACCCGGACGCCGACATGCTCGCGGCGCTGCGCGCCGAGCTGCCGGACGTGCCGACCCTCGCGGGCACGGCGGAGCAGATCCCGGTGCCGGACGGTTCGCTCGATGCCGTCGTGCTCGGTCAAGCGTGGCACTGGGTCGATCCGGTCGCAGGATCTGCCGAGGTCGGGCGCACACTCCGGCCAGGCGGTGTGCTCGGCCTCGTCTGGAACATCCGCGACGACCGAGCCGAATGGGTCGCGCGCATGACGGAGATCATGCATCAGAGCAACGCCGAGATCATGATGTCCGAGGGCGGCCCACGGGTGACCGCACCGTTCGGCCCCCTCGAGGAGGCGCGGTTCGAATGGTCACGGCCGATGACCGCTGATCGCCTTCTCGCGATGGCACGTTCGCGGAGCTACCTCATCACCGCGACCGCGGATGATCGCGCGCGCATCGAGGGCGACCTGCTCGACCTGTTCGATGAGCTTCCCGAACTCTCGAGCGGTGGAGAGATCGAGCTCCCGTACGTGACTCGGGCATTCCGGGCCGTGCGACCCTAGCCTGGAACCCATGCGCACGCTGACCGTCTGCAACTTCGTCACCGTCGACGGCAAGTACGAAGACGACGACCACGACATCGCGTCGTTCTTCGAGCACCAGCATCCCGACTATTCCGGTGCCGACTCGTTCGATTTCCACACGACCGCCCTCCTGCGCGAGTCGGACACCGTGCTGTTGTCCGGGAGGCGCTCGGCGTTGGGCAACCTCGGTTATTGGGCGAACGTGCCCGGTGATCCGGATGCGACCGACATCCGCCGCGAGTTCGCCGAGCTGTTCCTGGCCGTCGAGAAGATCATCGTGTCCGACACGATCACCGAGGCCGACCTCCAACCGTATGCGCACACGCGCATCTTGCCGGTCGCCGCCGCCCGAGCCGAAGTCGCGGCGCTGAAGGAGAGCGAAGGACGCGGCATCCTGATCCTTCTCGGCCGTGTGCTCTGGAACGATCTCATGCGCGCAGGACTCGTCGACGAGCTGCACCTCGTGACGTTCCCCCTCATCGGCGGCGGGGGAGTGTCGCTGTTCGATGAGCGGCCCGCCGTCGCGCTCAAGCTGCTCGGCACGCAGGTGTGGCCGGAGTCGGGCAACGTGCTCATGCGCTGGCGCGTCGACCCTGACGGTGATCAGACGTGAACGATCCAGCGGACTTCGACGGTGTCGCGGCGCTGTACGCCGTCGCTCGGCCCACGTACCCGAAGGCTGCGGTCGACTGGCTGGTCGATGCGGACGCGTCGGTCGTCGTGGACGTCGGTGCCGGGACGGGCCTGTTCACACGCTTGCTCGATGACGGAGCGCGCACCGTCATCGCCGTCGAACCGTCTGCGCGCATGCTCGAGCAATTGCGGCTCGCGGTGCCCGGAGTGCGAGCCGTCACGGGCTCGGGAGAGCGGATGCCCCTGCCCGACGCCTCCGCCGACGCCGTCGTCTTCGCACAGGCGTGGCACTGGGTCGACCTGCCGGCCGCCTCGATCGAGGCGGCGCGCGTACTGCGTCCGGGCGGCCGGCTCGGGCTCGTCTGGAATCTCCGCGACGAGCGGGTCGCCTGGGTCCGCGAATTGGGCGCGGCGATGAGGGCCGATGGCGACCACTTCCGCGGCCAGCCCCAGGACCCGGAGGTCGGCCCGCCGTTCAGTGCGCCGGAGCGGTCGCTCGTCGAGTGGGTGCGGGTCTGCAGCCCGGATGAGATCGTGAGCGACGTGCGCTCGCGCAGCTATTTCGAACTGCTGTCGGCGACCGAGCAGCGCGCGGTGGAGGGGGATGTGCGAGCTGTGCTCGATCGTCATCCCGAGACCGCGGGGCGGACATCGATCGAACTGCCGTATGTCACGGCGTCGTTCCGCTACGTCCGTCCGTGATCCGAGGCGCCGAGATCCGCCCACGTAGACTGGATGCCCGTGGCTCTCACTATCGGCATCGTCCGATGACTGCCTCTAACTCCGCGTGAGTGCGGAATCGACCACGACTCGCGGGACAACACCCGGACGCTGAACGGTGATGCGGTCGACGAGCAGCCGCAGAGCCTCGCGCCTCTGCTCAATGGTGTTTTCTTCCCACTGGTCGACGAGGTCGCCGATGATGACGATCGGGCGCACTGTGGCCTGTGCTGAGGCGCGGGTCAGATCCACCTCGAGCGCCGCGATCTTCGTCTCGGCGTTCGCGCTGTACCGCTGAAACGCGTCGTCGGACACAACCCCGGGGTTGTCGAAATAGCGCGCTGTCGCGGCGTCGAGGCGCTGGCGCTCGGCCGCGATGCGGGCGGCTATCTCTTTCGCTGGGTCGACGACGAGTCGCGGGCGCTTCGGTGCCTCGCGGGCGGCTTTGTTGATCCGGTCGCGTTCACCGGCGAGCCATTCGCGCACAGCGTCGTCGATGACGTGGGCGGCGAGCGAAGCGTCGTCGTGGCGCGTGTATTGCGCTGAGTCGGTGCACGCGTAGCGGGGTCGGCCGTGGTCGGTTCGGCCGCCCATGCGGCTGCCGCAGTGGCAGTAGATGAACCCGGAGTAGATATAGGGCGATCGCTCGGCGCGGGGGCGGCGGCGTCGCTGGTCGCGGGCGTGCCGATAGCGGATCCATTCGTCGGCGTCGATCACGGGCGGGTGTGCGCCTTCGTGGAGGGTGCCGCGGAATAGGACGTATCCGGCCCCGAACCCGGAGTCGAGCAGTCGGAGGACGGAAGCGGTGTTCCATCGCGCGTATCGGGCGTGTGCGCCGTCTGAGCCCGGTTCGGCGCCCGGCGTCGTGTACCGCTCGGCGATGTCGCGAGCGGCGTCGCCCGCAGCGTACGCGCGATACATCGCGGCGAGGTTCGGCCCCTCGACGGGATCGATCTCGTACCCGGATCCGCGGGCGTAGGTGTAGCCATAGTGGCGCTGCCCGTTCGGGGTTAGGCCGTGGCGTACGCGACGCTCGAGCGCTTCTTTCCATGTCGCCCCGATCGACTCGGCGATGAACACGCCGTGATCGATGAGCACGTTCCGGCCGAACCTGCCCGCGGGGGACTGGTCGTTCGGCTCGGTCGCCGAGAGGATGCGCCCACCCGCGTTCTCGATCCGTTCCTCGGCCACTGCCCATTTGAGTTTCTTGCGGCCGGCGCGGTCGACCCGCCACACGATCAGGACGTCGGCGGCGTGAGCCTCGACTTGTGCGCACCCGTAGCTCAGGCGCGCCCACCAAGCGGATTTCGCGCTCGAGCCGGATTCGTCGATGCCCTCGATCCATTCGACGATCTCGATGTTCTCGCGCTCGGCGAACGCTTCGATGATGTAGCGCTGGTTCTCGGGCGAGGTCATCTCCTCGCGCGCTTTTGAGACGCGGATCGCGCCGATACCGCGGCGGCGCGCGGGTGGCGCGACCAGTCGGAGCGTAGGTTCGGGGGTCAATGCTCGATCCCGTTCGCGCTGGTCAGTCGGCGGATGCCTCCCCGACGACGGCGGCGATCGACAAGTGCAGCGCATCGCACAGCTCTGCGAGTTGCCCGATCGTCATTGGGCGTTCTGCGCGGAACAGCTTCGAGATCTGCGACTGTGAGATACCGGTTCGTCGAGCGAGTTCGGTCTGAGTCACGAACGTTTGCTCGGCATGATCGCGCAGGATCTCGGCTACGGCGCGACTGATTGCTGCCGCACTCTTCACGCGCTGAACGTAGCGGGGGGAGGTTCACGCTCACCCCGAAACTGTTCGTTAGTTCGGTTGAACTAGGATCCCGTCGCAATCGGGGCAGGGGGTCCCGGAGAACGGTTATTGGTTTCATGGATGCTGTGCTGTCTGGGTCGACTCGCCGAGATACAGAAAGAACGGTATGTGGGCTCGGGCGCCCGTGTGAGAGGGTTTGTCCGGTCATGCGCGTCGGGCGGATCTGCCCGACCGCGGTGGAGTACCTCGACGAGATGTGCGGGGCGTGACTCACGTTGCGATCCGCTTCATGGCCCGATTGACGAACTGATCGAACGTGATCCCGAGAAGGTCGAGAGACGGGAACAGCACACTCATTGGGAGTTCTGCCTTCCCTCGGGTGCGGTTGTAGAAGGTCGTGTAGTCGGTGGGGGTGCCCGTGTCGTTGAGTGCACGGACGAACGATGCGGCATTGCCGTATTCGCTGGCTGCGATTTCGGCGCGTAACTGCGCCGCCATTGCCAGGGCTCGCGGGTCCGTGATCTTGGTCATAGCGCCAACTATAGGCCCATTCTGACCAAATGTGAGTGCCCTGTAGCCAATCAACAACTTTGTTGTGTCTTGTCACAATCTTTGTCTCAGCACCAAGAAATGCTGCTCTGGGTACCAATCCGTTGCTATCTTGTTCCCGTGACCAAGAATCTGAGTGCGGACACCAAGATGCATGAAGGAATCCGGCAATTGGCGGCCGGCATCGACCAATACCTTTCCGACCACTCGGCCGGGCGGCGCGATCGTAAGTGGCTTGCCGACCGGGTGCAGCGCGTCGGCCTCTCCAAGACCTCGCTCTACCGAAAGCTCGCCGACCCGGCTTCTCTCAATCAGTCCGATATCTGGGCGATAGCGGATGCTTTCGGCGTCACGCCCGAGGACATTCGCCGCGCGGGCGAGGAATCGCTGGTCGGAGCGCTGGCGGCATGACCCCTGAGGAGCGGCTTCTAGCCGCAGCGATCATCCTTCGGGATGCTGCCGAAGATCGCGCGATCGCGCGCCTGGAGGCCGCGCCTCCACAACTCGCGAACGCCGCGTAGCCGTGGCGGCGGTGATCGCGCGATCCGTCTCGATGCGGATCACCGCCTCAAGGAGGATCCTCGCCGCGGCTTCTATCGCCTGCTCTCGCGTCACTTGAACATCCACCCCTACATCGAATCACCAAACCATGAAGGGCACATCATGACGGTTCTCACTCTGGACTCCTTATTCGACGCAGACGCTGCGACCCGCGGCGACGTAGACCGAGGAGGGGTGGTGGTCGCAGACGTGACGGCCCGATCCGACTCGGTGGAGGTGCGGTTGTTCGCTAAGCATGACCGGATCGCCGGTCAGCCGATTGCGACGTTCCGCTGCCCGTGCGGGCTCGTGTCCGAATTGGCGCAGGGCGCCACCCTCGAGCAGCTTGACGAGTTCGACGCCGACAACCTCGAGCACATCCACACGTGCCGGGTGAACCGATGAGCGCGCCGAGCCCGTTCTGCCCGGATCACCCGACCGGCACTCTGATCTCGTGTCAGCCGTGTGGGACTGCACGGCTGAGGTACAGGTCAGTTCTGGACAACGCCCAGCGGGGTATCGGGGCCGAGTCGAAGGGAGACGTACCCGCCGCCGTTGAGTTCGAAACGGATGGTGAGCATGCCGTGCACGCGTCGGGACTGTTCGAGGTAGCCGTCGATCAGGCGACTCCAAAGGTCATCGTCAGTGTCTTCGGTGAGATCGAAGACGGAACCGTAGTAGTGGAGTTGCGTCGCCATAAGCGCGAGCTTATCGGGGCTGGTACATCATGACCGCGCTCGCAACGGTGGCGCAGGTGCCGGGCACGCGTCTGGTGCTCGCTCAGGCTCGGGAGCGGATCAAGCTCGCCGCGAGGGGTCGTGACCGGGAGGCGCTTCGCGCGGTGCGGGACGAGATGCGCGGGCTCGCGGTGCACTTCCTGGTGCATGGTGGCGGCCCGGCGTACGACGTGGCGGTCGTGGCCGAGGATGCGGTCGCCGCGCTGAATCGGGTCGTCGCGTTCGATGTGATGCACCCACCGAAGCCGCTCGGCGGGCCGGGGTCGTCGTTCGATTGCCGCGATGGGAAGCATGACGCGTGCGGGGAGTCGGGCGCGTGCCGCGGCTGCGGGTGCCACGACGAGCCCGTGACGGCCGGTGTGTGATGGGCGTCACCCTCCGCTCCCGGGACGCTGACCCGGTGACGTCGGCCGAGGCGGTCGCCGATACCGACTTGCAGCGATCCCAGATGGAGGTGCTCGCCGTGTTCCATATCGCGGCGGGCGACGGGATGCCAGCGATGCCCGATCACACGATGGTCACGTTCGCGCAGCAACTCGGGTCGACGTACACGCCGCAGCGACTCCGGTCGGCGCGCGCCGAGCTCACGCGGCGGCGCCTGATCTCGGCTGTCCCGGCCACGTTCCTGCCCGGCCCGACCCACAAGCGACGCGCGCACGTGTGGGCGCTCGCATCCGTTCACGCCTGATCTGAAACGTCAACCTTTTCGCCGCACGGGCGATGTTTCGTCCTGCCCGAATTCCCGACTGAGGAGTCGATATGTCCCTGCCCATGCTTGCCGCATCCCCGCCGCCCGCCGCGCCGAAGTCCGCGGCGTCTGCTGCCGCTACGCACCCGCTGCCGAGCATCATCCCGGGCGGTGATCGGTAATGACTTGCAAATGGTGCGGGCGTGATCTGGTCGCGGCGCGCATGGATGGGGCGAAGCGTAGGGCGTGGTGGTGCGTCCGGTGCGACGGCCCGGCAGGCTCGCGACTGATACCAGTCGAGGGATCCGCGATCGGGGATCAGTCGTGACCGGTCAAGCGCTGCGCGTCGTCGTCGCCGAGGGCGCTCCCGAGGAGGAGTGGCACGACGGGCGCGACGGGATGGTGACGGCCTCCGACATTCACCGGATCGCGCAGGGGGGTCGCGGCACGCACCGCCAGGTGCTCGACGAGAAGCTGAACGGTCGCAAGTTCCGCGGCAACGCCCACACGCGCCGCGGGCACGTTCGAGAGCCGGAACTGCTGCACTTCGCGGCGCATCACATCGCGCCCGGTCGCGGCATCCGCCCGAACACGGCCCTCTACGGTCACCCGGTGCACCTATTGCACGGTGCGACGCCTGACGGGCTCGGGTGGGACGCCGACGAGGCCGGCCTGTTCGGTGTCGAGGTGAAGTCGCACGATGCGTCGTGGGACAGCGACCAGATCCCCGCAGATCATCTCGACCAGATGCTGTTCGGCATGTGGGTACTCGGGGCCGATCACTGGCTGTACGTGTGGGAGGTCATGGGGTCGGACGGTGAACCGACCCTAGACGATCCCCGGCACATGTGGGTGCATCGGAGAGATCACGAGGCCCGGATCGCTCGGCTCGCCGCCGAGGCCGATCTGTTCCTCGCATGGCGGGATGCCGGCGCGCCCGAGCTCGACGACATCCCCGACGAGGTCGACGACGCGCTCGCGGTCGACGCACGCTTCGCGGCGATCGAGTCACACGCGAAGCGCGAACGGAAGTCGGCGCGAGCCGTGATCGATCCCTGGCTCGAGGCGCAGGGCGAGAAGACCGTCCGAGCTACGGGCACACGGGCCGAGATCGTGCGCACGACCGACGAGGTGCGGGTGCTCGACGAGGAGCGGTGGAAAGCGGCGGACCCCGAGGGGTTTGCCGCGTTCGAAGGGCTGCGACAGCAGGCGAGAGACGCCGAGGAATACGCCGCACTGACGTTCGTCGAATGCGATGCGCTCGCCGCCGCGGCGATCTCCGTAGGACACAGAACGACCGAAATCAAATACGGAAACGTGCGCGTGAGCGCGCGGAAGGGATTGGCCGCATGAAGCTCGAGGAGGTTCGCGCCGCTGTGCAAGCTTCTGGCGAACTGGTGGGGATCGATGGGCCACAGTTCCTCGCCGACGCGACGTCGCTGTCGTCATGGTCGCCCTTCCACATCGGGAACGATCACCCGGTCGCAGCCCGTGTGACCGTCACCCGGAAGGGGCAGGCACCGCGCGAGGTCGTCATCGTCTGGGACGAGTACGCCGACGAGATGGAGAACAATCCCGAGTGGAACGCGACCCGCGACCGGAAGCCGACCGCCGTATTCGGGGGCGAGGCCGAGCGCCACGGCTACCGGGTGGTATTCGCCGACATCCTCGCACCGCTGATCGCGGCCGAGACGCAGCCCAGCGCGCCACCTCCGGCTGACCCGTGGGCAAGGTCGGACGAGGGAGATCCGGCGATCTTCCTCGCCCTCAAGCTCACCGAAACCGAGGCTGACGTCGACGCGGTGTGGGCGCTGGCAAAGGGACACCGGACAGCGGCGCTCGAGCGAGCATGTCGCCAGCGAAAGGCTGAGCTACGGGCCGCGGCTGCGATCCCGGCCGTGCCCCTCCCGCGCGCCGAGAAGGTGGCGAGCGTGCCAAAAGCGCCGACCGTGGCTCGGGTACCAGTTGTCGAGTCGCGCCCGATGCCCGCGCCGCGACCGCCGACACCGCAGCGCGACACTGCGATCTCGCGGGCGCTCGCCGAGGCCGAGCAGGCATCCGGGAAGACGGTGTCTCGGAAGGCGCAGTCCCGGGGTCAACGTGACTCCGGTCGCCGGGGCGGCGGTCAGCGATGACCGCGGGGGAGTTCGCTCCCGATGTTGTCGAGTTGATCTGGGATCGCGATCAGGGTCGGTGCGTCGACTGCGGTGTGCAGCTGCGGCGTGAGCGTCGGGCCGAGGCCTTTGACGGTTGGTCGGTTCAGCACAGGGAGGCGCGCGGCACTGGTGGCGGGAAGCGCGGCCGTCGCCCGTGGCTGGTGCTCGCTTCGAACGGTGGGCTCATGTGCGGCACGGGGACGACCGGATGTCACGGCGACACGGAGACGAAGCGGCGAGGCCGCGCGTACGCGCTCGGGTTCGCGATTAAGACAGGCATCCGTCGCCCGTCTGAGATCCCGATGCGTCACGCCGTGCGCGGGTGGGTGCTGCTCGATGACGAGGGCGGGTGGGAGCCGGTCGAGGCGCCGCGCGGCCAGGAGATGGCGGCGTGAGCTCGGTCGAGCAGGGCGTCGTCGAGGCCATACGGCTCGACGGCGTCCGCGGCGGTCACGGGGCAGGGCCGGAGGATGTCGTGTTTCACGGGGCGGAGTCTGCACTATCCGCGCACGGTTTCGACCCTCTCGGGCGATGGCTTTCCGTCGCTGAGCCCGCAGTCGATCGAGGATCTCGCTGCCGGCTCCGCTCAGCGACGCGGGACGATGTGCGCCGTTCGATTATCGCCGTGTGGGTCCGTCCATTCGATGCGCATGCCGCCGCCGAAGGTGAGCGCGTTGTCGTTCGCGATGTGGCCTTCGAATGGCTGACTTTCGCCTGGATGGATAGCGATCCATTGCGGGGCGGCGCCTTCGAACTTGAATGCGCTGATCGGGTCGAACAGGCTCACGTGCGCCGCAGTTTGATCAGTAAGGTTCGTGAGCGTCCAGCCGCGCACCCGGTCATGGTCGGCGCGGATAGACCAGGGTGCGCGGCGGGCTTTCGGCGTCACGCCCGGCGGCTGCGCACTGCTGACTTCAGATGCCCGCGCTTCCGTCGCCGCGTCGACACGGCGCTGCACGGTCGTTTCACGAGTGACGCGGATGTCGCGGAGCGCACGCCACGCCGAACGCGCCATCCGACCCATCCACTCACGGGATGGCTTGATCACAAGCCCGATCAACCAGGCAACGAGCGCGACCACAAGCCCCTGAACGAGCCAATGGTTGAGGAGTTCGGGCACGTTTCGCACCCTATCGGGTCGGCGGTGTGATGCGTGAGCAAGCTAATCGCGGCGGCGTTCGCCGAGTGGCGGGAGTGTCGCGCCGAGTACGAATTGCTGCTGCTCGCCGCGTACGAGAGAGCCGCGACGGCGACGAACGATCGTCTAGTGAACCGACGCGGTCGGCGTGCCGGAATCGACCCGATGTCGTTATTCGGGGGGCCGAGTGTGAGGGCACGCGCGTACGCGTCGGACGAGTTGCTCGAACACTGGGAGAGCCTTCCGCGAGTCACTTTCGAGCAGTACGAGGCGCAATGGATCGAGTCTCGAGAGGCGCTCCCGTGGGCGGCATGAAAGACGGCGGCTGGTCGACGACCGAGAAGGGCTGGCAGTTGGACCCGTCGCAGCGTGAGCGGGTGACGACAGTTCACCTCGACGCGATGGCGCGGATCGATCGGACTCACGTCGGCTATCCCGAATGTTGGTTGTGCGGTCAGCGGGCGATCAAGCTCGACAAACACGGGCTGTGCTCAAAGGTGTCGGTGCTGCACAAGGAAGCCCGAGCCGCGGCCGCCGCCGAGTCGAAGGCGGGCGTGCGATGAGACGCCCGAGCCGCGGAACTGTGTACGCCGTGTACTGGCCTGCCCGTCAGGTGCTCAAGGTCGGCATCATGTGGCGTGATTCGCGGGTGCGTCAGATGGTCGAGACGGGCGCCGAGGTACTCATGCTCATGCGCGACTCGCCGGCCGGGTGGGAGCGGTACGCGCTCGCCGAGCTCGCGAAGTCGTGGCCGCGCGCGTTCCCGACCGCGGCCGCTGCACGCGCTGAGCCGATCCTGCGCCGGGAGCGCGGATTCACCGAGTGTTACCGCGTCGCGGCCGCGGATCTCCCGGGCGCTGTCGACGCGATTCTGAGAGGCACGATCCGTTATGACATTGACCAGGCCGCGAACGATGACGGTCGAGGCGTTCGAGTCGACCCGGAAGCTGTCGCCGCTGGTGAGGGTGACCGCGGAGGGGCTGCGGATGCACGCCGACGACCACGGGCGGGGGTTCGTGGAGTTCCGGCAGATCCTCGCGGATGTGTGGCCCGAGACGTCGGAGGTGACCGAGTCGGTTCTGGTCGATCATCTGCTGATCCTGGCCGAGGCCGAAGTGATCTGCCTGTACGAGCACGGCGGGCGGTCGTGTTACGCGTTCGTCGTGTGGGGGCGTGTGGACCGCGCTGGGGACACGGCGATACCGGAGCCCCCACCCTTCGCGAGGCGCTCGCGAGAGCCTCGCGAGACGCTCGCGGCGGGGGAGAGGGAGGGCGAGCGGGAGCGCGGGGGAGAGCGAGAGGGCGAGAGCGAGCGAGAGCGCGAGACTCCCCGGATGTCCCGCGAGGTGCTGCCCCCGGATCCGTTCTGCGCCGATCACCCTGGCGGGATCCTCGAGCCGTGCATCGCCTGTCAGAACGCCCGACTACGAAACAAGCGATTCCTCGATATTCGCCGCTGGGAGATGAGGCACAACGATGACGATTCATTCTGAGACAGTCCCGACGGGTGGCCGGTGCAAGGTCGCTGACGAGGTGCTCGCCGCGTTCCTCGCGCGACCGCTCACGAGTAGGCGTGTGGCTCGGTTAAACCTTGAGGGGCGGGTTTCGCGTCGGAAGGTCGACCGGCGTCTTGTGGCCGAGCGGGAGTATGACGCGGAGATCGAGCGGCTGAGAGTCGCGATGCGTGAGATCGGGGCGACGTCGTGACCGTGCTCTCGGTGGTGCTGATCGGGTATCTCGTGGGAGTGGTGGCGACGTGGGTCGTGCTGGTGGTGCTCGACGGTGACCGTCGTAGCGGAACGCCGGTCGACGACGTCGGGATCGCGTTCATCTGCGCGCTGATCTGGCCGCTCGTGCTCGCCGGGATCGGTGTGTGGCTGGTCGAGCGGTTCGCCCGGTGGGTCGCGGACCGCGGGCATGCCTGAGCGCCCATGCATCCGGGGGTGCGGGATCCCGGATATGCATTTCGCGGTATGCCCGAGCTTCGGTGATGACGGTGACGATTCGTGCTCGGGGTGTGTGCCAGTGGAGGCGAGGAAGGGGGCGCTGATCTGTGACCGGTGCTATCGGTCGCTGCGCCGTCACCTCGAGGATGCCGCCGATCTGATCGGGCATCTGCGGTCGATCGCCGACCCGACGAAGGCCGCTGTCTACGATCGGGTGTCGACGGGTGGGTCGCGTCCGGATATCCCGGCCCCAGTGTCGGCGGATCTCATCGACTCATCGAACGACATTATGAAGACACTTCGGGAGTGGGCGTTGCGCGTGCAGTTCCCGGATCAGGGGTGGCGGGCGATGGGGCTCGAGGCTGGCATCGACGCAGCGGCAGCGTATGACGACGCGGCCGGGTGTGCCGACGTGATCCTCGCGGACTTCGAACGACTGGTGAACACAGTCGATGTGAAGCTGCTCGGTGACGCGGTGCTGACCCGTCATGATCTGCGGGCGCCGGTCCCGTGGTGGTCGGTCGCTGACGGCCTCGCCCGGTGGTCGCTCGAGGATAACCGGGCACGGTGGGCGACGACCCCGTGCCCTGACTGCGGGTCGAAGACAGTGCTGGTGATGCCGCCGCGGCGGGTCGGGATGTCGGCGAGGTACGCGTGCAAGTCGTGCGCGTTCGACAAGACAGACCGTGACGACGGCGGGTTCTGGGCTGAGGCGTTCGCCGAAGAGATCCCGGAGGCGAAGCCACTCCCGCATGATCCGCGCCGGCTGACGTTGACGCAGGCGGCGAAGCTCGTCGGTCGCACGACGGGCACGGTACGCGGGTGGGTCAAGTCCGGGGATCTCACGGGCGAAATGGGTCGGTACTGGGAAGCGGATGTGCAGGCGGTTGCCGCACAGCGAAGGGGAGAGGGCGTAGCAGCATGACGATCACGAATGACGAGGCGGCTCGGGTGGTCCCCGGTCGCAGTACAGCGCATCGCGCGTACCTCGAGGGGTTCGACGAGGGGGAGGCTCACGGGTACGCGCTGGCGGGCGGCGAGGCGGTCATGCGGGTGCTCGCTCTGCGGGCGGAGCTCGCGACGCTGTCGGTGCAGTTCGAGGGCGACAAGTGGGATCAGGGTCGTACGTTCGCATGGGCGTGCCGGGCGGTCGACGTGATTCGGGCGATCAGCTCGGCGATCTCGGGTGAGGACGGAGACGAGTCGCCGGACGCTGTCGTGTTCGCCGACGCCGTCGCCGAGCGCGCCCGTCAGGATCGCAAGTGGGGGACGCCGACCGATCGCGCAGACGGCACCGGCCCCAACTCGCACCCGCTCGTGCTCGGTGGTGCCGACAACCCCGGATACGGATACGGGCCGTTCCGAGTCGCCGCCGCGTCGTCTCTCGCCGACACGTTCAAACACTCGACCGATGCTCGCGCATCATCCGGCGATCTCACGTGGCGCGACATCCTGCTCGAGGAGGTCTTCGAGGCGCTCGCCGAGTCTGACCCTGCGAAGCTTCGGGTCGAGCTCGTGCAGGTGTCGGCGGTCGCGGTGAAGTGGGTTCGGATGATCGACCGCCGAGGCTCAGTCGAAAGTGGGGACTTGGACGAGCCGGGTGCGGATGGTCGCGTGCGCGCCGACGCGGATCGGGTCATCCCAGCCCGGGGGAGTGAAGTCGAAATCGCCCCCGTTGTCGATCTGGGCCTGAAAGCCGATGCCTTCCGCGTCGTAGAGGGTGAACGGCGGGTGCCCTGGAACGGAGATGTCGAAGGCTCGGCGGTTGATCGTCATGGGGCGGACGCTACCGCATGAGGGAGTGTGCGTGGTGTCGTGGACCGATCGCGGCATCGAAGCGAGTCGATTCGGTGTGTTGCTCGGTGCGGTGTCGTCAGGCTCGGCACCGGTTCACGCCGGGCGTAGGCGTCGCGCCCGCCGTCGGCGATGACGTGTTGCGCCTCGCGTACGCTGACCCGCCGTATCCGGGGCTGTCGCGCCGGTACTACGGCCGGCATCCGGACTTCGCGGGCGAGGTCGATCACCCGGCGCTGATCGCGCAGTTGTGCGAGTTCGACGGGTGGGCGTTGTCGACGTCGGCGCGCGCATTGCAGGATGTGCTCGCGATGTGCCCTCCCGGATGGCCGGGTGATCGGCGCAAAGCCTGCCGAGTTCTGCCGGTGGGTGTTCGATCTGCTGGGCGCAGAGCCTCAGGACGAGTTCTCGGATCTGTTTGCCGGGTCGGGCGGGGTCGCTCGGGCGTGGGAGATCTTCCCGGGGGTGGCCGGGTGAGTCAGTGGCGGCGGCGTGGTTCGCGCGGCTCGATTCGCAATGATCGCGCGTCCAGTGATGAAGACGAGCACGCCCACTATTACGACGACCCACGCGACAAGGAAGGGGGTCGCGCCGATGAATTCCACACGGCCACGTTAGGCGACGAATGCATCAAGCACTTGAACGGGCTCGTGGTGGACAAAGTGACAGGGCGAGAGAATGACCCCATGACGACAGACGACAAGGCGCGACTGGTTGACGAGTATGCACAGCTGTCAAGTGAGCTTGAGGTGCTGGATGCCGTGATCGCTGAACGCGACGCGGCACAGGCGAAGGCGAAAGCGATCGCCCGCGCGATCGGTCACCATCTGGCGCGGATCGGTCATTTCGCGGAACTCGCCGAGGAGAGGTTCGACAACGATCTCGCGCGGCGGCTGTACTGGGGATATCCAGACATTCACGTTGCCGAGATCGCGCGTCCGATGCGCCTGCGGGAGGCGCTCGTAAACAACGAGGTCGGGAACGGCACCTTCGAAAAGCCCTGCGCGGGCGAATGCGGGGCGACTGTGACGTGGAACATGAAGAACCGTACGGACTCTCGTAGGCAGCCGCGACTCTGTGCGGACTGCAAGGCGGAGGCAGAAAGACAAGCCGAGATTGAGCGCGCGCGTTGGCAGGCGGAGTCGAACGCCGAGCACGCCGAGGATCTCGAGCGCCTCAAAGCAGCGGTCGACCGCGAGCCATACGCGCGCTACGCCGAGTTCAGGGGTGTCCCGGGGACGTGGCGAGTCGACGAGCATGGCATTCCCTACGCTCTGCGAGGGCCGGATCATGACTGACGTCAGTCAGTGGCTATCGATTAAGGAGTCAGCCGCACGGGTCGGTCGCTCGGAGGCCACGATCTACCGATGGATCAGCGAGGGGCTGCTGACTCCGCTGATGGGTAGGATCCGCGAGTCGGTGCTGGTCGAAGTCGAGAAGAGCGTACGGACGCGCCGGAAGGCGCAGCACGAGTCGCGGGATGTAGTGGTGGTGGTCGACGGGCAGAAGGTCGGCACGGTGCGTTACAACCCGGCAACGGGGCGAGTGGTCGGCGACGTCGAACCGGGCCTGACGATGACGAATCTTCAGGCTCGGCGTACCGCGTGAGATCGTGAGAATCGTGAGAGTCGATGTGTTAAGCTGACCGCATAGCGGGAGCTGTCCCCACCGAAACCCCTGGCCGATCTGGTCGGGGGTTTCGTCGTTTCCGACTTTGTCTCCGCGCGGGTGCCCCTGCTGCGGATCCGCCCCGCCAGTCACGCGCTCTCAACCTCTAGCCCGCGCCCACGTCTTGAGTGACGGGGTGGCGCGCATCACGAGCGGCGGTCGACGGTGGGGCGTAGTCGTCCCCAATGGCGGGGGTCGGATGCCGTGTGCTGGCGGCGTATGCGTGGGTGGCGATCGGCCGTGGTGGGAACCGGTCGCCGCTCACGCTCCCTTCTACTCCCGGGGTGCAAACCGGGGATGCAACCGCGGATGCAGTGACAATGCGCGGCACGAGCCCGGCGTGATGACCGGGGGAGCGGGTGGGCGTAGGTCGCGCCTCGCCGACTGCACGCGTGCGGCCTGCCCGCTCCACACGAACATTCAGCCCTCGGCACTCGCCGGGGGCTTTCGTCGTTTCAGGGGAGGGCACGACCATGACAGATATCAAGGGCGGCTATCAGCGGCCGACAGCATCGAGCTACGTCAGCAGTTCGTGGGAAGACCACAAAGACCGGCCGACACCGTCGACCGAGCCAGGCACCGATTACGGAGTCGCGTACGGCACGACGCTGTACGCGCCCGAAGATTTCGAGGTGATCGGAGTCGATCACAGCAATGACGGCCCCGAGGGGCGCCGTCTGAGCCTGCTGCTCGGCGACGGCTCGCCGACGAGCTCGATTCACCTCTCTGAGATCTGGGTGAGCGAAGGGCAGCGGGGCAAGCGTGGCGACGCGGTCGGAAAGACTGGCGCGTCGGCGTGGGGCTCGGACTGGGGTGTCGGCGCGCACGTGCACCAGACGCTCTGGGAGAACATGCCGATCCGTTTCGGCACCTGGGCGACGATCGACTTCGAGGCGCGGGTCGGCGACGACAACGACGGTGCCACGCTGTTCGATCAGACTGTCGCGCTCGAGCAGGCGTTCCTGAACGCGGCTCAGGGCGAATCGCTGGTCGTCGACGGGATCTTCGTCGAAACACTCCCGGACGGTTCCGAGGGCAAGACGAAGGCCGCGATCAAGCGCTACCAGACGTACCTCAAGGGGCGCGGCTGGTATGACGGCGAGATCGACGGCTACTGGGGCGGGCAGACGCAGGCCGGCCACGAGAAGCGCTATCCGGAGTGGGTCGCCGAGACGACCCCGGCCCCGAATCCGAGCTATCACACGGCGACGGTCGCGGATCTCGCCGAGCTCGAGTACGTCAACGGCTTGCAGAAGATCGCGCACCTGTACGGGTACGGGGCGAATCAGGCGCAGGAATCCTGGATGGACAACCGCTGGGGTGGCGGATCGCAAAGCGGACTTCAGGCGTTCCTCGATCAGAATCACGGCGGGTCGCTCGCGACCTGGCTGCGCTCGAGGTGGGGCTACTCGGATAACGACGATCTCTGGGGGCCGAACATGCGGGCCGCTGCTGTCCGCGCCGAGCACGAGAACTTCCTGGCCCTGTGAGAACAGCCTTCCGGCACGCGCCCGCCCGTCGTCGCGCGGGTGGGCGCATGCTCCCGGCGCTCGCCGGTATCGCCGCGGGCATCGCACTGTGTCTCGCATTCGCTCCCCTGTTCATTCAGGTGTGCCTGAGCATCTGGGGGTGATCGGGTGTCTGAGCCTGTGCTGATCGCGGTTCTGACGCTGTCGGGTGTGGCGCTGACCGCGCTCGGGGCTGTGCTCGGTCACCTGCTGTCGTCGCGCACGCAGAAGCGTGCCGCATCCATCCAGGCCGAGGCGAACAAGTCGACGGCCGATAACGCGCTGATCGATCAGTTGCAGGAGGAGCTCGGCCGGTATCGCGACGCGACCGACAAGCGACTCGATCGCCTCGAGACGGAGAACCGCGGCTACCGCGCGTTCCTCGGCGTGCAGCGCGACCACATGGCGGCGCACGGTGTGCCGCTCCCGGAGTGGCCTGACGGCCTGCCCCGGTAACGATTCGAGAGGGGACATCATGCGAGACTTCTTCGCCCGTCTGGCGGGCTGGTTCACTGAGACGCGACGGGCCGCGATTCAGGCGTTCGTCGCGTCGATCATCACTGTGCTGGTGATGCTGGGGGCGACGACCGCGGATCAGGGTACGGCGTTGGCGGCGCTCGTCGCATCGCTACTGCTCGCCGCGCAGGGCCTGATCGGCCTCGCGCTGCTGCGTCCGTCCGACTGGTACACGTGGCTCAATGAGACGGGCCGAGGTGTGGTGTACGCGCTAGGCCTGGCGATCGGTGGCGCGGGTGTCGCGTTCAACTTGTTCACCCCGGAGACATCGGGCGTCATCGTGCAGGTTGCTACCGCCGTCGCGTCGATCCTGGTCGCCGCTGTGCAGATGATGAACGTCGGCACGATCGCAGACGCTGGCTCGTCGATCGTTCCTGCTCAGGCCGATCGTCATGCGGTGCTCGCGTCCGTCGCCGAGAAATACGGCTACGTGATCGCGCCAAAGCTCGCCGACGCCGATGCGGCCACGCTGTCAGCGGATCTCGCCGTGCGCGGCTGGGCGGTCGGTGTGTACGCGCCAGAGGTCGCACCGCTCGAGTCGCTGCGACCGATCACTGACCTGAATATCGGCCGCGTCGACATCCTTGATGTCTTCGCGGATCTGCTGTCATTCCGCGGCACACGATTCGACCTAATTCTGTCGACCGTGCCGCTCACGCGCGAGATCCTCGACGCGCTCGGCCCGTACACGGTCACGTCGGAGTACCCGGGGGACCGGGTTCGCTTCATCGGGGCGACGTCGTGAGCCCGCTCGAGATCCGGAAGCTCGCGCTGGCTATGGCGATCGAGACCCCGCACAATGAGCGGGGGAACACGACGTACGTCGAGGCAGCGAAAGAGTTCGAGAGGTACCTGCGGGGCGACGAGGCGATATCGGCCCACCGCGAGGCGACTCCGGGCCGCGTCGTGCTCTACACGCTGACGGCGCAGGATGCTGCGGCGATCGGGGAGCTCGACCCGCACACGAATCAGCATCGCGTGGGCGACGTGCTCCCGATGCTGATCGTCCGCGTCTGGTCGGTCGGCGTGAACGGTCAGGTGTTCCTCGATGGTCCGCGCACCCTGTGGGTGACGTCGCGTCCTGAGGGCGACGGTCCGGGTACGTGGGCCTGGCCGGGCCGGGTCTGAGCGCGGCGCTCGCGGGCGCTGTCACGTTCGCTGTGATCCCGGACACACCGCGCATCGTGCCGTCCCCTGTCGCGGTGAGTGTGCAGCAGCCCGAGGTCGCGGTGTCTCGCGTTGAGCGGATGAGTCGAGATCGCTACTGACTGCGGGCGGCTTTGAGGCGTTGCTTGGCATCTCGTTCGATGAGGACGGGTATGAAGTCGCGGACCTTGGATTCGCTGAATGACGCTCGTGCGGCCTCGACTGCGTCGGCCACGCTCTGAGGCGAGGCGTCGGGGAACCGCTCGCGCAGGCGTTCGGTTATCTCGACGATCGCTTTCGCCTCATCGGCGACCTTGTCTTCTGACATGGTGTTCCCCTTCGCACAGTCGGGTTAGTGCGCGCAGACTCTACTCTCTCAGGGTGAACGGCCTGTCGAGGGGCTGAAATTCGAACGGGGGCCGGGGTGCCTCATCATGCCGAGAAGCTGAGCCCGGGTGAGTACGCGCGTCTGTTGGCGATCGTGTGCCCGCCCGAGTCGGTGTGTTGGCTGTGCCGTGGCACCCTCGGCCCGATCCGCCATGATCTCGGTGGCAGGCATCGGCTCGGCCCGTCCCTCGACCACGTGGTGCCAGCTTCGAAGGGTGGCACGTGGGACCTGTCCAATCTTCGGCCTGCTCACCAATGCTGCAACTCGGCCCGCCGCGATCGACCGCCGTCCATCCCGCGCGGCGTCCGCTCGTCGAGGTGGGCGAACGCGGGTCGACGTGGCACCTGACCGCCCGGGCGGGATCAACACATTTTTTGCGGGCCCCCCACCCCTCTTCACCCGCGGGTCACCAAAATATCTCTCTCCCCGGTTCGTTCGTTCGATGTAGGGCCGTGTAGGGCGCACGTGCCGCGCTGGCGGTAGATACGGGTGTCGGCCGCGCCGTGGCACGTGGTCGATTCCTGACCGCTCAGAGAGGCGGAGAGCGGAGGGCGCGTGTCCGACAAGAAGCCGCTCCCGCCGCACGGTACTCGTGCGAGATACCGCGCTAAATGCGGGTGCGACAAGTGCCGGAAGTGGAAGGCCGATGACACCGCGAAGTATCGAGCAGCGAAAGCTAAGCGGGAGGGGAGGGCGCCCGCTGTCGAGCCCCCGGAGCGGGCGCGCCCTACATCCCCTCCGCGCCCTACAGATTCTAGAGCGACCACGGCGCGCCGACCAGATGCCGGCGATGCTCTTGCGCAGCTGATCGAGGAGGCGCTGTGGGCGGCGAGGGGCGACGCTGCGACCGCATCGGTGCTCGCCGCGGGTTGGATTCGCGACGCGGGGTATCGGGTCGTTGTCGACGGGCCGGTCGAGTCGGCAGTGCGGGCGCAGCTGGGGGAGCCGAACGGAGACGCGGAGGCGACGCGGTTCGCGATGGTGTTCACCGCCGCCCGCATCCTCGACGACCCGAACACCAACGCTCGCAGCATCAAGCCGGCGATCGAGGCTATGCGATTCGCGCTCGCTGACGCTGAGGGAGACGGGGGCGCCAACGATGCCGCCGCAGTCATGGACGCGATCCGGGATGCCGCCCGGGGTGGAGACGGTTCCGCGGTGGGCAACGCCGCGTAACCCTGCACGAGAGACGCGCGGGGCTGAGGTCGTCGGAGTTATGCGCGTGCTCGGTCAGGAGCCGATGCCGTGGCAGCGGGAGATTCTCGACACGGCGTTCGAGGTCGATTCGTTCGGGCTGCTCTGGTACCGCGAGATTGTCATCATCATCCCGAGGCAGTCGGGTAAGACGACGATCATCATCCCGTGGGGTGTGCATCGGGCGCTCATGTGGCCCGAGCGGCAGTACATCTTGTATATCGCGCAGACATACGCGAAGGCGCTCGAGAAGCTGCAAGAGGAGCAGCACTACCGGATCAAGCGATCGCCGATCGGGAAGCTGTTGCAGCCGTCCCGCAGTGGGACGACGCTCCGGGCGACGAACGGCAATCATCACATGCTGTTCAGGAACGGGTCGAAGTGGTCGATTGACGCGGCGACCGAATCGGCTGGGCATGGTTCGACGCTCGGGCTCGGCATCGGTGACGAGTTGTTCGCTCAGAAGGATGACCGGCTCGAGCAGGCGATCTCACCCGCGATGATCGCGGTACCCGACGCGCAACGACTGTGGATCTCGACGGCCGGGTACTCCGCGCGGAAGTCGCCGTTCCTGTTCAACAAACGGGAGCAGGGCCACGCCCGCACCGAGCTACTCCGCGCCGACCCTCGGCTGCTGAACGACGGCCGGTATCGGTCGCTGTTCATCGAATACTCGGCCCCCCTTGACGCCGACCCGGACGACCCGATGACGTACTGGGGTTGCATGCCTGCGCTCGGGTTCACGCAGACAATCGCGAACGTCATCTCGGAGCGCGAGAACCTGAAAGACGGATTCTTCCGCCCGTATCTGAACTGGTGGTCTGACGATCTGTCGGTCGAGTGGAAGATCCCGAAGGCCCGGTGGGAGGCGGTCGCCGATCCAGATTCGGCGGCGACGCGGCCCGAGGTCGTGTACGTGATCGACATTTCACCCGACTCGGCGTGGGCATCGATCGGTGTTGCCGCCGCTCGCGACGACGGCGCGATTCATCTCGAGGTGCTCGCCGACGCGCCGCGCGTCATCGACTATGACGACCCCGAGGGCGACTGGATTATCGACGGGCACGCGGGCGCCGACCTTCCCGGCATCCTCGCTCTCGTCAAAGAGGCTGACGGCCCCGTGTACGTCGAGCTCAAGACGGCCGGGTTCCTGATTCCGAAGCTGCGAGAGCACGGCATCGACGCGCGGCTTATGGCGGATACCGACATAGCTGCGGCCGGTCCTGGCCTGCTCGACGCGGTCGTGACCCGTGCGGTACGGCACACCGGGCAGGACGAGATCACCGACGCGCTGAAAGAGGCCGCGGTGCAGAAGTTCGGCGACGGGTGGCGGTGGACCCGAAGCAAGTCAATGCGCCCTATCTCGGCGCTGGTCACGGTGACATACGCGCGGCAGATGCTCGCGACGTTGTTCCCGGATCTCGCATACGACCCGGTCGCCGCGTTCCGCAACGCGAACGGAATCAAGAAGGAGGCGTCATGACCGAACGTAGGAAGCCGCTCGAGGTGGTCGCGGCGGCTTTCGTGGCCGTCGTCGCGTTCCTCGCCGCCGAGTGGCAGGACGTGCTCGAGGTCGTGGGGATGTTGCTGATAGTGGTGGGCATCGGCCTGTGGTCGCTGTCGGCCGGTCTGATCGCCGCGGGCCTGGCGCTTCTGCTGGTCGTGTACCCGGCGATCCCTCGGCGGTGGCGGCGATGAGCGTGTTTTCGCGCCCCGAGACTCGCGATCTGTCGGCCGAGGATGTGTGGGGGCCGTCGTGGCAATCGCTCGGGCGTGGTGCTGCGCGCCGGCAGGCGGCGGCGTACGCGGCGATTCGGTATATCGCGGATCAATGGGCGCAGTCGACGGTCACAGTGACCGAGACGCGCAAGGGGGAGCGCGAGCCGGTGGCGACACCGCTCATCCTCTCTGACCCGTCCCCGACGATGAGCCGCTGGGATTCGAAAATCCAGATGGTGACCGAGCTCAAGTCGCGCGGGAACGCCTACGCCGTGGTCGACTCCGCACGTCGGTACTGCCAGTGGATCCCGAAAGACTTCGTGACAGTCGACGACTCGAATCCGTTGCTCCCGATCTATCGGCTGCTCGGGCGCGAGGTGACGCTGGTAAAGCAGGGCGGGATCCTGCTGCACGTGCGGGAGCAGACGCGCGCCGGTTCAGTCGAGGGGCTGTCGCCGATCGAGGAATTCGCGGCGTCGTTCGAGTGGGCGGATCTCGCCCGGCAGTACGGGCGCCGATGGTTCAAACAGTCGGCGATGCCGCCCGCCATTCTCCAAGCCAAGGGGGCGAAGGGCGGGCAGAACCTCGCTGAGGCCCGCGACGACTTCATTCGTGCGGCGAGCGAGGGTAAGCCGGTCGCTCTCCCGGGCGAGTGGGACTACAAGCCGATCATGATCCCGCCCGAGCAGGCGCAGTTCCTGCAGACGATCGAGGCGTCGGCGACCGAGATCGCGATCATCTACGGGGTGCCGCCCGAAAAGGTCGGCGGTAAGTCGGGGTCATCGCGCACGTACTCGAATCTCGAGATGGATCAGAGGTCGTTCCGGATCGAGACGCTCGGCGGGATCTCGGGGCGCGCAGAGGCCGCGCAGACAGACATCCTCAAGCCCGACCAGGAAGTGACGTACGACCTATCGCGTCTCGAGCGGCCGTCGCTGCTCGAGTTCATGCGCGCATATACGGAGCAGCTACGAAACGGCACGATCACGCTGCCCGAAGCACGCCGCGATCTCGGTCGGCGAGGGCTCACGACTGACGAGATCGACGACTGGCAGAAGCACTACGCGACGACCAAGAGCGAGTCGGAATCGCTCGCTCAGTCGATCTCGACATCCATCACAGAGGGGGCATGACCATGTCAGGAGCAGTTATCGAACGGCGCGTCATCGACCGGCCGGTCGAGTTCCGCGCCGCGCCGGAAGGCTCGTCGAGCCCTGGGATTTTGGGCGGCTACGCAGCCGTGTTCGATCAGATCTCGCGGGATCTCGGCGGGTGGTTCGAGGAGATCGCGCCTGGCGCGTTCGGCGCGCCGATCGAAGGCGGCGCGCTCGACCTGAAACTGCACACGCGGGTGATCGCTCGCGCTGAGCACGACAGCCGACTGCTGCTCGGTACGACGAACGCGGGAACACTGCGGCTGTTCATCGACGACATCGGTCTGCGGTTCGAGATCGATTTGCCGAACACGAACGCCGGCCGCGACGTCGCCGAGCTCGCTGAGCGCGGCGATTACGTATTCGCATCGTTCGCGTTCTCGGCGCTCGAGGCGGACTACCGCGAGGACGCAGACGGCCGGTTCATCCGCACGGTGCTGCGCGCAACGCTCCACGACGTCGCGCCCGTCGCCGATCCGGCCTACTGGGGCGCGTCCGCGCAGATGCAGCGCGCGTTCGATCTCGAGGCCGCGCGCGCATCCCTTTCCCCCGCACCGGCTGAGCCCGGTGAGCGGGAAGCCACGGTCCGATCGGCCGCGGCAACCATGACTCGCGAGACGCATCCCGCGCTCGTGAACCGACCCCGCAAGCGCGGGATCTGAGAAAGGAGATCCGGATGACCAGCATCCAGGAACGAATCAAGTCCCTCGCCGAGGAGCAGAAGCGGGCGTGGGAGACGGAGGGTAAGCCGCTCGCCGACATCGCCGCCGAGCGCGCGCTGACCGGTGAGGAGCACGAGAAGTTCGAGCGTCTGACGCGCGACTTCGACAGCTTCGACGACCGGATCACGCTGCTCGTGCAGCAGCGTGATCTCGAGCAGCGGGCGATGCAGTTCGCGGGCGAGCTGCTCGGGAACCGTTCGGCGTTCGGCCCCGCGGCCGATCTCGCCGACTTCGCGCAGAACATCCGCAAGATCCTCGGCGGCGAGGAGCGGGGCCTCGAGTACGTCCCGACGCCTGAGGAGGTGCGCTCGTTCTCGGAGTCCCGGGCGCTCTCCGTGGGCACCGCGTCGGCGGGTGGGAACGCGGTGGGGGCATCGTTCCTCGCGCGGCTCATCGAGCCCCTGCGGCAGTTCTCCGGGATCTACGCGGCGGGTGCTTACGTGTTCGTCACGGAGAAGGGTGAGTCGGTCACGCTCCCGCGTCTCACGTCGTTCGGTGCCGCGGCGGCGGCGACCGAGGGAACGCAGATCGGTGGCACCGACCCGACCTTCGGGCAGATCGCGTTCGGCACCAAGAAGTACGGCGAGTACGTCGGGATCTCGAACGAGCTCATTCTGGATGCGCTGTTCGACATCGAGGGTTTCGCGACCCGGCTCGTCGGCGAGAACATCGCCGTCCTGCTCGGTCAGGATCTCGTGACCGGAACGGGAACGGCGCAGCCCGCGGGTATCGCGACGGTCACGACTCTCGGTGTGACCGGTGGGGCCGGGGTCGCGGGTGCGCCGTCGTGGGACAACCTGATTGACCTTCAGGAATCGGTGCTCGCGCCGTACCAGGCGAACGCGGCTTGGGTTGCGTCCAACTCCGCGGTTGCGGGTATCCGCAAGCTGAAGGACGGCTCGGGTCGCTACCTGTGGGAGCCGAACGGTCAGACCGGAGCGCCCGCGCAGCTGCTCGGCGCGCCCGTGTTCCGCGACCCGTTCGTCGCGTCGACCGGGCTCGGTGCGAAGTCGATGTTCTACGGCGACTTCTCCCGCTACTGGGTGCGCGTCGTCGGTGGCGTGCGTGTCGAGCGTTCCGACCAGGCACTGTTCGGCTCGGACCAGACCGCGTTCCGTGGTGTGCTCCGCGCGGATGGTCGTCTCATGGACCCGTCGGCGGTCAAGCACTTCATCGGGAACGCGGCATGACCCCCGCGAAGGTGGCGGATGCCGCCGCGCTCGAGGCCGAGGCGAAGGCCGCGGCCGAGGCGTCGGCCGCGTCGGATGCCGCCGCAGCCGAGGTCGAGGCGGTCGAGCCCGAGGGCGTGACTGTCGTGATGGTCATCGGCATCTCGGGCCTGCGCGACGGTGAGCCGTGGCCCGCGCCCGGCGAGTCGATCGTGCTGCCCGCCGACGAGGCCGCGCTGTACATCGCGAACGGGTACGCGAAGCTGCCCGCCGACGAGAAGTAGCAACGGATTCGCCGAGAGGGGCCGCACCTATTCGGGTGGTGGCCCCTCTCGGCGTTTCAAGGAGGGGGATCGCATGGCATCGAATTGGCCGTTGGGCGCTGCGGATCTGCGGAAGGCGCTCGACTATCAGGTCGGGCAGGATGATGCCGGCGAGCTCACGCTGTACATGTCGGCCGCGTGCGAACGCATCGACAAGAAGACGGGGCGTCGCTCTGAGCCGACCCGACACGAGGTCGACGGGAAAGTTCCCGTCGTTTTCCTGCTCGCGGCGCGCAAGCTCGCGAAACTGTGGTGGACCCAGGACAAGCGGACGAACCGCACCGGTCGTCAGACTGGTGACGAGATCGATCCGAGCGAGGGTGTCGGCGGTGTGGATCTCCCGCGCGTGGTCGCTGGGATGCTCGCTGACTACCCTGATCGGCTCTACCCGGTTGAGACGCCGTGAGCACGATCAGCGCGTCGACCGCGGCATACACGGCCCGGGCGGGGTTGCTCGCCGCTGTGCGGGCCGCGCTCGCCGACGAGACGAAGGTCGACATCGACGCCGGGTTCCTCGGTCAGCCGGGGCATAACGACTGGGTCGCGATGGGCGAAACGATCGGGGTCGACGTCGACCCGAAGACGGTCGGCCCGCGACGGCAGCGTGACGAGACGATAACGCTCACATTGAACGTCGGCGCATTCAAGCCGGGGCACACCGAGGCCGCCGTCGTCGCCGCATTCACGCGGGCTGACGACCTGTTGCGCCTCATCTCGACGTACGTGTCGGCAGGCGAGAACACGGAACTGGGCGGCGTCGTCGCATGGTGCCTGCCGGGGTCTGCCGACTGGGTGGGCGCCGAGATCGACGGCGGCTTTCAGGTGGAGATCGCCGCGACATTCATCTGCGCGCATCGCGTGCGGGCCGCATAGAGAAGGGGACAAAGGGGATATGGCGAAGTTCAAGAATGTGAGCCCGCTCGGCGCGCTCGACATCGACGTGCTGGGTCTGAGGGGCGTCAAGTCCGGCGAGGAGTTCGAGGTGCCTGACGAACTGGCGAGCATGTTCGTCGGGCAGGTCGGCACGTTCGAGGGTGTCGAGGTACCCCCCGCCGTGGTGGCCGAGTGGGACGCGTACATGTCGGATGGCGAGGCCGTCGAACCGGTCGCGATCGCCGAGCCGGATCAGTCGAAGACGCGCAAGAAGGGAGCGGGCGAATGACGCAGCAGCTTGATTTCTCGGTGGGCATGGGCAAAGAGACGACGTACGGGAGCCCCTCCGCGGTTACTCGATTCTTCGAGTCTGAGGCCAAAGCAAAGTACGACGTCAAGACCATCAAAGGCTCGGGGCTGCGGCCCACGAAGGGTGTCGCCCGGACGTCGCGGCAGTCGATCTCCGGATTCGAGGGGTCGACCGACATCGAGCTCGATGCTCCGACGCGCGGGCTCGGGTTCCTGCTGAACGCCGTGATGGGAGCCGTCACTAACACGCTCGTTTCGACCGGGCTGTACCAGCAGGTGCACACCCTTTCGACGACTGACCCTGTCGCGTCGTACGCGATCCAGGAAGCGCTACCGCCGATCGGGGGCGGGGCTTCGAACGTGCACACGTTCCGGGGATGCGTGTTCGATTCGCTCGAGATCAGCGCGAAAGAGGGCGCGTACCTTTCGGTGAAGCTGTCGGCAACGATCCTCAAGATGCTGACGACGGGTGCGACGGCGGCGTCGTACCCGTCTGACGACACCCTGTTCTCGTTCGTGCACGGCTCGATCCAGGTTGGCGGGTCGCTCACGGAGCCGGGGGCGACGACACTCGCCGTGGGCGACGCGATCCCCGCCGTGAACATCTCCGACTTCTCCTTGAAGGTGGCACGCAACCTCGACAAGAAGGGATGGAACCTCGGCGGTGCAGGGCTGCGCTCGCGCCCACCCGTGCTCGGCAAGCCCGAGATCACGGGAAAGATCACCGCTGAGTACACCGACAATGTGCTGCGTGATGCGTACCTCGCTCAGACGCCGCTCGTTCTCATCCTGACATTCACGAGCGGGTCGAACGTGCTTCAGATCGCGATGCCAGCGATCAAGCTCAAGGGCGAGGTGCCGACGTCGAACGGTGGTGACGTGATCACGCAGTCGATCGACTTCGAGGCGTTCGACAACGGCACCGCGTCGCAGCCGATCTTCATCGTGTACCGCACTGCGGACACGACGCCGTAGGCGGGTCGGGTCGTGCAGCACAGGGTGACGGCGGATCTCGCCGTAGATCAGGACAAGCTGCGGAAACGGCTCGACGCAGTCAAGGAGTTCAGCCCGGCGCTCATGCGCGGGACGCGAAAGCTGCTGCGCACCACTGGCGACGAGGTAATCGCCGAACAGTCGGCGATCCTCGACGGGCCGTTGCCCCGCGGCATCCGGGCCGCGGGGAAACGAGTCGTGATCCGACGCAACAAGAAGACGGGCAAGCTCGGGCTTCGCACCCTGAACGCATATCGCGAGCAGGATGTGCGCTCGAGCGGCCGGTCGACCGGGCTGCGTAAGGGAATCAAGGCCGGGCTGCGCACGCGCGTCGTGCTCGGCAAGACCCGCACCGAGGTTCGCGTGCAGACGACCGGCGCCCGTGAGAACGGGTCCGCGTTCTGGCAGTCCAAGAAGTTCCGGCACCGCGTGTTCGGCCGCGACGAGTTCGTGTACCAGCAGGGACAGCCGTACTTCTGGGGACCGGCGTACCGCGGTGCGGCCGGGATGGTGCGGCGCATCGACGACATCGCAGACCAGGCATTCAAGCAGATCCCGCTCGAGTGAGCGGCCCACAATCACAGAGAGGGGGAGTCATGGCGACTCTCAAAGTCGGCGGTCGCGAACTGGTCGCAAAGCCGCTCAGCAAGGCGCGGGTGTCCGACATCATCGAGCTTCAGCGGCAGTCGGGCATCAAAGAGATCTCGAGCATCCGGGAAGCGGTCGAAGAGGCTGACATTCTCGGCAACGTAATCTTGTCATTCCTCACGCAGCACAACGCGGGATTTCGCGTGAAGTGGGATGACCTGATTGACGGGCCGCTCGAGGATCTCGGGGAGTACCTGCCCGACCCGGAACCCGAGGGCGAGGGTAAGGAAGACGCAAACCCTCCGCAGGCCGAAACGGCCGCGGACGACGCGGCCGACGTGGAGGCGTCGACCCCCGAGTAGGTCGGCTCGAGGCGACCGAGGGCAGCGTCGCCGAGCAGGTTCGGAATCGCATCCTCACGATCAGTCACGCGCAGTACTGGCCGGGGATAACGCCTTTCAACGTGGGCGATCTGCCCTACGACTTGTGGGTGTCGTACGCACTTTCGTGCGACGAGCAGATCGCACGAGAGAAGGAATACGCGGACGAGGTCCGCCGAGCTAGGAGGTAAGACGTGGCCGGTTCGGCGAAGGATTTCATTCTCAATCTGGTAGTCGACAACTCCGACGCCGACAAGGGCTGGGACAGCTTCGAGAAGTCCGCGAAGGGCGCTGCGTCGGCCGTGGCGGCGGCGTGGGGTGCGGCGGGTGTCGCTGACGTCATCGGCGGCGCTCTCGACTCGGGCGCGTCCAACGCGAAGGTGTCGGCGAGCCTCGGTCTGACCGCCGAGGAATCGGCCCGCATGGGCAAGGTGTCGGGGGATCTGTTCGCGCAGAACTACGGCGAGGCGTCGGACATCTCCGAGGCGGTCGAGTCCGTGGTGAGCTCGATCGGCGGAATGCGGAACGCAAGCGCCCCAGATATCCAGGCGATGACGGCCGACGTCATCAACTTCTCGAAGGCGTTCGAGCAGGACGTGGGTCGATCGGCTCAGATCGCCGGGCAGATGGTGACGCAGGGCCTCGCGGTCGACGCTGGGCAGGCGCTCGATCTGCTCACCCTGTCGATGCAGAAAGTGCCGAAGGAACTGCGCGGGGATCTCCTCGACGCAGTCGACGAATACGGCGGCATGTTCAATCAGATGGGCATCAGCGGCGAGCAGTCGATGTCGATGCTGGTCGCCGCGTCGCAGAAAGGCATGTACGGGATCGACAAGACCGGCGACGCGATCAAGGAGTTCGCGATCCGGGCGACCGATATGTCGTCCGCGACGCAGGGCGTGTACGACATGCTGGGTCTCAATTCGCAGGAGTACGCGAACATGCTGCTGGCGGGCGGCGAGGTATCGGCCGACGCGTTCAATACGATCGTGCTCGGCCTCGAGCGGATCGACGACCCGGCTACCCGGGCGAACGCCGCAATCACCCTCTTTGGGACACCGCTCGAGGATCTCGGGGTCGACGGAATCCCGAAGTTCCTCGGTTCGCTGCATGGCGTCACGGGCGGGCTCGGCGATGTCGACGGCGCAACGAAGGCTATGGGCGACACCCTCAACGACACGGCGCAGAACCGAATCGACACCATGAAACGCGGCGTCGAGGGTTGGATGCGCTCAATGGTCGAGGCGGGTGGGCCTCTCGGCGAGCTCACGGCCGGAGCAATGGCGTTCGGCCCCGGCATCGCGCAGGCCGGGTCACTGCTCGCGGGCGTCACGGGACTGCTGTCGCTGTTCCGCGGTGCGACGATCTTCGGCACCGCGGCGACGATCGCGAACACGGCTGCGCAGACCGCGAACAATGTCGCGTGGCTTGCCTCCCCGGTGACATGGATCATCATCGCGATCATCGCCGCGATCGGTCTGCTCGTGGCCGCGGGGATCTGGCTGTGGCAGAACTGGGACGGCGTCACGAAGTGGATCGGTGAGGCGTGGTCAAACCTGATGGGTGCCTTCGAGAACGGCGGGCGTCAGATCTCGGACTTCTTCGGCGGGATCCCCGACGCGATCGGGTCAGCGTTCGAGTTCGCCGGAAACGGCATCATGCAGATCGGTCACGGGGTCGCGACCGCGTTCGCGTGGCTGTGGAACAACACGGTTGGCGCGATCAACTTCGAGGTTCCCGGGTGGGTGCCGTTCATCGGAGGGCAGCGGGTCAGCTTTCCACAGATCGTCGTTCCCGCGCTCGCGGCGGGTGGGATCGCGCTCGGCCCGACGCTGGCCCTGATCGGTGAGGCTGGTCCCGAGGCAGTCGTACCGCTGTCGCGGGCTGGCGATTACGGGCTGGGTGGAGGCGGTGACGTCGTCGTGCCGGTGAATTTCTCGATCGACGGGCGGACCATTCTCGAGGCGGTCATTCGCGCGGCTCGCAAGCGGAGGTAGCAATGCAGACGGCACCGGTTGGATTCGATGCGGCGATCGCGGCACGTTCGATCGACACGCTCACGGTGGAGGCTGCCGCGGCGACGTCGGGTGTCGACGTCGCCGCGGCGACCGGTTGGGGTGAGCGGATCACGGTTGACCGGCAGATGTCGGGCGAGCTCCCCGAGGAGGCGTCCGATGTTGTCGGGAGTGTGTCGACGACGCTCACGATCGAGGGTGACGCGTACGCGCCCGGTGCGCCGTCGCCGATGCGAGATGCCGAGGCATGGCTCAATTCCGCGTCGAGCGTGAAGGCCGGGTACGGCGGGATCAAGGTTCCCGTGTTCACGGGGCGTGTCGCCGATCTCGATGCGTCGGAAGGATCAGGTGCGCTGACGCTGACTGCGCGGGACTCGAGCGAACGCCTGACCGCTCCCGTTCTGTTACGCCCGTATGGAAGCTACGGGCGTCGATCGGCGACTGGCGCAGCGTTCCGGCATCCGACGAACACGCAGGCTGTCGTGACATCGATCCTGCACACGAACGGTATCCGGATGACGCCGGCACCGCGCGCCGGGTGTGAACTGTCCGTGCCCGGGGTGGGCGGCTGGCTCGCGGATGTCGGATGGACGGCCCCTCTCGGCCAGTCGAACGTGACGTCGCCGTGGCTCGTCCCTGGTCGATTCGGGTCGATGCCGGATTCGTCAGCCGAGATCATCCGCGGGTACTTCGCGACTCGACGTGCGTTCTCCGGATCCGTGACGATGGTCGAGGCTTTCGTGCTGTTCGCCTCTGGCATGTCGCAGGAGCTTCTGAGGATCCAGTCCTACGTGGGTGCAGCCGTGACGCTCGAGGTCGCGTCGGGTTCCCTGAGCGTCGTGTGGCGCCCGGATCCCTCGACGTCTTCCGTTGTCGCGTCCGCATCGATCGCGAACGGGTGGCATCACGTCGCCTTCGAGGTCGTTCCCCGCGCCTATGTGCAGGTGTGGGTCGACGGGGTATCGGTCCTGTCGACGACGTCAGTGTGGGCGGGCGCGCTCCCGACGACCGACATCGACTGTGTGATCTGGTCGCCGGGTGCGATGCAGGGTGTCGCCGCGCACTGGAACGCGGGCGCGTACAACGCGGTGCCGACGCCGTCGATTATGACGTTCACGCCGGATGCTGATCTATCGACTGGTGCTCTCGATCTCATGAGCATCCCCGATGTTGACGGGCGCGCATCGTGGGAGGTGTTGCAGGAGATCGCTCAGGCCGAGCTCGGCATGGTCGGGTTCTCAGAGGCGGGTCGATTCTTCTTCAAGTCGCGGGCGGATCTCGCGGCGAACACGTCGCCTGTCGCGACGTGGGGCATCGACCTGATCGACGACATTCACGCATCGGTGTCGATGGACAGCGTCTTTACTCGGGCGACAGCGAAGGTGAAACGGGTCGTCGGTGTCGACTCGGGTCGTGGCACGGTCGATGTCGTGCCGTCGCTGATCGCGGATTCGGTGCTCTCGGTCCCGGTCGGCACGTCGTCGGTGATCGTGTCGGCATCGCAGCCGAACGTGGTCGACGGGCAGCAGGTGGCGATCATCACGGCGACCGGGGCGGCGCTGAATGTGCCGGTCGGGATGGTGCTCTGTTACGGCGAGAACGGCCTGTCTCGGTACACGGGCGGGCAGGTGACGGCGTGGATCACCAACGTGGGTATCAAGTCGTGGCGAGTCACGTTCCGCAACGACAGCGCCTTCCAGCTTTACGCCGCGTGGCCCGCTGATTTCGTATCGGCAGGGACGCAGTTCGGACTCAAGGCAGGGGATCCGGGGTTCTGGATCAACGGGTACACCTACGACCCGTCGAACGCGCTTGACGAGGTCGTGGACCGGTCGAACGCGGGCGGAGTGGGGTCGTGGGGGATCCGGTTGCACCAATTCTCCGACAGCGTTTGGAGGCAGGATGCCGTGCCTGCGCGGGCGTTCCTCGACGCGATGCTCGCCGACACGGCGCAGCCCCGCGCGCAGATCGCCGATGTGACCGTGCCCGCGGATCCGCGGTGGCAGATCGGCGACCCTGTGCGGGTGACGGATTGGCGGGGCCGCGTGCCCGGGTTCGTGGCGCGTATCACCGCGATCAAGCTCACGATTGACCGGGCCGTCGAGAACGGAATGACCGGGGTCTATGGGCTGCGGCAGATCCCGGGAGCAATACCGCGCGTCACGTCGGGGCCGGCCGACCGTTCGGTGTCGGCCGGGTCGACCGCGGCTTTCACGGTGGCGGCGACCGGCGCGGCGGGGTACCGGTGGCAGGTGCTCGTGCCGGGCGGATCTGGGTGGGTCGATATCGCGGGTGCGACGTCGGCGACGTACACGACCCCCGCAACCGTGCCCGCAGACTCGGGCAAGCAATACCGGTGCAACGTGACGAACGCGACCGGCGACGACTGGACCGGCGCGGCGACGCTCACGGTCACATGACACAACGAAGGGGACGAAATGCCTGACGTGAGATTCGAGTACACGGTGCCGACCGCGTCGGGGGTGGATGCGCCCGCCTCGGCGCAGCTGCGACTGTCTTTGCCGGTCGCGGTGCGTGGTGCAGGGCGGGTGCGGACAACAGAGGAGTTCGCTGTTCCGCTCGTCGCTGGGGTCGCTGTCGTGTCGCTGTCGCCGGGCGCCTGGCACGTGTTCGCTGACGGGGTCGAGGGGGAGCCGGAGCGGTGGATTCTGGTGACGGACACCTCGGGCGAGGTGGCCGCGTCGGCGCTCGAGGATGTGGACCCGCGGACGCTGGAACCGACCGTGCCGACACCGTCATTCACGCAGGCTGTGTCGAGTGTGGTCGCGGCCTACATGCTCGAGCATCCTTCAGTGACCCCGGATCAGGTCGCCGCCTCGGTCGCCGCCTCGGTCGCCGCCTACCTTGCCGAGAATCCCCCCGAGGATGTGACGCTCATCGACCACCCGACGATCCCGGGGGCTGGGATCCTGACCATCGGCGCGCCGGCACCGGTCGTCGCACCGGTCGTGACTGTGCAGCCGGTCCCGGCGAGCGTGAGCGCGGGTGCTGCGGCGACGTTCAACGCGGCGGCGACCGGGTCGCCGACGCCGAGCGTGCAGTGGCAGAAGTCGACGAACGGCGGCACGACATGGAACGACGTCGCGGGCGCGACGTCGGCGGTGTACGTCACGCCGCTTCTGTCGGTGGGTGACAGCGGGGTGCTGTTCCGCGCGGTGTTCACCAACGCGGGCGGAAGTGTGCCGACGACGGCTGCTTCTGTGACCGTGTCCTCGAGCGGTTCGGGCGCTCCGGTGATCACATTGCATCCGGCTTCGGGCTCTGTTCTCTCGGGCGACGAGTGGACGCTGACAGCTGCGGCGACCGGATCGCCTACGCCTTCGGTGCAGTGGCAGGTATCGACGAACGGCGGCACGACATGGGCGGACATCGCGGGAGCCAATTCGACGTCGTACACGTTCACCGTGCGCGCTGCTGGCACATTCACTCGGTACCGGGCGGTGTTCACGAACACTGTTGATTCGGCCACCACGAACGCCGCAATCATCGCGGCGACTGACTAGGAGGGCGTGACCAATGACCGAAAGAATCGTCGCGCTCGTAGATCCCACGACGCGGAAGATCGACCCGGGCCTGATCCCGGGTGGCGGTGGGGGCGGGCCGCAGTCGGAGTCGTTCGCGTTCGCGGGAACGCTGGTCGTCGGAAGCGGAGCGTTCTACGTGCCGTCGCCGCCCGCTGAGATCCGGCTAATGAGCCTGACTATCACGCTGGGCATACTCGGGACAGGTGGCGGGTCGGTGACAGCCGCGTTGCTCGCGAACGGGTCACAGGTGGGCGCCGTGACCGTCGCCGCGGGTAGTCGGGTGGCGACTGTGCAGGCGTTCGACCCCGCGGTGATCCCCGCGAGTCAGCTTCTCTCGGTCGACATCAGCGCTGTTCCCGGGGCCGGCGCGACGCGGCCCGGTAATGCTGTCGTGCAGGCGGTCTGGGAGTACACGTGATGATCGTGCAGAGCACACCGGGCTCGCGTGTGCCGGTCCCATCACCGGTGTTCCCCGTGCAGTACGCCGAGGCGGGGGCGACATGGTCGCTGTCGCAGTGGGAAGCCGAATTCGCGCGGATCCCGCTCGTGATCCGGCAAGAGTTCATTTCGTCACTGATCGACGAGTCGGGCGACCTGGTGCGGTTCGGGTACAGGGTCGGGTCGGTCGATTGGCTCGTGACAGGCGAGGGTCGGTGGCCCGGGTTCTCAGCGTCGTATGGCGCACTGTATGAGACAGGGCAGGCAACGGATCTGCACATGACGAGTAAACGGGTCGCGGTGCGATCCGATCAGCCCGTCACGCTGACGCTCGTGCACGAGTTCGGGCACCACATCGACACCACGTTTCACCGATTCCGAGGCGAACCGTGGGCGCCGAATTCAGCGCTGCGGCATCGCGCACCGTTCGCCGCCACCTGGCAAACCGTGAGCCCGAGCATCCCGTCCGCACTCTACGGAGCTACCAACGTCGCCGAGTGGATCGCTGAGCAATGGCGATGTCAGATCCACGGCGACGGGGCCACGTTCCTGCAACTCATGGGCGGGAGCCGTTCGGCCGCAGACACGATCCGCGCCGAATGGGTATCGATGTTCCCGACCATGCCCGCATTCAGCTACTGACGATCCTTCACGACCGACTCGCACCACTGGCCCTCAGGGGGCGGGGTGGAGCGGCCCTTGTGTCATTGGTCGACGGTGGCTGGGCACCAAGGCGTCCGCGGGTCGCCGAACTTGCATGCGCAGCCGGCGACGGATGAACCTAGGAGGTGGGCTTCACCTGTGCCGGCATGGGGGTTTGGGGGAGTGCCACTGAGTCGGGCCATCCTCCCTCCAGCATCTCTTGAAGCCGCGAGAGGTACCAATCACGGAACATGACAAAGTGCTGTCGCTCCGCAGCGATTGCAATCACATTGCCGGTTTCGAGACGCAAGTGCTCGATTATGGTGACGCGGGTCCGATTTTCCAGCGCGAGTAACGAAATCTCGCTTGTGCACCAGATCGCTCCGCCGATACGCGATTGCTCGACGAACCGCGAATGCTTCTCGTAGAAGACGACCTCGGCGTCGAGGGCGAGGCCGTTCGGATGGGTTGCACGGGTACGGCGACCCACACCCGCCTCGGGCCCGGCGATCAGGTGGACGTCGAACGCGTAGTCGCCGGGGAATACATCGCGATCCACCTCGAACCCCGTGACGAGATCCCACACGATCGGGACGCCGCCTGGAAGCACGGCCTCGGAAGTGATCTCTACCATGTTCGTCGGCGTCTCGAGCGGTGGTGTCGGGTCGATGAGAACTGCCCAAAGCTGCCGACGGAACCTGCGAACTGAGACTCCGGCGGATCGGATGAGTCGCTGCGTACCGGGATGAGTTTCCGCCATCGAGTAGAGCAGATGGCCGGTACCTGGTGGCCCCCCTGCCACGCGTGCGACCTCCAAGGCGCGCCGGATATGCGACACCAGTTCGGGAGTCGCGAAAGGACTCCGCGGCGCTTGAGGTCGTACGTGCGCGCCGCGCGTATCGATGGCCTGAATCAATCGCGGAAATTGGTGAAGGAACTGGTATCCGGTGGAACCTGATTCGAGGGCGATCCCGACGACCAAGTCTGCGGGAGTCGCAGTTCCTTCTCTCGTATCGGCAATCATGACGGCGAAGGAGATCGCCGACCGAGCCGACAGAGTCAGCGTGTCGAAACTGCCGTCGACTGGCATTCCCACAAGTTATCTGTGCGTCGCACGCAGCAGGTGACCGTCTGGTTGCCAGGGAGTATCTAGCCGCCGAATGGACCGCCGAGAAATGGCGATGCCAGATCCAGGGCGACGGGGTGATGTTCCTGCAACTCATGGGCGGCAGCCGGTCGGCCGCGGACACGATCCGCGCCGAGTGGGTGTCAATGTTCCACCATGCCCGCATTCACGTACTGACCCTCCGGCGACGAACCCCGCTCCACTGGCCCCCCGGGGGTCGGTGGAGCGGGTCTTTCGTTGTTGGTGCTACTCGGGGCAGAGGTACTGCGATGCGAGCGCGACGGCTGCGACGCTGACCGATGCCTTGGCTTCGTCGGGCTGGGATAGTCTCACTGTCGCCTGCGAGCCGAGCACGTTCTGCTCGCGCGTGTTGTCTGGATAGTTGGATGACCAGTCGTCGCACACGGTGCGGCCAAACTCGAGGAATGTCTCCTCATCGCCGCCGTCCAGGCCAGCTTCGCTGACGGCCGCAAAAGTCCCGTCGAGATAGGCGCGCTCCGCGGGAGAGCGCTGTGGGCTGCTCGCGCACGCAGCGAGTTCGTCGACGTTGCGCAGATAGTCCGGGCGCGCGAGGGCGACGAGGGGCACGATGCTGAGCGAGGCGAGTCGGTTCATGGCCGGGGAGCATAGTGAGGTGTCGCGGCGACCAGGTGAACGCGTCGTGCTGACCGGCGATCACTACGCGTCGCGGGTGGCCGCTCACGACGCCGGTAGGCTCGTTCGCGTCATGTCACAGTTATCGATAGCCATCGTCGGCCTGCCCAACGTCGGCAAGTCCACCCTCTTCAACGCGCTCACCAAGAACGACGTGCTCGCGGCGAACTACCCGTTCGCCACGATCGAGCCGAACGTCGGGGTCGTGAACCTGCCCGACCCGCGTCTGACGAAGCTCGCCGCGGTGTTCCACTCGGAGCGCATCCTGCCCGCGACCGTGTCGTTCGTCGACATCGCCGGCATCGTCCGCGGCGCGAGCGAAGGTGAAGGGCTGGGCAACCAGTTCCTCGCCAACATCCGCGAGGCCGACGCGATCGCGCAGGTCGTGCGCGGGTTCACCGATGACGACGTCGTGCACGTCGAGGGCGGCGTCAATCCGAAGAACGATCTCGAGACGATCAATGCGGAACTGATGCTCGCCGACCTTCAGACGCTCGAGCGCGCGATCCCGCGCATCGAGAAAGAGGTGAAGGGCAAGAAGACCGACCCGTCGGTGCTCGAGGCAGCGGTCGCCGCGAAAGACGCGCTGGAGCGCGGCACGCTCCTCTCGCAATCCGATATCGAGCTCGGTGCGATCCGAGAGCTCGGACTGCTGACCGCCAAGCCCTACATCTACGTCTTCAACGTCGACGAGGCGGTGTTGACGGATGCTGCGGCCAAGGCATCGCTCGAAGCGCTCGTCGCCCCCGCGCACGCGGTGTTCCTCGACGCCAAGATCGAGTCCGAGCTGATCGACCTCGACCCGGAGGACGCGGCGGAGCTGCTCGCCTCGACCGGTCAGGACGAATCAGGCCTCGACCAGCTCGCCCGGATCGGCTTCGACACGCTCGGGCTCCAGACCTATCTCACCGCGGGGCCGAAAGAGGCGCGCGCGTGGACGATCGGCAAGGGCTGGAAGGCGCCGCAGGCGGCCGGTGTCATCCACACGGACTTCGAGAAGGGGTTCATCAAGGCCGAGGTGATCTCGTTCGACGACCTGATCGACGCCGGCTCGATCGTCGAGGCCCGCTCGCGAGGCAAGGCGCGCCTCGAGGGCAAGGACTATGTGATGCGCGACGGCGATGTCGTGGAGTTCCGCTTCAACAACTGACCCGCATCGAGAGGACTCCCGATATGACCGACACTCAGATCTTCGAGCCCGAAGGCCGCAGCGTGCCGTTCGCCGTGGAGGGCGAGGGGCCTGTATCGCTCGTGCTCCTGTCCGACGGCGACCTGGGCGGCGACGGCCTGAGCGTCATCTCGCACTACCTCGTGGAAGAGGCGGGGTTCCACGTCGTGCGCATCGGGTCACGCGGTGATTCGACGGACGTGGATGCGCGGGTCGACGACGTGGTCGCCGTCCTGGACCACCTCGGTCTCGCGCACACCTGGATCGGCGGCTATCGCGGCGGGAGGAACGTCGCCGGTGCGTTCGTCGCCGCCCACACCGACCGGTCCAACGGCCTGTTGCTGCTCGGGGTCGAGGAGGACCAGGTCGCGCTGGCGCCGCTCGTTCCGGTGCTGATCATCCAGGGTTCCGACGACGAGGTCACGCCCCCGTCCCACGGCGAGCGTCTGCAGGCGACAGCTCCCGAGCGCGCGAGCGTCAAGAACCTCGACGGGGCGGGTCACGACTTCCCCCTGACGCACCCGATCCAGACCGCGTTCATCATCGAGGAGTATCTCGACTGGGACTGAGCCCGGCATTCAGTCGAGGTAGGGATCGACGAAAAGCGCGCCCCGGATCTCTCGCAGGGTATCGAGGAGAAGGCCGAGCCCGCGCGCGTTCCATTGCGTGAGCTGAAGGTCGAACGGGCCGATGGGCTGCAGTTTGCCGGTGCGGATGCGAACGACCTCCCATCGGGCGTTGCGCAGCGCTCGGTCTTTGCGTCTATCCGACGCCTCTCGCTCGCCGACGTGCTCGAGGCCGTGCCGCCCGATCGTGTCGTACTCGATGGCGATGCGCAGCTCGGGCAGCAGGATGTCGGGCCAGACCTCCAGGTGCTGGAAGAACGGGCGTGCGACCCGCACCGCCGTGAAGCCCGGCGTCACGGCGAGCCGGCCGAAAAGGTCGGCCCGCACCTGGGCCTCGGCCGCGGATGCCGGCCGTGGGGCGCAGGAGCTTGTGAACGGCTCGCCGACCGGCAGGTCGGGCGTCTTCGGGCAGACGGCGAGGGGTGGCTTCGTGCGCCGTGCACGCAACGGTGGCGAGCCAGTCGATGATGGGGGTGTGGCCGAGGCAACCGCGCCGGAAGACGGCGTCGAAGGCAGCGAGACCATCTCTCGCATCGGTAGGGCGACGGGCCCGCGTGCGAGCTCGGAGCACTCGGGGCACCAGGCCGAGCGTCGGCGCCGGCGGCCGGGTCGTGAGCGCTGCTCGTCGGGGGTGGCGGCGAATCTGTGGCCCGACTCGCACTGCCACAGCAGCAGCACATCGGCGGCGGGCGGGATCTGGCTGAGGGTGATCCCGGCGTTCAGATCGGGGTGATACTGCCGGATCAGGGCAGGGAACGCGGCCCACGCCGCGCGGTATGTGCCGACCGGGTAGGGAATGTCGGCGCCACGGGAGAACTGGCGTCGCGCCCACCACAGCTCGATCCGTTCCGGCATGGCAGGAGAGTAAGCGGGGCCGTCGACACTCACGTCCGCCCTTGTGTGCGATGTCGTCGGTAGGTGCGACGATCCGCTGCACGGACGATCGGCGGGAGGACGCGATGCGCGGTGAGGCCTCCGTGCTGCACGCCGATCTCGACGCGTTCTACGCATCCGTCGAGCAGCGCGACGCCCCTGCGCTCCGCGGCCGGCCTGTCATCGTGGGCGGTGGTGTCGTGCTCGCCGCCAGCTACGAGGCGAAGGCTCGCGGAGTGCGGACCGCGATGGGGGGCCGGCAGGCGAGGGATCTCTGTCCGGATGCGGTCATCGTCCCGCCGCGGATGGAGGCCTACTCTGCCGCCAGTCGAGACGTGTTCGCCATCTTCCGTGATACGACACCCCTCGTCGAGGGTCTTTCGATCGATGAGGCATTCCTCGAGGTCGGCGGCCTGCGACGTATCGCGGGAACGCCGGAGCAGATCGCCGCGCGCTTACGAGAGCGGGTGCGTGTCGAGGTGGGCCTGCCGATCTCGGTCGGGGTCGCGCGCACGAAGTTCCTCGCCAAAGTGGCGAGTGCCGTGAGCAAGCCCGACGGGCTGCTCGTGGTCGAACCCGACAGGGAGGAGGAGTTCCTGCTCCCGCTGCCGGTGGAGCGCCTGTGGGGAGTGGGGGCCGTCACCGCGGAGAAGCTGCACCGGCTCGGCATCCGCACGGTCGGTCAGCTGGCCGAGCTCGAGTCCGCAGCCGCCGAGCGGCTGCTGGGCAAAGCCGCGGGTGCGCACCTGCACGCGCTCGCCCGGCTCCGCGATCCGCGCCCCGTCGACACGACGCGCCGCCGAGGATCGATCGGTTCGCAGCGCGCACTCGGGACTCGCCCGCGCACGCCCGACGAACTCGACCTCTTCCTGACTCAGATCATCGACCGGCTCGCCCGGCGGTTGCGCGAGCACGATCGCGTGTGCCGCACCGTCGTGCTGCGGCTCCGGTTCGGCGACTTCACGAGAGCGACCCGATCGCATACGGTCAGGTTTCCGACCGACCGAACGGCCCTCCTGCTCACGGTCGCCCGAGGCCTGTTGGAAGCGGCACAGCCCGACATCGCGGCGCGGGGGATCACGCTCATCGGGGTCTCCCTGTCGCAGCTGGGGCGGGTCGACAGCATCCAACCCGAACTGCCGATCGAGTGGGATGACGGAGCGCGGCTCGACACCGTGCTCGATGCGGTCCGCGACCGGTTCGGGGCGGCCTCGGTGGCGCGGGCCACTCAGCTCGGCCGCGATCCCGGCTGGTCGACGCCGCTGCTGCCGGAGCACGAATGAGGCCCCGCGCGGTCGCGACCTCGGACGCGCAACCCCGCCTGGGGGATGGGCCGGTGGGTTCAGGCGCGGTCGTGCAGGGTGATGCGGTAACCATCGGGGTCGGCGAACGTGAACGTGCGACCGAACGGACCGTCGATGGGCTCAGAGACGATCGGGTGACCGTCGGCGACGAGGGCGTCGTGGATATCTTGCACGTCGGTGGCGTGGAGCCAGATCGCGGCGCCGATGCAGGGTTGCGCGACGGAGTCGAGGTCGGTGCCGGTGACGACGTCACGCAGGGCGAACGCGACGGGGGCCGTCTGGAACACGACGGCGTGCGGGGGACCCGCGGGGGAGCGGACGAGTCCGAGGTATCGCTCGTAGAACGCCTGTGACGCGTCGAGGTCGCGAGCCTGGAGTGAGATGAAGTCGGGGCCGGTGACGGGCATGGGTGGTCTCCTCAGTTTGTGTCAGTTGTCTGACATCACTGAATCTATGTCAGAATACTGACATGAGTCAAACCGAGGATGGCATCGATCTCGAGACGTCCCTGGGCTACCTGCTGAAAGAGGCATCCAGTGCGCTCCGCGTTGCCATGGAGGCGGTGCTGAAGCCGCTCGGGCTGACGGTCACGCAGTACTCGTGTCTCGAGCTCCTTGCACAGCGCCCGGGCCTGTCGAACTCCGAGCTCGCACGCGGGGCGTTCGTGACGCGGCAGTCGATGAACGTGCTCCTGCAGGCGTTCGAGCGTGACGGCTTCGTGACGCGGCCGTCTGAGGCGCCGGTCGGCAAGGTTCTCCCGACACGTCTCACGCCCCTGGGCCGCCAGAGCCTCGAGGGCGCGACGGCCGCCGTGCGATCGGTCGAGATCAGGATGCTCGAGGGCATCGGCGCCGACGAGCAGGCCGCGGCCCTCAGCATCCTCCGGCGGATGATCGGCTCGCTGGATCGCGACCCGCGATGACGGGCTCTCACGCCTCCGGGGCTGGCCGTATCTGGATTGGGCCCCCGGGGGGACGCATGATCCGCGGGGCCGTCCAGCGCAGCTCCATCACCCTCTGATCGACGTCGGTGAAGACGATGTGCTGCGTGCCGTCGTCTGAGTCGGCGAACGCGGTGGGCGCGCCCGGGAGGTCGCCCACCTGCATCGAGAAGCCCGTGCTCCAGTCCTGCCCCGAGAACCGCCAGAGCTCCTGCACCCACAATTCGTCACCGCTGGCCCCGACGTAGATGCAGTGCTCGGTCGCCCGGGGCGCGTGCGGTGCCGAAGCGAACAGGTACCCCACCGGTGGATAGCCTTGCAGGCCGAAGCGGGCGGTGAATGCGACGTCCGTGAGGTCGGTCAGCGACCATGCCGAGCCGTCGAACGAGTACTCGCAGATCCGGCCGCGATCTGCGAGGAACTGCACATGCCGTGTGCCCGCGGCCTCGTCACCGAATCCGGAAGGGGCATCGCCCAGAGCTCGCGGCATGACGGGGAACGCCGGGGGCAGCGTCGGCAGGTTCGCCCACAGACTTTGCGGCGCGGACCAGCCGGACGAGCCGGAGTGCGAGATCTCGTACAGGCTCCCATCGGGATCGCGATACGTGATGTACACGGCACCCTGGAACGCATAGCCCGTCGGGTCTCCCGCGCAGACCGGATCATGGGGGGCGGTGACCATCGCGTGCGACCAGTCGGCACCGTCGCCGGATGGGCGGCTGAGCACGTGGACGTGGCCGTCCGTCATGCGGAAGGTCACGAACTGCATCGCCAGCGGAACCGACGCCCACCCGTGCGCCTGCCCGACGACACGGGGGGCGATATGCGCGGCATCCGTGAGATCGCTGTGGTGCCACCCGTCGTCCTGGTACAGCTCGTGGAGTCGCCCGTCGTCGGTGCGGTAGAGCACGTGCTGGCTGCCCTCGTCTTCGAACGCGTACGACGTCGGGGGAGCGCTCGCCAGCGGCGCATCCGCTTCGTCAGTGATGTCTTTCGGATGCCATACCCCGTCGGCTCCGGCGTACAGCTCCCAAAGATGCCCCGAGGTGCCGGGCGCCGAGGCGTCGGGGGTACCCGAGGCTCGATAGACGATGTGCCGGGTACCCTCGGTGCGCAGCAGGTAGGCGGTCGCGGCGCCTGCGGCCAGGGGCGCGTGAGCGTCCGCATGAAGATCGTGCACGGTCCAGCCCATGGTCTGCTCCCTCGCGAGAATCCCTCGGTGGGAGAGAGGCGCGTGTGAGGGCGCTGATACGAGCACGACCTGCTTCATGGCGCGCTCAGCGCTGCGCGACCTCGCCGTCTTCCGTCCGGTCCGTCCGATCGCCCGCCAGCTCGTGCAGGGCCGCGAGCCCGCAGCGCGCATACAGCGGATTGTCATCGCTCTGTTCGACGAGGAGAACGGCCATCGCCGCAGCCCATCCGGCGGCGCGAGTCCATGTCGCCGCGTCATAGCGGGCGCCGGCGGCCTCGGTGAACGTGCGGCGGGACGCCGGATCGAAGGCGAGCCATGCGATCGCGAGATCGTACGCGGGGTCTCCGGCGGTGACGTCGCCGAAGTCGATCACTGCCACCAGCTCGCCACCCCGCGACACCAGGTTGCCCGGGTGCAGGTCGCCGTGGATCCAGACGGGCGGACCGGCCCATGTCGGAGCCTGCATCGCACGGCGCCAGCAGCGGGCCGCGGCATCCACCAATGAGGATTCGACACCGAGCACGCGGAGCGATGCGATGCGCGACTCGACCGCCACGTCACGGTCTGCGAGAGGGACCCCGCGGAAGGGGTTGGGAGGATAGTCCTCTTCGGCGGGCGAGTGCAGGGCGATCAGGGTACGGGCGAGCGGAACCGCCCACGGCCCGCGGTCCGATGGGGGGACGACCAGTCCGACGTCCCCGGTGAACCACGGAACGACCGACCACGGCCATGGGTAGCCGGCCGCCGGTCGGCCGTGGACCATCGGTGTCGGGATCGCGACGTCGAGGCCGGCGGCGGCGATGCGCACCGCGATCGACGGCAGCACCTCTTGCTCATGACGCACGAGTGGCGCAGCGACGGCGCGCCGCGGCATCCGTACGGCGACGTCGTCGCCCACTCGCCACACCTCGGAGTCCCATCCCGCGGCGACACGCCATACACGTGGTCCCGTCGTGAGCAGGTGCGGCGCTTGATCCGTGAGGAGATCGCGCACCAGTCGTTCATCGATGACGACCTCTGCGGCGGGCATGTCGGGCACGAATCGAGTGTAGGCAGCCGTCCTGTCGCAACAGGCCACGGAACCTGCTGCGGCACGCTCCGGCCGGGCGCCGGCAATGGTGAGATCGATCACATGCCGAGTCAACTGAGCTTCTCATCCGACATCTCGACGATCGACGTCGAAACGGTGCATCGCTGGCTCTCCGAAGAGTCGTACTGGGCACGCGGCCGAACCCGTGAGGCGCACGAGCGCGCGATGGCCGGCTCACGCAACTACGGGGTGTTCGACGCCGGCGACGGACGCCAGCTCGGCTACGCCCGAGCGATCACCGATGGCGCGACGTTCGCGTGGATCGCCGACGTCTTCGTCGATCCCGAGTCCCGCGGGCGAGGCGTCGGGAAACGGATCATGGCGGGCATCATCGAGGATCTCGAGCCGCTGGAACTCAAACGCGTCGCATTGTTCACCGAAGACGCGCACGGCCTCTACGAGCAGTTCGGGTTCGAGCAGCTCACCGACCCCGAGTCATGGATGCTCCGGTGGGGACGCGGGTACGGGCCGAGCGCGGTCTAGCTGGCCGGCGCCCGGCGTCACTCCGGGTGGCTGCTGTGGTCGTGCACGTCGGGTTCTGCCCGCACGAGGTCGGCCGCCTCTTCCTCGGGCCGCGGAGCGATCGTCTCGTCATCCTCCAGTTCGGGGATGCTCGGCTCGCCCGCATTCGGAACGTGCTCACCCGTGTGGCCCGGGACCTCGCTCGCGATCACGCCGACACCGACCGCCTCGTGGTCGGGATGCTCATCCGCTCCGCCGCCCTTCGGCTCCTGGCCGGGCTCCTTCTCGGTGCTCGGTTCGGCGAGCACGTCGGTCGACGGCTCATCGGACGGCTGCTCTTGACGTTCGGAGGTCATGTGATCGCTCTCTCGTAGGTGGTTGACCCTCCCACCGTGATGGCGGGCCGACCGGATGGCAACGGGCTTGACGTTCCGAGATTCAGTGATTGCCCCCGGAGACATCGATCAGCACCTTGCCGACGGCGCCGTGTTCGACAGCGTCGTGGGCCTGCGCCGTCTGCTCGAGCGGGAACCACGTCAGGGGGAGCCCTGCAGGCGCGCCGACCGGCAGCGCCCCATCCACCAGCGCGGCGGTGATGTCGCCGGCAGCCGTGGCGAGGGCGCCATCGCCGACCGTGTAAAGAAGCAGGCCCTGAATGCGTACGTTCTTGGCGAAGACGGGGCGCACGGGAAGCGTCGTCCGATCGCCCCCGTTGTCGGCGTAGAACGCCAGGGATCCGTGATTGGCGATGACCTCGCCGTCGAGGTCGGCGTTCTGCGCGATCGAGACCTCCACGATGTGGTCGACGCCGCTCGGGGCGACGGAGGAGATCTGGGCGGCAGCATCCGCGTCCCGATAGTTCACCACGTGATGCGCTCCGGCGGCACGGGCCAAGGCGCTCTTCGCTTCGCTCGAGACGGTCGCGATGACGGTCGCACCGGCCCAGACGGCGAGCTGGATGGCGGCATGGCCGACGGCGCCGGCGCCCCCGGCAACGAGAACCACGCGGCCATCGAGAGCGCCGGGATACAGGCGATCGGGGCCGGAGTCGTGGACTGTGAGCGCGCGGTGTGCCGTCATGGCGGGCACTCCGAGGCTCGCCCCGACGTCGAATCCCACGCCGTCGGGCAGTCGCACCGCTCGATGAGAAGGCACCACCGTGTATTCCTGGGCTGTCCCGGTCGGTCGGCCGTGCTGGGCGAGGTAGATCCACACCCGGTCTCCGACCGAGAGATCTCCCACCCCGTCCCCGACAGCGTCGACCGTGCCCGCGCCGTCCTGGTTCGGCACGACCTCGGCGAAGGCGGCGCCGCTTTCGCGGGCCTTCCAATCGGTGGGGTTGACGCCGGATACGGCGACTTTGACCCGGACCTCCCCGGGTCCGGGGACCGGAAGATCCTGATCGGCGAGCGAGAGGACAGACGAATCACCGGCCCGGGAGTACACGATCGCTCTCATGGTGTCGCTCATCCTTCCGCTCGCGCGCCGATCTCGCTGTGCGGCACGAGGTATTCGCGCTGCAGCCATTCGCCGAAGCCGCGGACGCCGAGGTAGTCCCGGGCCTCCGGCCGTGTCACGACGGGATCGTTCGCCCCGTAGGCGGCGAACACCGTGAGCTTGCGGTCGAGCAGTTCCGGATCGATGTTCGCGGGGCGCCGTGCGCTCGGATAACCGATCGCGTAGCGGACCATGTCCGCCGGGATGATGCCGGTCTCGACCACCGCGGACACGACCCGGCCCACCGTCTGGTGATCGGGGTGATCGTCTCCATCGGGATCCTCGAAGCCGGGGTAATTGGTGATCACGATCGTCGGCTTGTGCAGCGCGACCAGCTCGGCCACGGTGCTGTGGAGCTGATCGAGCGTGACCGACTGCCTGTCGTCGATCGTCCGGATCTCGGAGAGCTCACCGTTCAGCACCTTCGGAAGGCTGTGCCAGCCGGTGGCGGCGTAGCCGCCGCCACGCAGACCGCCGTCCGGCAGCCGGAGGAACGACAGTGAGATCCGGTCATCACCGTCCGGGCGGGTGACGGTGAGGAAGAGGCCGTTGGCCAGCACGAGCGTCTCATCAGACCAGGGACCGGCCGCGCCGCGCATCGTGTCGTACGCGGCGCGGATGCCGCGCTCCCGACCCTCGGCATACTCCGACACGCCCTTGCCCGCGTCCGACCCCGTGAAGAAGAACGTGTGTGCACGGTGCCCCTCGGCGAGCGCCCGCAGAAGCGTGGGATTGGCGAAGACGAGGTCGTCGTCGTAATGAGCCCAGAACATGGCGATCGTCTCGATCGAACGTTCGTCGTCGGTGAGTGCCATGGGTCAACGCTTCCGGAAGAACTCGAAACGATGACCGTATGGCGTTTCAGGGATGAAGTGGTCGGCGCCGACCGGCGGGAAGTCGACCCGGCGGAAGCGCGCGTCGAAAAGCGCCTCGAGTCCGGGTACGCGGTGTCCTTCGACGTCGTTCCAGCCCACGACGAGCCACGCATCCGGTCGCATGACGGCCGCGCACGCGTCGAGCGCCTGCGTCACGGCAGGGGGAGTGTTGACCCCCCACCCGATCACCCCGTTGCACACGACGAGATCGAAGGTTTCGGGGTCGAAGGCCGAATCGAGCTGCGTAGCCGACACCGTGCGGTGGTTCTGCCCGGCGATGCGCTGCTTCTCCGGATCGATGTCGACGGTCCAGTAGTCCTTGCCCTTGAACAGGCGAGGGTAGGAGCGGGTGTACCAGGCGACGCCGATGTCCAGGACATGGCGCACGTCGTCGTCCGCGAGGAAGAAGGGGACGATGACGTCTTCGAGGAACACCCGGTCGGTGGTCGCGAGGCGCCATCGCCCGTTCTTCCATCGCATCTTGCTTCGGAGCCTGATGCCTCGGGGAACCAGCTTCTTGATATTTAGTGGGGACATGCCTCAGTTTCAGGTCTCGGAGAATACTTCGGGAACGAACTGTCAATGCCCCCGGCGCGTCGGGGCGCGACGTAACGATTCGACGGTATCAACCCATCCCACCTACACGGACACGACACTGTCAAGGCGTTGAAGTTTGCCGCATCCGGCCCTCAGGCCTCGCGACGAGACTTACTCTCTCGTCATGACATCAGCCCACGTCATGGCACCGCCGCCCGAAATCATGACGGTCGGGGCGCTGCGCGCCTCCGGCCACACCTACCGGCCGCTGCGCGTCGAGCTTCGCGAGAACCTCCTCTCGGCTCTTGCGAACGGCACCGATCCGTGGCCGGGAATCCACGGATTCGACACCACGGTGATCCCGCAGCTCGAGCGCGCACTGCTCGCCGGGCACGACGTCGTGCTGCTCGGCGAACGAGGCCAGGGCAAGACGCGTGTCCTCCGCAGCCTCGCGGGACTGCTCGACGAATGGAGCCCGATCATCGAAGGGTCGGAGCTGGGGGAGCATCCGTTCCATCCGGTGATTCCGGCATCCCGGCGCCGCGCGTCGGAGCTCGGCGACGACCTGCCGATCGCGTGGCGGCATCGGTCCGAGCGGTATACCGAGAAGCTCGCGACCCCCGATACCTCGGTCGCCGATCTGATCGGCGACGTCGACCCGATCAAGGTCGCCGAGGGCCGTTCCCTGGGCGATCCCGAGACGATCCACTACGGACTCATCCCGCGCAGCCACCGCGGGATCGTCGCGATCAACGAGCTGCCCGATCTCGCCGAACGCATCCAGGTGTCGCTGCTGAACGTCATGGAGGAGCGCGACATCCAGATCCGCGGCTACGTGCTGCGCCTCGATCTCGATGTGCTCGTCGTGGCCAGCGCGAACCCCGAGGACTACACGAACCGCGGGCGCATCATCACGCCGCTGCAAGACAGATTCGGCGCCGAGATCCGCACGCACTACCCCCAGACGATCGAGGAGGAGATCGCGGTGATCCGGCAGGAGGCCGACCTGGTCGCCGAGGTTCCCGAGCATCTGCTCGAAGTGCTGGCACGGTTCACCCGCAACCTTCGCGAGTCGGATGCTGTCGATCAGCGCGCCGGAGTATCGGCGCGCTTCGCGATCGCCGGCGCCGAGACGATCGCTGCGGCCGCGCTTCACCGCGCGACGCGCCAGCACGAGGAGGTCGGCGTGGCGCGGCCGGTCGATCTGGAGACCGCCGTGGACGTGCTCGGGGGAAAGATCGAGTTCGAGACCGGTGAGGAGGGCCGCGAACGGGCCATCCTGGAGCACCTGCTGCGCACGGCGGTGATCGAGACGGCACGTGCGCACCTGCGCGGGATCGATTCGCGAGGGCTCGTCGACGCTCTCCACGACGGTGCGACGGTCATGACGGGCGAGCAGGTTCCGGCCGCCGATGTGCTCGCCGCGATGCCGATCCTCGGCGAGTCCGATCTGTATGACCGGGTCGCCGAGCGGTTCGGTGCGCAGACGCCGGGCGAGCGCGCCGGCGCCCTCGAGCTGCTCCTGGAGTCGCTCTACCTCGAACGCCGGATCAGCAAGGACAGCGCCGCGGGGGAGACGGTCTATGGCTGAGCAGGCGAGCTGATGGCTCGCGGATTCCACCGCGCACCGGCGCACACCAACAGGTACGGGGCCTATGACGGAGGGCCCGATCCGCTCGCGCCTCCCGTCGAGGTGCAGGAGGCTCTGGAAGCCATCGGGCGGGACGTCATGTCGGGGACGTCGGCCGAACGCGCGATGCGCGAATACCTGCGTCGCGGCAGTCGCGACAGGCAGGGCCTCGACGAGCTGGCACGGCGAGTGCGCGAGAAGCGTGCCGAGCTGACCCGGCGGCACCGCCTCGACGGGACGCTCGAAGAGGTCAGGAAGCTCCTGGACCACGCTCTGCTCGAGGAACGAAAGCGCCTCGCCACCGACGTCGAGATGGACGACGACGCTCGCTCCTTCGCTCAGATGCGCATCGAGAACCTGCCGCCGAGCACTCCCGCGGCCGTCAGCGACCTCGCCGACTACGACTGGAGCAGCCCCGCCGCCCGCGCCGACTACGAGCAGATCAAGGAGCTCCTCGGCCGTGAGCTGCTCGACCAGCGCTTCGCCGGGATGAAGAACGCACTCGAGGGTGCGACGGATGCCGATCGCCAGGCAGTCCGCGACATGCTGACCGACCTGAATGCGCTCCTCGAGAAGCGTCGGTTCGGCGAAGACACCCCCGAGGATTTCGACGAGTTCATGCGAAAGCACGGCGCACAGTTCCCCGAGAACCCGCAGAACCTCGATGAGCTCCTGGATGCGCTCGCCGAGCGCTCCGCGGCGGCCCAGCGCATGCTCAACTCGATGACCCCCGAGCAGCGCGAAGAGCTCATGCAGCTCGCGGCTCAGGCCTTCGGCTCACCGGAGCTCCTGCAGGCACTCACCCAGCTCGACGACAACCTGCGCTCACTCAGACCCGGCGAGGACTGGGGCGGCTCCGCATCCTTCTCCGGTGACGAGCCGACCGGTCTCGGCGAGGCGACGGGCATCATGCAGGACCTCTCGGACCTCGATTCGCTGGCTGACCAGCTCAGTCAGAGCTATCCCGGAGCGCGGATGGACGACGTCGACGTCGACGCACTCGCCCGCCTGGTCGGCGACGATGCCGCCGTCAGCGCGCGGGCCCTTCGCGACCTCGAGCAGGAGCTGAAGAACACCGGGATGCTGCACCGGGCGTCCGATGGAGCGTTGCGCCTGACACCCCGTGCGATGCGGCAGCTCGGCAGAGCCCTGCTGCGCGATATCGCGACGCGTCAGTCCGGGCGTACGGGTCGCCGTGAGACGCGCAGCACCGGCGCAGCGGGTGATCGCACGGGCTCGACCCGGGAGTGGGCCTTCGGCGACACCGAGGCCTGGGACATCCCCCGCACCGTGTCGAACGCCGTGTTGCGCACCGTCGCCGACGGTGGAGACACCACCGCCGGGGTGCGACTCGAGACGCGCGATGTGGAGGTGGTCGAAACCGAGGACCGCACGCGGGCTGCCGTCGCGCTGCTGGTCGACACGTCGTTCTCGATGGAGATGGACGGGCGTTGGGTTCCGATGAAGCGCACCGCGCTGGCGCTGCATCACCTCATCACGAGTCGGTTCCGCGGAGACGATCTCCAGCTGATCGCGTTCGCGCGCTATGCCGAGGTGATCGATATCGAGCAGCTCACCGCGAAGGAGTCGGTGTGGGACAAGGGAACGAACCTGCACCACGCGCTGCTGCTCGCTCAGCGCCACTTCCGGCGGCACCCGACGGCTCAACCCGTGCTGCTCGTCGTCACGGACGGCGAGCCGACGTCACACCTCGAGCCCGACGGCACGACCTACTTCGACTACCCGCCCGACCCGCGCACGGTCGCTGTGACCGTGCGCGAGCTCGACAACGTACAGAGGCTCGGCGCTCAGACGACCTTCTTCCGCTTGGGAGACGACCCGGGCCTCGCGCGGTTCATGGAGGCTCTCGCCCGCCGTGCCGGCGGCAGCGTCGTGGCGCCGGAACTCGACGACCTCGGGCGTGCGGTCGTAGAGAGCTATCTCGGCTCGCGGCAGACCGGGCGCGGCTCACCGGAGGACTTCGGCGGGATGCTCCGCGGCAGAGCCTGGTGGTGAGCCGTCGCTGGCGACTTGCCGATCGCCTGCCCTTCGTCAAGCCCCTTTGCGGACCCCGGCGGCCGGCGTGAGATGGGATGCGGGCCGCGAAGAAATCCCGCGGTGACCGCGATCAGAGGAGACCAGTATGGGCATCGACGACAAGATCAAGAACGCCGCGGAAGACCTCACCGGCAAGGCCAAGGAAGCGGCCGGCAAGGTCACCGGAAACGAGCGGCTCGAGGCCGAGGGCGATGCCGACCAGACGAAGGCGTCCGTGAAGAAGGCCGGCGAGAACGTGAAGGACGCCCTCAAGTAGCGGCGCTTTCGGCCGGGGAGCGCGTGCGCGGTCCCCGGCCGCTTCTCTGCCCGTGCGGCGGTACGCGCAGGGTCCCTACGCGAACGCGAGCGGAATGACCGAGAGTGCGACGATGACGGGCGCCGCCAGGAGGCCCAGGAGCACATAACGGCGCCAGACCACGTCCACACCCAGCGCCTGCAGGCGCTCGTGCCAGAGAAGAGTGGCGAGCGACGCCCACGGCGTGATCAGGGACCCCGCATTCACTCCCACGAGCAGTGCCGCCAGACGCGCCGGCGCGTCGGCCACCGACTCGAGCGCGAGGTAGGCCGGAAGGTTGTTGATGGCGTTGGCGCCCAGCATCCCGACTCCCGCCAGCTGCCAGAGCGACGGCAGATCGCTGCCGGTGCCGGCGATGACCTCGAGGAGTGCGCGCGACCCCGCGGCCTCGAGCGCGGCGATCGCGAGGAACAGGCCGGAGGCGAAGACGACGAGCTGCCAGGGCACGAGCGTGACCGTGATCACGCGGGGCGATCGCCAGAGGAACAGGATCACGAGGAGTGCGGCTGCTGCCGTCGCCGGGATCCATGGCGGGATGCCGCTGACCAGGAGCGGCAGCAGGACCACGACGATCGCCGCCGCGACGGTCAGCTGAACGCGGTCCGCGATCGCGGGGCGCGGCGCTGCCGGGTACCGCCCGCGCAGCCCGCGGCGATGGAACAGCCAGAGCAGCAGCACGGTCACGACGATCGCGATCAGCGCCGGAAGTCCCAGGACAGTGGCGAACTGCACGGGGCTCGCGTTCAGCCGATCTGCGGCGAGCAGATTCGTGAGATTCGATACGGGCAGCACGAGCGACGCCGTGTTGGCGAGCCAGACGGTGGTGAAGGCGAAGGGCATGACGTCGAGTCGGTGCGCCCGCGCGATCGTGATCACGACGGGAGTGAGCAGCACCGCCGTGGTGTCGAGTGAGAGCAGCGATGTGGCGGCAACGGCGAGCACGACCACCAGCATCCACAGCACCAGCGTGCGCCCGCGGGCGACGCGGGCGAGCGCGTCGGCGGCGACATCGAACACGCCCGCGGTCGCGGCGAGTTCTGCGACCACCGTGATCGCCACGACGAACAGGAGGATCGGCCAGACGCGGTCGGCGATGCCCAGCGCGTCGGCGACGGGGAGGACGCCGGTCGCAACGGCGATCACACCGGCAACCCACAGCACGCTGCCGATCAGAGCGAGTCTCACGGCATCCATCCTCGCGGACCCCACCGATAATGAGCACGTGGAGACGTGGGAGATGCGGGAGTGGTATGCCGACTACCTGGACGCCTGCAACCGGCACGACCTCGACGCGATTGGCTCCTTCATCGACCCGGCGGTGCGGCGCGCGCACCTGCCCGGCGGCGTCGATGCGTGGCTGGGCGACCTGGCCGATCTGTTCCACGGATTCCCCGACTGGCGCTGGCGGCGCATCCAGCTGATCGTCGAAGACGATCGGGTGGCCGTGCACCTCAGGGCGACGGGCACGCACGCCGGGATCTTCCGCGGCATCGCGCCCACTCGCCGGCACGTGAACGTCGCGGAGTTCGCGATGTACCGTGTCAGCAACGGCCGCATCGTGGAGTTGTCGGGCACGACGGACAACCTCGAGCTGCTCTCGCAGCTGCAGGCGTGATCGCCGCTACCGGTAGGGATTGGATGCGGCGCCCGCGCCGGTGCCATCCCCATCGGCGTCCGCGTCGATCGCGCCGGCGGCATGGCCGCGGTCCCACGCGTCGCCCAGCGCCTCGAGGTCGCGCGCGAGCGCATCCCGACGGGACGGGGCATGAACCAGCCCGAGTACGACGGGCTGCGCGGGGTCGTCCCCCTCGTATGCGATCCACACTTCGGCGCCGATCGGCACGTCCTGAGCCACGAACGCGGCGATCGGAAAGACTCGCGCAGCCCAGGCCGTGGATCCGGTCGCCGGGTCGCTCACCTGCAGGCGGCCCTCGCCTTCGGGGTCGATGTTCGAACTCACGGTCGCTCGGTGGATGGACACGCGTTCACCGTATCGCCGAGCGGGGTTGCGACGGGCTTCGCACAGATCGGTCAGGATTCGAGAAGTGCGGTGTGGTCGCGCGTCGTAGCGTGTTCTCAGGCCCGGAACGGCCCATCGACATCGACGAGGAGCATCACATGGCTGAAAAGACCGCGGGGCTGTCCAAGGAGGAGCGCGACGCCGTCAAGCAACGTGCCGCCGAGCTGCGAGCGCAGGAGAAGGCGGGCGCGACCCGGGCAGCGGGCGAGAAGGCGGTGCGCGACGCGATCGCCGCGCTGCCGGACGCCGATCGCGTGCTGGCCGAGGGAATCGACCGGATCGTGACCGACGTCGCTCCGCAGCTCTTCCCGAAGACCTGGTACGGGTTCCCGTCGTATGCCGATGAGAACGGCAAGGTCGTGGTCTTCTTCAAGGCGGCATCGAAGTTCACCTCGCGCTACGCGACCCTCGGGTTCGAAGAGGCAGCGCAGCTCGACGACGGCGACCTGTGGGTCACGTCGTTCGCACTGCTGGCCCTCACCCCGGAGACCGAGAAGACGATCGCGGAGCACGTGCGCCGGGCCGCCGGCTGAACGGCGCCCACGGGTGGCGCGGCCGCTTCCACGCGTCAGCTGATCGCCGACCGATGCTTAGAGGTCGCCGTAGTCGTTTCCGCCGGACTGGATGCTGACGACCGCGTCACCATCCAGCAGGATGAGGATGAAGTCCGAGCCGACCGCCCCGGGCGTTGTCAGCGAGTTCGTGCCACTTACGGCACGAGCGTCGAGCTGGAGGAAATCCCCCTTGCCATCGCCGTCACCGTCGAACGACGACTCCTGCGCGCCCCGCGCGACGGCGTCGGCGCGAGACATTCCGAGGCGGATGCCGCCGATCGCGGTGAGCTGCACCCCGTTCACCTCGGACGTGGTGAAGGCGACGTGGGTGCGCGACTGGGCTTCGTCGGGAACGACCGCCCTCACCCCTCCCCAGTCGTAGTACGTCTGGGCGAACTGATACTTCGCGTCGGGTGCATCGCGGGTGCCGGCCGGTGAGCTTCCGAGCAGCTCGTTGAAAAGTGCGACGATCGCGGGACCATCCGTGAAGGCGACCGACGCCATCGTCTTGCCGTCGGCTCCTACGACGGTCAGGCCGTCAAGTGACGTCACCACCGCCTCGGCGGTGGCGCTCGCAGCCGGCGTAGGGGTGTGGGACGGTGACGTCGTCACGGGTCCCGACGGCGAGGGACTGGTGGGATTTGCGGACGTTGCCGTGCACCCAGGGAGAAGCAATACTGCGGCGATCAGGAGAACGAGGGGACGTCGGAGGTGCACACCTTCATCCCATCATCCGAGTCCGCGACTCTCGCGACACGCTCCGCAACACTTTCATTCCGATCACGCGGATCACGCGGGCCACCGGTAGACGCGTGCATTGCGAAGGACGGATGTGACAGGAGTCGCCGGGTGTGGCAGATCCGGCTCCCTCCGAAGCCCGCCGTCCTTCCGGATGTACAGCCCGCCGTCTAGGCCGTCAGCGTCGAGGCGTCCACCCGCGCGGCAGCGGGCCGTCGCCGGCCGCGCGCTCTCGGTCGACCGCGGCTGACCACCCTTGGGCTGCGTCCGAACCGTCGAAGCCGCCCCGCGCCACCCGGAAGCCAACGTCCTCGTGGTGCATCCGCGGGGCGCCTCCGCGACGGGTCGACGCCCGGACGCTCCAGGCGTCGTCGGCGAAACCGCCCCCGCGGAACACCCGGTAGTCGTCGTAGCGCGCGGGATCGAGAAGATCCCAGCACCATTCCCACACATTGCCGAGTGTGTCGAAGAGCCCGTTCAGGTTCGGGAGCTTGCCGCCGACGTTCTGCGGTGCGGTCACGCCGTCGGCGCTGGTCCAGGCCACTTCGGCGAGCGGTCCGTAGTGCGCGGCGGTCGAGCCCGCGCGGCACGCGTACTCCCACTCTGCCTCGGTCGGCAGCCGGTACCCGTCGGCATCGACGTGCCAGGTCACGTCTTCGCCGTCGAACGTGTAGGCAGGGTCCAGACCCTCCCACTCCGACGCTGCGTTGCAGAAGCGGATGGCGCGGAGCCAGCTCACGTCGGTCGCGGGGCGCCGGGGGTGCTCGGCGGTCTCACCGAGCAGCTCGGCGACCTGCGCCTGCGTCACGGCGTAGACGCCGATCTCGAACGGCTCCAGCTGCACGTCGCGCCCGGCTTTGCGCCGAGCGTCGTGCAGCGTGACCGTCCCGGCCGCGATCGTGGCCATCTCGATGTCGCTCATCCTGGTGGGTCAGACGATCCGTCGCGGGTCGACGTGCACTTTCGGCCCCGGCCCGGCATTCGGGCCGCGTCGTCCCTCGAGTCTCGCGGGGACCTCCTCCAGCGCCACCACCTCACTCACGAGCGCGTCCGGGACGACGGCGCTGCGGGCGAAGCTCTCGATCGCACCCGCCAGCCCCGGAGAAGCGGAGAGGATGCCGACGGCCGTGACGTCCTTGAGCGCGATGTCGCGGGTGTCGACCAGGCTCGGTGTGGACGACAGACCGATGCAGACCACTCGCCCGGCGGGCTTCACGAGCCGAACGCAGAGCGCGGGCATGCGATCGTTGCTCGTCGCATCGATGACAGCGTCGAACCGGTGGGGCGCGGAATCGATGAGGTCGTCGATCGTCGAGGTGTGCGCGACGCCGAGCGACTCGGCGAGGGCCAGGGACGAAGCCCGGACACCGCCGACATGCACCGCGGCACCCTCGGCGAGCGCGAACTGCGCGGCGAGCAGCCCGATGGTTCCCGAGCCGAGCACGAGCACGCGGCGGCCCGGCTCGAGTGTTGCGGCACGAACGGCGCGCAGCGCGTTGCCACCGGGCTCGACGAGTGCCGCCGCCGCGAGACTGACGTGCTCCGGGATCTCGTAGGCGAATCGCGTGGGGATGAGAAGTCGCTCCGCCAGCGCGCCGGCCCAGTCGCCGCGGATGCCGACCTCGGCACGGTTCGGGCAGACGTGGTGGTTTCCTGCGGCGCAGTACTCGCAGTGACCGCAGCCGAGCATGGTGTCGCCCGTCACCCGCTTGCCGAGCCAGGGAGCGTCGGCGGCGTCACCCACAGCCGAGACGCGGCCGGTCCACTCGTGCCCGAGACGGAGGGGAAAGCGCGTGTGCCCCTGCTCGATGTAGGCCATCTCGCCCGTATAGAGCTCCACGTCCGTGCCGCAGATGCCGACCCGTTCCACATCGACGAGCAGCTGCCCGGGGGCGGGGACGGGGTCGGGCACGTCCTGCACGGCGGCGCTCCGGGGCGAGGAGACGACGAGAGCGCGCATCACCGCCTGCTCATCGTGAGCAGTCGGGGTCGGCGCGCGAGGGCTGTGGCATGATTCGGAATATTAGCCAACCATTCGACGCGTCGGTGAATGGGGTTCGACGATGAATCATCTCCGCAGTGCGGAATGGTATCTGGGTGACGATCGCAACGCGTACATCCACCGTGCGTGGATGCGGCGCGGCAACCCGGAAGACTCCGTGGACGGCACGAGGCCGCAGATCGCGATCGCCAATACCGCGTCGGATCTCACCCCGTGCAACATGCATCTGAACGAGGTCGCCGCGGCGGTGAAGAACGGCGTGTGGGCAGCAGGCGGAGTCCCGTACAACCTCCCGGTCGTCTCGCTGGGCGAGACCCAGGTCAGGCCCACGGCGATGCTGTGGCGGAACATGGCGGCGATGGCCATGGAGGAGATGTTCCGCGCGAACCCGATCGACGGACTCGTTCTGCTGGGCGGCTGCGACAAGACCATTCCCGCATTGCTCATGGCCGCGGCATCCGTCGACATCCCCGCGATCGTCGTGCCCGGGGGCCCGATGCTCACGGGGCACTTCCGGGGCGAGGCGCTCGGCTGCGGCACCGATGTGTGGCGATTGAGCGAGGAGGCGCGGGCCGGGACGATATCGCACGCGCAGTTCCTGCAGTCCGAGCAGTCGATGATCCGGGGCAAGGGCCACTGCAACACGATGGGCACGGCATCGACGATGGCCGTTGTCGCCGAAGCTCTCGGCATGACGATTCCGGGTTTCGCGGGCACTCCCGCGGCGGACGCGCGGCTGCTCTCCCTTTCGCACGACACGGGGCGTCTCATCGTCGAGCTCGTCACAGCCGGCCGACGGCCCAGCGACATCATGACGAAAGAGGCGTTCCTCAACGCGATCGTCGCCGTCGCGGCCGTCGGCGGGTCCACCAACTCCGTCATGCACCTCCTCGCGATCGCCGGTCGCCTCGGCATCGACCTCACCCTGGACGATTTCGACGCCGCAGGCGGGGGCGTGCCGGTCCTCGCGGATCTGCAGCCGAGCGGACGGTTCCTCATGGACGACCTCTATCGGGCGGGCGGGGTACTGGCGGTGCTGGCGCAGGTCAAGGACCTGCTGCACGCCGAGCCGATCACCGTCACCGGCAGACCCCTCGTCGATTACCTCGACGATCGTCCCGTCTACGATGACGCCGTCATCCACTCGAGGGATGCTCCGCTCCTGGCCGATGCCGGGATCGCCGTCCTCCGTGGAAACCTCGCCCCCCGCGGCGCGATCATCAAGCCCTCCGCAGCCTCGCCCCACCTGCTCCAGCATGTCGGGCCCGCGGTCGTGTTCGACTCGATCGAAGACATGCACGCCCGGATCGATGATCCGATGCTGGAGGTCACGGCCGATTCGGTGCTGGTCCTCCGCGGGTGCGGACCGCGCGGCTACCCCGGAATGCCCGAAGTGGGCAATATGCCGCTCCCGCGGAAGCTCCTGGCCCAGGGCGTCCGCGACATGGTGCGCATCAGCGACGCGCGCATGAGCGGAACGGCCTACGGCACGGTGATCCTCCACGTGGCTCCGGAAGCCGCCGCAGGAGGGCCGCTGGCCTTCATCCGCACCGGCGACATCGTCACCGTCGACGTCCAGAAGCGCAGCCTCAGCGTCGACGTCGACGAGCGAGAGCTGCAGGCCCGCGGTCAGGCGCGCGCGAGCGTGTCGGCATACGCCGCCCCGGTGCGCGGCTGGGCGAAGCTGTACGTCGACCACGTGATGCAGGCGGACACCGGCGCCGACCTCGACTTCCTCGTGGGGTCCAGCGGCGACCGCGTGGTACGCGAATCGCACTGAAACAGCAGTGATGTGACCGAGAAGCAGGGAGTGGGGCGATGACGGAGTTCGACGGAGCCGTGGCGATCGTGACCGGTGGTGCCAGCGGGATCGGCGCCGCAACGGCGGTGCTGCTCGCGGCGCGTGGCGCTCGGGTCGCCGTACTCGATCGTGACGTCACGGGAGTGCCGGGGTCGCTTTTCGCGCTGACGTGCGATGTGTCGGACAGCGTCCAGGTGGATGCTGCCGTCTCGCGCGTGGTGCACCACTTCGGAGCGCTCGACATCGTTATCAACAATGCCGGTATCGGCGCGGTGGGCGACATCGCCGCGAACGAAGACGACGAATGGCATCGTGTCCTCGACGTCAACGTGGTGGGCATCGCCCGCGTGACGAGGGCGGCCCTGCCGCACCTGCGGCGATCGACACGAGCGGCGGTCGTCAACACGTGCTCGGTTGCAGGGTGGATCGGCCTGCCGCAGCGCGTCGTGTACTCCGCGAGCAAAGGCGCGGTGGCCGCCCTGACCCTTGCGATGGCCGCCGACCACGTCCGTGAGGGGATCCGCGTGAACGCTGTGATGCCCGGCACAGCAGACACCCCGTGGGTGGGGCGACTCCTTGACGCAGCCGATGACCGCGAGGCGGCCTCTGCCGCTCTGCGCGCGCGCCAGCCGATGGGTCGTCTGGTGAGCGCCGACGAGGTCGCCCAGGCCATCGCCTACCTCGCTTCGCCGGCGTCGTCGTCCACGACCGGAACGCTCCTCGCCGTCGACGGCGGCATGGCGGGAGTCCGTCCATCCTGACCGCGAGGGGGCGCTGCGCCGGCTGTCCGCCGCTCGTGGAATCATGAGCGCATGCCCGAATCTCCCGAGGTGCAGGCGCTTGCCGAGTTCCTGGCCGATCGCATCGTCGGACGCGAGATCTCGGGCGTCGACATCGCTTTCCCCAAGGCCCTGAAGTCGCCCTCCACAGACCCCCTGATCGGATGCCGCATCACCGGCGTCGTCCGCCGGGGCAAGCTGATCGACATCAGTGCTGAAGGTGTGGGCGACCCCGTCCACCTCGTCGTCCACTGGGGTCACGACGGCTGGCTCCTCTGGCATGACACGGTGCCCGTCGGCACGAAGCGGGCGGGCGATGCGACCCTGATGGCGCGGATCCGCCTCAGCGGCGACGGGCCGGACCTCGGCCCCGCCGGCCCCGCAGAGTCACCGGGGTTCGATCTCACCGACTCCGGCCAGTGGAAGGCGCTCTCGATCTTCGTCGTCGCCGATCCACGAGCCGTCCCGGCGGTCGCGAAGCTCGGGCCAGACCCCCTCGACGACGCGTTCTCGCGCGACGCACTCGGCGCGATCCTGGCGGGGCGTCGCAAGCAGCTCAAGGCTCTCCTGCAGGATCAGTCGGCCGTCGCGGGGATCGGCAATGCCTATTCCGACGAGATCCTCCACGCGGCGAGGCTCTCGCCGGTCGTACATGCGGCGGCGCTTTCCACGGCGGAGATCGACCGGCTTCACGACGCGATGCGCAGCATCCTGTCTTCTGCGGTCCTGGAGCGGCGCGGCCTCGCCCCCGAGGCACTCAAGGACGACAAGCGCGCCAACATGCGCGTGCATCGCCGACCGGGCGAGGCCTGCCCCGTCTGCGGTGACACCGTGCGCGAATTCACGTTCTCCGGGGCAGCGGCCCACTACTGCCCGACGTGCCAGACGAACGGCGTCGCTCTGGCATGAACGACGCCGCGCAGCACGCGCCCTATCCTGGTCGCATGGATGCGGACGCCGAGGCGGGCCTCTCGCCCGTGCGGCACTTCGCACGCGCGCTCTTCACCGAGGACGCGATCTACGGGCTCATCCTCGTGTCGGGGATGATCGTGATCAGTGCGCAGGTCCAGGGGCAGCCGTGGGCGGCATTCTTCACCGTGCTGGTCACCGTCGTCGTGTTCTGGATCGCCCACGTCTACTCTCAGGCACTGGCGCTCTACGCCCGCCACCGTGCCAACCACAATCTGTGGCGCGCCATCGGCGACGCGATGTACAAGGCCCGGGGCATGCTCGTGGTCTCGGTGCCGGCCCTCGTCCTCCTGCTGGCGGGGTCGGCCGAGGTCGTGGACGACGAGCTGGCCCTGACGACCGCGCTCGTCGTCAATGTCGTCCTGCTCGCGCTGGTCGGCTGGATCGCTGTTGCGCGTTGGTCGACGAGCTTCTGGGCGCGAACCGGCGGAGCGCTGCTGACTGCCGCTTTCGGACTCGTCCTCACCGTGCTCAAAGCTTTCGTCCATCACTGACCTCGTCCCGGCGGCCGCCGTGCCCGCGTTCGGCCGCGGGTCTAGGCTGGAACGATGACCACGCCCCAGCTCGTGCCCCTCATCGTGCTGCAGCCGACGGTGGCTGAGAAGCCCGCCGACGTCGATGCCGCCATCGATGGAGAGAAGACGGCCACCGATCCTCGTTCCGACGCCGCCGGGCAGTGCTGCGGTGGAGGCTCCTGCTCGATCTGATTCGGGGTCGGACGGCCGAGGTCAGTGAGCGAAGTGCTGCTCGCCTTCGGGGTCATCGGCGGGCTTGCGTACGAAGAACGACCCCACCACCGTGAGGAGCGACACGATCGCTCCCACGAGGAACGCCGCGCGGACGCCGGCCGCTTGGGCGGCGATGTCGGCGGTGCCGGCACTCTGGGCTCCGGCGGTCACCGCAGACATCACGGTGATGAAGATCGCGATACCCGTCGCTCCGGCCACCTGCTGCACGGTGCCGACCACGGCGCTGCCGTAGGAGTAGAAGCGCTTCTTGAGCGAGCCGAGCGACGCGGTGAACAGTGGCGTGAACGACATCGCGAGCCCCAATGACAGCAGCACCTGCCCGGCGACGATGACCCACACGGGGGTGAACTCCGTCAGCGTCGAATAGAACCACAGCACGGCCGCGGCCAGGATCGACCCCGGGATGATCAGCACCCTGGTACCCCAGCGGTCGTAGATGCGGCCGATGAGCGGCCCGGTGAAGCCCATGATGAGCGCGCCCGGCAGCACGATGAGGCCGGTCTCGAGGGGCGAGACGCCGACGACGTTCTGCAGATAGATCGGCAGTACGGTGAGGGCGCCGAAGAATGCGAGCGAGAGCACGAACATCTGCGCCATCGCGATCGAGAAGTTCGCGGAGCTGAACACCCGGAGGTCCAGGAGCGCACTGTCGGTTCGCTGCAGACGCAGCTGCCGCCAGATGAACAGAGCGAGTGCCACGACGCCGACACTGAGCGAGATCCACAGCGACATCGCCGCTGCGCTCGCCGCAGCATCCGCACCCGATCCGTGCGCTGCGGCGCCGCCGATCTGGCTGAGGCCGTAGACGATGCCGCCGAACCCGAGCGCGGACAGCACGATCGAGAGCGCGTCGATCGGAGCCTTGCGGGTCTCACCGACGTTCGTCACCCACTTCGCGCCGATCAGCAGCATCACCAGCGCGATGGGCAGCACAAGTCCGAACATCCAGCGCCAGTTCAGTGTCTCCAGGATGATTCCCGAGAGGGTGGGGCCGATCGCGGGAGCCACCGAGATGACCACCGACACGCGGCCCATCATCCGCCCGCGGGCATGAGCCGGCACGAGCGTCATGATCGTCGTCATGAGGAGCGGCATCATGATCGCGGTGCCGGATGCCTGGATCACGCGTGCCACGAGCAGCACTTCGAAGCCGGGCGCGACGAATGCGGTCAGCGTCCCGGCGGAGAAGAGGGTCATGCCGCCGATGAAGGCCTGACGGGTGGTGAACCTCTGCAGCAGGAAGCCCGTGATCGGGATGACGACGGCCATCGTGAGCATGAACGCCGTCGTGAGCCACTGCGCCGCGAGCGCGGTGATGTTCAGGTCGACCATGAGGTGCGGGATCGCGACGTTCATGATCGTCTCGTTGAGGATCACCACGAACGCCGCGCCGAGGAGCAGCCAGATCACGCGCGAATCACGCGCACTGATCCCCGATGTCGTGCGAATCGCTGACGACGGGTGGACGGTGCGCAGGCTGTCGGTGTCGGCAGTCATCGAAAGGGGCTCCTCGTGGCGGTCGCGCCACCGTGTCGATGCCGCTCGTTTGAGGGTAACGGCGTGCGGTGACATGCGATTCCCGATCCGCGTGACACGATCCGTGCATGCGCGCCATTCCTGAACCGATCCGACGCCTCGCGCTGGGGGTGATCTGCGGATTGATCGTGGGATTCGGGGTCGGAGGCGTCCTCGGGCTCGCCGCGGGTCTTCTCGCTGGATGGGGATTCGGCGCCCTCGTGGTCGACATCGCGATTCTCGTGGTCGTCTGGCCGATGAATGCCGAGAAGACACGGACGCACGCCCGTCAGGAGGCGCCGGGGCGCCAGACGGCCAGGCTGATCGCGGTGGTGGGCAGCGTCGCGAGCCTGGGCGCCGTCGCCGCCGTGCTCCTGGAATCGTCGACCCTCGGTCGCCCCGAGTCATTCGTCCTCGCCGGCATCGCGCTCGGCAGCGTCGTGGCGTCGTGGGCGCTCATCCAGCTCGACTACATGCTGCGCGTGGCGCGGGTGTACTACGCCGAACCGGTGGGAGGAATGAGCTTCAACCAGGACGAAGACCCGATGTACACCGATTTCGTGTACTTCGCCGTCGGGCTCGGCATGACATATCAGGTCGCCGATACGAACCTGCAGTCGAACGAACTGCGCCGCATCGTGATCGCGCAGACGATGCTCGCCTATCTCTTCGGCGCCGTCATCCTCGCCTCGGTGATCAACCTCGTCTCGAACCTCTAGACGATGCGCGGTTCTCTCAGCGCTCCGCGACCGCTTTGAGGTCCGCCGCGAACGCGGAGAAGCTCTCGTCGAAGGACGGGATCTTCGATGCGAAGAGCGGGAACACCGGTCCGCCGATCTTCTCGGTCATCGTGACCGTCGTCTTGCCGCCGGGGCGCTCGGCCACGGTGTAGACACGCGTGCCGAGCGCATCGCCCCACGCGAGCCTTTCGCCGGGGGTGAACTCCTTCACCTTCAACGTGAAAGTCCTTGTCGGGTCGAGCGTGGAGACGAGCTGCAGTCTTCCGCCGGGCTGGATGTCGCCCGCGAGCGAAACGACCGTGGAGTTCCACGCCGGGTAGTCTTTCGCGGCGGTCAGAATGCGCCAGACCTTGTCGCGAGCGGCATCGATGTCTATCGCAACGGTCGTGGTGCGGCTGAAGGTCTTACGGGTGGTGTGCGCCACGCCGTCAGGGCGAGCTGAGTCGGTCATGTGCCGACCTTAGCGAGCGGGGGCCGCCCGAAGTCGGTTATCCACAACTGCCCCGCGACGCAGACACCTGCGCGGCGCCCGCAGACCGGAGCGGGGTTACGCTGACCGGATGAGCATGGGGATGCGCGGCGGACGCGGCGGGATGGTCGACCCGGCCGCGCAGAAGCGCGCGAACGCGGCCGCGCCGAAGATCCCGAACCTTCGAGGTCGCATCTTCTCGCTGTTCCGTCCCTACCGCGGCACCCTCGTGGTCACGGGCTTCCTCGTCGTGATCAGCGCCGCTCTCGGTGTGATCCCCGCGCTGGTGATCGAGCGCATCTTCGACCAGGCCCTGTTCCCGCCCTCCGGCGGGCCCCAGATCGCCCTGCTCGTCGAGCTCGTCGTCCTGATGATCGCGCTCTTCGTGGCGTCGGCGGGGATCAACATCGGGCAGACGTGGTTGACGGCCTCCGTGGGAAACAGGGTCACCGGTGACCTGCGGATGCGCCTGTTCTCGCACTTGCAGCGCATGGACCTCGCGTTCTTCACCCGCACGAAGACGGGGGTGATCCAATCCCGGCTGCAGAACGACGTCGGCGGAGTAGCCGGGGTGCTCACCTCGACGCTCACCAGCATCCTCGGCAACCTCGTCACGGTGATCGCATCGCTCGTCGCCATGATCCTGATCGACTGGCGACTGACGATCATCGCCGTGATCCTCCTGCCGATCCTCGCGGTCGTCCAGCGACGCGTGGGCATCGTCCGTGCCAGGATCGCGGGCGAGACCCAGGAGTCGCTGTCCGAGCTGACCGCGATCACCCAAGAGACGCTGAGCGTGTCGGGCATCCTGCTGTCGAAGTCGTTCAACCGCCAGCGCACCGAGGAAGCCCGGTACGAGAGCGAGACCGCCAACCAGGTGCGTCTGCAGGTGCGCCAGACGATGAGCGGCCAGTGGTTCTTCGGCATCGTCAGCGTTCTGATGTCTTCCGTGCCCGCGATCATCTATCTCGTCGCCGGGTTCCTCATCACCGGGGGGAGCGCCGACATCACCGCGGGTGTCATCGTGGCCTTCACCACCGTGCAGGCGCGCCTCCTGTTCCCGCTCATGGCACTCATGCGGGTCGCGCTCGACCTGCAGACTTCGCGCGCCCTGTTCGCCCGCATCTTCGAGTACCTCGATCTGACGCCGGCGATCCAGGACGCACCGGACGCGATCCCGGCCTCCGCAGCGCCCGGTCCGCAGGGCTCGGTCGAGTTCCGCGACGTCGTCTTCCGGTACCCGGACGCGGCCGAAGACAGTCGCCCGACGCTCGACGGTGTGTCCTTCCGCGTCGAGCCCGGGCAGCACGTGGCGTTCGTCGGGCCCTCCGGAGCGGGCAAGACGACCGTGATCTACCTGACACCTCGCATGTACGAGGCATCCGCCGGCTCGGTGATGTTCGCGGGGGAGGACGTGCGCCGCCTCACGCACGAGTCGATCATCGACGCCGTCGGAATCGTGTCGCAGGAGACGTATCTGTTCCATGCGACGATCGGTGAGAACCTGCGCTACGCCAAGCCGGACGCGACGCAGCAAGAGATCGAGGACGCGTGTCGCGCGGCCAACATCCACCACGTCATCGAGAGCTTCGAGCAGGGGTACGACACCGTGGTGGGTGAGCGCGGCTATCGTCTCTCCGGCGGCGAGAAGCAGCGCATCGCGATCGCGCGGGTCCTCCTGAAAGATCCGCCGGTGCTGCTCCTGGATGAGGCGACCTCAGCCCTCGACACCGTCTCGGAGCGCGTCGTGCAGGAGGCGTTGGATGCGGCAGCCCGGGGCAGGACGACACTGTCGATCGCGCACCGGCTCTCCACCGTGATCAACGCCGATGTCATTCACGTCGTCGAAGCCGGCCGGATCATCGAATCGGGAACGCATGCGACCCTGATCGAGTCGGGTGGCCTCTACGCCGAGCTCGCCGCTCAGCAACTGGCGACCTCGCGCGTGCTCGAGATCGAGGAGGCGATCCCTGGCCACGACGACGCGACTCAGGAGGGCCTTCGCGCCGGCGAGGGCGCGGATCTGGTGGCTCGCGATACCGGTGCGTTCGATGTCCCGCCGTTCGACACCGCCCAGCTCGGGGCTGTTGACGATTCGAGACTCGATCCGGACTCTCCATCGGGTGATCAGGCGTGGGCGCGGGACAGCGAGGCCCGCCGCTGAGGGCGGGACGCACTCCTCACCACAGCAGCGCCGCCGCGACCTCCGGTGCGACCGGCCCGGCTGACCGGCCGGTGTCGCGGCGGGCCGTGAGGTCGCGCAGGAACGCGCCGAGTGCCCTGCGGTACCCGTCGTCGCTATGCGTACGGGCGATCTGCACGAGGGGCGGTACGTCCATCGCGAGGATCAGCCGCACCCTTGCGCTCGCCGCAGCGGAGTGGCCCGCAGCATCCAGGACGGCGATACCACCGGCCATCGCCTCGAGGTAGTCGTGCAGCACGGGCAGAGCGTCCTTGCGCTGCGTGATCGAGCTGCCGTCCGCGCGCTCACGCCACTCCACGACCACGTCGGGAATGACGTCGAACGCCCGCGCGTGCGAGTAGAGCCGCTGGGCGACGATCTGGTCTTCGTAGAGTCTGCCGACGGGGAAGCGCAGTGCGCTGCGGCGCCAGAGATCGATGCGGCTCACTTTCGACCACGCGACGATGTTGCCGGATGCCTCGGGGTGCAGGTCGATGGTCGTGCCCGTGCGGGCCGGGTCTGTCGCGGCGGCGACCCATGGCTGCACGACCCCGGGTGAGTAGGCGCCGCCGGGCTCGGGCCGGAGCCGCACGTAGGCGCCGGCGGCGAGATCGCTGCCGCTCGCCGCGACAGTGCCGACGAGGCGCTCGAGGGCGCGCGGGGTCATGCGGTCATCGGCGTCGAGGAAACCGACGAATGGCGTCTCGACGAGGTCGAGGCCTGTGTTGCGGGCCGCGCCGAGCCCGCGTCGACGGTCGTGGTGCACGACACGGAACCTCGCGTCGTCGGCGGCCGCCTCCTCGAAGATGTCGCCCGTCGCGTCGTCGGAGGCATCGTCGATGAGGATCGCCGTCCAGTCCGGCATGGTCTGCGCGCGAAGCGAGTCGAGGGCTTCGGCGGCGTAGTCGCCGACATCGAATCCGGGCACGATCACGGTGACCGCGGGTCGGGTGCTCACCCGGCCGATTCTACGGTCGGTGCGGAGATCTCGGCCCATGCGGACCGGCGCGCGGCCGGCGGCTCAGGAGCCGACGGCGGCTACGGATGACGCGACGGCGGCCGCGACAGCATCCAGCGGCGTCCGGAGGCCATGCGGGAACGTGAAGCGTACGGCGGTCTGCGCGAGCCCGGCGGGGATGCCCATCGCCAGCAGCACGTGCGAGGGCTCGTCGCTTCCTGCTGCGCAGGCGGAGCCGCTGGACGACACGACGCCGCGACGTTCGAGTTCGAGCAGCACCGCCTCGCCGCTCGTCCCGGCGAAGGTGAAGCTCGCCGTCCCCGGGAGACGGTGCACAGGGTCGCCCGTGAGCTCCGCCGAGGGAACGGTCCGCAGCACCTGCGCGATGAACGCGTCACGCAGCGCGGCGACGGCCACAGCATCCGCATCGCGTTCGGCCTCGGCGAGGTCGAGCGCGGTGGCGAGGGCGACCGCCCCTGCCACGTCTTCCGTGCCGCTGCGCCGCCCGTTCTCCTGACCGCCGCCGTGCAGCAGGGGCTCGATCGGGATGCGACCGCGCACTCCCAGCGCGCCGGTGCCCTTGGGTGCGCCGAGCTTGTGCCCCGCGATCGAGATCGCATCCGCGCCGAGCTCCGCCATCGACAGCGGAAGCCACCCCGCCGCCTGCACCGCGTCGATGTGCACGGCGGCTCTGGGTGAAACGGAGCGGACGGCGGCGACGATCGCCGCGGCATCCTGCACCGTGCCCACCTCGTTGTTCGCGTAGCCGAACGACACGAGCGCGGTGTCACCGCGCACAGCCGCGGCCACCGCGCCGGGATCGATCCGTCCCGACGAATCGACGGGCACGTGCGTGACACCGAACCCGTGCACGCGCATCAGATACGACGCCGACTCGAGGATCGATTCGTGCTCGATCGGCGTCGTGATGAGGTGACCGGCGTCGCGTCCGATCTGAGCGGCGATCGCGATCCCCTTCACCGCCAGGTTGTTGGCCTCCGTGCCGCCGGACGTGAAGACGACGTCGGATCGCCGCATCCCGAGCACGCGGGCCACTCGGGCGCGCGCGTCGTCGAGAGCCTCGGCGGCGGATTCGCCCGTTGTGTGGTGGCTCGACGGATTGCCGAAGCGGTGGGTGAGGAAGGGCATCATCGCTTCGAGCACCTCGGCGCGCACCGGGGTGGTCGCGGCGTTGTCGAGGTACAGCATGCTCATGAACGCCGGCTCATGGCTGCGCTCGGATCGTTCACGCTGCGGGCGCCTCGAGGATGCGGATGTCGAGCCCGAGGTCGAGCGCCCGCGCCGAGTGGGTGAGTGCTCCGACCGAGATCACATCGACCCCTGTCTCGGCGATGGCGCGCACTGTGTCGAGATTCACCCCGCCGGATGCCTCGACGGTGGCTCGACCGGCGATCTGTGCGACGCCCGTCCTCAGGTTCTCGAGCGAGAAGTTGTCGAGCATGATCGTGCCGACACCGGCGGCGAGAACCGGCTCGATCTGATCGAGCCGGTCGACCTCGACCTCGACGTGCGTCGTGTGGGGCAGCCGCGCGATCGCCGTCTCCAGCGCCTCGGTCACCGAGAGCCCTCGCTGGGTCAGCACCGCGAGGTGGTTGTCCTTCGCCATGACCGCGTCCGACAGCGAGTACCGGTGATTGCGTCCCCCGCCGTCGACCACGGCATGGCGCTCGAAGGCGCGCAGGCCCGGCGTCGTCTTGCGGGTGTCGACGATCCGCGTTCCGGTGTGCGCGACCTCGGCGACGTAGCGGGCGGTGAGCGTCGCGATGCCCGACATCCGCTGCGCGAAGTTGAGCCCCACGCGCTCGCCGGTGAGCACCGACCGCGCCGGTCCGCGCACGACCGCGAGCGTCTCGCCGGGTTCGAACCTCGACCCGTCCTCCGCCACCAGGTCGACCTCGACGCGAGGGTCCGTCAGGCGGAACGCGGCGGCGAAGACCTCACCGCCGCTGAAGATGCCTCCCTCGCGGCCCACGAGCACGGCCTCGGCGACGGCCGATTCCGGGATCAGGGTCTCGCTCGTGAGATCGCCCCAGGGGGCGTCCTCCTCGAGTGCAGCGGCGACGACGCGGTCGATCGTGGCGCGGGTCAGCATCCGGCTGCTCCTCCTGCGGCGACCGCCGCCACCATCCGGTCGTCTGCGGTGCTCACCGCTGCATCGCGCCGGTAATGGGCCCCGACCGAGTCTGTGCGGGCGCGGGCAGCGGCGACGAGACGGTCGGCGACGAGCAGGAGGTTCTCGTCCTCGTACTCCGCCTCGGTCACGGGACCACGAGCCGCGGCCCGCCACTCGGCGATCACCGCCTCCGCGTGAGCGAGTCCCTCGTCGTCTCGCACGAGCCCCGCGTCCTCCCACATGAGCTGCTGCAGCGCCGTGCGAGAGAAAGGTGTCCGCTCGCCGGACGCGACACGCTCATCCAGGGCGACGACCAGGGCGTCTCGCGACGGGTGAGCGGCCCTTGGCGCCGCCGAGGGCCAGGTTCCGGATGCGGCGTCCGCCGCGATCACGTCGCCCGCACGCGCTCCGAACACGGCGCCCTCCAGCAGCGAGTTCGAGGCCAGCCGGTTCGCGCCGTGGACGCCGGTGCGGGCGACCTCGCCGACGGCGTACAGGCCGGCGATCGTCGTCCGGCCGTGAAGATCGGTCGTGACGCCGCCCATCAGGTAGTGGGCGGCCGGGGTGACCGGGATGGGCTCCTTCGCCCAATCCAGCCCTCGTTCATGCACGGCTCGATCGATCGTCGGAAAGCGGCGGGCGAGGAACTCGGCCCGTTCGGCTTCGGTGGGTCGGAGCCCCGTCGCGTCGAGGTACACCGGGCGCCCGTCCTGGAGCTCCATCTGATGGGCGATCGCCCGTGCGACGACGTCGCGCGGGGCGAGCTCGCCGTCGGGGTGGGCGTCGAACGTGAACCGTCGCCCGTGCTCATCGATCAACGTCGCCCCCTCGCCCCGTACGGCCTCGGACACGAGGAACGAGTCCCCCACCGCGAGAACGGTCGGATGGAACTGGAAGAACTCGAGGTCGGAGACATCTGCTCCGGCCCGCAGCGCCGCGGCGATCCCGTCGCCGGTCGCGACGGCCGGGTTCGTCGTGTGCGCGTAGAGCTCGCCCGCGCCGCCCGTCGCGAGCACGACCGCGTCCGCGTCGACCGTCTCGCGATATCCCTCCACAGCGGGGCCGGTCGCTGTGGCGACGTGGTCGCCGACCAGGAGCTGGACGCCCCGCACGCGACCGTCGCGCACCACGAGGTCGACGAGGAACGCGTGCTCGATCACCCGGACGTCGCTGGCGCGGAGCGTGGCAACCAGAGCCTTCTCGATCGCGGTGCCCGTGGCATCCCCACCGGAGTGGAGGATGCGCGGGTACGAGTGCGCGGCCTCCAGGCCCTTCACGTACTGGCCGTCCGCCGCTCGGTCGAACGCGACGCCGAGCGCGATGAGCTCCCGGATGCGGGTGGGACCCTCTTCCACGAGCACGCGCACCGCGGCAGGATCGCTGAGGCCGGCGCCGGCGACGAGGGTGTCGTGCACATGGTCCTCGACCCTGTCGTCGTCGAACATCACGCCGGCGATGCCGCCCTGGGCGTAGCGCGTGTTGGCGTGCTCCAGGACGTCTTTGGTCACGAGCGTGACACGGCACCCGTGCTGTACGGCGTGGAGCGCGACGGTGAGCCCGGCGATGCCGCTCCCGACGACGATCGCGTGAAGGGGAGCGGCGGTCACGACGCGTTCTCCCAGGCTGCGGCGGGCGCCTCGGGCGGCTTGGCCGCCAGCATCCGCTCGAGGGCGACGCGTGCGGGCTCCGCGACATCCCCGGGCACTGTGATGCGGTTGAGCACGCGGCCCTCCACGAGTCCTTCGAGCACCCAGGCCATGTAGCCGGGGTGGATGCGGTACATCGTCGAGCACGGGCAGACGACCGGGTCGAGGCAGAAGATCGTGTGCTGGGGATGCTCGGCTGCGAGGCGCTGCACGAGGTTGACCTCGGTGCCGATCGCGAAGACCGTCGGCTCGGTCGCCGCCTCGATCGCCTTGCGGATGTAATCGGTCGACCCGGACTCGTCGGCGGCATCGACGACGTCCATCGGGCACTCCGGGTGCACGATCACCCGCACGCCGGGGTAGTCGGCGCGCGCCTTGGCGATCTGGTCGACGCTGAACCGGCGGTGCACCGAGCAGAAGCCGTGCCACAGGATGACCCGGCTGTCTTCGAGCGCCTGCACGTCGTTGCCCCCGAGGGGCTTGCGCGGATTCCACATCGGCATCTGCGCGAGCGGTACCCCCATCGCCTTGGCCGTGTTGCGCCCGAGGTGCTGGTCCGGGAAGAACAGCACACGGCGCCCCCGCTCGAAGGCCCACTCGAGCACCGTGCGGGCGTTCGAGGATGTGCAGACGATCCCGCCGTGGCGACCGACGAAGCCCTTGATCGCAGCCGACGAGTTCATGTACGTCACCGGGATGACGGGCACGAGACCCTCGGCGTCCACCGCATCCATGTCTCCATAGATCTCGGCGAGCTGCTCCCAGGCCTCTTCTACCTGGTCGATGTCGGCCATGTCGGCCATCGAGCACCCCGCCGCGAGGTTGGGGAGGATCACCGCCTGGTCGGGGCCGGAGAGCAGGTCGGCCGTCTCGGCCATGAAGTGCACGCCGCAGAAGACGATCGCCTCGGCCTCGGGGTGCGCCTTCGCGGCGTTCGCGAGCTGGAAGGAGTCGCCCACATAGTCGGCGTGGGCGATCACTTCTTCGCGTTGGTAGAAGTGCCCGAGCACGACCACCCGATCGCCGAGCGTCCGCTTCGCGGCGACGATACGGGCGTCCAGCTCTTCCGCGGATGCTTCGCGGTACTCGCTCGGAAGCTCGCCCTGACGCGGCGAGCCGGTGGGGATCACATCGCCCATCGACGATCCGGGGCCGTAGCCCGGCCGGTCGTCGAAAGCCCACGGCGCAGCGGCGAGGTCGGTGTTGCACGTCTCGGCGGTGGAGGCGCCTGCGACGATCGCCTGGATCTCGTGATCGACGGAAGGGTCGATCGGCCGAGGCTCGATCGTGAGGAGGGTGGCGGCCATTTCTGTGACTCCTAGGGGGTGGGGCTCAGTGACGGGCGACGAGCGGTCCGCGGTCGGCGAGCTCGACGTCGTGGTCGTACCGGTAAAGGCGCGCGGGACGGTGACTGCCGGTGCGGAACCGATCGGTGGGGGTGATGGCGTGCGAGCCCTCGGCCTGACGGCGGAAGTTCGCGGGGTCGAGGCGGCGCCCGAGGATGGCCTCGTACACCTCGCGGAGGTCGGCGAGGGTGAACTCGTCCGCAAGAAGACCGTGCGCGATGCGGCTGTAACCCACCTTGTTGCGAAGGCGCCAGAGCGCGTACTCGACGATCTCGTTGTGGTCGAAGGCGAGGCGAGGCAGGTCGGACGCGTCGAACCACGACACGTTCTCCTCTGCGACGGCCGCCGTGACCTCGTCCGGTCGCAGCAGCGCCCAGTAGATGATCGACACGACGCGGGTGGGGGAGCGATCCACATCGCCGAACGCGTACAGCTGCTCGAGATAGCTGGGGGTCAGCCCTGTGGTCTCGGCGAGGGTGCGGGATGCTGCGGCGTCGAGGCTCTCGGATGAGTCGAGCCATCCTCCCGGGAGCGCCCAATCGCCCTCGAACGGGTCGCGGGTGCGGCGCACCAGGGGGAGTACGACCGACGGGCACGTGTCGCCCTCGTCGCGGCGAAGGCTGAAGATCACGGTCGAGACCGCGACGCGCGTCACGTCGTCAGCGGTGCTGCGCGCGGCAGCGGCCGAATCGACGGTGTCCACCGTGCCGGATGCTGTTCGTGTCATAGTGACTTTAACTCCCGTGGTCGATCTTAGAGTCGCTCGGACCAGAAGGCAAACCGCCCGCTCTTCGGCTCGCTGTGGACAGACGCGATCTCACAGGGATGTTGCGTACGCTGATGCGCGCAATCCGCATCCCGAGAGGCCGCCGTGCTCGTCGTCGACATCATCCTGATCGTCCTGCTGCTGTCAGCCCTCGCGGCCGGCATCGCGAGCGGCGCGATCGCCAGTCTCGGCGCGCTCCTCGGCCTGGTCGCGGGCGGCCTCGCCGCGCTCTGGCTCATGCCGATCGTCAACGATGCCTGGCCGGCGCAGTCGTTCCGACCGTTCGCCGTGCTGATCGCAGGAATGCTCCTGCTCGGTATCGGCGTCGGACTCGGCGCGGCGATCGGGCGGGCGATCCGCAGCGGTGTCGACCGCACCGCGCCCCTGCGCGTGATCGATCGCATCCTCGGCGGCGTCGCGAGCGTGGTCGTTGCGGCGCTGGCGATCTCGCTCGTCGGCGCGGGTGTGGCCGCGACGGGTTCGCCGGGCATCTCGTCCGCGATCGCGTCCTCGCGAGTCCTGCAGACGATCGAGCAGCTGACACCTGACCCGATCGATGCGACGCTGGCCCAGCTGCGTGCCGCCGCGCTCGACGACGGCATCCCGCGCATCGCCGCGCTGCTCGGCGGAGATGCCGCGCCCACCGCTGCGCCGGTCGTGCTCGATGATCCCGCCCTGACGCAGGCCGCCGCATCCGTCGGGCTCATCTCGGGCGTCGCCTATGCGTGCGCGACGAGCTCGACGGGTTCGGGGTTCGTGATCGCGCCCGATCGGGTCGTGACCAATGCGCACGTCGTCGCGGGAGTCGAGCGGCCCGTCGTGCAGCTTCCGGGGAGGGATGCGCGGGAGGGCACCATCGTCTATTTCGACCCGGTCGGCGATCTGGCGGTGATCGCCGTTCCCGACCTCGGCGCACCCGCGCTCCCGATCGTCCCGACGCTGACGCCCGGGGCTGCTGCCGTGGTCCAGGGGTATCCGTACGGCGGGCCGTTCACCTCGGTGAACGCACAGGTGCTCTCGGTCGGCACGACCGACGTGGAGGACATCTATTCGAACTCGTCCCACTCGCGGGAGATCTACGCGCTCAACGCCGTCGTACGCCCCGGCAATTCCGGGGGGCCCCTGCTCACGGGAGCGGGCGAGGTCGCAGGCGTCGTGTTCGCCCGCGACCAGAACGACGAGAACCGCGGGTACGCGATGACCCCCGCAGAGCTGCTGCCGGTCGTGGCGCAGGCCGAGGGGCTCGTGGATGCCGTCCCTTCTGGGGTCTGCACGACGGCGCCCGCTCGCCCCTGACCCGCGGCGGTCCCTCGGAGTACGCCCGCGCGGGGGGCCGGCCGCTATGCTGGTCCCGCAACTGAAGACAGGCCGTATGTCACTCGCGGGAGAGCCCCGTTCCTCCGGGAACGAGCACCGAAGGAGCAAGCCTCCCCGCCAATCTCTCAGGTCCGCGTACCGCGCGTGTCCGGCCGCTCTGGAAAGCGATGTCGAGCGAAGGCTCGTCATCCGCCCACGGTGAAAGCAGAAGCATCCATTCGATGCCTCCGCGAAGCTCTCAGGCCCAAGACAGAGGGGGAGTTCACAGGCGTCGTCCGACGCCTCCCCGCACGAGACCGGGAGAACTCATGCCAGACCCCCGCTTCACCCCGCTTCGCGACCGCCATGAGGCGCTCGGCGCATCCTTCACCGACTTCGGCGGATGGATGATGCCGGTCCGCTACACCTCCGACCTCGCGGAGCATCGCGCGGTGCGCGAGGCGGCCGGCCTGTTCGACATCTCGCACATGGCCGAGTTCCTCGTCACCGGCACGCACGCGGGTGCCTTCCTCGATTACGCCCTCGCCGGGCGCCTGTCCACGATGAACGACGGACGCGCGAAGTATTCGCTCGTGCTCGCCGACGACGGCGGCATCGTCGACGACGTCATCGTCTATCGCATCGCGTCCGACAGGTATCTCGTCATCGCCAACGCCGGGAATCGGGATGCGGTGGCCACCGCCTTCGCCGAGCGCGCGCGCCGCGCGCCGGTCGCAGCAGCCTTCGTCGCCGAACCGAGCCGCGGCGTCTCGTACTTCGGGTACATCGCCGGAAGCGACCAGGCGAAGATCGAGGACGTCAGCGATCAGAGCGCCCTGATCGCGGTGCAGGGTGCGGCCGCACGGGGCATCGTCGAGGCGACGGATGGTGTCGCCGACGTATCGCCGCCGCTCGCCGAGCTCGGCTACTACGCCTGGGCGCAGGCATCCTTCCGGGGCGTCCCGCTGTTCATCGCCCGCACCGGGTACACGGGCGAGGACGGGTTCGAGCTGCTGGTTCCCTCTGCCGCCGCCGGTGATCTGTGGGATGCGGTGCTCGAGGCGGGCGCCCCGCTCGGGCTGGTTCCGGCCGGGCTCGCCGCGCGCGACACGCTCCGGCTCGAAGCGGGAATGCCGCTGTACGGTCATGAGCTCTCGCGCGACATCGTGCCCGCGCAGGCGGGCCTCGGCCGTGTGGTCGCGGCCGACAAAGACGACTTCGTCGGCGCTGAAGGCCTGGCGGCCGGGCCGGCCCCGGATTCCCCCGTGCTCGTCGGTCTGGTGTCGGACGGAAAGCGCGCCGGCCGTGCCGGCTACGCCGTGTACGACGAAGCGTCGGCCTCGGCGACCGCCGAGCCCGTCGGTGAGATCACGAGCGGTGCCCTCAGCCCTACGCTCGGCCACCCCATCGCGATGGCATACGTCGCGCCATCGTCGAGTGCTCCCGGAACCATCCTGTCCATCGACGTGCGCGGCACCCGCATCCCCGCAACCGTCACCGCCCTGCCCTTCTACCGGAGGAAGAAATGACCGATCTGAGCGCCCTCAAGTACACCGCCGAGCACGAGTGGATCGCCCTCGACGGCGATGTGGCAACTGTCGGGATCACCGACTTCGCGGCCGACAAGCTCGGCGACGTCGTCTTCGTCGATCTGCCCGCCGCCGCATCGAGTGTGTCAGCCGGTCAAGTGTGCGGCGAGATCGAATCGACCAAGTCGGTCGGAGAGCTCTACGCGCCGCTCACCGGCGAGGTCGTCGAGATCAACGACGCCGTGGTCGATGACCCGTCGCTGGTCAATTCCGACCCGTTCGGCGACGGCTGGCTCGTCAAGCTCCGCGTGGACGTCTCCGCGCTGGGCGAGCTGCTCGACCGCGATGCGTACGTGGAGCTGACCGGCGCATGAGCACGGCCTTCTCCTCACGTCACATCGGAACGGATGCCGCCGCCCAGCGCACGATGCTCGAGGCGGTCGGCTACGACTCGGTCGATGCCCTCGTGCAGACGGCGGTCCCGGCATCCATCCACGTCCGTCCGCGCACGACCAGCGGCATCCCCGTCGCGGCCACCGAGGCAGAGGCGCTGGCGGAGCTCCGCGAGCTGGCGTCGCAGAACCGCACGGCCCGTCCGATGATCGGGCTCGGCTACTACGACACGTTCACCCCCTCCGTCATCTCCCGGAACGTGCTCGAGAACCCCTCGTGGTACACCGCGTACACGCCGTATCAGCCCGAGATCTCGCAGGGCCGCCTCGAGGCGCTCATCAACTTCCAGACGATGGTGACCGACCTGACCGGCCTCACGACCGCGAACGCGTCGATGCTCGACGAATCCACCGCGGTCGTCGAGGGGATGCTGCTGGCCCGCCGCGCCTCGAAGTCGGCGTCGCCCGTGTTCGTCGTCGACGCCGATGCCCTGCCGCAGACGAAGGCGCTCCTGCACACGCGCGCGGACGCCGTGGGGATCGAACTCGTCGAGCTCGACCTGGCAGGCGGTGCCCTGCTCCCCGATGCGCTGTTCGGTGTCTTCGTGCAGTATCCGGGTGCGTCGGGCAACGTCTGGGATCCGTCAGGCGTCATCGACGCGGTTCACCTCGCCGGCGGCCTTGCGGTCGTCGCCGCCGACCTGCTCGCGCTCACCCTGCTGCGCTCGCCGGGGTCGCTCGGCGCGGATGTCGCGGTCGGGACGACGCAGCGCTTCGGCGTCCCGCTGGGCTTCGGCGGTCCGCACGCCGGGTACATGGCCGTGAAGCAGGGGCTCGAGCGGCAGCTGCCGGGCAGGCTCGTCGGCGTGTCTCAGGATGCCGCGGGCCACCCCGCCTACCGCCTCGCGCTGCAGACGCGCGAACAGCACATCCGCCGCGAGAAGGCCACGTCGAACATCTGCACCGCGCAGGTGCTGCTGGCCGTGATGGCGGCCATGTACGCGGTCTACCACGGACCGGCCGGCCTGCGCGCCATCGCGAGCGAGGTCGCTCAGAAGGCACAGGCTCTCGCCGAGACCCTGCGTTCGTACGACCTGCGGCTCGCGTCGGACTCGTTCTTCGACACGATCCGCGTTCACGTTCCGGGCGCCGCGCGGCGCGTGATCGAGCGTGCCCGCGAGCGGGGGTACCAGCTGTTCTGGGTCGACGACGGCACCGTAGGCATCGCGGTCGACGAGACCACCGACCCCCGTGATCTCGCCGCCGTCGCGTGGGCCTTCGGGCTTCCGGAGGGCGAATTCCTCGGCGCGGGCGAGCAGGGTGAGCGCGTCGTCCCCTTCGCCGGGGCCACCCCGCTCGCGGGGGTCGCGGCCACGTTGCTCCGCGAGGACGAGTACCTCCAGCATCCCGTCTTCAACAGCCACCACAGCGAGACGGCGATGATGCGCTATCTCAAGCAGCTCGCCGACCGTGACTACGCGCTCGATCGTGGCATGATCCCGCTCGGGTCGTGCACCATGAAGCTCAACGCGGCGACCGAGATGGCGGCCGTGTCGTGGCCCGAGTTCGCGCGCGTGCACCCGTTCGCGCCCGAGGCTGACGTGCACGGCTACCTCGCGATGATCGAGCAGCTCGAAACGTGGCTGGCCGAGATGACCGGATACGACGCGGTGTCGCTCCAGCCCAATGCCGGATCGCAGGGCGAGCTCGCCGGTCTCCTCGCGATCCGCGGCTACCACCGCGCGAACGGCGACCTCGATCGCATCGTCTGCCTCATCCCGTCCTCGGCGCACGGCACGAACGCGGCATCGGCCGTTCTGGCCGGGATGAAGGTCGTCGTCGTCGCGTGCGACGACGCCGGGAACGTCGATCTGGACGATCTGCACGCCAAGATCGGCCAGCACGCCGACCAGCTCGCCGCTCTCATGATCACCTACCCGTCGACCCACGGAGTGTACGAGCACGAAGTACTCGCGATCACCCAGGCCGTGCACGACGCCGGAGGGCAGGTGTACGTCGACGGCGCCAACCTCAACGCCCTGCTCGGCTATGCGCGGTTCGGCGATCTCGGCGGAGACGTCTCGCACCTGAACCTCCACAAGACGTTCGCGATCCCGCACGGCGGCGGCGGGCCCGGCGTCGGGCCGGTCGCTGCCAAGGCGCACCTCGCGCCGTACTTGCCGGGGCACTCGTTCTCGCAGCGATCCGACCACGCCGGCGGGTTCGCATTCGACGGCGGAGCCGTCTCCGCGGCGCCGCACGGGTCGGCCGGGATCCTGCCGATCTCGTGGGCGTACGTGCGGATGATGGGGGCCGCGGGTCTGCGCGACGCGACCGCCTCGGCGGTCCTCTCGGCCAACTACATCGCTGCGCGCCTGCGTCAGCACTACCCGGTGCTGTACACCGGCGAAGGCGGACTCGTCGCGCACGAGTGCATCCTCGACCTGCGTCCGCTCCGCGAGGAGACGGGGATCACGGTGGACGATGTGGCCAAGCGCCTGATCGACTACGGGTTCCACGCGCCGACGATGTCGTTCCCGGTCGCCGGTACCCTCATGGTCGAGCCGACCGAGTCCGAGGACCTGCCCGAGCTCGACCGGTTCGTCGAGGCGATGATCGCGATCAAGGCCGAGGCGCTGGCGGTGGCCGCGGGGGAGTGGCCGGCTGACGACAACCCGCTCGTGAACGCCCCGCACACGGCTCAGGCGGTGATCGAGGGGGAGTGGCAGCATCCCTACTCCCGAGAGGTCGCGGTCTATCCCGTGCACACCCTCGTGCGGACGAAGTACTGGCCCCCCGTACGCCGGATAGATCAGGCGTACGGCGACCGCAACCTCGTGTGCGCCTGCCCGCCGATCGAGGCCTTCGCCTGATCCCCTCTCTTGCTCGTTCCTGTTCGCGAGACCGGATAGGCGCCACGAAACGGTGACAGATGCACATCGTCTCGTGCTGACTATCCGGTCTCGCGGATCTGCCGGGGGGACAGCGCGGCGCGGAGCGTTGCGAGAGGCTCCGGCTCCGCGGGGGTGAGTGGCTGAAGACCGGCAGACAAGAGAATCTTCCGGAGGCGTTCGGGAGCGCGGACGTCGTCCCACCCCCACCTCGCGAATCCGTTCACCATCCGGCGGATGCCGTCTTCGCGGCGCTTCTCGTCGAACACGGCCTGCGCGGCATCCCGCTCCGGAGGGTCGTACTTGAGGCGCCCGTCGGCTTCGCCGACGATCCGCGCGTCGCGCCAGTAGTGGTCGACGTAGTACCGCTGACCGTCGACGAGGAACAGGACCTGAAGCTCCGGCGCAGGAAAACCGAGGAGTTCGACCGCTGCGCGGCTCACCGACTCGAGAGCGCCGTCTGCGGCAGCATCGCCCCGGTGCAGAGCCCAGCGCGCACGACGACGTCCGCGGCTGCTCTGCCGGGACGCGTTCACAGCCACGAGGTGTTCGACGCTGAGTCCCGGCTCTGCCCGGAGCGCAGCATCCACCACCGCGAGTGCCGTCGCGCAATGACGGGTTCGCGCGATGTCGACGGCAGTCTCGGCCCAGGAGGTGAGCTGGATGCCGCCGAGCGTCATCACCTGCCGCGGCGTCGAGGCGGTGTGGATGCGCAAACCCTTCCAGCTGCCCGAACTCGCGGCGGGGTCCCGAAGCACATGCACGTCCGGCGGCTCGCCGAAGATCGGCAGACCGAGCAGCACCGCCGCTGATTCGTGGCTGAAGGTGAGCCCTGGCATCGTCAGCGCCGCCGCATGCACTCGTGCGAGGTACCGGTCCCACGGCGCGAGAGCGCGCCACTCCGAGGTTGCCGTGTAGACGCCGTACCTGACCGACGTGAGTTCGCCCCGCGCGACGAGGACGCCGGGTCGAGGTATCGTCCGGGCTCGGATCAACGGGATCGGGCAAGGTCTGACATCCGCGACCGAAAAGTTCATCACGTCACTCATCCCGAAAGTGTGGACGTGCCGCTCGCTCGATCGACCCCGTCGACCCCGATCAGTGGATGACGCGCATCTCGTCGCTCCTGTGCAGGAACCGGCGCCCCCACCCCCCCGCCCCCGTCATCATCAGCGAGACCGGATAGACGCCACGAAAGGGCGACAGATGCCCCCGGTCTCGCGGCGACTATCCGGTCTCGCGGACTCGCGAGGGCGCGGCGAGGGGGGAGAGGCTAGGCGGGGGCGAAGACGCCCGGCCACAGCGCGGCCGCGAGGGGGTAGCCGACGAAGGCGACGATGTCGAGAAGGGTATGGGCGATCACGAGGGGCATCACCCGGCCCCATCGGCGGTAGCACCATCCGAAGACGACCCCCATCGCGAAGTTGCCGATGATCGCCCCGACGCCCTGATACGCGTGGTAGGCGCCGCGCAGCGCGGCCGTCGAGAGGATGATCGCCCACCACGACCAGCCGAAGCGGCGCAGGCGGTCGAACAAATAGCCGATGAAGATGACCTCTTCGGTCAGCCCCGCCCGGAGCGCCGAAAGCACCAGGAGCGGGACGGTCCACCATGCGGCATCGAGGGGCGACGCGGACACGTTGAGGGTCACGCCCAGCAGCCGGCCGACGACATAGAGGCCGAGCCCGGGAATCCCGATCACGGCCGCCAGCAGGAAGCCACGCGCCGCGTCGCTGCCGAAGTGACGGAAGTCGAGCCCGATGCGGTGCAGCGCATTGCTCGCCGGCTCCCAGAGCAGGAACACCACCAGAGCCACCAGAGCCAGGGAGAACCCCACGTCCAGCACCTGGTACAGGATGTCCCAGAACGCTGTGGCATCCTGAGGAGGGTTGAGTGTCGTGCCCTGGTCACCGAGTCCTTGACCCTGCTGAAGGGCCTGGATGCTCGAGCGAACGAGCGAGATCACCGAGTACAGCGCCGATCGGCCCACCGTGATCGCCAGAACGAGGGACACTTCCCAGATCAGTCGCGTCCGCTCGTAGCGAGCGGGGTCGCTCATCGGGGACGGGTCCACGTCTTCGTCGGGTCGAGAGGATCGCACCCCGTCAGGGTGCCACACGAATCGTGGGCTTCTGCCGAACCTGCGGCTTTTGACCGCACTCGATGACTTGTTTAGGGTCGAGTTACCCACGAGTTCGCGCGCACCGCAGGTGCGCCGGCACTGTGGGGTGGATCGGAGGGGACTGTGCGGTCAACAGCCGACCGGCGGCGGATGCTCGCGGTCAGCGGTACCGTGCTGGCGCTGGTGATCTCGCTCGCGGGGTGCACGGGAACCGAGACCCGGGTCGAGACACCCGACCCGGGACCGGACCCGCAGGTCGTGATCGGTGCCGCGAGCGAGCTGACGAGCTTCAATCCGGCTGCGGCACAGCAGGACACCGACATAAACGCGCAGATCTACTACGCCACGCACGAGACGTTCGGATACCTCGACGACACGCTTCAGATCGTGCAGAACGACGGGTTCGGCACGCTCGAGAAGATCTCCGACGATCCCCTGACCGTCAAGTACACACTGAACAAGGATCTGAAGTGGTCGGATGGTCAGCCGATCACGGCGGATGATCTTCTCTTCGGGTGGGCTGCCTCTTCGGGCTACTTCGACGACGCGACGCTCGGCTCCGACGGACAGATCGTCAGCGGAACCAGGTACTTCACACCCGCCTCGACGCCGTCGGGATTCCGCGATACCGCGGTGCCGGTCGTCAGCGATGACAAGCTCACGCTCACCCTCACGTATGACCTGCCGACGCCCGATTGGAATGTGAACTGGCTGGTGAGCCAGCCGCTGCACGTCGTGGCGCAGAAGGCCGGATTGACGGCGCAGTCACTGCTCGCCGCCATCAGGACCACCCCGAAGGGCATTCCGACGAAGCCCGAGACCCCGGACGCGACCCTTCTCGCCGCGGCCGATGTGTGGAACAAGGGTTTCGCGGCGACGTCTCTTCCCTCGGATCCCGCGCTCTACGTTTCAAACGGACCCTTCGTCGTGGAATCGTGGGTACCCGGAACGTCGATGACCCTGGTCGCGAATCCGAACTACCACGGCAGCCGTACGCCAAAGTTCTCGCGTCTGATCTACCGTTTCTCGCTCGGCACGGATGAGCTCGTCGAGGGGCTCCGCGACCACGACCTGGACATCATCAGTCCCCTCGCCACCGGAGAGACGCGTGACTCCCTGCAGGCGATCGAGGGCGCCGAAGTGCTCTCCGGCGGACTCCTCGCGTACACCCATTTCGACGTCCAGTACGCGGGGGCGTACACCGATCCCGATGTGCGGGAGGCGCTGCTGAAGGTGGTGCCTCGGAAGGATCTCGTCGATGAGCTCGTGCACCCCGTCGATCCTGAGGGCGCGCCACTGAACTCTCTCGTCTACCCTGTCGCCCAGTCCGAGCAGTACAAGAGTGCCGTCAGCCAGAATGGATCAGACGCCTACGCCGACGTCGATCTCGCGGGCGCCAAGACGCTGCTCGCCGGGAGGACTCCGACGCTGCGGATCCTCTACGACACCGGCGATCCGCAGTCGGCGGCCGTGTTCGCCGCCACTCGCGCCGCGGCGACGGAAGCAGGATTCGAGGTGGTGGATGTCGGCACCACGCAATGGCGGTCCGAGCTCGGCGGGGACGGATACGACGCCGTGATCGCGGTATCGGCGTCGCAGGCGGTCGACAACGGCCTCATTCCGAGTGTCTTCGCGTCCGAAGGTGCGAACAACGACACCGGAGTCAACATCCCGCAGGTGAACAAGCTGAGCCTGAGCCTGCAGACCATGACCGACCCGCAGGCCGTCGAAGCGGCGAGCATCAAGGTCGACGCGCTGCTCTTCAAGAACCACTACGGGCTGCCGCTGTTCCAGCATCCCGGCATCATCGCCCACTCGGACCGCGTGGCCGGAGTGAGCTTCATGGCGGGACCGGCCGGGCCGCTGTGGAATTTCTGGCGCTGGTCGGTCTCGGCCGCATCGCCCGCGCCCTGACGTTTGTCGGCTCTGTACAGCGAATGGATCGATCACGGGCAAATTGTTGAAGCCTGTCTCGATTGAGTTAAGGATATGTAACGTTTCCGCCAGCTGTTTTGACCAAGCCTCACGATTTACCTAGTGTTTCCCTATCTGTGACCCGGGTGAGCGAACAGCTCGCCGTGGGCACGTTCATCTCTTGCACAGGAGGAACATTGAAGAAGTCACGCTTGGGCGTACTGGCGGCGGTCGTCGTCACGGGTGCGCTCGCGCTTGCCGGCTGCACTTCCGGCGGCGGCGGAAGCTCGACCACCGCGCCGCGGACCGGCGGCACCGTTTCCATGGCCATCGTGAACGACTTGACGTCGCTCAACTCGAATACGCCCCAGGGCAACCTCGACACCAACGGACAGTACGTCTACCTCACGACCGGGTCGTTCCTCTACCCCGACAACAACTTCAACGTCGTCGCGGACACCTCGTTCGGAACGTACGAGAAGACCTCGGATGACCCGCTCACGGTCAAGTACACGCTCAAGAGCGGCCTCAAGTGGTCGGATGGCGAGCCCATCACCGCTGACGACATGGTGCTCGCATGGGCGATCGCGTCGGGCCACTACGACGACGCGACCCTGGACGCCGATGGCAACGTGACCGCCGGCACGCAGTACTTCGCCATCGCGGGCTCGACGGCCGGAATCGACTCCACGGCGTTCCCGACCGTCGGCGACGACAACATGTCGATGACGCTCGTGTACTCGGAGCCGTACGTCGACTGGAGCATCTTCAGCCCCATCGCGCAGCCGGCGCACGTGGTCGCCAAGAAGGCCGGTCTTTCGACGGCCGGCGACCTCACCAAGCTGCTCCAGGGTCTGCCCGCGGGCGACCCGAAGGCTCCCGTTGCGGCGAACGACACGCTCAAGAAGGCGGCTGACTTCGTCAACACCGGCTACGACATCACGTCGTTCCCGACCGACAAGGACCTTCTCGTCTCGAGCGGTCCCTGGGTCCTGTCCGCCTGGACGCCGGGCCAGTCGCTCGAGTTCTCGGTCAACCCGAACTACGTCGGTGACCACACGCCGAAGATCGACAAGCTCGTCATGCGAGTGATCGGCGACTCGGCGGCGCAGGTGACCGCACTCCAGAACGGTGAGGTCGACCTCGTCTACCCGCAGGCCTCCGCCGACACGAAGAAGTCGCTCGAAGCCGTCAGTGGCGCCACCGTCCTCACGGGCGACCAGGTCAGCTACGACCACCTCGACCTGAACTTCGGTTCCGAGACCTTCAGCGACGCAACCGTCCGTCAGGCCTTCCTGCTGACGATCCCGCGCCAGCAGATCCTCGACGCGATCGTCACGCCGGTCAACCCCGACGCGAAGGTGCTCGACTCGCAGATCTGGCTTCCCAACCAGGCGGACTACGCCGACTCGGTCGCGCAGAACGGCTCGGACGCGTACTCGAAGGTCGACATCGCCAAGGCGAAGGAGCTTCTCGCGGGTAAGACCCCGACCGTGAAGATCCTTTACAACACGAAGAACCCGAACCGCGTCGACGAGTTCCAGGCCATCCAGGCCTCGGCGGCACAGGCCGGCTTCAACGTGGTCGACGGCGGTGACCCCAAGTGGTCGACGCTCCTGTCGGCGGGTAACTACGACGCATCGCTGTTCGGCTGGATCAGCCCCGGAATCGGCACCGCGCAGATCCCGCAGCTGTTCGCTTCGGACGGCGGCGGAAACTACAACAAGTTCACCGCTGCGAACGACGACGCTGTGGCCACGCAGACCACGCTCGACCCCGACAAGCTGAAGACGCTCCTGCTGAGCATCGACAAGACCGCCTTCACCGAGGGCTACGGTCTGCCGCTGTTCCAGGCCGCGGGCATCTACGGCGTCGGCAGCAAGCTGGAGGGCGTGCAGTACATGGGCAACCAGACCGGCCCGATCTGGAACAACTGGGAGTGGTCGGTCAAGACCAGCACCAACTCCAAGTAGTACCTCCGCCGGGGTGTCATCGGGGATCTGATTCCCGATGACACCCCGGTTTGCCCGTATACCCATATGATCGGGCGGGACACCGCAAGGGATCCCGTCCGTCCCACGTCGAAGTGAGCGCCTGTGGCCGGTTTCATCCTCCGTCGAGTCGGGGTCTCGATCCTGATCCTGATCGCGGCATCGTTCGTGATGTTCAACCTGGTCGCCTATTCGACCGATCCTCTCGAGGATCTGCGTTCGTCCAGCCTCCCCAACAAGGAGCAGCTGATCCAGGCGCGCATCCAGATCGCGAACCTCGACGTCATCCCCCCCGTCCGCTGGCTGATGTGGCTCGCCGGCGTAGGCAAATGCCTCGTGCCGTTCGTCGCCCAGTGCGACCTCGGTCAGACCTTCCAGGGCGCGCCCGTCACCGACATCCTCCCGACCGCCATGGTCGCGACCGTGCAGATGGTGACCGCAGCGCTCATCCTCGCGATCCTGTTCGGCATCGCCACGGGCATCCTCTCCGCCCTTCGCGAGAACAGCGGCTTCGACGGCTCGTTCACCGTTCTCAGCCTGTTCCTCTACTCGCTGCCGTCGTTCCTCGCCGCAGCGATGCTCAAGACCTTCGTGGCCATCGGCTTCAACGACTTCCTGCAGGATCCGGTCATCCCGATCATCGTCGCGATCATCATCGGCGTGGTGGTGGCGATCATCGTGCAATCCGTGATCGGCGGCAACCGGCGCAAGCGCCTGATCTCGTTCGGGATCAGCTTCGCGATCACTGCAGGCATGCTGCTCTGGATGAGCCTGACCGGGTGGTTCCTCACTCCCGGCATCGGGCCGATCGGCATCATCGTGTTCAGTGCAGGCATCGCGATCGGGCTGACGGCCCTCCTGGCTGGTCTCCACCAGCGGCGGGCGCTCCTCACGGCCGGCATCGTCGCCGTCGCCGGGATCGCGTCCTACTTCCTCCTTCAGCCCCTCTTCGACATCTCCACGCCCGGCACGATCGTGATCCTCGCGGTCGTCGCCCTCCTCGTGGGCGCGCTGACCGGCTTCCTGGTCGGCGGCGACGACCGCAGGCAGAACATCCGGCTCGGGATGCTGGTCGCCCTGCTCATCGGGATGCTCATCCTCGTCGACCGCTTCATGCAGTCCTTCCCCGGATACATGGACGACATGAGCGGACGCCCGATCGCGACGGTGGGCTCGTCCACTCCCGGTTATGATCCGGACAACATGTGGCGCACGGGCCTGGACGTGTTCTTCCACCTGCTGCTTCCCACGCTTTCGCTGCTCACGATCTCGTTCGCCGGGTACACCAGGTACGCGCGAGCGGGCATGATCGAGGTGCTGAGCCAGGACTACGTGCGAACCGCGCGCGCCAAGGGAATGCCCGAGCGTGTGGTGGTCGTGCGTCACGCCTTCCGCAACGTCCTGATCCCCATCACCACCCTCATCGCCACCGACCTCGGCGCTCTCCTCGGTGGCGCGATCATCACGGAGTACATCTTCGCGATACCCGGTATGGGCGCGCTGTTCCAACGATCTCTGGGGCCAGGTGACATATACCCGGTGATGGGGTACTTCCTCGTCATCGCCGTGATGGCGATCCTGTTCAACTTCCTCGCCGACCTCGCATACGCGGCGCTCGATCCGAGAGTGAGGGTCCGTTGATGTCCGCATCGCTGCCCAGCACGGTCGACGAACTCGACCGCAAGCCTTCCGTCAGCCAAGGCCGTCTCGTCCTGCGGCGCTTCCTCGCCCAGCGCACCGGGCTGATCGCGCTCATCGTCCTGCTCGCGGTCGTCATCTTCGCGACCTCCGCGATCGGCCTCGGGCCGATCCCCGGGTGGTGGCAGTACAACTACTACGACCTGTCGACGGGCATCGTGAACGGCGGCGAACCGACGCTCCAGCTGTTCCCGTTCTCTCTCGGTGACCATCCCTTCGGACAGGACCGCATCGGCCGCGACTACTTCGCGATGACGATGCGAGGCATCCAGAACTCGTTCGTCGCGATGATCCTCATCACCGGTATCGCGCTGATCGTCGGCGTGACGATCGGAGCCATCGCGGGCTATTACCGCGGCTGGGTCGACTCGGTGCTCATGCGCATCACCGACGTCTTCATCGTCATCCCCGCGATCATCATCGCTGCCGTCGTGGGTAACTGGGCCGGTGCGGTGGGCGTATGGGTACTCGGGATCATGCTCGGCTTCGTGAGCTGGATGGTGATCGCCCGTCTCGTGCGCGGTGAGTTCCTCTCTCTCCGCGAGCGTGAGTTCGTCGAGGCCGCGCGCGTCGCGGGCGCCTCCGATGCGCGCATCATCTTCCGGCACATCCTGCCCAACGCGACCGGTGTGATCATCGTTTCGGGGTCGTTGCTGGCGGCGGCGGCGATCCTCCTGGAGGCGGCGATCTCGCTCCTGGGCTACGGCATCCGCTCACCTGACGTGTCTCTCGGTCTTCTGATCGGCGTGAATCAGTCCGCGTTCACGGTTCGTCCGTGGCTGTTCTGGTGGCCGGCGATCTTCATCGTGACGCTGGCGCTTTCGGCCAACATCTTCGGCGACGCCCTTCGCGAAGCGTTCGATCCGCGCAGCAGAAGGTTCTCGATCCGCCGCACGAAGGACGCTCCGGAGCCCGACGAGCCGCTGACGTTGCTGGATGCTGCGGCAGAGGACCCCGTGGACCGTCGCCCCGACATCGAAGACAAGCGGCCGGAGCGAGGACTGTGACGCTGCTACAGCGCGAGCAGAGCCGGAACGCTCGCCGCGGCCAGGAGCACCACGGCGATCATCGTCGCGGAGTGGAGTCGTACGCTCGGTCGGTCGGTGTCGGCGCGACCGATGGGTATGCGCTCGCCTTCGACCAGATCGAGCCAGCGGCGTCTGACGATGTACGCGGCGTCACCCGAATCGGTGCCGAGGGCGTCGGACTTGCGCACTCCGCCGTCGCGCCCCACCTCGGGACTCGTGCTGTCTCGACCCAGATGGGGTCGCGCGATGAATCCGGGCGCGGGCGCCGCGGACGAGCGGTAGCGCCGCTTCGGGGTGACGATGGTCAGAGCCCATTGCGTCTCGACGGCGATGACCGACGTCCACGGGATCGACACCGTGTGGAACAGGTCGTCCAGGACGACGCCGTCATCGTCGACCACGACGCGCGGCTGCCAGAGCAGTTCATAGACCAGCAGGGCGATCAGCGCCAGGGGGACCAGCGCGTACACGGCTCTCGCGGAATCGAACGCGGTGACGATCGTGGCGATGCCGGAGGCAGCGAGGATCACCCATGCGATGACCGCGATGACGGTGCTCGTGCGCGAGCGGTAGACGATGGGCGTGCTGCTTTCCATCCGTCCATCGTCGCACCACCGGCCGGCGATCACGCCGCGTCCTCGTCTGCACGGAGCGTTGTCAGCTCGAAGGAAGGATCCCGTCGATGAACGTTTCCGGAGTCGGCTACGGCCCGAAGATGTCCGGTCCCACCCAGCTCGCCCCGGTGCTGGAGGTCACAGATCTGTCGGTGGACTTCGGCGTCGACAACGTCTGGGTTCCCGCCGCCAAGCACGTCAGCTATCAGATCGCTGCCGGCGAAGTCCTCGCCATCGTCGGGGAGTCCGGTTCCGGCAAGAGCGTCAGCTCCCTCGCACTGCTCGGGCTGCTTCCCAACAACGCGCGGGTCTCGGGCAGCGCGAAGCTGCTCGGCCGTGAGCTACGCGGCCTCTCGCCCCGCCAGCTGCAGGACGTCCGCGGCAAGCAGATCTCGATGATCTTCCAAGAGCCGATGACCGCGCTCAACCCCGTCCTCACGGTCGGATTCCAGATCGTCGAGACGCTGCGTCAGCACTTCGGCATGTCTCCCGCGCAGGGCAAGGTGCGAGCGATCGAGTTGCTCGGCCTCGTGGAGCTCCCGGACCCGGTGAAGGCGTTCGATTCCTACCCCCATCAGCTGTCGGGCGGTCAGCGGCAGCGCGCCATGATCGCGCAGTCGCTCTCGTGCGACCCGGTGCTCCTCGTCGCGGATGAGCCGACGACCGCTCTCGATGTCACCGTGCAGGCCGAGATCCTCGACCTCATGCGCAAGCTGCAGCAGCGGATGGGCTCGGCGATCCTCCTCATCACCCATGACATGGGCGTCGTCGCGGACATGGCCGATCGCATCGCGGTGATGCGCACCGGTGAGATCGTCGAGACCGGTACCGTCGCGGAGGTCTTCGCCGACCCTCAGCATCCCTACACGCAGGCGCTGCTGGCCGCCGTTCCGCGCATCACCGTGGCGAGCGAGGACGATCCGGCACCGGTCGTGGCCGCTCCGACCGATCGACCGATCGCCGTGTCGTTCACCGACGTCGCGATCGAATATCCCAAGCGGGGCAGGGTTCCCGCGTTCCGGGCGGCAGATCAGATCACCCTCGACATCTACAAGGGTGAAGTGCTCGGACTCGTGGGCGAATCCGGTTCGGGGAAGACGACCATCGGGCGTGCGACGATCGGCCTCCTCCCCGTGCACTCCGGCCGTCTCGAAGTCGCGGGCCTGGACATCTCCCACGCCAACCGGAACCTCATCCACGAGCTGCACCGGACGGTCGGGATCGTCTTCCAGGACCCGTCGAGCTCGCTCAATCCGCGCATGACGATCGGCGATTCGATCGGCGAGCCCATCTTCCTCTCCGAGGGGGTCAAGGGTGCCGCCCTCGACAAGCGCGTCGGCAACCTGTTGGATTCGGTGCGCCTTCCGTGGGCGTACTCGTCGCGGTTCCCTCACGAACTCTCGGGTGGCCAGAAGCAGAGGGTCGGCATCGCGCGGGCGCTCGCGCTGAATCCCGACGTCCTCGTCGCCGACGAACCCACGAGCGCACTGGATGTCTCGGTGCAGGCGACCGTGCTGGAGCTGTTGCGCGAACTTCAGCGCGAGCGCGGCTTCGCATGCCTCTTCATCAGCCACGACCTGGCTGTGATCGACGCGCTGGCCGATCGCATCGCGGTGATGTGGCACGGAAAGCTCGTCGAGGTGGGTACACGCGATCAGATTCTGCGCAATCCCCGCGAGGACTACACGAAGCGTCTGATCGCGGCCGTTCCCGTGCCGGACCCGGAGATCCAGCGCGAGCGCCGCGAGGCCCGCGGAGCGGCCTGACCGGCCACCCAGGGCGCCGCGCACGGGTGCGAGCACCCTCCCGGAGCCGCGTGGGATCTCCCGTCGGGAGTCGGTCAGGCGCGACCGAGTAGAATGAGTGAGCCCTCTTTCGGGCGAATCCCCAATCTGCAAGGACCTTTCATGGCGCGCGCCCACCGTTCAGACCTCCGCAACGTCGCGATCGTTGCCCACGTCGACCACGGCAAGACGACGCTCGTCGATGCCATGCTTCGTCAGACCGGCTCGTTCGGCGAGCACGCGCACGTCGACGAACGCGCGATGGACTCGAACGATCTCGAGCGTGAGAAGGGCATCACGATCCTCGCCAAGAACACGGCGATCACGTACAAGGGCGCCCACGCCACGGATGGTCCCGTGACGATCAACGTCATCGACACGCCCGGTCACGCGGACTTCGGGGGCGAGGTCGAGCGCGGCCTGTCGATGGTCGACGGCGTCGTGCTCCTGGTCGACGCCAGTGAAGGGCCGCTCCCGCAGACGCGCTTCGTGCTGCGCAAGGCTCTCGAGGCCAAGCTTCCCGTCATTCTCCTCGTCAACAAGACCGACCGCCCCGACGCGCGCATCGCCGAGGTGGAGGAAGAGTCGCACGACCTCCTCCTCGGGCTCGCGTCCGACCTCGTCGACGACGTTCCCGACCTCGATGTCGACGCCCTGCTGGATGTGCCCGTCGTGTATGCGAGCGGGCGTGCGGGCGCGGCATCCCACAATCGGCCCGCCAACGGCAGCCTTCCCGACAACGACGACCTCGAGCCCCTCTTCGAGGCGATCCTCGAGCACGTCCCCGCCCCCTCGTACGACGACGAGGCTCCGCTGCAGGCGTGGGTCACGAACCTCGACTCGAGCCCGTTCCTCGGTCGTCTCGCCCTGCTTCGCGTCTTCAACGGCACGCTCAAGAAGGGCCAGACGGTCGCCTGGGTGCGCGCCGACGGCACGACCAGCAACGCGCGCATCACCGAGCTGCTGAAGACGCGCGCGCTCGAGCGCTACCCGGCTGAGAGCGCCGCGCCCGGCGACATCGTCGCGATCGCAGGCTTCCCCGACATCACGATCGGGGAGACGATCGCCGACCCCGACGACGTGCGTCCGCTCCCGCAGATCCACGTCGACGATCCGGCCATCTCGATGACGATCGGCACGAACACGTCGCCGCTGGCCGGCAAGGTCAAGGGGCACAAGCTCACCGCGCGGCTGGTGAAGGACCGGCTCGACCGCGAGCTGATCGGAAACGTCTCGCTCAAGGTCGTCGACATCGGACGCCCCGACGCGTGGGAGGTGCAGGGCCGCGGCGAACTGGCTCTCGCGATCCTCGTCGAGAACATGCGCCGTGAGGGCTTCGAGCTCACCGTGGGCAAGCCCCAGGTGGTCACCAAGAAGGTCGACGGCAAGACGTACGAGCCGTTCGAGCACCTGACGATCGACGCCCCTGAGGATTACCTCGGTGCGATCACGCAGCTGCTGGCCACCCGCCGCGGTCGAATGGAGAACATGACAAACCACGGCACCGGCTGGGTGCGGATGGAGTTCGTCGTGCCTTCGCGCGGCCTGATCGGCTTCCGCACCGAATTCCTCACCACCACGCGCGGCACGGGCATCGCCAACGCGATCTCGCACGGCTACGAGCCGTGGGCCGGCCAGATCGTCACGCGTCAGAACGGATCGATCGTCGCGGACCGCAGCGGCGTCGTCACCCCCTTCGCGATCATCGCCCTCCAGGAGCGCATGTCGTTCTTCGTGCAGCCCACGCAGGAGGTCTACGAGGGCATGGTCATCGGCGAGAACTCGCGCAACGACGACATGGACGTGAACATCACGAAGGAGAAGAAACTGACCAACATGCGTCAGTCGACCTCCGACACGTTCGAGTCGATGACGCCGTCGCGTCAGCTCTCGCTCGAGGAGAGCCTCGAGTTCGCCCGCGAGGACGAGTGCGTCGAGGTCACGCCTGAAATGGTGCGCATCCGCAAGGTGAATCTCGATGCGACCGAGCGCGCGCGCGCCACGGCCCGCCTGAAGCGTCAGGACGCGAACGCGAGCGCCTGACCCCGGAGGGTCCGCGGTGGCAGGAATGCGGCCACGGATGTCGGATCGGCCACGTGGGCCAGGGACGCACGCTCGATAAGCTCGGGCGGTGACGTCGCGCTCCACCCCCGCTGAGCCTGACCCGTCTGCACGGCGCGCTGCGCGGTCGGGGCTGGGCGTGGCGCTGGCCACGAGCGCGTACGGCATCTCGTTCGGCGCGCTGGCCGTGGCATCCGGTCTCGACATCTGGCAGACGTGCGTCCTGAGCCTGTTCATGTTCACGGGTGGATCGCAGTTCGCCTTCGTCGGCGTCTTCAGCGGCGGCGGGCTCGTCGCCCTTCCCTCCGCTGTCGCCTCTGCGTCGCTCCTGGGCGTCCGCAACGTCGCCTACGGAATGCGCATGTCGCCGGTCATCGGCCCGGGTGCGTGGCGGCGGGCGGCCGCCGCGCAGTTCACGATCGATGAGTCGACCGCTGTGGCGCTCGCCCAGACGACATCCAGAGCCCGCACCGTGGGCTTCTGGGTGACGGGCCTCGGCATCTACATCGGCTGGAACCTCTCGACACTCGCGGGCGGGCTCCTCGGTGATGTGCTGGGCGACCCGAGAGCGTACGGATTGGATGCTGCGGCCGCGGCCGCATTCCTGGCACTCCTCTGGCCGCGACTGCGTCAGCTTCAGGCGATCGCCGTCGGCGTCGCTGCCGCGGTCGTCGCGGTCGCCCTCACTCCGGTGCTCATGCCCGGAGTGCCCGTCCTCGTCGCAGCGATCGTGGCGATCATCGTCGGGTGGTTCAACTGGCTCGGACGCCGCAGCGCCGACGTGGCCGCGCGTGTTCACAGGTGGGGCGAGGACGAGCCGGACGACGTCCCGGAGCGCGAGGGGCTGCCGTGACTCTCTGGACCGCCGTCCTCCTGGCATCGAGCATCTGCGTCGCGCTCAAGGGGCTCGGCTATCTCGTCCCCCCGAGGCTGCTCGAGGCGCCCCGGCCGGCCCGGATCGCCGATCTGCTCACCGTCGCGCTCCTGGCTGCGCTCGTCGGGGTGCAGACCCTCGCGTCAGGGCAGGAGATCGTCGTGGATGCACGCATCCCGGCCCTTCTGGTGGCCGGGGGACTCCTCCTCGTGCGAGCCCCGTTCCTCGTCGTCGTGATCGCGGCCGCTGTGGTCGCCGCCGTGCTGCGACTGTGGGGCCTCGCGTCGTGACGGCGTGCGTCCTCGCTTCCCAGGCTGCTCGGCGACCGGCGACCTAGACTGGCGCCGTGGCATTCTCCTGGTCTCGGTTCGGCTCGTGGATCATCGCGCTCATCGTCGGTGGTGTTTACGGACTGGCGGGCACGATCGCCCAGTCCTACATGCTGGACTGGTTCCCGCTCGGACTGGCGCTGGCGGTGATCGGCAGCGCCGCGCTCCTCGCGGCCGTGCGGCTGCTCACCTCCGACCGCTGGGCGGCGCTGGCAACGGGCATCGGCATGATGCTGACCACCCTCGTCTTCTCGGGCCGCGGCCCCGGCGGATCGGTGATCGTTCCGGCCGCCGCCCCCGACGCATTCCCGGTGGGCATCGTCTGGACGATCGCCGTGCCCGTGCTCGTCGCCCTCGTCGTCGCGTGGCCCGACCTCTCCGGCATCCGCCGGGGTGACGCCGAGGTGGCCGCGACACCGGGCGAGCACGTCGCCGAGCTCGGCGCGAGCCCAACTAGACTGAACCCGTGACGTATGTGATCGCCCTCCCGTGCGTCGATGTGAAGGACCGCGCCTGCATCGACGAGTGCCCGGTGGACTGCATCTACGAGGGCGACCGGTCGCTCTACATCCACCCCGACGAGTGCGTGGACTGCGGTGCATGCGAACCGGTCTGCCCCGTCGAGGCGATCTACTATGAAGACGACCTGCCGGAAGAGTGGTCTGACTACTACAAGGCCAATGTCGAGTTCTTCGATGAGGTCGGCTCTCCGGGCGGCGCCGCCAAGGTCGGCGTGATCCACTCCGACCACCCCATCATCGCTGCACTCCCGCCGCAGGGCGAGTGACCTCCCGAGTGATCGCGCGCCGGGCCCGCTGACATGGGCGTCTCGGACCTCGCAGACTACCCGTGGGACGCGGTGGCTCCGTACGCGGCGCTGGCCCGCTCCCACCCCGACGGCATCGTCGACCTGTCGATCGGCTCTCCGGTCGACCCGACGCCTGACATCGTCGCTGAGGCGCTGCGTGCGGCGACCGACGCCCATGCCTATCCCCAGACTGTGGGAACCCCGGCCCTGCGCGAGGCCATCGTCGATTGGTACGCGCGGCGACGTGCTGTGCCGAGTCTGACGCCTGCGCACGTGCTGCCCACGATCGGGTCGAAGGAGCTCGTCGCGCTGCTCCCGCTCCTGCTCGATCTCGGCCCTGGCGACATCGTCGTGCACCCCCGTGCGGCGTACCCCACCTATGAGGTCGGCGCACGCCTCATCGGCGCGACGCCCGTGGCGATCGACGACCCCGCGCACTGGCCTGTGGGCACGAAGCTGATCTGGATCAACTCTCCCGGGAACCCCGACGGCCGCGTGTGGGATGCCCCTTCCCTCCGCGTCGCCGTGCGTCGCGCACGCGAGCTCGGCGCGGTGATCGCGTCGGACGAGTGCTACGCGGAGCTCGGGTGGGACGCGCAGTGGGCCCACGAGCCCGTACCCAGCATCCTGCGCCCTGACATCATCGATGACGATGAACGCGGCGTCCTGTCCGTGTACTCGCTGAGCAAGCAGTCCAATCTTGCAGGTTATCGCGCTGCGTTCCTCGCCGGTGATCCCCGGATCGTCGAGCAGCTGCTCACGGCGCGCAAGCACCTGGGCCTGATGCCGCCGGCACCCGTGCAGGCCGCGATGGTCGCCGCGCTGGGCGACGATGCGCATGTCGCGGTGCAGAAGGAGCTGTACCGGCAGCGCCGTGCGGTGCTCAAGCCGGCTGTCGCGGCGGCGGGGTTCCGGATCGACCACAGCACGGCGGGTCTGTACCTCTGGGCGACCGAGGGGCGTGACGCCTGGGAGAGCATCGAGCGGCTCGCACGGCTCGGGATCCTGGCAGGACCGGGGCACTTCTACGGCAGCCATTTCCCCGAGCACGTGCGGTTCTCGCTCACGGCGACCGACGAGCGGATCGCCGCCGCCGCCGCCCGCTTGAGCGCACCTGCCGGGCCCCGCTGACCATCGTCCTCCGATGATGGTCAGCGGGGCCGCCCGCGGTGGGTGATGCCTATCGAACGGTGTCGAAGCGCTCGAGGACCTCACCGTCAGCGGTGAGGCCGGCGCGGATGGACTCGAGGAGGGGAGCGGACTGGAACCAGGCCTTGTAGACATACGTGAGCTCACGATGTCCTGCAAGAGGACCTTCGGCGGGGATCGGTGTGTCGGTGGCGTACGCGACCGACACGGCCATCGATGACTTGTTGAACGAGTCTGCCGGGGTGTAGGTGTAGCCGCACTGAACCCACGGCTGGTCCGGTGCCGCACCGGTCGAGATGGTCGTACCGTGCACTCTGGTCAGATCGTCGTACTCGTAGCTGTAGGCGAGGCTCTGAAGGCCTGCGAGCGGACCGGTGGTAGGGACTGGATATCCCGATCCGTACTGGACTGCCATCGCGTCAGTCCGGCCGAACCGGTCGTATCCGTACGAGCGCGTGACCCAGAGCTGACCGTCCACCGATGTCACCTTGCTGGTCAGTTGACCCGTCGAGTCGTAGTCGTACGCATAGCTCAGCTCACGAGGACCGTCGGCAGGGTAGCCGGGTCCGTACTGGACGGCCATCGTCGCGACGCGACTGTTCTTCTCGTGGTAGGTGTACCACCGCTGCACCCACAACGTTCCTGCCACCGTGTACTGCTCATGTGTGAGGTATCCGTACTGGTCGCTCTCATACGTGTAGTCATACACAGGAGGCAGATCCGGCTGTGCAAGCTCATCAACCTCTGATCCCGGCAACGACGTGTCGATTGATCCGGGCAACCACCCGTCATTCAAGGTGACCCGCTCGGCGCACACAGTCGACGAATCGGCCGGAGGCGGGGACGAGTCGGCGCTGGCACTCAGCGGAGCGAGTGCCACAGCGCCTAACGTTGCGATGGTGATGGAAGCGATTGCCGCGGGGAAAGAGAGCAGGCGGGATTTGTGCATACCAGTATGTTACACGCCGACCGCGACACGCAACAGGCTGGTGCCGATGGGAATGGGCGATGCCGGATGCGAAGGGGAAGGCCACGCAACCGGGTCCGCCGCGCGGAGTTAGGACCTTTCCTCCATGAGAGTCCCCAGGGCTTTGGCAGTTGCGATGGTTGGTCGATGCGGCCACTAGGCTGTAAAGACGCGGTAGCGGGCCATCCTCCGTCATCGCCACGGCACTCGGATCGGCCCCTTCGGGCCTTTCGGGCCGGCCGACGACACCCCGGATCGACCCAGAGATCGCAAGGAGGCGCCGTGAGCGACGCGGACATCCAGCAGAAGGCCACCCTGACCATCGGCGACCGGACGGCGGAGTTCCCCGTGCTGCCTGCGACGGACGGCGCGGCGAGTGTCGACATCTCGACATTCACCCGCCAGACGGGCCACACGACCCTCGACTACGGATTCGTCAACACGTCTGCGACGAAGTCCGCGATCACCTTCATCGACGGAGACAAGGGCATCCTGCGTTACCGCGGGTATCCGATCGAGCAGCTCGCGAAGAACAGCACCTACCTCGAGGTCGCGTGGCTCCTCCTCTACGGCGAGCTGCCGACGGCAGACGAGCTCGCGGCGTTCGATGAGCGCATCCGCCATCACACTCTGCTCCACGAAGACCTCAAGCGCTTCTTCTCGTCGCTTCCCACGACGGCACACCCGATGTCGGTGCTGTCGTCGGCCACAGCCGCCCTCTCGACGTACTACGAAGACGAGTCCGACCCCAACAACCCCGAGCACGTCGAGCTGAACACGATCCGGATGCTCGCGAAGCTCCCCGTCATCGCGGCCTACGCGCACAAGAAGAGCATCGGCCAGGCGTTCCTGTATCCCGATAACTCGCTGGGATTCGTCGACAACTTCCTCAAGCTCAACTTCGGGGTGCTGTCCGAGATCTACGACATCGACCCGGTCATGTCCCGCGCGCTCGAGCGGCTCCTGATCCTGCACGAGGATCACGAGCAGAACGCCTCCACCTCGACCGTGCGCCTGGTCGGCTCGACCGGGGCGAACCAGTTCTCGTCGATCTCGGCGGGCATCAACGCTCTCTACGGACCCCTGCACGGTGGTGCGAACGAGGCGGTTCTGGAAATGCTGGCGCAGATCCGAGACTCGGGTGAGAGCGTGCAGCGCTTCGTCGAACGCGTCAAGAACAAGGAGGACGGGGTCAAGCTCATGGGCTTCGGCCACCGCGTTTACAAGAATTACGACCCGCGTGCGCGCCTCGTCAAGGAGTCGGCCGATGAAGTGCTCGACGCGCTGGGCGTGAGCGACCCGCTGCTCGATCTCGCCAAGGAGCTCGAGCAGCTCGCGCTCGAAGACGACTACTTCAAGGAGCGTCGCCTCTACCCGAACGTCGACTTCTACACCGGTGTCATCTACAAGGCGATGGGCTTCCCGACGCGCATGTTCACGGTGCTGTTCGCAATCGGGCGTCTTCCCGGCTGGCTCGCGCACTGGCGTGAGATGCAGTCCGACCCGCAGACCAAGATCGGTCGCCCGCAGCAGCTGTACGTGGGCGCACCCGCGCGCGACTATCCGGGCGCGCGCTGAGTGGCGCGGCTGCTGGTCCGGCCACCGTCTCCGGCACTCGCCGACGGTGAGTTGACCCATCTCGACAGGGTTGAGGTCGACCCTGCGCGTGCTCGCGAACAGTGGCAGTGGTACCTCGAGGTGTTCCGCGGGCGCGGGTGGGAGATCATCGAGATCCCCGCGGCGGATGCTCAGCCCGACGGCGTCTTCGTCGAAGATGCGGTGATCGTGTTCGACCATCTGGCGGTGCTCGCCCGCGCCGGCGCGGAATCGCGACGGGGCGAGAAGCCGACGGTGCAGGCGGTGGTGGCGGCATCCGGTCTGGATGCCGTCGAGATCGTCGAACCCGGCACGCTCGATGGAGGGGATGTGCTGAAGGTCGGGCGCACCGTCTACGTCGGAGCGTCGCTGCGCACGAACTCCGAGGGGATCGCGCAGCTGCGCGCCGCGCTGGAGCCACGGGGGTGGACGGTGGTGCAGGTGCCCGTCACCAAGGTGCTGCACCTCAAGTCCGGGATCACGGCGCTGCCGGACGGCACGATCATCGGGTTCGAGCCGCTCGTGGACGACCCGTCGATGTTCGACCGATTCCTTGCAGTACCCGAAGAGCACGGCACCGCGGTCGTCGTGCTCGACGAATCGACCGTTCTCATGTCGGACGATGCTCCCGCGACCGCCGCGCTGCTGCGCGGCCGCGGCCTGGAGGTTCTGACCACGCCGGTGTCGGAGTTCGAGAAGCTCGAGGGCTGCGTCACCTGCCTGTCGGTACGTCTCCGCGACTGACCGCGCCCCCGCACCGCCGAGCCCGCACCGACACAGGACAACGCACGGAGGCAGGACGATCCTGCGCAGAACCTCCTGTTCTCGCGCGATCGCCTGTGTTCGTGCGGGGGAGGGCGGGTGCGCGATATCGCCGAGCCGGATTGATCCGGCGGCGGTGCGGGCTCAGTCGCCGATGACTCGCTATCGTGGCGCGTGGGCCTCACCATCGCCTGCGCGCGAGACCGACGAGACGGAGCTCTCCCATGTGGATGCAGAACATCGACCCGCTCGGGAGTGTGTGGCTCTCCGCGCTCGTTGCCGCGATCCCCATCCTCGTCTTCCTGGTGTGCCTAGTCGTCTTCAAGCTGAAGGGCATCATCGCCGCCATCATCGCGGTGGTGGTCGAGATCGTCGTAGCCATGGTCGTGTTCGGGATGCCGGCATCCGGCGTCGCCGGATCTGGCCTGATCGGGCTGCTCACCGCGATCTGGCCGATCGCCTACATCATCGTCATGGCGGTGTGGCTCTACCGGCTGGCCGTGGCGAGCGGCCGCTTCGACGTGATCCGCGCGTCGATCTCGGGTGTCTCGCCCGACCAGCGCATCCAGGTGCTTCTCATCAGCTTCGCGTTCGGCGCGTTCCTCGAGGGTGCTGCGGGCTTCGGTGTGCCGATCGCGATCTGTGCAGCGCTCCTGGTGCAGCTCGGCTTCAAGCCGGTCAAGGCGGCGATGGTCTCGCTCGTCGCGAACGTCGCGGCGGGCGCCTACGGGGCGATCGGCATCCCTGTCATCGTCGGCGCGCAGGTCGCCGGCATCGACGTGATGGACCTGTCGCGCACGATGGTGCTGGTTCTGCAGCCGCTCACGCTGCTGGTGCCGTTCCTGCTGGTGGTGATCCTCGACGGGTGGCGGGGCCTGCGTGAGACCTGGCCCGCGGCGCTCGTGGTGAGCATCGTCTTCAGCGGCGTGCAGGCCGGAGTGCTGTGGTTCCTCGGCCCCGAACTCGCCGACCTCGGCGCCGGCCTGGCGGCGATGGTCGCGCTCTTCGTCTTCGGGCGCGTCTGGCGCCCGAAGCACGTCTTCCGCGAGGACGGCGGCGAGGCACCGCCCGCCGAACGCCACACCGTCCGCGAGATCGCGATCGCGTGGAGCCCGTTCTACATCCTGACCGGGTTCATCCTCGTGTGGAGCATCCCGTGGTTCAAGCAGCTCTTCGCGGCAGCTGGACCGCTCGCAGGCGCGGTGTTCACATTCCCGATCCCTGGCCTCACCGGAGACGTCACGACCGCGAACGGAACCGTGGTCGCCACCACGTGGGACTTCACGCCGCTCAACGCCACCGGCACCGCGATCCTCCTCGCCGTCATCGTGTCGTTCTTGACGACGCCGTCGCTGAAATGGGGCGACCTCTGGCACGAACTTCGTCAGACACTGCGAGAGCTGTGGCAGGCGCTCGTGCTGATCGCGCTGATCCTGGTGCTCGCCAACATCGCGAATTACTCCGGGGGATCGGCAAGTATCGGGGCGGCGCTCGCCGGCGTCGGCTCGCTCTTCCCGCTCTTCGCGCCGATCATCGGGTGGATCGGTGTGTTCCTCACCGGGTCGGTCGTCAACAACAACACGCTCTTCGGACCGCTCCAGGTCGCGACCGCCGAGCGGATCGGCGTGCAGCCCGATCTGCTCATCGCCGCGAACACGGCGGGCGGGACGACCGCGAAGGTCATCTCTCCGCAGTCGATCGCGATCGCGGCGGGGGCGGTCGGCTTGTCGGGCCGGGAGGGCGAGATCCTGCGCGCTTCGATCGGCTACAGCCTCGGGATGCTGGCCGTCATCTGCGTGTGGACGTACACGCTGTCGCTGATCCTCGTCTGAGCGGGATCGCGCAGCCGGCGGCTAGGTTCCCGGATTCTCGTTGTAGAACGTCTTGATCGCCGCGAGCTTGCTCGGCTCGCTGTATACGAGCACGGTCTGACCCGGACCGCAGCCGAAGCTGCTGTCCGGGTTGCCGAACAGGCCCGTGATCACGGCAGTGCTGATCGCGGCCTCGTCGCCGTGATCGTTGATGTAGAAGAACTGGCCGCCCTCGGTCTTGGCGTAGGTCCGATTGGTCAACCAATACGAGGGCTGCGCATCGGCCGTGATCTGGATCAGACGGAACGGGCGTTCGGAGGTCAACGACAGGCGTCGCGCATCGGAGAAGGTCGAGTAGCCGAGCTCGACACCGGCGGGCAGGTTCTCGTCGAGGCACTGGGTCTCGGCGCTGCGAGCCGTCAGATAGTCGCCGGAGCCGGCGACTCCGGACACAGCGCCCGTCACCATGCCGGTGACGAGCAGCACGCCCGCGCCGATCGGCGCCACGCGAGGCACCCACCGTCGCGGCACCGCCAGAAGCACGAAGACCATCGGGCCGATGAGCACGAGCCACGCGTACAGGTAGTGAGTGATCAACAGTGCCGCCGTCGCCGACAGACCTGCCAGTGGGACCAGGCCGAAGTAGAGGCCGACCAGGGCCCGGTCGGTGGGGACCGCGCTGCGGTCGGCTCGCAGATAGCGCACCGCACCCACGATCGCGAACACCAGGCAGGCGACCGCGCACAGGGCGCCCACGGTGAGAACGATGCGCGTCGTCGTGTCCGCCACCATGAGCGCGAAGTGAGGCTCAAGGTCACCGAGCCTGCCGAGGAAGGCATCGAGGTCGATGTAGTTGAGCGGGGAGGTGCCCTGCAGCCTCGAGAAGAAGACGACCCGCACGGCGAGTGCCGTGAGCAGCAGAATGCCCGACACCGCGGCCGCACGTCGCGTGCTGCGGAAGCCGTGCCGGACACTGCGGACCAGCAGTACGAGGATCAGGGGAGGCACGCAGAAGACGAGGGCGAGTGGATTGGATGCTGCGGTCAGGACGATCGCTGCACCGAGCAGAACGCGCGACCGGGTCGAGCTCACGAGGTAGAACGAGGGGGCGGCGATCACCAGGAGGTACATGCCGAAGTAGTACGTGGGCGCGAGATGGTAGGACTGCAGCCAGCTGGTTCCGAGGAGCGGGAGGATCAGGAGCGGGAGCATCGCGATCCCCGCGCGCGCGAGCCACGTAGCCTGTCGCTCCGACGGATGCAGCAGGCGCACCAGCAGGTACAGTCCCAGGAAGAGCGCGGCGTTGTTGATGGCGGCGACGAACACGAAGTACGCCTGCACCGAGCCACCTGCCAGCACGTAGGCGAGGACGCTCATCGGGACTTCAGGAAACACGTACACCTGGGGCGAGAAGCTCCAGTCGAGCGTGCGCCCCGTGAGCATGTCGTGGACATACTGGAAGAGCACGCCGTTGTCGCTGTTCTGGAGCTCCCATGTGACGGGCCACGCCGTCGCGGTGTCGCCACCCGCGCGGGCGAGGACGATGAGCGCCGTGAGGACGGCGATCAGCGCGGTCGCGCCGAGGATCGCCGACGCAGCCCGCAGGCGCGCACCTGACGGTGCCGCCGCGCGCTCGAGTACTGGTTCCGTCAATGTGGCTACCAGAGAAGCGTAGCCAGTCCAGAGCGCCGAGCTCTACCGAGGGTCGCGGGGTCGCCCCGACACCTGGCAGGGGGGCGACCCGTCGTGGGGTCAGCGGCGCTGAAGGTCACCTTCGAAGCTGAACAGCCCCAGAAAGCCTCCCGACACACTGACCGATGCGATGGTGACCATCCCGTCCGCGTCGCAGCTCTTGGCCTGCACGCTCTGTGTGGATACCGGGACGCGTCCGTCGGGGGTGTCTTCGTATGTGGTCCACGAGAAAGCGCCGCTCGGGGAGATCTGCATTCCCTGATTCGACCCGGATGTCGTGAAATCGACTTCGGCTGAGCCCCAATACGTTCCGGTGGCGACCTTCGTCGTGACGAGGTCACCCGCCGTCCCGAGCTCGAGGTCGAAGGTGGCGGTGGAGTCGAATTTTGCGCTGGTGCCGGTGTAGCTGGCCCCGACCCAGGAGGCGGCGTGTGCTCCGCACACTCCGTCCTGCTCGGGCGCGACAGCCGGCGCAACCGTTGGGACGATACTGGCAAGAGCGAGCGCACTCGCGATCAGAATACTCATACTAGTATATTAAACGAAACGGGATCATTGGCAAGCCCGGTTGTCAGTTCGTGGCACGGGCACCGTGAACCTCGGGTTCAGCGCTTCTTGCGTGCCTCGACCGTCGCTGCGTAGTCGGGGACGTGCGAACTGAACTTCTGCGGGGGGCGGTTGTAAGTGCCCGCGGGCGGGCGCGCCGGGATATCGACCACCTCGCGCGCAACCGGACCGTAGGGGATCTGTGAGAGCAGATGCGCGATCATGTTGACGCGGCCGCGGCGCTTGTCCTCGTTGTCCACCTCGAACCAGGGAGACTCAGGGGTATCGGTGTGGACGAACATCGCGTCCTTGGCTCGCGAGTAGTCTTCCCACTTCGTGATCGACGAGACGTCGTTCGGGCTCAGCTTCCAGCGCCGCATCGGGTCTTCGGCGCGCGATCGGAACCTCTTCTCCTGCTCGATGTCGGAGACGCTGAACCAGTACTTGAGGAGAAGGATGCCGTCTTCGATCAGCATCCGCTCGAAGATCGGTGCTTGCCGCAGGAACCGCTCGTACTGTGCATCGGTGCAGTAGCCCATGACCCGCTCGACGCCGGCCCGGTTGTACCAGGAGCGGTCCATGAGGACGATCTCACCGGCGGCGGGCAGATGCGGCACGTATCGCTGGAAGTACCAGCGCGTCTTGTCGCGTTCGCTCGGAGTAGGCAACGCGACGATCCTCGTCACGCGCGGATTGAGGTACTCCGACACGCGCTTGATGGTCGAGCCTTTACCCGCTGCGTCGCGGCCCTCGAAGAGCACGACGACCCGAGCCCCGCTCTGCTGCACCCAGGCCTGCATGTCGACGAGCTCCGCCTGCAGTCGCATGAGTTCCGACTCGTAGAGCTTCTTCGGCATGCGCTTGCTCACGGGCGTTCCTCCTCGGAAAGGTTGGTGCGACTCTACGCGTGCAGCGCCTCGTTGAGGGTGACCCCCACGCCCGTGCGGCGCACCGCTTCGATCGCGCCGGTGAGCGAGTTGCGACGGTAGAGCATTCCGTCTCGCCCCGAGAGTTCCGCCCCCTTGACCGACGGGAGCGATCCGTCGTGCCGCGGCGCTTCGTCCGCCAGCACGATCTTCGAGCCGGCCGTGACGTAGAGGCCGGCCTCGACGACGCAGTCGTCACCGAGGGATATGCCGATGCCGGCATTCGCACCCAGCAGTGTGCGTCGCCCGATCGAGACACGGTGAGCGCCGCCGCCCGACAGCGTGCCCATGATGGAGGACCCACCGCCGATGTCGCTGCCGTCCCCGACGACGACACCCTGCGAGATCCGGCCCTCCACCATCGAGGAGCCGAGCGTGCCGGCGTTGAAGTTCACGAAACCCTCATGCATCACCGTCGTGCCCGGCGACAGATAAGCGCCCAGCCGCACGCGAGAGGCGTCGGCGATACGCACGCCGGGTGGCGTGACGTAGTCGAGGAGCCGGGGGAACTTGTCGAGTCCCTGCACCTGAATGCCGTCGCGCAGGAGGAACGGTCGCAGACGCGTGAGGTCGTCCGGGTGCATCGGACCCGCGGTCGTCCACGCCACGTTCGGCAGGTGGGCGAAGATGCCGTCGAGGTTCAGGGTGTTCGGCAGAGCGAGTCGGTGCGACAGGGCGTGCAGCCGAAGGTAGGCATCAGGGGTCGATGACGGCGGCGCATCCAGATCGACCTCGATCGCGAGCGTGTTGACCGTCACGCCACGGCGGTCGTCGGGCACAGCGAGCTGCTCGAGCTGCGCGGGCGGGATCGCCGGGTCGAAGCCGAGCGGCAGCCGCCCGACCTGAGGCTCGGGGAACCAGGCATCCAAGATCGTTCCATCGGCGGATGCCGTCGCCAGCCCGATTCCCCAGATCCATCTCTCATCGCTCATGCACCCACGGTAGCGAACGGATGGGCGTGGGACCCGGTCGGTAGACTCGGGGGATGCCGCAGCTCGACCTCTCCGCGTCGTCGATCGATCTCACCCGCGCGATCTGCGACGTCCCCAGTGTGTCCGGTGACGAACGAGCACTCGCCGACCTGATCGACGAGGCGGTGGGCGCTCTCGCCCATCTCGAAGTCTCACGCGACGGAGACACGATCGTCGCGCGCACGATGCTCGGCCGGGCACAGCGGGTCGTCATCGCGGGCCACATCGACACGGTGCCCATCAACGGCAACCTGCCCACGCGCGATATCGAGATCGACGGTCAGCCGTACCTGTGGGGGAGGGGCACGGTCGACATGAAGGCCGGTGTCGCGGTGCAGCTGAAGCTCGCCGCCGAGCTGACCGATCCCCGCGTCGACCTGACGTGGATGTGGTACGACCATGAAGAAGTGGATGCCGATCTGAACGGGTTGACCCGGCTGGCACGCATGCGGCCCGACCTGTTCGCCGGAGACTTCGCGATCCTCGGGGAGCCGACGGGCGCTCAGGTCGAAGGCGGTTGCAACGGCAACATGCGGGCCATCGTGCGCACGCGGGGCGTACGGGCCCACAGCGCACGGGCATGGATCGGCGAGAACGCGATCCACCGGGCCGGGGCCGTTCTCGAGCGGCTCTCGGAGTACCGCCCGCGCGAGGTCGCCGTCGACGGTCTCGAGTACAGAGAGGGACTGAACGCCGTCCGGATCCACGGCGGCATCGCGGGCAACGTCATCCCCGACCTCTGCGAGGTGGAGGTCAATTACCGATTCGCCCCGAGTCTGAGTCCCATCGACGCCGAGCAACATGTCCGCGACGTCTTCTCCGGCTTCGATGTCGATGTCGTAGACGTCGCACCCGGTGCGCGGCCGGGGCTGGACGCCCCCCTCGCGCGTGAATTCGTCGCGGCCGTCGGATCCGCTCCGAAACCGAAGTACGGCTGGACCGACGTCGCCCGGTTCTCGGCGATGGGGATCCCCGCCGTGAACTACGGTCCCGGCGATCCTCAGCTCGCGCACCACGACGAGGAGCGCGTGCCGCTCTCCCAGATCGAGGATGTCGAACGCGGACTCCGGTCGTGGCTGACGGCCTCCTGACTGAGCGCACGCAGAAGCGTCGCTGGAGCGCGCTGCCCGTCGCGGCGCGGATCGCGGTGCTCTACGTGGGCGCACGGATCGTCACGACCGGGTTCCTCCTGCTGGCCGCCGCGCTGTCGGGGGTCGGTTCTCGATTCGGCCCGGACGCCCGCATCGGCGATCTCATGGTCGGGTGGGACGCGCAGTGGTACTGGTTCACGGCGATCAACGGCTACCCCGCTACGCTCCCGCTCACCGCCACGGGTGCCGTCGCCGAGAACCAGTGGGCGTTCATGCCGGTCTACGCGTACCTGTCTTCCGCGCTGGGGGCGGTGTTCGGCTCGTGGGGTGCTGCCGCTGTCGTGATCTCGCTCGTCGCGGGGTACCTCGCCTGTCTCGTTCTCTATCGGATGCTGCGTCCCGCCGCTGCAGGCGAGTCCGGGAGCTCGCGGGCGGCCGTCGACGAGCAGACCGCGATGTGGGCGGTTGCCTTCTTCGCGTCCGCCCCGCTCGCGGCGATGTTCCAGGTCGGCTACGCGGAGTCGCTCTTCCTGCTGTGGCTGTTTCTGGCACTTCTCCTGGTGCAGCGCCGGCGGTACGGGTGGCTCTACCTGCTGATTCCGCTCATGGGCTTCACGAGGCCCGGCGTGCTCGCCTTCGCTCTTTTCCTGGGGCTGTTCGGCATTTCACGGTGGATTCGACGCCGTACCGAGCCGCTCGGTGTGCGCGAGACCGTGCACATCGTTGCGCTCAGTGCACTGGCCGTGGTGGTCGGATTCGCCTGGCAGGTCATCGCCGGCATCGTCACGGGCGATTCGGGCGCATACCTCGCGACCGAGCTCGCGTGGCGGAGGAACTGGCTGGCTGGCGGCGACAGCGGGTTCGTTCCGTTCGACGGGTTCTTTCGCGGTGCCGCGTTCTGGTTCGGTTCGTGGGGGCTGGGCGAGGTGACGGGATACGTGGTGCTCGCGGTGGCCGTGATGGCTGTCGCCGCGCTCCTGCTCTTCGAACCGCACGTACGCCGACTCGGAGTGGAGCTGCGGCTGTGGATCGCGAGCTACCTCGGATACCTGCTCGTCGTGTTCTTCCCTCAGTCGAGCCTCTTCCGCCTGCTGCTGCCGATCTCGCCCCTGTGGGGTGCGGCTGCGATGCCGCGTTCCCGAGTGTGGCGGGTCGGCGTCCTCGCCGCCTGCCTTCTCGGGCAGTGGTGGTGGATCTACAACATGTACGCGCTCGGGAACACGTATTGGCAGATCCCCTGAACCAACACCGCCGCGGAACTCCGGGACTCTCAGCGCACGATAAACTTAATGTGCAGACCTACGAGGAAAGGGAGCCACGATGGCAGCGATGAAGCCGAGAACCGGAGACGGACCGATGGAGGCCGTGAAGGAAGGGCGTCTGATCATCGTCCGGGTGCCGCTCGAAGGCGGCGGACGCCTTGTCGTCTCCGTGAATGACGCCGAAGCCAAGGAGCTCTACGACGTGCTGGGCGGGGTTGTCGCACCTGCCTGATCTCTGAGCACGCGATTCGTGGAACGGCCGGTCGGTTGACCGGCCGTTCCGTCGTTGCGGGGGGCCGGTGCCTTCGGGCCGGGACCTTTAGCCCTCAGTCGCGCGGGTCGGGGATCGTCGTCAGCTGAAGCAGTCCCTCGCCGACGATGGAGAGCGCGCCGATCACGGCAGGCGATGACTGCGTCTCGAGGATGAGTGAACGGTACGCCGTCGTCTGCGGGTCGCGGCGGACCGGGTCGGCCACGGCGCCCCCGCCGAGCACACGCGGCACGAGCACCGTTCCGCCGGGGCGAACGAGACGCAGTCCGTGCTCGACGTACTCGATGACACCTTCGGGGTCGGCATCCACCAGCACGATGTCGTACGAAGCCTCGTTCATGCGGGGGAGGACATCCGCCGCACGGCCGGTGATGAAGCGCGCGCGGGCGGGAGGGATCCGAGCGTCGGCGAACGCCTGACGCGCCGCGCCGAGGTGCTCGGGCTCGTTGTCGATCGTGGTCAGCGTCGCTCGCGGTGACCCGTGCAGGAGCCAGAGCCCCGACACGCCGGCACCTGTGCCGATCTCGACGATGTTCAGGGCTGCGGATGCTGCCGAGAGCACGGCGATCTGAGCTCCCACGGCGGCGCTCACAGGGGCTGCGCCGAGCTCCAGCGCGTGCGCCCTGGCGCGTGAGATGTGATCGGGCTCGACGACGGACTCGGCGGCGAATCTGTCGTTCGCGTCGTATCCAGCCATGCGTGCTCCTCCGCTGCCCAGACTACGCGGGCAGTCATAGGGAACACCTCAGGCGCGGCGGGTAATCTGAAGGCATGTTCTTCGGGCTCACGATCGAGAAGCTCCTGCTGATCGGCGTGATCGCGGCCGTCCTCATCGGCCCGGAACGGTTGCCCCGGTATGCCGAGGGCCTCGCGCACTGGGCTGGACGGGCACGGGATTTCCTCCGTGGCGCTCGGAGCCGGGTCAAGGAAGAGATGGGCCCCGAGTTCGACGACGTCGATTGGCGCAAGCTCGACCCGCGGCAGTACGACCCCCGCCGGATCATCCGCGAGGCGCTTCTGGATGACGCGCCCGTCCCCACGGTGAAAGCGGCAGCGACAGCGGCTTCGGTGACGGCGGCCATGACGGCAGCGGGCGCGGCGGCCATGGACCGCGGCGATGGTTCGCGCGCGGTCTCGACCCCGTTCGATTCCGAGGCGACCTGAGCAGCTGCGGCGCGGGTCGTCCGTCAGCGCGGGGAGAAGGGCAAGGCCTTGCCCTGAAGGCCGCGAGGCTGGGCGGCCAGTTCGGCCGCGAGCGAGGTGATCGCGGCCGCCGCCGGGTCGTCCGGATGGGCGAGGACGGCGGGTATGCCATCGTCACCGTCTGCGCGCAGCGCAGGACTCAGAGGAATCGACGCCAGCACGCGGACATCCTCGCCGTCAGACGAGAGCGCGCCCGCGACCTGCGCCCCGCCGCCTGCGCCGAACAGATCGAGCGTCGTGCCGTCGGGGAGGGTCATGGCCGCCATGTTCTCGACGACCCCGATGACGCGCTGACCGGTCTGGCGGGCGACGAGGCCGCTGCGGACGGCGACATCGGATGCCGCCGACTGCGGCGTCGTGACCACGAGCACATCGGCCTGGGGGAGCAGCTGCCCGACCGAGATCGCGACATCCCCCGTCCCCGGCGGCATGTCCAAGAGCAGCACGTCCAGGTCGCCGAAGTAGACATCGGTGAGGAACTGCTGCACGGTGCGGTGCAGCATCGGACCGCGCCACGCGACGGCGCCGAGCGGGCCGTCCGTCGTGCGCCTGAGGAACATGCCGATCGAGATCGCCTTCACCCCGTGGGCGACGGGCGGGAGCATCAGGTCATCGATGCGGGTCGGCGACGGCGGGAGCCCGTCGGCGTCCACGAGCCCGAGCAAGGCGGGGATCGAGAACCCGTGCACATCAGCGTCGACCAGGCCCACGGCCAGGCCTCGCGCGGCCAGGGCGACGGCGAGATTCGCGGTGACGGTGGACTTGCCGACACCTCCTTTGCCGCTGGTGACGGCGATCACGCGCGTGAGCGAACCAGGCCCGAACGGCATCTGCCTTGCTGCGCGACCGCCCCGGAGTCTGTCGGTGAGGGCGTGCCGCTCGTCGGGTGACATGACGCCGACAGTGAGATCCACCTGCGAGATCCCCGGGACGGATGCCGCGGCCGACCGCACCTCCGACTCGATGCGCGACGCCGCGGGGCATCCCACGATCGTCAGGGCGATCTCGACGCGCGCGACACTCCCGTCGACACCGATCCCGCGGACCATGTCGAGCTCGGCCAGTGGCCGGCGCAGTTCGGGATCGACGACGGCGCCGACGGCGTGACGGACGAGGTCGGCCGTATCGTCCGTCACCGGTCGCCGGTCATTTCTGCGCGCGTCACCGTTTCTGCGCCCCGGGCTCGTCCAGACGCTCCAGAAGCGCCTTGAGCTCTGCACGCAGCACGTCCTTCGTCATGACCTCATGATGGAAGTCGTTGACCGCCATCCGGAGGGCGACGATCTCGCGGGCCAGATACTCCGTGTCGGCGAGGTTGCGCTCGGCCCGCTGCCTGTCCTGCTCGATCTGCACCCGGTCGCGGTCGTCCTGCCGATTCTGCGCGAGGAGGATGAGTGGGGCGGCGTAGGAGGCCTGCAGCGACAGGATGAGCGTGAGCAGCGTGAAGTTGGTCGCCACCGGGTCGAACTGCATGTCGACGGGGGCGAGGGTGTTCCACAGCAGCCAGAGGGTGACGAAGATCGTCATCCCGATCAAGAAGCCCGACGTTCCCATTGCGCGGGCGAAGGCCTCGGAGAACCGCCCGAACCGGTCGCTGGAGGGCTGCGGGTTGCGGCTCAGCATGCCGGTGCGCCCGCGCGGCGCATCGAGCGTGGGCTGCCGCGAGGTGCGCGCCATCAGCGCCGCCTCGGAATGGAGGCCGTGGTGGGCGGCACGGCAGGCGTGGTGACGTCGTCATCGCCATCGTGCGAGCGCCAGTCCTCGGGAAGGAGGTAGTCGAGCACGTCGTCGACCGATACCGCGCCCACGAGGCGGCGCGCTTGATCCACCACCGGCAGTGAGACGAGGTTGTAGCTCGCCAGCATCCGGGCGACCTCCGTCGCGGAGGCCGATGCGGGAACCGGATCGAGGGTGTCGTCGATGATCGCGCCCAGGCGCTCGTGCGGCGGGTAGCGCAGCATCCGCTGGAAATGCACCGTCCCGAGCAGGCGGCCGGTGGGTGTCTCGTACGGCGGGAGAGTCACGAAGATGGCCGCAGCCAGTGCGGGGTGCAGTTCGTGGCGGCGGATGAGCGCCAGCGCTTCTGCGACGGTCGCGTCGGCGGACAGCACGATCGGCTCGGGGGTCATGAGCCCGCCTGCCGTATCAGGGAGGTATTTCAGCAGCGCACGGACGTCTTCCGCCTCTTCGGGCTCCATGAGCTCGAGGAGCTCTTCGCGCTGTTCCTCGGTGAGCTGGCCGAGAACGTCGGCCGCATCGTCCGGCTCCATCGCGTCGAGGATGTCGGCGGCGCGCTCGTCGCCGAGCGACTCGAGGATGTGAACCTGCTCCTCTTCCGGCATCTCTTCGAGGGCATCGGCCAGCCGATCGTCCGAGAGCTCGTCGACCACCTCGAACAGCCGTTCCTCCGGAAGGTCCAGGAGCGTGTTGGCCAGGTCGGCGGGCTTCATCTCCGAGTAGCTCGCGACGAGCTGCTCGGCGGACTGCGACTCGCCGGGCAGCTGCTGCTCGCGGACCTGCGACCACATCGCGAACGAGGTCGTGCCCTTCGCGAAGGGTGAGGCGCTGGTCTTGGGATGGCGCAGGAACAGCTGTCCGACGTCCCATTGCCCGAGACGGTCCCGCTCGATCGCGACGTCCTCGATCACGGCTTCGCCGGAGGTCCCGCTGAGCGACACACGGCGCCCCAGCATCTCGGCCATCACGCGCACCTCGCCGCCGCGCTGCTGAAAACGGCGCACGTTGATCAGGCCGGTCGTGATCACCTGACCTGTCGCGATCGAGGTCACCCGCCCGATGGAGACGAAGACGTGGCGGCGGCCGGGGATCTCGACGATCAGGCCGATCACGCGGGGCGGGTCATCTTTTCGATAGATGACCACGACATCGCGGACTTTGCCGAGACGATCACCCACGGGATCGAACACGGCGCAGCCGGCCAGGCGTGCGACGAAAACCCTCTGCGTGCTCACCGCTCCAGCGTAGCCCGGTGACGTGGGATCCTCGCGGGCCCGCTCGGAGTGGTCATAGGGGCGCGTGCGAAGATGGAGGCATGAGCATGATGGGCCCTCGAATTCCCCAGGGGCGCGGTGCGGTCGGCGAGACGATCGCTACCTACCCGACCTACGAGGCGGCGCAGAAGGCCGTGTCGGCGCTCATCGCCGGCGAGGTTCCCGCCAGAGAGATCGCGATCGTCGGCCAGGGCCTGCGATCGGTCGAACGGGTCACCGGCCGACTCGGCTACGCCGCAGCCGCGCGCTCCGGCGCCATCAACGGTGTGCTCCTGGGCCTCTTCTTCTCCGCGATCGTGGTGCTCGGAACGCCGTCGGTTCCCATCCAGGTCTTCGTCGGCGTGCTCTTCGTAGGTATCGCGATCGGGATGCTGCTGAGCATCGTGTCGTACTCCTTCGTCCGTCGGCGCAGAGACTTCGCGTCGGTTATGCAGGTGACCGCCGACAGCTACGACATCGCGGTATCGGCGAGCGCGATCCATCGCGCGCGGCAGATCCTCGGTGCGCAGAACGCGCCTGTGCCCGCGAGGCCGTCCGCTCCGCGTCCGCCCGCCGGGGGAACGGCTCCGACCCCGCCGGCAGACGTGCGGGCGGAACATGAGCCCGAGCGCCCGCGATACGGCGAGCGGGTGCCGCAAGATCCTGCGGAGCGCGCGCCGCAAGATCCTGCGGAGCGCGCGCCGGAACCCCCGGAGCAGGCTGTGCCTGCACCGGACGAGGGTGCTGCCGAGCCCGCCGCCGATCAGTCCGACCACACGACACCCTCCCGCTGAGCCGCTCGTGGACGAGCGGCTCGCCGTGACCCTGCCCGGCGGGGTCGTGGAGGTATCCGTCGACATCGACGCTCCCGACGATCCGTGGGCCGTGGTCGGTCTCGCCCACGGTGCCGGCGCGGGGATGCGGCATCCGTTCCTTCTCGGTGTATCGCGCGGGCTGCGATCTCACGGCGTCGCAACAACTCGGTTCACCTTTCCGTATCTCGAGGCGGGACGACGGATGCCGGGGCCGCCCGCGCACGCGATCGCCACGTGGGGCGCGCTGGAGGCGCGTGCCCGCGAGCTCGTGCCCGGTGTGCCGTTCTGGGCGGCGGGGAAGTCGTATGGGGGCCGGATGGCGTCGATGGCTGCGGCCGAGGGCGTGATCGATCCCGCGGGGCTCGTGTATCTCGGTTACCCGCTGCACCCGCCTGGTGACCCGTCCAGACCGCGCGTGGCCCATCTTCCGTCGATCGCCGCGCCCCAGCTGTTCGTGGAGGGCACGAACGACCCGTTCATCGATCCGCGCGCACAGCTGGAGGAGGCTGTCTGGTCCTGTCAGGACGCGCACATCGTGTGGATCGAGGGCGGCGGACACTCCTTCGAGGTGAAGGGCCGCAAGCGCCCGGCCGATGAGATCGGCGAAGAGCTCGCGGCGGTGGTCGCGGCGTTCTTGCGCGACCGGGTCTGACACGGACGGACAGCGGCGAGGGGGGTCAGCGACCCGCGGCGTACCCCTGCATGCCGCGTGGATTGGCTGCCGCCCACACGGTCGCCCGGTCGCGATCGATGCCGACCGCGGAGACGCGGCCCAGTGCCCATTCGCCCGCACGCGTGACGACATGGCCTCGGGCCTCGAGCTGGTCGATGATGACCTCGCCGATCCGCGCTTCCACAACGACACCGGCCGGTTGCCACGTGCGCGGCCAGAACGAGTCGATGAGGGCAGTGGTGTGCAGGCTCGGCGCGTCGATCGCCTGCTGCGGCGAGTACCCGCCGACCAGGACGCGCACCAGCACAGGGACCTGCCACTGCTCTTGCTGATCGCCGCCGGGGGTGCCCATCGCCATCACCGCCTGACCGTCTCGGAGCACGAGCGTGGGGGTGAGCGTCGTGCGCGGTCGCCGCCCCGGGTGCAGCGCCGACGGGGAGGCGGGATCCAGCCACGTCATCTGGAGTCGCGTGCCGAGGCAGAAGCCCAGTGTCGGGATCGTCGGCGAGGACTGCAGCCATCCGCCCGACGGTGTGACCGCGATGATGTTCCCCCAGCGATCCACGACGTCGATGTGGCATGTGTCGCCGCGGGTCTCGCCGGATCGCGCGACCGTCGGTTCACCGGTTCCCGCGGAAGCGGGCGCGGCGCCGTCCTCTCGCAGCGGAGGCCGGAACGGCTCCTGACCGCCCACCGCGCCCGGACGCCATTCGCGCGAGGCCGCCGCTCCGATCTGCGCGCGGCGCGCGGCGAGGTAGGAAGGCTCCAGCAGCTCCGGAAGGGGCACGTCACCGTCGCCGAAGTACGCGTCACGGTCGGCGAGGGCAAGCTTCAGAGCTTCGACGATCGCGTGAGCTCCCTCCGCCGTCGCGGGGTCGATCGCCGATGGCTCGAGCCCTTCCAGAATCAGCAGCGTCTGCAGGAGGGCAGGGCCCTGCGTCCACGCTCCTGCCTTCGCGACCGTGTGGCCCCACACCTCGACGGAGACCGCCGGCTCGTATCCCGCGCTGAATCCGGCGAAATCAGCCGGGGTGATGACGCCCGGATGATCGCGGCCGTCGGAGTGCCGGTGGGCTCGCGCCAAGAAGTCGGAGGCCTCGTGGGCGACGCGCCCGCGACGCCATTCGCGCAGCGCGGCATCGATGCGCGACGCGCGATCGGGGCTGCGCGTGCCGGCGGCGACGAGCTCCTCGAGAACCGCCGCGTAGGCCGGGTTGCGGACGATCGTTCCTGCGGCGGGAGCGGTGCCCTCCGGCATCCACAGCGCCGCGGATGACGGCCAGTCCTGCTGGAAGAGGTCTGCCACCCGATCGATCGTCGCGGCCGCGGTGGGCGAGAGCGCGTGACCGTCCCGCGCGTAGCCGATCGCGAACGAGAGGACGTCGGCGAGCTCCCACGTGCCGTGATCCCGCAGGAGAGTCAACCATGCGTCGACGGCACCGGGGACCGCGGCAGCGAGGCCACCGGCCCCGGGGACCGAGGTGAGTCCTTCGGCGCGGAAGTGTGCGATCGAAGCTCCCATGGGCGCCGGTCCCTGGCCCATCAGCACGACCGGAGTCGCCGGGTCCGCCGCCGTCGCGAAGATCCCGACGAGGTCGCCGCCGGGACCGTTCAGATGCGGCTCCACGACATGCAGGACGAAGCCGCCCGCCACCGCGGCGTCGAACGCGTTCCCTCCCCGCTCCAGGACGGCCTGCGCGCTCGCCGTCGCGAGCCAGTGCGTGGATGCTGACATCCCGAACGTGCCCTCCAGAGTCGGGCGGGTGGTGAACTCGTCGGGAGACGTGAAACCGGCCGGGGACGTGAACCCGCGCGGGGAGGTCACTCGCTGCGCAGCCGCGACACCCAGGCCTCGACCTCGTCGGCGGTGCGCGGAATGTCGGCCGAGAGGCTCACCGGCCCGTCGACGGTCATGAGGATGTCGTCTTCGATGCGCACTCCGATGCCACGGAACTCTTCGGGCACCGTGAGGTCGTCGATCTGGAAGTACAGCCCCGGCTCGATCGTGAAGACCATGCCCGCCTCGAGGACGCCGTCGTAGTACATCTCGCGGCGGGCCTGCGCGCAGTCGTGGACGTCGATTCCGAGGTGGTGGCTCGTGCCGTGCACCATGTAGCGCCGGTGCTGACCACCGAGATCCGCGTCGAGCGCCTCTTCCGCCGTGACCGGCAGCAGGCCCCATTCGGCCGTCCGCGCCGCGATGACCGCCATGGCCGCATCGTGCACGGCACGGAATCTCACGCCGGGCTGGGCGGCGGCGAACGCGGCGTCGGCGGCCTCGCGCACCGTCTCGTACACCAGCCGCTGGGTGGCGGTGAACGTGCCGCTGACGGGGATGGTCCGCGTGATGTCGGCGGTGTAGAGGCTGTCCACCTCGACCCCGGCGTCCACGAGGATCAGGTCGCCGGCGACGACAGGGCCGTCGTTGCGCGTCCAGTGCAGATAGCACGCGTGCGGGCCGGAGGCGGCGATCGTGTCGTATCCCTCCCCATTCCCGTCGGTGCGGGCGCGCTGGTGGAAGACACCCTCGACGACACGCTCGCCGCGGGGGTGCGCGATGATGCGCGGAAGGTCGGCGACGATGTCGTCGAAGCCGAGCGCTGTCGCCTCCACCGCCGATCGCATCTGGGCGATCTCGTAGTCGTCCTTGGTGAGGCGGAGCTCCGAGACGAAGCGGGTGAGGCCGGCGTCCTCGTCGACGACGAGGTCGTCCTCGCGCTCTTCGAAACCGTCGATGTGCGCGGTGGCGACACCGAGGTCGGCCGCCACTCCGGTCAATGCGGGTCGTGGGCCGATCCAGAACTCGCCGATCGAGGCATCCCCGTAGAACTCCGTCGTCGTCCGGTCTGCCCGCTCGCGGAAGTAGAGGGTGACGTCATGCCCTCCGGCATCGTTCGGATCGAAGACGAGAACGGCGCCCGGCTCGGAGTCCGATCCCCAGCCGCTGAGGTGGGCGAAGGCCGAGTGAGCGCGGAAAGGGTAGTCCGTGTCGTTGCTGCGCACCTTGACCTCGCCCGCCGGCACGACGAGCCGCTTGCCCGGGAAAGCCGCCGAGACGACGTCGCGGCGAGCGGCGGCGAACGGCGCCTGCACGCGCTGCGGCGGGAGTGTCTCCGGCCGTTCGGCCCACCCCGTCGAAATGGTGTCGAGGAAGCCCTTCGGAAACGGCTGGCGCCGGTTGGTGACGGCGTTGGGCTGCGGCGCGTCGCTTTGCGCCCCTGCCTCCGCGAGTGCCTCGGTCGTGCCGGTCGCCATCGTGCTGTCGCCTGAGGTGTTCATGCCCTCATTGTCCCACTCGGCCGCGCGCGTGTGTCGAGCCGGTGCGCGGGTTTCCGCGGCCGGCGCGTGTCAGCCGGCGGGTTCGAGCTGGACGATGAGAGGGCGGTGGTCGCTGCCCGACGCATCGAGGTTGCGGAGGACGACCGAGCCGGTGGCCCGCCAGTTCGCCGACGCCATCACATGATCGATCGGCGCGCCCAGGAGCGCAGGAAACGCGGTCGTCCACGTACCGACACCGCCGTTGTCCGTCTCCGCTGCGGCGTCGTGACACCGCCCCAGAGCGCCGCCGTCTGTGCCGAGCCCGCTCATGTGGTCGAGCGTGGCGTTGAAGTCCCCGGCCATGATCACGTTGTCGGCGGCGCACTGATCGGCGAGCCACTGCAGATCGCTCCGCCAATCCTGCATGTAGCTCTGCCTCGGCGCGACGGCGTGCGCGGCCACGACGATCGGACCGTCGCCGGTCGTCGGCATCGCCACGGCGCTGGGCACGGTGGAGGTGTTGCTCGTCCCGTCCTGTGAGGACTCGATGACGGAGTAGCTGCCCATGCTCGGCGAGATGAGGAGGGTCGTGGAACCCGCATCCCACTGGGTCGACGGATTGGCGGCGTGGTGCGCCCACATGGGGTGCCCGAGGTCGCGCATCGCGATCGCCACCTGTTCCCCGGTCTCGATCGTCGTCTCGGGGAGCGTCACGATGTCGGCATCCATCGCCACCGCGATCTGCGCGATCTCCTGCGGCGAGGTGGCCGTTCCCGCGGTGTTCCACGTCATCACGCGGACGCTGGCCTCTGTCTTGGCCGGCAGTGCGTCGGTGCCCATGCCGCGCGAGAACACGATCGCGCCGTTGGCTCCGCCGGCGACCAGCGCGATGAGGGCGAGTGAGAGCGCGAATGCGCGGATCGGCCTGATGATCGCCAGGAGCAGGGCGACGAGCATGAGGGCCGCGAACCCCAGGGCGACCAGACCTCGGAACGACACCAATTGAGCGATCGGGAACGTGCGCTCCAGGTGGAAGAACTGCGGCCAGGTGAGGATCGCCGCCGCGGCCGCGCAGAGCAGGGCGAAGAGTATTCCGAGCAGGCGCAGCACGCCGCAAATCTATGTCAGCAGTCTGGGAGATCCCGGCGTACCGCCCCTGTTCTCTCCCTCCGCGAGACCGGATGGGCGCCACGAGACCGCAACAGATGCGCCCGGTCTCGTTCCGCCCATCCGGTCTCGCGGAGTGAAAGAGGGGGGCGAGCGGGGGGCGGTACGCTCGGGGGGTGGAGGGGATGCAGCGATTCGCAGGGCCGAGCGACCTGCACCTGCACTCCGTGCACTCGGACGGCACCGAGTCGGCGGCCGAGGTCATGGCCTCGGCGCATCGGTACGGACTTCGGACGGTGGCGCTCACCGATCACGACACCACGTCGGGGTGGGCCGAGGCGGCCGAGGCGACGGCATCCCTCGGAATGACCTTCATCCCGGGGATGGAGCTGTCCGCCAAGTACGAGTGGCGGAGCGTCCACGTGCTCGCGTATCTGATCGACCCGGATGACGCCGCCCTCCGGGCGATGACCGATCGGATCCGCTCGTCGCGGCTCGATCGCGCGCGCACCATGGCCGATCGCATCTCGCGCGACTACGACCTGGACTGGGACGACATCGTGGCCCAGACGTCGGACGGGGCCACGGTCGGACGTCCGCACATCGCCGATGCGCTCGTCGCGCGTGGGCACGTGCACGATCGGACGGAGGCGTTCGCGAGCATCCTGAGTCCAGCGGGCGACTACTACGTCGCGCTGTATGCCCCTGACCCGGTCACCGCGGTCCGGCTCGTGACAGGCGCGGGGGGCGTGGCGATCATCGCCCACCCCGCGGGACGCGCCGGTCTGCTGCCGATGACCCTGATGGAGCGGATGCTGGAAGCAGGCCTCGGCGGGTTCGAACTCGCCCACCGTGAGAACCTCGAACCGGGCGTGCGAACGCTGCGTCGGCTCTGCGTCGAGCGCGACCTGATCGTCACGGGGTCCAGCGACTACCACGGGTCGGGCAAGCCGAACCTGCCGGGCGAGAACACGACGGCCGATGACATGGTCGCCCGTCTCATCTCTCGTGCAACGGGAAGCGCCCCCGTCTACGCATAGACGAGGGCGCCTCCGGGCGGCAACGGCGAGCGATCAGCCGAGCGCCTTGGTCTTGATCTGGTCGTACTCGGCCTGGGTGATCGTCCCTGCATCCAGGAGCGTCTTGGCCTTGGCGATCTCGTCTGCGGGGCTCGATGCCGCGGCGCCGCCTGCGACGGACTGGATGTACGCCGCCTGAGCCTCCTGCTGCGCTTTGGCCTGAGCCTGGCCGCGCTCGGCCATTCCCCGGCCACGCGCGATGAGGTACACCAGCGCGGTGATGAAAGGGAAGAACACCAGGAAGACGATCCATACGGCCTTCCACCAGCCGTTCAGCTTGTGGTCGCGGAACAGGTCTCCCAAGATCGCGAAGAGCACGAAGAGGTAGGCGACGAAGACGAAGATCCACAGGAACCACCAGATGATGTCCCAGAAGGAGCCCCAGAAGCCCTGATATTGGTAGCCGGTCGTGGTGACGGCTTCGATGAATCGCACGGTGTGTGCCTTTCGAATGATGTGACGAGGACATGCGGGCAGGATGCGTCATCCCGGCCGCGGTTTCACCATAGCGGCCCGTGTGCCGGCATCCGTCACGGCTCCCGCCGGCTCGCCGCCGACCGCACGAGAACAGGAGATCTCACCGGCGCAGGACGAATCGGCGTGAACCGTCCTGTCGCGGTGAGATCTCCTGCGTCGGTGCGAGAGTCCTGAGCGTCAGGCGCCCGCGGGGGCGCCGCTCGGACGTGAGCCGCCACGGCGACGGCGACGGCGCCGCGGAGCGGCATTGCCGTCGTGGTGCTCGTTGCCGCCGCCGTCATGCGTGCCCTCGCCGTCGTTGGCGTCGTTCGCGCCGTGCACGGCGATGACCTCGGTCGTCGTGGCCGCGGGCGCGGAGGCGGGGCCGGTCGATCCGCCGGTGCGGCGGCGGCGACGGCTGGCGTCTCCGTCGCGTCCCCCGGAGCGATCCGAGCCGGCCGAGCGCCCGGCATCCTGCGTCTTGACCGTCTGGGTGCGGGGTGCCGTGCTGAGGCGCCCCTTGGTGCCGGCGGGGATGTCGAGGTCGGAGAACAGGTGCGGGCTCGACGAGTAGGTCTCGGTGGGCTCGGGCTGGCCGAACTCGAGCGCGCGGTTGATGAGCGCCCACTTGTGCAGGTCGTCCCAGTCGACGAACGTCACGGCGATGCCCGTCTTGCCTGCACGACCCGTGCGGCCCGCGCGGTGCAGGTAGGTCTTCTCATCGTCGGGGATCGTGTGGTTGATCACGTGCGTGACGTCGTCGACGTCGATGCCGCGCGCGGCCACATCGGTCGCGATCAGCACGTCCTTCTTGCCGGCCTTGAACGCGGCCATCGAGCGCTCACGCGCCTCCTGGCTCATGTCGCCGTGCACCGACGCGGTGTTGAACCCCCGGTCGCCCAGCTCGTCCGAGAGGCGCTGAGCGGCACGCTTGGTGCGGGTGAAGATGACGGTCTTGCCGCGACCTTCGGCCTGCAGGATGCGGGCGATGACCTCGTCCTTGTCGAGCGAGTGCGCGCGGTAGACGAGGTGGCGGATGTTTGCCTGGGTCAGGCCCTCGTCGGGATCGGTCGCCCGGATGTGGATCGGGTTCGACATGAAGCGACGCGCCAGAGCGACGATCGGACCGGGCATCGTCGCCGAGAACAGCTGGGTGTGGCGGATGGCCGGCACCTTCTGGAAGATCTTCTCGATGTCGGGCAGGAACCCGAGGTCGAGCATCTTGTCGGCCTCGTCGAGCACGACCTCGGTCGCGTGCGAGAGATCGAGCAGGCGCTGGTTGTTGAGGTCGATCAGTCGCCCGGGGGTGCCGACGACGATCTGCGCGCCCGCCTTGAGCTGTTCGATCTGGCCCTCGTAGGCCTTGCCGCCGTAGATGGCCACCACGCTCGTGCTGCGGCCCGAGGTGAGCATGTCGATGTCTTCGTAGACCTGCACGCACAGCTCGCGGGTCGGAACGACGATGAGCGCCTTCACGCCGTGTTCGGGGTTGGGTCCGAGGCGCTGCACAACGGGGATGCCGAATCCGAAGGTCTTGCCCGTTCCGGTCTTGGCCTGGCCGATGATGTCCTGACCGGGCAAGCCCAGCGGGATCGTCTGCTCCTGGATGGGGAAGGCATCGACGATGCCCTTGCTGGCGAGGACATCGATGATGTCCTGATCGACGCCGAGTTCGGCGAAGGTCGTCACGATATGAGCCTGTCTGGCGGTGAGATGCCGCCGGGGTGAAGGTTCCACGCCCTTCACTCAGCCACAGGCGCGGGGGCCCGATCCGATGCCGGGACAGCTCAACGATACCGGGCTTTGCACGGATCGCCGGAATGACGGCATCCCCGCGCTTGTGAATCACGTGGCGCCACCGCGTGACGGCGGGAGGTCGGCGGCTAGGCTGTGGGCGTGGTGAAGTGGTTCTGGCAGCGCCGCCCCGCGGACCGGGTGCTCAGTCTGCGCTCCCGGGGCGACCAGGGCGATGCGACTCGCGTCGACTTCGCAGAGCTCGCGCCAGAGGTCGACACCTTCCTCGGTCAGGCCGCGTACCTTCAACTGGGCTACTTCGAGACACTGAGCGAACTGATCGCCTCCACCCCCGAGCTCGCCGAGAAGGAATCGCTCTCGCGCGCGGCGGGTGCGGCGCTCACCAAGCACGAAGCCCTCATCGCGCTCATCCGCGAGCGCGGCGACGACCCGACATCACTCATGCTTCCGTTCCGCGAGCCGCTGGACGCATTCCGTCGCGCCACGCACGGCGATCGTCCGCAGGAGACGATGCTCTCGGTGCACATCACGGCGGGGATGCTGGACGACTTCTACTTGTCGCTCTCCGCCAGCTATGGCGATACCGGGCGAAAGGTCGCACGCATCCTGCAGGCCGACGATGACCGGCAGGCGATCGTCGACATCATCGGCGCCACGATCGGCAGCGACCCGCAGTGGCGCTCGCTGCTCGCCCTGTGGGGCAGACGCCTGGTCGGTGACACCCTGCTCATCGCGCGTGCAGCGCTGCGGCCCTCCACGCTCGAGGTCGCCGATGAGAAGAAGGTGGAGCCCGTCTTCACGGCGCTCATGTCGGCCCATTCCCGTCGCATGGACGCGATGGGCCTCGCGGCTTAGCGAAGCCGGTCAGAGTAGCGAAGCCGGTCAGAAGCGATGCGGGCCACACGTCAGCGGCGCACGATGAGGGGCATAGGGGCGGGCCTGGCCGCGTGTGCGCTGCTCGGCACAGCCCTGACCGGCTGTACGCCGACGGATGCGCCGACGCCGCTCCCCGCGCCGACGGGCGTGAGCGTGTCGATCAATCAGGATCGCCTCTACATCGCGAAGGGTGAGGCTTCGATCGTGATCGCCAACGCCGGCTCGGATGCGATCTCGCTGGCGAGCGTCTCGTACTCGACGTCGAGTCTCACCGACGCGATCGCGTGGTCCGGCCAACTGCGGATTCCCGCCGGATCGAAGCGATCAGTCACCTTCGCCGTCCCCGGCACCGACTGCGCGGGGGATCCCGCCGAGACCGGGACCGCCCGGATCGCATTCACCACTCCGGCCGGTGCGACGTCCGCGGACTACGCCGTCGACGATCCGTACGGTTTCCTCGGCAGGCACCAGGCGGCTGAGTGCTTCGCGCAGAAGCTCGCTGCGACGGCATCCGTCGAGATCACCGATGTCACCACCAAGACGACGGATGCCGGGCTCGTCGCCGTACTGACGGTGACCGCGACCGTGCACGGCGATCAGGGGATCCGCCTCGATTCGGTCAAGAGCACGACGCTCCTGCAGCCCGCCGGCGGCGGTTGGACGTGGGAACCGGCCACGACGGTCGAGCCCGGCCACACGGCGAGCGTTTTGCTGGAGGCCGTGCCGGCCCGATGCGATCTGCACGCGATCGCCGAGGACAAGGTCGGGACCCGGTTCGACACGACGGCCGAACTTCTCGGCGAACCCGCCGCGACCGGCACGCTCACGCTCGTCGCGAGCGACGCCCAGCGAGGCGCCCTGTTCGACTACGTGGTCGCGGCATGCGGATCGCCCACGCCATGAGCGCACCCGGGTGACCGGTCTAAGAGATCCGGAGTCTCGCGCGCTCGCGGGTGTCGCGTGCCCTGCGCACGCCGCCCAGCACCCGGAGGATCGGATACACGATCGGGAACGGTGCGATGAATGAGACGAGCCAGATCCATGGGTTGTCGATTCCGACGCCCGCCCACGTGAAGATCAGCCAGACGACTCCGCCCACGATGGCTCCGATCACGGGGCCCACCGCCACGCCCCGCGTGTCGCGCCCGGGCGCGGCGTAGTGCGCGGCGATCCCGAAGACGGCGCCGACGATGAGGGCGAGGAGGATCTGCATCAGGCGACGAAACCGACGCGGCGCGACTCCTCGGTGCCGAGCTCGATGTAGGCGAGACCACTCGTGGGCACGATGTAAGAGTTGCCCTTGGTGTCGCTGAACGTGACGTGGGTGGCGCCGGCGTCGAGTGCGGTCGCGACCGACTTCTTGACGGCGTCTGCCGGCTCGCTCGTCTCGAAGCTGAGCTCACGGCCGGTGTTCGCAATGCCGATGCGGATCTCCACGGTTTCTGCCTTTCTGCCTTCCCGGCGATGTCCGAGAACTCGGATCTGCCTGGCGCATGGCAACTCTACGACACCCCGGCGGGCCGTCCGGTCGTGCCCTGAACGCTCTCGGCGAACGCGGTTCGGGCCGGGCGGGAGTGCCTCGCCCGTGCCGCCGCGCAGTGGGGCGGCACGGCGGCGCCGCTGCCGTGTCGGCGCGTCGCGATAGCGTGGCCGGATGATCGAACGGCTGGACGACGACCAGCGCACGGTCGTCGCACTGCCCCCGCATGTCTCGGCCGTCGTCGCCGGCGCACCCGGCACGGGCAAGACCGAGACGCTCGTCGCACGCGTGGCAGCTCTCGCCGCCGCGGGGGTGGATCCCGACGCGATCCTCGTGCTGACACCCTCGCGTCAGACCGCCACCGCGCTGCGCGATCGCCTCGCGCTCGTGGTCGGCCGCGCCACGAGCGGTCCGATCGCGCGGTCGGTGTCGTCGTTCGCGTTCCAGCTCGTTCGCGCCGCCGAGGTGTTCCGCGGCAGCGAACCACCGCAGCTCCTCACCGGCGGAGATGAGGATCAGCTCGTTCAGGACCTGCTGGACGGCGATGCCGACGATGAGCGCGACGGCCGTTCGCGGTGGCCCGAGTGGATGGGCCCGAGCATCCGGTCCACTCGTGGATTTCGCACAGACGTGCGCACCTTCCTCAGCGAGTGCACCACTCTGGGCATCGAGCCCGCACGTCTGGCCGAGCTCGGGCGCGAGCAGGGGGTCGATGCCTGGCTGTCACTGGCGTCGTTCTTCACCGAGTATCTGCGCGTGCGCGCCGATATGCGCGGTGCCCATCGCGATGCGGCCGGGCTGGTCCGCGAGGCTGTCGGCATCCTGCGCACGGCGCCGCGGGGCGCTGCCTCCGAGCTCGGAGCGGCCGGCCGGATCGAGGTGATCCTCATCGATGACGCGCAGGAGCTCACCCTCGGCGGCGTCGAGCTGATCGAGGCGTGTGCGGCCCGCGGCCTTGCCGTCATGGCCTTCGGCGATCCCGACGTGGGCTCCGGCGTCTTCCGCGGCGCGACGCCCGAGAACTTCGCCCGGATCGCCCGGCGTCTGGGTGATCCTCTCGTGCTGGCGACAGCGCATCGCGGTACGCGAGGTCAGATCGATCTCGTCCGCACGATCACGCAGCGCATCGGGGCGGTGGGGGTGGTCGCGCATCGCCGGCCGCCGTCGGCCGAGGCGACGGACGGGTCGGTGCGCACGCTGACGCTGCGCTCGGCATCCGAAGAGTTCGACGCGATCGCCCGGCTGCTGCGCGAACGCCATGTGCACGACGGCGTGGCGTGGGGAAAGCTCGCGGTGATCGCGCACGACACCCGCCAGGTCGCCGCCCTCGAGGCCGAGCTCGCGGCCCGCGAGGTGCCCGCCAGGGCCAGTGGACCCGGTCGTGCCCTCGGCGTGCTGCGGCCGGTGCGCGACCTGCTGCGACTCGTCGAGCTTGCGACGCGAGACGCAGCGACCTGGACGCCCGACGAGCTCTCCGACGCGCTCCTCGGCGCGTACGGCGGACTCGACCCGATCGAGCTGCGACGCCTGCGCACCGCGATGCGGCACGCCGAACTGGCAGCGGGCGGGGAGCGCTCGGGCACGGAGCTCATCGCTTCGGCGCTGGCCCAGCCGCTCGAATTCGACCTGGTCGACACGCGCGAGGCGCGGCGGGCCGCACGAGTGGCCCGCAGCCTCTCGGCGCTGCGCGAGGCGCACGCGGCCGGTGCGACGATCCACGAGCTCCTCTGGACGGCGTGGGACCAGAGCCGGCTGGAGCGGGCGTGGAGTGAGGCCGCCCGCGGCGGCGGCCCGCTCGCCGAACAGGCCGGGCGCGACCTCGATGCGGTCGTCGCCCTGTTCGAGGCGGCGAAACGGTTCGTCGAGCGTGGGCGCGATGCCGACCCCCGCGCGTTCCTGCGGGGCATCCTCGACAGTGACGTCGCCGAAGACCGTCTGGCCGCTCCGCCGCCGGTCGACTCGGTGCGCATCCTCACACCCGCCGGTGCGCTCGGCGCCGAGTTCGACACCGTCGTGGTGGCGGGCGTTCAGGACGGCGTCTGGCCGAACACGCGTCTGCGGGGGAGCCTGCTCGACACCTGGCGGCTGGCGGATGCGGCGACCAGAGACGATGCGCCTGCTCCCGGCATCCTTGACCGGCGCCGCTCCGCGATGCACGACGAACTGCGACTCTTCGTCCGGGCGGCTTCGCGTGCGCAGGAGCGCCTGATCGTGACGGCGGTCGACGACGACGACACCGGGCCGAGCGCCTTCTTCGAGTTCCTCCCGACGCCGGAGCGTGCGACGCGTGCGATGGAGCATCCGCTCTCGCTCCGTGGGCTCGTCGCGCTGCACCGCCGCGCACTCACCGACCCGGCGGGTGTTCGCGCTCGAGATGGTTCTGTCTCGCGCGCTTCCGGGCAGCTCGCCCTGCTCGCCGACGCGGCGGTTCCCGGCGCTGACCCGGAGCACTGGTACGGCGTCCCCGCGGCCACTTCCCACGCACCCCTGCGCGACCTGGCGCACGAGGACGTCAGGGTGTCGCCCTCGCGGCTGCACACGTTGGAGGAGTGCGAGCTCAATTGGGTGATCGGCGACCTCGGCGGCGACCCGGGCGGTACGACGGCCGGCATCGGCACGATCATCCACGCCGCACTCGAACACGCCGACGGCACCGACGAGGAGAGCCTCTGGCGGATCGTCGAGGATCGCTGGGGCGAGTTGTCGTTCGAGGCGGAATGGCGCGATCGCGCCGAACGCACGCGTGCCCGCGACCTCGTGCGCCGTCTGCACCTCTATCTGCGTCGTTTCGACGACGCGGGCGGCCGTCTCATCGGTGCCGAGCCCCACTTCGAGGTGGCGATCCCCGTCGATGACGAGCAGGAGTTCGAGCACGGTGTCGTCCTCTCGGGCTACATCGACCGCGTCGAGCTCACTCCCGAGGGCACCGTGGTGATCATGGACCTGAAGACGGGTAAGCGTGAGCCGCAGACTGATGCGAAAGTGCTCGACAACCCCCAGCTCGCCGCGTATCAGCTCGCGTTCGAGGCGGGTGCGATCCCTGAGGCGGTCGGGCATCCTCCCGGCGGGGCGCAGCTGCTCGTGCTGCGTCCCACCTCGCGCGCCGACTACGTCACGCCGCGGCAGCCGCCGTTCGACGATGAGCGACGGGCGGCGTTCATCGGGCGCATCCAGTCCGCGGTCTCGGTCATGCGCGGGACGAGCTTCGAGGCGCCCTACGAGGAGCACTGCCGCGACGAGCACTCGTACGGACTGTGTCGCATCCACACGATCGGGGCGGTGAGCGCCTCGTGAGTCACGCCGAATCGGCGGTCCTCCTCTCCGCGAAGGTCATCGCGGCGGCCCTCGGTCAGTTCGCGCCGACGGCCGAGCAGACCGCCGTGATCGAGGCGCCGCTCGAGCCCGCTCTCGTCGTGGCCGGGGCGGGCAGCGGCAAGACCGAGACGATGGCGGCGCGCGTCGTGTGGCTGGTGGCGAACCGCATCGTGCGACGTGACGAAGTGCTCGGCCTCACGTTCACCCGCAAGGCGGCGGGTGAGCTGGCCGAGCGCGTGCAGAAACGCCTCGGTCGGTTGGCCGAATTCGAGCGGCGCGGGCTGCTGTCCGCGCTCCCCGCGCTGTGGGAGGCGGGCGCGCTTGACGTGTTCGCCCGGATCGAGCGAGATGACTCCGGCGGCGGTTCGGCGAAGGACGCGGCGAGGCACGCCGCGCTCGACCGGCTCGCGGCGGGCCTGCCCGACCGCGGGGAGACGATCGATGAGGGGGATGCTGCAGCGTCCGATGCTCTTCTGCATCGCCCGAACATCTCGACCTACAACAGCTTCGCTGACGGGATCGTGCGGGAGAACGCCGTGCGCATCGGCTGGGATGCAGAGGCGGCGATCCTCTCGGAATCGGCCGCGTGGCTGCTCATGCGGCGCGTCGTCCTCGCCTCGGACGATCCGAGGCTCGAGAGCCGCGGAGAGGCGGTGCGGAGCATCATCGACGGAGCGCTCCGGATCGCTCGCGACAGCGTCGACAATCTCGTGTCGCTCGATGAGCTCGCCGGTTTCCCCGAGCGATTCGCGAGCGTGCTCGATCGCCCCTCCACGAGAAAGGGCACGGTCGTCTACGCCGACGTCGTCGAGGCGGCCGAGAAGGTCGGTGCGCTGCCCCTCCTGACCGATCTGGCGCGAACCTACGCGGCACAGAAGCGCCGCCTCGGTGTCCTGGACTTCTCCGACCAGGTCGCGGGCGCGCTCGAGGTCGTCCGCAGCCACGAGTCCGTCGGCCAGGAGCTGAGGACGCAGTATCGCGTCGTGCTGCTGGACGAGTATCAAGACACGTCGGTCTCGCAGACCGATCTGCTCGCCACCCTCTTCGGAGGCACGGCGGTCATGGCGGTGGGCGACCCCCACCAGGCGATCTACGGGTGGCGGGGCGCGAGCGCGGGCAATCTCGGGGGGTTCGGGGCCGCCTTCTCACCCGATCGCCCGTCGGCCACCTACTCGCTGCTGACGAGCTGGCGAAACAGCGCCCGCGTGCTGCAGGCGGCGAACGCGGTGCTGGAGCCCCTGGCCTCGGTGGCGACCATCCCGGTCGGGGAGCTCCTCCCGCGACCGCTGGCCCCGTCAGGCGATGTGCAGATCGCGTTCGAGACCGATCTGGATGCCGAGGCGGACCGTGTGGCGGAGTGGTTCGAGCGCGTGCGCGCCGAGCGCGCGGCGACCGGCGCTCGGACGACCGGGGCGGTGCTGTTCCGCAGCAAGAAGCACATGGTGCGATTCGGCGACGCACTCGGACGGCGCGGAATCCCGCACCGGATCCTGGGCCTGGGCGGCCTTCTCTCCACTCCCGAGGTCGTGGATGTCGTCTCGGCGTTGCGCGTGATCAGCGATCCGTCGGCCGGCTCGCCGCTCATCCGCCTGCTCGCCGGACCCCGCTGGTCGATCGGGCTGGCGGACCTCCGGGCACTGGCCGAGCTGGCGCGGCGCATCGCCCGGCACGACTCCGCCCTTGCTCCGCTCACCCCCGAGGTCGCCGAGCGCGTGCGCTCCGGTGCCGGTGACGACAACGCGTCGCTGGTCGACGCCCTGGACTTCGTGCTGCGCCACCAGGCCGACCACGGCTGGCTCGAGCCGTTCACGCCCGCAGCGCGCGAGCGGCTGCGAGAGGCGGCATCCGTCTTCGCGGGTCTGCGTCAGGCGATCGCACTGCCCGTCCCCGAGCTCGTGAGGCTCATCGAACTCGAGCTGCGGCTCGATATCGAGCTCGCGGCGAACGAGGCCCGCGGGCCGGCTCGCATCGCATCAGCGCAGCTGCGGGCGTTCGTCGACGAATTGCACGCCTTCCTGGCGGCGGACGAGTCGGGGTCGCTGTCGAGCCTGCTCGCCTGGCTCGACCATGCCGAGCAGCTCGACGAGTTCGCGCCGCGCACCGAACCGCCCGAAGACGATGTCGTCCAGCTGCTCACGATCCACGGCTCGAAGGGACTCGAATGGGACGCGGTGGCAGTCGTCCGTCTCGTCAAGGACGAGCTGCCCAGTGCTCCGCGCGACAGTCGGGGCTGGCTCCACTTCGGCATCCTGCCGTATGCGTTCCGAGGTGACGCGCAGTGGTTGCCCCGCCTTGCGTGGGAAGCGGAGGTCGCGCCGACCCAGCAGGATCTGCGCACGGCGATCGACGATTTCATCTCGGCCAACCGAGCCCGTCAGCTCGACGAAGACCGGCGCCTTGCGTATGTCGCCGTCACGCGTGCCCGTGATCACCTGCTCCTGACGGGTTCGCCGTGGTCCGGGACAAAGCGTCCGCGCCAACGGAGCGCGTTCCTCGACGAGATGGCGACAGCGCTCGGAGTCGATCTGCGCCTCGACGAGCCCGGCGATAACCCGTACACGGGGGAGCGGCGCGTCCTGAGCTGGCCGATCGATCCGCTCGGCTCGCGACGCCCCGCTGTGATGCGCGCGGCCGAGGCCGTACGCGCCGCACAGCGTGCCGAGCGGGTCGCTCCTGAGACCGACCTCGCCCTCCTGCTGGCCGAGCGGGCCGCGCGCCGCGCTCCTGCGGCGGGAACAGCACCCACCCGTATCCCGGCGTCGCGCTACAAGGAGTTCGTCTCCGATTACGCCGGCACCGTGGCGGCGATCGAGCGGCCTCTTCCCGAGAAGCCGTATCGGCAGACACGACTCGGCACCCTCTTCCACGCGTGGGTCGAGAACCGCTCGGGGATCGCCGGGTCCGGTACGTCGCTCGACGATGCCCTCTGGGAGAGCGACGCGCTCTGGGAGGGTGGCCAGGACGGTCCCTCGGCCACGGGCGGCGGGGCTGAGGATGCCGCAGACCTCGCACGCCTTCAGCAGATCTTCGAGCGCTCGGAATGGGCGGCTCTGCGCCCGATCGAGGTCGAGACCGAGATCGATTTCACCGTCACCGACTTGGACGGCCTGCCGCACGTGATCATCTGCAAGCTCGACGCCGTGTATCGCCGTGCCGATCGTGGGGATCGGATCGAGATCGTCGACTGGAAGACCGGCCGGCCACCGACGACGGCTGCGGAGCGCGAGGCGCGGATGCTGCAGCTCGAGCTGTACCGCCGCGCCTACCATGCGAAGCACGGCGTACCCGTGGACGAGATCGACGTCGCCCTCTACTACGTCGCGGACGACCTCGTCCTGCGAGGCTGACGGAACGGGCGAGGTCTCGGGTCAGGATTGCTCGGCCGTCCAGCGGCGCAGGGCCGACTCGGCCGATCTGTCGTTGTCGGCCTGCACATCGTCGTCGTCGGAGGGGGGAGGCTCCGCGGGGGATGCGTCGGCGGCGCCCTCGGTCCGGCCGCGCGCGGCGGTGCTGCCGTCCCATCCGGTTGTCGACGCCCACGTCGCGATGTCGATCGGGAGCGGATCGATCGGGGCGGTCGAGTTCTCGTCGGGACTCTCGGTCCCGCTCGAGGGGAAGCGCTCATCCTCCGAGGCCGAAGAGCCGGCGAACGAACCGCTGTCCGAGCCCTGCACGGCGCCCGTCTCACCCTCGGCGGCGATCCAGAGGGAGAGTTCCTCGGGGTCGTACGCGTCGGTCTGCATCGAGATGTCGCCGGTCGCGGGTGCCGCCTCCGGCACGCGGTCCAGAAGCGCGATGGCATCGTCGACGCCGAGCGCGGGATCCGTCAGGAGGTCCTCATCCAGCACGCCATCGGACAGCGCGGTGAGCAGGGCGACGGCGTCGTCGATGATCTCGTCGCGTCCGATCTCGGCGCCGTGGACGAGCCACTTGGCGAATTCCAGCTCGGCGTACAGGCGTGCGCGTTCCCGCAGCAGCGCATCCGGTGCGCGCCGGGAGCGCTGCGCGTACGCGTCGTACACGTCTGCGGCGGCGGTCGGAGCGGAAGCGAGCCACTGAAGATCCGTGGCGGGATCGCCGACGGAGAGGCCGTGCCACTCGAGCACGCCGGTGACGGTCGGTAAGCCCACGACGTCTTCGAAGAGGAAGGACGCGGCGCCTGCTCCGCCGAGTACGACGGCGGATTCGAACCGCCACAGCTCGTCGGCCGCGATCGCCCGCCGCCATCGGCCGAGCAGCCGGGACGGGACGCGTCGGGTGGCTTCTGCGCGATCGACGAGGCGCGCCGCCTCGTCGCGGGTCTGGGCAGGAGTGCGGGCGGGGAGCCCTTCGGTGCGCACGATCGACAGGGGCAGTCCGTGCAGAGCAGCAAGAGCTTCGCCGATGGACGTGGCGGCACCACGGCCGGGGGGCAGGTGCGCCGCATCGACGCGGTAGCCAGGGAGGAAATCGACCACCACCGCCCGGGCGTTCTGCAGGCCTGCTTCGCCGAGCACCTCGGGCGCGCGGAACGGCAGCAGTCCGCGCACACCTGGGGTCAGCGCGCGGAGCGCTCGCACTTCCGCCGCGAGTTCCACGGCCACCTCTGCATCGACCGGAGCGCGCACGACGACGCGGCGTCCGTCATCGAGTTCCGCGACCGCGGAGTCGTATCGTCCCGTCGAACCCTCGGTCAACGCCCCGACACCCACGACCCCGACTCTCGGCAGGGCCGAAGCGACCGACGCGGCTAGAGTGAGAGGAGAGCGTGCCATGAGCCCAGGGTAGGTCGGGTGCGCCCGCCCGGCCTCGCGCCACGCCCGCTAGTCGACCAAGCTGTCGACCGACGCAGAGAGGTCTCGGATGACGGCGCACGAGGATCAGGTGCCCCCCATCGTGCCGCCGCCGCTGGCGCGGCCGGGCCTGGACCGCGCGGGCGAGGAGCGCGCCGAGGATGGCCTCGTCGATCGTCTCAGGGCGGATGCTGCCACCCGCGTGCTGGTGCTGCACGGCGATGCTGCTCCCCTCGCCGGAGCCGGACGACTTCTGTTCGTCCCTCCCGGTGAGGTCCCCGAGGGTGCAGAGTGGGCGTTCCTCGGCCGCACCACAGGCCGTCACGCCGTCCTCACCGCCGTGTTCGCGCGCGAGGCCGCCCAGCCGCTCCCCGGGCCGCGGGAGTGGGGATCTCTCCGTGCGGTCGGCGGCGAGCTGACCGCCGAGGACGCCGGACTCTTCGTGGCGGCGTTGAGCCTCGGGCGCTGGCTGTTGGACGCACCCTTCTGCCCGTTCTGCGGGACCCGTACGACGGTGCACAACGCGGGCTGGGCGCGGCATTGCCCGAACTGCGGACGCGAGCACTTCCCGCGCACGGATCCCGCCGTCATCGTCGCCGTCGCGAGCGCTCAGCATCCGGATCGCCTGCTGCTCGGATCCAACGCGATGTGGGGTGCGAACCGATTCTCGTGCTTCGCGGGCTTCGTCGAGGCGGGGGAGTCGCTCGAGGCGGCGGTGTCGCGCGAAGTGCGCGAGGAGTCCGGCATCGATGTGGTGGACGTCCGCTATCGCGGATCTCAGGCATGGCCGTACCCCCGGTCTCTCATGGTGGGGTTCCACGCCACGGCGGCCGATGACGACACCGCGCTCGCCGACGGCGAAGAGATCGTCGAGGTCAGGTGGTTCGATCGCAGCGAGATCGCGGCGGGCCTGGCGGGCACCGGCGACCTGCTTCTGCCGGGTCCGGCATCCATCGCCCGACAGCTCATCAGCGACTGGCTCGGGGGAGCCTCGTGAGGAAGAGCCGGTCATGAGCGAAAGCGCCCTCCACGGTCTGGATGAGCGCCAACTCGAGGCGGTGACAGCGCTGCGCGGACCCGTGCTCGTGCTTGCCGGTGCAGGCACCGGCAAGACCAGGGTGATCACGCATCGAATAGCTCATGGCGTCGACACCGGCGCGTATTCGCCCGGTCGGGTGATGGCGGTGACCTTCACCTCGAAGGCCGCCGGCGAGATGCGCGGCCGCTTGCGCGCGCTCGGCGTGGAAGGCGTCGCGGCCCGCACATTCCATGCCGCGGCCCTGGCGCAGCTCAACTTCTTCTGGCCGACGCTCGCAGGGGATTCGGCGCCCACGATCGTCGACAACAAGGTCCGCCTCCTCGCGCATGCGGCCGACACGATCGGCATCCAGCCAGATACGGCGACTCTGCGCGATGTGGCGAGCGAGATCGAGTGGCGCAAGGTGACGATGCGCAGCATCGAGGCGCACGCGGCTGCACGGCCGGGGGGCGTCGGCAGGCTCGAGGCCGGCCGAGTAGCCGACCTGCAGCGCGCGTACGAGAAGCTCAAGGACGAACGTCGCCAGCTCGACTTCGAAGACGTCCTGCTCGCGTGCGCGGGCATGATCGAGGCAGAGCCCCACGTGGCTGCGGCGGTCCGCGAGCAGTACCGTCACTTCACCGTCGACGAGTTCCAGGACGTCTCGCCCCTGCAGCACCGCCTGCTCGAGTTGTGGCTCGGCGATCGCCGTGACATCTGCGTCGTCGGCGACGCGAGCCAGACGATCTATTCGTTCGCGGGTGCGGACTCGCGCTTCCTTCTCGATTTCGATCGCCGCTACGACGATGCGCACGTCGTGCGCCTGGAGACGAACTACCGATCGGACGCGTCGATCCTCGCGGTGGCCAACGCGCTCATGCGCGACCGGCCCGGGGCGCTCCACCTGCAGCCTGCGCCCTCGGGGCCGCCCGGCAGGACGATGGACATCGCGCCGCCGACTGTCACGGCCTATCCGGATGAGGTCGCCGAAGCGAAGGGCGTGGCCGCGGAGATCGCCGCCCGGGTCCGGTCGGGAGTGGACCCGCGACGGATGGCGATCCTGTACCGCGCCCATGCGCAGTCCGCCGAGCTTGTGCGGGCGCTCGCCGATGCGGGGCTCGCGGCGACCGTGCTCGGTGGCAAGCGCTTCTTCGACATCCCGGAAGTGCGCCAGGCCGTCATGGCACTCCGCGGAGCATCCGTTGCTCCGCAGCAACGCGGCTTCCTCGACGGGGTGAGGGACGTGCTGCGTTCGCTCGGTCTGACCGAGGAGCCGCCCCCGGCGGGAGGTGCGCTCAGAGACGCATGGGAGGCGCGCTCCGCGCTCGCTCGCCTCGCCGAGGAGGCGCCCCCCGGCACGACCCTCCGTGCGTTCACCGACGACCTCATGGCGAGGGCGCGGGCGCAGCACGAACCGGCGATGCGCACGATCACGCTGGCGACACTCCACGCCGCGAAGGGGTTGGAGTGGGATCACGTGCATCTGCTCGGGGTCGCCGAAGGCCTCCTCCCGATCAGCTATGCGACGACCTTCGAGCAGATCGACGAAGAGCGGCGACTGGCCTACGTGGGAATCACGCGGGCCGGGCGAACGCTCTCGATGTCGTGGTCTCGGGGTGAGGGACAACGGGAGCGATCGCCGTCGCGGTTCCTCCAGGAGATCGGCACGGGGACGAGCAGCACAGACAGTCTTCGTGCGGTCGATGCGCGCGCCACGTCCGGCGCAGCGAATCGCCGTGCAGGGTCAGGGAGTGCCCCACTCGAGGGACCTCGCCGAGCGCGCTGAGCATCCGCGCGGCGACCAGGCCGGCCTCGCCCGCGGTCGCGGACTCGATGGAGGGGCCCGGTCGCCCGACCAATTGCGCGGCGATGAGCGGCCACGACGGGTCGGTGTCCCGTCGACGGGCGGCGAGACACGCGAGGCACGCGGTCACCCCCGGGACGATGAGTGGCCCGATCTCGACGCGGCCGGCGGTGAAGACGATCGGCAGGTGGACGATGTCGTTCGCCATCAGCGGGGTGACGCGGCGTGGCTCGATGAGATGGTCACCCACGACGATCAGCGGTCCTGCGTCGGGCGGTGGTTCGCGGGGCGCGCCGTACCAGGTCGACTTCTGGACGCTCCATCCTGCGCACGCGACGGCGCGTGCGATCTCGTCGGCGACGGCGGGCGGGTGGTGCTCGGACGTCTGCACTGTCACGACGTGATTCGCACCCGGATGTGAGGACTGCGCGCGTGTCAGCGCGGGCGTGAGCTGGCTGAGCAGTTCGCGCGCCTGCGCGAGCGTCGCTCCGGATACGTGCGCGACCGCCTCGAAGGCCTCGTCGGGCACACCGCGTACGAGCTCGTGCACGAGCCGCTGCTGCCACGGCTTCGGGTCGTCGATCACGACGACGGCGTCGGCGCCGAACTGCAGGCTCGAGGGACTGCGCCAGAGCGGAGGATGATCGGGGTCGACACGGGGCATCCCCCGATCATGCCCGCCGTCGCATGCGTCGGCACGACTGTCCACAGAGCCGGCCGCCCAGGCCCCCGACAGGGCGCCTGGGGAGGAGCGGGTGCTAGACCGGCTTCGGGTCGTCCGAGCCCTGGTCGTCCTGCCCGGGGGAATCGATGCCGCCGTCGCCCTCACCGGCCAGAAGCCGGTCGAGCGCGTCGTCGAACTCGTCGCGGACCGGTTCTTCGCCGCGCGCCCGTGCCTCGAGCCGTGCGACGAGGGCTGCCGGATCGTCGATGTCGTCGGAGGTGGGCATGAGGTCGGGGTAGTCCCAGAGGGCGTCCCGTGCGGCGATGCCGACGGCATCCGTCACGGCGCGCCACATGGCGGCCGCTTCTCGCATCCGGCGCGGGCGCAGCTCGAGGCCGACCAGCGAATTGAGCGCCTGTTCGGCGGGGCCGCCGACCGCGCGACGCCTGCGGACCGCCTCGGCGATCCGATCGGCGGACGGCAGCCGTGACGTTGCGGCTCCCGTGACCACATCCACCCAGCCCTCGATCGTGGCGAGCAGGTTCTCGAGCCGGGCGAGCGCGGCGTTCTGTGCGTCCGACCGGGCAGGGATGAGCGCACCGCTCTCGAGCGCGCGGCGCAGCTCCTCCGGTTCGGACGGATCGAAACGGGAGGCGAGTTCCTCCAGCGCGTCGGTGTCGACGTGGATGCCCCGCGCGAAGTCGTTCACCTGTGACATGACGTGCAGCCGAAGCCAGCGGGCATGACGGAACAGGCGCGCGTGCGCGAGCTCTCGAGTTGCGATGTACAGCGCGAGCTGGTCTTCGGGGATCTCGAGGTCTCGCCCGAAATCCGCGAAGTTCTGCGGCAGGATCGCCGCCTCACCGGCAGGCATCACCGGGATGCCGACGTCTCCGCCGCTGACGACCTCGGTCGAGAGCCGCCCGAGCACCTGGCCGAGCTGCGAGGCGAAGAGCGATCCGCCGACCGTGCGCATCAGGCGGCCCGCGCCCTTCACGAGGTCCTGCATCTCTTCGGGAGCCTGCTCGCTCAGCGTTGCCGTGAGCGCGTCGGCGATGCTCGTGGCGACGGGTTCGGCGAGCTCCTGCCAGACGGGCAGCGTCTCTTCGACCCATCCGCCGCGAGTCAGGGCGCGGGGAGGCGTGGCAAGCTCTGAGATCGCGGTCGCCTCGCCGAGCCAGAGCGTGGCCAGCGCGAACGCCTGATCGAGGTCGGTGCGCTCCCCGTCGGTGACGCCGAGGCCGTCCTGGTTGGCGATGTGGAGGGCCTGTCGCTTGGCGGCATCCCACGAGATTCCGCCGTCGGTCCCGCCGGCCGCGAAGGCGCCCTGCAGCTGCTGCATGACCGCCCGCATCATCGCGGGATCGATCTGCATGCCCGCGAGCCGCTCGAGCTGCTCCGGGTCGATCTCTCCACCGGAGCCGCCGAACAGCTGCCGGATCAGCTCCTGGAACTCCTCTTCAGGACTGCGATCCTCATCCGCCACTTCAGCCGCCTTTCAGCCAGGTCAAGACCTCTCCATCTACGCTAGTCGCACGGATCATCGCACCTCCCGGCCGAGACCTTCCTCGCTTACGCCGGTCGCGAACGACCAGGCAAAGAAAGGGCTCCCGTGGCGCTGTTCGACGAGAACGTGACGATCACCCCTGCCCCGCGGCGGAGGATGGGCCGGTCGACGGTGGCCGGAGTCTGGGCACTGGCCGTCGCCCTCGTTGTGCTGCTGGTCATCACGTTCCTGCCCACCGCGTACGTCATCCAGCAGCCCGGTCCCGTCTACAACACGCTGGGCACGGTGCAGAGCACAGACGGCTCGGAGGTGCCGCTCATCTCGATCTCTGGTGCCGAGACATACCCGACCGCCGGTGCCCTGGACCTCCTCACCGTGCAGGTCGTGGGAAATCGCGAGCGGACGCCGTCGTGGTTCGAGCTCGCCTCGGCATGGTTCGATCCGTCCCGCGCCGTTCTGCCGATCGACTCGATCTTCCCGATCGGTCAGAGCACGGATCAGCGGAATCAGGAAAGCGCCGCCATGATGGTCGATTCGCAGAAGGAGGCCACCGCGGCCGCGCTCACCGAACTCGGCTACACGATCACGGCCGACCTGACGGTGCACTCGATCGTGGACGGGTCGGCAGCGGCGGGCGTGCTCGAAGAGGGCGATGTCATCCTGTCCGCGAACGGCCAGAAAGTCACCGATGCCATGACCTTGCGCCAGATCGTCAATGCGGGCGACGGCGCGCCCGTCAGCCTCGACATCGAGCGCAACGGGGTCGCGCAGACCGTTTCGGTCACGCCGAAGCAGGCCGATTCCAACGGCGAGCAGGTGTGGCTGATCGGGGTGACCCTCGTCAACGACTACGTCTTCCCGATCGACGTGACTATCCAGCTGAACAATGTCGGAGGTCCGAGCGCCGGGATGATGTTCGCGCTCGGCATCATCGACACGCTCACTCCCGGCGAGCTCAACGGGGGGCAGAACGTGGCCGGGACGGGCACGATCACCGCCGACGGCACGGTGGGACCGATCGGTGGCATCCAGCAGAAGCTCTGGGGTGCCAAGGGTGCGGGAGCGCAGTGGTTCCTCGCGCCGGCGTCCAACTGCGACGAGGTCGTCGGTCATGTTCCGCCGGGTTTGCGAGTGTTCTCGGTCGCCACTCTGTCCGATTCGATGAAGGTGCTCCAGACGATCTCATCGGGAGGCGACCTCGATGCACTGCCCACTTGCACCGCCACCAGCACGACCAGCTGACGAGCACGATCGCGATCGATGCGCGAACGTTGCGTAACCGTGAGTCCCCATAGCGCTTCCTCGGCATATGCCCAGAACGGCCAACCTAGGATGAGACGGTGACCACGTCGTCCTCTCCAGCCTCATCTGCCGCAGGGCCAGCCGCCCCGCACCGCACTCGCCGGATCATCGCGATCTCGCTCGCGATCATCGTCGGACTGGTCGTGGCGTTCTTCATCTTCGCGAACCTGTACACGGACTGGCTGTGGTTCCGCCAGCTCGGGTTCGACTCGGTGCTCGTCACGCAATGGACGGCGCGCGTCATCATGTTCGTCGTCGGGTTCCTCGGCATGGCCGTGCCGGTCTGGCTCGCGATCCAGCTGGCCTACCGCCTGCGGCCGGTGTACGCCCGGCTGAGCTCGCAGCTGGACCGCTACCAGGAAGTGGTAGAACCGCTCCGTCGCCTGGCGATGTGGGGCATCCCGGTCTTCTTCGGATTCTTCGCGGGCTTCGCCGCGTCCGCCCAGTGGGACACGACATGGCTCTGGTTCAACGGCGTCCAGACGTCCGTCACCGACCCGCAGTTCGGTCTCGACACGGGCTTCTACATGTTCGCGATGCCGTTCTACAGCTCGCTCCTCGGCTTCGCATCTGCGGTGCTCCTGATCTGCCTCTTCGTGACGGCCATCGTGTCGTACCTGTACGGTTCGGTGCGGATCGGTCAGCGCGAGCTGCGCATCTCGAAATCGGCCCGCATCCAGCTCGCCGTGATCGCCGGGCTCTACATCCTCGTGCAGGGGGTGAGCCTCTGGCTCGATCGTTACAAGACGCTCGTCGAGCCCGGTGATCGCATCACCGGCCCCGGCTACACCGGGGTTCACGCGACGATCCCGGGTATGACGATCCTCGCGATCGTCGCCGTGCTGGTCGCCATCCTGTTCTTCGTGACCGCGCTCATCGGGCGCTGGCGCTATCCGCTCATCGCCACGGCGCTCCTGGTCGTCTCGGCGATCGTGCTCGGCGTCGGCTACCCGTGGATCGTCACGACGTTCCAGGTCAAGCCCAACCAGCTCGCACTCGAGCGCGAGTACTACCAGCGCAACATCGACATGACGAAGGCCGCCTACGGCATCGACGGTCTCGTCAAGAGCGACTACGACGCGGTCACCACCGCCTCGGCCGGGCAGCTGCGTTCGGACGCCGAGACGACCGCATCCATCCGCATCATGGACCCCGCGATCATCAACCCGACCGTCGCGCAGCTCGAGCAGTACCGGTCGTACTACCAGTTCAAGGATCCGCTCGACGTGGATCGGTACACGATCGACGGGCAGTCGCAAGACACGATCGTGTCGGTGCGCGACCTGAACCTCGGTGCGCTGGGTCAGGCGGCGTCATGGCAGAACACCGCGCTCGTCTACACGCACGGTTACGGACTCGTCGTCGCCAAGGGCAACGAGCGCACGGTGGACGGCGACCCGGTCTTCCTGGAGAGCGGGATCCCTGCCAGTGGGTTCCTTTCGTCGGATTCGTTCGAGCCGCGCGTGTACTTCGGCGAGAACTCGCCGCCGTACTCGATCGTGGGTGCACCGAGCACGACCGATCCGATCGAGCTGGACTACCCGTCGGGCAAGGACGGGGCGAACGAGACCAAGACGACGTTCACCGGAAACGGCGGACCCAGCGTCGGCAACGTGTTCGATCGGCTGCTGTACGCGCTGAAGTTCCAGTCCGAGCAGATCCTGTTCTCGGACTACATCAACCAGGACTCGCAGATCCTGTACGACCGCGATCCCGTGACCCGCGTGCAGAAGGCAGCGCCCTACCTGACGCTCGACAGCGACCCGTACCCGAGCGTGGTGGACGGCAGGATCGTATGGATCGTGGACGGCTACACGACGAGCGCGACCTACCCGTACTCGACGACCGTGAGTCTCGCCTCAGCCATCGCCGACACCAACAACCCCACACCGCGGTTCGCCCTCGACAACATCAACTACATCCGCAACTCGGTCAAGGCCACGGTCGACGCCTACGACGGCAGCGTCAAGCTCTACGCGTGGGACGAGACCGACCCGATCCTGCAGACGTGGCAGAAGGTCTACCCGAACACCCTCAAGCCGATCAGCGACATGTCGGCCCAGCTCATGAGCCACGTGCGGTACCCCACCGATCTGTTCAAGGTGCAGCGCTCTATGCTCGGGGTCTACCACGTCGACGACGCGCAGTCCTTCTACCAGCGCGACAACGCGTGGGCCACACCGGACGACCCGCAGGATCCCAACCGCCTGCAGCCGCCGTACTACCTGACGATGCAGATGCCGGGGCAGACCGATCCGGCGTACTCGATGTTCACGTCGTTCATCCCGTCGTCAGAGGGCGCCAACTCGCGGAACGTCCTGATGGGCTATCTCGCCGTCGACTCCAACGCCGGTGCGGATGCGGGCACCAAGAGCGCCGACTACGGCAAACTGCGGATGCTCGAGATCACCGCGGATACGACGATCCCCGGCCCGGGGCAGGTGCAGAACACGTTCAACTCCGATCCGTTGATCTCGTCGCAGATCAACCTGCTCAAACAGGGCCAGTCGCAGGTGCTGAACGGCAACCTGCTCACCCTGCCGGTCGGTGGCGGATTCCTCTACGTCCAGCCCGTCTTCGTGCAGGCCTCGACGGGGACTCAGCTGCCGCAGCTGAGGAAGGTGCTCGTCGCCTTCGGTACGCAGGTCGCCTTCGAGGCGACGCTGAATGACGCCCTGAACACGCTCTTCGGCGGTAGTTCCGGAGCCGCAGCAGGAGACCAGACCGTCCAGCCCGGCGACCAGACGACCCCGACTCCTGGGGCGACCCCGACACCGGGCGACACGTCGTCCCCGTCCCCGTCGCCGTCGCCGTCGACATCCGTGGCCTATCAGGCCGCGCTCCAGGCGGCGTCCCAGGCGATGATCGATCGGCAGGCCGCGTTGCAGGCGGGCAACTGGACGGCGTATGGCGAAGCCGATGCGCGCCTGACGGCAGCGGTCCAGCAGCTCATCGCCCTCGGCGGCTGATCCGGCCTCCACGAAGAACCCCGCACCTGCGTCGTGCGGGGTTCTTCGTCCGACCCCGGCCGTCAGCCCGTCAGCAGCCAGAACCAGATCAGCAGCAGGGTGACGCCGAATCCGGCGATCTGATTGATCCAGAGGAATCGACGCCAGCCCCTCGTCGCGTCGGACGCCGTGTCATCGGTGATCCGGCGGAACGGCCAGACGGCCGCGAGGTACGGCAGGACGAGGAGTGCGGCCAGCGGCCCGGGCCATGCCGTGATGAGCATCGCCACGCCCGCCGCGGCATAGCAGACGAGGGCGAACCAGACCGTCCAGCGCGCCCCGCGCACGGTCGCGATCGAGGAGATGTCGGCCTCGCGGTCGGCCACGACATCCTGCACCGCTCCGAACGCGTGCGACGCCACACCCCAGAGCGCGAACGCGACGATGATCGCCGCGAGCTGCGGGGTCCACAGTGCGCCCGCGAGCACCAGCGCGTACACGGCGGGTGAGAAGAAGTGGATGCTGCTGGTCGCCGAGTCGGCGAACGGCACCTCTTTCAGCCGCAGCGGGGGAGCACTGTAGAACACGACGAAGAAGAGGCTGATGGCCAGCACCAGCCACGACAGCGGTGAGCCGACGATCACGAGGTAGACCACGAAGGGGATGCAGGTGAGCGCGGCAGCCCACAGTGTGATGCGGTGCATCCGCCGATCGAGCACGGCGCCGTGAGTACCGCCCTTGCGGGGGTTGCGCAGATCGGACTCGTAATCGAACACGTCGTTGATGCCGTACATCGCCAGGTTGTACGGCACGAGGAAGAAGATCGTGCCGAGGACGAGGGTCAGGTCGATGTGCCGCGTGGTCAGGAGGTAGGCCGCCGCGAACGGGTAGGCCGTGTTGATCCAGCTGACCGGCCGCGACGCGATGAAGAGCTCGCGCAGGACGGATCCTGCTCTCAGCTTCTCGGGGGGCGAATCCACATGCTCGATCATGTCACCCGCGGCTTCCGCGGCCGGCGGCCGATCAGGGTGAAGAGCGCAGGCACGAGGAACGCGGCGCACAGGGGGTACGAGAAGTCTTCGATCGGTGCGAGCCCGATGCGGATGCCGCTCACGTGCGTGGTCGGGTAGGTGAACAGCCCGGCCGCGATCATGAGGTTGTCGAAGACGGCGGTCAGGACGACCAGGATCACCGCGGCGATGGTGGATGCCAGCATCCGGCGCCCGAAAGCCGGTCGCCGCACCGTGCACAGTGTCACCACGAGTGTGGCGATGACGAAGGGGAGGACGATGAGCGGATAGGTCATGAATCTCGTCCGTCCTCATCACCCGGTGCCGAGCGCCCGGGTCTCCGCGCGAGCCGCCGGTTCGCCCAGCCCGATGCGACCACAGCGAGGTAGCACAGGAAGGCGAGGAAGAAGGGCTCTTCGATCGGAAGCTGCGGCGCCAGATCGATGCCGAGGAGAAGGGCGCTCCCACCCTTGACGAACACGCCTGTCGCGATCCCGACGGCGTCCCAGACGAGGAAGAACGTCGTGCCGATGACGATCGACACGGTGGTGCGCACCGGTGCCCGCCAGAACGCGAGCGACAGACGAGCGTCGATCGCGACGATCCCCGCGGCGGACACGAGGATTGCGATCAGATAGATTCCGGGCACGTCGCAACCTGGGTCATGACCGGCTCACGGCTGGGGCACAGCGACGATCGGCTCGGCGAGGGGGCCGGGCGTGTGGTCGCCCCGAAGTCGCTTGAGCACCAGCTCCGCCGAGATGAGGCACATGGGCAGACCGATTCCGGGGAGCGTCGACGCGCCGGCGTAGAAGAGGCCCTCGACGTGCTTCGACGCGTTCCGCGGGCGGAACACCGCACTCTGCCCGAGAGTGTGGGCGAGTCCGAGCGAGTTGCCTCGCCATGCGTGCAGGTCATCGGCGAAGTCGCCCGGGGCGACCGTGCGGCGAACGACGATCCGCTCTGCGAGATCGGGGATGCCGCACCACTCCGCGATCTGTTCGATCACGCGATCGGCAGCGGCCTCCACGCGGGCATCGCCGTCGCCGTCGACGCCGCCGTGGCCGAGGGCCGGGTCTGCCGGGATCGGGACGAGGATGAACAGGTTCTCGGAGTCCGCCGGAGCGGTGGCGGGGTCGGTCGCGCTCGGCCGGCAGATGTAGATCGACGCCGGGTCGGGGATGTGCGCGTCCTCGCCGAAGATCGCCTCGAAGTTCGCCCGCCAGTCCGCCGTGAACAGCAGGGTGTGGTGGGGAAGGTGGGGGATGCCGCCCCGCACTCCGAGCATGATCAGCAGCGCTCCGGGGCTCGGGGTCTTCTTCGCCCACCACGTCTCGGGATAGGTCTGCAGAGCGCGGGGGAGGAGCGCAGTCTCGGTGTGGTGCAGATCTGCGGTGGAGACGACGAGGTCGGCCGCGACGATCGATCCGTCCGCGAGACGGACGCCGGTGGCCACCGCACCCGACCTGCCTGGGCTGGTCGTCTCGATGGCGACGACGTCTGCGCCCGTGCGGATCTGCACGCCGGCCGCCCGAGCGAGTCGCTCGACCGCCTCGATGACCGTGGTCAGGCCGCCCTGGGGGTAGAGGACTCCTTCGTCGAGGTCCAGGTGGCTCATGAGGTGGTAGAGACTCGGTACCCCGTACGGCGAACCGCCGAGGAACACGGCGGGGTAGCCGAGGACCTGGCGCAGGCGCTGATCGGTGAATCTCGTGTCGATGTACGAGGCGAGCGATCTGGTCAAGAGCGGAGCGAGCTGCGGCAGGCGCCGCAGGAGTGCGGGGTCGCGGAGCCCCGCGGTCGTCTCGTACGTGTCGTAGAGGAACCGCGTGACGGCGAGTTCGTACGCGTCTCCGGCGGAGTCGAGGTAGTCGTCCAGCAGTTCGCCGGCGCCGGGCTCGACCGACTCGAACAGTCCGGTCGCGGCGGAGCGCCCCGATCGGATGTCGAGGGGGGCGTCCGCCCCCTCGGTGTACACGCGGTAGGCAGGCTCGAGGGGGACGAGGTCGAGCTCTCGCTCGGCAGTCGTTCCCATGAGGCGGAAGAAGTGCTCGAACACCTCGGGCATGAGGTACCAGCTCGGCCCGGTGTCGAACCGGAACCCGTCGCGTTCCCACGTGCCGGCGCGTCCGCCGAGTTCGTCGCGCGCCTCCAGGACCGTGACACGGTGCCCGTCGAGGGTCAGGAGGCATGCTGTCGCGAGCCCGGCGATGCCACCGCCGATCACGACGACGTTGCGCGCACCCAGAGGGCGCCCGCTCGACCGCCGGCTCACGCGCGAGCCCCTCGGGGCGAGAGGCCCAGGACGGCGCGTGCGGCCAGAACCGCCTTGACCGGGTCGGGGACCCGTACGCGCGTGCCGGAGTCACCCTGACGACGGAGCCTGGTGGCCAGTTCGGCGAACAGATCGTGCGCGACGGCCACGGCACGTCGACAGTCCGCGGGTAGGCGCGGGATCACCGCCGAGGCGGCGGCGAGGTCGCCGTCGATGCGGTCGAGCACGCTCGCGCGCGTCTGCCCTGCCGTGCCGAGGCCCAGGTAGTCGCGCCCCAGCCCCTCCGAGTCGTCGGCGTGGTCGCGCAGGAAGTTGACGTCCTGGAATGCCGCGCCCAGCCGTCGCGCGCCGTCGATGAGGTCATCGGCGGGAACGACGGGATGCTGTCGCCCCGCGTTCACGAACGCCTGGAGGCACATCAGCCCGACCACCTCGGCTGATCCGTACACGTACTCGTCGTGCGAGGCCGCGTCGTGCGTGTGCGTCGTGAGGTCGGTGCGCATGGACGCGAAGAAAGGCCGGATGAGGTCGGCGCCGATGCCGCATTCGCGCGCGGTCGCGGCGAACGCGTGGACGATCAGGTTGGCGCTGAAGCCCCGGTCCACGGCCGTGAGCGTCTCAGCCTCGAGCTCGTCGAGCACGAACCGTTCGGCTTCGGGGGAGAGTCCCGCGGCGGCCGCGGGTCCGTCGACGATCTCGTCCGCGACGCGGACGAGCGCGTAGACGTTGCGGACGTGCGGGCGGACGCGCGGCCCGAGCAGCCGGCTGGCCATTCCGAATGACGTCGAGTAGGACGCGATCACGGCGGCCGCGGCATCCCGCGCCGTCTTGTCGTAGAGGGCGAGGCCCGTGGGGTGCGCCGTCACGGCATCCTCCCGGCGACCATGGTCGTGAGACTCCGCAGCAGCCCGCAGACCTCTGCGGGGAGCGCAGCGGACGATGCCTCCTCGCGCGCGGACGCAAGGGTCTCGTCGATCACGTCGACGAGCCGTTCGCGCGCGCCGCTCTCGTCGAGGATCCGCTGGGCCTCGCGCACCGCGATCGGTCCGGTGTGGGCGAGGGCCAACGCATCGTTGACGAGGTGCCAGCTGGGTGTGTCGCGGGCCATCGCGACAAGTGGAGTGCGCTTCGCTTCGCGCAGATCACCGCCGGTGGCCCGCCCCGCCTGGCTCGACGTGCCGAACGCGCCGATCAGATCGTCCACGAGCTGGAACGCGAGGCCGAGTCGACCCCCGAACCGCTCCAGGGCGGCGAGGGCTTCGGGGGAAGCTCCGGCCAGAGCCCCTCCGGCGCGCAGCGGCGCGCTGAACGAGTACACGGCGGTCTTGTCGTGTGCGGCCGCAAGGATGGCGTCCGAGTCGGCGTGGTCCCACGCGACCGCGTGCTCGACGTCGGCTAGCTCGCCGGCGACCGAGACGAACACGGCGTCGTCGAGCAGGTCCATGAGCTCCCCGCGCACGGCGGGCGTGGTGTCGGCGAGGGCGAGAAGGCGCGCCGCCTCGTGCAGCAGCAGGTCTCCGGCCAGGATGGCGGCCGCATCTCCCAGCAGGGCCGCACCCGTGGCATCCGCCCCACGCATCCGTCCGCGCTGTCGGAACTCTCCGGCGACGTCGGGGATGCCGCGTCGTTCGGTGTCGTGGTCGATGACGTCGTCGTGCACGACGAACGCGGTGTGGAGGATCTCGAAGGCGGCGGCGACGGGGTAGAGCGCCGGCGTCGATGCGGCGTCGCCGCCGAACGCTTCGAAGGCCGCCACGACGAGCGCAGGGCGAAATCGCTTGCCGCCCGCCGCCGCGCGTGTGATCGCCTCGGCGAGTGCGGCCGCGCCGTCGCCGAGCTCCTGAGACCGGACGCGGATGCGCGCCAGGGCCGTGTCGATCGTCTCGTCGATGGCGACGCGAGCGGTCGGATCCGCGGCGAGGACGATCATGATGCTCGTCGACGCTCCGTCGGCAGCGTCATCCCGAACATGCGCAGCTGCGGAGCCTGGAGGACCAGCCACGGACTGAACGCCCAGGGGGTGGCGGTGAGGGATGCGGCGAGGTCGGCGGGATCGACCCATTCCGTGTCAGCCACCTCGAGCGGGTTCGGGGCGGGGGCGTCGGAGGTGCGGGCGATGTAGACCGGGCAGACCTCGTGCTCGACGATCCCGCTCGCATCCACCGCGCGGTAGCGGAACTGGGGGAGCGCGAGCTCGATCTCGCTCAGGGTGATCCCGAGCTCGAAGTCGGCCCGGCGCTCGACGGCGGCGATCATCGCTTCGTCCGGCCGGGGGTGACCGCAGAACGAGTTGGTCCAGACGCCGGGCCACGTGGTCTTCGAGAGCGCGCGGCGGGTCACGAGCAGCTTGCCCTCATCGCTCAGCACGTAGCAGGAGAATGCGAGGTGCAATGCCGTGTCGGTGCTGTGCACACTGCTCTTCGGTGCCGTTCCGATCTCACGGCCTGCGTCATCCAGGAGAACCACCGAGTCGGAGTCCATCACAATGTCGGCATCAGTCACGGTGTCTCCATCTTGCTCGCTGAAATCGCTAGTTTTTCTAGCGATGGCAGTGAGACGATAATACAAGCGGCGGGAGGGGGTGTCCACATGACAGGACCTTGGGTCGCTGAATCGGAGCACGACCGCGCGGTGATCGAGGCGTTGCAGGGCGTGCGTGCTTTCAGCGACGCGATCGACCGCATGAACGGCGGGATGAAGGACGACATGGCGATCAACGCCACCGACCTCGCGGCTCTGCGAATGCTCATCATGCGCGAGCAGCGTGACGAGACCGTCAGTCCCCATGAACTGGCCAGGCATCTGCGAATCTCGACCGCCTCGACCACCAAGCTCCTCGACCGCCTGACTGCGTCGGGCCACCTCGAGCGGCGCGCGCACCCACGCGATCGACGCTCTCGCGTCGTGGTTCTCACGGACGAATCGAAGACCTCCTTCTTCCGTCATTTCGGCGAGAATCTGCGCGCCATGCGCGGTGTCGCCGACGAGTACACCACCGAAGAACTCCAGGTCATCGTTCGGTTCATGGCTGACATGAGCGTCGCGATCGACCCCGACGCCCGTCACGCAAAGCCCACCCGTGTCGACGCGGGCTGAGATCGCGTGCTAAGCTCGATTCTTGTGCCGCGGGGTGGAGCAGCTCGGTAGCTCGCTGGGCTCATAACCCAGAGGTCGCAGGTTCAAATCCTGTCCCCGCAACGAAAAGACGAAGGCCCCGGTACCCCCGGGGCCTTCGTCGTACGACCCTCGAGCGCCCTCGCGTCCTCGGTGCGGCGGTCCCGCACCGCTCAGGCCGTGGCATATTGGCTGGATGCCGGCCAGCGAAGACGACGACCGCGAGCTGATGGACCTTCGGCGGAAGGTGTACGGGCCCGACGAGGAGGGTGCGGTCACAGACGCCGACCTGCGTCGGCTGCGAGAACTGGAGGACGCCGAACGGAGCGATGCCGCTGACCGGCCGACGCTCCAGCCATCGCCGGCCACCGCCGATCCGCCCGAGCCGGGGCCAGGGGGTGATCCCGAGGCCGGCGAACCGCCGGCGTCTACTCACCCACATCCTGGGCAACCGGTCGGCGGCCTGTCACGTGTCGGCTGGCTGGCGGTCGCCGCCGGAGCCGCCGCGACGCTGGCGCTCGGGGTGTGGGCCGGATCAGCGTGGGGCGGATCAGCGTGGGCCGGTGCGTCCGCTCCGCGCACGCTGCCCGAGTTCGACACCGTGCAGACCGACGAAGACATGGTGCCCGCGCGCTTCCTCGTCGGCGATCAGCGAGTCGATCCGGCGACCGTGCGGTTCATCGCGGTGATCGACGGGCACTTCATCGCCGTCGCGCGGCCGGCCGATTACGACGGCGTCTGCATCCTCGGTTTCGGCTCGGGAAGGGGCGCAGGCTCGCCCGACTCGGTCACGTGCTCCGACAGCGCATCTCCGTCCGGGTCGGACGGACCGATCGCCCTGACGATCGACGAGGGGCTGGAAATCGCGATCGGCGAGACGAACACCGAGGGCGACAGGGTGCGATTGTCCGAGAGCGTGACGGCCTACCGGCGCTAGGCGGCACACGCATACGCAGGTTGCCGTGGCAGCCCGCGGCGGGCGAGGATGAGGGAATGTCCACCCCGCGCCGTGACGACCACCGCGAGCAGCGTGTGGACGACCTGGTCGACGGGCGCGACGAGACGGCCGTCGAGCGAGCGGATCGCAACTGGAACGAGGTCCTGCAGGAGCTGCGAGTGCTGCAGACCGGAACGCAGATCCTTACGGGATTCCTGCTCGCCCTGGCCTTCCAGCCGTCCTTCGCCGGTCTGACGGACCCGCAGCGCGTCGTCTATCTCACGCTCGTCGTCCTGGCGACGGTGGCGGCGATCTTCGCACTTGCGCCGGTCGCCCTGCACCGGCTCGTCTTCCGGCAACATGCCAAGGCGCACGTCGTCATGTACGGGCACGTCGCGCTCGTCGCGTCCCTGATCGCCGTGGCGCTGCTTCTGGTCGGCGTGGTCGCCTTCGTCTTCGACGTCGTGGTGGGCGCTCCGGCGGCCGTGATCGTGATCGTGATCCTCGGAGTCCTGGTCGCCGTACTGTGGGTGGTGGCACCGATCATCATCCGCATCCGCAATTCGACGAAAGGCGCCCGATGACCGCCCTGGCGATCGCGCAGTTCGCGCCCACCGCCGATCCGTCGGTGAACCTCGCTCATATCGGAGAACTCGTGGCCCGAGCATCCGGTCGCGGTGCCCGGGTGGTGGTCTTCCCCGAGTATTCGAGCTATTTCGTCGACCCGTTCGACGAAACGCTCCGCACGCACGCCGAAGGTCTGGACGGATCATTCGTCACAGGCCTCCACGAAATCGCCGGCACGTACGGGGTCGTGATCGTCTCCGGCCTGATCGAGCGCGGTGCCGACCAGCGCCGAGTGCGCAACGCCGTCGTCGCCGTCGACGCGGACAGGGTGCTGGCGACCTATCGCAAGCTCCACCTGTACGACGCGTTCGGGCAACGTGAGTCGGATTGGATCGAGCCCGGCGCGATAGAGCCTCCGGAGACCTTCGAGGTCGACGGCATGCGCTTCGGACTCATGACCTGTTACGACCTGCGGTTCCCCGAGTCGGCGAGAAGGATCGCGGATGCCGGAGCCGACGCGATCCTCGTGCCGGCAGAGTGGGTGCGCGGGCCGCTCAAAGAGCACCACTGGCGCACGCTGATCCACGCTCGGGCGATCGAGAACACGCTCTTCGTCGCTGCATCCGACCACCCCCCGCCGCTCGGCGTGGGCAATTCGATGATCGTGGACCCGCAGGGGGTCGAGATCGCGGCGATCGGCACTCCCACCGACGTCGCCGTGGCACACCTCGACTCCGAAGCGATCGCACGGGTGCGCAGGGTCAACCCCGCGCTCACGCTGCGCCGGTTCGTGGTGGCCCCGCGCGACTGAGGGGCGTTCAGAGCATTGCGCCCAGCCGTGCCGCGGCCTCTTCGAGGACCTCGACCCGTTTGCACGCCGCGAACCTGACGAGCTCGGCGTAGTCACCGCGATGCTCCGGACCGGCGAACGCGGTCAGAGGAATCGCCACGACACCCGCGCGGGCGGGGAGGGCGCGGCAGAAGTCGGCCGCGTCGGCCGGGCCGTCGCCCCGGTCGGGGATCCGCGCGACAGTGAAGTACGAGCCACTCGGGACCGACACCTCGAAGCCTGCCGCGCGCAGACCCGTGCCGAGAAGGTCGCGTTTGGCCCGCAGCGCGGAGGCGATCGCTGCGAAGTAGGTGTCGGGCAACCGGAGTCCGGTCGCGATCGCGGGCTGGAACGGTGCTCCGTTCACATAGGTCAGGAACTGCTTGACCGCCAGGACTGCATCCACGAGGGCCGAGGGACCGCTGACCCACCCGATCTTCCACCCGGTGGTCGAGAAGGTCTTGCCTCCGGATGAGATCGTGAGCGTGCGCTCCCATGCGCCCGGAAGAGTCGCGATCGGCACGTGAGGTTCGTCGAAGATGAGGTGCTCGTACACCTCGTCGGTCACGATGACCGCGTCATGCTTCTCAGCGAGGCGGACGACCTCGTCGCGGACCTCCGCGGTGAAGACCGCACCGGTGGGATTGTGCGGGTCGTTGACCAGGATGATCCGGGTGCGGTCGCTGACGGCGTCGCGGAGCTGGTCGAGGTCGGGCTGGAAGTGCGGCCATCGGAGGGGAACAGTCACGAGCCGGGCGCCCGCGAGTGCGACGCACGCGGCGTACGAGTCGTAGTAGGGCTCGAAGACGACCACCTCGTCGTCGGGTCCGTCGATCAGGGCCAGCAGGGTCGACGCGAGAGCCTCTGTCGCGCCGGCGGTCACGATGACGTCGCGGTGCGGATCGATGCGGAGCCCGTAGAAGCGGAGCTGGTGCTCCGAGATGGCCGACAGCAGATCGGGGATCCCGCGACCCGGCGGGTACTGGTTGACCCCGTGCGCAATGGCGTCGCGCGCGGCGGTGAGAACCGCATCCGGTCCGTCCTCATCGGGAAAGCCCTGACCGAGGTTGATCGCCCCCGTGGCGGCCGCCAGGGCGCTCATCTCCGCGAAGATGGTGGGGCGGGCCGAACCGTCGGGAGCAAGCAGTCCGGCGCCTGCTGAGGTGCGGCGCCACGCGCCGGGGATTTCTTGCATCGCGCTCACGTTACTCGCATACCGCAGTCCCATCCTCGGCATAGGGAACACACAGACATCGTTGACAACCTGATGTGTGCCTGCCAGAAGGAGAACACCATGAGCGAGAACCAGGGCGACCGCCCGGAACAGTCCACTCCCGAATCCACCGACGAATCGCTTCCCGCCGCGCCGTCCGACGCGGCGTCGACCGAATCCGCAGTTCCGGCGCCGGAAGCCGCCGCTGCCCCAGCCGCATCCGTCGCGCCGGACGCGAACGAGGCGCCGACGCCTCCTGTGATGCCCGTTGCCGCGCAGCCCGTGCCCCCGCAGCCACCCGCCCCGCAGCCGCCGCAGTACCCGGCCTACCAGGGCACGCCGCAGGCGTACCAGGGGGCGTACCAGCCCAGCCAGCAGGGTCAGCCGTACCAGCCCGGCCCGCAGTACCAGCCGGGCCAGCAGGGCTACGCGGGTCAGCCCGCGCAGCCCACCCCCGGCTATGCCTACGGCCAGGCGTTCGGCGTCCACGCCGGTCAGCCGACCGCGACCCAGCCGACCGTACCGGTCGCGGGTGCGAACACCACGACCACCGGCGCGCCGCCCAAGAAGTCGGGTGCCGGAAAGGTCGTCGGCCTGATCGTGGCGGCAGCCCTCGTGGGCGGTGCAGCCGGCCTCGGTGGTGCGTACGCCGGAGTGAACCTCTGGAGCAGCTCGACAACAGCGGCCCCGGCCGGTCCGACGACGGTCACGGTGAACAACACGGATTCCGTGAATGCCACCACCGCCATCGCCACGAAGGTCGTACCCAGCGTCGTCACGATCGAGGCGTCCAGCGGCAGCTCGGGCGGCACCGGTTCGGGTGTCGTGCTGACCTCGGACGGCTATGTCGCCACGAATACGCACGTGGTGACCCTCGACGGTGCGTCGGGTAATGCAACGATCAGGGTCACCACGTCGGACGGCCGCGTCTACGACGCCACCGTCGTCGGCACCGACCCGACGTACGACCTCGCTGTCATCAAGCTCACCGACGCATCCGGACTGACTCCGATCGAATTCGCGGACTCCGCCAAGCTGAACGTCGGCGACCAGGCCGTCGCCGTCGGCGCACCCCTCGGTCTCTCCAACAGCGTCACGACCGGCATCGTCAGTGCGCTCAACCGTTCTATCGAGATCGCCTCGTCCGCCGCCCCGAGCACGGGCGACAACACGCAGGGCGACTCCGGCGGTCAGAACGGGCAGAACGGTCCCTTCCTGTTCGACAACGGCCAGGGGTCGACCGGTCAGACGCCGACCACGACGATCAAGATCGCCGTCATTCAGACCGACGCGGCGATCAACCCCGGCAACTCGGGCGGCGCGCTTGTGAACGGCGAAGGCAAGCTCGTCGGCGTGAATGTCGCGATCGCGACGGCGGGCGGCACGTCGAGTGCCAGTCAGTCGGGCTCGATCGGTGTCGGGTTCTCGATCCCCTCCGACATCGTCAAGCGCGTGACCGACGAGATCATCGCCACGGGAAGTGCGACCCACGGTCTGCTGGGGGCAGGGGTGAAGGATGCCGCATCCGTGGCGGATGCCACGACCACCGGTGCCTACATCTCCGAGGTCACCGCGGGCGGGGGCGCCGCGGGAGGCGGACTCCAGGTCGGTGACGTCGTGACCGCGTTCAACGGGGTTCCCGTCACCGATGCGACCGATCTGACTGCACAGGTCCGTGCAGCCGCCGCCGGGAGCAAGGCCACCGTCACGTACGTCCGCGGAGGCAAGAGCAACACGGTAGACGTGACACTCGGAACCCTCGCTCCGTAGCAGCACGTTCGCCCGCCGGACGGGTGCACGCAACGCCACCCCGCTCGCCGGGGTGGCGTTGCGTGCATCAGCGCGTGTGGCCCTCCGCCGCCGACGACGAGACCGTCGGCGAACTCCCGGTCCCCAGGAGTCGTTGGACGGCCTGAAGGGGGATCGGAACCCAGGTGGGACGATTGCGCGCCTCGTAGGTCGCTTCGTACACGGCCTTGTCGAGCTCGAGCGCTTCCAACAGCGCCATGGAATCGCCGAGGTCGAGACCGGATGCTGCGGCATACCCGTCGAGAAACGCGCTCCGGGCGCTCGATGCCCATTCCCGTGCGGCCACGGGCGACCGGTCGGGCTGATCGAGCCGGATCGAGCCCGCCACGTAATCGAAGGACCGCAGCATTCCCGCGACGTCGCGCAGAGCGATGTCCGGTCGCACGCGCTCGCTCATGGGCCTCAACGGCTCGCCTTCGAAGTCCAGGAGAACCCAGCCGCGACCCGGAACGAGGATCACCTGTCCGAGGTGGTAGTCACCGTGGACGCGCTGGAGCACGGGCCACACAGACCCCACTGCGCGATCGTAGGCGGCACTGATGTCGTCGCGGTGCGGGGCCAGGGCAGGCACCTCTGCAATAGCGGTCGACAGGCGCCGCCGCCACACGGCGGCGATCGCCTCACGGTCCGCCGGCAGAGGGGCGACGGTCGGGAACAGGGCGGCGAGGTCGAGGTGCACCCTCGCTGTGGCGATCCCCATCTCGCGTGCGCGATCGGCGAAGTCCTCGCCGACGTCGGCGGCGCGTAACGCCACACGCCAGGCGTCCTCCACGCCGGAGAAGAACTCCTGCGCGAAAGCCAGCGATCCGCGCACGGCTCCCGACGCCGATGCCGGGTCCGGCCATTCGCCGTCGACCGACCCGATCGCACGGGGCACGAAGGGCGATCCCGACGCTGCGAGCGCCGTCTGGAGCTCGATCTCGGGGTTCAGCCCGGCATGGATCTGTCGGAAGATCTTGCAGATGATGGCGGTGCCATCGCCGTCCGGCAGGTAGATGAGCGACGTATTCGACTGCTCACCGCTCAGGACGCGCGCGGTGTAGGCGGAACCCGTCGGCGGCGCCGAAGGAGCGGGCCTGCCGACCGCGATCGTGCGGAACCCTCTTCCGTGGCCGCCCACCGTGACGAGCTCCCGGAGTGCGTCCGTGTAGGCCAGGTCGGTGGGCCCGTCGATGAGAGTGGTTCCCGGTTCAGGGCTGCCGATCACCCCGACCGCGTCGGCGACAGCGGCCGTCGCGCGAGCCACGACGGGCACCTGGTAGAGGACGGGCGGGAGCGAGACCTCATCGGCCACGAGCAGAGTGCGTACGCGTACCCTCGCGTCGTCTCCCGGCAGGTCCCATGATGCGATGAATCGGAGGTTGGGTGTGCGTCCCTTGGCGGCGTACCAGCGTTGGCGCGGCATCCATGCAGCCAGGCACGCCAGGGTGCTGTCCATGCTTCGAGGCTATTGCGCACTCGCGACTCTGTCGAGGCGTGGCGGCAACCTGCGCGGTCGTGGTGTCGTGCGGGTGCTCCGGTGTACGTTCGGGAGGGACAGCAACGGAGGAGACATGGCGATCGTACGTGCGGCCATCACCCAGACGACCTGGACAGGCGACAAGGCATCGATGCTCGATAAGCACGAGGGCTTCGCGCGTCAGGCGAAGGCTGAGGGTGCGCAGGTGATCTGCTTCCAGGAGCTGTTCTACGGCCCCTACTTCGGGATCACCGAAGACAAGAAGTACTACCGCTACGCCGAGCCCGCCGACGGGCCGATCGTCACCCGCTTCGCCGCGCTCGCCGCAGAACTGGGCATGGTGATGATCCTCCCCATCTATGAGGAAGACATCACGGGCGTGTACTACAACACGGCGGTCGTTGTCGACGCCGACGGCACGATCCTCGGCAAGTACCGCAAGCATCACCTCCCGCACCTCGACCGGTTCTGGGAGAAGTTCTACTTCCGGCCGGGCAACCTGGGCTACCCGGTGTTCGACACGGCGATCGGAAAGATCGGCGTCTACATCTGCTACGACCGGCACTTTCCGGAGGGATGGCGCGAGCTCGGGTTGAATGGCGCGCACATCGTCTTCAATCCCAATGCGACCAAGCCAGGGCTGTCCAACCGCCTGTGGGAGGTCGAAGGACCCGCGGCCGCCGTCGCGAACGGCTACTTCGTGCTCCAGCCGAATCGGGTCGGCCGCGAGGACAACGAGTACGGCGAGCTCGCCGTCGATTTCTACGGCACGAGCCAGGTGATCGATCCCCGTGGCAACTTCGTCGGAGAGCGCGGGTCGGGCACCGACGAGGAGGTCCTCATCCGCGACCTCGACATGGACATGGTCCAGCAGATGCGCGACGACTGGCAGTTCTACCGGGATCGCAGGCCGGATTCGTACACGTCGATCACCCGGCCGTAACGCTCAGGAAAGGCATCCGCACATGGCGAAGACGCTGATCAAGAACGGCCTTGTCGTCAATGCGACCGGCACCGGGGCGGCAGACGTACTGATCGACGGTGAGACGATCGCGGCCGTTCTGGCACCCGGGTCGATGCTTCTCGGGTTCGACATCGAGGGCAACGTCGATCGGGTCATCGATGCGGCCGGCAAGTACGTGATCCCGGGTGGTGTCGACGCGCACACGCACATGGAGATGCCCTTCGGCGGCACGTTCGCGTCCGACACTTTCGAGACCGGCACACGAGCTGCCGCATGGGGCGGCACGACGAGCATCGTCGATTTCGTGGTGCAGTATCCCGACCAGAACATCCTCGACCAGTACCACGCATGGCATGAGAAGGCGGCGGGCAACTGCGCGATCGACTACGGCTTCCATCAGATCCTCTCGGACGTGCAGGACTCGAGTCTCACGGCCATGGACGAGCTGATCGAGGAGGGCGTGACGAGCTTCAAGCTCTTCATGGCCTACAAGGGCGTGTTTCTCAGCGACGACGGCCAGATCCTGCGCGCTTTTCAGAAGGGCTCCTCGAACGGCGCCCTCATGATGATGCACGCCGAGAACGGCGCCATGATCGACGTGCTCGTGAAGCAGGCCCTCGAGGCGGGGAATACCACACCGTTCTTCCACGGCACCAGCCGCCCGTGGCAGGCCGAGGAGGAAGCGACGCACCGAGCGATCATGATCGCCGATCTCACCGGGGCGCCCCTCTACGTCGTGCACGTGAGCGCGAAGCAGGCTGTCGACCAGATCGCCGCCGCCCGCGACCGGGGCCTCAACGTGTTCGGCGAGACCTGCCCGCAGTACCTGTATCTCTCGCTGGAGGACCAGCTCGGGGCGTGGAGCCAGCAGTGGGGTGACTTCGAGGGCGCGAAGTGGGTGTGCTCTACTCCGCTCCGCTCGAAGCACGAAGGTCATCAAGATCACATGTGGCAGTCTCTGCGCACGAACGACATCCAGATGGTCTCGACCGACCACTGCCCGTTCTGCATGAAGGATCAGAAAGACATGGGGATCGGCGACTTCTCCAAGATCCCCAACGGCATCGGCAGTGTCGAGAACCGCATGGACCTGATGTACCAGGGAGTCGTGTCGGGCCGGATCTCGCTCTCCCGATGGGTCGAGATCACCTCGACGACGCCGGCGCGCATGTTCGGGATGTACGGCAGGAAGGGCGTGATCCAACCGGGCGCAGACGGCGACATCGTCGTCTACGACCCGAACGGACACACCTCGATCGGCCTCGGAAAAGCCCACCACATGAACATGGACTACTCCGCGTGGGAGGGTTTCGAGATCGACGGGCACGTCGACACCGTCCTCAGCCGGGGCCGGGTGATCGTCGACGAGACCGGCTACGTCGGCACCAAGGGCGACGGCGCGTACATCAAGCGCGGTCTCAGCCAGTACCTGACCTGACCCGACACGAGCGTCGCTCTTCTCACCCGCTGACCGACCGGAAGGGTCACCCGATGGATTTCGGCGTCGTTCTCCAGACCAACCCGCCTGCAGCCCGCACGGTGCAGCTCGCCAAGCTGGCCGAGGCCCACGGCTTCTCCCACGTGTGGACGTTCGACTCCCACCTGCTGTGGCAGGAGCCGTATGTCATCCACTCGGCGATCCTCGCCGAGACCAGACGGGTGACCGTGGGTCCGTTCGTCACGAACCCCGCGACGAGAGACTGGACCGTCACCGCATCCGTCTTCGCGACCCTCAACGAGATGTACGGCAATCGCACGATCTGCGGGATCGGCCGCGGCGACTCGGCGGTCCGGGTGACGAACGGCAAGCCCGTGTCCATGAAGGAGCTTCGCGAGTCGATCCATGTGATCCGCGAGCTCGGCAACTCGCGCTCGGTCCAATACAACGGCGCGACCCTGCAGTTTCCGTGGAGTCGCGGCTCAGAGCTCGACGTGTGGGTCGCGGCGTACGGGCCGCTCGCGCTCAAACTCACCGGCGAGGTGGGTGACGGCTTCATCCTCCAGCTGGCCGACCTCGATGTCGCGGCCTGGATGATCAAGACGGTGCGGGATGCTGCAGCCGACGTCGGCCGCGACCCCGACTCGATCGCGTTCTGCGTTGCCGCGCCGATGTACATCGGCGACGACTGGGCGCACATGCGCGACCAGTGCCGGTGGTTCGGCGGGATGGTGGGAAACCACGTGGCGGACATCGTGGCCAAGTACGGGCATCATGCCGACGAGAGCGGTGTGCCGCATGAGCTCACCGAGTACATCGAAGGTCGCGTGGGCTACGACTACAACAGCCACGGCAGAGCCGAGAACGACCACGTCGACTTCGTTCCCGACGAGATCGTCGACCGGTTCTGCATCCTCGGTACGGCGGACGAGCACATCGCGAAGCTCGAGCAACTGCGCGCGATCGGCGTCACGCAGTTCGCCGGGTATCTTCAGCACGACAACAAGGAGGAGACCCTCCGCGTGTACGGCGAGACGGTGATCCCGGCGCTGTCGGATCACATCACCGCCAAGTCGTGAGTGCACGTCGTGGAGCCACGGCGTGAGTGAGAGGATCACTGCATGAGCGACACGCCACACCCCGAACTCGACGTCCGCGCCCGTGAGCTCGACCGCGCACACGTCTTCCACTCCTGGTCGGCGCAGGCGCTGCTGGACCCACCGGTGCTGGCGGGCGGGCTGGGCAGCACCGTCTGGGACCACGCGGGGAATCGATGGCTCGACTTCTCGAGCCAGCTGGTGAACGTCAACATCGGGCACCAGCATCCCGCGGTCGTCAAGGCCATCCACGAGCAGGCCGATCTGCTTACCACCGTCGCCCCGTCCACTGCCGCTCTCGTGCGGGGTGAAGCAGCGCGCCGCATCACCGCCCACGCGCCGTCGGGGTTCTCGAAGGTCTTCTTCACGAACGGTGGCGCCGACGCGAATGAGAATGCGATCCGCATGGCGCGGCTGCACACCGGCCGAGACAAGGTGCTCTCGACATACCGCTCGTATCACGGCAACACGGGTGCCGCCATCGTCGCGACGGGGGACTGGCGCCGCATCCCCAACGAGTACGCCTACGGCCACGCGCACTTCTTCGGCCCGTATCCGTATCGCTCCGAGTTCTGGTCGGATTCGCCCGAGCAGGAGGCCGAGCGAGCGTTGCGCCATCTCGAGAGGGTGATCCAGTCCGAGGGCCCCGCCGGCATCGCTGCGATCCTCCTGGAGACGGTGCCCGGCACCGCGGGCATTCTCGTTCCACCGCCCGGGTACCTCGCCGGCGTCCGCGCGCTCGCCGACCGCTACGACATCGTCCTCATCCTCGATGAGGTGATGGCGGGCTTCGGACGCACGGGTCGCTGGTTCGCGTTCGACGGATACGACGTCGTGCCCGACCTCATCACCTTCGCGAAGGGTGTCAACTCGGGCTACGTGCCCGTGGGCGGGGTCATCCTCTCGGACGACATCGCCGCCGACTTCGATGAGACGGTCTTCCCGGGCGGCCTCACCTACAGCGGGCACCCGCTCGCGATGGCGTCGATCGTCGGCTCGATCGACGCGATGGAGGCGGAGGGAATCGTCGAGAACGCGCACCGCATCGGCGTCGATGCGATCGGTCCAGGGCTTCGCGACCTCGAGTCGCGGCATCCGCTCATCGGCGAGGTGCGCGGTGAAGGCGTGTTCTGGGCGATCGAGCTCGTCTCGGACCGCGCGTCGCGCGCTCCGCTGTCGGCCGGTGCGATGGGGCAGATCAAGAAGGGCTTGTTCACGCGCGGGCTGCTGCCCTTCGTGCAGGACAACCGCATCCACGTGGTGCCGCCGTGCGTGGTGACCGCCGACGAGGTCGGTCGGGCCCTGTCGATCTACGACGATGTGCTGGCGGTCGCCGAACGAGGCTGATCGCTCAGGCGACGAGTATCCAGATTCCGCCGGCGAGGGATGCCGCGGCGAGCACCAGTGCGATCGCCACCAGAATCATGTGCACCCGCAGAAACGGGGTCGCCCTGCCCGCAGCATCGCGAGATCGCGGATCGTTCGCGACCCGGCGGAGGAACTGCGGCCACGCGACGACGTTGAAGACCGCGTTGGCGAACAGGAGCAGGGCGATGGCGATGGTCACCCTACGAGGCTAACCGGCGCAAGACGTGCCACGATGAGGCCATGCAGGCACTGGAAAGCTGGACCCACGACGACCTGACGCTCGTCGGCGAGACGCGTGAAGTGTGGCGGAAGGGCAGCGGCCCGGGCGTCATCGTGATCCATGAGATCCCCGGGATCGACGACGCGCTCATCCGCTTCGCCGAAGAGGTGGTCGCGCGTGGCCACACCGTGCTGCTGCCGAGGCTATTCGGGACGCCGGGCGCGGGCTTCAGTGCGCGGAATGTGCTCGGCGACATCACCCAGTTCTGCGTGCGACGCGAGTTCAGCCTGTTCGCCCGCGGCAGGACGAGCCCGATCGCCGGCTGGCTGCGGGCACTGGCCCGCCGACTCCACGACGAGACCGGGGGAGAAGGAGTAGGGGTCGTGGGGATGTGCTTCACGGGCGGGTTCGCGCTCGCGATGATGGCCGATGCACCGGTGATCGCACCTGTGCTCGCCGAACCCTCGCTGCCGTTCGCCGTCGGGGCGAAGCGTGGAGCCGACCTGGGGCTGAGCCCCGCTGACATGGAAGCGGTGAAGGGCAAGGCCGCAGCCGGGTGCGAGGTTCTGGGCCTGCGCTATCGGACGGATGCCGCGACCGGCACCCGATTCGACACTCTGGCCCGCGAGCTCGGCGACCGCTTCATCGCGGTCGAGTTCGAAGGAAAGGGGCACTCCGTGCTGACCGGCGATCGTCAGGAGGAGGGCGTGAACCGAGTGCTCGAATTCCTCCAGGAGAAGCTGAGCCCACGCGCGGCATGATCGCTGAGCCCCGCGCGTGAACGTGACAGGCTGAACGCATGCGCGCTATCCAGGTTCTCGAATTCGGCGGTCCCGAAGTCCTCCGCCCCGCGGATGTTCCCGAGCCGCGGGTCGGGGAGGGGCAGATCCTCGTCCACGTCGATCGGGCCGGGGTGAACTACGCGGACACGCATCAGGCGGAGAACACCTACCTGTCGCGCAGCACCGTGCCGATGGTGCCTGGCGGAGAGGTGGTCGGGCGCACTGACGACGGAAGACGCGTCGTGGCGCTCGTCGACGGCGGCGGATATGCCGAGCGCGCGGCTGCTCTCGAATCACAGTCTTTCGAGGTTCCGGATGGTGTCGACGACGTCAGCGCTCTGGCGCTGATCGTTCAGGGCGCCACGGCGTGGCTCCTGCTGCGCCGGACTGCGCGGATCGAGGCCGGGGAGACCGTGGTTGTTCACGCCGGAGCGGGCGGGGTGGGTTCGCTCGCCGTGCAGCTCGCGAAGGCGCTCGGGGCGCGGAACGTCATTGCGACGGCGAGTACGCCGGAGAAGCGTGAGCTGGCCCTCTCGCTCGGAGCGGACGTTGCGATCGACGCGAACACGCCCGACCTGGTTGCAGCACTCCGGTCGGCGAACGGCGGCCGGAGGGTCGACGTGGTACTCGATATGACGGGGGGTTCGATCACCGATCAGAGCGTCGCGGCGCTGGCGCCCTTCGGCCGCCTCGCCTTCTACGGAATGGCGTCTCGGCAGGCGCCCGCGCCGATCGCGCCGACGAGCCTGCTGGCCCACTCGACGACCGTCGGGGGGATGTGGCTTCCCCACGCGTTCACCGTGCCCGGGCTCATGCCCCGCGTCATGACAGAGCTGTTCGGCCTCGTCGAAGACGGCTCTCTGCGGGTCATCGCCGGGGGCGAGTACCCGCTGTCGCAGGCGCGCCGTGCGCACGAGGACCTCCGCGCGCGTCGGACGACGGGAAAGCTCGTTCTCGATCCTTCGCTCTGACGAGCCTCAGCCCTGGTCGTGCTCCGCGGTCTCTCCCACGGAAGGGAGCGGGATCACCACGGACTCGACGGGAATCCCGATCAGAAGCGACGCGGACGTCGTCGACGTCGCACCATCCGCGATACTCTCCGTGGCGGACTGCTCGAACGGTTCGGAGGGAAGGCCGGCCCATTCGGTCGGCTCTTCGGGACGAGATGCGAAGAGGCCCATAGTGGGTCCATTCTGCCTCTTCATGCGCGTGGGGGACCCGTTGTCGCCGGTCACAGCACGAACCGCCAGAGGTACTCGACACCGGTTTCGGGGCGGAACCACGCGATGGTGACCACCACGTCCTCCAGATCGAGATCACAGAGGCACAGCTCGGCCGTCTCACCCGGCAGCATCTGACCCCAGAGCTGCGTGTCGACCGTGACGTGTGCGCCGTCGATGAAAACGCGCACGAAGTCCGTCGCGGCTGCGCTCACATTCGTGATGAGGGGGTGCTTCTCATACACATGATGGACGCGCCAGGGTACTCGGTAGGCGGGCGGAGGGCGGAATTCGTCGGGTTCGATGGCTCGTGGCATGCGGGCGACGGTAGGCGCGGCATCCGACGCGTGGAGGGGCGTGGAAGCGGTGATCGGGCCGAGCTGTGGATGAGACGTTTCGAAAGAGTTCGGGGGAGGAGGCGATGCGACCCGACGGATCGGTCAGGCGCCCACGTCGTCGGGCTCCGCGCGCGGTGCCGTCGGCACGGATGTCCCTGGTGATCCGGGGTCGATCTCATGACTGCCGGAACTCTTCCGCCTCGGGGTGATCGCCCGACCGACCGAACGACTCGCGCCGCCCACGGCAGACACTCCTCGCGTGACGCCACCCGCGATCGCGCCGCCCGCGCGCCGGAGTCCGTACGTGGTGGCGCGCTCCAGCGGCAGCGCTCCCGGGCGAGGCTCGAGGTCTGCGGGAAGCACGAGCGGCGGCAGACCGAACGCTCGCCGCGAGTTGACCAAGACCCTCCGGCCGAGGATGTGGTTCCCCGTCCCGCCGATCACTGCGCCGATCCCGAACGGAAGCGCTTTGCCGACGATCGACGCGCCGCCCTTCGCCGCGAACTGATGGACGAACGCGGTCTTGAGTCGATCCACGAGCGGGCCGACGGCCACGCGAGGGAGGGTCTTGGTGATCAGCTCGCCCCAGTACTTATCGCGCGGGGCCCCTTTGCCGGTCGCCTGTCCCGCGAGCTGAGCGACGAGGTCGATCCCCTCTTTGCCCAGCATGAGCGTGAGCACCAGAGCCCGCGCCCGGTCCGGATTCTCGATCGGAATGCCGTGCACCTCGGTGACGGACTGCGCGAAGAGGGCGGTCGCTTCGAGGAATCCGACCGTCTCGACACCGCTGAGTGCGAGCGTCACCCCCGTGCCGATCCCGGGCACCACGGCGGTGGCTCCGACGGCCGCACCGCCGGTGGTGACAGCAGTGAGGTAGCGCCGCTCCAGCATGCGGACGATCTCCGCCGCGGACGCGTGCGGGTGACGGAGCCTGATGCTCCGCAAATGTGCGAGGACCACGGGGCGTTGGATCGCCATCACGCGATCGAGCGCCCGGATGACGCGCGGATGCTCGTCCGAGCCGGCAGGCGGAATACCGCCCACCCACGGCGAATCGTCGGGCAGCGTGTGTATGCGGTGAACCTTCTCGGCCATCACGGCGATCCTACGGGCGGGCGATGGGAGCCGCCTGGGCTTGACGGCGCGCGTCGAGGATGCTCGTGCGTCGCCCGCGGTAGAGGTATCAAGATCGCTTGGTAAGTTGGTCCGGTGACAGCCTCTCTGCCGATGCCGCAGGACGCATATCCGGATGAACCGGACAGCGTTGTCGAAGGCGCGCGTTCGGACAGTGGCCGGATCACCGACTTGCCACCCAAGCCGCGCATCTCGGCGGCGGTGGCCGCGGAAGTCGCCGAGGCGAAGGAGGGCAGCGCGGACGAGGCATCCGTTTCAGAGGAGGAGTCCGATCACGTGTCGGCCCCCGACGGGCCGCCACCCCCTGCCAAGAAGGCGGCGACGTCGACGCCCCCCCGGAAGCGTGCGCCGCGCCCTCCTCGTCCTACGACGGCCAACAGCGCGAAAGCGCCCGCGAAACCGCGGCGTCCGCGCGCGACGACCCCGAAGGTCGTCGACCCCGGGCCGCCACCCCCTCTCCCCGCCGACCTCGCGGCGGGTATCGTCGTGCCGCCGCGCCCGCCGCTCCCGGAGTCCGTCCCGCCCGACCCGGTCGCGGAGGCTGTCGCGGCGTCGGCCGACGCTCCGGTCCAGGAATCGGCCGACCTCGACGTGACCATGGACTCGGACGTCCTCGAGCGTGAAGCCGACGCTCACTCACCCGCCGAACCGGACAGCGCGGTCGTCGAGCCTGACCCGCCCCTCGTCGAGGACGCCGGGGATGCGGAGCCCGACAATGTTGCCATCATCGAAGGGCTGGTCGTCGCCGCGCAGACGGCCGACGTCGAGCCGCCGACCGAGAGCGTCGCGGAGACTGCCGGTGCTGAGCATCCGTCCGTCGGCGCGGACGTCGCCGCCGTTGACACCGTCCCGACCGTCGACGTCGTGACCGAGGACGTCGTGACCGAGGACGTCGTCACCGAGGACGTCGTCACTGCGGACGTCGTGACCGAGGACGTCGTCACCGAGGACGTCGTGACCGAGGACGTCGCAATCGAGGATGCCGCGATCGACGGTGTCACGATCGAGGACGCCCCGATCGAGGATCTCTCGCCCGAAGCGTCGGCACCGCGCGCCGCCGGTGAGGGTGTCGCTGCCCTTGCCATGGTGTTCGATGCCGAGCACATCTCCGAACCGCTGGGTGAGGGGGCCACCCCGGCCCTCGCGGTGCGGGGCGTGACGAAGTTCTTCGGCGAGACGCGCGCGGTGGACGGCATCGACCTGACGGTCCCCGCCGGCACGTTCTACGGTCTGGTGGGCCCGAACGGTGCGGGGAAGACCACCACCCTGTCGATGATCGCGGGACTCTTGCGCCCCACACGCGGAACGATCACGGTGAACGGCATCGACGCGACGGACCGCTCGGGGGCGGCGAAACGCATGATGGGCGTGCTCCCCGATCGCCTCCGCACGTTCGATCGTCTGACGGGGCGTCAGCTCTTGTACTACTACGGCGTGCTGCGCGGACTATCTCCTGCGGTCGTCGAGAGCCGGACGGCCGACCTTGCGAGAGCATTCGATCTGACGGATGCTCTGGGGAGGGTCGTCTCGGACTATTCGGCCGGCATGACCAAGAAGGTCATGCTCGCAGGCGCGATGATCCATTCGCCGCGTCTTCTGGTGCTGGACGAGCCGTTCGAGGCCGTCGATCCGGTCTCCAGCGCGATCATCCTCGACATCCTCGGCACCTACGTCGCGCACGGCGGCACCGTGGTCCTCTCCAGCCACGGGATGGACCTCGTCGAGCGCGTGTGCTCGCGCGTCGCGGTCATCGTCGCAGGTCAGGTGCTCGCAGAAGGGACGATCGACGAGGTGCGTGGCGAGCTCACGCTCGAGCAGCGTTTCATCGAACTCGCGGGCGGGCTCAGCGACGTGGAAGGCCTCGAGTGGCTGCATACGTTCTCCGACTGAGGGCGGCGCTCCTGTTCGGTGCGCTGCGGGGTGATCGGGCGCACGTGATCCGCATGAGCATCGGCATCGCGATGCTCGTTGCCGCCACCGTCGTGACCTGCTGGGGACTCCTGTCGCTGCGAACCGCGCCGATCGAGGTCGTGCTCGCCGTCACCGTGCTCGGCGGCTCGGCAGTCACTCTGGGATTCGCATTGGCACCGCTGGTGGTGGGAGCGACCGACCCGCTGGACCCGCGTCGTTTCACAGCCTTCGGACTGCCCTCGGGCCGCCTTGCGACGATCCTCGCACTGGCGGGGCTGGTCAGCGTGCCGATCATGGTTCTGACGGCCCTCGCGGTGTGCCTCGTCCTGGTGTGGAGCGCGCACGGGGTCGCGTGGCCGATCGGCGTGATCGGGGCGATCCTGGCGATCCTCACCTGTGCCCTGCTCGCTCGGGTTTGCATGGCGCTCACCTCGCTGTTCCTTCGCGATCGACGTTCGAGAGAGCTGAGCGGCGTGTTCGCCCTTGCGATCCTGGTCGTGGTCGTGCCGGTCGGAGTGTTCTTCGCGTCACTCGAGTGGCGAGGCACCGTTCCGACTCAGTTGAGTGAGGCGGTAGCGGCCCTCTCGCTCACACCCCTCGGCGCCGCGATCGCGTTCCCTGCCCGTATCGGCCAGGGAGCCTCATCCGCGTGGGGGAGCGTCGTGATCTCGCTCGCCACGGTCGTCGTGCTCGCGGCGGCGTGGGGCTGGCTCGTGCAGAGGGTCCTCACCACGACGGAGCGCCCGGTGTCGGTGCGCGAGCGGGGAGGGCTCGGCTGGTTCGCCGTGGCCCCGGGCACGCCGGGCGGAGGCGTCGCCGCGCGGAGCCTGATCTACTGGTTCCGCGACCGCCGGTATCTCGTGAACATCATCGTCGTGCCGATCACCGCGGCGCTCGCGATGGTGCCGCTGCTCGTGGTCGGCGTCCCGATGTCGATCGTCGCCCTCGTCCCCGTGCCGATCGCTGCCCTCTTCTTCGGCTGGTTGCCGCACAACGACCTCGCCTACGATTCGACCGCCATCTGGATGCACGTCGCGAGCGGGGTGAAGGGCGTGTCCGACCGGGTTGGTCGTCTTGTGCCGATTCTGCTGATCGCGGTGCCCGTGCTCGCGGTCGCGATCCCCCTGGCCGTGCTGGTGCACGGCCGGTGGGCGATGCTCCCCGCGATGGTCGGTGTCTGTGCCGCGCTGTTCCTCAGCGGTCTCGGGCTCTCGAGCATCTCGTCGGTGGTCTCGCCCTACGCCGTTGCGCGGCCGGGCGACAGCCCCTTCCAGCAGCCGCAGCGTGCCGGGTCGGCGAGCGCACTCGCGCAGGGGCTCGTGCTCGTCGGTGCCATCGTGCTCAGCGCCCCCGCGTTCTGGTGGGCCTGGCTGGCACTGACCGTCGACGTCGACGCGGCGATCACCGCGCTGTGGGTCGGTGCGGGCATCGGACTGGGCGCGCTGGTGATCGGCGTCGTCATCGGATCCGTGGCCTTCCGCCGCAGCGGTGCCCGCCTGATGGAATTCGCCGAGTCCACCTAGCTCTGTCGCCGCTAAACTGACTGACCATGAGCACCCCCCTCGACCGCCCCGACCAGGGGGGCACCGCAACCCTCGACCGCGAGCTCGAGGAGCTCCTTCGCGAAGAGCACGTCGAGCCGGGCGATCATGAGCGGTTCTCGCACTACGTCAAGAAGGACAAGATCCTCGAGTCGGCGATCACCGGGAAGCCCGTGCGCGCGCTCTGCGGCAAGAAGTGGACGCCGGGGCGCGACCCCGAGAAGTTCCCGGTGTGCCCGACCTGCAAAGAGATCTACGAATCGATGGTCGGCTGACTTCTCACCGGGTCTGCGTCGACGAACACCGTCGGAATCGCAGGGTCCGAACGGCTGAGCGCGAGGCCCCGCACGGGCAGTTCCTCGCGCACTCGCGCGTGGTGAGCGCGCGCAGCGCTGACGCCCGAAGGTCCCTCGAAAGCGGTGTCGATCTCGCCGGCGACGATGAGCGGCACCCGCAGATCGCGCGAGTCGGGGTACTGGGCCGCCGTGGCGATCTGTTCGTAACCATCTGATACGGCGATCAGCTCGCTCGTCGCGGTTCCGGCATCGAGGGTCCGGAACGCGGCCTTGCGGCCGCCCTTCGACCCCTTGTCCTGCGACGCCTTGGCGACCGAGATCCACGAACCGACAGCATCCTGTCGCGCCACCAGCTTGTAGACCATCCCCGCCGTGGGAGTCCCCGACCCCGTGACGACGGAGGTACCCACCCCGTAGGCGTCGACGGGTGCGGCGGCGAGTGCGGCGATCGCGAATTCGTCGAGGTCGCTCGTGACGGTGATGCGCGTCGCCGTCGCGCCGAGCTCGTCGAGCTGGGCGCGCACCGCGGCTGCCACGAGCGGCAGGTCACCCGAGTCGATGCGTACGCCGCCGAGTTCGTGCCCGGCCACCCGCACAGCGGTCGCGACGCCTTCCTGGATGTCATAGGTATCGATGAGGAGGGTGGTACCGGCACCGAGCGCGGCGATCTGCGCGCGGAACGCCTCTTCCTCGGTGTCGTGGAGCAGTGTCCACGAGTGCGCAGCGGTTCCCATCGTCGGGATGCCCCACGTGCGCCCCGCCTCGAGGTTCGACGTCGCGCCGAATCCGGCGATGTAGGCGGCACGGGCCGCCGCGACTGCCGACCTCTCGCCGGCGCGACGCGATCCCATCTCGGCGAGGGGCCGATCGCCCGCCGCGATGCTCATCCGTGCCGCGGCGGTCGCGACGGCCGAATCGTGATTGAGCACGCTGAGGGCGAGCGTCTCGAGGATGACGGCCTCGGCGAAGGTGCCTTCGACCGTCAGGATGGGGGAGCCGGGAAAGTACAGCTCGCCCTCCCGGTAGCCCTCGACCGAGCCGGTGAAGCGGTATCCCGCGAGATAGTCGATCGTCGAAGCGTCCACGATCCGGTTGTCACGCAGGTATCGCAGCTCGTCGTCGCCGAATCGGAAATCACGGATCAGGCTCAGCAGTCGCCCGGTGCCGGCGACGACGCCGAAGCGGCGGCCGGCAGAGAGGCGCCGGGCGAACAGTTCGAACACGCAGTGGCGCTCGGCGGTGCCGTCGCGGAGCGCCGCATCGAGCATGGTGAGCTCGTACCGGTCGGTGTGGAGGGCGGTGCTCTGCAGGCGCTGCGGGCTCATGCAGCGAGCCTACTGATCGGCTGCAACCGCGGAGCGGCGATCGCGGCGCGGGTAGGGTGGGTGATCGTGGATGACGCGCCGATCGGGATCTTCGACTCCGGTGTCGGGGGACTCACCGTGGCGAGGGCGATCTCGGCTCAACTGCCTCGCGAATCGATGCTCTACATCGGCGATACCGCTCGTTCCCCCTACGGTCCCCAGCCGATCGCCGATGTCCGCCGCTACTCGCTCGAGATCCTCGACTCCCTCGTCGATCAGGGTGTGAAGATGCTCGTGATCGCCTGCAACACGGCTTCGGCGGCGATGCTGCGCGACGCGCGCGAGCGCTACGACGTCCCCGTCGTCGAGGTGATCGGCCCGGCCGTACGCACGGCGATGTCGACGACGCGTAACGGTCGGATCGGTGTGATCGGCACCGCGGGAACGATCGGCTCCGGCGCCTACCAGGACATGCTGGAGGTCAACGCGCGTCTCACCGTCTTCGCGCAGGCGTGCCCTCGATTCGTCGAGTTCGTCGAGGCAGGCGTCACGGACTCACCCGAAGTCCTCGCTGTCGCGGAGGAGTACCTCGCGCCGCTCCGGCACTCCGACGTCGATACGCTCGTGCTCGGCTGCACGCACTACCCGTTTCTCGAGGGAGCGATCAGCTACGTGATGGGTCCGGACGTGTCGCTCGTCTCGAGCGACACCGAGACGGCGAAGGACGTGTATCGGCAGCTGGTCGGTCGCGATCTCCTTGCCGGTCCGGATGCTGTCGCCCGCCACGTCTACGAAGCCACCGGCGATTCGGCCGCCGAGTTCCTGCGCCTTGCGCACCGCCTCATGGGGCGCGAGGTGAGCGAAGTCCAGCTCGTGCAGACGGGTGCGATCGACCTGCCCGCCCGTCCCACAGCATCCGCACCTTCTCCTACCCCCGCCCGAGGACGGCTCACCTGACACGACACGCCTACGAGCCGCGCGCCGACGGGCGTGTCGCGACAGGTGAGCCGTCCTATGAAAGGAAGACCATGACCGACATCATCCGTGCGGACGGCCGCGCCGTCCACGAGCTCCGGCCGATCACGATCGAACGAGGCTGGAGCGCGCACGCCGAAGGGTCGGCGCTGATCAGCTTCGGCGGCACGAAGGTGCTGTGCACCGCGTCGTTCACGAACGGCGTGCCGCGCTGGCTCACCGGGAAGGGCAAGGGGTGGGTGACCGCCGAGTACGCGATGCTGCCGCGGGCCACCAACAGCCGCAACGACCGCGAGAGCGTGAAGGGCAAGATCGGCGGGCGCACGCACGAGATCTCTCGCCTCATCGGCCGCGCGCTGCGCGCCGTCGTCGACACGAAGGCGCTGGGCGAGAACACGATCGTCATCGACTGCGACGTGCTGCAGGCCGATGGGGGAACCCGCACCGCGGCGATCACGGGTGCGTACGTCGCACTCGCGGACGCGATCGAGTGGGGCCGCGCGAAGAAGTTCATCGGTCAGAAGGCGACACCGCTCATCGACTCGGTGGCCGCGGTCTCCGTCGGCATCATCGATGGCGAGCCGATGCTCGATCTCGCCTACGTCGAGGACGTCAGGGCCGAGACCGACATGAACGTCGTCGTCACGGGCCGTGGGCTGTTCGTCGAGGTGCAGGGCACCGCTGAGGGTGCGCCGTTCGACAAGCGCGAGCTCGATGCGCTGCTCGAGCTGGGCGTGGCCGGCTGCGCCGACCTCCGCGACCTGCAGGCCGCGTCGCTCGCTGCGGGGGAGTAGCACGTGCCGGGCCGCATCGTCCTCGCGACGCACAACCCGCACAAGGTCGACGAGTTCCAAGCGATCGTCGCGGCGACGCGCCCCGACCTCGAGGTGATCGGGTACGACGGCCCCGAGCCGATCGAGGACGGCGTGACCTTCGCCCAGAACGCCCTCATCAAGGCGAGAGCCGCGGCGGCGCACACCGGTCTGGTCGCCCTCGCCGACGACTCCGGCATCTGCGTCGACGTGCTCGGCGGCGCGCCCGGCGTGTTCTCGGCCTATTGGGCGGGACACGCGAAGGACGCCGGGGCCAACCTCGCCCTGCTGCTCGACCAGCTCTCGGACATCGCCGATCCGCACCGCACGGCCTCCTTCGTCTCGACGATCGCCGTCGTGACCCCCGGCGGAACCGAGCATGTCGTGGAAGGCCGGTGGCCGGGCCGGCTCGCCGCGGCCGCCTCGGGCGGGGGCGGATTCGGCTACGACCCGATCTTCATCCCGGACGGACAGCATCCCGATGCCGAGCGCACCGTCGGTGAATGGTCGCCGGAGGAGAAGAACGCGGCATCGCATCGGTCGCGCGCGTTCACCGCTCTCGTGCCTCTGCTGGCGACGCTCTGACCTTTCGCCGCCCGGGAGGGGTAGCGTGCGGGTACGGATGCGCATGCCGATGGAGGCGCGATGTCGCTCGTGCGATGGATGATCACGTTCCTCGCCTTCCCCCTGGGCGGGGTGATCACCGCGGCTGTCTTCGGCCCCGCGCGTGATCCGCTGGCCGGTCTCGCCGCGGGTCTCATCATCGGAACACTCGTCGGCGGTGCGCAGTGGCTGGCGCTCGGGCGCCGCGCGGGATGGCGATGGTTCGCGGGGACCGCCCTCGCGATCTCCGTCGGGACATCGCTGGACATCCTGATCTCGTTCGTGATCGCACCGCTGGGGTCGGTGATCGCCGGAGCGGCGCTCACGGGCATCCTGGTGGGGATCATCCAAGGTTTCCTTCTTCGTCACCGAGGCCGGACGACCGGGATCTGGGCCGCAGTGACCGCCGCGGCATGGGCGATCGGCGCCGCGATCAGCACTCTCGCCGTCGAGGGCGACCGGGGGTTCGCCGCATTCGGCACGCTCGGTGCGCTCGTGGCCACCGCCATCACCGGGATCGTGCTGCGGATGCTCCTGGGTTCACGGGGTCGGCCGGTGACGCGGGATCCGGATTCCGGGCCGATGCTCGACGTCGCAGCTTCGCTGATCACCGCCACCCGATCGGCCGCGAGCCGTGAGCAGTGAGCGCGCCCACCTGTTGAGAACCGGACTCATTCCCGTCTTGTCCGAAAGCCCCCTGATCGTCACTGCGACGTTCTAGCCTTGCCTCATGCACGATCACGCGCCGAGCACCGACGGCATCCGCGGCGCGAGCAACCGACGCCTTCTGGCCGTCTCGCTCGCGATCACGTCCGTCGTGATGATCGTCCAGGTCGTCGGGGCGGCGTTCTCGGGGTCGCTCGCGCTCCTCGCTGACGCGGCGCACATGTTCACGGATGCCGCGGCCCTCGTGATCGCGCTGATCGCCAGTACGGTGGCGGCAAGACCCGCCAACGACCGGCGCACCTTCGGGTATCAGCGCGCTGAGGTCTTCGGGGCACTTGCGAACGGGGTGATCCTGATCGTGCTCTCGGTCTGGATCGGCGTCGAGGCGGTGCTGCGCCTGCTGCACCCCGGCGAAGCCGAGGTCGCCGGCGGCCTGATGCTCATCGTCGCGGTGGTCGGGCTCATCGCCAACGCGGTCGCCATGTGGCTCCTCAGCGCAGCACAGCGGACGAGCATCAACGTCCGCGGGGCATATCTCGAGGTGCTCGGCGACATGATCGGCTCGGCCGCTGTCATCGTTGCGGCGATCGTCATCGTGTTCACCGGATGGGCGCCCGCCGATGCGATCGCATCGCTGCTGATCGCCGGGATGATCGTGCCCCGCGCGATCGGGCTCCTCCGCGAAGTCGCCTCGGTGCTCAGCGAGGGCGCGCCCAAGGGCGTGCAGGTGCAGGAGATCCGCGATCACATCCTCGGAACGCCCGGTGTCGTCGCCGTCCACGACGTGCACGTCTGGCAGCTGACCCGAGGGGCTCCGGTCTTCACCGCTCACGTCGTGGTGGAAGAGGCGGCGCTCGCGGACGGCCGGGCCGCCGGCATCCTGAGCGAACTGCAGGGATGCCTCGACAGTCACTTCGATGTCGAGCACAGCACTTTCCAGCTCGAGCCCGCGGGGCACATCGAGCACGACGACGCCCAGCACGCCTGAGATCTCAGTCCTCGCGGACGACCTCCGACGAAGACTTGTCTGGCCGAAGGCCCCGCCAGCGCGAGTGCCGCAGGATCCCGCCCGGAGTGAACTCGCCGAACTCGACCTCTCCGACCAGTTCGGGGCGCACCCAGAGGGCGTCGCTCGCGTCGAGGGCGGGCACCCCGATGAGGGGATTCTCGTCGGTGCGGAGCGGGGTGAGCTTCTTGAGCAGCGTCGAGAGGGTCGAGTCGCTGAATCCGCTCCCCACACGCCCGGCGTACTGCAGGCCGTCGGGGCCGGGAATGCCGAGCAGCAGCGAGCCGAACGTGCCGCTTCGGCCGCCTTTGCCCGGGCGGATCCCGGCGATCACCACCTCCTGCGTGCGGGTGATCTTGACCTTGAGCCAGGCTTCCGATCGGCCTCCACGAAGGTATGCCGACCGCGGATCCTTCACGACGACGCCTTCGAGGCGCAGCTGATCGCTCGCGTCGAGCGCAGCATCCACATCATCGAAGACCGGCGGCAGCACCACGACGGGGAGGGATGCCGCGGCCACCCTTTCGAGCACCTCACGGCGTTCGCGCAGCGGCAGCGTCGTGAGATCGCGGTCGCCCTCGACGAGCGCGTCGAACAAGTAGTAGCGCACCGGGGTCCGCTGCGCTTCGCGGGCGATGTCGCCCGGCCGCTCCAGGTTCATGCGCGTCTGAAGGAGCGGGAAGCTCGGGCGCCCGCCGGGCTCGAGCGCCACCAGCTCGCCATCCAGCACCGCACGATCGGTGCCGAGACCGAGGTCGACCTCGGTCAGCTCCGGGTAGCGGTGGGTGAGTTCGTTGCCGCTGCGGGCGAAGAGGCGCAGGCGCGCGCCGTCCCAGACCCCGAGAGCACGGATGCCGTCCCATTTGGCTTCGACCCACGGCTGTCCACCCCACCGGCTCGCCGCTGCCCGGGCCAGAGCCCGCGTCGAGGACGTCGCGAGCATGGGGCGGAGGTCTTCCGCGTGCGGCGGCCACGTGGCGGGCGTCGGAGCCGGTCCTTCAGAAGTGGATGCGGTGGGCTCGTCGTGCGGATCGGGCTCGTCGCCCTGTGGGCTGGCCACCACGACGGTGCCGTCCGGCTGCGTACGGCCGTCGGCATCCGTCTTCATCCGATGAAGCAGCCAGCTCGACTTCTCGCCCTCGCCGGTGGTGCGGATCAACGCGAGGCGTACGCGGCCGAGCGGGCCGCCCGGACGGCCTTCGAGGGTGGCGATGATCTCGTCGTCGCGCCACTTCTCGAGGTCGTAGCGCCCGTCGTCCCAGATCGTGACCGACCCGCCGCCGTACTCGCCGGCGGGAATCGAACCCTCGAACGACCCATAGCTCATCGGGTGGTCTTCGGTCTGGATCGCGAGGTTGTTGCGCGTGTACGAGTGCGGGACTCCGCGTGGCACCGCCCAGCTGACGAGCACGCCGTCGTGCTCGAGACGGAAGTCCCAGTGCAACGCGGTCGCGTGGTGTTCCTGGATGACGAACGTCGGCTTCTCGCCGTGGGGCGTCTCGCCGAGGGGGTTCGTCGGCACGGGCTCGGGGGTGCGCCCTGCGGTGCGTTTTGAGATGTAGGCCGAGAGCGGCCCGACCTCGGCGTCCCGGCCGCCGGAGTGGAAACCCAGTGCCTCCATCGGGTCGCCGATCTCGTCCATCCGGGCCAGCACCTCATCGAACGACAGTTGCCGCAGGTGAGGGTCGGCGAGCTCGTCCCAGTCGCGGGGGGCTGCGACGGTGGGATGCGGACGCCCGCGGAGGGAGTACGGCGCGATCGTGGTCTTGGCGCCGTTGTTCTGGCTCCAGTCGATCAGCACCTTGCCCGCACGGTCAGCCTTCTTCATCGAGCTGACGACGAGGTCGACGTGGTCGGACTCGATCGCCTTGGCGAGCTCGTGCGCGAGCGCGGAGGCGCGTTCGGTGGACTGCCCGGGCGGAAGTGCGGCGTAGAGATGGATACCTTTGCTTCCCGACGTCACCGGATAGGGCTCGAGGCCCATATCGGTCAGGATCGTGCGGGCCCAGCCCGCGACGATGGCGCATTCGGCCAGCCCCACGCCGGGTCCGGGGTCGAGGTCCAGGACGAGCCGATCGGCGTCGCCGCGCTCGCCCTCGGGCGTGAAGCGCCATTGCGGAACGTGCAGTTCGAGGCTCGCGACCTGGGCGAGATACACCAGCGTGGGCACGTCGCCGACCAACGGATAGTCCTTCGCGCCACCGGAGTGCTGAATCGGCGCCCGCTTGACCCACGCGGGCGCGCCGCGCTCGAGGTCTTTGGCGAAGAAGACGGGTTCGGGATGGTCCTGGGTTCCCACCCCCTCCACCCAGCGCTTGCGGGTCACGGGCCTGCCGATCACGTGCGGAATCAGCAAGGGGGCGATGCGCGTGTAGTAGTCGATCACCTCGCCCTTGGTCGTGCCTGTTTCCGGGTACAGCACCTTGTCGAGATTGGTGACGCGCAGGCGCCGGCCGCCGACGCGTACGAGCTGCTCACTCGCACCCCCGCCAGCAGCCATGAACCCATCCTGCCGTCCGGGGGCGCCTGCGGACTAGCCGCGACCGGTGTGACCGGTGTGTACTGGTGTGATGAGAGCGATCTGGAAGGGCGCGCTGACCTTCGGGCTGGTGAACGTGCCGGTCAAGGTGTACAGCGCGACCGAAGACCACGATGTCTCGCTGCACCAGGTGCACAGTGCGGACGGTGGACGCATCCGCTACCAGCGCATCTGCGAGATCGACGGTGAGGTGGTCCCCTACGCCGACATCGACAAGGCCTACGACGACGGCGAGCGAACCGTCATCCTGACGAAGGAAGACCTCGACTCGCTCCCGGCCGAGAAGAGCCGCGAGATCGATGTGGTCGAGTTCGTCCCCTCAGAGCAGGTCGACCTGCTCACCCTCGATCGTGCGTACTACCTCGAGCCCGACTCGGTCTCGCCGAAGGCATACGTGCTTCTGCGCAAGACGCTCGAGCAGACCGACCGTACGGCGATCGTGCGGTTCTCGCTCCGCCAGAAGACCCGACTGGCCGCCCTTCGCGTCCGCGGTGACGTGCTGGTGCTGCAGACCCTGCTCTGGGCAGACGAAGTGCGCGAGGCTGCATTCCCGGCGTTGGACGAGTCGGTGCGGATCTCGGCGAAAGAGCTCGAGCTGTCGGCATCCCTCGTCGAGAGTTTCGCAAGCGACTTCGACCCGTCCGAGTTCGTCGACGAATATCAGGAAGAGCTGCGCACCTTGATCGACGCGAAGATCGAGAAGGGTGACGCGCTCGACACGTCGGAGACCTTCGCCGACCACGAGAAGGAAGACACGGGCGGCGAGGTCATCGACCTCATGGAGGCGCTGCGCGCGAGCGTGGAGCGCTCGCGCGCCGCCCGCGAAGGGGGAGCGGATGCGCCGGCGTCGGCGCCACCGAAGACAGATCGGGGATCGGGGAAGACACCCGCGAAGAAGACGGCCGCGAAGAAGCCGGCGGCGAAGAAGGCCGCGAAGGCCTCGTGACCCGCGCTACGGGCGCGGAGTCTCGCCGCCGACGGCGGGGCCGTCGTGGTGCTCAGGACCGCGCTGGAAGACCTCGGGATCGAGCGCGAGAGCCTCGGCCTGCGCGTCCGTGATCGTCGCGCGCTCCTTCTTGGTCTTGCGCCGCTCGTTGAGGTAGTGGATGAGCGTGACGATCGCGGTGCCACCTACCGCGACCAACAGGATGATGTCGATGTACTTCGTCACGAGATCGGCGATCCACGGGACGAACGCGATCGCATAGCCGAGCATCGTGAGCCCGAAGCCCCAGAGGATCGCCCCCACGGCGTTGTACAGCGAGTATTTGCGCCAGTTCATGTGGCCGATGCCGGCGGCGACGGGTGCGAAGGTGCGAACGATCGGCACGAAGCGCGCGAGGATGACGGCCAGAGCGCCGTAGCGGAGGAAGAACGCGTTCGTGCGCTCGACGTTCTTGACGCTGAACAGACCCGAGTCGCGCTTCTCGAAGATCGCCGGCCCGCCCTTGTGGCCGATCCAATACCCCACCTCGCCGCCGATGAACGCGGCCAAGGCGATGAGCAGGCTCACCACCCAGATGTTGACGCCGAAGATGTTGTTCGTGTGGGTGAGCAGGCCCGAGATGACCAGGAGGGTGTCGCCCGGCAGCAGGAATCCGATGAGCAGACCGGTCTCGGCGAACACGATGAAGCACACCACCAGCAGCGCCCACGGACCGGCGCCCTGAATGATCGCAGTGGGGTCGAGCCAGGGGATGAGAGCGATGTGGTGCACGGTGATTCCCGTCGGTCGTAAGGGTCGGCGGTCAGAGCAGGAGTGAGCCCCCGTCGTGCGGAAGGTGGGACTTGAACCCACACGCCCGGAGGCACAGGAACCTAAATCCTGCGTGTCTGCCAGTTTCACCACTCCCGCGGGTGCGATCAGTCTACTTGTGACCCTGTGCGGTGACTGTGGGAAGCCGGTTTCGCTGCGGCGATGAAATGCCCGGATTCCGCTCGCGGGACGATAGCGTGATATCGCCCGCGTCTGCCCGTAGGAGTGCGCCTTGGACGTTCTGTGGAGACTTCCCGTCATCGACGGGCCGGTCCCATGGATCGTCTACGCCATCTCGGTGGCGCTGATCATCACCCTGCTGGCGCGCAGGATCACACCCCGATGGCTGCTGACCGCCGTGCTCGGCGTGGGTATCGGCGCGGGGCTCGGCCTGGGGATCTATCTGCTCGTCAACGCCACCAACGCCCTGGGGTCTCCGCTTCCGCACGCTGTCGGGGTGTGGGCCGTGGGGACCCTCGCCGCGATGGGTCTCGCCGTCGTCAGCCTGTGGGACTCCAAAGTCTGGCGGAAGGTCGTCGCCTCGTTCGCGATCATCTGGTTCGCTCTGTCGGGGCTCATCGGTGTCAATGCGTTCTACGGACTGAATGCGACCTTTGGGAGCATCTTCGGAATCGTTTCCGGCAATGCGATTCCGCTCCCGAGCCCCAAGCCGAGTGAAACCACCACCGGACCGCTCTACAAATCGTGGACCCCGCCGGCGGACATGCCGGAGAAGGGCACGCAGGGCACTCAGGTCATCCCCGCCACGACCTCGGGCTTCGATGCTCGCCCAGCCGGGATCTATCTGCCGCCGGCGGCGCAGGTGAAGGATGCTCCCGCTCTCCCGCTCGTGATCATGATGATGGGCTATCCGGGCAATCCCGATCCCAGTTACATCGGGGCTGTCCTGGACGACTTCGCTGCCAAGAACAAGGGCCTCGCCCCGATCGTCGTGGTTGCGGATCAGATCGGAAACGGAAACGACCCGGCGTGCGCGGACTCGCAGGCCTATGGCAACGCGGAGACGTACATCAAGACGGATGTCGTCAACTGGGCGAAAAAGAATCTGCCCATCCTCCAGGATCCGAAGTACTGGGTCATCGCCGGCTACTCGAACGGCGGGGGATGTGCGATCAAGTATGGCGCTGAGGAGCCGGACGTCTTCAAGAACATCCTCGACATATCGGGGGAGGAGTTCCCTGGATCGGAGGATGTCGACGACGTGATCGCGAACATCTACGGTGGCGACGCCGCGAAGTTCGAGGCCTCGAAACCCGTGAACATCCTCGCGGCGGGTGCGGGAACGTACGCAGGAGTCACTGCCGTCTTCACCGTGGGTGGGAACGACCCCGGCTTCATACCCGCGGCGCAGAAGGTGTCGGCTGCTGCGAAGGAGGCGGGCATGACCGTGACCTACGTGGAGATACCCGGCGCCGGACACGTCATCGACGGCTTGAACGGCGGCCTCCAAGCCGGATTCTCCGTGCTGTACCCCGTGCTGGGTCTGTCGGCGCCGCAGTAACCCCCGCCGCCGGGCTGTGGATAACTTCCACGGCTCCTCTCGCGTTCTTGCGAGGATGCTGCGATGAGTTCCGTGACGGTGTCGCCCAGTGCGCTGTCGGTGGTGACCGAGCGGGTTCGTGAGCGGTTGCGGTCTGAGCAGACCGATCCGGCGCGTCAGCCTGATGTCGCTGCCCAGGTCGCACGCGCAGAGGTGCGCAGGCACAACGACTTCGCGCTCGCGCGGGGCTTCGCGATAGATGAGGAGACACGCGATTGAAGGAGAGAGTGAGAGATGAGCGAGCGTCGCGATCCCGTTGGAGTGGTCTCGTCGCAACGCTGTGCGCCGCACTTCTGATGTGCTTTGGAGTAGGAGGAGCCGCGCCGGCCAACGCGGTGGCCGCGAACAACATGTGCGACTACGGAGTCTTCATCGGAATTCGAGGAACGGATACTCCGGCGGGCGCGGGTGCGATTCACGGCGGACGCGCATACAACTCAGGCGGATATGGCGGAGTAGAGGTTCTCCGCTCGCATCTCATCAACTTCGGCACGGTGCCGCTGTACTTCGTCGCCCTCAACTACCCGGCCAGTGGCGGTGCGTCCTTCTTCGGCAGTGTCAGGCAAGGACGCAATACCCTTGTCGACGAGATCAACTGGCTGGTTGAGCAGTGTGGGTCGTACACTCCGGCGATCGTCATCGTCGGATACTCGCAGGGCGGGGCGGTCGCTCTGGCCGCCCTCACGACCGCCTACGACGGTAGCCCCAATCTCGCCGCCCGCGCCAGAGTGGCAATCATGGCGGTGGCAGATATTGCGGATCCATACTACGTACCGAACAAGGCATACAACGCGCCAAATTCGACAACGACAGGCTGGGGGCGGCTTGGGGGAATCCTTACCGAACAGCAGGAAGAGATTGCGTCCTACAGATACTGGGGTTGGCCCCCACCCGGGGGTACCCAAGGTTGGGTGTACAAAGTTCGATCCTGGTGCAGCACAGATGACTACTGGTGTGCCGGCAGCGATGGACCGAACGCCGCAGAAGTCCACGCAAATGCTGGAACGGACAATGCATGGGATGCGAAAGAGTGGATCCAATACCTGACGACGTCGTTCTAGGTCTATGTACGTTTGAACGATGACTCACCCGCGAGCTCACTCTCCCTACGACGCTGCATCTGCCTGGTGGGCTGTGCAACTCGCCGTTGCGGCAGCAGCCAGCCTTGTTGTCTGGTTGCAAAGGCTGAGCGTGGCCGCGTGTTCTGGGGAAAGCTGTGATTTCGATCTCCTCTGGGCGGCAGGAAATGTGTTCTTTGCTTACGCGATCACGCTCTTGGTGGCGAGCGGCCTAGCCCTTCTCGTGCTCGGGAGACGTCGGAGCGAGCTGCCGAGGTCTTTCCGTCTCGTGTGGATTCCGGTCTCTGGTGTGGTTTTGACCCTCATCGGTTGGGCACTCTCGTCATTCGTCTTCCAAAGCGCACTACCGGGATAAGCCTTCGGACGGCGCAAAGCGCGCATCGAGGTTGCGGCGTGCGTGAGAGGCGGTTTGAGGAACTTCTCTGCGATGTCGTGGTGCTCGATCACCGTGCGGAATGCGGTGGAGTGGCGGTAGGTGAACGCGTTGTCGCTGATAACACGTTCGACCCGCACGGCGAGGGCGAGCCCGGATGGCTGTGCTCATACCGTTCCGCGGACCGGCGGGTCGCGCGGATCACGGTCGCGGTGACTGCGTCCGACTCCCGCACGAGCGGGGTCTGGTGACGGCGCAGCACCCGCCCCACGGTCGAAGCCTGCAGGCCGAGCCTGCCCGCGATGAACACCGGACCGCGACCGGTGAGGCGACGCATGATCCGCACCCGCGTCTCCACGCATGCCCCATCCTGCGCGGGTGCGAATGAGCGACGCCCGAACGATCCTGCAGACCTGTCGGGCCGTGTTCCTGGGACCCGCGCACCACCGTCACGCGGTCGTGCGCGAGATACGCATCTCCGCCGCGACATGCGCGACCGCACGCCCCGCTCTGATGCGCTGAATCGTGATTAACCTGCCGGCCGGAGCCAGCCGAGCATCAGCGTGGCCACGAGAGGCCCCCGCGGACTCGACGGGAACCGGGACAGCTCCCACTCGACTGCGGAGGTCCCTCCAACGTCGACAACGATCCGGGTCAGTACAGCCATGGCGCGGCCAATCAGTCACGCCGCACCGCACCGCGCCGCAGTAACCCCCGCCGCCGGGCTGTGGATAACTTCCACGGCTCCTCTCGCGTTCTTGCGAGGATGCTGCGATGAGTTCAGTGACGGTGTCGCCCAGTGCGCTTTCGGTGGTGACCGAGCGGGTTCGTGAGCGGTTGCGGTCTGAGCAGACCGATCCGGCGCGTCAGCCTGATGTCGCTGCCCAGGTCGCACGCGCAGAGGTGCGCAGGCACAACGACTTCGCGCTCGCGCGGGGCTTCGCGACGGTCGACGACGAAGCGTCGTGCGTGCGCGACGTTCTGGCCGCGGTGGCAGGCTATGGGCCCCTCCAGTCCTATCTCGACGATCCGGAAGTCGAGGAGCTGTGGATCAACGCGCCCGACCGCATCTTCATCGCGCGGGCGGGCCGATCCGAGCGCGTGCCGCTCACCCTCACCGACTCCGCCGTGCGAGACCTCGTCGAGCGGATGCTGCATGCCAGCGGTCGCCGGGTCGACCTCAGTCAACCCTTCGTCGATGCTTCGCTGCCGGACGGATCGCGTCTGCACGTGGTCATCCCGGATGTCACGAGAAGGCACTGGTCGGTGAACGTCCGCAAGTTCCTGCCCGCTTTCCGCACCCTCGAGGCCCTCGTCCGGATGGGGTCCGTACAGCCCGCTGCGGCGCGACTCCTCCGAGCGGCGATGATCGACGGCCGCAGCGTGCTCGTCTCGGGCGCGACGCATACGGGTAATACCACATGGCATCTCTGACTCCACTAGACACCGCGTCGGCGACCCGCGACAGCCCCATTTGAGCGTTTGGCGTCGAAAACTAAAGCAATGTGGTAGATTTTGGGCATCCGGATGAAGGGAGCCTATTGTGACGATCGACGAGGGGCGCGCGTGGGCGCTGCGAACGCTGGGAGCCGACGGTGTGCTGGTGCGAGAGCAGATCTCGTCCATCATCCGTGACTGCCACGAGAAGATGGCGAATGCGCAGGCGGAAGCCGAGATGAAGCACACCGGCGTGTACGGGCAGATCTGGCGGAAGTGCCTGGACGAGTTCGTCACTGTGCTCGGCCGCCTGCCCTCGGCCGAGATCGTTCCGCGTCGGGGCTACAAGCTGGTCTCGTTCAACGGGGTGATCCTGTTCCCGTGGCGGTTCGCACGGGAGCGGTCCACGGACATCGGGTCGCGCCCGTTCGCCGTGTCGGACACGCGGGTCTCCCTCTTCGGTGAGGAGCGTGAGTCGTCCCAGCAGCTGGACATCGAGTTCGAGCACCCCGAGTTGACCGAGGAAGAACGGGAGCTACTCGACACCGAGAGCAAGGCGCTAGAGGAGGCGCTGTCGACGCATTCCCGCGTGGTCGTCGTGCCGTACGCGAGCAACCCGTTCGCGCTCTACAGCGTCGACTGGGGCGAGGCGACCTTGGGTGGGGACGGGTATCTCACCTTTGCATCGATGGAGTCGCTGCTTGAGGTGGGCACGGGCTCGCTGGTGGATGTGGACCTGACGGACGAGTCGTTCTCCGACGGGCCGATCCCGCGCCCGGATCTGGGGGTGAAGGGCGACGAGGTGGACGGAGAGGCTGATGGACGACCGTGACACCCTGTTCTCGCTCCTCGGGTCAGCCGACCGTCCCGATCTTGATGCCGTCGCTGATGCGTTCGATCCGGCCCGTCTGACACAGGCACGTTTCGCAGCCGGCCTGTCGAAGGCGAGACTGGCCGAGCTTGTCGGGGTCACGCCTGCGGCGATCGGTCAGTACGAGTCGCGGGTGGTTACGCCGCGTCGTGACTTGCTGCCGGTGCTCGCGCGTGAGCTCGATGTTCCCGTGGACTACTTCGCGACGGGTCGGCCGATCGGCCGTGTCGACGGTTCCGAGGCGCATTTCCGTAGCCTGCGCTCGACCACTGCACGGGATCGGTCCAAGGCGATCGCGTTCATTGAGCAGGTCTGGGAGCTGACGTTCGCGCTGGAGAAGAAGGTTCGGTTCCCCGAGGTCGACTTGCCCGCGGTGGATCGACAGCAAGCAGATCCCGTTTCCGCGGCGCGGGCGCTTCGCCAGCATTGGGGCCTGGGCGTGAAGCCGGTCAAGCATCTGGTGGCTTTGACGGAGTCGCATGGGATCGTCGTGAGCCTGCTGACGCTGGCGAATGCCGATGTGGCCCGGGTGGGTGCGTTTTCGACGTCTCGGTTGGCTCGCCCGGTCATCGTGGTGACGCCCGAGCGTGCGAAGTCGGTGTTCGTCTATCGGTTCACGGTTGCCCACGAGTTGGGGCACCTGCTGTTGCATGGCGAGGCTGTGCCGGGCGATCAGCAACAGGAGCGTGAAGCCGATCAGTTCGCTGCTGAGTTTCTGACGCCACGTTCCCAGATCGTGAACTTGCTGCCGCGGACGGTGAATCTTTCCCGGCTCGATGAGCTCTCGCGACATTGGGGTGTGTCGGTGGATTCGCTGCTGCTGCGGATGAAGGAGACCGGTACGGTCTCCGACGCCTCGATCCGTCGGGGCTATCAGAAGCTGAACCAGCTGCGCAGCTCCTCACTGGATGCCTCCGAGCCGGTGAACGCGTACCCGGGTGAGATGCCATCGATGTTGGCCGAGGCTGCCCGGCTTGCCGATCAAATCGGCTTCGCCCAGATCGACCTCGCCCGCGAGCTGCGCTGGCACCCGGCACGGGTGCGCGAAGTCCTGGGTGTCGACGATCCCCGGCCGACGTTGAAGCTTGTCACCGATCCTTCACCCGGATAGATCAGCGCGCGGCTCGAGCGGACTAGTGCCGTCGAGGTCGGGGAGTAGGGCGCAAATGACCGCTCTCCGGAAGGGCAGCGACGTCGCCCAACGGTGGTGAAACTCGGCGGTCGCGAGACGGAGAACCCGGGCTTGGCGGTGCGCGGCGAAGCCGATCCCGCCGACGGTCAACACCCGGTCGAGCGGATCACGCATGGTCAGGTAGCCGTTGTGGTCGAGGCGACCGGCGCCGAAGCTGATGGCGAACGAAGCGAGGTCCTCGCGGGCAGTTCGTATAGTCTGCAGCAGCTCTTCCGGGGGTGGCACATGAGGGCGCCACGCGTGGCTGAACTGCTCCACGGCCGCGATGGTGATCTGCTCATCCATCTGGCAGGCATCAAGAGTTGGGCCGGGACATCGGGCGAGCGCAGTGCGGCAGCTGTAGATCCGTCGCCCGAATCGGGTCACCCCAGCAACCAGCCGCCGACCGCACCCTCGGCAGCGCAGGATGCCGCCCAGGAGGGTGGTTGAGGAGCGGCTTGCATCGCGCGGCGGGAGGAGTAGTCCTAGCTGGACGAGCGTCGATTCATCGTCGGAGATGAGCTGGTCCCAGATGGCAACGATGAGGTTCGCGGTCGGGCGATGAAAGCGCCGGTGGTGGAGTCGGTCGCTGGTGAGGATCTCGCTGACGGTTGTCCCATTCCACTTTCCGCCTCGTGGGGCGGGCACACCGTCTCGGGTCAGTTCGTGGGCGATCGCGGTGGGGGAGAGCCCGATGAGGTAGTCGTCGACGATTTGCCGCACGATCCCGGCCTGGAACGGCTCGAGCGCGCCGTTGTGCTGGTAACCGTAGTGGCTTCCGCCGTGTAGCAGCCCGCGTCCGGCACGTTGCTGCTGGGCTCGGGCGACGCGAGCTCCCCGGTGGGCGGACTCGTAGTTCGCGAACGCGACGAGCTGCCGCGCGAACAGTCGCCCTTCGTGTCGGTTCAGGTCGAACGAGCCGCCCTGGACCGCCTCGATCCGCACTTGGCTGGTGTCGAGCAGATCGAGGAGCTGCTCGAGCTCGTTCGGGCGTCGGTAGAGCCGATCCAGATGCCACACGACCACCGTCGCCGGCGCAACCGCGATCCGCTGCAGCAGTTGCTGGTAGCCGGGGCGGGTTCGTTCTCCGTAGGCGGAGACCGCTTCGTCGACGAACTCGACGGTGCGGATGTAGCCGAGGCGGGCGGCGAGGGCGGTGCAATCGTCGCGCTGTTGCTGTATGGACGCGTGCTCGCTGGTGCGGTTGGCGGAGATTCGTAGGTAGATCAGGGCGGTGTCGGGCTGGATGGCAGGCTCCGGCGCCGCCGCGCACTCCTGGTCGCCACTCCGCTGTGGGGCATGAGGGTGCGCAGCGGCGCGAGGTCAGGACGCGTAGGTGATGCGGATTCGGGCAGGGTCGAAGCCGCGACCCGGGCGGCCGGGGGCGATGGTGAGCTTGCGGATCAGCGTCGTGATCACCGCGCGTCGATCGGCCACGTTCAGGCGCCGCCACCAGGATTCCAGCCCGGCAGGATCGCCGATCGGCACCGTTAGCAGCCCGACGGCGCCGGCCGCGGCGAGCTGCCGGTGCGCCGCCTGCAGCGCCTCCTCGGCTGCCCGTTGCCCGGACATACGTTCCCTTGGGGTGATGAGCCCCGCGGCGCTGTCCTGCTCAAGCAGTGCGATCCGCTGGTTGGTCTCCACGATCTGTTCCACCAGGGCACTGATCGGCGAGGTGTCGGAGGCAGGCCGGGGCCGCCCGAGCCGGTGGAGGATGCCCCTGGTGACCTCGTCGTCAAGCAATGGGGCGCTGATGCTCAGACCGCCCCGTTCCGGATGGGAAGGGTCCTTCTGGCAGACGTATCGGAGGGTTGGGTTCGCGCCGGGGGCGGATGTGTGGCCGGCGATTGTCAGGCCTGCACCGCACTTACCGCACCGTGCGATCCCGCCCAACAGGCTCGGCCGCGCCGTCGTGGTGCGCCGCCGGGCCGGGTCGGCGAGGATCGCACGAATCCGCGCCGTCTCTTCCGGGGTGATGATCCGCTCCCAATCACCAGGACCGAGGATTTCCCGCCCGCCGGCGGGATCCGCGCGGGTGCCGGGGGAGTACGCGCGCTGCCCGGAGATGCGCGCAGAGGCCAGCACGCTGCGCACCGTGTACGGGTGCCACAGCCCCGACGTGTCGCTCCCGGCGCGCAGCGGAGGGATCTGTGAGCGGTTCAGCCAGGCGGTGATCGATCGGATCGACTCGCCGGCGAGGAAGCGGTCGGCCATCTGCCGGATCACCGCGGCCTGCTCCGCGATGAGCACCCCGCCCGGCCCGTAGCCGTAGCGGGCCGGCCCGTGCCAGCGGCCCTGCTCCGCCAGTCGCTGGTTCGCGCGCTTGACCCGGTCGGACTTGTGCCCGGACTCGTAGGCGGCGATCGCGACGAGCTGCCTGGCCATCAGCCGGCCCTCGCTCGTGTTCAGATCGAACCCGCCGCCCTGCACCGACTCGATCCGCACCGGATGGTGCTCGACCAGGTCGATGAGGCCCTCCAGCTCGCGCGGCTGCCGGTAGAGGCGATCGACATGCCACACCACGATGTGGGTGACACCGCCCTCCACCTGCGCGATGAGGGCGTCATAGCCGGGGCGCCGGCCCCCGTCGAACGCCGAGACGTCGTTGTCGATGAATACCGGCGGATCATCGAAACCTAACCGCGCCGCCAAGGCCAGGCAGTCCTCCTGCTGGCGCAGCACCCCGGCACGCACCCCGGCGCGATCCTGCGAGATCCGTAGATACACCGCCGCAGCGGCCCGTTCGGCCCTGTCCAGGTTCAAGTCGTTCACGTGATCATGAGTCCGGTGCCCCGGTCTCCACCCCGATGACGATACTGCGGCCAGCGTCGAGAGCGTTTTGGACGACGGATACAAGGTCCTCGGTTGCCGTTCCGCGTGTCCCGATAAGTCCCGTGCTGACCAGCGCAGCGAAGGATGTGTTGCCCAGAGATCTCGCCTTGAGTGGTCCTTCTACGATGCGGGCGGCGCCTCTTTCGCCGTGCATGGACGCCATGAGCGATTGGACATAGTCGGTGGGCACGTAGCTGCCTGGCATCAGCTTGAGATCGTTTACGTCGAATGCCGCATTTCGGCGGCAGAACTTGAAGTAGGTGACGGGTGCGCCCAGCCGGTAGTTCAAGTGGTTCGACGAGTCGAATGCGGCCTGCTGATGGATCGACTCCACTGCAACGAGCCGCTGGCGCTCGAGTTCGAATTGTTGGTCGGGGTAGTAGACCCACTCGGCGGTGCGGTGCTCCATCATCTTGTACTGGACGAGCACGAACGATTCGTTCGAGTGGTTGTAGTAGATGAGATCGGCGCCGGTTGCCTTTTCGATCGGACCTTTGTTTGCGTTCACTACAGTCAGCGTCCGCTGCCCGCTATGAAAGGTCATCGCCGCTGCGTGCTCTGTCTCGAGGCCAACCCAGTCCAGGAAGTTCCGGGCGTCCTTATCGATCACTTGGTCTTCAAGCTGATGAGCATCCGCAAGCCGGGCGAGAAAGGGGGCCGAGGAGGTCTCCCGCGACATGTATCGCAGGCCCCCTCGAAGATTGGTGCTGCCTCCGAAAATCTCCGTGGCGACCATCACAGCGTCGCGTTCCTGGAGAAGTATGCGCCCTTCTGCAGCGCTTGGGGGCGTGAAGGGACGAACGGAATCAGACAAGAACCTCAGCCTCGCGCGGGTGGGCTCCGCGATTCGAAGAAGTCCGTCCCAAACCAGCTGCGAGGTTTTCGGCGACAGGAGTCGACCGTCGAGCCCCTCCTCGAAGACGCGCTTCTGGTCTGTCGTGAGATCGATCTCTGCGCGCAATTCCTCGACATCGAGCAAGAAGTCGAACATGATCAGCGGATCGAATGCATACCGTGTCTGCACGGTAGTGGCGCGACCCGCGGGTCGCATAACGCCGGCACCGACGATGTACACCCCAGGGGACGGGGCGGCGCCCCCGTCGGAGTACTCCATCGCATCGGAGTCAGCGAGCACGATGCATAGCCGCACGCTGCCGGCACCAGGAACTTCATCCCGACGCAGGGCGACGGTCATGCGTTCCGATAACTGAGCCCGTCGGTGGAACGCATCCAGCTCGGCGCCGTCCGCGACGCGATAAAGGACGACGTTCATGGCACCTCAGAGCTCAGGAAAGATCTCAGCCACGAGGTCGTGGGAGCGGCGAACGGAGGAAACGGTGACGACGATCGGAAAGGCCGGGGCAGTCATCGGGTGCGCAGCCATGTTCCTCAACTCTCGGGCAAACGTCAGCGTCTCAACCACATCGGACTCAGGGTCAGTCTCTCGTTGGAAACGTGCAATCAGTTGGCTATATGTGGTGTTCTTGCCCGCGGTGAAACGGTGACGAAGAGCGGCCTCGACAGCCTGCAAACTCTTCTCCATCGCGAGGGCCGCGAACTCGTAGTGGATAACACTCGTTTCGAGCAGGTCGACGGACAGTTGAAGGAGCGCGGCTACATTCGCGGGGGTACTCGTCGTGCGAGGGAAGGTCTGGGCGTGTACTGACACCGTCTCAGGGGTCATGAAGATCGGGCCAGACTCATTGCCGGTCACAACGATCGACGAGTGCGTGGATCGTTTGTCGAGAGCAAAGGTCCAGGCTGTCGGGTGCGGGCCGAATGTCATGGTGTCGCCAGCAGGTCGGTCTCAAGCGCGGCAAGGTCTTTCCGGGCCGTGGCGATGAACTTGAGCCCGCAGTCGAGGCAATAGTGAAAGCTATCGCGCTCGATCTTGATCACCAAGATGCGGTCGCCCTTGAGGAGGACGTGGCGCTTGTTCCCTTTGCAGTAGTGCTTTTTGCCCGCGACACCCGCAGTGAGCGATTTGAGCAGGGATCGTTGGCTACCCATGACGCAACTCCTCTTCCACGCTGTCGACGATCTTCGGCAGTTCGTTGATGAGATGGTCCAGGTCTGCGGCGGAGTACTCGCTGCGGGTGGTTGCGCCGCTGGGGACCGTCTTCTTGATCCGGAGGTCGATCGCGGACTTCACGACCTTGAAGTTCTCACGGGTCTTATCGAAGTCGCGGCCGGCGTGCTTGAGGCTGTGCTTGGCGAGGAGCTTGCCGACGGCGGTCTTCACGAGCTCGTCGAGAAGCGCCCGCTTCGCCTTGCGGGACGCCTGCTTGGTGGGGGTGATCCGCTGCAGGCGGTCGAACTGCTCACCCGTGCTGATGCCGGCGTCTTTCAGGACTGCGAGCGCCGCTGCGACCTTGGGGTCGGCGGTGAGCAGGGTGAGGCTCTCGAGCAGGACATCGTCTTGAGCGGTGATCACCGGAAGGCTGCCGCCTCCGCCGTTGCCTCCGGGGCCGGGTTCGCGGGTCGGGGTGGGTTCGATGAGGTCTTCGTCGATCAGGTTGGCGAAGAACGCCTGGTCGGCTTCGGCGAACTGCTGGAAGTCTGTCCAGACCCCGGTGATGTTGCCTCCGACATGGAAGACCACTACTCCGTCGTTGACGGGGTCAAAGGGATCCACGCCGGGGATGGTGCGCATGATGCGGCCGACGAACTGCATGAACGGGCCAAGGTTGCTGAAGATGCTGAACACCGCGGCGACGCTGAGGTACGGGTGATCGAAGCCTTCGCCGAGCTTCCGCACTTGCACGATGACGTCGAGCTCGTGGTTGTCGAGCTTTTCGTGGATGCGCTCGTTCGCCTTCTCCGCGAGCTGGCTATGGACGAAGTCGGCACGCATCCCCAGTTCGCGGTACTTCGCGACGACCTGCTTACAGTGCTCCATGTTGAGAGCGGAGGCGATGATCTTCAGGCGGGGCTGTCCGGTGGCCTCTCGCATCTCCTGGAGCTTGCGGATGGATGCTTCGGCGATCGTGGTGAGGGTGGCCTCGGAACTGACGATGCTGCGTCGGAAGCCGGCATCCTCCTCGCCGAGACGGCGCACCTCATCCAGAGAGACCTCGACCTCGGCGTCTCCCTCGTGGCGAACGTAGTGCAGCGTCGTCGGGTTCAGCCGGTATCCGTTGATGCGCTTGACGTACCCCTTCTCGACGGCCTTGGAGATCGGGTAGCTGTAGATGACCTCGCCGGTCATCACTTTTCCGTCTGCTCGAGCCGGGGTCGCGCTCACGTTCAGGATTCGCGCATCGGGGAACTTGCGTCGCAGCACGTCCCAGCTCTCGGCGACGTTGTGGTGGCCCTCGTCGAAGAGGATCAGGTCGAAGAAGTCGCTGGGGAGCTTCGCGAGCCACTTGTTGTTCTCGCGCTGCAGCTGCTGGATGTTCGTGACGACGATGTCGGCTTCCTCGAGGTCGCCGACGTTGCTCGAGGCGCCGCGGATCTCCGCGGGCTCAGGGAACGGCTCGCGGTCGAGGACCTTCCGCTTCGTGTAGAAATACTTCGGGTTGCTCGGTGTGAGGTCGCCAAGCAACTGGTCGGCGATCTTCAGGTTCGGCGCGACGAGCAGGGTGCGCCTCGACCTCGCGGCGAAGGGCGCGAGGGCGAGGAGTCCGGACTTGCCGCACCCCACTGGCAGGACGACCGACACCTCGCGGGCGTCGGCAGCTTGAAAGTCGTGGTTCTCGATCGCCTCATAGGCGAGGATCTGCGGCTCGCGCAGCTCGGGATTGCCGGCAACCGTGGGCTGCACGACGACGTACTGGTCGGTCTTCACTTACTGCTCCGAACATGATGCTGATGGGTTGTTGTTTATGCTGGGAGCGGGACCGCCCTCCAAGGCGGCCCCGCTTGGTTCACGCGAAGTCTCAGCCGCTCAGCTCTTCTTCTTGTGGACTACCGTCGTTCTCGGGTTGCGCTTCGCGTAGCTGAGCTCCACGAAGCGTCCCGAGACGGCGCTGCGCGCGTGGCCGCGTGACGCGGCCGGTCTTCCCTTGGGCATGTCTGTCACCCCCTTCCTTGAGGTCGTGCGAGGGGTCATCAACTGGCCTCGCTTATCCAGTCCGCAATGCCGATCCGGATCGCCGGCGGCAGCGTGCGAACGGTGAAGTCGGTGATCGACCAGGCGACCTGGTTGCGGCTTACCGATCGCAACCCCTCGATGGCGGCCATCGACATCTCTTCCGACTTGACGTCCTGCAGGACTGAGACCAGCACGTCCCGCACGTGCCAGCGGTTGTGGTCCGGGCCGAGGATGGCAAGGGCGGCGACCGCCATGCGCAGGATGCTGGAGTCGCCGGTGACATCGACGGCGCGGCGCATGAAGTTCGCGAGCACGTCGCAGTACTCGAACGAGAAGCCTGTGCGCTTGACGTAGTCGGTGAACCGCTCGAACAGACGACGGAACGCGCCACGGTCCCGGTTCCACAGGAACTCGATGGACGACGAGGTGCACCACGGCAGGACGCGGCTGAGCGCCTTCATGTCATCCTCGTCGGATTCGTCGAGAAGCGTGGCCCACTCGAGCATCTCGATCAGATCGGCCGGTGTCGTCGACGGGCTCAGCATCCGGTCGCGGAGTCGTTCAGCGGTCTGTTCGCGCGATTCCCAGGTCTCGTACTCCTGGTGAGTGCCGAGCGAACGCTCGAGCGCCTCGAGGAACTCGGCGACAGAACCGTACCGGCTGGCAGGGTTGTTCGCGGTGGCGCGCTCGACGACGGGTCGCAGGGGCCCTGCTGCCATCTCGGTATTCACCGGGTACTCCTGGGTCACGAGTTCCTGCAGGATCTTGCCGAGACTGTAGACGTCCGAGCGGTGATCGGCGCTGCGCGCTCGCGCCCACTGCTCGGGGGCTGCGTACACCCAGGAGCCCATGCCTGCCCGGAGCGTCGATGTCAGAGGCGTGGTGCCCCGCTCGGCCTCGACCGCCAGCCCGAAGTCGGAGACGGCCCATTCGCCGCTCTCGAGACGGAGCACGTTCGCCGGCTTCAGATCACGGTGGTAGACGCCGTTGCTGTGGATGTATGTGAGTCCGGCGCAGATCTGGCGCATGATGTCCACGATCAGTGGCGGGTTGCCGTCGACCTTCTCGATGAAGTCCGCCAGGCTGCCCTGCGCCAACGGCATCGCGTACCAGACGTCCTGCTCGTCTGTCTCGCCCTGCGCGATCACGGAGATCACGTTGGGATGGGTAAGCCCTTCCAGCAGCCGCAGTTCTCGCTTGAAGCGGCTGATCGCCTCCGGGTCCACGGTTGCCGTGTCCCGCAGGACCTTGACCGCAACGAGGTTCCCGGTCTTCCGGTCGGTCGCGCGGAAGACGTCGGCGAATCCGCCGCTTCCGATTGCCGGAAGTTCGAGGATGAACCGCCCGCCCAGGGTCCTGACGGTGAGGTCGGACTTCGGGCGTCCGGCCTTCCTCTGACGCAGGCCGGATCCGTTCCAGGCCTTGACCACGTCCAGATCCCAGATCGGGCCCTGAGCGATCTCCCCGACCGCATCCGGGAAGTCGGGTCGCTGTCGCAGCGCAGCGATCCGCTGGGGCGTCACTCCCAGTTCTTCCGCCACTTCGCTCAGCCCGCCGAGCCTCATGAGCCGCTCCCGCAGCCCTCGAAATTGTTGTCCATAGAACAAGTATACCACGGAAATGGTTTGACGTGTCTCAACTATTATGTATCCCGACGGTGGGATGACAGCGAACGCGACATGGGCCTCGGCATCGGTTGTGGTGGGGGAGTCGGTCGCGTCACGATGTTTTCTATGAGTGAGCCGGAGTCGAAAGGCCCAGTGGTGGCCGCGGTCGTGGGGACGCTGTTGCCCGGCGACGTGGGCAAGCCGTTCACCGACGCTGACCGGATACGAGCGATGGTCTCGCACGACTGGCAGATGCTGGGTGCTCAGTACGAGTGGGCAGAAATACACGGCGTGAGCAAGGGACTGCCTCACGGCTACTTCGCGGATCTGTTGGGCCGTGCGGCCGCCGCCGGTGAGCAGCTTGGACTCGCGTTCGCTGCGCTCCGTGATGCTGAGGTTTGGCGCGATACCGCTACAGAGCCCGCGACCGCAAACCATCGCAATATCGCCGGCCGTGCAGTCGCCGAAGCATCCGGGCTGTGGGCTGTGAGTGCCGGCCATGCCGTAGTGAACGTGGTGGCTCGCGTCGTCCGCATCCACAGCAAAGCTGCGGGTCTCGACGTGAAGCTTAGCTGGACCGGCCTCCCGGCGCCGTTCGATTCCGGACGACTCGCAAACCTCTCCCTCAATCCGGAGACAGTGAAGTACATCCTGGCGGCTGCCCGGCAGACGGGAACGGTCGCGCTGGCGGATCTCGTCGAGCCGCTGGACGATCTCGTGAAAAGCGCAGCTTGGGCTGCGCTGGCAGCCCGGCGAGACGCGGGATATCACCGCCTGCGACCCCAGAGCATCGAAGGCGGGGTGCCGTCTGTAAACCCGTGGGCGACCGACCAGGCCGCGGGAACGCTGACCCTGAGCGTGTCGACGTTCTCGGACTACGTACCGCCCGTGCTCGAAGAGGTGGTGACCGAGACGCACGCCGGCTATGAAGCACTCTCGTCGGCAATGCGCGACGTGCACGACCGTCTGCCCGAGGCGCTGCGAGCCGCGGGCGTCCCCATCTGGCGCACGCCCTGACGATCGCTGTGTGTGCGAGGAAGGCGTGAGGCTGGTGTCCAGAAGGGAAGAAGAACACGCGAGGCTGATGCTGTCGGATGAGCTCGGTGTGGAGTTTCGACTGTATGACGACGGCTCCAAGTCGAACATGCCCGACCTGCTATCCGAGGACGGGAAACACGTCGCGGAAGTGATCACGACCACACCGTCTGCCATTCGCGAAGCAGAACAACGCCTCGCTCCGACGGCGGAGCCGACACTGCCGCACTGCGTGTGGGTGATGATCCCGTACATGATCTTGGGAGGCGCAACTAGAGACGTGCGCAGCAAGATCAGGGCGGATGTCCTTCGGTGGACTGTCGAAGCCGGCTGCGAATATCACTGGTCATCTCGCGACGAGTGACTGTTGCTCCCGGGGGTAGATCCTGTCCCGATCCTCGGACTCGCGGTCTACGACGACGGTGTCCAAGTGATGTGTGCTCAGCGCTGCCAGCATCCGCACACGGAGCCTCATCAGATCAGGTGGTCTGTTACGCATGCACCGTCGCCCGATGATCCATGGGCGTTGATTCGACAGTCATTGCACATCGTCGATAAGGAGCAGCGAGGGGGAGTGCGAGCCATAGGTGAAAAGCTGGACGGGTACCCGAATAAGCACCTCGTGATGTACCCATTCGGTCCGCCCGGGAACCTGACGGCAGCGTTCAGCCGTTACTCGCCCCCGCCCAATCCGCGCGACCTGATGCCCCCGCAACTGAATCCGCCCCTTGTGGACGTTCATCTTTGGCTCATGTATCGGTACGAGGACCGCGACGTCACAGAGGGACTACACGTCTGCAGTGGCCTCTGGGCGAGGTTCGGAACCAGCCTTCCCAAGCTCCCGCTCCGGCAGCTCCATTACAGGGATGGCTGAGAATCCAGGCGATTCTCCGGCCATCTCTAGGAGCGGGTAAGTCCCGATCAGAGGCTACTTAAGCGGAGAAAATGTAGGGGGTATTGCAGCGAATACCACATGGAATCTCTGACCCAGGTAGTTGCGGGCGCTCTGAGCAACAGCCAGGTCGTCCGCAGAGGCCAGAACTCGGCTGCGGCTGTGCGACGTCGCGTGGGCCGATCCGCGCACCTGCTCTGAGGACGGTCGCTTCCCACCGTCCTTTGCAGAGTCAGGAGGACGGCCCATGTCAATGTCGATCGCATCCCCACCCGAGCCCCCAGGTGTGCATCCGCCCGGCGCGGTGATCCGTCGTCTCGCTGCGGTCCTCGTCGCGCTACTCGTGCTGGCTGGGACGGTCGTGCTCGGTGCGGTGCCGGCTCACGCGGGCAGCCTGGGGACGGGCTACTACGGTGACTCGGGTTTCCTGGGGGCGTACAACACGGACGTCGACGGCAGGCAGGGGTACTGCATCGACCTCGGCGCGAACTCCCCGTTCGATCCCACATCGGGGCCGCAGACGGTGACCTCCCTGGACTCGCTCTCGCGTCAGCAGCTCGCGGAGCTGAACTACGTGCTGGACAGGTGGGGGCAGTCCGGCGACCCGAATCTCACGGCGGCGGTCGCGCTGTATGTGTGGTCGGTCGCCGATCCGGGCGTCTACAACAGCCACGGGATGTCCGGCGATGACTACTACGTGGCCCGCGCGCCTGTCGGCGTGCGCGGCACGATCCTGGCGAACCTCGCCGTCATGCGGCAGGAGGCCGCCGTCAACGCGGTCACCGATCCGTCGCTGTCGGTGAGCATCGCCATGTCGGACCAGTACGCCGGCACGGTGACGGTCGCCGCTCATCCCGCGTCGCTGCAGGGCGGGGCGGCGCTGACGGGCGCGGTGTTCGTCGACGGGTCGTCGTCGCGCACGCTCGGCGTCGGGCAGTACGGCATCACGGGCACCCCGGCCGACGGGGTGCCGTCGTACCGGATCGAGGCGAGCATGAGCGTCGCCGCGGCCGGCTACGGGGCGCAGGTCGACCTCTACACGACACCGGGCGCGCAGCGCCTCATCGCCGCCGTCGCCGGTTCTTCGACCGGGCTGTCGGTCCAGGCGCAGACGCCGATGATCGACCTGGACTTCCAGCCGCAGATCGCCACGCAGGTGTCCTCTCGCTACGTCGCCGAGGGCGACGCCTTCACCGACCAGCTCTTCGTGACGCTCTCCAAGGGGACGTGGATCAGGCTCGACGGCGTGCCGATTCCGATCACCGCGACCGGCACGCTGTTCGGCCCGTTCGACGAGCAGCCCGCCGAGGCCGACGCGGCGCCTGCTGGCGCGCCGGTGGCCGGGCAGGAGACGGTCACGCTGACCGGCGCGGGCTCGTACACCTCGCCGGGCACGGTCGTCGCGGCCGAGTCCGGCTTCTACACCTGGGTCTGGACGATCGACAAGGCGGCACAGGGTGTGAACGGCCGGTATCTGACCGACTCGTTCGCGGATCGCTTCGGGCAGATGCCGGAGAGCAGCGTCGTGCCGTTCCAGCCGGTCGCCATGTCGGAGGCGGATCAGCACCTCGCCGTGCCCGGTGACGCGCTGACCGACACGATCACGGTGTCCAGCGCGAACGGCGCGTGGCTCAAGCGCGACGGGGCGTTCATCCCCGTCGTGTTCGAGGGAACCGCTTATCAGGTGCCGGGCACCCTGCCGCCGACGCAGGCCGTCCTCGCCGAGACGGGCGCGGTGCCGCTTGGCACGGTGACGATCACGGCCGACGGTCCCGGCGTTTACACCTCGCCGGAGGTCGTGGCACCGCAGGGCGGATTCGTGACCTGGGTGTGGCGGGCGCACAAGGCGACACAGCCGGAGTGGGTGCGTGACTACCTCGCGGCGGACTGGACCGACGAGTACGGCATCACGGTCGAGACGACCTCGGTGCGCTGGCCCATCGTGACGACCTCGCTGATGCGCGAGTACAACGTCCATCCGGGCGGCAGGGCGTTCGACACGGTGACGGTCACGGGCTTCCCCGCCAACCACGGGCAGTTCGCGGGCGACGGGTACTGGCAGGCCGACAACGACGAGGTGACCCACACGGTCTATGGGCCGTTCGCCACGGATGCCGTGCTTACGGACGACCTCGACCTGTCCGACGCGCCCTTGCTGACTTCGATCACGACCCCGGCGCGCAACGGCGTCTACCGGCTCGGCTACACCGATGCCGACCGGATCGAGCCGTCTGAGCCCGGCTTCTACGTGCTGGTCACGACCTTCGACGGCGACGACCGAGTGCAGCCGTATCGCTCGTCGCCGGCCGACGTGCTCGAGAGGTTCTTCGTCCCGCCGACGCCGGAGGTCGAGCTGCCCGTCACGGTCATCACCCAGGCGACGGCGACCGCGCGGGTGGGCGAGCCGTTCGCGGACACCGCCCTGGTGCAGGGCACGATCCCCGAGGGGGCGTATCTCCAGTTCCGCGCCTACGGCCCCGAGCCGGCCGACGCGGAGCCGAACTGCACGAGCGCGTTCTACCAGAGCGAGCAGATCGCGGTCACCCAGCCCGGCGTCTACGCCTCGGGCCAGACCACGACCGACCAGCCCGGCAACGTGTACTGGATCGAGACGCTCTACGACGCGGACGGGACGATCCTCGTCGAGGGCACCTGCGGGGCGCCCGGCGAGACGACCGTCATCACCGAGCAGCCCGAGCAGCTGACGGTCACGACACAGGCCGTTGCCGAGGTCACCCTCGGCGAGCCCGCGCATGACCTCGCCCGTGTCAGCGGGACGGTCCCGGACGGTTCGACGCTCGTGTTCGAGGCATACCGGCAGGACGGGGAGACCGCGACCTGCACGGACGCCGAGCTCGCGTTCCGCAGCGACCCGATCGCCCTCGACGGTCCAGGCGACTACACCTCCGAGGCTGTCGTCTTCGAGCAGGCCGGCACGTACTACTGGATCGAGACGCTGTTCGACGCGAACGGCGATGAGATCCACCGTGGGCTGTGCGGAGCGCCCGACGAGACCACAACCGTCGTCTCCGTGCCGACCGTCCCGAAGACCCCGGAGCTGCCGCCGTCGCTGGCGCTGACCGGCGCTGGGGATTGGATGTTCCCGTTCGGGATCGCCGGCGGCATCTTCGCCTTGGCCGGCATCCTCACACTGTGGTTCGGCCGACGCCTGGCGATCTACCGCGAGCGTCACGGTTACGTGCGAGAGGAGGACGAAGACTTCTTGGCGCTGTTTGACGAGCAGAGCTGACCCGAATCACAGTGCGGGCACGGTCGATGACCGTGCCCGCACTGTCGCGTCCAGCGTCGGAGTGGGACTCGTGCAGTCGAGACCGAAGCGCCAAACGCCTCGGGAGCGTTCAGCCGCCGATGCCGAGATGCTTACCGAGTTCGGCGTACAGCTCCAGCACTCGACCGGCGTCGATTTCATAGCGCGTGCGCTGGCCGCGTCGGGCTTGTTCAGGGGGTGGGTCAGGTATGACGACGCCTAGGGCTGTGAGCCCGGTGAGATGGAACTGCACGGTCTTGGGCACTAGGCCGAGGGCGGTGGCGAGCTGTCCGCGGGTGGCGGGGCCATGCTCGTGGATGTAGCCGATGATGGCGACCCGGACGCCGTAGCCGAACGCGCTCACGGCGTCACCGACCGCAGGAGGCAGGTCGGGGCGAACGTGTTCAGGCACCCGTCCATTCTGCCGGAGTCGCCTTGTCGTCTCACCTCGCCCACAAGGGGATAATACCGTTATCCACTAGGCGAGGGGTTGCCCAGAGATGGGTGGGAGCGTCCTGTCAAGCGGTGGCGTAGCGGGCCTGCGCGCGGCGGGCGCGGGCCTCGTGCAGGCGGGTCCGGGCCAGCAGGATCAGGCTGACCGGGCCGATGAACGCGAACTTCGCGGCGTTCCAGAGGAACAGCACGACTAGGAAGTTCAGCCAGCCGGGGCCGCCGTCGGCGACCGCGGCGGCGAGGGTCGCTGCGATGAGCAGGTAGGGGACGGCGATGAGCATCGCGGGGACGCCCCACTTGAGGCCGCGACGGGTGCGGATCCGGTCGAGCAGGATGTTGGTCGGCATGTAGCGGCGCAGGAACGCACGGGTACGGACGCTGAGGGTCCAGAGTAGCCGGATCATGAGGGCGGTCCTCTCCTAGTGACTCGGCAGCGAGTAACTAGAAGGACCGGCCGGCTGACGGTGCGGTCATGCCTTCGCGACAAGCGACGGCGCCGAAAGGAACTGCCTGCAGGCAGAATACGCCGACAGGTGCGACATCGGAAGCGCATTGCCGATCACAGGCCGGGTCCGGTGCGCTCGGCGCGAGGGTCCGGCGGTGTCCAAGTGTCGCGCTCGCCCGTGTCGGCGAGCGTGCGGGCACGCTCCAGAGCGGCGCGCGCCCGTGCGGCGTCGAGTCGCTGTGCGGCCGCGTCGGGGGCCGGCCCGAGCGGAGTGTCCGCCGTGACCTCGTACCGATCCCGGTAGGCGGCGATGGTGGCGGCCGCCTGCCACCATCGGGCGCGCGGCGCCGGCCGGGCCGGCGGCTGCCCGAGGTGCCCGACCCAGGCCCGGTGCTCGGCCAGGGCGGCGCGGGCGAGCGCCTGGGCGCGGTCCTCGATGAGCTGTCGGCGCTCATCGAGCGCGCGCCGCATCTGCGCGTCCATCCGCCCGGCCGCCTCGGGGATGAGCCCGGCGATCAGTCGTGGCGCACGGCGGGCGCGGCCCGCGCCGGCTGGCCTGGATGTCACGGCGGACAGGCGCGCGTGCAGGACCGCCGCGACGTCCTGGGCGTCGTGGAGGCTGCGGGAGGCGACCAGCCGTGGCAGCAGGGTAGCGACGTCGTGATGGTTGGCCTCGGCGTAGCGCAGCTCGGCGGCGAGCGCGCCGAAGGCGTCGGAGGCGATGGCGTCCTCGGCCTCGCGTTCGGTGAGGCCGCTGGCGCGGATCAGGGCGACCCAGCGATCCTGCTGCGCGGCGGTGGCGATCGTGTCGTACTCCGCCGCGATCTGCCGGATGGACGACCATGCCTCCTGCTCGGAGGTGACCGTCTCGTGCGCGGAGAGCTCGGCGCCGGAGTGCTGCACGACGCCGAACAGCACCGTGCGTGCGCTCGCCGCGGTGTTGTCGCCGGGATGCGGGCCGGCATGCACGCCGTCCGGTCGGCCGGTGGCGACGTAGGCGTGGTTCGCGTCGCGTCCGCGCGTCATCGCGACGTACAGGTTCTCCCGCGTCGTCGTCGCCTCGATCAGGGCGTGCGCGGTGTCGGTGGTGAGTCCCTGCGCCCGGTGTGCCGTGACCGCATAGCCGAGATCGAGGTGTTCGCGGACGTAGCCGGCCGGCAGCACCAGGGACGCGCCGCGGCGTCGGCCGGCGCGGCGGACGGTGACCGAGCCATCGCTGCGCACGGCGGTCATCGTCCAGCGGTCGCCGTTGCGGACCCAGCCGCGCCCGGCCCGCAAGCGCCGGTCGTTGTGGCGGGAGATGACGGCATCGCCCGGTGATGCGAGGGTGCCGTCGTGCAGCTGGACCGAGCCGCGCAGCGGCGTCACGGCGCCGTCGAGGATCAGGTCCGCGCGTGCTCGCTGGTTCAGCGCGGAGACCGACTCGTGGGTCTCCGCGATCAGCACCGACTCGCGCCCGGCGAGCATGTCGCCGCGCCAGCCGGTGTAGGCGGCGTCCGTCATGGCGTCAGTGTCGCCGTCGTGGACGCGACCGTGGGCGTCGTACTCGTCGATCACGGAGGCGTCGCCGTGGCGCAGCCCAAGGGACGCCGCCTTCTCCCAGCGGTGCGTGAAGCGGTGGATGTCGACCAGCTCGGGGGCGTCGTCCCGGTCGTGGACGAGCATCGAGAACGCCCCGCCGGCGTCTACGGACTGCAACTGAGCCCAGTCGCCCACCAGCAGTGCTTTCGCGCCGGCCTGTGCCACGAGCGCGGTGATCCGATCCAGCGTGAGTGTCCCGGCGAGGGATGCCTCGTCGATGATGACCAGCTGCCCGGCTGCGAACGTCGTGCCACGCACGAGGTGGTCTTGCCACCACTTCGCCGTGTTCTCGGTGACGATCCCAAGGTCGTCGCCGAGCACCTGCGCCGCCGCCGCGGACGGCGCCAATCCCACCACCGATCCGTGCCCATGCTGCATCTCCCAGGCCCGCCGCAGGGCGCTCATGGCCGTCGTCTTCCCGGCGCCGGCCGGGCCGACCAGCACGTCGAGGACGCGACCGGAGACCGCGACCGTCGCCAAGGCGGCGGCCTGGTCGTCGCCGAGCACGAGACCACGACGGTCGGGCCTGCGGGTGACGCGCTCGAGCTGGGCGAGGTCGAGCGTGGGCGCGGTCAGCATCCGGGACCGTTCGAGCAGCCGATCCTCGGCCGCGAGGAGCTGCTCGGAGGAGTAGACCGTGGCGTGCTTCGGACGGAACGCGCTCGTCCCGTCCGAGCGTCGGAAGATCGCCGGACTGCTCGCCAGCTCCGGCGGGGTCAGCCGCAGCGACCCCGCCTCGGCGGCATCGGCGACCATGCCGACGATCGCGTCGCGATCGGTCGTGCTGGCGAACCGCCAGCCCATCGTCTGCCGCGCGGCCTCCGCGTAGAGGTTCCACCGTCGCCACGTCGCCCGCTTCTCGCCGACGACCTCGACCACCCTCTGCCCGAGCTCGCGTATCACGTCTAGGGGAATGTCGTCGGCGCGCAACAGCGGCGGCGACGAGGCGTCGGTGATCCGGCGCGCCCACTCGGTCGCGTCCTCGCCCAGGGTCGCGCTCGCACGACGACGCCATTGCGCCGTCAGCGCCGCGAGGGACTGCACCTGCTTGTCCGGTCTCGTCGTCAACGTCGCCTGCGCGCGCAGCTTCACGATCGTCGCCGGCGACGGACGCCGCCCGTGCTCGGCGATGTACCGCTCGATCAGCCGGTCGGCTTCCTCGTCGATGTGCCGTGACCGGCTGGAGAACAGGGCGATCAGCGACTCCGGGACGGTCGTGATCGCCCAAGCCGGGTTCCGGTCCCGGCCACGAGATCGCGCCTCCCACTCGACGCCGAGAACGCGGGTGAGATGGTCGGCGAACACCGCCTCGTGCAGCTCCGACAGGGCGACGACCGCCGCGTGCAGGGGCCGCCCGTCCAGCGACCGCCACTTGCCGTCGAGCAACGTCTGCACCTTGTTCGAGATCACGACGTGCGTGTGCAAGTGGGGGTCGCCGGCCCTGCTGTCGTAGTGATCGAACGCGGTTGCGATGAGTCCACCGACGCCGACCTGTGCAACGGCGCCGTCGCGTCCGGCTGCGCCGACGCGCGTGGCCGCAATCTCCCGCTCCATGAACGCAACCACCTCCGCAACGGCCGCATGGTGCGCGTCGGCGATGATCGCCTGCGTGCCGGCGTCCGCAACCGCCCACACGACCGATGCAGCCTTCGGGATCGAGAACGTGAAGTCGAACCCGGCGACCGCGCGCCGCGTCCCGCGCGCAGCTTCCTCGGCCTCGATCTGCGCGATCGCCTCCGCCCGAGCGACCAGGCCCAGGCTCGGGTCCAGCGATGCGATCCGCGCCTCGACACGAACGGCAGCAGTCGAGAAGTCCTGGTAGGCGCGGCCGAGCGGATCGCCCGTGACCGGATCACGGCCCATGCCGACGAGCAGCTGAAGTTGAACCTCGGAGACCTGATCGCCAGAAACAATCCTGCCGCCGCCAAGCGAAGGCACGCCGCTGCCCATCCAACGACCGGGCGGGGTTCCCTCCTCGAGGTAGTACCGCGTCAGCGGGGTCGACAAGGCACGGTTCCCGTCGCCCGCGGCGACCGTCTTGAGCAGGTACTTGTAACCCTCGCCCGCGCTCATCACCCGCATCGAGACCGTCATGCCCGTCAGGTGCGAACGGGACCACCGCCTTCGGACCCGGCGCTCGCGCCGGGTCCGAACCTCGTCTGCAAGAGGCGTGGGCCGACCGAAGGCAGGCTGACCGCCCGCGCCGAACAGTGCTCCCAGCAACGCGATCCGAGGCCACCGCGCCGAACGATCGACGCCGGGAAGACGAGGGCGGAGCCGCGGAGCTTGTGGGAGTCGCGCGCACCTGGAAGGTGACCAGCCCGGCGAGTGCCTCAACCGGGACGCGCCGACCGCACAGGAACCTCGATGCCCGACTCAGCCCCCGCCCCGGCCGCCCCGCTGCGGATCGGATCGCTGTTCTCCGGCTACGGCGGCCTCGACCTCGCCGTCGAGCACGTCCTCGGCGGACGCACGGCCTGGTTCTCCGAGCTCAACCCCGCCCCGGCCCGCGTGTTCGCGCATCACTGGCCCGCTATCCCCAACCTTGGCGACATCACGCAGGTCGACTGGCGGCAGGTCGCGCCGGTCGACGTGATTTGCGGCGGGTTCCCCTGCCAGGACGTCTCCACGGTCGGCAAGCGAGCCGGCCTCGCACCGGGCACCCGCTCGGGCCTGTGGGCGCAGATGGCGGCGGCGATCGACGTGCTGCAACCCGAGTGGGTCGTCGCCGAGAACGTCCGCGGCCTGCTCTCCGCCACCGCACGCCGCCCCGACCCGCAGGACGACCACGATGAACGCAACCCCCTCTCCGCAGTCCTCGAACGCGCAACCCCCGCGACACGGGCTGCCCTTCGCGCAATGGAACCCGACCCGTGGGATCTGGGAGACGCACCAGCCCGACCTCTACGGGCACTTGGAGCCGTACTCGGCGATCTGGCCGACCTCCGGTACGACGCTCGCTGGGTTGGCCTACCCGCTTCCCACGTCGGCGCACCACACACCCGATTTCGGATCTTCATCCTCGCTCGGCGCGCTGTTCCGCACCCCGCTAGCCTCGGACGTCGCCCGCGGTGGGGAGACGCTGGAACAGGTGCGAGCCCGACGCGGCACGATCGCCCTCTCGCATCAGATCATCGACCTGGCGCAGAATGGCCCCCGACGCAGGCGAGGCCAGGAGCCGGTCGGACTGTGGCCGCTGATCGAGCAGCTGTTCGACGATGGGGACACTACGCCGGAGCCATCCGACGATGGGAACACCTCAGCGGACGACCCGCCCCAGCTCCGGCGGTGCTGAACCATGACGGTCAGCTCCGTCCCGCGCCGCGCTTCGTGGAATGGCTCATGGGCCTGCCAGACGGCTGGGTCACCGACCCCGACCTCGAGCTGAGCAGCAGCGAACAGCTCACCGCGCTCGGCAACGGCGTTCTACCTCGCCAGGCGGTCCGAGCCCTTCATGTTCTTCAGTGGAATCCTGACACTTAGGCGAAACCAGTTCCTCTTCGCATGAAATCCGGGATCTCCTTCGAGGTTAGCCAACCCTCCGGGAACCTCGCTCGTCCGTGGACGCAAATGCAACCTAAGCCGCGATCCTCAGATCGGCAGGAGCGTTCCGCCGATGAGGGTTTGGAGTGAGTAGATCAGCATTGTCCAGAGTCCGGTGATCATGAGGATGCCGGTGAGGATCATGGCGGTTCCGCCGGCGATGTTGATGGCGCGGATGTGTCGGCGAAGGAACCCGGTGGCGGTGGTTGCCCATCCGAGGCCGGCGGCGACGGCGAGGAACGGCAGACCGAGGCCGATGCAGTAGATGACGGCCAGGAGTGCTCCGCGGGCGGCGGATGCGGTGCTGATGCTGAGTGCGGAGATCGCGGCGAGGGTGGGGCCGAGGCAGGGGGTCCAGCCGAGGCCGAAGGCGATGCCGAGCAGCGGCGCGCCGACCAGGCCGGTAGGGGGTTTGATGGCGGGTTTCGCGGTGCGCTGGAAGACGCGCAGCAGGCCGATGAACACCAGCCCCATGATGAGGACGACGGCGCCGAGGATGCGGATGAGGATGTCCTGCCAGCGGATCAGCCAGCTGCCCACGGCGCCGAAGGCGACGCCGTAGGCGATGAACACGAGCGAGAACCCGAGGGTGAACAGGCCGGCCCCGATCAGGGGTCTCCAGCGGGAGCGGGTGGTGGATGCGCCGGTGACGTAGCCGAGGTAGCCGGGTACGAGCGGGAGCACGCAGGGCGAGGCGAAGGAGACGAGGCCGGCCAGCAACGCGATCGGCATCGCGAGCCAGAGTTCGCCGTTGGCGACGATGCCGTTCACGGGGTGCGGCTCTCGGTCAAGGCGGTGTCGATGAGGGCGGCGAGGGTGCCTTGGGAGGGGATGCGGCCGAGGATTCGGGAGGCCATCCGTCCGTCACGGTCGAGGACGATCGTGGTGGGCACGGCGTTCGGGGCGGACTTGCCGGCGAACGCGAACTGCACGTCGCTGGTCGCGGCGTCCAGGATCGACGGGTAGGTGATGTCGAACTCGGTGGCGAACGCGGTCGCGGTCGCGCCGGTGTCGCGCACGTTCACGCCGATGAACACGACGCCCTGGTCGGCGTACTGCTCATATGTCGCCTGAAGGTCGGGGGCTTCGGCGCGGCAGGGTGGGCAGGCGGCGTACCAGAAGTTGACGACGACGACCGAGCCGAGCCAGTCGGTGGAGTCGGCTTGGCCGCCGGTGTCCAGCGGACCGCCGAAGGTCACCGGGGCGTCGCGCTCGGCGGCGGGGATCTCCACGACCGTGTCGTCGGCTGAGGTGTACCCGTTCGGGGTCTGCGGGAGGGTGATGTCGGGCGGCTGGGCGGCGCATCCGGCCAGCAGGAGCAGTGCGGCGAGGCTGCCACCGACTGGTGCCGCGATCCAGCGTCGGCGCGGGTGGGCGGAGTCGGGTTTCGGGGGCATGGCTATGGGCTTTCAGGCAGCGGTGGTGAGCCGGTGGTCTAGGACTTGGCGGTGGGGCGCTTGCGCCCGGCGAGGATGGCGCCGGCGATGACGAGGACGAGCCCGGTCGGGTAGCCGGCGGCGAGGTCGAGCCAGCCGGGTGGTTGGCCGGGTCCGAACGCTTCGAGGTGGGCGAGCCAGTGGATGATCGCGACGAGCGCGCCGGCGCCGATCAGGACCTGGCCGAGGCGGACGAGGAGGCGGTGCTTGCGCCAGCGGGCCTCGAAGTCGTCGGGCTTGTTCGGGCGCGGGGTGGTCTTTCTTGTCATGGGGTGCGGTCCTTTCGGGAGTGTGGTCAGAGGCCGGAGTAGGAGTGCAGGCCGGTGAAGAAGACGTTGACGACGCCGAAGTTGAACAGCACGGCGGCGAAGCCGGTGATGCACAGCCCGGCGGCGCGGCGGCCGTGCCAGCCGCGGGTGGCCATCGCGTGGAGGTAGGCGGCGTAGAGGACCCAGATGATGAAGGTCCAGACCTCTTTCACGTCCCACCCCCAGAACCGGCCCCAGGCGCGCCCGGCCCAGATCGCGCCGGCGATGAGGGTGAAGGTCCACAGGATGAAGCCGACGATGGTCAGCCGGTAGGCGAGGCGGTCGAGGTCCTCGGCCGACGGGGTGGCCTCCAGGAGACGCTGCAGCCGAGTCGTCTGCTCGGGATGGCGGCGGGACTTGAGCAGATAGGTGATGCTGACCAGGAACGCCAGGCCGAAGAACGCGGTGGCCAGCAGCGCGACCAGGACGTGGATCACCAGCCACCCGGACTGCAGTGCGGGCATCAGCGGCACCACGGGCACGTAGAAGCTCACCGTCGCCACGCCCAGCAGCAGCACGGTCAGTCCGAGGACCGCGGTCCCCAGGAACGCGAGGCGACCCCGGATGGACACGGCCAGGAAGGTGCCGATGATCAGCGCCGTGCCGGTCAGGGAGAACTCGAACATGTTGGCCCAGGGCACCCGTTCGGCGGCGATGCCGCGCAGCACCGTGGCCGCGACGTGGAGCACCCAGCCGAGCACGGTCAGCGCGTAGCCGACCCGGATCGCTTTCGACCTGCCGGGTGCCGGCTCCGTCGTGGGCTCCGTGGCCCCGGGCGGTGCAGGAGGCATCGTGGCTGGCCCGGCGAGGACCCGTTCCTTGGCCGGCGCCGACGTGGGGCGCGGGGCGGTGCGTCGGGCGAGGTCGAGGGTGTAGGCGATGAAGCCGGCCGCGTAGACGGCGATCGCCGAGTACACCAGCAGCAGGGACAGGGCGTCAAGGAACGGGGTCATCGGATCCTCCGGGTGGTCGGGGCGCGGTTTCAAGGCGGGCGGCGAGGGCGTCGACAGTGGACTGCAGGCGGGGGTCGTCGCCGCGGGCGAGCGCGGCGACCTCGAGCTGCGTCTGGTCGCCGCGGGCGGCGACGCGCACCCAGATGCGCCGCCGGGGCACGAACAGCGAGAGGGCCAGGCCGGCGACCGCGGCGGACGCGGCGATCAGGGTGGGCGCCTGGGTCGGGTCGTGGGCGATGTCCAGCGACGCGAATCGCGGGATGTTGGTGAGCTCGATCGTGCCCAGCCCGTCCGGCAGCGGGGCGGTGGTGCCGGGCGTGAGCTCGAGGGCCGGGGTCGCGGTGCCGCGGCCGGCGACCTGGGTCATCGCGGAGGTGTCGAGCGAGTAGACCGACACGGGAACACCGCTGTCCAGTCCCAGGTTGCCGACATACACGTCCAGGGTGACGACCGGGTCGAGCAGGTCGGGGTAGCTGGAGTAGGAGGCGCCTCCGGGCGCGATCGCGCGGGTCGGGTAGAACAGGGCGATCATCCCGACCTGCTTCGCCAGCCCGTCAGGGACCTTCACGACGCCGAGGCTGGTGAGGTTGGCGTCTTGCGGGAGGAACGGGATCGAGTCGCTGAAGACGACGTCGCCGGCCGGGTTGCGGACGGTGAGGGTCGGGGCGTAGCCGTTGCCGAGCAGGTAGATGTCGGTGCCGGCTACCGACAGCGGCTCGTTCACCCGGATGCTCGAGGACTGCTGCGTGCCGTCTGCGGTGACGGTGACCTGGGCGTCGAAGTCGCGCGGCATGCCCAGCGCGTTGAGATTGTCCTCGACGTAGTCGACGCGGAACCGGTCCAGGGTGAGGGTGAACTGCGGGATCTGCGCGTCGGTCACGAACCGGCCAGGGGTGAAGGAGTCGTATGCGATCCGCGTGCTGGCGAAGGTCTGCCCCTCGACGAGGATGCGCTGCCCGGTGAAGCGGTAGCCGGTGCCGACCGCAAGGACGACGAGCACCGCGAGCAGGGCGAGGTGGAACAGCAGGTTCCCGGTCTCGCGCAGGTAGCCGCGTTCGGCGGCGATCGAACACTCCCCGCCCGCGTCGAGCCTGCGGAGCCGGTAGTGCTGGCGGCGCAGCTCCTTCTCCGCGGCGCGCAGCACATCTTCCGGCGGGCCGTCCACGCGGCGACGGTCGTGCGCCGGCAGGCGCTGGAGGTTGCGGGGTGTCGCCGGCGGCTGTGCCAGCAGAGCCTGGGCGTGGTGGCGGATGCGCGGGATGAGACACCCCACGAGGGAGGCGAACAGCAGCAGGTAGACGGCGGAGAACCATACGGACCCGAACACGTCATGCAGCTGCAGCAGCTGCACTGCCCAGGCCCAGCCGGGGTTGTTCCGGTCGAACTGGATGACCCCGTTGGGATCGGAGGACCGCTGTGGGATCAACGACCCCGGGATCGCCGCCAGAGCCAGCAGCAACAGCAAGATCAGCGCGGTGCGCATCGAGGTCAGCTGCCGCCACCCCCACCGCAACCAGCCGACCACGCCCAGGCGCGGGCCGCTCGGGGACTCTCCCGCGCGGTCGATATGGTCGCCCGGCAAGGTGGTGTCCGTCTCGGGTGTGCTACTCGGCGTCGGCATGCACCGCCTCGTTTCCGGCCGGTACGGCCGCGGCCCGTCGGGTGCGCCACTGGGCGTAGACGATGACGCCGACGCCGAGCACGGCCGCGATCACCGCGGTGACGATGTTCGCCTTGATCCCGCCGGCCAGCAGCTCGGTCGGGTCCAGCCGGATCCACTCCAGGAAGGCCCGCCCGAACCCGTACCACAGCAGGTAGAGGCCCAGGCTCAGCCCGGTCCCCGCTGCGGGGTGCCCGTCGAGGCGGCGGATGCGCTCGACGATGAGGATCACCGCGGCGCCGAGCAGATTCCACAGCAGCTCGTACAGGAACAGCGGCTGGAACAGCGTGCCCTCCGGGGTGCCGGGCGGGATCGCGGGGCTGCCCGGGTCGATCTGCAGCCCCCACGGCAGCGTGGTGGGCGGACCGAACAGCTCCTGGTTGAAGTAGTTGCCCAGCCGCCCGACGGCCTGCGCGACGAGCATGCCGGGGGCTAGCGCATCCAGGAACAGCAGCAGCGGGATCCCGGCCCGGCGGGTGCCGATGATGATCCCGACCAGGCCGAGGAGCACGGCCCCGAAGATCGCCAGGCCGCCCTCCCACAGGTAGAGCACCCGCAGCAGGTCCGCGCCCGGATAGAAGTAATCGCCCGGATGGGTGAGCACATGATAGATGCGGGCGCCGACGATGCCCAGCGGCACCGCCCACATCGCCACATCCAGCACCGCGCCACGCGGATGCCCCGCGCGCTGCAGCCGCCGCGCCGCGATGACGACGGCGAGCACGATGCCGGTGAGGATGAACACGGCGTAGAAGTGGATTCGCAGCGGCCCGAGCTGGATGTAGCTGATGTCCTGGCTCGGAATCAGGGCCGGCAGCACGTCGAGCGGCATCACGACCGTACCCTCGGCGGCAGCCAGACGAACGGATCGACCGGTTCGCCGTCGGGCCGCACCTCGAAGTGCAGATGCGCCCCTGTGCTCAGGCCCGTGTTACCCACCAAACCCACCAGCTGCCCGACCCGAACCCGCTCCCCCACCTCAAGCGCGATCGAGCCCTCGATCAGGTGTGCGTAGAGGCTCTCGACCAGCTGCCCGTCGATCTCGTGCTGGATCACCACATAGGTGCCGTAACTGCCGCCCTCGTCGGTCGCGACCGTCACGACTCCATCCGCCATCGCCTGGATCGAGGTGCCCATCCCCGGGGTCAGATCGACCCCGTTGTGGTAGCTCGAGCACGACGAGCACGGCGGGATGCGATAGCCGAACGGGCTACTGACCGGGACCCCGGTGGTGAACGGCCACTGCACCGGCGAGGCGGGATCGTTCACGAAGGTGGCCGCAGTGAACGCATACGGCTCCGCGCCATCGGGCAGCGGCACGCTAGCGGAGAAGCCGTCGCGGTCCAGCACCACCGGCGCGGCGCGGTCGCCGACTGTGAGTGACTGCGGCTGTGAGCTCACCGTCTCCGGCTGCTGCGCAGCGAGAGCCTCGGCCGGGGACGGCGAAGGGAGCGACAGCGGGACGGCAAGCGCGGGCACCGCGGCCATTGCCACGAGCGCGACCCCGCGACGGCGTAGCCACCTTGCGCGCGACTGTCGTCGCGCCGCGTGCGCCGCCTGCTGCGCTGCGGCGGCGCGCTCACGAATGCGGCGACGGGTTGGCGGTATGTCGTGCCCGGCGGTACCCGCGATCATGCGAGGACCGCCAATGCGAAGTACAGGATCGCACCACCAGCGAGTACCGCGAGCAGCACCAATGCGGTGAGGACGAAGGGCATAGAACGGAACATCAGATCCTTCACGGGTCGTAGATCGGGGGCGTGGCCGCCGCGGCGCCGGCGACACCGTCCCGGCGCTCGCGGGCAAGCATGCTTTCGCCATGACGAGGGTGCGCCGGCCGCGGGCGGCTAGGTCGGAGAGGCAGGGCTGTGCGTGAACGTTCGCGCAGCCACCCACTCGCGGTGACGCCCTGGTGCAGCCAGGGGCGGTTCAGCCGGGCGCGTACTCCGGCGAAATCAGTGAACCAACACGCACCGAGCTCTCGCGCGCACCATTCGCGGCGCGACGTCGTGGATCAGGTGCGACTAATCGACAGGGTGACGAGGGAAGGAGCAGCCCGCAACGCAAGGCCCCGCGGCGTCGGCATCACCGACAGGTGACGCCGGAGCAGCGCAAGGAGCTCGTCCCAACGGGACCGATCCACCAAGATCAGGAGCGACAGTGTCAGTAGCAAGGCAAGGATGCAGGCGATCGCGCCCAGCGCATGGCCGGGCGTGCAGACGATGGTGTCGCATCCCTCCGAATCGGATGACGACACTGGCGCGGTCGCCGCGACGGGCTCCGCCTGGGCTGACCCGACCGACACGGCTGGTGTGACGGAGCCGGTCTGATTGTCCTCCAGGCTCAACGAATGCATGGCAAGGATGCCGGCGATCACGGCGATGGCCACACCGAAGCCGAGCAAGGCGATGCGACGTGTGGCGCCGGCTGGTTGCAGCGCCGCCCGGATTCCTCGCATTCCTGTCCGCCTTTCTACCCTCAACAGTACCCCCTCCGGGTACAGCCCTCACGCGACGGAATCCCAGCGGCGGCCACAGCCTCGAGCCGATCAAGCGATCCGGGGCCGGGGCGGCGGCCAGGCTGGACTGGTCGAAGGGCGCAAGGCGTGGGGTGCGCGCCCCCGTAGAATCCGACGACGATGACGATGAGGCACCTGGGGAGCTGCGGATGACCGTCGTGCTGGTGCTGAACGCGGGCTCCTCCTCGGTCAAGTGGCAGCTGGTCGACGGGCAGTCGGGCGCGTCGATCCGGGGCGGCCTCGTGGAACGGCTCGACACGGATCGCGGCGAGCCGGCGGCGCATGACGCCGTGATCCGGGATCTGCTTGCGAAGCTGCGCGACGAACCCGTCGCGGTCATCGGCCACCGTGTGGTGCACGGCGGCAGCCGGTTCGACTCCGCGACGCTGATCACCGACGAGGTGGAGCAGCAGATCGACGAGCTCGCCGTCTTGGCACCGCTGCACAACCCGGTCAATCTCGCGGGCATCCGCGCCGCCCGTGCCGTGTTCCCCGGCATCCCGAACGTCGCGGTGTTCGACACCGCGTTCCACCGCACCCTGCCGCCGGCAGCCGCCGTCTACGCGCTGCCGGCGGAGCTCGTCCGGCAGCATCGGATCCGCCGGTACGGGTTCCACGGCATCTCCTACCAGTACGTCTCCGCCCGCGCGGCCGAGCTGCTGGGGCGGCCGCTGTCGGAGCTGCGGTTGATCGTCTTCCATCTGGGCAACGGCGCCTCCGCCTGCGCGATCGCCGGCGGGCGGTCCGTGGATACCTCGATGGGCCTGACGCCCCTGGCAGGACTCGTCATGGGAACCCGCGCCGGCGACGTCGATCCCGGAGTGCTCATCGCCCTCGGCCGAGCGGGCCTCGGGTGGGACGAGCTCGAGGAGCTGCTGACCCGCGAGAGCGGCTTGCGCGCGTTGGCCGGCACCGAGGACATGCGGGACATTCACGCGGCCGCGGTCGCCGGTGATCCCGCCGCGACCGCGGCGCTGGAGGTCTACCACCACCGGCTGCGGCACTACCTCGGCGCCTATCTCGGCCAGCTCGGCGGCGCCGACGCGATCGTGTTCACCGGCGGTGTCGGCGAGAATGCCCCGGCGACCCGCGCCGCCGCCGTCTCCGGCATGGAGCGTCTCGGGATTCGCCTCGACGACGAGCGCAACCGCGCGACGGCGGGGCGGGAGGCGCGGACGGTCTCCGACTCCCGCTCCCCGACCGCCGTCCTGGTCGTGCCCACAAACGAGGAGCTCGAGATCGCCCGGCAGTCTCTAGCCGCGGTGACTCGGCCCGACGCTGATCCAGCAGGGCCGGTCTAGTTCCCGAGCCGCTGCAGGATGTCCTTCATCTGATCGATTTCTTGTTGCTGGGACTCGACGATCTCGCCGCAGAGGTCTTTGATCTCCGGGTCGGTGATGTTCGACTGTTCGCAGAGCAGGATGGCTCGGGAGTGGTGGGGGATCATCGAGTCCAGGAACTGCTGATTTCCCACGAACGTCGCGGCCCTTCCCATGAAGAACGCGCCGACCGTGAGCAGGGCGAATGCGACGATGAGCCCGATGTTGAGCGGCTTGTTCGGGAACATGCGCCACATGATCGCGATCATGATGATGCCCATCGGGAACACCATCATCAGGGCCATGTAGAGGTTGCTGATGTTCAGGTAGAGATCGCCGACGACGTTGATCAGTGCGAACGTGAAGAAGTACATCACCACCAGGCTCAGGGCCAGCGCGATGAGCAGGCGGAGGTAGCTCTTCGCACCGCCGGTGTGCGAGGCCCGTTCGTGCGGGGTGTGGTCGCTCACAGCAGGCCGAGCAGCTTCTCGCAGGCCTGCTCGCACGTCCGGCAGGCTTCCGCGCACACCCGGCAGTGCTCGTGCATGCCGGCGTGCTGTTCGCATTCGTCGGCGCAGGCCGCGCACGCGGTGCGGCAGGCTTCCAGGGTGGCTCGCGTGACGTTCGCGTCGTAGCCGGTGCGCCGCGACAGGATGCGACCGGTTGTCTCGCATAGGTCCGCGCAGTCGAGGTTGGTCCTCACACACTTGGTGAGGTCGGCGATCATGTCCTCGCTCAAACAGGCGTCGGCGCACGCGCTGCACGCCTGGGCGCAGTCGACGCAGGCCTGAATGCAGGCCAGTAGTGCCGCCTGATCGAGGTCTCCCAGATCCTTCGGGTGGGTCCGGAGCATCTGATCTGCGATGGTCATCTCAGTCCTCCTTCTCGTCGGCCCGTATCGGGTCGGTTGCGAAGAACCGTAGGCGGGGCCGCAGCGGTCGGCGACCGGCTTGCATACGCTAGGCGGGTATGTTATGAGGAGTCCTGCCTTCCACACCCGGGCAGTAGGTGCCCGGGAGCGGCGACCGGCGCTAGAGCCGGTCGAGGATGAAGTCGACCCGCTCCTGCGCCCCGAGCACTGGGACGTGCACGATCGGGAACGGCAGCGCCGCGTATACCTCGGTGAGCAGGTGATGGATCCGCTGCTGGGCGGCGGTGTCCTCGGTGCGGGCGTAGTCCGGCGCCAGCGGCAGCAGGTCCAGGATGAACGTCGTGCGGTAGTCCACCTGCTCGAGCGCGGCCACCAGGATCGGGTCGGGTTCGAGCTGCAGGAAGCGGTAGTAGGCCAGCGAGTCCGGGATGGCCCGGTCCAGAAACACCGTCGTGGCGGGATCGAGGGCGGCTTCCTCGGCGAGCTGCATGTCCAGCACGCCGCGCTGAAACTCGCGCTGCTTGGCGCGGACCTCCTCGACGGTGCGACCGGCGATGCGCTGCAGGTCGAGATAGTGGCGGGCGTGCTCGATCGTCGTCGTGTAGCCGCGGTCGCGCAACAGATTCACGGTGGTGGTCTTCCCCGAGCTCGGCCCACCCGTGATCACGTACCAGCTGGTCACGTTCGCCCTCCTGTCTGTGCGGTCGGGAATATCCGACCGCGAAAGCACCTTATACCCCCAGCGGGTATAGCATCGGGATCGGAGGTGGTCGGAATGGCACACGGATATGTGGACGACAAGCAGGCGCTGCTGGCGCGGCTGCGACGCGCGGAGGGGCAGGTGCGCGGGATCGCGCGGATGGTCGACGAGGACGTGTACTGCATCGACATCCTGACCCAGGTCTCGGCGGCGACGAAGGCGCTGGAGTCGGTCGCGCTGACGCTGCTGGAGGACCATCTCGGGCATTGCGTCGCGCAGGCGACCGCGCAGGGCGGCCCGATCGCGGAGGAGAAGCTCCGCGAGGCGAACGCCGCGATCGCGCGGCTGGTCCGCTCCTAGAACGTTCACACCACACGCATCGACACGCTCACGAAAGGAGCACAACATGACCGGACAAGGATTCCAGGACCTCGGCCTGCAGGCGACGAACGGCGTTGGCTGCGCCTGTTGCGCCCCCACCTCCCACGCCGCCACGGCCAACACCACCGCCTCCGCGACGGCGCAACCGGCATCGGGCGAGGTGTCGGCGCAGTTCCTGGTGGAGGGGATGACGTGCTCGCACTGCGTGCGGAGCGTCACCGAGGAGGTCTCCGCGATCGACGGGGTCTCCGGCGTCGAGGTCGACCTGCACGCCGGCGGCGTGTCCACGGTGACCGTGTCCAGCACCGCCCCGGTGGACGCGGAGCGGGTGCGGGAGGCGGTCGAGGAGGCCGGGTACAGCCTCGCCGCAGCCTCATGAGCACGCTGGACGTCGATCTCGACATCACCGGGATGACCTGCGCGTCGTGCGCGACGCGGGTCGAGCGGAAGCTGAACAAGCTGCCCGGGGTGGAGGCGACGGTCAACTTCGCCACCGAGAAGGCCCGCGTGCACTCGGAGGCCCCGGTGCCGGTGGAGGAGCTGATCGCGGCGGTCGAGCAGGCGGGGTACGGAGCGAGCCTCCCAGCCCCGCCTGTGCCCGACACGGCTGAGCAGACCATCCCGCGGGACGATGAGCTGGCGTCGCTGCGGCAGCGGCTGATCGTCTCGGCGGTGCTGGCGGTGCCGGTCGCGGTGCTGTCGATGATCCCCGCCCTGCAGTTCACCTACTGGCAGTGGCTCACGCTCACCCTGGCCGCGCCGGTGGTGGTGTGGGGGGCGTGGCCGTTCCACCGCGCCGCGGCGATCAATGCCCGGCACGGGGCGGCGACGATGGACACTCTGATCAGCGTCGGGGTGCTGGCCGCGTTCGGCTGGTCGCTGTACGCGCTGTTCTTCGGCGGTGCGGGGATGCCGGGAATGCGGATGAGCGTCACCTTCGTCGGCACCCCGCAGGCCGGTGGCCACGAGGTGTACCTGGAGGTCGCCGCGCTGGTGACCGTGTTCATCCTCCTCGGCCGCTACCTCGAGGTTCGTGCCAAGCGGCAGTCCGGCGAGGCCCTGCGCGCCCTGCTGGAGCTCGGCGCCAAGGACGCAGTGATCCTCCGCGAAGGCACTGAGCAGCGTGTCCCCGTCGCACAGCTCGTTCCGGGTGATGTCGTGGTGGTGCGGCCGGGTGAGAAGATCCCCGCCGACGGCCTCGTCACCGAGGGAATGTCCGCGGTGGACGAGTCGATGCTGACCGGCGAGTCCGTGCCGGTCGAAGTCGCCCCCGGCTCCCGCGTGGTCGGCGCGACTGTGAACACCGGCGGGCGCCTGCTCGTGCAGATCACCCGCGTCGGCGCCGACACCGAGCTGGCCCGGATGGCGCGGCTGGTCGAGGAGGCGCAGACCGGCAAGGCCCAGGTGCAGCGCCTCGCCGACCGGGTGTCGGCCGTCTTCGTCCCCATCGTCATTGTCCTCGCCCTGGCCGCGTTCGCCGGGTGGCTGATCGCGGGGGCGCCCTTGGAGGTCGCCTTCACCGCCGCGGTGACCACCCTGATCATCGCCTGCCCGTGCGCGCTGGGGCTGGCGACGCCGACCGCTCTGCTGGTCGGCACCGGCCGCGGCGCCCAGCTGGGCATCCTCATCCGCGGACCCCAGGTGCTCGAGCAGACCCGCCGCATCGACACCGTCGTGCTCGACAAGACCGGCACCATCACCGCCGGCACCATGACCGTCACCGGCATCCACCCCGCTCCCGGCACCGATGAGGCGGAGCTGATCCGGTTCGCCGCGGCGCTCGAGCACGGCTCCGAGCACCCCATCGGCCGCGCCATCACCGCCGCAGCCGACGGCCCGACGGATGCCGTGGAGTCATTCGCCGCCGAGGCCGGTCAAGGCGTGCAGGGCATCGTCGACGGCCGCATGGTCGCCGCCGGCCGCGCCACCTGGATCACCGGGCAATGGGCGATCGCGATCCCCGACGAGCTCGCCGCGACGATCACGGCCGACGAGGCCGCGGGCGCCACCGTGACCGTCGTGGCGTGGGACGGGCAGGCGCGCGGCGCGATCAGCGTCGCCGACACCATCAAGCCCACCAGCCGTGAGGCCATCGCCCGACTGCGCGGGCTCGGGCTGACCCCGATCCTGCTCACCGGCGACAACCCCGGCGCCGCCCGCACCATCGCCGACGACGCCGGCATCGAGGACGTCCGCGCCGGAGTCACCCCGCAGGGCAAACTCGACACCATCCGCGAGCTGCAGGCATCCGGACGGGTGGTCGCGATGGTCGGCGACGGCGTGAACGACGCCGCCGCCCTCGCCCAAGCGGACCTCGGCATCGCAATGGGCACCGGCACCGACGCGGCCATCACCGCCGCGGACCTGACCATCGTCTCCGGCGACCTGCTCCTGGTCCCGGACGCGATCCGGCTCGCCCGCCGCACCCTGGGCACCATCAAGGGCAACCTGTTCTGGGCGTTCGCGTACAACGTCGCCGCGATCCCGGTCGCGATGCTCGCCCTGCTCAACCCCATCCTCGCCGCCGCCGCGATGGCGTTCAGCAGCGTGTTCGTCGTCACCAACAGCCTCCGACTGCGCCGCTTCCGCCTCCTGCCCGCCCCGACGCCCACCGTCCTGACGCCCAGCCGCGACACCACCCCCGTCCACGCCTGACACCCACGCAAGGAGACCGCCATGACGCACGACCACGAGCACCACACCGGCCACGAGCACGCCGCGCACGATCACGGATCCCACGAGCACCATCACCATGAGCCCCCGGCCGGGGCGACCAACCTCGTCACCTGCCCGGTCATGCCCGGCAATCAGGTCGACCCGGCGTGGGCAGAGAAGCGCGGCCTGTTCCGTGACTACGAAGGCGCGCGGTACTGGTTCTGCTGCCCCGAGTGCGGGCCGCTGTTCGACGGCGACCCCGCCCGCTACGCCAACGCCGCCTGACCCACGACGGCAGGGAAAGGGGGCGCGGGATGGATACAGCGGTCGGTCTGGTGCAGGCCTACCTGCGGGTGAACGGGTACTTCACCGTCGCCGAGTACCCGGTGCTGGACGCGACCGGTCCGGACGGGCCGCGCACCGTCACCGACCTGGACATCCTCGCGATCCGACTGCACCACATCCCCGGCGACGACCCCGACCCGGCCCTCGGCGCCCGCCCCGGGGCGCCGGACATGATCGTCGGCGAGGTCAAGGAGGGCGCCCCGAAGCTGAACCCCGCGATGCGCGACCCCGCGGTGCTGGAGGCCGCGTTCGCCCGGTTCGGCTGCTGCACCCCCGCCGACGCGCCCGCCCTCGTCCAGGAGCTGCTGACGGCCGGGCAGGTCCTCGCCCCGGAGGGCCACCTGATCCGCACGGTCGCGTTCGGCAACACCGCCCGCCCCCATCGGTCCGGCTCCTGGCACACCGTCCCCCTCGAGCACATCCTCGACTATCTCCGCGATCACCTCGCCCGCAACTGGGCCGTCGTCGGTCGCACCCAGATCAAGGACGACACCCTCGGGCTGCTGGCTCTGATGGAGAAGGCCCACCGTGCCGGAACGGGCCGCCGATGAGCCGGTTGCCGCGCACCGGTCCCCATCCGGGACCATCGCCCCTGGCCAGGCATCGGTCGGGCGACCAGGCTGGGCAGGACCGCCGTGCGCCCGATCGGCGCCGGCGGGGATCCAGGCACACCGGGGTACGCTGGACGCGGGAAGGAGGTCGGCGGTGAACCACATCCGAACCCTGGTGCACGCCCCATCCGGGCTGCACCGGCTGCTGCTGACCTTCGCGACCGCGCTCCTGCTGATCGCCGGCCTGCTGGCCATGCACACCCTCACCGGCACGCTCACCAGCGGGCACGCCGACACCCCCGCAGCGGCCTCCGAAGCCGCCCATGCCGCGCCCGACTCTGACCTGGGCGGCACCGTCGCGACCGGGAGCATGCTCGAGAACACCATCGGGACAGGCACCGAGGCTTCGGGCGGGCACTGCGAGGGCGACTGCGACAGCTCGGGCGGAATGCCGGACCATTCGATGCTGATGATGGCGTGCGTGCTGGCGCTGCTGGCCGCCACCATCGTGCTGCTCGCCCCGGCGCTGCTGGCCCGCCTGGGCACCGTCCTCGCCCTGCTACGCCTGCACGGGCGGAATGTGCTCACCGCGTTACCGCACCCCCGACCACCTTCCCTCATCGTCCTGTCGATCAGTCGAACCTGATTCCCCGCCCTCCCGTCGCCGCTGTGCCGGGAGATGCTGCGCCGTGCCCGCATACGGCTCGGGAATCAACTCACCATTCGACTGACTAGACAAGGACACCCACCCATGCGTTTCCGCATTCTCGCGCTGAGCACCGCCGCGCTCGCCGCTGCGCTCGTGCTCGCCGGCTGCGCGCCCACCGACGGATCCATGCCCGGCATGGACCACGGCCCCGGCGGCATGACCAGCGGCACCCCCGCCCCCTCCGAGCAGGCATCGTTCAACTCCGCTGACGAGATGTTCGTCACGATGATGATCCCGCACCACGAACAGGCCATCGAGATGGCCGATCAGATCCTGGCCAAGGACGGCATCGACGAGCGGGTCGTGACCCTCGCCGAGCAGATCAAAGCCGCCCAAGGCCCCGAGATCCAGACCATGAAGGGCTGGCTCGAGGACTGGGGAATCCCCTACGACGACTCCATGTCCGACATGGGCGGGATGGGCGGGATGGGCGGCATGGACCACGGCGACGGGATGATGTCCGACGACGACATGGCCGCCCTGGACGCCGCCACCGGGGTCGAGGCGACCCGGCTGTTCCTCGAGGGCATGGTCGGCCACCACCAGGGCGCCGTCACCATGGCCCAGATGGTGCTGAACAACGGCGAGAACCCGGACGTGGCCGCGCTCGCCCAGCAGATCATCGACGGACAGACCGCCGAGATCACCACCATGCAGGACATCCTCGCCACCCTCTGACCCGAACCCCTCGGGCGGGGCCGACCACCCCTGACCTGGCCCCGCCCGAGGCCCGGCGCATCCGTCCTGACCGACAGCGCCGGCCCGTCGAAAGGCCCATCATGACTTCCCGGACTCTGGCCGCGTGCTTCGTGGGCATCATCCTCGCCCTGATCATCCTGTCCGCGGCGACCATCCTCTTCATCCAGGCGATCGCATGAGCAGCAACGCCACCACGATCACGGCCGCTGCCGTCGCCGCTGCCGCGGGCCTGCTGCTGACCGGCTGCACCTCCACGCCGACCGCCATCTCGGCACCCGCCCCGGACACGGGTCTCGGTCATGTGCACGGCATCGTCGACCTCGGCGGGAGCACCGTGCTGCTGGGCACCCACATCGGCCTCTACACCCTCACCGACACCGGCGACATCTCCGGCCCCCTGGGAGGCGCGGACTTCGACGCGATGGGCCTGACCGCCGACGGCGACGTCCTCTACGCCTCCGGGCACCCCGGACCGAACACCCCGGCGGAGCTCGGCGAGCACAACCTGGGACTCATCCGAAGCACCGACGCCGGGACCACCTGGGAGCCGGTCGCGTTTACCGGGCAGGAGGACTTCCACGTCCTCACCGCCGGAGACCGTGCGATCCACGGGATCGGGTCCAGCTCGATCACCATCCGCACCAGCACCGACGGCGGGACCACCTGGATCGACGGCGCCGAGCTCCCCGCCGCCGACCTGACCGTCACCACCGACGGCACCCTCTACGCCGCGACGCGGCAGGGCCTGCAGGAGAGCCGGGATGCGGGCGCCACCTTCGACCTCGTCGCGGATGCGCCGCCGCTCTACCTGGTGGAGGCGGACTCCACGGGCGGGCTGGTCGGCGTCGACACCGACGGCACCCTCTGGCGACTCACCGGCACCGGATCCTGGGACAGCGTCGGTGCCGCCACGGGCACCGTCCAGGCGCTCGGGAACGCAGATGGGGCGGTCGTGCTCGTCGACGACCGCGGCGTCGTCTGGATCCACGGCACCGAGACCACCGTCGTCCTCCCGACAGGGACCGCACAATGACCGCTATCACCATGACCACATTCGGCGGCCTCGGCCGCGAACCGCGAGGAGTCCTACCATGAGCACCGCAGCGGCCCGTTGGGCCCACCGCACCACCGACGTCACCCTGGACCGACTGGAGGAGGTGGATGCGTGGTGGCGGGCGGCGAACTACCTGAGCATCGGGCAGATCTACCTGCTCGACAACCCGCTGCTGCGCGACCCGCTCACCGCGGAGCACATCAAGCCGCGGCTGCTGGGGCACTGGGGCACCACCCCGGGCCTGAACTTCCTGTACGCCCACCTCAACCGGGCGATCACCGATCGGGACCTGAACACCCTGTACGTGACCGGGCCGGGGCACGGCGGGCCGGGCATGGTCGCCAACGCCTACCTGGACGGCACGTACACGGAGCTGTACCCGCGGATCGACCGCACCGAGGAGGGACTGCGGGCGCTGTTCCGGCAGTTCTCCTTTCCCGGCGGCATCCCCTCGCACGCGTCCCCGGACACGCCGGGGTCGATCAACGAGGGCGGCGAGCTCGGCTATTCCCTTGTCCACGCCTATGGCGCCGCGTTCGACAACCCGGATCTGCTGGTCGCCTGTGTGATCGGCGACGGGGAGGCGGAGACCGGGCCGTTGGCGACCGCGTGGCACGGCAACAAGTTCCTCAACCCCGCCGCGGACGGGGTGGTGCTGCCGATCCTGCACCTGAACGGGTACAAGATCGCCAACCCGACGGTGCTGTCCCGCATCCCCGAGGACGAGCTGGTCGCGCTGCTGCGCGGCTACGGCCACGAGCCGTTCGTGGTCACCGTCGGCTTCGACGGCGAGGACCCGCGGGAGTCCCACGCCCGGTTCGCCGGCGTGCTGGACGAGGTGCTGGACCGGATCGCGGACATCAAGACCGCCGCGGCGGCCGGCACCCTGGAGGGCCGGCCTGCGTGGCCAGCGATCGTGCTGCGCAGCCCGAAAGGCTGGACCTGCCCGCCGGTGATCGACGGGCTCCCCGTGGAGGGCACCTGGCGGTCCCACCAGGTGCCGCTCGCCGAGGTCCGCGACACCCCCGAGCACCTGCAGATCCTCCAGGACTGGCTGGCCTCCTACCGGCCCGACGAGCTCTTCGACGCCGACGGCGCCCCGTTCCCCGCCACGGTCGCGGTCGCCCCGGCGGGAGTGCGGCGGATGAGCGCGAGCCCGGTCGCGAACGGCGGGCAGCTGACCGTCCCGCTGCGCCTGGGCGATTTCCGGGACCACGCCCACCCGGTCGACCCCGAGGCGCGAGGCGCGGAAACCGGGGAGGCGACCCGGGTGCTCGGCGAATGGCTCGCCGACGTGATCCGGCACAACCCGGACAACTTCCGCATCTTCGGCCCCGACGAGACCGCCTCCAACCGGCTCGCCCCGCCCGTGTTCGAGGCCACCGGCAAGCAGTGGAACGCGACCGTGCTGCCGGTGGACGAGCATCTGGCCCCGACCGGGCGGGTCATGGAAGTGCTCAGCGAGCACCAGTGCCAGGGGTGGCTGGAAGGGTACGTCCTGACCGGCCGGCACGGTCTGTTCAACTGCTACGAGGCGTTCACCCACATCGTCGACTCGATGTTCAACCAGCACGCCAAATGGCTCGAAGCGGCCCGCGAGGTGCCCTGGCGGGAACCGGTGCCGAGCTTCAACTACCTGCTCTCCAGCCACGTCTGGCGGCAGGACCACAACGGGTTCAGCCACCAGGATCCCGGGTTCATCGACCTCGCTCTGAACAAGAGCCCCGACGTCGTGCGGGTCTACCTCCCCTTCGACGCGAACACGCTCCTGTCCACGTACGATCACTGCCTGCGTTCCACCGGATACATCAATGTCGTCGTCGCCGGAAAGCAGCCCGCCCCGCAGTGGCTGACGATGGATGAGGCGATCGAGCACTGCACCCGGGGTCTCGGCATCCTGCCGTGGGCGGGCACCGAGACGGAGGGGAGCGAGCCGGACGTGGTGCTCGCCGCCGCCGGCGACGTGCCCACCCTGGAGGTCCTCGCCGCGGCCGCGCTGCTGCGCGAGCACATCCCGGGCCTGTCCGTGCGGGTCGTGAACGTGGTCGACCTGACCCGTCTGCAGTCCGAGGACCAGCATCCGCACGGGCTGCCGGACGGGGAGTTCGACGCGATCTTCACCCCCGACAAGCCGGTGATCTTCGCGTACCACGGCTACCCGTGGCTGATCCACCGGCTCGCCTACAAGCGCGCCGGGCACCAGAACCTGCACGTGCACGGCTTCGTGGAGAAGGGCACCACCACGACCCCGTTCGACATGGTCATGCTCAACGACCTCGACCGCTACCGGCTCGCGATCGACGTCCTCGACCACGTCCCGGGCCTTGCTGCGACACACGCGCAGCTGCGGCAGGAACTCGTCGACGCCCGCCTGCGCGCCCGCGCCCACACCCGCGAGCACGGCACCGACATCCCCGCCGTCGCCGACTGGCGCTGGCCCCACCCCGACACCGACCTGAACCGCCCCTCCACCGCGAAGGAAATCCGATGACCGACACCAAGACCGTGACCCTGCAGGTCAGCGGCATGATCCGCGCGACCTCCAAGAACGTCACCGAAGCCCACCTCGCCCGCCAGCCGGGCGTCCTGTCCGTCGACGCGAACCCGGTCTCCCAGACCGCGACCGTCACCTACGACCCGCAGACCACCTCGGTCGCGCACCTGCAGAAGTGGGTGATCGAATGCGGCTACCACTGCGCCGGGCAGTCCGTCCCGGACCACATCTGCGACCCCGCCCACGAACCTCACGAGCACGCCGACCACCACGACCACGCCGAGCACGAGGGACGCGCGGTCTCCACCGGTCATGACACCCCGGCGGGGCACGAGCACCCGCACCCGCACCCGGCAGCGGACCACGCGGACCACTCCGCCATGGACGCCGGCGCGCATGCCGGTCACGCTCCGGCCACCGAGGGCGGACACGATCACGGGGCTCAGCCGGCCGGCCGCAGCGCGCAGGATGTGATGGGCCACGGCGGGCATCACGGCGGCATGTCGATGGACGCGATGATCCGGGACATGCGCAACCGGTTCCTGGTCGCGTTGATCCTGTCGATCCCGATCACCCTCTGGTCCCCGATCGGCCGGGAGGTGATCGGCTTCGAAGTGCCGGCCCCGTTCGGGCTGCGCGACGACGTGTTCATGCTGATCGTGTCGCTGCCGGTGATCTTCTACTCGGCCTGGATCTTCTTCGACGGCGCCTACCGAGCCCTGCGGGCCCGCACCCTCGACATGATGGTGCTGGTCGCGGTCGGCGTCGGCGCCGGCTGGATCTACAGCCTGATCATCACCCTCACCGGCGGCGGCGAGGTCTTCTACGAGGCGGCGACCGTGCTGGCCACCTTCGTGCTCCTCGGCCACTGGGTCGAGATGCGCGCCAGGGGCGGCGCGAACGACGCCATCCGACGGCTGCTGGAGCTCGCTCCCGCCCGCGCGGTCGTCCTCCGCGACGGCGAGGAGGTCGAAATCCCCACCTCCGAGGTCGTCCCCGGGGACCTCATGCTCATCCGCCCCGGCGCGAAGGTCCCCACCGACGGCGTCGTCGAGGACGGCGAGTCCGAGATCGACGAGTCGATGGTCACTGGCGAGTCCATGCCGGTCGAGAAGGCGCCCGGCTCGGAGGTGATCGGCGCGACCGTGAATACCGTCGGCACCCTCCGGGTGCGCGCCACGAAGGTTGGCGCCGACACGGCGCTGGCGCAGATCGTGAAGCTGGTGCAGGAGGCGCAGAACTCCAAGGCCCCTGGGCAGCGTCTCGCCGACCGGGCCGCGTTCTGGCTCGTCCTGCTCGCCCTCGTCGGAGGCACTCTGACCTTCCTGGTGTGGTTCCTCGCCGGGGCGGATGTGCCGATGGCGATCCTGTTCGCGATCACCGTCGTCGTTATCACCTGCCCCGACGCCCTCGGGCTCGCCACCCCGACCGCGATCATGGTCGGCACCGGCCTGGGCGCCAAGCGTGGTGTCCTGTTCAAGAACGCCACCGGCATCGAGACCGCCGCGCATATCGACACCGTCGTGCTGGACAAGACCGGCACTCTCACCAAGGGCGAGCCCGAGGTCACCGACTACATCCCCATCGGCATGGACGACCTCGAGCTACTCGCCCTCGCCGCGGCGCTCGAGCGGGAGTCGGAGCACCCGCTGGCCAAGGCGATCGTCACATACGCCGAGAGCCGGAACATCCCGCGTCGCACCGCGTCCGCGTTCCGCAACGTCACCGGGCAGGGCGCGATCGCCACCGTCGACGGAAAGCAGGTGGTGCTCGGCAACGCCCGGCTGATGGCCGCGCAGGGCATCGACACCGGCCCGGTCGTCTCGCAGCAGCAGGCCCTCGCAGACGGCGGCCGCACCGCGATCATGTTCGCCGTCGACGGGCAGATCGCCGGCGTGATCGCCCTCGCCGACGCCCCCCGCGACACCGCGAAAGCCGCGATCGACGCACTCCACGAGCAGGGCATCGAGGTGGCGATGCTCACCGGCGACAACAAGCCCACCGCCGAGCGCATCGCCTCGCTGCTGGGCATCGACACCGTGATCGCCGACGTGCTCCCCGAGGACAAGTCCGCCAAGATCGCCGAGCTCCAGGCATCCGGCAAGAAGGTCGCGATGGTCGGCGACGGCGTCAACGACGCCCCCGCCCTCGCCCAGGCGGACCTCGGCATCGCGATCGGCGCCGGCACCGACGTCGCCATCGAGACCGCAGACGTCGTCCTGATGCGCTCCGACCCGCTCGATGTCGCGATCGCGCTGAAGATCGGGAAGGGCACGCTGCGGAAGATGCGGCAGAACCTCGGCTGGGCCATCGGCTACAACGCCATCGCGCTGCCCATCGCCGCCGGCGTGTTCTACCCCGCGTTCGGGATCATGCTCACCCCCGAGATCGCCGCCATCAGCATGTCCGGCTCCAGCGTGATCGTCGCCGTCAACGCGCTCCTGCTCAAGCGGCTCCGGCTGCCCGCCCAGCAGGCCCCCGCGGCCCCGGCAGAGGCGAGCAGCCTCGCCCCGGCGTCGACGCCCGGCGGCGCCTCATGACCGGACGCGAGGCGCCGCGATGACTCCGCGGTCGGCAGAGCACGGGACTCACCACCTCGATGCCGTCTACGACGCGGTGCTGTTCGACATGGACGGCGTGGTCACGAACACCGCCGCGATCCATGCCGCCGCGTGGAAGCAGCTGTTCGACGAGGTGCTGCGAGACCCGCGTGTGCAGGTGGACGACCCCGAGACGACCTTCGACCCGGTCGCCGACTACCGCCGCTATGTGGACGGGCGAACCCGCGAGGACGGGGTATCGGCGTACCTGACGACCCGTGGGATCGCCCTGGACGCCGGAGATCCCGACGACCCACCAACGGCGTGGACGATCGCGGGGCTCGCGGCGCGCAAGAACGAGCTGTTCCTGGCGGAGCTGGGCACCCGTGGGCTGCGCGTCTATCCGGGCACCGCGGCGCTGCTGCATCGCCTGCGGGACGCGGCCGTGCCGGTCGGGCTGGTCACCGCGAGCCGGAACGCGCAGCAGATGCTCGCCGCCGCAGGACTGGCCGGCTGCTTCGACACCGTGGTGGACGGCCGGATCGCGCTCACGCATCACCTGAAAGGCAAGCCGGATCCCGCCATGTTCGTGGAGGCGGCCCGGCGACTGGGTGTCGCCGCGGCCCGCACCGCGGTCGTCGAGGACTCGGTCGCCGGCGTAGCGGCCGCGAGGCGCGGAGGCTTCGGCTTCGTCGTCGGCATCGACCGCGCCGGAGCGCGGGAGCAGCTCGAGGCCGCGGGCGCCGACCTCGTCCTGGCCGATGTCGCCGAGCTCGACCTGGGCGTCTCCACCACGGATCCGTGGCAGCTGGTCTACGACGGCTTCGACCCCGCGCACGAAGGGCACCGGGAGGCGCTCACCGCGCTGGGGAACGGCTACCTGGCCACCCGTGGCGCCCGGCCCGAGCACCACGACGACGGCATCCACTATCCCGGCACCTACCTCGCCGGCGTGTACAACCGACTGGCGAGCACCATCCACGGGCGCGAGCTCGAGGAGGAGCATCTCGTCAACACGCCCAACTGGCTTCCGGTGGACCTCCGCATCGGAGGCGGGCCGTGGCTGTCCACCGGCCAGGTCGTCGCGCACAGCGAACGACGCGAGCTCGACCTGCGCCGCGGCCTGGTCGTCCGCCGCGCGGTCCTCACCGCTCCGAACGGGGATCGACTCGACTTCGTGCAGACGACGTTCACCTCCCTGGACGAACCTCACCTTGCCGTGCTGGAAACCACGCTCACCGCCCCCGACTGGAGCGGCACGGTCACCCTTCGCGCCGGGATCGACGCCGGCGTGCGCAACAGCAACGTGGCCGCGTACCTCGGATCGGACGCCACCCACCTCACGCAGCCGACGTTCCGCCACGTCGGCGACACCACCCTCTGCGAGGTGCGGACCCGACAGAGCCGGGTCCACATCGCCACCGCCGTCCGCACGACCCTCACCGGAACCGACAGCGCGACCGATCACCGCATCGACACGCCATCGCAGCCCACCCGGGAGCTGCGCATCCCTCTGGAGCAGGGTCGACCGGTCACCCTCACCAAGACGGCCGCGATCTACACCTCCCACGATCGGGCCATCAGCGAGCCGGGTGGTGCCGCCCTGACCCTGCTCACCGAACGCGGTGGCGACGTCGAGGCGCTGCGGGAACGCCACGCGGCGGCGTGGCGGCGACTCTGGGAACGCTTCGCGGTCACCCTGGACGCCGACACGCACAGCCGACTCATCCTGAACCTGCACGTCTTCCACCTGCTCCAGACCCTCTCGCCGCACACCGTCGAGCTCGACGCCGGGGTGCCCGCCCGCGGCCTGCACGGCGAGGGGTATCGGGGGCACGTCTTCTGGGACGAGGTGTTCGTCCTGCCCGTGATCGCTCTGCGCACGCCCGAGATCAGCCGGGCGCTGATCGACTACCGCTGGCGGCGACTGGACGCCGCCCGCGCCGCGGCGACCGCCGCCGGACTCCGCGGAGCCCTCTTCCCCTGGCAGAGCGGCAGCGACGGTCGCGAGGAGACGCCCGAGGCGCTCTACAACCCGCGCTCCGGTCGGTGGATGCCGGACAACTCCCACCGTCAACGCCACGTCGGCCTCGCCATCGCCTACAACGCCTGGCAGCACTACCAGGCCACCGGCGACCTCGAGTGGCTCGCCGAACGCGGCGGCGAGCTCATCATCGAGGTCACCCGCCTGTTCGCCTCGCTCGCCGAGCACGACACTGCCACCGACCGCTTCCACATCGCCGGGGTGATGGGACCCGACGAGTTCCACGACGGCGCCCCGGACGCTCCCGGCAGCGGCCTGCGCGACAACACGTACACCAACGTCCTCGTCTCGTGGGTCGCCACGCGAGCGGCCCGGACACTCGCCCTGCTCCACGGGCACCGCGGCGAGGGCCTCCGCGACCGGCTCCGCGTCACCGACGAGGAGATCGCGGGATGGGCCCGGCTCAGCACACGACTGGCGGTGGGGTTCCACCGCGACGGCATCCTCACCCAGTTCGACGGCTACGAGAGCCTGCAGGAGCTGGACTGGGACCACTACCGCGAGGAGTACGGGAACATCGGCCGGCTCGATCTCATCCTCGAGTCCGAGAACGACAGCACCAACCGGTACAAGCTCGCCAAGCAGCCCGACGTCGTCATGCTGGTCTACCTGCTCGGTCACGACGGGCTCCGGGCGCAGCTCGCCACGCTCGGCTACCCGTTCTCCGAGCAGGACCTGACCCGCACGGTCGAGTACTACCTCGCCCGCACCGCCAACGGGTCGACGCTCAGCCGAGTCGTGAACGCCTCCGTCCTGGCCGGCATCGACCCGTCCCGCTCCTGGATCGCGTTCCGCGAGGCGCTGATCGCCGATCTCGACGACTCCCAGGGCGGCACCACCCGCGAAGGGATCCACCTCGGCGCGATGGCCGGCACCATCGACCTGCCCGTCCGCTCCTTCGCCGGCATGGCCCTCGGTGACGACGAGCTCGTCTTCGCCCCCCGACTGCCGCCGAACCTCACCCGGGTCGGGTTCCAGATCCGATACCGCGGCCACCTCGTCGACGTGATGCTCCGTGACCGCAGCCTGGAGCTTCGCGTGCACGCCGGCTCAGCACCCGCGATCCACGTGCGCGTCGGCGCGGTCGCCGTGCCGCTCTCGGCCGGACAGACCAAGACGTTCGCGATCGGCCCGGGCACCTCGGCCCGCGACGCGACCAACCGCGAAGGAGGCCTCGACTGATGAGCACGCATCGGAGCCGGTATCGGCGCATCGCCACCATCCTCGAGCACCACGGACTCGGGCTCGGCCTGGGGCTGCTCGGACTGGAGAAGTGGATTCCCTTCAACAAAGGCGTTCTCGGGCATGCGCGCCGGGACGAGCCCTACACCAGTCCGGAACACCTCCGACTCGCCCTCGAGGAGCTCGGACCGACCTTCATCAAACTCGGCCAGCTGCTGTCCACCCGCAACGACCTGCTGCCCGCCGCTTACCTCGCCGAGTTGGTCAAGCTTCAGGACGCCGCGCCGCCCGAGGCCTGGGAGCCGATGAAGGCGGTGATCCGCGAGGAGCTCGGCGCGGACCCCGAACAGCTCTTCGCACAGTTCGACCCGCAACCGCTGGCCGCCGCGTCGATCGGGCAGGCATACGCCGCGACCCTTCACGACGGCACCCAGGTCGTCGTGAAGGTCCGCCGACCCGGCGCGGTCGCCCAGATCCACGAAGACCTGGAGATCCTGCAGAACCTCGCCGAGCGCGCCGACAAGCGGTGGGATGCCGCCCGCCAGTACAACCTGCCGGGCATCGTCGAGGAGTTCTCCCGCACGCTGCGCGCCGAGCTCGACTATCTGCAGGAGGGCCGGAACGCGGAGCGGTTCGCCGCCGACTTCGCCGACTCACCCGACGTCGCCGTCCCTCAGGTGTTCTGGGAGACGACCACGTCACGCGTGCTGACCCTGGAACGGATGCACGGCATCCGAGTCGACGACCCGCCCGCCCTGGACGCGGCCGGCATCGACCGGAACCAGCTGGCCAGGCGAGGCGCAGACCTCATCCTCACCATGGTGTTCGAGAACCGCTTCTTCCACGCCGACCCGCACCCGGGCAACCTGTTCATCCAAACCGACGGATCCATCGCCCTCATCGACTTCGGCATGGTCGGCCAACTCGACGAAGAGGTCACCGAGCAGCTCTCCGACGTGCTGCTCGCCTTCACCCGCGGAGACTCCAACGCGCTCGCCACCGCCCTGCTCGCGCTCTCGATCACCAAGAACACCTCCGACCGCGGCGAGCTCGGCCGCTCCCTGGACGTCTTCGTGTCGCGGTATCTCGGACGCCCCCTGTCCGACATTAACCTCAGCCACCTGCTCGGAGAGCTGCTCGCCCTGCTGCGACACCACCACCTCCAGCTGCCGCAGCAGACCGCTCTGCTGTTCAAGGTCCTGATGATGGGCGAGGCACTGGCGGCACGGCTCGACCCTGAGTTCGAGATGCTGCAGGCGCTCACCCCCTTCTCGGAGCGGATCGTGCAGCGACAGTTCTCCCTCCCCGCCCTGGCGAAACGCTGGGCACAGGCATCCGCGGATGCCGGAGCACTGCTGCTCGAGCTGCCCGGAACACTCAAGCAGCTCCGGCGGGTGCTGGAGAACGGCGGCCTCGAGGTGCACCTGCGCGCGGCCGAACTGGAACCGCTCGTGGGACGGGCTGAACGGATCGGCAATCGCCTGATCGCCGGCATGATCACCGCCGCCCTGATCAACGGCATCGGCGAACTCGTCAGCGGGAACACGAGATGGCGCTCGCGGGAAGGCGTCATGATCGGCGCCGGCGCGAGCGTGGTCACCGCACTCGGCGGCTACCTGCTCTGGACCACGCGGCTACGGCGATGACCGCCGCGGCTCCCATCCCTCATCAGAAAGGCACGCACATGAACACCATTCGAGTCGGCGTCAACGGCTACGGCGTCATCGGCAAGCGCGTCGCCGACGCGGTCCTGCTGCAGTCGGACATGGACCTGGTCGGCGTCGCGGACATCGCCACTGACTGGCGGATCAAGTCCGCAGCGAACCGCCTGCCCGTGTTCGCCTCCACCATCGAGGCGCAGCAGGCCATGCGGGGCGCCGACGTGCCCGCACAGGGAGTGCTCGACGACCTTCTCGCGCAGTGCGACGTCGTCGTCGACACCACCCCCAAGCATGTGGCAGCGGGAAACCTGGAGCGCTACCGCGCCCTCGGCGTCAAGGCAGTGCTCCAAGGGGGCGAGTCCCACTCCACCACCGGCCACTCCTTCGTCGCCCAAGCCAACTACGCCAGCGCCATCGGCAGGGACAGCACCCGGGTGGTCTCCTGCAACACCACCAGCATCGTGCGGATCCTCGGCGCGCTGGATGCGGCCGGACTCCTGCTGCGCGCCCGCGGGGTGCTCATCCGCCGCGCCACCGACCCGTGGGAATCGCACCTCGGCGGGATCATGAACACGATGGTCCCAGAACCGACCATCCCCTCTCATCAGGGCCCCGACGCACAGACCGTGCTCCCCGGACTCGATGTCGTCACCATCGCCGCCAAAGGCGCCCACACGCAGACCCACAGCCACTACTGGACGCTGCAACTGACCCGGGAGGCGACCCGCGACGAGGTGCTGGACGCCCTGCGCGCCGCGCCCCGCATCGCGTTCATCCGGATGTCCGACGGCCTGGTCGCCCTCAACTCCACCGTCGAGCTGATGCGCGATCTCGGCCGCCCCCGGGGAGACATGTGGGAGGTCGCCGTGTGGGAGGACCTGGTCACCGTGAACGGCAGCGAGGCCTACCTCGCCTACCAGGTCTACAACGAGGCCATCGTCGTGCCCGAGACGATCGACGCGATCCGCGCGCTGACGGGCACCGTCCCCGACGCCGCGACCTCGATCCGCCTCACCGACGAGAGCCTCGGCATGCGCCAGGACTTCCTCACACCGGCGGAGGAGCCCGACCATGACCGGTGACCACCAACCGCCCGCCGACCATCCCGGCGAAGGCGACCCGCGGCGACGGATGCCTGTGACGGCGTGGCTGATCATCGGGATCTCCGTGCTCGGGATCGCGATCTACCTGTTCATCGACCACCTTCCCCACGTCGTCGCAGTGCTGCCCTACGTCGCGATCATCGGCATGGCCGCCATGCACCTGTTCGGCCACCGCCACCACACCGGCGCCCACGACTCGAATCATCGACGCCACGGGGGCGACAGCGGGACCGACACGCGAGAGTCGTCGTGAACACCGTCGTCCGCCCCCTCGCGGACGCCAGCCGGCACGGGCACCCCCGACCGCTGCGGATGCTGTGGGTCACGCTCGCCTGGGGGTCGTGCTTCGTCGCGATCACCGTCGGCCTGCAAGACGCCCCGCCGCTGTGGCTCGCGGCACTGAGAGCCCTCATCGCCGGGGTCGCGCTCGCAACCGTCGCCGGCATCCAGCGGGCACCTCTTCCCCGCGACCCGAAGACATGGGCACTGATCGGCTGCCTCGGACTGGTGAACATCGCCTTGGCATTCGCGACGATGTTCGTCGCCGCGACCGGACTGTCGACCGGGATCGCCTCGGTGCTCGCCAACGCGCAGCCAATCCTGATCCTGCTGCCCGCGTGGTGGCTCTACCGCGAGCGTCCCACCCCCGCCGCGATCGCCGCGATCGGCCTGGGCTTCACCGGCCTACTCATCATCGTCCTTCCCTCCGGGCTCGGCACCGGAGCGTGGCTCTCACTGACCTCCGCCGCCGCGATCACCGCCGGCACCCTCATCGGCCGGATCGTGCACGCAGACGTCCGAGTCGTGGCGGCAGCTCAGCTGCTCATCGGAGGTGCGATCCTCGCCGGCACCGCAGCCGTCACAGAAGGGCCGCCCACGATCGACTGGAACATCCGGTTCATCCTCACCCTGCTGTCCCTATCACTGGTCGGCACCGCCGCCACCACGGTCGCCTGGTTCACCGAGATCGGACGTGCCCGGCTCGACCTCCTCGCCGCGTGGACGCTGCTCGTGCCGGTCTTCGGGATCCTGCTGTCGCTGCTGATCCTGCGCGAGGACCCGGGCCTGTGGGGCTGGATCGGGACCGTGATCGTGCTGATCGCAATGGCGTTGCTCGCCATCGGATCCAGGCGCTCAGAGCCCTCGGCCGTCACGGCAACCGGCAATCGTGCCCCACGAGCCTCCGCCGATCATGCGACGTCCGACCCGGACGGCCTCCCTGACGAAAACCACGGCCCGCGCTCCCGGCCGGAAAGGAAACAACGATGAACCCGTCGCCCGCCCCACGCCCCCGCTTCCTCCTAACTCGGCGAGGGTTCCTCGGCGTCAGCATTGGCGCCGTCGCGACGGTCGCGCTGGCATCCTGCGCGCCGGCGGCGAACTGGGTGCAGCCCGACGGCGCCCAGGTCCAAGGCGCCGAGCGGCGCCGCGGCGGCACCGGGAAGGTCACCACCGCGACCCTCACCGCCGCCCCGACCGTGCTGGACCTAGCCGGGGCGACCGCGCCGACCTGGGCGTTCGGGTCTCTTCCGGCGCCCGTGATCCGTCTCGGCGCCGGAGACACTCTGAAGGCCACCGTCCGGAACCAGCTCGAGGCGGACACCTCCGTGCACTGGCACGGGCTCGCGCTGCGCAACGACATGGACGGCGTCCCGCCGGTCACCCAGCAGCCCATCAAGGCCGGGGCCAGTTTCGACTACGAGTTCATCGCGCCCGATCCCGGCACCTACTGGTTCCACCCCCACGTCGGGGTGCAGCTGGACCGTGGCCTGTACGGGGCGCTGATCGTCGAGGACCCCGCCGAGCCCGGCGGGTACGAGGACGAGTGGGTCATCATCCTCGACGACTGGCTCGACGGCGTCACCGCCACCCCCGACGACGTCCTTGACGAGCTGTCCGCCGGGATGGGCGACATGGGCGGGATGGGCGACATGTTCATGCGGATGGGCAACACCCTCATGGGCGCCACCTCCGACCTGCTCGGCGGCGACGCCGGCGACGTCTACTATCCCCTCTACCTCGTCAACGGGAAGCCCCCCGCCGACCCGACCCAGTTCACCGGGCGGGCCGGCGAGAAGGTGCGGCTGCGGATCATCAACGCCGGCAGCGACACCGCGTTCCGCCTCGCCATCGGCGGTCACACGCTCACCATCACCAATACCGACGGATTCCCCGTGGAACCGGTCGAAGTCGACAGCATCCTCATCGGCATGGGCGAACGCTACGACGCGATCATTACCCTGGATGACGGCGCGTTCCCCCTCATCGCTCAGGCCGAGGGCAAACGCGATCGCGGTTTCGCCGTCATCCGCACCGGCAGCGCCGCGGCAGCACCGACGGCCGATGTGAGCATCCCGGAGCTCACTAGCAGCCGGATCGGGACCGCACAGCTGCTGACGTCAGATAGCAGCGTTGCGCTGTCCTCACGGCAGCCTGATCGGACCGTGGCGATCACTCTCACCGGAGGTATGGCCGAATACGACTGGGGCATCGACGGGCGACGGTTCGATATGAATCAGCCCCTCGACGGCGCGCACGAGATCCGCGAAGGCGAACGCGTCCGGTTCACGATCACTAATGACACCGAGATGTGGCACCCATTCCATCTACACGGTCACACCTACCAGCATGAAGGTGGCGGCCCGCGGAAAGACACGTCGATCATCCTGCCCAAGCAGACCCTCACCGTCGACTTCGACGCTGACAACCCAGGTCTCTGGGTCGCCCACTGCCACAACATCTACCACGCCGAAACCGGCATGACCACTGTCATCGGCTATCGGGCGTGACCACGGCGCAACCTTCCGGAGGCCACGGAACTGGTCGTGTCGATGAACGCGTGACGGCGCCATTGATCGGACGGGATGCGGTCCCACCCCTGCGGGATCGTGACGATACCGGCCGCGGCTACGTTATTGGCCGGCCGGCCGGTCCGCCGTTGTCGGCGGTGGAGAGCGTGCGCGCCGAACGCATCCACCGCGCCGTGTTTGGGCACGCCAAGATCGTCCACGTCCTCGAGGGCGCCGCACACATTGAGACAGCCACAGGCATCCACGAGTTGACACCGGGCTACGCGATGGCTCTCGGGGCCGGCATGTGGTGCTCAGTGCGCCCAGACCCGACTGTGCGGCTATGGACGCTCTACTTCGACGAGTCCTTCCTCCGCTCCCACATGCGATGGGTGCTCGCCGACACCACGCGCGTCCGTCCGGGCGTGCATCCTGACGCCTGGGACGGCTCGGCACTCGTGCTGCAGCCTGGCGTGGACATCCTGCACCGCATCGAACCGCTGTGGCGCCAGATCAGCCTCGTGAACGAGACCGCGCCACCGGAGGTCGCGACCACCCGACTGATCTCTCTGTTCTCCCGCGCCGTCGAGATTGCCCTACCGACGCTGCTCGCCGACGACGGCGCCGTGCCCGAGAGGTTCGTCCTCCCGGTGCGCGGCCGGCTCGCGCAGCCGCCAATCGCTCGCCCCGTGCGCCGCTCGGTCGTCCTGCTGCGCTCGCGCATGACCGAGCCGTGGACGGTCGGCAGGCTCGCCGCGGAGGTGGCCGTCTCCCGCGCCCATCTCACACGCGTTTTCACCCAGCAGGTCGGTGTCGCCCCCATGCGGTTCCTCATCGAGACCCGCCTGACGGAGTTCACGCGACTGATCGAGGAAACCGACCTGCCGATCGCCGATGCATCCCGGCAAGTCGGATGGAACGACGCGCGAGTTGCGGCAGTATGGTTCCGCAAGCGCTTCGGAATCACCCCCACGCAGTACCGGCGGCATCCGCACCCTTCTTGCACCGGCGCCATGCCGTGCGAGTCGTGCCGTGGTGTGTGCGCCCTCACTCCGGTCCTTGAGCCCGTAACTCGTGCGGTGTCGCGTGATTCGCGCCGCGACGCGCACATTCGGCGGCTTTCCTAGACGATCTCCGCGCCCTCCCGGTAGGCCGGGTTGATACGTCAGGTCCACCGCTGCGCCTGACGGGCGTACTCGCTGCTCGTCCGTCTGCCTGCTGCGTGGTGAACCTCGCGCACCTCATAGTCGCAAGCCATGAAGCGAGCCCTGGTATCGGGGGCGTAGGGAGGAGGCCGGCTATGGACATCGGCGCCGTGCTACGCGCCGCCGCGGCGATGCCGCTGTCGGATGCGGCGAGGTCGTTCGCCCAGGCCGGCGTCCCCGTCTTCCCGTGCCGGCGTCTGGGGAAGGAGCCGCGCACCGAGCACGGGTTCCATGACGCGAGCGCCGAGTTGCGACAGGTGGCCGCGTGGTGGCGGCGCTGGCCGACCGCGAACATCGGCGTGCCGACCGGCGCGGTCTCGGGCTTCGAGGTGGTCGACGTCGACGTCCACCCGGCCGGAACCGGATACGCCGCGTTCGGGCGAGCGCAGCGCGAGGGCCTGGTCGACGGATGGGCCGCGCTCGTGCGCACCCCGTCCGGCGGGCTGCACGCCTACTACCCGGCAAGCCCGGACGATCCGCACCGTTCCTGGCAGGCGCCGGCCGCGCACATCGACTTCCGTGGCGACGGCGGCTACATCGTCGTGCCGCCCTCAACGGTGATCGGGCGGGCTGGGAAGCGCTCCTATACGGTGGTCGCCACCGCGACCTCCGACGGCGCGCCGGTCGACGCGCGCGCCTTGCGGGAGCTGCTGGACCCGCGCCCCGAGCCGGTCCCGTGGGCGGGGCCGCGGGAGCGCGTCGGAGACCTCGACCCCGATCGGCTGGCACGCTGGGTTGCCGCGCGCGGTGAGGGCGAACGCAACCGTGCCCTGTTCTGGGCCGCGTGCCGCGCCGCCGAGGCCGGCGTCCCCTCCGCCGACGCCCACGCCGTCCTTGGGCCGGCCGCCGAACGCGCCGGCTTGCCGGTTCCCGAGATCACTACGACGATCCGCTCCGCGTATCGCATCGCACACCCGCAGGCCGCGGCCCGGCCCGTGCCTGCCGGAATGTCCCCGGTCGCTGTGCAGCCCTCGATCCGGGCGGTCTTGTGAACGGTCAGCCCCAGGTGCGGCGATTCGTTGTGGGCACCGCCATCGCGGGCACGGTGTTCATCGCGATCGGCGCGTTCTGGCTGTCCTTCACGGCGCTGGCGGATCTGGCGCGCCGCTCCGGGATCGACGACGCGCAGGCGTGGGCGTGGCCGCTCATCGTGGACGGCATCATCGTCGTCGCCACGGTCGCGGTCGTCGCCCTGGCCGGGCAGCGAACGGCCTGGTATCCGTGGTTGTTGCTGATGGCCGGGGCGCTCGTGTCGGTCACCGCGAACGCGATCCACGCGATTGTCGCCGCCGATGCCGACGTGCCGGCGGTGCTCGCCGCCTCCGTGGCCGCCGTGCCGCCGCTGGTGCTGCTGGCGATCACCCATCTCACCGTCGTCCTCACCCGCGCGCGCCCGGTCGGCCCGTCCGAGCAGAGCGTCGCCGAGCCCGCGCTCGCGGTCGAGGTCGAGCCGGTCGCGGAGACGGACCCGCCGACGTCCGGGCGGGAGCTCGCGGTGGTGCTGCGGGATGAGGGCTGGTCGAACAAGCGGATCGCCCGGCACGTCGGCGTGCATCCCTCGACTGTCGGACGGTGGCTCGGAGCGCGTACCTCTCCGATAGCCATCACCGCGACCGCCGACACGGAAGGAACGCAACCATGATCGACGCGATCCGAGACGCGCAGCCGCCTCACGACAAATCGCGTGAGGCCGGCTCGCAGCCGACCCGCGCCCCCATCGAGCGGCCAGAGCCGGACGTCTCCGAGTTCGCGGTGCATGGCGACCCGTCCCGTCAGGCCGTTCCGGGACCGGCTCCGGCTGCGGCGTCGGGGCGCAGCACGGTCGCGTGGGTGCGGCCGACCGATCTGTTCGTCAGCCTGAGCGGGCGCGCCTCGGGCCGGGGCATCGACTTCCAGGCGGAGTTGGCACGCCGGACCCGCCGGCTGCCGTCGAACGCAGTCGCGGTGTCCCGTCGCGGGATCGCGCGGCGTTCGCACCGGCTCGCCCCGGTGACCGCGTTCGGTGTGAACACCCCGGCCGCACAGACCTCGCTCGAACCCCTCGAGCTGAAGTAGGCCGGAGCCCCAGCATGCACCGCTTCCCCAGCGTCCGGCCGGCCGCTGGGGAGCGTCCGTGTACCTGCCTGACGTACAGGAGGTGCCCGATCATGCTGCAAACCACTCAGCCCGCGTTCGCCACGAGCGAGGGACTTCGCGTCCTGCTCGTCCGCCTGCACGACGCCGGCCCCGGCGCCTGGCGCACCGACCCGGAGGCGGCGGCGCTGATGCAGTACACGATCCGCAAGTACGCGGGCCTGGCCCGCAAGCACCGCCAGGAGCCCGAGGACGCAGCCCCGGCCGCGTTCGATGCGATGCGCACGTCCTCGGTGCGCGGCGCCGACGACCCCTGGGCGGTTGTCACCCGCGCCGTGGACATCACCCTGAAGGCCGACGAGCAGGCCGCCGGGATGCTGTGCTCCACCCATCAGGCGCGACGCGCAGAATACTCCGGCTTCCATGAGGCCGAGCGGTTCTCCGACCGGGAGACCTCGATCACCGAGTACCACCCGGCGTTCCGCGTCGAGGCGCCCGAGGACACGGACGACGAGAGCGACGACCGCTCCGAGCAGGCCCGCCGCGCCCTCGAGGAGACCATCGCCTTGTTCGTCGCGTTGGACTGGCCCGAGGACGTCACCCGCGCGTCGATCGAGTACATCAGCGGACGGCTCATCGAGACCGGATCGCGGCGGGCTGCCTACGAGTCGTTGCGTCGGGACAAGCACGCCCGCGCGCTGCTGGATATGCCGCGGGTGTCGTGGACGACGCTGCTACGCGTCGTGCTTGGTAGCCCTGACCCGACTCTGGTGGCCACGAACACCGGCCGCGGGGTGCTGCTGCGTCTGACCCGCGGGTATCCGGTCGCCGAGATCGCCGCCGACGACGACCTGGCGCTGACGATCATCCTCGCCAACCCGATCACCGTGCGCGGTGGCGAGCTGACATGAGCACGAGCGACCCGACCGCGGGACACATCGAACTGGAATGGTCGCTCGACGCGATCCGCATGGGCTACCGGCACCGGCAAGAGCAGGGCGACATCCCCGGCCTGGCCGAGTCGATCCGTCGTCAGGGGTTCCTGCACCCGCTGACGATCGCCCCTGACGGGCTGCTCATCTGTGGCGGACGGCGCTACTTGGCGGCGCAGTACCTCGGGCTGAAGACCGTGAACGTGTGGGTGCGCACCGGGATCTCCGACAAGCTCTCCCTGCTGCTGGCGGAGCAGGACGAGAACCAGCTCCGCCTGGACTACACCGACCTGGAAAAGGCATCTCTGTACCGGGAGCTGCGCGCCGAGCTCGCCGCGGACGCCGCCCGCCGCCAGGAGGCCAGCAGGTTCACCGCGGAAGGAAGAAACCCCAGGTCAGACGGTGCCGCCGAATCGACGGCACCGCAGACTGAAGCCGGTGACACCCGCGAGCAGGCGGCGCTGATCGTCACCGGCAAGAAGGGATACACGAAGCTGGAGCAGATCGGCCGGCTGGAGGAACTCGCCGCCGATGCGGCGCAGCCGGCGTCCGTGCGCGAATCCGCCCAGGCCGGGCTGGACGCGATCGGCCAGGGCGGACCCGTCAGCCCCGCCTACCGGCGGGCGCAGGCCGAGCAGTCCCTCGCCGAACTGGAGCGTCTGGCCGAGGACGACACCGAGCCCGGCGGGGTCCGCGACGCCGCGGCCCGCGCGCTCGCCCGCTTGCGCAGCCAGCAGGCCACCACCCGCGCGGCCGGACTGGAGCGCGTCGCCGCCGAGACGCTCGCCCGCGTCCGCGGGGCGACCAAGCGTCGCCCCGCCCAGACACTGACAGCCGCAGGGCCGGATGAGGCAGCCCGCTACCCGGTGCGGGTGTTCGTCGCCACCGTGGACGACTTGCAGGGCTTCACCTCGCACTTCGATCCCGTCGAGCTCGCCGCCGCGCTCGACGAGGAGCAGTGGGCCGGGTTCGAGGCCGTGCTCGACGCGCTGAACGAGATGGCCGAGCAGATGCGCTCGGCACGCGCCCACCGTCTGATCGCCCTCTGAGCGAGCGCGGGGACGCCCCGCGCACCTGGACAGCATGGAGCTGACCACCCGACCCGGACGCCGCACCCGCCTGATCCTCGCGCTGATCGCCGCCGGCCTGCTGCTGATCCTGGCGGGTGTCGGCGTGTACGGGCTGCTGGCCGGCCCCCGCCGCGACGCCCCGCCCGCCCCGGCCCCGAGCACCTCTTCCACACCGAACCCGTCCGAGACATTCCCGACGGCGGACGAGCCCGCCGCCGTGCGGCTCACCCATAACCCAGAGCAGTTCGCTCGGTCGGTCGCGGCCACCCTGTTCACCTGGGACGCCGGAGCCGGCTACGGGCCGCTGGACATCGCCGACGTCCTGCTCGAGGTCGTCGAGACCAGCACCGGGGAGCAGAACGGCCTCGCCTCGGACATCACCGGCTACCTGCCGACGAGTTCCGCCTGGGCGCAACTGCGCGGCTACGCCACCCGGCAGAGCCTGACTATCGACAGCATCGGCGTGCCGGATGGGTGGGCGGACGCACTCGCGCAGGCCCGGCCCGGCCAACTGCTACCGGGCACCACCGCGTTCACGATCGACGCGACCCGGCACCGCACCGGCATCTGGAACGGGCAGCAGATCACCTCCGAACATCCGGTGTCGTTCACCGTGTTCATCGTCTGCTCCCCACCGGCGCCGGAGTTCTCCACCGGGCCGTGCCGGCTGCTGCGGCTCTCGCAGCTCGACAACCCGCTGCGGTGATCGGCGTGAAGAAGCTCGCCCTCGCCCTCGCGCTGCTGATCTTCCTCGGCCCGTCGCCGGCGCTGCTGGCCGTCGGGCTACTGGTCAACCCGGCCATGCAGGCCGCGGCATGCCTGCCCGGCTCCCTGACGGTCGGTGCCATCCCGGAGGAGCTGACCGCGACCGCGGCGGACGGCACCTCGATCACGCTGACCCGAACGCAGCTGACCCATGCGGCCACGATCATCACGGTCGGCGGGCGCACCAGTGGCGTTGGCGCGCCGGGCGTCGTCATCGCGTTGATGGCTGCCCTGACCGAATCGCGGCTGCGGATGCTCGCCAACACCGGCACCTATCCCGAGTCCGGCGACTACCCGAACGACGGGAACGGCGCCGACCACGACAGCCTCGGGCTGTTCCAGATGCGACCCGCCTCCGGCTGGGGAACCGTCGCGGAACTGATGGACCCCGACTACCAGGCGCGCGCGTTCTACGGCGGACCTGACGGCCCCAACTACCCGAGCCCGCGCGGGCTGCTCGACATCCCCGGCTGGCAGCAGATGGACCCCGGCGAGGCTGCGCAAGCGGTCGAGGTTAGCGCCTACCCCGACCGCTATCAGAACTACCGGCCGGTGGCCGAGACGATCCTGCGCGTCCTGACCACCCCGCCACGCGGAGGAGGCGGAGGCTCGGCCACCCCGATCGTGCCGGAGACCACCAGGATTGTGTTTCCGCTGCCGACCGGAACCTGGGTGAGATCCGACCCGTTCGGGATGCGCATCCACCCCATCACCGGTGAGCGGTCGATGCACACGGGGACCGACCTCGCCGCCGCGGACGGCACCCCGATCTTCGCGATCGCCGACGGCGTGGTCACCCACGCCGGACCATCCGGCGGCTACGGCAACCTCATCGTCATCGAGCACACGGTCGGAGGGCAACGGGTGGCGTCCGCCTACGCGCACATGTGGGCCAACGCCATCTACGTCACCGATGGGCAGACCGTGACGGCCGGACAGCACATCGGCGACGTCGGCTCCTCCGGGCAGTCCACCGGAGCCCACCTGCACTTCGAGATCCGCGAAGGCGGGTCGAACGCCGCTGCCGTTGATTCCGAGCCGTGGCTGGCCGAACATGGCGCGCTCGACCTGGACGCCGCCAGCACCTCTGCATGTCGCCCTGGCGCGGGGGTGGCCTGATGGACGTGTTCCCCGACTTCGGCGCCACCGGGGGCGCGACGGAACTGCGTCAGGTCATCGGAGCCCTGCTGATGTTCGTGCTCATCATCGCCGTGCTGATGCTCATCGTCTGCGCGATCACCTGGGCGCTGGCGTCCTCACACGGCAACTATCAGACAGCCACCCGCGCACGGACGGGACTGCTCGTCGCGCTCGGCACCGCCGTGCTCGCCGGCGCCGGCGTCGCGTGGCTGAACTGGCTGATCACCCTCGGCTCCGGTCTCTGACGCCCCCGCGGGACGGCCCGCGCACCTGACTCGCGAGAACCCATCCCTCGCGAACGTCAAGGAGCCCACCGTGATCGACATCGACCCCAACGGCACCGGCCTGCCCGGTATCGAGCAGCTGCGCACCATCGTCGGCGCGATCATGACCGTGGGCCTGATCCTCAGCGTCCTGGCCCTGATCGTCTCGGCGATCATCTGGGGCTTCGGCGCGAACAGCAGCAACCCCCACCTCGCCAGCCGCGGCAAGGTCGGCGTCCTGGTCAGCTGCGGCGCGGCGATCATCTGCGGCGCGAGCGTCACCCTCATCAACTTCTTCTGGAACGTGGGCCAGAGCGTATGACGGGCCGCCCGAGCGCGCACCGGGAGCGCCGCCCATGAGCGTGTGCGACATCCCCGTGATCTCCGGCGTCTGCGACGCCGTCGGCGAAGGCGTCGCCTCCCTGGTCGCCGCGCCGTTCGACTGGCTCGCGCAGGCAATGGGCGCCGCCGCGGGATGGCTGTTCGAGGCCGTGTGGTCCGTGTTCGACACCACGACCCTCGTCGACGTCACCGGCGCCGAGTACGTCGGCGTCTACAACCTGCTGTTCGGCGTCGCCATCTTCGTGATGCTCATCTTCTTCTGCCTCCAGCTCATCACCGGCCTGATCCGCCGCGACCCCGGCGCGTTGCCCCGTGCCGCGCTGGGGCTGGCGAAATCCGTGCTCGGCTCCTTCGTCGTCCTCACCCTGACCGGGACGCTGCTGGAAATCACCGACCAGTTGTGCATCGGCATCGTCCAAGCCACCGGCAACTCGATGGAAGACATGGGCGACAAGATCGCCCTCCTCGGCGGGGCGCTGGCCGGCATCAACATCGCCGCCCCCGGCGTCGGCGCGATCATCACGATCTTCTTGGCAGGGCTTGCGATCTCCGCCGCCGCGATCGTGTGGTTCTCCCTGCTCGTGCGCAAAGCGCTGCTGCTGGTCGCGATCGTATTCGCCCCGGTCGCCCTGGCCGGCGCGTCATGGGATGCGACCCGCGGCTGGTTCGGCAAGTGGGCGACGTTCGTGATCGCCCTGATCCTGTCCAAACTCGTCCTCGTCGTCGTCTTCCTCGTCGCCGTCGCCCAGGTCTCCCAACCAATCGACCTCGACCTCGCCTCCATCAGCGACCCGATCGCCGGCGTCGTCCTCATGCTCGTCGCCGCGTTCGCGCCGTACATGACCTACAAGTTCATCTCCTTCGTCGGGTTCGACATGTACCACGCGATGTCGGCCGAACAGGAGGCCAAGTCCGCCATGAACCGGCCCGTGCCGGTCCCGAGCGGGGGCGGTAACGGCGCGTCCCCGAAGAAGATCCTCGACGGCGGCGACGCCCCCTCTGGTGGCGGCCGGCCTGCGGCCCCCACCGGGGCACCCCCGAGCGGGACCGGGGGTGGCAGCGCATCAGCGGGTGGAGCGGGCGCCGGCGCACAGGCTGGAGCCGCCGCTCCCGCTGGTGGCGCCGCCGCCTCGGGCGGAGGCGCCGGCGCGGGTGCTGCGGGCGGTGGTGCGGCCGCGGCGGGTGGCGGCGCGGCCGCTGCAGGTCCGATCGGCGCGGCCGTCGTTGTCGGCGCGAAGGTCGCAGGAGCCGCCGCGACTGCCGGACCCAAGGCCGGCAACGCCGTCGCCGCCGCAGTCGGTGGGCACGCAGACGCCGCCGAGCCGACCGCGCCCACCCCGGCCGCACCGCCGAGCAGCCCGCCGTCCGCTCCGGCGCGGCCGGCCGCGCCGGCATCGCCGCCGCCACGGCAGCCCGACCCGCCGGCCCGTCCGCAGCCCCCGGCGAAGAAGGAGTAGGTCATGGCATCTCGCACCCGAGGCGGCCATCGAGACGAACCCGAGCTGCACCCCGTGAAGTTCAGCCGGCTCACCCGCCGCGGCGTGCTGCTGGGCCTGTCGCTGTCGCAACTGCTCGTCCTCGCCGTCGCGGCGCTGTCGATCGTCGTCGCCCTCTACATGGGCGGCGGCATCCTGCTGGCCTACGCCGCCCCGATCTGCCTGCTCTGCGCCGTGCTGGCCTGGGTGCCTGCCGGCGGCCGGAAGCTCATCGAGTGGGTGCCGATCGCGTTGCGCTGGGTCTGGCGGACCACGGGCGGGCAACTGCTGTTCCGCGCCCGGATCGTCAAGCCTCGCCCGGCCGGCACGCTCGCTCTGCCCGGCGACGCCGCGGCGCTGCGAGAGTACCTCGACCCGGCGACTGACGCCGCGATGATCCACGACCCGCACGCCCAGACCCTGACGGCGGTGCTGACCGTAACCCATCCCGCGTTCGTGCTGCTGGACCCCAGCGAGCAGGAGCGCCGCGTCACGGGCTGGGGTCGGGTGCTGGCGACCTGCTGCCGGTCGGGACGGCTCGCGCGCGTGCAAGTGTTGGAGCGCACGCTGCCCGACTCCGGCAGCGGCCTGGCCGAGTGGTGGTCCGAGCACGGCCGCGCCGACGGCTCGTGGACCTCGACCGTGTACGCCGAGCTCATCGACCGCGCCGGCCCCGCCGGGGAGCTGCACGCCACGACGCTCTCGGTCGCGCTCGACATGCGCGCCGCAGCCCGCGCGATCCGCACCGCTGGCGGCGGGATGAGGGGCGCCGCCGCCGTGCTGCGCCAGGAAATGACCACCCTGTCCGCTGCGTTGCGCGCCGCGGACCTGACCCCTTCGGAGTGGGCCGGCCCCGGCGAGATCGCCGTCATGCTGCGCTCGGCGTATGACCCAGCCGTCGCGGCGACCCTGGAACGGCACCGCGACCTCGGCCGCAACCTCGCCACAGCCGGCCCCGTCGCACTCACCGAGAGCTGGCAGCACCTGCGCTCAGACTCCGCTTTCCACGCGGTGCTGTGGATCACCGAATGGCCCCGGTCGCTGGTGTATCCGGGGTTCCTCGCCCCGATCCTGCTGTCCTCGGGCGTGCGGCGCGCGTTCTCGCTGATCGCCACCCCGATCCGCTCCGACCAGGCCGCCCGCGACATCCGCAAGAAGAAGACCGAGTACATCAGCGACGCACACCAGCGTCAGCGGATCGGCCAGATCGAGGATGCGCAGCAGTCCGCCGAGTTCGAGGATGTCCTCCAGCAGGAAGCGGACCTAACCAGCGGCCACGGCATCCTGCGCTACACGGGCCTGATCGCCGTGTCCGCGCCGACCCTCGACGAGCTGGAGGGCGCCGTGTCCGCCCTCGAGCAGGCAGCGATCCAGGCGTCGTGCGAGACGCGCCGCCTGGTCGGGCAGCAGGCGGCCGCGTTCGCCGCCGCCGCACTGCCGCTGTGCCGCACCGTCTGACCGGCCCCGCGCACCTGTCTTCCGACAGCCCATCCACCGGAGGACAACGCCATGCCGACTCTGACCGACCCGCTCGCGGACGCCAAGGAGAGCGCCGTCGCGCTGCGTGGCCTCGCGCACGCCACGCGGGACATGCCGCCGACCAGCACCTACCCGGTCCTCGGCGAGCTGATCGCCGGCACCCGGTCGCTGCGGCAGGTGCTCGACCAGCTCACCCGCAGCCACGTCGACGCCCATGAGCTCGCCCGCACCGACGACGGCGACCCGTTCCTCGGCCGGGTCTACGCGCTCGCCGCCGCCGACGCACTCAACCTCGCCGCGAACGCGCTCGACGAGGTGCAGGTGCGGCTCGACCTGGCTTCGCAGCACGCCTCCCGGATCGCCTGGCAGCCCGCCGGCGTCGACCTGGCCGGGATCGCCGTCGACGGCCCGACCCGCGCGCCGGAGGCGGCGCCACGGTGGGTGAGCGTCGTGTTCCTCCAGGGCGAGGAGGCCGACGAGGTGCTGACCCTCATCGACCGGGACGGACCCGACGCGGCCGTCGCGCACCTGGCCCAGTGGGACTACGGGCGGGAGACGACCGACGCAGCCCTGGTCAACGGGTACGTCTACGACGCCCCGCCCGTCGGGGCGCTGGACCGCTCGGTCACGGTCGCCGAGTACACGCTGACCTACAACCCGACCCTCGGGCACGTCAGCCTGCTGCGAACGCATGACGCCCCGCCGGACCCGGCGCTCGCCGAGCCCGCGCCGGTCGTGCCGGCCGGGCGGACGCGGCCCGCCGACCCGCGCCTGTTCGGTGCTGCCGCGCAGAGCGCACGGCCCGGTCAGGGCCTCGCGCTGTGACCGGTCAGGATGACGGACGCCTGCACACCAGCGTGCTCGTCTCGCCGCAGAACGAGCGCCGCAAGCACCGCAAGGCCCGCGCGCGGGCCGCAGCGGAGCTGCTCGCCGAGCAACAGCGCGCCCGCAAGCTGCAGGCGCACCAGCGGTGGGAGGCCGAGCGTACCGAACGCCGACGCACCACCTACCTCCCGCCTGCCGGGGAGGCCGGCCCGGCGGCGCTGCGCACCCCCGGCCGGTTGCGGCTGCCGCGCCACCAGGACACTTCGGCGACGCTGGCCGGGGCGTACCCGTTCCTCGCCGAAGGCGGCCTCGGCTCCGCCGGTGTCTTCGTCGGGCAGGATCTCTACTCCGGCGGCAGTTTCGTCTACGACCCGTGGGTCTTATACGCGCGTGGCGTCATCACGGCCCCGAACATCGTCGTGGCCGGGATCGTTGGCTCGGGCAAGTCGTCCCTGGTGAAGTCCCTCTACACGAGGTCGATCGCGTTCGGACGTCGCGTGTACGTGCCGGGCGACCCCAAGGGAGAGCACACCGCGGTCGCCGAGGCTGTCGGCGGCAAGGCGATCGTGCTCGGGCACGGGCTGCGCAACCGGCTCAACCCGCTCGACGAGGGGCACCGGCCTTCCGACGTGTCCGACAGCGAATGGGCGACCCAGGTCGCCGCACGCCGCCGTGACCTGATCGGTGCGCTGACCGAGACGGTGCTGGACCGGCGGCTGACCCCGCTGGAGCACACCGCGATCGACATCGCCCTGGCCGACGCCGTGCGATCGGCCGAGACGCCGATCCTGCCGATGGTCGTGGACCGCATCCTGAACCCGGCTGCTGCTGACGACCCGGACGGACGTCTCGCCGAGGACGGACGTCTGGCCGGGCACGCGCTGCGCCGGCTCGTCGCCGGCGACCTCGCCGGGCTGTTCGACGGCCCCTCGACCGTCAGCTTCGACCCGTCGCTGCCGATGGTCAGCCTCGACCTATCCCGCGTCGCGGAGAACAGCACCCTGATCTCGGTGCTGATGACGTGCTCCTCGGCGTGGATGGAGGCCGCGCTGTTGGACCCGAACGGCGGGCAACGGTGGGTGATCTACGACGAGGCATGGCGGCTCATGTCCCATGCCCCGCTGCTGCGCCGCATGGACGCACAATGGCGGCTCGCCCGTCACTACGGCATCGCAAATGCGCTCGTGTTCCACAAGCTCACCGACCTGGACAACGTAGGCGACAGCGGCTCGGCGATGCGCGCCCTGGCCTCCTCGCTGCTCGCCAATGCGGAGACGAGGATTATCTACCGCCAGGAGAGCGACCAACTCGGCGTCACCGGCGAGATCCTCGGGCTGACCGGCACCGAGCAGAAACTGCTGCCCACCCTCGGCACCGGGCAAGGGCTCTGGCGAGTCAAGGATCACTCCTACGTCACGCAGCATCAGCTGCACCCGGCCGAGCTCGAACTGTTCAACACGGCCACCCGCATGACCGGGGGCGTGGCGTGAAGCCCCGCTACCGGCGCGGCAGCGACGCGGCCGACGAGCCCGACAACACGGCGATGACCGCCCAGCCGATCATCCACGTCCCGCACGTCCGGGTCGACGTCGCACCCGACGGTGCCCTGGCCGTCACGGTCGACGGCGCTCCGCTCACCCCACCGGAGGCGCTGTCGCCGCTGCGGCGCGACACCTTCGGGGCGCTCGCCGACCACCTCACCACCGCCCTCAACGGGCCGATCCGCGTCGAGGTGTGTGAGGCGGACGGCTCGACCTTCACCGACATCCTCACGCCACCGCGCCGCCGGAGCCGCTTCGCCCCTCCCGAGCCTGCCTTTCCCCAGCAGGCTTCGGCTCCGGCGGCTGCGGTCCCTGCGCTGCTCGAGGTGAGCGCGGACGGGTTCGTGCCCGGCGAGGACGTCGCCCTGGCCGTCATCGTCGCCCACTCCGACGCCGGCCCGACCGGGCACGGCCGCGCCCTGCTGCAACGGCACCTGCTCGAGCTGGCCCCGACACGCGAGGTGCTGCTGCTAGGCCGCATCTCCGGCACCCTGTCCGTCCACCATCCCGACCGGGACCGCCCGTGAGCACGACGACGGGACGCGGCCCCGAAGACCTGCTCGCGAACCTCGGCATCGGCCTACTCGTCGCCGTCGCCGGATTCGCCGGGGTGCTTCGGGTCGCCGGGGCGATCGCGGCGTTCCTGACCGGGGCGCCACAGCCGGCAGGCGGCATCGAGGCCGGCCTCGGCGTGCTGCTGCGTCCCGGCGACCCCGGCGATCCACTGGGCGCGCCGAGGCTGAACCCGGTCGTCTACTGGATCGTCACGGCCCTGCTGCTCGCCGTCCTCGGCGTCGCAGGCTGGTGGGGCTGGTCGCTGCTGCGCCGGCACTCGACGACGACCCGCCGCGACCCACACCGCATCCAGGGCACCGCGACCGGAGCGGAGGTCGCCCAGGCCGCCTCCAGCCGGGCGCTTCTGCGCCGCGCCTCCACGCTTCGCCCGTCCCTCTCGGAGCCGAAGCCGGCCGACGTCGGCTACCTGCTCGGCCGCTCGCACGGGCGCCAAGTGTGGGCGTCGGTGGAGGACAGCATCCTGCTGATCGGCCCGCCTCGGGCGGGCAAGGGCATGTTCGTCGCGATCAACGCCATCCTCGACGCCCCGGGCGCGGTCGTGACCACCTCGACCCGACCCGACAACCTCACCGCAACGCTTCGCGCAAGGCTCCGGCGCGGCCCCGTCGCGGTGTTCGACCCGCAGCACCTGGCCGAAGGCGTGCCGGCGGGGCTGCGCTGGTCGCCCGTGCGCGGCTGCGAGACCCCGCTGACGGCGATGATCCGTGCGACGGGCCTGGCCGCCGGCACCGGGCTTTCCTCGGGCGGAGTCGAGGGCGGCGGGTTCTGGGAGGGCAAGACACGCACCGCGCTCCAGGCGCTGCTGCACGCCGCGGCTCTCGACGGCCGCGGGGCCGCCGAGCTGTTCCGCTGGACCCTGGACCCGACTGCCGCCGCCGAGGCCGTCGCGATCCTCACCGCCCACCCGCAGGCGGCGACCGGATGGGCCGAGTCGCTGGAGGCGATGATCCACGCCGACCCCCGCACCCGCGACTCGATCTGGCAAGGCGTCTCCCTCGCGTTGAGCTGCCTGGCCGACCCGCGCGTGCTGGAAGCGGTCACCCCGCGCCCCGGCGAGGACTTCGACCCCGCGGCGTTCCTCACCCAGCGCGGGACGCTCTACCTGCTGGCGACCTCCGCGGGCGCCGGCGGTTCCTCGGCGCTGGTGTCCGCGTTCGTCGAAGACCTTGTGGAGACCGCCAGGCACCTGGCCGCGACCTCACCCGGCGCTCGCCTGGACCCGCCGCTGCTGCTCGCGCTGGACGAGATCGGGAACCTCGCGCCCCTGCCGAGCCTGCCCACGCTGATGGCGGAGGGGGGCGGCACCGGGATCACGACCATGCCCGTGTTGCAATCCCTCGCCCAGGCGCGGGAGAAGTGGGGCGAAAACGCCGCCGCGGCGATCTGGGACGCCTCCATCGTCAAGATCGTCCTCGGCGGCGCGTCCGGCTCACGCGACCTGCAAGACCTGTCGACCCTCATCGGGGAGCGGGACGAGACCACCCACTCGGACACGATCGGCGACCGCGGATCGCGCTCCTCGCAACGCTCCGTGCGCCGCGTGGCCGTGATGCCGCCCGAGACGATCAGAACCTTGCCGTTCGGCACCGGGATCACACTGCTGCGCTCGGCCCCGCCCATCGTCACCGATCTGCGGTCGTGGACGAGCCGCGAGGACGCCGCGACGCTGAAGGCCGACCGTGCCGAGATCGAGGCATCGCTGCGTCGTCCCGCATGACTGGCAGCGGGCGCGCACCTGCCTGATGGGAACGGCCGCGGCTGGCGGCTGTCACGACAGGCAAGGAGCACGACGTGAGCATCCAGACCCAGCAGTCACTGACCGGGTTCATCGCGACCGAGCCGCAGCTGACCACGACCTCCAAGGGCCAGGCCCGGTTCTACGCCAGGGTCGGTGTGCGGCATCAGCGCGTGGAGCCGGACGGCACCACGACCGACCTCGAGCCGACGTTCCACCACCTCGTCCTGTTCCGCGCCGCCGCTAAGCGCGCTCACGCCCAGTTCGCAAAGGACGACAGCTTCGTCGCCAGCGGCCGCGTTCACGCCTTCACGTACGAGCGGGACGGGAAGACGGTCCCCGACGAGGAGTTCATCGCGACCGCGATCGGGCACGACAGCCTGCGCACCCGGTACGGCGTCGACCGCAGCCGACGCGCCGGGCAGGCCGTGGAGGCGGACGCCGCCGAGCGCCCCTCGCCGCGACCGCGCCGCAAGCCGGCCCCGATCGGCGACGCGCCGCAGCGCCCGTCCGCAGAGTCCACCGCGGTCGCCCTCTGAAGGACGGGCCTGCCATGAGCACCCCCGACGAGACCCTGCGCGAGCCTGCGCCCGACGCGGGTCCCGAGTTGCTGCCGGAGCCGCCGCACCCGGTGAACTGGAACATCCTGACCGCCGACGAGGCCGAGACCGAGTGGCTGGAGCTCAACGCCTGGGTGAACTGGCTGCGCCGCACCTACGGGCTGCCGGCCGCGGTGATCCCGCCGCTGTGGCACCGGCACCCCGAGCTCGTATGGGAACTGAGCGCCCTGCACCTGCACTGGCTGGGCGCCTACGACCCGGAGCAGAACGGTTCCGCGCCGCTGGGCTGGCACCGGGACTTCGCCGACGCCCGGCACCGGCTGCGCGAGTGGGTCGCCGCATCCGGCACCCGCCTGGACCGCGACCGCCCGACCCGGCAGACCGTGTGGCCCGGCGAGGAACCCGCCGCGCCGGTCGAGGAGACCCCGATCACCGACCGGGACGCGGACTTCGTGCAGCACGTCCTCGACGACGTTGCCCGACGCCGGGCGGCCGAGGACGAGTTCTACCGCAACCTCGACCCGGACACGGGCGAGATCCACCCCTGAGCGTCGGCGTCCGATCACGGGAGCATCCATGCCAGTCTCGCCGCGCAGTCCTGACGCGGAGGCGACCTGATGGCCGCGCGCCGCAACCGCGACCCGCACCCGGGTCAGCTCGCGTTCGACCTGTGGGGGCTGGACGAGCGCACCGCCGACGAGTCGCTGGCCGGCGCGCTCGCATCCGAGGTGCCGGACGAGGCGGCCGGGGAGGAACACGCCGATGAACAAGTACGCGGCAGCAGCCCGAGCGCATTGGGAGAAGACGGCCCCGACGAGGCTTCACGCACTGGAGAACCCGGAGGAGTTTTTCACGAACCTGGGCCTTCAGGTGCAGGCGGAAGTGTCGGACCTGACGGCGATGCTGGCTGGGACGCGCTCTTCGGAGCAGAATTACTTGCAGGAGGTCGCCCGGCTGGTGACGGCCCGGCGGATAGCGGAGGAGGTCGTGATGGCACAGCTGGTGTGGATCGGCGACCCGGAGCTGCCGCTGGAGCAGGCCCGCGAGGAATGGGAGCAGACCCGGACCTCAGACGACAACCTCGTGACCTGGGCCGAGCGGATGCAGGACTCCCCGGACTTGATGCCCTCGACGGTCGAGCTGGAGCAGATGGCGGCCGACTGGGCGGTGCCGGTGACGTTCCTCGAGGGCCTGGTGGCGACCGAGCCGCCGCGGGACTACCTGCGGGAGAACGAGGCGGTACTTCAGGAGGCGGCGACGATTCGCTTCCTGCGCGAACTGAGCTAGCCGCCCCAGCCAGGTTCGTCCCCGCCTCGCAGGACGACCTGGCGCCCTCCGGGCAGAAGGCCAGGTTCCAGGCGAACACCGCCGCGATCCGGCTCGCGCGCACGCTGGCCGCCGAGGACCGGGCCGCGACCGCGGAGGAGCAGCAGGTGCTCGCCCGCTGGTCGAGCTGGGGGGCGCTGCCCGATGTGTTCGACGCGGCCAAGGACGGCTGGGACGCCGAGCGCGCCGAGCTGCGTGGCCTGCTGGACGAGACGGAGTGGGACGCCGCGGCGCGCACGACGATCAACGCCCACTACACCGACCCGTTGATCGTCCGGCAGATGTGGCGAGCGATGAGCGCGCTCGGCTTCGCCGGCGGCGCCGTGCTGGAACCCGGCTCCGGGGCGGGGACGTTCATCGGCCTCGCACCGGCGACGGCGCAGATGACCGGCGTGGAGCTGGACCCGGTGACCGCGGCGATCAGCCAGGGCCTCTACCCGCACGCGACAATCCGCGCCGAGTCGTTCGCCGACACCCGCATGCCCGAAGCGCACTTCGACGCCGCGATCGGCAACGTGCCGTTCGCCGGCGTCGTCCTGCACGATCCGGTCCACAACGGCACCAAGCAGACGATGCACAACCACTTCATCCTCAAGTCGCTGCGGCTGACCCGGCCCGGCGGGCTCGTCGCGGTGCTGACCTCGCACTACACGATGGACGCGCAGAACCCCGGCGCGCGCCGGGAGATGAACGCCCTGGCGGATCTCGTCGGGGCGATCCGCCTGCCCACCGGCGCGCACCGCCGCGCGGCAGGCACGGAGGTGCTCACCGACCTGCTCATCTTCCGCCGCCGCGAGGACGACCGACCGCCAGCCGACGACCTGTGGGAGACCGTCACGCCGGTCAACATCGACGGGCGGCTGGTGAAGATCAACGCCTACTTCGACCACCGGCCAGAGCGGATGCTCGGCACCGTCGGCGTGCAGCAGGGCATGTACGGGGCGGACACGCTCACCGTCACCGGCGACCTCGCCGAGCTGGAGAGCACACTGGCACTCGCCGTGGACGAGATCGTGTTCGCCGGGCGCCGGCTCGGGCTGACGATGAGCGAACGCACCGAGGCGCAGCAATCCCGCCGTGCCGCGTTCACCCCGTCGGCGCCGGCCGCGTGGGACGGCAGCATCGTCCCGGTCGACGGCGGCGAGTTCGCGACCGTCGCCTCCGGCGCGCTGGAACCGTTCGCCGTACCCAGGTCGGCGGCGACCGAGCTGCGCTCCCTCCTCGGGCTGCGCGACCGCGCCACGGCCCTGCTAACCCTGGAATCGGCCACGGTGGACGACACGGCCGAGGTCACCGAGGCGCGGGCCGCGCTGCGACGCGACTACCAGAAGTACCTCGGCAAGTACGGCCCTCTCAACCGCTACACGCTGCGTCCGACCGGGCGCCAGAACCCGGCCGGGGACGACACCTACGCGCGGATCGTGCCGACCCCGATCCGGCTGCTGCGCTCCGACCCGTTCGGACCCCTGGTGCTCGCCCTGGAGCAGTTCGACGACACCGAGCAGACGGCCACTCCGGCGGCGATCATGACCCGCCGCGTCGTCGCCCCGCGCCCAGAGGTACAGGGAGTGGAGACGCCCGCCGACGCGATCGCGGTGAGCCTGGACCGCACCGGCGGCATCGACCTGACCCTCATCGCCGACCTGCTGGGGATGCCTGAGCACGAGGCCCGTCCGGCGCTGGACGGGATGGTGTTCACCGATCCGGTCGGCGGCGAGCTCGTTCACGCCCCCGCCTACCTGTCCGGCGACGTGCGCGGGAAGCTCGAGGCCGCCAAGGCGCGCGCAGCCGACGAGCCCGCGTTCCAGGCGAACGTCGACGCGCTGACGGCCGTGCTGCCGGCCGCGCTCGGCGTGGAGGACATCACCGCCCGGCTGGGCGCCGTGTGGATCAGCGAACGCATCCACGAGGTCTTCCTCAACGCGATCCTGAAGACCTCCGACGTGCGGGTGGAGAATTCGCTGCCGGGCATGTGGGAGGTCCGCGGCGGTCGGGCAGGCGTGCTGTCCACGAGCGAATGGGGCACCGAGCGGCGCCCCGCGCCCGACATCGCCCAGGCCGTCATGGAGCAGAAGACCCTGCTCGTCTACGACGAGGTGGAAGACGTCGGCGGGAAGGTCCGTCGCGTCCTGAACCCGATCGAGACGACGGCCGCGCAGGAGAAGGCCGACCTCATCCAGGAGCGGTTCGGCGAGTGGGTGTGGGAAGACCCCGCCCGCGCCGCCGCGCTCGTGGACGAGTATAACCGGCGCTTCAACTCGATCGTGCTGCGCGATTACAGCGAGGCCGGCGACTACCTCTCGCTGCCCGGCATGGCGGCGAGCTTCGAGCCGCGCCCGCATCAGCGCGCCGCGGTCGCCCGCATGATCGCCGAGCCCTCGGCCGGGTTGTTCCACGAGGTCGGTGCCGGGAAGACCGCCGAGATGGTGATGGGCGCGATGGAGATGCGCCGCATGGGCCTGATCGCCAAGCCCGTCGTCGTCGTGCCCAATCACATGCTCGAACAGGTCGGCCGGGAGTGGCTGCAGATTTACCCGCAGGCGCGAATCCTCGCCGTCTCCAGCGGTGACCTGACCGCGGACAAGCGCCGCACCTTCGTCGCCCGCGCTGCGGCGAACGAGTGGGATGCCGTGATCTTGACCCAGGGGGCGTTCGCGAAGATCCCGCTGCGCACGGAGACCCAGCAGGCGTACATCCGCTCACAGGTCGATGACGTCAAGCAGGTGCTCGACCAGGCCGAGGGCGAGGACCGGATGAGCGTCAAGCGCATCCAGCGCAAGCTCCTGGCCCTGGAGAACAAGCTCAAGGACCGCACCGACACCGCCCGCGACGTCGGGGTCTGCTTCGAGGACACCGGCATCGACTACGTGATCGTCGACGAGATGCATATGTACAAGAACCTGGCGACGGAGTCCAACATCCGTGACGCCTCGATTGAGGGCTCGGACCGGGCGACCGATCTGCACATGAAGCTCGAGTATCTGCGCTCGCAAGGACGTGAGCGGGTCGTCACCGGGGCGACCGCGACGCCGATCTCCAACTCGGTCACCGAGGCATACGTGATGCAGCGCTACCTGCGTCCCGACCTGCTCGACGCGGCCGGGATCGGGGCGTTCGACGCCTGGGCGGCGACGTTCGGGCAGACCGTCACGCAGATGGAGATGGCCCCGACCGGGAACAACACGTTCCGCATGAAAACCCGCTTCGCGAAGTTCTCCAACGTGCCGGAGATGCTCAAGATGTGGTCGATCTTCGCCGACGTGAAGACCGCCGAAGACCTGCAACTGCCCACCCCCGACCTCGTTGCCCGCGACGACGGGCAGCGGGTGCCGGCCACGGTGCCGGTGCAGCCGACCGTGGAGCTCGAACGGTTCATCGAGCACCTGGGCGCGCGGGCGGAGAAGATCGCCGCGAAGGCGGTCCCGCCCAACGAGGACAACATGCTCAACGTGTCCACCGACGGCCGCAAGGCCGCGCTTGACATTCGCATGATCGTCCCCAACCGACCCTCCGGCCCGACGAAGATCGACGCCGCCGCCGACGCGATCCACCGGGTCTGGGAGCGCACGCGCGACAACGAGTACCTCGACGTCATCACCGGGCAGCCCTCGCCGGTGCGCGGGGCGTTGCAGCTTGTGTTCTCCGATATCGGCACGCCGAACCCCGACCGCTGGAACGCCTACGACGAGCTGCACGCCCAGCTCGTCCTGCGCGGGATGCCGGGCGAGGCGATCCGGTTCATGCACGAGGCCAAGACCGACACCGACAAGGCCCGCCTGTTCGCCGCCGCCCGCGCGGGGCACATCGCCGTGCTGCTCGGCTCGACCGAGAAGATGGGCGTGGGCACCAACGTCCAAGCAAGAGCGGTCGCGCTCTACCATCTGGACTGCCCGTGGCGTCCGTCCGACATCGCCCAGCGCGAGGGCCGGATCATGCGGCAGGGCAATCAGAACGCCGAGGTCGCGATCGTCCGATTCGTGACCGAGCGATCCTTCGACTCCTACATGTGGCAAGGCGTCGAGCGGAAGGCGACGTTCATCGCCCAGCTCATGCGGGGCCGGCTCGACACACGCGAGATCGAGGAGATCGACTCCTCGGCCCTGTCCGCCGCGGAAGCCAAGGCGATCAGCTCCGGCAACCCGCTGCTGCTGGAGCACTCCACGATCCAGAACGAGGTCACAAGGCTGCGCCGGCTGGAACGCGCCTACCACCGCAACGAGTCGATGCTCATCCACACCCGCGACCGTGCCCGCGGCGACGCGCGGCGCGCCGAGAACGACATCGAGCACCTGGAGGCCGCGGTGCCGCGCATCCGCGACACCTCCGGCGACAACTTCCGCATCGAGCTGCGCGGCACGCACTACGACTCGCGGGTCGACGCCGGGCACGCCCTCGCCCGGTGGGCGCACGACTCCGACCTGAAGTGGGCGCCCAAGTACGCGACCCGAGACTACGGCGTCATCGGACGCATCAGCGGATTCGACGTCCACCTGGGCACCCGCCCGATGCTCGGCGACCTGCTCATGGAGGTCAGGCTCGACGACGTGCCCCGCAGCGGCTTTACCATCTCCCGCGAGCTGTTCCTCGAGGGAGGCGTCGGCGTGATCCAGCGCATCGAGAACCGCGTCTCGGGCATCCCCACCCTGCTTGGGCACGCGCGCGACGACCTCGCCGTCGCCGAGCAGACCATCTCGGAGACCGAGGAACGCATCGGCCAGCCGTTCCGCTATGCGGCTGCCCTCGCCGATGCCGAGACGGACCTGAGCCGCGTCGAGGTACAGCTGGCCGCGATGCAGGATAGCGGCGAACAGCCGCCCGCCGTCGAGGAGGCGCGGATCACTGTGGAGGCCGTCCGCGCTCACCGGCCCGCGCTCGGGGTGCGGGCCGACCCCGACCGAGCGGTGGTCGACCTCGCCGTGGTCGAACGCTCGCTGGCCCCGCAGCGTGAAGGACCGCAGTTCGGCCTCTGACGCCGTGCGTCAGAACAAGGTCGGGGCGTCCGGGCGGGCCGCGGTCGGCCGCGCCCCGAACGACGAGGCCGGCGCCAGCCGGCGTGGGGAGCGCAGCGGCTCTTCTGGCATGAGGCGGCTCGCCAGCACCGCCTTGACGTCGCTCCACAGATCCGGGCGGTCCAGGTGCGCGTCCTTCTGGCAGTCGCGAGCCAGGTCGCTCAGGAACCGCTCACGCCTCGCCGGCGTCGACAACTGCTCGTCGTAGAATCCGTGAATGTCGTAGTGCGCGATGAAACCGAAGTAGCCGTGCGTCGAGAGCCCCAGATACAGCGGGCGCGTGAACTGCTCGCGAGGGAAGTCGTCGGCGATGAACCGCAGCAGCGAGTTCACGAACCGCGCCTTGCGTTCCGGGGTGCCCGAGCCCCAGCCCGAGTCGACGAACTGCTCCGGCCGGTATCGAGGGGTCGCCATGATGCTGCTCCGCTTCTTCGCCGCGGGCAGACGCCCGCACCATGAAGGTGCGCGTCGTCGAGGCGGGGGAGTTGCGCGCACCTGTACGTCATGGGCGAGACAAGAACCGACCATGCCGCTCCCGGAGGGCTCGCGAACGATCCGCTCCCGCCGACCTTCGACGTCGTGGCCTGGACGCGACAGGCATGCGAGGCGTCGGGGGTGCCGTTCGCCGTCGAAGACCCGGTAGTCCTGGGCCGACTCTGCGCGCTCATGGAGCATCCGGCCTGACCCAGCACCCTGCCGTCATGCCTTGAAGGTGAGCTCGACGCGCTCGGGTCGGAAGCGGGAACCACCGTTCGCGTAGGGCTGCACGACAAGACTGTCGACCAGCGCGGTCAGGATCGCCCGCTTCTGGGGAACCGTCCACTCGTGGTCCCAGGCGTGCCGCAGAGCCGCCTCATCGCCGATTGGGAGCCCTTTGAGGGCCGACCCACGGTTCACCCTTCCGAGAGCAAGTTCCGCGTCGTGTACGGCGCTCTGCGCCGCGACACGACCGGCGTGGTACTCGCTGCGGCTCAACATTCCTGCCCCGTAGTCACGGGCGAGGTCTTCCATCCGCTCGCGCGCGGCCAGGATGCGTCCCATAGCCGCCGCGACCGCGCCACCCGTCTCGGGAGTGTCGGCCGGGAGCGTGGTCGCGGCCAGGCGGGCGATCACCGCTTCCTTGACGACTGCTTCCAGACCGGAGGCGCTGACCGACAGACCGCCTCGTTCGGGGTGACCTGGAACGGGCATGCAGCGGTAGTAGCGACGCTTGGCGTCTGAGGGGCCATGGGTATTCTTGCCGGACACAAGTCCTGACCCGCACTTGCCGCAGGTGGCGATCGCCGAGAGCAGATTGATCGAGGACGCTCCGACGCGCCGGTCGGGGTTAGAGAGCATCGCCCTGATGCGGGTCGTTTCCTCCGGGGTGATGATCGCGGGCCAGTTCCCCGGCCCGAGAATCTCCCGTCCGTTGGGGGCGTCGCCGTGCCTCCGGCCAGGCTCATACGCTCGCTGTCCACTGATCCGTGCGGAGACGAGAATCGACTTCACCGTGGTCGCGTGCCACACGCCGAGCGTCTTCCCCGTGTTGGCCTGCGGTGCGGGGAACCCGGACTCTTCGTTCAGCCATGCGGTGATGGATCGCAGGGACTGGCCGGCCAGGAACCTGTCGGCCATTTCGCGGATGACCGCGGCCTGCTCGGGGATCAGCACGCCGCCGGTGCCGTAGCCGAACTTGGCCGCTCCGTGCCAGTCGCCGCGCTCGGCCTTCTGCCGGTTCGCGCGGCGGATGCGGTCTGCCTTGTGCCCGGACTCGTAGGCGGCCATCGCGACCAGCTGGCGCGCCATCAGCCGACCCTCGTGAGTGTTCAGGTCGAACGCCCCGCCCATGACTGCCTCGATGCGGATCGGATGCGTCTCCACGAGGTCGATCAAGTCCTCGAGCTCGCGGGGTCGCCGGTAAAGGCGGTCCACGTGCCACACCACGACCCGTGAGGGGCCGAGCTTGATCCGGGCGAGCATCCGTGCGAAGTCCGGTCGCTTCTTGTCGAGGTAGGCGGACGTGTCGTTGTCCATGAACACGTCGCCCTCGGCGACGTCCAAGCCCAGCCGGGCGCACAACGCGAGACAGTCGTCCCGCTGTCGCTCGACGCCGGCTTCCTCCCCGGTGCGGTCCTCACTGATCCGCAGATACACCAGCACCTGCTCCGTGATCGTGCTGCTACTGGTGGTCGTCGCCCTAAAGAGCATGGCGATCACCCCGATCGAATCCCTGCCTTGCAGACGTCGCGACCGGGCACCGAGTCAGTGCCCGGAGCATCACCGTTGAGGAACGATCGACAGTCAGACGGGCTCTCCCCAGCGTTACCGCCACCACTAGGTTGTTCTCGCGGCAGTACCGCTCAATGGCTCGTCGCTGCGCCCCCGTGCCCCCGCCAACGGGCCGCGTTCGAGCAACCCGCACGTACACCGCAACGTTCCTCTTGCCTTCGACATCCACGCCGATCACCTCCACTGACTAGGTGCGTCAGATGCACCAAGTGGAGAAGACGACGCTGCTGGCCGCGCTCATCGGCGAGTGCCCGATCGACACACGCGTGGTCACGGTCGAGGAGACATTCGAGTTGGGCGTCGATGCGCCCGATGTGGTCGCGCTCCAGGGCCGACAGCCGAGCCTCGAGGGCACGGGAGAGATCACGCTCCGGCGCCTCGTGAAGGAAGCACTGCGCATGCGACCCGACCGCCTCGTGGTCGGCGAGGTCCGAGAGGCGGAGGCTCTGGATCTGCTCCTCGCCCTCAATACGGGTGTTCCGGGGGCGGGGACGATTCACGCGAACTCCGCGCGCGACGCTCTTAGCAAGCTCGCGGCGCTGCCCTTGCTGGCCGGCCGCAACATCGACTCAGGGTTCGTGCTGCCGGCGGTCGCCGCATCCGTCCATATCGTTGCGCACTGCGTGAGGGATGCCGACGGCCGCCGGAGGGTTATCGAGATCGTCGAGCCTGCCGGTGTCGATGCGGGCGGCATCGATGTGCGCACGCTCTACCGGTGGGACGCGTAATGACATTCGTCCTCGGCGGATTCCTGGCTGCAGGCATCCTGCTCGCGCTGTCTCCATGGCTGTGGCCGCATCGCTCGAGGCCGGCAGGCTCGCTGCTCCCGAGCCGACTGTCACGACTGCTGTCAGCCGCGGGCCTCGGGCATGTCCCGGCGCGGGGAATCCTCTGTGCCAGTGCAGGTTGCGCCGTGCTCAGTGCGGCGATCGTCTGGCTGGTCATCCCTGTGCCGGTACTCGCGGGCATCGCGGGTGTCGCATCCGGCTTTGCGCCGCTTGCGTGGTTGCGCGCTCGGGTCGCGCGCGTGCGCCGAGCCCGACGAAACCTCTGGCCGGACATCTGCGACCTGCTCATCGCATCGGTGCGCGCGGGGATGGGGCTTCCGGATGCCGTGGCCAGCCTGGCAGAGTCGGCGCCGTCCGCGCTCCGACCGGCTTTCGGGCGTTTCGCCGGCGATCTTTCGGCATCCGGACATTTCGATTCCGGTGCTGTGCGCCTCAAGGAGGCGCTCGCAGATCCGGTGGCGGATCGCATCATCGAAACGCTGCGCATGGCGCGTCAGGTCGGTGGCACTGAGCTGACGACCGTCCTTCAGGCCCTTTCGACGTCGGTGCGCGCAGAGGCGGCGCTGCGATCCGAGGTCGAAGCCCGGCAGTCATGGGTGCGGGGAGCGGCGGTGCTCGGCGTCACCGCACCCTGGGTGATCCTTGCGCTCCTCGCCTTGCGACCGGAAGGTGCCCGGGCCTACGGCAGCCCGGACGGCGTCGTGCTGATCGTTGCCGGCGCACTCGTATCGGCGGTCGCCTTTCGCATCATGCTCCGGATCGGGCGCCTGCCCGAATCGAGGCGGTGGTTCGGCTGAACACGCTCGCCCTCACCCAGCTTGCGACGGCGATCGTCCTGGGCACGACGTTCGGCGCAGGGGTCTGTCTCCTCGTGTCGCTCGCACCGCGATGGGGCGCGGCGAATCTCTCGCGCCGCATCGCGCCCTACATCCGTGACGTGACCGACCCGAGAGGTACGACGGCATGGGCGAGCGCGGCTGCCTTCGACGCACCGTCGATCTGGCGGAACGTGCAGCATCGATTCGCGGGCGTAGTCGGCGGTTCGGAGGGCACGACCCGGCGGCTGCGCCAGGCGGGGTTGTCGGGGGATGTCGCATCCTTCCGTGGCACGCAGCTCGTGTGGGCGATCGGTGGTCTCGTGGTCGGTGGCGCGGTCCTGGTCGTCCTGGCACTGCTCGACAGATTCTCCGCTCTCGCCGTCCTGCTTCCCCCGGTTCTCGGCGTCACCGCCGCGATCGCAGCGGACTACCGCTTGACTCGCGCTGCGCGGGTGCGCGTCGGGCGCATTCAGGACGAACTGCCCACCGTCCTGGAGTTCCTCGCCCTCTGCCTGGCGGCAGGAGAGGGGCTTCTGGATTCCGTTCGCCGAGTCGGTGCCGTCGGCGCCGGAGACCTCACCACCGAGTTGCGCGGGGTGGTCCTCGCCGTGGGCACGGGGTCCTCCCTCGCCGAGGCGCTGACTCGCTCGGCCGGCGATCTCCAGATCCCTTCACTGTCGCGGTGCATCGATCATCTCGTCGCCGCGATAGATCGCGGCGCGCCTCTGGCTCACGTGCTGCACGCCCAGGCGGTCGATGCGAGAGAAGACGCTAAGCGCACTCTCATCGAGCAGGCGGGCCGCAAGGAGATCTACATGCTCATCCCTACTTGGTGGGCTTGCGCCTAGCGCACCGACGCTCCCCAAGTTCCCGTTCGAGGTCAGCCTCCGGGAAGCCGCCTAGCGGGCCCACAAGCCCCCGGCGGCGACCGTCGCCGGGTCAACCCACAGGGCCGCGAGGCCCGCCCAGGGAACAGGAAGCAATGAAATGACGATATCCACAAAGGCGTTCCAGGATGCTTACGCCAAGTACCGCTCAGACATCGCGTCGGCGGTGAGGTACACGCATCGTGACCTCACCAACACGGGGACGGTGCGGCAACGGCACGCGCACATTATGAAGGCCCGCGCTGAACTGGTCAGCAAGATCCCTTCAGCGCCCGATCCGTCTCTGCTTACAGATCGCCGTCCCGGGGTGCTGGCGAAGCTCGCCCCGACGAACGCCGACCAGGTCGCGCTCGATGGACGGGAGTGGGCGAAGGTGCAGGCAATGCTGAAGGCAGGCCTCACGATCCAGCAGATCGCGCACGACGCGACCACGGTGGAGCGGCTGGCGGCGATCGCGAACAACGTCGAAATCTGGGCTTACGGACTGAACACGAACAGCCCGGAGGGGTTCGCGCAGGATGTCCGCGAGTTCGTGTTCGACCGTCTAGTCGCGATGGGTCACGAAGAGGCGGTGGGTGCGACCGTGGTCGACCAGACGTATCGGTCGACGGCAGCGTGGCACCAGTTCTTGTCAGACACGATCGAGGGGAAGGGCAACGCTTCGATTCAGGGGCTGTACGAGTTCGACCGTGACGGTTATGAGGCGGTGCTGGCAGTGAACTCACAACTGAACCCTGCGGGCGAAATCGACCGTGAGGCGGCGCGTCTCGACCAGCTGGTGTCCACCAAGCCCACGGACATCGTGGGGGTGATCTGAGCGTGGTCTCGGGCGTGAAGACCGCTCCGGAGGTCGAGGCGGAGGTAATTCGGCTGGTCGGGGAGGGGCATTCCCGTCGTCAGGTGGCGACCGCGACCGGCGTCCATATGCAGACCGTCTCGCGGATCGTCCGCTCCACGCCCGGCCTTGAGTTCGCTCAGGTTGGGGGTGGGTCGAACGGCACTCCGGAGTCGATGGCGAACGCCAGGGGAGTGATGAGCGATTACGCGCGGAACCGTCGCGCGGCGCTGTCGGAGCGGATCCTCGATGAGACGGAGCGGACCCTGGATCTGCTCCAGTCGTCGAGGAACCCGCGTGAGCGTCAGTACCTCTCGCAGGCGCTCCGGAATCATACGGGGGCTTATGCGGACCTGACAGTGCAGGATGCGAAGGCCGGTCCGGACATGAAGGGCGTTACTTCGGTGCTCGACATGGTGCTGGTGGGGCTTCGGGCGAAGTACAGCGAGAACACTCTTGCGCCGAACCCTGACCACGCTGAGTTCTACGAGTAGGAGCGCCCTGCGCCTCTTCCGCGACCTGAGAGCCGCCGGACGCCTGGGAAGGCCCGGCGGCTCTTTCGTGTCCAGGAAGACCCCACGGAGCGTTAGCGGGATAGGTCGTCGGCCTCGTCGTCGGCAGGTGGCCTAGGCGCGGGGCGGTGTCGTATCTTTTCTGCAGCCTGATCGGCGGTCAGCAAGCCGCGTCGCCACTCGGCCAGTGTGTCAGCGGCGTTTTGGTAGTTCAGGGCCGTTTGCTGTGACGTTCGCTCGTTGCGCGCCGTCACAACGGCAAACGTTGCATCCAGGGGTTTTACATCGTCGGGGTGAGTAGCGGTCATCTGTGCGATGCGAATTGCAGAGTGCATCTGCGCTTGCGCACCGTGCGGCGGGAGTGCCGCACCGCCCGCACTCAATTCGTGTCTGTACAAAAGCGTCGCAGCTTGCGCCGCTCCAATTCGTTCGATCACTGCCGCGACCGCTACATCAAATCGTTCGTGAGCCCTGAAGCCTCGATCCTGTTCGCGCTCGATTTGTCGCAGCATTCGTTCACTGGTCAGCTCTGACGAGCGATCTATTCGCGCTTGCTCGCGCTCGGCCTCACGATCTAGTCGGTCCTGCTTACGCTCTTCTTTCCGGTCCTCTCGGTCCTGCTTCTGTCGCCCGCGGGAGAGGAGCCACACTACAAATGCACCGGTTACGGCACCGAGGAAGGTCGCTGTCAGTGTGAGAAAGAACCCTGGCAAAGGGTCAACATCAAGTGCGTTGGCGACGCCGTCAATCGCGCAGATTAGTGGCGTAGAGCAAGAGTCTGCGAACGGGATCACGACCATACGCTATCGGCGGTATCGAGTCGGACTAACGCACGACGCCCTGCTACTTGAGCAACCCCGTCTTCCGACCCTCTTCTATGAGATAGGAGACGAACGCTGAGCACGTCACCAATACATACTTGGCGAGAGCCTGGTCAGCGGACGCGGCTTCGATGCTCCCGTGGCGCACACCGTCCTCATCGGAGGTCCAGCCGTACATCTTGGACCACGCACCCTTGAGCGCGGAGTGGAGCTTCAGCCCGGCCGCTTCCAGCTTGGACAGTCCGGCGCCGAGCGTGCCTTCGCCGGTCATCATCCTAACGACCGCCTCAACCGCAGAGATCGACTCCTTGATCGAGTTGGGATAGTCGGGCGTCTGGCGATCGGCAAGTAGTTCCAGGGCTCGGTCCAGCGCGTGACGCGCTCCCGCTATGGGGTCCGCATCCAAGAGCGCCGCTGAGACAGCCTCAGCTTCGGCGTTGGAGTCAACCGGCGTGATTTCCAACCCGATCACCCGGTACGCGACCAGGTTGGATTCGAAGGTGTCGTTGAGGGCGCTAACGAACGCGCGTCTAAGCGGTGCGGAGGCACCTGTCTCGTTGCGTTCCCAATACTTCGCAAAGCGTTCGAGTAGGTCGAGGACTTCGTTCCACGGGGCTGAGTACACAGCCTCCTTGATCCAGACCCACATTTTCCCCAGCGTCGGCATCTCGTCGCGAGCTTTCTCAAAATGCCAAATCCAGAGTGACTCTAAGGTCTGGCGTTCGGTCTCGTCGCGGTAGAAACTATTGAACTCGGGCGGTAGCACGGCGAGAAGGTTCCAGATCTCTCGTCTCGTGTCCGCGTCGAGGCTGTCGCGCTGGACGAGCGACCTCACTTCCTTCAACCCTTGCCGCTCTGAGAATGACGCCATCTAGCAAGGTTATCGGTGGGGTATGACGACTCCGGGTGTGGCCTCGCTCGCGACCCACGTCACCGCGAACTGTCTGGGCGTCGGTCGCATCGGAGCTGTGGCGTTGCCGCCGCTGACTCACTATGGCGACTGGCCTTGTCCCTTGAGGGCGTACGCCTTGAGAAACTCGCGCACTTCCTTATCGGATGCGCCGTACTTTTGGAGTCGACGCGCCCAGCGAAGGCCCAGCCAGGGGCGCACCCACTCAGCGAGGAAGTCTGCCACCTTGAGATGTCGCAGGAAGACAATAAGAAGCCAGACGCCTGCAAACACAGGAGTGGAGGGGAGTAAGACTCTCAACGCCTCTAGCAAGTCCACAGCACTCCCACTCAAAGGTAGACGTATGCGAATGCACACGTCTTGATTTCCAATGAGCGGCAGGGGACCCGCGCTGAATTGTGTTTGCTGGGCTAAGCATGCACCGGATGATTTTGTCTGTCAAACCACGCGGTCAGTAGGGCGCGTTCGGCGCTCCACGCCTAGCGCCGTTTCGGCGCATGTGCTCCAGGTGCGTCCGGTGGGTGGCGAGCCTCAACGACGTCGCCCAGCCGATCACCTCGTCACCAAGCTTCGCCCGATACCGAATCTCGTTGTTGAGTCGACGTATCTCGATGACGCCGTAAACCCGGCCGTCCGGGTCCAGCATCCGCCACGTACCGGTCGGCCCTTCCTGGGCGGTCAGGATCGGGTGCCACTCGGCGGGGCTCATCTGCCAAGTATCGAACATAGGTTCGACTAGTTCAACCCGGTATGGGAACGCCCCCGGCGGGCCCAGGAGGAGACCCGCCGGGGGCTGTGAACCCCATCACCACTGCCAGCACTGACCGGCGGGCGCAACTCAACCATTCGAAGCCCAACGGCACAATGGTCGCGCCGACGTGTCGCGCACGTTGGTGTCCCATGTGGCGGGCACATCCCGCGTCGTAACCGCCTTGTCGGCATGATGCTCCTAGGCTTCGACGTAAATCCCCGGAGAGGATCAGCCCATTGACCGATAAGAAGCAGGAAGCCCGCGGCGAAGTCACGCAGGGCATATGGGTCGGTGATCCCGATGCTCTCTATCGTCTGGTCAAGGCTGTTGGCGACATTCGTGACTACGCTCGGCAACAGCAGCTCGCGGAACTCGTTGATGGAATCGCGACGCGTCGCGGGAAGTTCGACGTCGATTATGCGTGGGAGGCGGACGACGAGTCGCGGCAGCGCCGATGGCTTGCCCTTGAAGCAAACCTTCGCTCGGAAGTCGAGAGCATCTCCGCGATCACGATGAAGGCCAAGCAGAAGAGGTGGTCCCTCCAGCATTCGGGCGAACCGCAAGATGTGATTGCTGATATGGACGTCGAGGACGTGACGGAAATTGAGATTGCGTTCGGCGAGGGTTACAACTCACTTGTCAGCAAGTACATGCTGGTTGTGACCCTCGACGAGCGTCGTGCAAACGCACAGTTCCGAGGTCCCGAGCCGATTTTTGTCGACCTCGCTGCCAAACGACTGGAGGAGGAGTTCAGGCGACAGCGTCCCTGGTATTGGTGGCTTGACGAAGGCCCAGGTGCGTTGGTTCTTCTTGCCATGGCGGCCATTACGTCGGCGATATTGGGCGTCTGGATGTTCAACTTGGGGTTCCCGCCGATAGGAACGACTGGCATCCTGAGCGTCGTCGTCGTCGGCCTCTTCTCACTCGCCGTTTGGGGTGTACGGAAGATGGTGAAGTCGTTCGAACTCGTGAAGGATGAGAGTCAGGCTGCAGGACGCAGGCGGTTCAAGATCGCAGGAATCGTCATCGCGTGGGTGGCCGCGACGATCGTGATTCCGCTGATACTTGCGCTTGTCGCCTAGGCGAGATGCGGACTGAACGACCCCCAGTAGCCCCGCTACTTGAGCCACTTGGGGTCGCGCGGACCCGATCCGCCACCATCGGAACGATTCAATCAGGCGGATAAGATTCGCACAATTGTTCGAGTCCGCTGGGCATTATTCAAGATCTACAACTCGAATTATGGAGGCTTACAAGCCTGTAGTTCCGAAATTGCGAGCGGTACCGCTGTCGTGTAAGGTCGGCGGCGTTCGGCACCGAAAGGTACCGAATGAACCGCAGGGGCTCTGGTTCCTGTCCCTGCGGCAGAGGTCAGTTCACTGGCCTTTGGCGGGGTCAACCCGCGGCGGTGTCGCAACCCTACTTTGCACGCCGTATCCCATGAGGCCGCTTCGGCGGGGAGTCGCAACCGCGGCTCTGTGGAAGATCTGACTCTAGATCGGTCCAGGACGAGAAATCGACCGGGGCTTTCCCTCACCGGATACAGGCGTGCTTTGTCGTCTTCAGAGCTCGCCTGGACGACCCAGTAGGGGAGACACGGTGGCTACCTCACCGATCACACAATGGGAAGCTCGACCGCTTCCCGCGGAAGACGTTCGACGCCTGTTGTCCTGGCTGTTCGGACCCACGAACGACGCCAGTGAGGTGTCGCGATGAACGCGCCGACGCCCCGCCGTCGCCGGGTCAACCCAACCAGCAGGGGCTACGGGCTGCTCACATTCGCGATCCTTCTCGAATACGCAGCGCTCCTTTTCACCTTCGCCAACCTCTCCGGGGGTGGCGCATGAAGGTCGCCACGGACACCGCAGCACGGCTGGCCCCCGCGACCGCAGCCGTCATCCTCGACCAGGACACTGTCACTCGGGCCCTGAAATGGGCGGACGCGGGGTGGCCGACATTCGCGCTCGCGCGCCGCAGCAAGATGCCCGCGATTCCCAACGCGCACCCCGACGGTGACCCTCTCCGTGGGAAGTGCAAAGGGCAGTGCGGCAGGTTCGGGCACGGCGTCCACGACGCGAGTCGCGACCCCTCCAAGATCCGCGTGATGTTCGAGGGGCACCCCGGTGCAGGTATCGGGGGAGCGACGACCGACCGCCTGGTGATCGACATCGACCTGCAGAGCGGGGGCTACGAGGTCGACGTCCTGCCGCCGACGCGAACGCACTTGACCGGCCGGGGCAACGGCAACACCCACCGGATCTACCGGCTCGGTAGGTCCGAGCTTGCCCAGCAGATCAAATCCGGGAAGATCATCACCGGCGTCGATATCAAAACCGGCCCCGGCTCGTACATTGCGATGCCGGGCACTAAACACCCCGACACTGGCGGCGAGTACACGGTGCTGGACGACCAGCCCGAACACTTCATAACCGACGATGAGATCCGCGCGATCTGGTCGGCTTACGGCGCGAAGCTGCCGGGGGAGCGAATCGAGCAGGCAGGGACGGTACCTCCGTCGCCGTCCCGTGACCTCTTCAATGGCAGCGGACACTTCGGGCCGTCGAAGGTTCTCGAAGCTCTTCGTGATCCGTCCTCCGAGAGTGGTCGAAACGTCCAGTTCGCGACCGTGGTCGGCCACTACGCCCGCACATATCGCGACGACTACGAAATGTTCGCGTACCACGCGGACGTGTTCGCGGCGCGGCAGGTACCGCCGATGGACACCGCGGAGATCGAGAAAGTCAAGCGGTCCATCTGGGATGCCGAGCACTCGAAAGAGGGGGAGCGCGCCTGGGCGGTGGCGCAACGCGTCGAGTCCAAGCTCATCGAGCACGAGGCCAAGGGCGAGTTCGCTCGGACTCTCGCTGCACTCGACCCGGCGGAACCGTTCGACGCCGGGTCGTTGGGCGAGGTTCTGCAACGCCCCGACACCACGCGGTTCCGTGTCGCCGAACTGATCCTCAGCGAAGGGTTCACCACTGTCGTCGCCGCTCGCAAGACCGGCAAGACCACCTTCAACCTGAACCTCGCACACTCGCTGATAACCGGCTCGGACTTCCTCGGAAGATTCCCCGTCGACCCAGTTACCGGTCGCGTGGCCATCCTCAACTTCGAGGTCGCTGCGAAGCAGGTCGCGCACTGGGCGAACCTGATCGGGCTCGACCACGACAAGCTGGAAATCATCACGCTCAGGGGCCGGCGGAATCCGCTCCTGGTCCCGCAGGATCGCGCCGAGCTGGCGAAGTACCTCCGCGACCGGTCCGTCGAATTCATGTTCGTCGACCCGTTCAGCCGCGCGTTCTACGGCGACAACGGGAACGACAACACCCAGGTGCAAGCGTTCCTCAACGACCTTGATGTGTTCGCGCGCTCGGAGGCGGGCATCAAAGATGTCGTGCTCAACGTCCACGCCGGATGGAACGGCGACCGCTCGCGTGGAGCATCCGCGCTGGAAGACCACCCGGATTCGATCATCTGGCTCCGCGGCGGCGACCGCACCGAGGGCGACAAGTCCAGCTACGTCGCCGCGCTCGGTCGAGACGTGGACCTCGATGAGGTGCAGCTGGCCTTCGACCCCGAGACGTACCGTCTCAGCCTCACAGGGGAGGGGTCGCGACGTGACGTGAAACAGCAGCAGAAGAGCGCCGACCTCGAACCGAGGATCCTCGCACTGGTCGCAGACGAGCCCGGGATCAAATCGGGTGCGATCACCGAATCGCTCCGAGCCGTCAAGGCCAGGTTCCAGAAGGGCGACGAGACACGCACCCTCAAGGCGATGTTCGAAGCGGGCCGTATCGGCTGGGCGAAGGGTGACGGCAACTCCTCGCGCTGGTACCCAGCCGGGCATCCCGACGCCGAAACGAAATCGCCGCTGTCCGGCATGACGGAGGTGGGGTTCTGATGCAATCTCCCCAGAATCTCCCCAAGCAGACCTCCCCGGAATCTCCCCGGCCCGCTCTGCCCGTCACGACGGGATCTCCCCGAATCTCCCCGAATCTCCCCGCCAGTCGCCCCAACCAATCTCCCCGCCCCCCTTTTAGGGGCGGGGAAGTGGGGAGATTCCCGGGGCAGTCCTCGACGACACAAGCTGACCACCGCTTTCCCGACCTTCGCGCGCAAGGAGCGTCGATCATGACCGATTCAGAACGCGCTGTCCCTGCGGACTTGCCTCCGTGGCTGGCCGACAACCTCGCGGAGATTCTGACGTGGGGTCCGGCTCCTGTGGCTCGCGGATGCTTTGTGCCGAACTGCCCGCGCGATGTACACCTGCACGGATTGTGCAAGGCGCATCACCGGCGGGCAAAGAGGGCGTGGAATCCGACGCCGCATGAGGCACATCTGGCTCGCAAGCCTGCGCCGGGGCGACCGTCCCGGCAGGAAACCGCGCCGTGATCGCCTTCGTCGGCCGTGGCCGGTCGCCGCCGTGCCGCCCTGCTTCCGACCCGAACCCAACCATCAAACCGTCCTAGGAAGGACAAGCAATGCCTATTACCAACCCGACCGCTCCGGTCATCAAGTCCGAGCCCGTCACCGAGCCGACGTCGCCTGAGGAAATCCGCGCCGCGATCAAGCGCCTGGCGGCGGTGAATGATGACGTGTGGACGAGGGCTCGCAACAAGGGTAGGAAGTCGTACTCGTCCGAGCGTGCCGCCGGATACTTCTTCCTTGACGAACGGTTCGAGTGGAACGCGGAGACTCAGCAGAAGAGTGCGCGCGAGCTGCTGCTGCTCGCGGCACATCACCTGCTGTATCTGCTCGGGTCCGAGAACGAGCACGCCGACTACAACCTCGGACTGGGCGCGATCGGCGTGCCCGACGACCCGCAGTTCGCCGCGGGTGCCTTCTTCGCGCTCGACGCCCTGCGACGCCAGGTCTATGAGGCGATCGAGAACTGGGCCGTTTGACCCACCGTCGCCGGGGCGGCGGTCACTCGCTGCCGCCCCGGCACACCCGCTACTAGGAGAACAACATGAGCAAGACCAGCACCATCAAGAGCGAGCGATTCATCCACCCAGACGACCCGATGCCCAGGGTGCCGTACGAGCAGCGCACGATCGCGCAACTCATCTACACCTTCGAGCAGGTCAACGAGGGCTGGGTGATGTTCACCCAGTGGATCGGTGGGAGCGTCGATGACGCCCGGTTCTACCTTCGGCTCTGTGCATCGAAGCTTGGCTACGGCCTCGACGACGTGCCGACCCGCGAGGACGCCTACCGGCTTTCGAACGCGCTCGGCAACATGTGTATGGACCCGCGAACACACAAGGCCGGGGGAGTCCAATGAGCGATCACCCCATCCTCGACCATCTCCACCACGACGTGGACCGTACGACGCGGGCGCTCGACACAATTGCCTCGCAAGTCCGCGACAACAGGCGAGTGGTCGCGCTGCTCGACGGCCGACAGATCACAGTGGCGCAGTTGGGGCTACTGCTGGAAGCAGTCACGGCGGTCATGCGCTCACCGAAGAACGATCGGAAGGTGCCGGGGTACCGGCTCGCTCGTGAGCACGTCCTGTACTCGCTTGGGTATGCGCTGCACGCAGCCGGCCACGACCAGCAGAGGGCGTGACGGAGCGCGGGCCGGGTCCCACTCCCGGCCCGCGTGACTCCGGGTAAATCTCGCGCTCGCTCGACGTGTCGTCTTGCCGCGAGGCCATCGAGAAATTTTCGATGGAATCGAAGTTTCCCCCAGATCATCCATCAGAACGGACAAGCGCACATGGGCATCCAAATGCACCGCCGCCGCGAGAGCGGTCCGCGCGCCGAGGTCAGAAGCGGCGACGACCGCTTCGACAACACCGACACCGGCCCGGAGCGTTTCGACGCTGGCGAGGCCGACACCCCCGAGGAAAACTGACATGGCATTCGACATCGGCACTCTCGTGGCGACGATGAAAGTGGACGACTCGGACTTCGACAAGAAGACTTCGAGCTGGTCCACCAGGGGCGCGGCGATCGGATCCGCGTTCGGCAACATCGCCGCTGACGCCATCTCCCAGGCGTCATCCGCCCTGGTCTCGTTCGTGGGTGAAGCCGCCTCGGCATCCGACGCCACCGACAAGTTCAAGAAGACCCTGGAGTTTGCGGGGCTCGACTCGTCGGTGATCGACCAATACCTCGCCTCCACCCAGGCGTACGCCGACGCCACCGTCTACAGCCTCAGCGACATCCAGAACATCACCGCACAGTTGGCCTCCAACGGCGTGCAAGGCCCCGACGCTCTAGCCGTCGCCCTCGGCAACCTCAACGCGATTGCCGGTGGTAACGCTGAGACGTTCGGCCGTGTCGGCTCGGTGCTCACCCAGACCACCGCGGCCGGGAAGCTGACGACAGAGAACTGGCAGCAGCTGGCGGAAGCGATCCCGGGGGCGTCGGGGAAGCTGCAGGGCGCACTGCTCCAAGCGGGTGCGTTCACAGGGGACTTCCGGGACGCGATGTCTGAGGGGCAAATCACGGCGCAGGAGTTCAATGCCGCGTTGATGCTGGTCGGCACAGACCCGATCGCGGTGGAAGCCGCCAAGAGCACCGCGACGTTCGAAGGCGCGGCGGGCAACCTCTCAGCAGCGATTCAGGGCAAGCTCGTGCAAGCTTTGGAGATCGTCAAGGGGCCGATCACCGATTTCCAGAACGGCCTCGCCTGGTTCATCACCAACATCGGTCAGTTCACGCCGCTGCTGACGGGTATCGGCGTGGCGCTGTTAGTCGTGTTCGCTCCGGCGATCTGGGCGGCGGTCGTGGCGACAACCGCGTGGACGGTCGCGCTGCTTGCCAACCCGATGACGTGGATCATCGTGGGGATAGTTGCGCTGGTCGCGGCGGTCGTCTGGCTGGTCCAGAACTGGGACTCGGCTACCGCGTGGATCACCGACGTGTGGGGTGGTTTCGTCGGCTGGCTCGGGGACATCGTGAACGGGATCGCCAGCTGGTGGGGTGAGGTGTGGGGCGGGATTTCGGCGTTCTTCACCTCGGTCTGGGACGGGATTGTCGCGTTCGCCCGCACGGTATGGCAGGCCTACATCGGGTGGCTGATCGACATCATCGTGTTCTTGGTCCAGAACTGGGATGCCATTTGGCAGCAGGTCGGCTCGATCTTCACCGGGATCTGGAATGGCATCGTGTCGTGGGTCCAGGGCGTATGGCAGGGCGCAGTCGATTGGATTCTCTCGGTGGTGCGCAATTTCCTCACCGGCTGGTCGCTGATCTGGTCTCAGGTCGGGCGGGTGATCTCCGACACGTGGAACGGGATCGTGGCGTGGTTCCAGTCGATCCCGGGTGCGATCGGCGGGCTGCTGTCCGGTGCGGGGCAGTGGCTGTATTCGATCGGGCGCGATGTGTTGAACGGCTTTTGGAACGGTTTGAAGTCGATCTGGTCGTCGGTGTCGTCGTGGTTCGAGTCGACGTTCGGCGGGATCATCGACACGGTCGCGAACCTGTTCGGGATTCACAGTCCCAGTCGGGTGTTCCGGGCGTTCGGTATCAACATCGGTGAGGGCATGATTCAGGGCCTTGGGGCGGTGAAACCTGAGGTGGATGCGATGTTCGCGCAGGCTTTCGCGGTGCCAAGGGAGGGTGGCCTGTTCTCGGGGTCGCGGGTGTCGTCGACGGCTCCAGTCCTGGCGGGCACAACCAACATCGTCAACATGACGGTGCCGGATGGCACGTCGACTGAGGAAGCGTTGTTCGCTGCGCTGGGGTCGCCGCGGATGAACCCGTGAGCGGCGGATTGCAGTGAGTATGTCGGTCCCGGCACCGGCTTCCGCGCTGGACGCCTTTCCGGCGACGTGGGATCCGCGCACCCCCGCCGTACCCGTCACCGAGCCCCCGAGGTCGCGCGAGACAACGCCGGACCCCGGGGAGATGTATGCGCGACTCATGGGGACGATCGCCGCCGCTGTCGCGGCTGGTCAGGAGGTGCCGTGTGTCGGGCCGGGCGGTGAGGCTTGGACTTCGGACGATCGCGAAGACCAGGAGCTTGCCGCCGACCGGTGCCTTGATTGTCCAGCGCTCGCGCTCTGTGGTGCGTACGCATCTCTGGCGGGGGAGCGCGCCGGGGTGTGGGGTGGCCAGGTCCGGGAATCCGGTCCGGTGAGGGCACACAGGAAGCAGGGTGTCCGACCTAAGAAGCGGCCCGCACCGGGTCCTTGTACGTGCGGCTGCGGTGTCATGACGAGGGGCGGCTGGTATGTCTCCGGTCATGACGGAGTCCACCTTGCTGCACTACTCGCGGCTGTTCGGAGGCGGGAGCTGCATGTGAGTCATGCGATTGGGGCGCTCCACGGGACGCCTGGATTGCAAGCCAAGCTCCGGCAGTTTCTCCAATAAAAGCCCAGATCGAAGTGAAATTCGGGAATTGTGGCGACACGCATACGCGTGTTTGGATTGTTTGTAAGGGGAGAAAACAAACCCCCGGAAACCCTACGAAGATCGGATACCCATGAACGCCAAGATCACCGCCGCCGAAGCCAAGAACTGCCTCTGCGGATGCGGTCAGACAGTCTCTGCGAAAGCGTCCTATAGGAGCGGGCATGATGCGGCCCACTGTTCGATGCTGCTGCAGGGTCTCGTCAACGAAGTTGCTGATGGTCGCCCGATCACAAAGGCGCTCATCGCTCAGGAGGCAAAGAACCTGCCCTCCGCGCCCCTGCAGGCCAAGTTCCGGAACGCCGCCGAGCGGCTGATGGCGAAGGTCGCAGCAGACGAGGCGAAGGCAGTGAAGAAGATGGAGGCCAATGCATGACCGACTCACGCTTCACCGACTCCAGCGGGTTCGAACCCATCCCCTCCGAGATCGACCAAGCCCTCGAAATCGAGCCCAGCTACGTAACCCAACTCGATCAAGGCGACACCCGCGCTGGTGAGACGCGCTGATGGTTGAGGTGACCATGACTGCCACAGACACGAAGGTCTGCACGCGATGTGGTGAAAGCAAGCCGTTCGCCGCCTTCGACAGGGTTCGCGCCGACCGCGACTGGCTACGACCGAAGTGCAAGGAATGCGAGGCCGAGCGCCTCCGAAGCCGGAAAGGAGCCCGGAATGTCTGACCTCAACGTCACCGACCCACCCGACTCGATCAGCGTCGAGGAACTGATCATCGGCCACCTCTGCATCGCCGCCGCAGAACTCGAACCGCTGACCCGCGCGGACCTGATGATCGAAACCATCGACACCTGGCGCAAGGTCTGGCCCGCTGCTGAGGCAGTCGCGCAGGTTCACGGGGTCACCATCACTGAACCCGTCGGGATCGTGGCTGCGAGCAGCATCCTCGCGGAAGCGGGTGTGTTCATCAAGGCCGAGCAGGAGGCCGGTCGATGAGTCACTCCAGTAACAACAGACACACCGAAATGATGAGAATGTCCGCCGATATACGTGAATCTGCGGTAGCGTTTCGTCGCAACAAGGCGGATGGGGACCCGTCCACTGGACGAGCCCCCACCTTCAGCGGTCAAGAATTACTTCTTGCCGCGCTTCTCAGTCACCGTCGTGTTCGGGTGACGCGCAGCTGTGCTGGGCTTCACGTATCGACCGGTGATGGCGCTCCGGGAGTTCCCGCTCCCGGAGCTGCCGCTCTTTCCCTTGGTCATATCAATCACCTCCCTCCGACCCACCCGGTTGAGGCCGAGCTTCGCCTTGCCGCAAGACGTTTCCCGCGGTTGGCACAAGGCTATGGACGAATTCCGACACCATGGTTTACGACACGCCGGTGCAACCGTCAATCCCGGGACCGTGTAGCTCTGTGGTGTAAATACACCCCCGCTGCGGCGGTGACCCGGTGACCGGTCGGAAGCGCGCCGCTTACTACGCGCGCGTCAGCACCGACATGCAGGTCGACAACACCTCGCTGCCCGAGCAGAAGGAAATCTGCGAGGCCACGATCAAGGCCCGCGGCTGGGAACTCGTCGCCGCATACGTAGACGAGGGACTCAGCGGAACGGACTCCAACCGCCCGGAATGGCGGCGGATGCTCCAGGACGCCCGCGACGGCAAGATCGACGCCGTCGTCGTCTCCAAGCTCGACCGGTTCGCCCGCAAGGCCGGTGACGCCATCCGCGAGACTGACCGTCTCACCGAAATGGGCGTGGATTTGGTGCTCGTCAAAGAGCAGATCGACATGAGCACCCCGCAGGGCAAAATGATGCGGACGCTCATGGCGGGGTTTGCCGAAATGGAACGCGACACATTCGTGGGGCGCACGGCTACTGGGCAGCGGAGCGCTGCCCGCATGGGGCGGTGGCCGGGTTCCAAGCCGCCGTTCGGCTGGAAGCTCGAAGGGCTCAAGAAGGATGCCCGGCCTGTCCGCGACGACCGCCAACGCGATGTGCTCCGGACGATGTACCGGCTGTTCGTGAAAGAGCGCCTGTCCACCGCGGAGGTGGCCGAGCGGCTCAACCTCATGGGTATGCCCCCGCGGATGGCCGCGACCTGGCAGTACCAGACCGTCCGGCAGACCGTCACCAACCCGACCTTGTGGACCGGGGAGACGACTTGGGGGAGCGCCGCGACTCGCAGCTACCGGCCACACGCTCACGTCACGAAGACCAACAGAGACGGCACGCCGAAGTACGGCGAGACGGTCACGGTGAAGCTCGGTGACCCGGTGTTCACGAAGCAGGAGTGGCAAGCGCTTCAGCGCGCCGTCAACCGGAAGGCCGCGTGGACGCCCTCGGCACCGCAGCGGCAGATGCTCACCGGGCGACTGTTCGGCGCGTGCGACATGGACAAGCACTATGACGGGGTGACCACGAAGTCCCGGCCGAATCCGTACTACGTGTGCTCGGGGCGGAGGTACCGGTCGAAGGAGCAGGTGCGCTGCTCCTGCCCGCAGATCAAGGGCCCGGCGATCGATGAGCCGGTGTGGGCGGAATTGGCCGCGATGCTGGCCGACCCGGAGCGCTTGGAGCGGCTCGCACGGCAGTGGCTGGAGCTGGATGACGATGCCGACCTGAACGACGAGGCCCCGATGCTCGCGGCGCTCCGGAAGCAGGAGGGAACCCTGCTCCGCGCCCTCGATCGGGCGAAGGACCTCTATCTGATGGCCGACGATCCTGCAGAGCACCTGGTCCGCGTGGAGCGGCTCCGGGGCGAACTGTCGGAGCTCCGTGAGCGCCTGGCCGGGCTGGTCGCGATGGCGTCGAACCGAGTCGAGCAGGCGCAGCGGATCACCGATGTCGCGGCTCTTGCGGAACGTGCGCGCGGGCGTCTTGAGAACGCGAGTCCGGCGATGCGCCGGGAGGTCGTGGAATTGCTCGATGTCCGGGTGATCGTGTCGGACGTCGTGGCCGGACGGCCCCAGGCGATCACAATCCACGGGGTGCTCGACCCCTCGATGTTCCTCCCCGGAGAGGTGTCAGAACGCAAGCCATCCGAGCAGGGGCGCTGGTGCCGCTGGTGTTCCTGATTCTGCCGCTGAGCGTCCTGTTCGCGGTCTTCCCCGGAATCTTCATGCTTCGGCTCGGGATCGGTTGACCGTTCGCGGTCGGAAGGAGAAATGACATGAGCAATATGACCGAGGACGGCGTTCTCAGCCGCATCCGATCGGTGTGGGGCGAAACGGTCCGTGACGAACAGGGAGATGTGCCGGGCTGGGTCTTGATCACTCTGATGACCGCGGGGCTGGTGGTGGTGATCTGGGCGCTCGCCGGCCCTGCGCTCGGCGACCTCTTCCAGCAGGCGATCTCACGGGTGTCAGGGCTGTAGGCGATGCGCAGCATCCGATCGTTCACCGACGATGAAGCCGGCTCTAGCCCGGTCGAGTTCGTGCTGGTCGGGGTGCTCCTCACCGTCCTGACGCTGGCCGTCCTGCAGTTCGGCCTCGCCGTTTACGTGCGGAACGTCGTACACGATGCGGCTGTGGAGGGCGCGTTCCATGCGGCGCTCGCCGACACATCGCTCGCCGACGGCACCGAGCGCACGGCGGTCATCGTCTCTCGGGCGGTGGGGGCCGAGTACGCGTCCGACATCGCTGCGCGCGAAGTGGATGCTGCAGCAGGCCGTCAGGTGGAGATCACTGTGCGAGCGGCCCTGCCCCTGCTCGGCCTGCTCGGAATCCCGCGCACCATGGAGGTGAGCGCGCGTGCTCCGGTCGAGACGCTCGAATGAGGCCGAAGCCCTTGCGGAGCGGGATGTGCGCGAGACGCAGTCTGCGAGGCGCGCACTCGGAGAGACGGGCTCAGCGGCCCTCGAGTTCATCGTCGCCGGGCTACTCCTGCTTGTACCTGTCGTCTACCTCGTCGTCTCGCTCGGGCTGATTCAAGAGCAGTCCCTCGGTGTCGAAGCCGGCGCGCGGCACATAGCACGCTCGGTGTCGAGCGCTCCCGATGCCGTGACCGCCGCCACGCGGGCGCGGGCAGCGCTCGCCACCGTCGTCGGCGAATACGGACTGGATCGCGATTCCGTGCGCATCGAGATGTCGTGCCGTCCGGCGGGGGCGGCGTGCCCGGAGGCCGGAGTGACGCTCATCGTCACCCTCTCCGCGAAGGTCTCTCTTCCGCTGATTCCGCCCGTTCTGGGTCTGGACCGCCTGGCGACGGTGCCGGTCGAGGCCTCCGCGATGCAGCGAGTGTCGCAGTTCTGGGGCGCGCCGTGAGCGCTTGCGCGTACCGCCGTCGTGCGCGAACCTTCGCCCACGCGTGCGGCGATGACGGCAGCATCCTTCTGCTGACGATCGGCTATGCCGTGCTCGCCCTCGTGGCCGTCATGGTCTGCGTGGATGCGACGAGCATGTACCTCGCGCAGAAGCGTCTCGACTCGCTGGCCGATGCCGCCGCACTGGCGGGTTCTGACGGATTCACGCTGGCGGGTGGTGCTGCCGGTGGGCCGACCGCCGATCTCACCGACGCGGATGTGCAGGCGCAAGCAGGTGCGCTCGTGGCGGACGCCGGGACCGGCGCCGAGCTGGTCTCCGCGGCCGCGCTCGACGGCATTTCAGCCCGCGTGACAGTCGCCACCACCTGGCATCCGCCGATCATCACCCTGCTCGTCCCGGGGGGAGTCGCTCTCGAGTCCACCGCGACGAGCCGTTCCGGGCTGCACTGACGAAGCGCGCAGGCCGCTCAGCCCGAGTCGGGCCGGGCACGAGGCACGAATCGCGGCACCCATCTGGTGAAGGCGAGTGCGCCGGCGAGGCCGATCACGCCCATGGCTCCCGTGGCGATTGCCAGCGTAGACACGGCCGCGAGGCCCGCGACGAGGAGTGGCGCTGCCGCGCCGCCGGCATCCGACAGCGTGCGCCATGACCCGAGGAAGGGGGCGGGGTTGTCGCGGGGCGCGACGTCGGCGCCGAGGGTCAGCAGAATACCGCTGGAGAGCCCGTTGCCGACGCCGAGAACTGCGGCGAACATCGCGAACCACATCGCCGACGACGGCAGGTCGTGTGTGAACGCGAGCGCGAGGAAGCCGAGCCCCATCAGGATCATCGACGGCAGCGCTGCCCATAGGCGCCCGAAGCGGTCCATGACTTGGCCGCTCGCGTAGAACAGCGTGAAGTCGATCGCGCCGGAGATCCCCACCACGATCGCGATCGTCTGGGCATCGAGCCCCAGCGACACACCCCAGATCGGCAGAACCGCTTGCCGCGCCGAGCGCACGGCGGAGAGGGACGCTGCGGCCACGCCGAGTCGTGAGAGCACCGCCCGGTACTCCCACATCGTGCGGAAGACGCCTCGGCGCTCGACCGTGCGCACACCGCCGGTGATCGGCTCGCCGGTGTCGACTGTCGCGCCGGAGGTCGCGGCATCCGTGATCCGCCGGGCGCGCTCGTCCGCCTTCAGCCTCTCTTCGGGATCGGACGCGATCAGGACGAGGAGGACCGTCGCGACCAGGCACGCGGTGAAGAACCAGATCGACGCCGTGATGTTGCCGAACAGGGCGATGAGGCCTGCCGAGATGAACGGGCCCACGAAGGTTCCGAGCCGGAACGTGCCGCCCAGCAGCGAGAGAGCACGCGCGCGGAAGGCGAGCGGCACTCGCGTCGTCATGAACGCGTGGCGGGCCAGTCCGAACGCAGCCGTGCAGAATCCGATGACGAATACGGATGACGCGAGCATGGCGACGTTCACCGCGAAGACCATCCCCATCGTTCCCACGATCGCCAGGGCTCCGGCGATCGCGAGGGTATACCGCTCGCCGAGGCGAGCCACGGCCCAGCCTGCGGGGAGGTTTCCGATCAGCTGACCCACGACCAGAGCAGACGCGACGAGCGCCGCGAGGGCGATGTCGGCACCGAGACGCTCGGCGACCACCGGCAGGAGGGGGATGATCGCGCCCTCGCCGAGGGCGAACAGCACCGTCGGCCCGTAGATCATCGGGCCGAACCGCCAGAGGACGGCGGAGGCGCGGCCTGCGTTCGGGCGATCGGTCACGTGCATCCACGTTAGTCTGGGGGGGCCATGCTCGAACTCGATCTGTCCGCCGACATCCAGGCGCTGCGTTCCACTTTCGCCGATATCCGCGAGGTGGTCGATGTCGAGGGACTTCGTTCCGAGATCGCTCGGCTGAGCGAAGAGGCGGGGGTTCCCGACCTCTGGGACGACCCGGACGCCGCGCAGAAGGTCACGAGCGCACTCAGCCACCGGCAGTCCGAGCTGGCGCGCATCCAGAGCATCGAGAGTCGCCTCGACGACCTCGAGGTGCTGGTGGGGCTCGCGAACGAGATGGGCGATGAAGAGTCCGCCGACGAGGCTCGCAAAGAGCTCACCGACCTCGGCGCGATCATCGGGCAGCTCGAGGTGCAGACGCTGCTGGACGGCGAGTACGACGCGCGCCCCGCGGTCGTCACGATTCGGGCCGGGGCCGGTGGCGTCGATGCATCCGATTTCGCCGAGATGCTCCTGCGCATGTACCTGCGATGGGCCGAGCAGCACAAGTACTCCGTCACGATCATGGACTCTTCCTACGCAGAAGAAGCGGGGATCAAGTCCGCGACCTTCGAGGTCGATGCGCCCTATGCATTCGGCACGCTCAGCGTCGAAGCCGGCACGCACCGGCTTGTGCGGATGAGCCCGTTCAACTCCGCCGGCAAGCGGCAGACGTCCTTCGCGGCGGTGGAGGTCATCCCGCTGCTGGACGAGGCCGTCGAGGTCGAGATCCCCGAGAGCGACCTGCGGGTCGACGTCTTCCGCTCGTCGGGCCCGGGGGGCCAGTCCGTCAACACGACCGACTCCGCCGTGCGCCTCACCCACCTGCCGACCGGCACCGTCGTGTCGATGCAGAACGAGAAGTCGCAGATCCAGAACCGTGCGGCCGCCATGCGCGTACTGCAGTCACGCCTGCTCATCCTGCAGAAAGAGCAGGAGGCCGCGATCAAGAAGGACCTCGCGGGCAATATCACGGCCAGCTGGGGCGATCAGATGCGCTCGTACGTGCTCGCCCCGTACCAGATGGTCAAAGATCTGCGCACCGACTACGAGGTCAACAACCCGACCGCGGTATTCGACGGAGACCTCGACGGCTTCATCTCGGCGGGGATCCGCTGGCGCAAGCGCCCCATCGACGACTGACCGACCCGACGGGCGACGGTTTTCATAGGATGCCGTTGCCGGGTGTCGCTCGTCGCCTCTGACGGGCCCGCACGTAGGCTCGATGAGCCATGATCAGGTTCGAGAACGTCACCAAGCGATATCGCGGAACCGCGAAGCCCGCACTCGACGATGTCGACTTCGAGGTGGAGCGGGGCGAGTTCGTCTTCCTCGTCGGAGCCTCGGGGTCGGGCAAGTCGTCGTGTCTGCGCCTCATCCTGCGGGAGGAGAATCCGAGCGACGGGCGTGTCGTGGTTCTGGGCCGCGACCTCCGGACGCTCTCGAACGGCAAGGTGCCCTACTTCCGTCGGCACATCGGCGCGGTCTTCCAGGATTTCCGCCTGCTCCCGACCAAGACCGTCTTCCAGAACGTCGCATTCACGCTCCAGGTGATCGGCTCGTCGCGCGGTTTCATCCGACAGGCGGTTCCCGAAGCCCTTGCCCTCGTCGGACTGGACGGCAAGGAGAAGCGCTTCCCGCACGAGCTCTCCGGAGGTGAGCAGCAGCGCGTCGCCATCGCACGGGCGCTCGTCAACCGCCCGCAGGTGCTGCTGGCGGATGAGCCGACCGGTAACCTCGACCCCGGCACGTCCGTCGACATCATGCAGCTGCTCGCGCGCATCAACGCCGGCGGAACAACTGTCGTGATGGCCACGCACGAGGCAGGGTTCGTCGATCAGATGCAGCGCCGCGTGATCGAGCTCAGCATGGGCGAGATGGTGCGCGACGAGCGTCACGGCGGGTACGGAGACACGTCGGGGCTGCCGAGCCTCGCCCCCGAACCCGTGAAGGGCGCGGCGGCGCTTGCCGCCCTCACGGCCGTGCTCGAGGTGCAGCGCGAGGTGAGCGAAGAGGGCGCGGTCGCCCCCGCCGCTGTGGCCGCCGCGGTGGAAGCGGCCGAGGAGGCCGCCGGTGCCGCGGTGCACGACGCCGCGCAGGAGGCGCTGGATGCGGATGCCGCAGCCCAGGCGCAGGCGCTGGCTTCCGCATCCGTCGCCGCCACCCTCTCGCACACTGTGCAGCCATCCGTCGCCCCCGCGGAGGACCCTGCCGGGGAAGCCGCCCACCCGGCATCTCAGCCGATTCCGCTCGTCGACCTGCCCGAACTCGACCTCGTCGACCTCGGTGTGGCCGACCGCCTCGGGCTCGGCGGAGATGCGGACGAAGATCACGGAGTGGGGCCGACATCATGAGCTCGAACATCTCGAGGGACGCTGTGCGGGGGTCGGCGCTGTGAGGCTCGGACTCATCCTCGGTGAGGCATTCACCGGGCTCCGCCGCAACGCGTCGATGGTCATCTCGGTCGTGCTCGTCACCTTCGTGTCGCTCACCTTCGTCGGGGCGGCGATCCTGATGCAGATGCAGATCGGTGCGATGCGGTCGTACTGGGTGGATCGCGCCCAGGTCGCCGTCTACATGTGCACGGCGACGTCGACCACCGACACCTGTACGGGGGGTGCGGCCACCGCCGATCAGCTCGCCGAGGTGCAGGCCAAGCTCGACGGACCGGCTCTGGCTCCCCTCATCCGCGATGTGCGGTTCGAAAGCAGCGACGAGGCCTATCAGAACGCGCTCACGCTGCTCGGCAGCGACTACGCAGGCATCCTGAATGCCGACCAGTTCAATCAGACGTACTGGATCAACCTCGTCGACCAGCGTCAATCGAACGTGATCATCGAAGCCTTCTCCGGCACCGCCGGCGTGGAGGAGGTCAAAGACCAGCTGCAGTATCTCGATCCGCTCTTCTCCGCTCTCACGGTCGCCACCTACATCGCCGTGGGGATCGCAGCCCTCATGCTGATCGCGGCCGTTCTGCTGATCTCGACGACGATCCGGCTGTCGGCGTTCGCGCGCAGGCGCGAGATCGGGATCATGCGGCTCGTCGGAGCATCCAATCGATTCATCCAGACACCCTTCATCCTCGAGGGGGTGATCGCCGCGTTCGTGGGGTCTGTGCTCGCGAGCGCAGCCGTGCTGCTCGGCGTGCACTTCGGCGTCGACGGGTACCTCAGTACGCGCATCGACTTCGTCACCACATGGGTGAGTGTCGGCGATGCGTGGATCGTCGTCCCGGTGATCATCGGTCTCGGAATCGTCCTCGCGGCCCTGTCGGCCGGATTCGCGATCCGGCGCTGGCTGCGCGCCTGACGCCGTCCGATCGCCATCCGCGGGGTATGCTGGTGGGCTGCCGCAGCCCCGGGACCTCGCCCGGGACCGGTATCGAACCAGGAGAATCCCCATGCCCAAGGAACGCGGTGAGAAGGTCGTCGCGACCAATCGTCGCGCGCGCCACGAGTACAACATCGAGAAGACGTACGAGGCGGGTCTGGTGCTCACCGGCACCGAGGTCAAGTCGCTGCGCCAGGGGCGTGCGAACCTCTCGGACGGCTACGCCTACATCGACGGCGGTGAGGCGTGGCTCGACGCCGTGCACATCCCGGAGTACTCGCAGGGTCACTGGACGAATCACGCCACCAAGCGCACCCGCAAGCTGCTCCTGCACAAGGACGAGATCATCAAGCTCTCGCACGCCGTCTCGGCAGGGGGGTACACGCTCGTCCCCTTGAAGCTCTATTTCTCGGACGGGCGGGCAAAGGTCGAGATCGCGATCGCCAAGGGCAAGCACGAGTGGGACAAGCGGCAGACTCTGCGCGAACGCCAGGACAAGCGTGAGGCCGAGCGCGCGATGCGCTCGAAGAACCGCCTCGGCGACTGACGCTCACGTCACGGAACCGCGGGCTGACTCTCGGCCTCGACCACAGCCTTGTCGGTGAAGGCCTCTTTGGGGACGAAGGCGAGCAGGACGGCGGCGGCCAGTGCCGTCACACCGCAGACGATCCACACGGTGATGTAGCCCGAGAGCGACCCCGCGGTGCCTTCGGTGGCTCCGCCCGCGGCGTGATTGATGAGGGCGATGCCGAACACGCACGAGGCGACCGCACCGCCGATCGTCTTGACCGAGTTGGTGAGGCCGGTCGCGACGCCCGTCTGCGTCGGGGGAGCAGCGGATGCCGCGGCCGCCGGCAGCGCAGCGACGAGCGCCCCTGACCCCAGGCCCACGATCACCATGTTGGTGATGAGCTGCAGGTAGGCGGCGTGGAAGGGCAGGAACAGGAGGAAGCCGACCGCGACGAGGACGGACGCACCCATCAGCGTCACTCTGGGGGTGACGAGGCGCGCGATCGTCGGGAACAGCAGCGCACCGGCGATCATCGCGATCAAGTAGATGCCGATGATCAGCGAGGTCGCGAAGCCGGATGTTCCCAGGCCGTACCCGTACACCGCCGGATCGGTGCGGGCGAAGGTCGAGAGAGGAGCTTGCGCGCCGAGCACGCTCACGCCGAAGAGTCCGGCCGTGAGGAACACGGGACCGAGGGCGGGGGAGCGGAACATCCGCACGTCGATGAGCGGGTCGTCGTGCCGGAGCTCCCAGATGGCGAAGGGCCACACGAGCAGCACGCCGAGTCCCACGAGCGACCACGCGAGGACGTCGCCGACGCCGTTCAGTCGCAGGAAGCTCAGACCGCCGGTGAGTGAGATCAGCGCGAGCGAGATGATGACGAGTCCCACCGTGTCGAGGCGGCCGCCCGTGGGTTCGGGCGACTCTTTGACCCCGAACCAGATCACGAAGAAGCACACCGTGACGGCGATCGCCGGGACGAGCAGGACGACGGTCAGCGGCAGCGCGTCCACCAGAGCGCCCCCCACGAGCGCCCCCGTGATCGCACCCAGCTCGAGGGCTGCCACGAGCAGGCCCGCGGCGCGCGCCGTGATGCCCGAACGTCCGCTCATCGAGCGCGACCGCGACCAGATCAGCGCGATCTCGAGGGGGAGCCATACGACGTAGAAGCCCTGCAGGGCCCAGGCCACGAGGAACACCGCGAAGACGTCCGTGAACGGCAGGACGAGCGAGGCGGCGGCGGTGATGGCGGTCGAGATCAAGAGCATCCGCTTGTGGCCGACCATGTCGCCCAGCTTTGCGAATGCCGGCACCACGAGCGCCGACAGCATGAGCTGGGTGCCTTCGAGCCAGTTCACGTCAGCGTCGTGGATGCCGAGGTTGCGGGCGATGTTCGTCAGCATCGGGGTGTAGTACCCCTGGAGGATTCCGCTCGTGAACTCGACGAAGGCGAGGAATCCCACGACGCTCGCCAGAGCGCCCAGAGTCTTGGCGCGCGTCATCGTGCTCCTTCGTAGGCCGGGGAATCGGGTGCGATCACTGTAGCGCCCGGTCAGCGCAGGCGTTCGATCAGCGTCCGGTGGAACTTCTCGCCGCGCTCGAGGGCGATGATCTCGACGCTCTCATCGACGCCATGGATCGATGCGCGCTGCGCGTTGGACATCTCCAGGGGGGCGAACCGGTAGACCGCGGGCGAGAAGCGGTGAAAGTGGCGCGAGTCGGTGGCGGCCATCATCACGTAGGGAACGGCGGGGATGCCGGGGTGCGAGGCAGCGAGGGCGTCGGCGAGCAGGGCGAACTGGGCGTTGTCGGTGGCGGACTCGGGAGATGGCTCGCTGGACTCTTCGACCCTGACGACGACGAGCGGATCACGAAGGCGGCGTCGGATCCGCCGCACAGTGCCTGCGACGGTTTCGCCGAGCGCGATCCGCAGGTTCACCGTGGCGGACGCCTGCGACGGCAGGACGTTCGCGGCCGTTCCGCCGGACTGCATCGTGGCCGCGACGGTCGTCCGCACCAGCGCGGCGGGCTCGCCGCCGAGGCGTGCGAAGACCTGCGCCGTGAGCGGCGGCACCGAGCCGAGCACGCGCAGGAGAAGCCGAGCGGGGCCCGAAGACTGTCCGGCGAACTGCGACAGCATCCGGGTGATGGCCTTCGGTGCCCTCGGGCGGAACGTGCGCGCGTCGAGGCGGTCGATCGCGCGCGCGATGCGGGCGACGGCGGTGAGCTGCGGGGGAGCGGAAGCGTGGCCGCCTTCGCCCCTCGCGGTGATCGTGACGGTCAGCACGCCCTTCTCGCCGACGCCGATCATGGCGGCACGCCCCGGTACGAACGGCAGCGGAGAGTCGACGACTGCACCTCCCTCGTCGACGACGAGCCAGGGCACGATGCCGCGTGAGCGGAAGGCGTCGGCGATCGCCTGCGCCGCAGCGCCGTAGGTCTCTTCGTTCCCGCCGAACGAGAGGTACACGTCTCGGGCGGGCGTGAAGCCGTCGGCGAGGAGGTTCTCGACCGCCTCGAGGATCACGATGAGGGGGCCTTTGTCATCGAGGGCGCCCCGCCCGTAGACCGAGCCACCGGCGATCCGTCCCTCGAAAGGCGGATAGGTCCAGTCGTCGCTCTCGTCGACCGGCACCACGTCGTAGTGCGCCATCAGGACGAGTGGTCCATCGGATGCTGTTCCCTTGCCTTTCCACCGGAAGAGAAGTCCGAACTCGGTGTGGCGCTCGAGGACGAGGTGGGCGTGAGTGAGCGGATACAGCTCAGCCAGAAGGGCGACGAAATCGTCGAAGGGCGCGGACCCGCGCTTTTCCAGCTCGGCCGACACCGTCGGAAGCTGAATCATGCGGGAGAGTCGCTCGGCGATCCCGAGGCGTATCGTCGCGGAGCTCATCGAGCCAAGATATCCGGTCGCAGGCGGGCTCAGCGTGCCATGAAACGCGCCTCGACGGCGCCCGTGACGACGATGTCCTCTGGCTGGAACTGGACCGCGGGCCCCGAGTCCATCGCGCCCATCGCCATCGCCCGCATCATCTTCGGGGCGGGCGCTCCGCCGCTGTCGGGAGCGGCATGGGTCAGCAGCCCGAGATCGGCGATCTCGAGCGGAGTGATCGCGCTCAGCCCGATCGCTCCGGCGTATGCGGTGGCGCGATCCACCGCGACGCGGACGGCCTCGGTCGCGACGTCGGCTTCCGTCTTCTTCGCCGTCTCGGGAGTCAGTCGCCACGTCACCCCGTCGACCTGCACGCCCTCGCGCTCGGCCACGTCGCTCACCCACCACGAGAGAGCGGCGAAGTCGCTGAACGTCGCCGTGATCTCGACGGATGCGTAGTGCACGAGGGCGAGCTGCTTGCCGTCGTTGTTCCATGGACGGTTCGCCCAGACCGTGGTTCGCTGGCTCGACCACTCGACGATCGAGCCCTGCTCCTCGCGTGCGCTCAGGTCGTCGCGAAGCGGGAACGCCAGTGCGGCGATGCGCTCGACCACCTTGCCCCGCTCGGGGCCCTCGGCCTTGACAGTGATACGGGCGACGCCCTCCTCCGGCGCGATGCGCGTCTCGTGTTCGCCGCGGACGGTGATGATGACTTCACTCATGGCACGACCCTACGCCGCGGCCCGGGGTCCTTCGAAGAAATCGCATCCACCTGCATCCGAATCGGCCGCTCCGGCGGAAGAACTCCATGACGGGCGGATCGGCCGCTCGCTGAAGGAGGAACTCGTGCGCAAGACACTCACTCTCGGCCTCGCGGCCGGCATCGTGGCGGCGATCGGTTTCGTCGCCCCCGCTCAGGCCATCTCGTCGACCAGTGCGGACCTCTCCGTTCTCCACGCCATCCCAGGACTGACGGTCGACGTCTACGTCGATGGTGCGCTCACTCTCGACAACTTCACTCCGGGCACCCTCGCGGGGCCGCTCGATGTTCCCGCGGGTGACCACGTCGTCGCCATCACGGCAGCGGATGCGGCAGACGCGAGCGCTCCCGTGCTCGGACCGATCACCCTCAGCCTCGCGGCGGGGTCGAGCTACACAGCGGTGGCTCACCTGGATGCGAGCGGCAACCCCACGGTGACCAACTTCACCAACGACATCAGCGCCACCCCTGCAGGTCAGGGTCGCCTGACGGTGCGGCATGTCGCGGCGGCTCCGGCCGTCGACATCCTGGCCGGCGGCGCCGCCGTCGTCTCAGGGCTGACCAACCCGAACGAGGCGAGCCTCGTGCTCCCCGCCTCGACCGTCTCGGCCGCTGTCGCCCTGGCAGGCACGACCGCTCCGGTGATCGGACCCGCGGATGTGGTCATCAAGGACGGCACTCTCACGATCGTGTACGCGTGGGGAAGCGCCGAAGACGGAAACCTCGCGCTCGCCACGCAGGAGATCACCGTCGCCCACACCAACCCGGGCGGCGTCAATTCGGGAACCGCGGGCTACGCAGCTCAGCGCGATGAGATGGTTCGGGCGATCTGGATCGGCGGAGCCGCCGTGGCGCTCGCTGCCCTCGTCGCAGCCGTCGTGATCGTCCGCCGCCGCCGCATCGAATCCTGACCCCCGACCGCGGGCAGCGCGACCCCCCCAGACGCTTCGCGTGTTCGCTGCCCGCGGTCGGTTCTCCCCGAGGAAGTTCCCTACGCCGATGAGAAGAAGTCAGGCCTCCCTGATCGCGATCGCCCTGACAGCTGTTGTGCTGTCGGGGTGCTCGTCGCCCGCGCCGGCCGCCGCGCCGCCCATCGTCAGCGAGTCGGCGACGACTCCGCCCCCTCGACAGACGGCACCGGCAGATATCCCGAGGTCGGCGGCGACGCTCGCGCCCCCGACGCAGGGCGATCCTCCCGTCGGCGTCGCGATCTCCGCGATCGGGATCGACGTGCCCGTGATTCCGGTCGGGGTCGAGAGTGACGGCTTCATGGAGCTCCCCCCGGATCCGGCGATCGCGGGCTGGTACCGCTACGGCCCCGACCCGTCGACCGGGCAAGGCAATACCGTCATCGCCGCGCACATCGACTCGCCGGACTATCCCATCGGCCCCTTCGCCTCGCTCCGTGACGTGCCCGCCGGCTCCGAGGTCGTCGTCGCGACGACGGGCGGGGGGATGCTCCGCTACGCCGTCGAGAGCATCACCTACTATCCGAAGGCCGAGCTGCCCACCGCCGCGCTGTTCGAACGGACGGGTCCTCCCGCGCTGGTCCTCATCACGTGCGGGGGAGAGTTCGACTCCTCGACCGGTCACTACCGGGATAACGTGGTCATGATCGCGAAGCCCGTCGCATGATCGGTCCGCGCACATGATCGAGGAAGACGCCGTGGATGCCGCATCCCCTCCCCACCGCGAGGCAGCACTCAGCATGCGCTTCGCCGCCGGAGACGAGCGCGCACTGGAAGAGGTCTACCGACGCTGGTCGCCGGTGGTCTACACGCTGGCCCTGCGATCGCTGGGTGACCGCAGCGACGCGGAGGATGTCACGCAACGCACGTTCGTCTCGGCGTGGACATCGCGCGGGTCGTACGATCCTGACAAGGGTCGCTTGTCGACGTGGCTGGTCGTGATCGCCAAACGCCGCATCGCCGATACGCATGAGACACGCACGCGCATCCGGATGCTGCAGGACCAGCTGCAGCGGACGGTCAGCCCGGAAGAGCTCGTCGTTGCTCCGACCGCAGACCTCGGCGACACGATCCTGGTGGCCAGCGAGCTGGAGCGACTGGAACCCGATGCCCGCACGGTGATACGCATGGCGTTCTTCGATGACCTGTCGCATCAGGAGATCGCGACGCGATTGGGAATGCCACTGGGAACGGTCAAGAGCCATATCCGACGAAGTCTTTCCCGCTTGCGAACCAGATTGGAGGTGACCCATGCCGCGCCCCGATGATCACCTCGACCCGGACCAGCTCGCGCTTCTGGCGATGGGCGAGCCGGTCGCGTCCCGCGCCGACTCTGCACACCTCGTCGAATGCGCCACGTGCGCCGAAGAGCTCCAGGAACTGACGCGCGCCGTTCAGGTCGGTCGCGCGACGATCGACGTCGGCGAGATCGAGACGCCGGACCCCGTGGTGTGGACGCGGATCGCGCAGGAGCTGCACCTCAGTGCGCCCTCCGATGAAGGCGCCGACGAGAAGGTCGCGGCGGGGGCCGTCCGTCGATCCCGAGCGTCGCGACTACGCACGTTCTGGTCGCTCGCTGCTGCGATCGCGCTGCTCGCAGGGATCGGCCTCGGCGGGTGGGCGCTCGGTCAGCGCTCGGCGCTCGTCCCGGTCGCGGAGGCCGCGCTCGCGCCATTTCCCGATCATCCCGGTGCCGAAGGTTCTGCTCTCGTCGAGCAGAAGCGCGACGGCGAGCAGGTCGTGCGAGTGACGCTGGAAGCATCGCAGACGCCCGACACCTACCGGGAAGTGTGGTTGATTACGGCCGATGCGTCGGCGCTCATCAGCCTCGGGGTCTTGGACGGCACGGAAGGCACATTCCCGATCCCCGCGGGCGTCAACCTGAAGGACTACGTGCTGGTCGACATCTCGCAGGAGAAGATCGACGGAAATCCGAGCCACTCCGGCGACTCGATCGTTCGTGGTGAGCTCAGGTTCGACGGCCGCGTCGTCTGACGGAGCGCGCGGGGGAATGGGCGGGATGCGGCATCCGTTGTAGACTGGGATGCTCGCCACCTCGGTGGCGGGTGTGACAAGTCAACAGCGTGACAGCGGCCGCCTTCGAAAGAAGGATCACGGGGATGATCGGTTTCGACATCGTCTTATGATCTGCGAGAAGCGGGCCGAGGATGCAGGGTTATCTCGTAAACGACCTCTGCAAAAATATAATTGCCGATGCAAATCGCAATGAGTTCGCCCTCGCTGCTTAAGCGAGCCTGAACTCCGTAAGACCGTAGGCGTTCCCGCTACGGACCCTTGCGTCATCTAGGGGACTTGCTGCGTGACGGCGTCTGGACGTCGCGTGGGACTCTTCCCAGGCTGGGCTCGTCGACTTAGGTGTCTGTGACAAATGTCGGAGCCGAGCAGAACGCCTTCACAGACTGCGCCCGGAGAATGCGCAGAGACTCAGCGATGGACGGGGGTTCGATTCCCCCCATCTCCACGAACCGCTGTCACGGAAGAGGGCCAGAGATCCGCGGAATCACGCGGGTCTCTGGCCCTTTTCGTTTGATCGTGTGCGGTGCCGTTTCGCGATTTGCCCACACTCTTCGGGCTTGCCCACATTCATACCTGAACGATCCGCGCGACGTCAGCGGTGAGAGCGCCCTGGTTGAGGCGAGCGCGACGTCGGCGAGGTCGTCCTCGAAGAGATCGGCGTAGGTGTCGAGGGTCATGGCCGCCGACTTGCGGCCGAGCATGCGCTGCACCGCCTTCACGTTCGCACCGGACGAGATCGCGAGGCTCGCTGCTGTGTGGCGGAGGTCGTGCGGCGTGAGTCGCTCGACACCGGACTGCTCGGGCGCGGCGGCGAACGACGACGTTGTGCCGATGCGATTCCCTCCGTCTCCACGAACCGCTCCTCTTTCGACGCGATGCAGGCTCTTTCGATGCGGTGCTGGCGGGCATCATTCGACGATTCCCCTCCGACGGCTGCCGTCACGCGGTAACGTGCCCCATGAGCAACGAGGAGCGACGGTCATCCGCGCACGAAGTCGGCCGAACGGTGCGCAAGCGTATCCCTCGGCGCGGCCTGGCCGAGCTCGTCCTCCCCGTCGACCGGAACCCGCTCGCCATCCTCGACGAACAGCACGCATCGAGATTGAAGGATCTTGTGCCGGTGCGGGTGGGACGGATGCTGCAATCCCCGTTCTCGTTCTACCGTGGGACGGCCGCGGTGATGGCCGCCGATCTACGCGATGCACCCACCACCGACCTCGAAGTGGTCTCCTGCGGCGACGCCCACATATCGAACTTCGGGTTCTTCGCATCACCCGAACGCGCCCTCGTGTTCGACCTCAACGACTTCGACGAGGGCGGCGTGGCGCCCTGGGAGTGGGACGTGCGCCGGCTCACCGCGAGCGTGCACATCAGCGGGCGCGACATCGGCCTGGGTGAGGACGCATGCCGCGACGCAGTCTTCGCCGCGGCCGATGCCTACCGCGAGATGCTGCGGGGGTACTGCCGCCTCTCCACGCGGGAGCGCTACTACACGCGGGTCGACACCTCCACGGTCGCTCGCCGCCTCGGGGAGAAAGGCGCCAGAACGGTCCGCAAAGCGGCGAAGAAGGCTCGCGCACGCACGTCCGAGCGTCTCCTGCAGCGCCTGACGACGTTCTCGGTGGACGGGGGCATCCGCATCGTGGACCAGCCTCCCATCCTGCGCCACGTCGACCACGCGACCCTCGGCGAGGTCACCGACCTGTTCATCCAGTACCGTGCGACCCTGCGCGAAGACATCGCGTTCCTGCTGGAGCAGTACCGCGTCGTCGATTTCGCGTTGCGGGCCGTCGGTGTCGGCAGTGTCGGCACCCGCTGTTACCTGCTCGCCGTCGAGGGTCCGACCGGCGACATGCTGTTCCTGCAGGTGAAGGAGGCCCCGCCGTCCGTCTTGACGACGTACGGCGGCCGGCGGTCGATCATTCCCGGCCGCCATGGCGAGAGCGACTTCATCGAGGGTCATCGCGTGGTCGCCGCCCAGCGGATCCTTCAGGCGAACTCCGACCTTTTCGTCGGATGGATGCGGGGCTGGGCCGGGGACTCGGCGGATCGTCACCGCGTGGACTACTACTGGCGGCAGTTCCGCGACATGAAGGGATCGATCGAACTGACGGAGCTCGACGCCGACCAGTTCAGCTCGTACGGGGCGCTCTGCGCCTCGCTCCTGGCCCGGGCGCACGGGCAGTCTCCCGCGTCGGCCGCGATCGTCAGCTACCTCGGGCGATCCGCGGAATTCGCGGAGGCGACGACGGCATGGTCGGCCGCCTACGCCGATGTGGCCGAGGCCGACTTCGAGCTGCTGCGGCGAGCCGTCGCATCCGGACGCCTCCCGGCAGAGACGGGTGTCTAAGCCGACTCCGGGCGCCGCGGGGGTCGTGACCGCAGGGTCTCAGACGGACTCTCCGAGAACTGTGCACGGTAGGCCGCCGCGAACCTCCCCAGATGGACGAAACCCCAGCGCGCGGCGACTCCGGTCACACTGTGTGTCGCAGGCACGGCGTCGGCGAGTTCCGCATGAACGCGTTCTAGTCGAAGGTCGCGCAAGTAGGCCATGGGCGTCGTGCCGAGGGACCGCCGGAAACCGTCCTGCAAGCCGCGAACGCTCACCGATACCGCCGAGGCAAGTTCCGTGACGCTCCACGGATGCCCCAGGTCGGCGCGCATGATCTCCGCAGCGCGCGAGACCGGCTCAGTCCCGACGGAGGGGGTGCGGCCGGCCAACTCGGCCGAGTGGTTATGCGGCTGCGCGAACAGCAGACTGTGAATGAGAACCTGCTCAAGCTTCTGCGCAGCCAGCGGATGAGCCAGCAGTCCTCCCGCTTGGGACGATGCCTCGTCGATGATCCGCACGACGTGCAGCATCGCCTGAGCACCCTGCGTTGCGAGGTCGATCTCGCCGCCGAACTCGAGCGGGCGCGAGAGCTCCCGGCCCAGGAGGTTCTGGAGCTCCAGCTGCAGGTGGTCGCGCGGGATCATCAGCGAGAGCTGTGAGAAGCGATCCTCGCTCCGGATCTGCACCGGACGCCCCGGCATGAACATACCCGCAGTCTGGTTCGTTCCGTACAGCGGCGAGCCGAGTCCCGCACGCATCATCGCTCGGCCTTCCGTCGGAATGTCGACGTGATAGTTCTCGGCCTCCGCCGTCTCGATGTGCACGGCATCGCGGAAACTCATGTAGCCACACGTGACTCGACCGACCGTCAGCGCGTTGAGGTGCATCTCGAAGGTCGTCGATGCAGGTACCGAGGCGAAGTCGACGGGGAGGAAGACTTCGCTGAGGGACTGCCGGGCAGATTCGGCGTCGCGACTGGTTGCGACGCGGTGGCTCTCAAACATCTCGCTCACCTCTGATCCACCATGGATCTTACGCGCCGCCACTGCGCGCCGACGGCATGCGCATGCGCAGATCGGACGCTCTGGTGCGCGAATCGGATATCGATCGTCGTGCTCGTGTCCATACGGTTAGACGCCGCAGAAGCGGCAAGCGACGTTCTCCGGAAAGGCGACAGCCGATGAGTCCCCAGATGCCGGTCCGTCCGCGATCCGCACTCGTCGCCGGTGAGCGCGCCGTCGACCCCAGGCGCGCCCCCGCCCGGAGGGCTTCGCCCGGTCGCGGCGGGATGTGGGAGAACCCGGAGGTGGTGCTCGGTCCACTCTTCTGGGGCCTGTTCAGAGCATCGACCCGGCAGCAACGCGGATGGTGCTATCCGGCAGAGCCGGCCGTGGTCAGCATCCCCGGGGTCGATCCGATCCGGATCCTCATCATCGGTGACGGGCCGGCCGCGGGTTGCGGCGTGCTGATCCACGAGCTGGGGATCGCCGGCACTCTGGCACGTTATGTCGCAGAACACGCCGCACGCGGAGCCGTGGTCTCCGTCATCGCGCAGCCGGATGCGTCCGCTCGTTCGACGCTCGGGTGTCTTGCCGGAGTCGATTTCGCGGACTATGACGCGGTCGTCCTCATGCTCGCGACGACCGATGCCTTCTGTCTGACAGGTCGCCGTAGTTGGCAACGCAGCATGACCGAACTGGTGGAGTTCTTGACGTCTTCGGGGCCGGCGTCAGTGTTCGTCACGAGCGCGGCCAGCATGCACCTGACGAGGTCGCTCACACCCGTCGCACGTCGGATCACGGGGAAGCACGCACGACTGCTCGACGCAGAGACCCGCGAGGTCTGCGCACGGTCGGGGACACCGATGATCGATCTGGATGCCGCGAACGACCTCACTCCTCGCACCTACGCGCGGTGGGGTCGTCGCATCGGCGCCCACATCATCCCCTCGCTTCACCGCTAGGGCGGATTGCTGCGCGGGAGCTCACCCCCGAGCGGCGCTCTCGATGATGTCGGCGACGGCTCCGGGCATGCTGAGAAACGGCGAATGACTGGCGACCAGGCGGTGCGTCGCCGAGCCGGAACGCTCGGCGAGCGCCTCTTGAGCGAAGACGGGGAAGATCGCGTCCTGCTCCGTGATCACGTAGGTCGTCGGTCGGTCGCGCCACGCGACGGTCGAGACGGGATCGGTGAAGGCTTTCACGCTCTGCGGCAAGAGCATCGCCGAGTATTCAGCGGCTTCTGCGTCGCCGAGGTCGCCGTAGAACAGGCTCGCCGGCGGCTGGCTGCTGTCTCCTGCGGTGGCGAGCGGGCCGTCGATATGCCACCAATCGGGCGCGACCCCGCCGACGGCCGCGAGGAGCGACTCGCCTTCGTCCAGCACGAACGCGGCGATGTAGACGATGTGCTGCACGCGAGGATCCGTGGCCCCTTGAGTGGTGGGTACGCCGCCGTACGAATGGGCGACGACGGTCACAGGCCCATCGATGTCGGCGATCGCAGCGGCGACGGCATCCGCGTCGTCGGCGAGGGAAAGGTCGGCCTTCCGCTGCGAGTGGACGGTGGGGAGGTCTACCGTCCTGACTTCCCAGCCCCGGGAACGCAGGATCACCGCGAGCGGCTCCCACGCCCACGAACCGTGCCACGCACCGTGGACGAGAAGAATGGTTGATTCGTTCGCCATTGCGGCTCCTTCGTACGTTGATCGGCTCTGATCCGAGGTCCACAATAGGCAGACGGGAGGGGCCCGACAGTGGCGTCGGGTGCAGAGTTGTGGCAGTAGGCGAAATGTGGTCCGCGGCGTACGTGACCGGAACCACCCGCGGTCTGAGCCGCGGGCGCGACTTCGACGCGTTCTGCGACGGCATCGCCGACGTCTATGTCGGCGTCCGCCCGGACCGCCCGGCTGAGGGCGGAGTATTCGACGCGGATTTCGCCCTGTTCGATCTGGGCGGATTGTCGCTCGGTTGGATCAACACTCCGGGCGTCCAGGGCCGCCGGGATCGTCAGTCCGTATCGCGTACACCGGACGATGCGTACTTCCTGAACTACAGCATCGGCCCGTGGGGGCTTCGGCAACGGGGAGAGGAATGGACCCGGCCGGCCAGATCGGCGCTTCTCCTCGACAACACCGCTCCATTTCACGTCTTGGCCGACGCCCGCCAGCGCCTGAATCTGTTCTCGCTCCGGATTCCTCGGTCTGATCTGATGCTGGACTATGCGGCCACACGGCGGGTGAACGACATGATGGCGACCGCGGCACTAGGCCGGCAGGTCGCCGCTCAAATGGGTCTGGTCACGGAAATGCTCCGCAGCGGCCGTACCCGCGTGGCGGCAAGCATGGCGTCGGCCGTCGTCGCACTCCTCGGCGACTCTGCACGTCCCGACGGTGCTGCTCGACCAGACCGCCTCGAGCAGTTCAAGCTCCTTGCGACAGAGCGGATGCGGGACCCGCGGCTATCCGCGGAGGACATCGCGCGGGCCTTCTCCTGCTCCATCCGTACGGTTCAAGCGGCTTTCGCCGGAAATCACGAGACATTCGCGGCATGGCTGCGAGACGAACGCCTCGAGCGGGCGTGGTCGGTATTGAGAGCACCCCAGTCATCGGCGAAGACCATCGGCAGTGTGGCGGCGGAATGCGGATTCGACGACGTCACCACGTTCCATCGAGCCTTTCGGCGCAAGTTCGGGTGCACGCCCGCGGCAGCCAGGTAGTCGTCGACGGTATGGGAAGACGGATGGTGCCGTAGCTGGCGGCTCGCGATCACCTGAGCACCGCCGCCGTGACGAGCGGGTGATGGCGTGGACTTCACGGCTGTGGTTCGTCCCTGACGAGGTCGCTCACATGGATGATCGCCCGTTGGCGCCAGAGCGCGACCTCGGCGAAGAGCTCTGAAAGCATGTCGCGCTGGTGTTCGATTGCGTCCATCACGGCGTATACGGCGCTGACGCCTTCTTCGGTGGCCTCAAGGACGACGGCTCGCCGGTCTTCGGGTATGGCTCCGCGTCGACGGTGGACGAATCCCTTGGCGACCAGCTGGTCGACGATGTACGCCACACCCGCTCGCGAAACTCCGAGGGAGGGCGGAAGGTCGTTCGGGCGTACGACGCTCTGAGTGGCGATCTGAACGAGCGCCGCTCGCTGGCGAGCGGCGAGCTGTCCCTGGTTTGCGGCATCCGGCATGGCGCGCACGAGCGATACGCCCGCTTCGCAGACGCGCTGAAGCAGATCGATCGGGTCGACGGAAACCGCGCGCGCGTGCGGGGTCCGGGTGGTTCGCAGCCCCTCGCTGATCTCGCGGGCGATCTCGGTGCTCTCGCGAAAGAAGTCATCGATCGAGTCGCGCAGCACCGCTGCGCGTCGTTCGCCGCGGTCGGTGAGAACCACCTCTACAGCGCGCCTGTCACTGCCCGATGGCCGTGTAGCGACCAATCCCTCCGAGCATAAGCGGGCGACCATGCGGGATATCGCGCGTCTGCCCAGACCGCTGGTGTCGGCGAGCTGTCGGGTCGTCGCACCGTGGTCGCCCACGATCACGGCCATCGCGAGGATGTCGTCGATCTCGGCCCAGCGCGTCCCGAATGCGTCATCGAAGACGTGCGTCATCGCGTCGCTGAATTGCCCCAGCAGCGCCATCCCGCGGTCTCGCGCTGTCGCATTCATCCTTGCGCACGCCCCCTCCGCGTCCATTCAACCAGGCGGATTGTCGGGCAACCCGCCGGTGCGGTCAAGCCCGCGTCTTTTGCTCAGGAATGTCTTGCTCTTCGCGTAGCGTGGAGGTGAGCACTCGTCGATCATCCGGGTCGACGGTCGATCGGATGGGAAGAAAGCCGATGTCCAGAGAAGAACATGCCCGCGAGGGCGCGCAGGCAGTGATTCCCGATGACGAGGTTCTCGATGTGGCCGTTGTCATGCCGCGAGGTTCCACGTTCGCCGGCGTGCTCGGCGCCGCGGCGGGCGTCGCAGGCGGCGGGAACAACACGATGGCGTGGGGTGTCGCGGGCGGCATGATCGGCGAGCGGGTGAACGCCGCATCCAGGGGCAGCTACCCCTCCCTCGTCTTGGCGCTGTCGCCCGAGCGCCTCTATGTTCTCGGGCGCAAGAGCACCGGGCTGGTCGGCGGCTGGAAGAACCTGCACCCGGTCGCTCACATCGAACGCAAAGACCTCGAGGTCACGAAGCACCGCCGTGGCACCGTCCTGGTCATCGGTCTGACCGACACGACGACGGGCACCACCCTCGAGGTCGAGGCGCAGAACATCGGGGGCCTCGGGCTCAAGGACCTGCTCGGAGAGGTCGAGGCGCACGAGGAGTCCGAATGACTCTGAACGCCACTGATCGATACCGTGTCCGCCCCCGCGTGTGGATCGGCGTCGTCATCTACCTCGCCTATGTCGCCGTCGTCTTCGGCGTGCAGCAGATCTTCGGGATCCCGTACACCGACTTCGGCAAGAGCGGCATCAACCTCTTCCTCGGTGCGGGGCTCTCGCTGATCGTCAGCGCGATCCTCCTCGCCATCACCACCACCCTCCTCGGCTGGTGGCGTCCGGCCTTGTTCGACCGGCACCGGTCGGCTCACAAGTGGCCGATCATCGCACCGTTTCTCATGGTGGTCGCCCTGGTGCTCAACCTCGCATCCACCGACTGGGGGTCGTACGACGGGGCCTTCTTCGCGGCATCCATCGTCCTTCTCCTGGTCGGCTTCACGGAGGAGCTGACCACGCGAGGACTGCTGATCGTTGGTCTGCGCAGCCGACTCTCAGAGGTGTGGGTGTGGTTGCTCACCTCCGCGCTGTTCGGCCTCATGCACCTTGTGAATGCGCTGACCGGTCAAGCGATCGGCCCGACGGTGCAGCAGGTCGGGCTCGCGTTCGGCGCCGGCACGATCTTCTACATCCTCCGGCGCGTGACCGGCAGCCTGATCTGGGCCATGGTGCTCCACGGCCTGTGGGACTTCTCGACTTTCGGCCTCGGTCACGGCACGCCCGGCCCGTTCTTCGCGCTCGGCGGCACGCTCGAGATCATCGCGATCGTGGTCGCCTTCATCGGTGTCGCCTTCGTGATTCGCGGAGCAGACGAACGGATCACCGCTACGAGTCCCACTGCTTCGTAGCGACATCAGAGCGCGAGCGCATGGAGTGATTGACGTCGCGATTCGACGCTAGGCCCGCACCTCGCCGACCAGCGACAGCAGATCCTTGACGAGGCCGCGGAGGATCGGCAGGCGTGCCATCGGCAGGGCGGTCTTCAACAGGCCCAGCCCACGATCGAGCAGCCGTCGAGTACGTATCCGATCGTCCGAGCTGTCGTACACCCAGAACATCGCAAGTAGGAGATGGGCGAGGACGAGTGCGCGGGGGAGGAGCGTGCGCACATCGTTGGGGAGTCCGGTCGCCGCCGCGCCGTCGATGGCCTCGATGAACAGATTCTGCACGATCGTCAGTGATTCGGCGGACTGCTCAGACAGGGGATTGATGGGCGAGCGCGGCGACACGGCCGCGGAGAGGAACTCGCCGGCGTGCGGATGGTACGGCTCGAGCTGATCGAGCCCTACCGAATAGACGATCCGCAGGCGTTCGATCAGGTTCGTCTCGACCGCGAGGGCCGGCTCCGCGGCCGCACGATGGGCCTCCTGCACATCGCGGTAGAGCTCTTGGATGAGGTGGTTCTTCGACGGGAAGTGATAGTTCGTCGCCCCGACCGACAGGCCGAGCTCATCCGCGATCCTGCGGATGGTCGTCGCGTCGTAGCCGTGCTCGCGGAACGAGCGGAGCGCCGCAGTGCGGATGCGCATCCGCGTACGGTCGCCCTTTCTCCCCAGCTCGTCAGCGGACATGGGGCTGACTCCTCGGCTCATCACGGCTCATGCGCGATCCACGGATGCTGTCGGCATGTACTTCTTGGAGCGCCTCTTCCAGAACAGGGTGGGCGAAGGTGAATCCCGAAGTCGTGAGTGTCTCGGGCAGTACCCACCTGCTCTTGACGATGAGCTCGGACTCGGAGCGCATCACCCACATGCCCAGTTCGAGCATCCACCGGAGGGTGGGCACGCCGATCGGAGCGCCGACGACGCTGCGCAGCGTGCGCATCAGGGTGCGATTGTCGGTCGGGTTCGGCGACGCGATGTTGACAGCCCCCTCGAGCCGGACATCGTCGCGGATGAAGCGGATCGCGCGTACGACATCGTCGATGTGCACCCAGCTGAACCGCTGGTGCCCGTGGGTGCGGTGCCACGGCGCTCGATCCGGGCCCGTCGGGTGCGCGCCGATGCCGCGGTATCGGCGATGGGGTGGGCACCAGCCGTCGAACTGCGTCCCGCCCAGTCCGAGCCGGGCGAGGCCGAACAGAAGCCGAGTGGCGGGCCCGTCGCCGACCACGATCGCCATGCGCAGAGCGATTCGGCGGGTCCGGGGGAGTGAGCCGGCAAAGAACTCACGCTCCCACGAGGTGGCGACGTCGACCGAGAAGCCCTCGCCGACGCGTCCGTCGGCTTCCGTGTTCGGGCGGTCGGTCGAGTGCCGGTAGATGGTGGCCGTCGACGCGTTCATCCACACGATCGGAGGATGCTCCACCGCCGCGACAGCCTCGCGCAGCGCGCGGGTCGTGTCGATGCGCGAGCGGAAGATCTCGTCGCGATGCCGATCGGTGTAACGGCAGTTGACGGACTTTCCGGCCAGGTTGACCAGAAGTGCCGCGCCATCGACGGCACGCCTCAGTGCAGCCTGATCACCCCAGCGGAAGGCGGCGCTGCGACCGATGAGCCTGATCTCGTAGCCGTCCTCGGTGAGAGCCTTCGAGACGGCCGTGCCGATGAAGCCACTCGCGCCCGCGATGACGGCGATGGGATGCTGAGGATCTTCCATACCCTGAGAGTAGTGCGTTTCTGAACGTGTTCAGAAACGCACTCCTCTCCGTTATCGGACTACGCGTCGCGCGACCTGAGAACCAGCCAGCCGAGCACCACGGGGACGACGACCCAGCCCGCGAGGGCGAGTAGCGAGGGGACGACGTCTTCTGCGCCCGGTGTCGCGAGGGCGCCCCCCGCATTCGACGGGAGGTACTTTGTCAGATCGACGATCCAGCGCCACCCTTCGCCGGCGATGGAGAAGAGGCTGAGGACGATCGGCAGCACGAACAGCACGCCGACCGTCGCGGCGATCGCGCCCGCGCCGTTGCGGATGAGGAATCCGAAGCCGAGTCCGATCAAGGTATACGCGACCATCGCGAGGACGCCGTACATGAGCGGGACGATCGACTGCGAGGGCTCGGACCAGTCGATCCCCTGGGGAACGATCGATGACGTCGCGGCGATCGCGATCGCGTAGATGAGGATCGTGGTGATCGCGACGATGAGCGAGATCACGATCGCCTTGGCGACGAGCACCGCCCCGCGGCGCGGAGCTGCGGTCAGCGTCGAACGGATCATCCCGGTGGAGTACTCACCGGTGACGACGATCGCACCGAGGATCCCCGCCACGAGCATCGTGAACTGCGTCGGGAGGAGGATCGTGCTGATCGCGGGGAACGGTGAGGGCGAGTTCGCGGTGGCTGCGGCGATCAGCATCGAGATGCCGATCGACAGCACCGCCGCGACGGCGAGCGCCCACCAGGTCGAGCGGACGCTCCAGATCTTGATCCACTCGCTGCTCAACAGGTGCGCGAAGCTCAGGCGGTAGCGAGATCCGGAGCGCGACCGTGTCGTCGGGGCGGGTGCGACGGCGGCGGGGGCGGTCATGCGATCTCCTTGGTCTTGTATTCGACGGACTCGCCGGTGAGGGCGAGGTAGGCATCTTCCAGCGACCCGGATCGGGGCGTCAGCTCGTGCACCGGGATGCCGAGCGAAGCCGCGAGGTCTCCCACCACTGCGGCGGTGATCCCCGTGATCTCGGCTGCGCCGGGATCCAGAGGTGTGACGACGACGTCGGGGCCGGCGACCGCTTGCGCCAGCTCGGCGAGTCGGGGCGAGCGGACGACGAGGCTCGCCCGCGTCCATGCGCGCACGATCTCGGCGAGGGGGGCGTCGGCAAGGACCTTGCCTCGACCGAGCACGATCACGTGATCGGCGGTCTGCGACATCTCACTCATGAGATGGCTGGACAACAGCACCGTGCGACCCTCTGACGCGAGGTGGCGCACGAACTGACGCACCCAGCGCACGCCCTCCGGGTCGAGGCCGTTCACCGGCTCGTCGAGGATCAACGTGTGCGGGTCACCGAGGAGTGCCGCCGCGATGCCGAGGCGCTGGCCCATGCCGAGCGAGAATTTCCCCGCGCGCTTGCCCGCCACCGATCCGATCCCGGTGAGCTCGATGACCTCGTTCACCCGATCGCGTCCGATGCCGTGCGTCGCGGCCATCGCACGGAGGTGCTCACGGGCCGTTCGGCCGGTGTGCACAGCCTTCGCGTCCAGCAGCACCCCCACCTCGGTGAGTGGCGACCGCAGGGTGCGGTACGCGCCTCCGCCGACGGTCACCGTCCCGGCGGTGGGCCGGTCGAGTCCGACGATCATGCGCATCGTCGTCGACTTGCCCGCCCCGTTCGGTCCGAGGAATCCCGTGACCTTCCCGGGGTGCACGGTGAACGAGACGTCGTCTACTGCGGTCTTATCGCCGAACCGCTTCGTGAGTCCTTCTGCAACGATCATGACTCCACCGTACGGAAACGACGGGCGGTCCCGCGTCCATCGCAAGGGGGATCTACTGCGCGTCGCGCTCCTGTACGGCGAGGGCGCGCTCGACGCCCGCGAGGTTCTCGTTCACGAGCCGGCGGAGGGCCGGTGCCGCCTCGCCGTTCGCCGCGAGCCAGGCACGCGTCGCGTCGCGCAGGGCGACGTTGGCGAGCGCGGCAGGGTAGAGGCCGGTGATGAGGTACGCCGCGATCTGGTACGTGCGCGAGTTCCAGACCGGCAGGAGCATGTCGAAATACCGCGGCACGAACTCGCCGAGAACGTCGACGCCGGCGGGCTGGGTGAAGCCGAGGGCGGCGGCGCGCACGATCGTGTTGGGCAGGTCGTCGCGCGAGACGAGTGACTCCCAAGCGATCGACTTCGCCTCGGCGTTCGGCAGAGCTGCCTTCGCCTGCGCGGCGAACTCTCCGCCCTTCGCGGTGTTGTCGGCCGCCTGGGCGGCGTCGATCTGGGCCGCCGTGACGGCACCTCCGGCGGCGAGCGAAACAAGGAGCTGCCACGAAAGGTCGGTGTCGATGTCGAGCCCCGCGAAGGTCACCTCACCGTCGCGCACCTGGCGGACGCGCTCCCACTGCTGCGCCGTCGAGGCTGCGCTGGCGAAGGCCGTGACGAACTGGAGCTGGCTGTCGCTACCGGCTTCGGCGCTCTGCGCCAGCGCCCACAGACCGTCGGCGACCCTCTCCCGCGTGGCGTCGCGCTTCTCGGGTGACACGTACGAGTTCGCGGCCAGCTGCAGCTGAGCGAGGGTCGTTCGGACGGTCGTCGACTCGGTCTCCGCCCCGATGTTGCGCAGGACGAGGTCGACATAGTCGCTGGCCGATGCCTCGGCATCCCGCGTCTGGTCCCACGCGGCACCCCAGACCAGCGAGCGGGCGAGGGGGTCGCTGATCGCCCCGAGGTGATCGATCGCCGTCTGCAGCGAACGCTCGTCGAGGCGGATCTTCGCGTAGGCGAGGTCTTCATCGTTGAGCAGAACGAGGTCGGGGCGGGCGATGCCCTTCAGCTCGGGAACGTCGGTGCGGTCGCCGTCGACGTCGAGCTCGATGCGGTGCACCCGCACGAGCGCGTCGCCGCGCAGGCTGTAGAAGCCGACGCCGAGGCGGTGAGGGCGGATCGTCGGGTAGTCGGCCGGCGCGGTCTGTACGATCGCGAAGCGTGAGATGGTGCCGTCCGGAGCCTCTTCGATGAGGGGAGTCAGCGTGTTGACGCCCGCGGTCTCGAGCCACTTCTTCGCCCAGGTGCCGAGCTCCCGTCCGCTCGTCGTCTCGAGCTCTGCGAGAAGATCGCCGACCTCGGTGTTGCCCCACTCGTGCTTCGCGAAGTAGGCGGCCACTCCGGCGAAGAACTGCTCGATGCCGACCCAGGCGGCCAGCTGCTTGAGAACCGATCCGCCCTTGGCGTACGTGATCCCGTCGAAGTTGACCTGCACGTCTTCGAGGTCGTTGATCTCGGCGACCACGGGGTGGGTCGAGGGGAGCTGATCCTGCCGATAGGCCCAGGTCTTCTCCATCGCGTTGAAGGTCGTCCACGCGGCCGTCCACTCGGTCGCCTCAGCGGTGGCGATCGTCGACGCCCACTCGGCGAACGATTCGTTCAGCCAGAGGTCGTTCCACCACTTCATCGTGACCAGATCGCCGAACCACATGTGGGCGAGCTCGTGCAGGATCGTGACGACGCGGCGCTCCTTGACGGCATCCGTCACCTTGCTCCGGAACACGTAGGTCTCGGTGAACGTGACAGCCCCGGCGTTCTCCATCGCACCGGCGTTGAACTCGGGGACGAAGAGCTGGTCGTACTTCGCGAACGGGTACGGGTAGGCGAACTTCTCTTCGTAGTAGGCGAAGCCCTCACGCGTCTTGTCGAAGATGTAGTCGGCGTCGAGGTACTGCCACAGGCTCTTGCGGCCGTAGACGCCGAGCGGGATGACGCGGCCCGAGGCGCTCGTGAGCTCGGAGAACGTCGACTCGTAGGGCCCTGCGATCAAGGCGGTGATGTACGACGAGATCCGGGGGGTCGGCTCGAACCGCCACGTCGCGGTGCCGTCGCCGTGCTTCTTCGGCTCGGGAGTGGGGGAGTTGGAGACGACCTGCCACGGCTCGGGCGCGGTGACGGTGAACTGGAACGTCGCCTTGAGGTCGGGCTGCTCGAAGACCGTGAACATGCGGCGCGAGTCGGGCACCTCGAACTGCGAGTAGAGGTACACCTCGCCGTCGACGGGGTCGACGAAGCGGTGCAGGCCCTCGCCGGTGTTCGTGTAGCTGCAATCGGCGTCGACGATGAGCTCGTTCTCGCTCGCCAGCCCGTTCAGGGCGATCCGGGAATCGACATGTGCCGACACCGGGATGTCGCGGCCGTTCAGGGTGATCGTGCGCACGTAACCCGAGATCAGGTCGATGAACGTGTCCGCGCCCTCGGTGGCGGCGAACCGCACCACCGTGCGTGAGCCGAAGATCTCGTCACCTCTGGTGAGGTCGAGCGCGACCTCATACGAGTGGGTGTCGACGATCGCGCGGCGCTGCTGGGCTTCGACGCGGGTGAGGTTCTCTCCAGGCACTGAGTTGCTCCCGAGGGTGAGGGTCGGATGCCGCGGTACGGCGCTGCTGGCGCCGGCGACAACCTGACAAGCCTACGACAGCGCCCCGACAGGCGCCTCGGGTCCCCGGTCGGTGTCAGGATGGATCCGTGAGCGCACCGGACGATCAGACCCACCCCGTCGGAACCGATTCGAGCGTGGAGGTTCGGTTCGCCTCAGCGGCAGCCCGCGGCGGCGCCGCGCACGTGGAGACTCCGGTGGCCTACGACGCCATCCTGCTCGCCGGTTTCGGCGGCCCCGAGGGCCAGGAAGACGTGATCCCCTTCCTGCGCAACGTCACGCGGGGCCGAGGCATCCCCGACGAACGCCTCGAAGAGGTCGCACACCACTACCGGCACTTCGGCGGGATCAGCCCGATCAACGCCCAGAACCGCGCGCTCAAGTCGGCGCTCGAGGCCGAGCTCGACCGCCGGGGAATCGAGCTCCCGGTCTATTGGGGCAATCGCAACTGGGCGCCGTACCTCGACGAAGCGGTGACGGATGCCGCGGCATCCGGTCACACCACCCTGCTGGCGATCTCGACCAGCGCGTACAGCTCGTTCTCGAGCTGCCGTCAGTACCGCGAGGATTACGCGCGCGTGCTCATCGAGACGGGCCTCGGCGAAGGGGACAACCCCGTCACGATCGACAAGGTGCGCCAGTTCTTCGACCACCCCGGGTTCGTCGAACCCTTCGCGGCAGGCGTCCGCGCGGCGGTTCAAGGGTTTCTGAACGAGGGATTACCGCCGCAGGCCGTGCGGGTGCTCTTCTCGACGCACAGCATCCCGATGACGGATGCCGCGCGTTCGGGTCCGCGCGAGGGCGATGCCGACTTCCGCGACTTCGGCGCCGGAGGCGCGTACGCCGCCCAGCACGAGGCCGTCGCCGCCCACATCATGGCGGGCATCGCGGAAGAGATCCCGGCCGCCGCGGCGATCGAATGGAACCTCGTCTTCCAGTCGCGCTCGGGGCCGCCGTCGCAGCCGTGGCTCGAACCTGATGTCTGCGATGTCATCGCCACGCTCCCGGAGCACGGAGTCGAAGCTGTGGCGATCGTGCCGCTCGGCTTCGTGAGCGACCACATGGAAGTGCTGTGGGACCTCGATACCGAAGCGATGGATGCCGCCGCCGAAGCGGGCCTCCGCGCGGTGCGGACCCCGACCCCCGGAGTCGACCCCGCGTACGTGTCGGGGCTCATCGACCTGGTCGAGGAGCGCCTGCACGGCACGCCCACGGCCGAGCGTCCGCACGTGACGAGCCTCGGACCGTGGTTCGACGTCTGCCGACCCGGATGCTGCGAGAACGTGCGCGCCGGTTTCAAACCCGCCGCCGCGGGAATCCTTCCCTGACCCGATCCCTAGAATCGACCCCATGCGCATCCACATCGCGACCGACCACGCGGGCCTCGAGTTCTCCACTCAGCTGCAGCACCACCTGGCCGAGGCCGGCCACGACATCGTCGACCACGGGCCGCTGGACTACGAGCCGCTCGACGACTACCCCGCGTTCTGCATCCGGGCCGCCGAGGCGGTCGTCCGTGACCAGGAGGCCGGTGTCGAGGCCCTGGGCGTGGTGTTCGGCGGATCGGGCAATGGCGAGCAGATCTCTGCCAACAAGGTGCGCGGTGTCCGTGCCGCCCTCGTCTGGAACATCGCCACGGCAGAGCTTGCCCGTGAGCACAACGATGCCAACGTGATCGCGATCGGCGCGCGCCAGCATACGTTCGAAGAGGCGGCGACGTTCATCGACCGCTTCATCGCGACGCCGTTCTCGAACGAGGAGCGCCACGTCCGGCGCATCGCCCAGATCGCCGCGTTCGAGTCCGACGGCTCGCTCGTGCCCGACCCTCGCGCGGGCGTGCCGGCGCCCACCGGCGGCGAAGACGTCGACGCGTTCGATCCAGAAGCCGGCTGATGCCGGAGGGGCATTCGGTCCACCGGATCGCCCGGCAGTTCGACCGCAACATCGTCGGGCGCGAGGTGTCGGCGTCGAGTCCGCAGGGCCGATTCGCCGAGGGCGCCGCGATCCTCAGCGGCCGCACCGCGACCGAGGTGAGGGCTGTCGGCAAGCAGATGTTCCTCGAGTTCGACGATGAGCTCTGGCTGCGGGTGCACCTGGGCATGTACGGCGCGTGGGACTTCGCCGGTGAGATCGTCGTCGATCCGACCATCGCGTCGGCGAACGGGCGGATGGGGCAGACCAACCAGCGCGGCACCGTGCTGGATTCGGCGGGGGAGAACTCGCTCACCTCGATCGGAGCCCCACGGCGCGCCCGCGTGCGCGTCCGCATGTCGGAGCAGACCACCGGGCTGCCCGAGCAGGAACCGGAATGGCCGCCGCCGATCGTCGGCCAGGTGCGGTTGCGACTTCTGACCGACTCGACCTGCGCCGACTTGCGCGGCCCCACGGCATGCGAGCTGCAGACGCCCGATGAGATGCTGGCGACGGTCGCCAAGCTCGGCCCCGACCCGCTCGTCGACGACGTCGCGGAGGGCGAGGAGCGCTTCACGGCGGCCGTGCGGCGCAAGCCCACGCCGATCGGTCAGCTCCTGATGGATCAGAGCGTCGTCAGCGGCATCGGCAACGTCTACCGCGCCGAGCTCCTGTTCCGCGCCCGACAGAATCCGCATACGCCCGGACGCGATGTGCGCGAAGAGGTCGTGCGCGATCTGTGGCGCGATTGGGTGCGGCTGCTGTCGATCGGTGTCGAGACCGGCCAGATGATGACGATGGACGACCTGGATCCGGCCGCCTATCGGGCCGCGATGGCGAGCCGAGACGATCGCCATTGGGTGTATCACCGCGCCGGACTTCCGTGTCGCGTCTGCGGCACCGAGATCGTGGTGGAAGAGATGGCGACCCGCAAGCTCTATTGGTGCCCCTCCTGCCAGGCGTGACCCGGTTCACCTCAGTGCGAACGCGTCCGGCACACTCGCTGGCGTTCCGTCCTCGACAAGCGGGAGTGATTCCTCCCATCGGGGTCGGGGAGCGAGCTTGCGAGCGTATCGAGACCGCACCCGCGATCTAGGCTGAGGGGATGCGCCAGAACCCCTCGTTCGCGATGACGGACGTCGCCGAACTGCGCCGCCTGATCGATCGAAATCCGTGGATGACGCTGGTCAGTCACACCTCCGACGGACTGGTGGCCTCGCACTACGCGGTGCTCCTGGACGACGGCCGCGACGATCTCACGGTCGTCGGTCACGTCGGCAAGCCCGACGATCTGATCCACGGACTGGGTGAACGCGAACTGATGCTCGTGGTCCAGGGGCCGCACGGCTACATCTCGCCGGGGTGGTACGGCGACGCGCCGAGTGTGCCGACGTGGAATTTCGTGTCGGCGCACCTCACCGGCATCCCCGAGGTCCTCACCCCCGAAGAGAACCTGCGGGTGCTCGACAGGCTCGTGGCCCGCTTCGAGGGCGCCATGCCCGAGCCGCGCATGATGTGGGAGCGCCCGAACGATGCCCCCTTCATCGAGCGACTCGAGCGGGGTACCGTCGGGTTCCGGCTCACGCCGACCAAGGTGGTCGCGAAGCGCAAGCTCAGTCAGAACAAGACCCCGGACGTCGTCGAGACGGTGATGGCCGAGCTCTCCGGGTCGGGCCCGTATGCCAACGCCGACCTGGCCGCCGAGATGCGGCGCGCGCACGAGGCGATGGCAGCGCGTCGACAGGAGCCGGGCATATGACCGCGGTCGGTCAGACCGTCTCGACGATCACGGATGCCCGCATTCCGGCAGGGGTCACTTCCGTGCTCTCCGAGCAGCCGGTCGACGTCTTCCTCGAGGGGGGAGTGGTCGCCGACATCGCGCCGTCCGGAAACCTCCGACCTCGCGGTGAGATCCTGCACGCGGACGGCGCGTGGCTGATCCCCGGCCTCTGGGACCACCACGTGCACGTCGTCCAATGGGCACTCGTGGCGCAGCGCGAGCCGCTGGGGCATGCCACGTCCGCCGCGCACGCCGCGGCCATCATGGGCGCGGCCCCCGTGCTGGCGGGGGATCGCCGGATCGGCACTGGTTTCCGTGACGCGTTCTGGAGCGACGTACCGACCCTCCCCGTGCTCGACGCGGCGACCGGTGAGACCCCGACCTACCTGATCAACGCCGACGTCCACAGCGTGTGGCTCAACTCCGCGGCGCTCCGGCGCGAGGGGTTCGAGTCCGACGGATCCGGGCTGTTGCGCGAGGGCCCGGCTTTCGAGATCTCGCGGCGCCTGAACGAGGTCGAGCCGGCGGTGGGCGACGCCCTCGTGACGCGTATGGCTCGGGATGCCGCGTCCCGCGGCATCGTCGGTCTGGTCGACCTCGATATGGCGTGGAACGAGGCCGCGTGGGTGCGACGTCTCGAGGGCGGCTTCGATTCCCTTCGGGTGGAGTTCGGGATCTACCCCGACGCGCTCGACCGGGCCATCGCCGAAGGACTGCGGACGGGCGATCCGGCGCGGGGCGCGGCATCCGATCTCGCCCGCGTCGGGCCGTTCAAGATCATCACGGACGGCTCGCTCGGCACGCGAACGGCGGCATGCTCGCACGCCTATCCGGGCGATCCGCACAACCACGGACTGCTGAACGTGCAGCCCGCGGAACTCGTCGACCTCATGACGCGCGCGACGGGGGCCGGCCTCGCATGCGCCGTGCACGCGATCGGCGATGTCGCGAACTCGTACGCGCTCGACGCGTTCGCCACGACCGGCGCGTGGGGCACGATCGAGCACGCGCAACTCGTCGCGCACGCCGACATCCCGCGCTTCGCACGGCTCGGCGTCGGTGCGAGCGTGCAGCCCGAACACGCGATCGACGACCGCGACCTGACCGACACAATCTGGGCCGAGCAGACCGCCATGGCGTACCCGCTCCGGGCTCTCGCGGACAGCGGAGCGAACGTCCTGTTCGGGTCGGATGCTCCGGTGTCGCCGTTGGATCCGTGGGCGGCGATCGCGGCGGCCGTCTTCCGCACCCGTGAGGGGCGTGAGGCGTGGCGGATCGAGCAGGGAGTGGATGCGGCGACCGCTCTCGATGCATCCACCCATGGCGGATCGGCCGCCGGCGCGCGGATAGAGCCCGGAGCGATCGCCGACCTGGCGCTGTGCGAGCGGAATCCGCTCGCCGCGGACGACGCGCAGATGCGTGCCATGACCGTGAGCGCGACCCTCCTGGGTGGCAGGCTCACTCACTGCTGAGACGACGAAGGCCCCCGGGTCATCCCCGGGGGCCTTCGTGCGGTCCTTCTATTCGGCGACGTGGGCGAAGAGGAACCAGCGGTCCTTCTCGAGGCCGCGCATGATCTCGATCGCGATGTCCTGGCTCGACAGGTCGAACTCGTCGAGGCCGTCGATCGCGGCTTTCACGTCGGCGAGCACCTTGTCGATGTCGGCGATCACGTCGCGGACGATCTCGCCCGACTTCGTGAAGCCCGCCGGCACGGCCGTGGGCGCGACCTTCTCGGCCACAGCGGCCAGTCGTGCGTCGATCGGGAGACCGAGTGCGACGATGCGCTCCGCGGCGAGGTCGGCCCAGTCGCCGGCGTGTGCGACGACCGTGTCGAGCAGCTCGTGCACGCCGATGAAGTTCGCGCCGCGGACGTGCCAGTGCGCCTGCTTGCCGTTGATCGTGAGGGCCTGAAGGCCGAGGACGACCGGGGCGAGGAACTGCGCGGTGGCCGTCACGGCGTCCGAGTTGCTGGCGGTCTGCGAAATGGTCTGTGAGACATTCTCGGTGTCTGTCATGATGTGCCTCCGTGGCTCGTCTCTTATGGCGATGGACATAACGCTACTCACGCCGTGACATTCCGCAAGCAAGCTGAGGCTGGGCTTATCTACGCGGAATCATGCGGAAATGTCAGGGATGCGGCAACCACCGACTAGCGTCGAGGGGTGCCATCCGCAGACCACGAGCTCGGCCCCCAGAACCTCGGCAGCCCGTCGGCGACCGTCCGTCGCGAGCCCTCCGACCGCTCGCCCGAGCACGCCGAACCGTCGCGGTTCGTGCCGCACGTGCAGGGCCTGCGTGCGATCGCCGTCCTGTTGGTCGTGCTCTACCACTTCTGGCCGGGCCGGCTCTCCGGTGGATATGTCGGAGTCGACGTCTTCTTCGTCATCTCGGGCTACCTCATCACCGGCCATCTCATGCGGGAGCTCACAGCGACCGGCTCGGTGCGCCTGGCGCAGTTCTGGGCACGTCGTGCGCGGCGCCTGCTGCCGGCATCCCTCCTCGTCCTGATGTTCTGCGCGATCGTGGCGGGCTCGGCGTATCTGATGCCGACCTCGGCGCTCCCGAACGAGGTGCGCGAGATCATCGCGTCCACGTTCTACGTCGAGAACTGGTATCTCGCTTTCAACTCGGCCGACTACCTGAACCACGCGGGAAACCCCACGACGGTGCAGCACTACTGGTCGCTCTCGCTGGAAGAGCAGTTCTACGTGCTGTGGCCGCTCATCATGCTGCTGGCGGCATGGGTCGCCGTGAAGTGGTTCAAGGGCCGTCGGCGCACCGCCGTGATCGTCGGGCTCGGTGCCGTCAGCGTGGCGTCCTTCATCTTCTGCGTCGCGTTCACGATCACGAATCCCGCGCCCGCATATTTCGTGACGTTCGGGCGGATGTGGGAGTTCGGGATCGGGGCGATGATCGCGCTGGTACCGGCTCTGCGCGTGCGCAACCCGGTCGCGAGCTTCGTGCTCGGATGGGCCGGCATCGTCGCCCTGCTGTACACGGCATTCACGTTCGACGCGCAGACGCCGTTCCCGGGCTACGCCGCCGCTCTCCCCGCTCTGGGGGCGGCCGCGGTGATCGCGGCGTCCAACACCGAGCGCTGGTGGTACCCCACCCGGATCCTCTCGATCCGTCCGGCGCAGTTCACGGGCAACATCTCGTACTCGCTGTACCTGTGGCACTGGCCGCTCATCATCATCGCGCCCTCCGTACCGTTCTGGGGGCTCACGATCTACCATCGGGTGGCGCTGCTCGCGATCTGCTTCATCCTGGCGTGGCTCACCAAGCGGTTCGTTGAAGATCCCGCGCGCTCGTGGAAGGTGCTCACCTCGCGACGCGCCCGGGTGACACTCTGGTCGTCGCTCGCCGCCATGGTCTTGGTGGCCGGGACCGCCGGCGCCGCGTGGGCGATCAACGCGCCCGCCTACCGCGAGGGCGTACAGGCGATCGAGCAGCTTCGGGCCGATCCTCCCGCGTGTTTCGGGGGAGCGGTCGTTCTGGACCCGTCGTGCGCCGGTACCGATTTCGGCACCACCGTCCTTCCGGCACCCGGCTTCGCGGGCGCGGATCGCCCGACCGACGAGCAGTGCTTCGTGCAGCTCAACGATTCGAGGCCGGTATCGTGCGAGTTCGGATCGAGCGATCCGAACGCACCGCGCATCGCACTCGTCGGCGACAGTCACGCCTATCAGCTGCTTTCGACGTTCCAGCGCATGGCCGACGCGAACGGGTGGCACCTGACGACGTATTTCAAGGGCGCGTGCCCGTGGAACACGACGCCCCTGTCGACCGCAGGCGCGTTCGGGGATGCGTGCACCGATTGGCGCAACGGCGTGACGGCCGCGATGAAGGATGCTCCGCTCGACGCTGTGTTCACTGCGGCGATCTCGAGCACGCCGTACTCGAGTGCGGGCTACGACTCTTCTCACGCGGCAGCGGTCGCCGGTTACCGTGATGCGTGGAACGAGGTTCTCGATCGCGGCATCCCCGTGATCACCGTCGTCGACAATCCCGCGTGGGAGACCGATCCGAACAAGTGCCTCCGCACTCGCGACGCCGCCGACTGCACAGGAGCCCGGACCGATCTTCTGACGGAGGACGACCCGCTGCGGGATGCCGCGACCGGCGTCGACGGCGTGACCCTGCTCGACTTCACCGACGTGTTCTGCGACGACACGACGTGCTTCCCCGTCGTCGGCGGTGCCAACCTCTACCGCGACCAGGACCACTTGACCGTGTCGTTCGTGGACACGCTCGCGCCCCAGTACACCGCGGCGATCAAGGCCGCCCTCGCCGCCCAGAAACCCTGACCACCCTATGAAGAGGATCCCGTCATGACGATCGACCCCGACTCTTCCGTCCTTTCCGTCACCGGGCTCGAGCCCGTGGTGCACCCCACCGCCTTCATCGCGGCGGGTGCCCGCGTGATCGGGGATGTCCGGCTCGCGGAGGGTGCGAGCGTCTGGTACAACGCGGTCCTCCGCGCCGACAGCGCGTCGATCGCGATCGGCGCGGGCAGCAACATCCAGGACAATGTCTCGGTACACGTCGACGCAGGGCAGCCCGTCGTCATCGGCGAGAACGTGTCGGTCGGGCACAACGCCGTCGTGCACGCCTGCACCATCGGCGACGGCTCTCTGATCGGGATGGGCAGCGTCGTGTTGTCGGGTGCTGTCATCGGCGAGGGGAGTCTTGTCGCCGGGGGAGCGGTCGTGTTGGAGGGCACGATCGTGCCGCCCGGGTCACTCGTGGCCGGCGTCCCCGCGAAGGTGCGGCGCGAACTCAGCGATGACGAGAAGCAGCGACTGCTGCGCAATGCGCAGATCTATCGGACGCACACGGCGAATCACCGCGATGCGGTGGCCGCGCAAGGCTAAGACTTCTCCTCTCTCGCCTCGGGGTGATTGGCTCCGCGGTGCAGTTCGATGATCCGGGTGCGCGGAGAACCGGGTACATCGACGATCGGCCTGTCGTCCATGAACAGTCTGATCACGTGGGCGAGCTCCGCCGGGTGGCTGAAGTTGATGGCGTGCGCGGCGCCGTCCAGCACCACGATCAGCACGTGGTTCTCGTCCTGGGCCGCGATCTCCTTAATGCGGGCCGGCCCCGGCAGGAGGGGATCCCTCGTCCCCAGCACGACGAGTGTCGGCACCTTCAGCTCGAGGAGGCGCTGCAGGGAGGGGTACTGGGTGAGTGCCCGGAACATCTTGAACGTGCTCGGCACGCCGAATCGAAGGTAGTCGGGGGTCGCGACCCCGACCATCTTGCGCGGCTCGCGACCGCCGTCTCTCGCGAGCTGCCCGACGGCGCGCCGCAGCGGCTGATTGTGCAGGCCTCCCGCGGGCGAGACCAGCACCGCCCTGTCGATGCGCTCGGGGTAGCGGCGGGCGAACTCGACGATGACGGGGCACCCCATCGAATTGCCCACCAGGCTGGTCTTTGCGATGTCCTTCGCGTCGAGGAAGCGGGCGGCCGCGTGGGCGAGATCCGGAATGTCGAGGGCCACATTCCGCGGCTTCGCGCTCCGGCCGAAGCCAGGGAGGTCGGGAACGAGGGTGTGGAACTCGTCGGCGAGCAGTTCGGCCGTCGGGAGAAGATATCGGCCGGACAGACCGAATCCGTGCAGATGCGTGATCACCCGTGCATCCGGGGGATTGACCGATTCGCGGTAGAAGATGTCGACGCCGTCCACCATCGTCCACCGCTCGGCCAGGGTGGACGCGGGCCGGCGCGGATGCATGCGTCCCCGGTGCTGGTACGAGGCCTTCTCGGGATTCTTGACCATGGCGACCACCTTCCCTGGGGCCCGCTCCGCCGTGTCGTGCGAACGCGCCCGGCACCAACCATGCCCGTCGCGATGCGCGAGGGAATCGCCCGGACAGGATGAGATGCGCGCTCTCAGGCCGCGTTGGCAGGGAGCGGATCCAGCTCCGACTCGGGGAGCGCGACGGGGGCCTGATTGCGGAAGTGCCCGAGGATGCTGAGCAGCAGCCCCGCGGCCGCCCAGGCGACGAGTGTGAGCCACTGCGCAGCGGTGTCGGCGGCGGGGAAGTAGCTCAGGCTCCGCACCAGGGTCGAGGCCGCTCCCGGGACGAAGAACTGCCCGATGTCTCCCCACGGTCCCGCGAGAAACTGATGGGGGAGCGTCGCGGACGAGATCGGGTTCGCGACCAGGATGGTGAGGATCGCGCCCACCGCGATTCCGGCGCGTCCGATGAGCGCGTTCAGCCCGACGATCAATGACGCCGTGGCGAACATCGCGAGGCCGAGCGCGAGCGCGTTGATCAGGAAGTCACCCTGCAGCACCCCGAACCAGGGCTGCAGGATCGCGGTCACCGCCAGGCCGGCGGCGACGCCGTAGACGACCAGCGCTGTCACGCGACGCCAGGTGCCCACCACCAGGAACGACACGAGGATGCCGCCCAGCATCTCCCCGAGGACGAGGGGGAAGGAGGCGACGGCGAGCGCGGCCCCGTTGGGATCGTTCGCCGACAGCGGGACCACGTCGGTGACGGCGACCTTCACCTGCGACGCATCTCCGCCGGCTGCGGCCACCTGGGCGGCGAGCTGCTGCTGGAGCTGGGCCGCGAGCCCGGTGAGCTGCTGGGCCACGGAGACGTTCGCCGCGCCTGCGGTGAGCACCTCGGGAGCCTGTCCGAGCACGATCGCTCCGTAGACGCTGCGGTCTTGGATCGCCGCGACCGCCGCAGCGCGATCATCGACCCGGGTATAGGCGAAGAGCCCACCGGTCTTCTCGTCGAGGGCCGCCTCGAGTCCATCGACCTGAGCGGAGGGACCGCTGATCGCGATCGGAAGGTTGCGCGGTTCGGCTGTGGCGACGGGCCAGAGGAAGGCCAGCACGATGAGCGCGACGACGACAGCGCCCGCGAGTCCGAAGGCCACGGCGAGCCCCCATTTGGTGTGCCGGACGGTCGGGGCGGCGGGCTCGTGCGCGGTTCGGCGCGTGGAATCGGTGTGGTCGGACGTCGAAGTGCTCACGGATGCTCCCAGGGTGAACGTCGGTCGGGAGACCCACTATACGAAATAAACGTTCTGTTTGAAAGATGGAGCGTGAGAGGATGACGACATGCCGAGGGTGACGAACGAGTACCGCGACGCCAAGCGCGCAGAGATCGCCCGCGCGGCGCTCGCATGCATCCAGCGCAACGGTTTCGCCCGCACGACGATGGCCGACATCATCGCCGAGTCGGGGGCGTCGGCCGGATCCATCTACTCGCACTTCAGCGGGAAGGCGGACATCGCGAGATTCGTCGCTGAACGCGTGGTCGGCGGTCAGGTCGGCGCGCTCACCGAGCGTGCGCTGACGGACCCCACAATGGGCCCGCTGGATGCGGTGGCGTTCATCCTGCAGGGGCTCAGGGCGCAGATGATCCCCATCGAGGTGATCCTGCAGCTCTGGGCGGAGTCGACGATCGATCCGGATATGGGCGAGATCGCGGGACAGCGCCTCCAGCAGCTGCGGGAGGGGATGCGGGTGGCGGTGACCCCGTGGGCGCGGCGGTCCTCCGTCGACGAGTCCGCGGCTGGGGCACTTGCAGAGTCCGCGGCGCAGTCGATGCTCAGCCTGTGCCAGGGGTACGTCGTCACGTGCGCGATGGCCGGTGCGATCGATCCGCGGACATACGTGGACGGAATCGCCGCGCTGACCGGGTCAAATATGTGGAGGGGCTGACGAGAATCGAACTCGCATCATCTGTTTGGAAGACAGAGGCTTTACCACTAAGCTACAGCCCCACATCCGGCCGATCCGGCCGGGATGTGCGTAGGAAAGTCTAACGGACTGCGCGCGGCGATCGTGACGCGGGCCGGGTTCCGTCCTCAGGTGGGTCGGCTAGACTTCTCAGGGCCGTTTCGCGTCCGCGTACGCGCGCGACCCTGCCCGGGGCGTAGCTCAGCTTGGTAGAGCGCCCGCTTTGGGAGCGGGAGGCCGCAGGTTCAAATCCTGTCGCCCCGACATCACGGCCCCCAGAACCCACACCTTCAGCCGCCGCGCACGCGCGCGGAAACCAGAGGAGAACGAACAGCAATGGTGAACACCACCGTCGAGAAGCTGACCCCCACCCGGGTCAAGCTGACCATCACGGTTTCGCCCGATGAGCTCAAGCCGAGCATCGCGCACGCCTACGAGCACATCGCGCAGGACGTACAGATCCCGGGCTTCCGCAAGGGCAAGGTCCCCGCGCCGATCATCGATCAGCGCGTCGGTCGCACCGCCGTGCTCGAGCACGCCGTCAGCGAAGGGCTCGACACGTTCTACCGTCAGGCCGTCGAGGCCGAGAGCGTCCGCGTCATCGGTCGCCCCAGCGCCGATGTGAAGGAGTGGCCGAACGAGAAGGACTTCACCGGCGACCTCCTCGTCGAGGTCGAGGTCGACGTGCGCCCCGAGTTCGAGCTTCCCTCGTACGCGGGCATCACCGTGACCGTCGACGCGGCCGCTGTCGACGAGGCTGCGATCGACGAGGAGCTCGACAAGCTCCGTGCGCGCTTCGGCACGCTCATCACCGTCGACCGCCCCGCCTCCACCGGCGACTTCGTCGAGCTGAACCTCGTCGCCACGATCGACGGCGCCGAGATCGATCGCGCCGAGGGCGTGTCGTACGAGGTCGGCTCGGGTGAGCTGCTCGAGGGCATCGACGAGGCGATCGACTCGCTCACCGCAGGCGAGGAGACGACGTTCCGCTCCACCCTGATCGGCGGCGACCACGCCGGCGAAGAGGCCGAGGTCGCCGTGGTGGTGACCGCGGTCAAGGAGCGCGAGCTGCCCGACGCCGACGACGACTTCGCACAGATCGCAAGCGAGTTCGACACCATTGCAGAGTTGCGTGAGAGCCTGTCGGAGCGGGTCGGGCAGCAGTCCGTCTTCACCCAGGGTTCGCAGGCGCGCGACCGCTTCATCGAGGCCCTTCTCGACGCCGTCGAGATCCCCGTGCCGCCGCAGCTCATCGAAGACGAGGTGCACACGCACCTCGAGGGCGAGGGCCGCCTCGAAGACGACGTGCACCGCGCCGAGGTCACCGAGGCGAGCACGAAGCAGTTCCGCACCCAGATGGTCCTGGACGCGATCGCCGAGCGCGTCGACGTCAAGGTCTCGCAGGACGAGCTGACGCAGTACCTCATCCAGTCCGCCGCGCAGTACGGCATGGCGCCGCAGGAGTTCGTCGACGCGATCCAGCAGAACGGTCAGCTTCCTTCTCTCGTGGGTGAGGTGTCGCGCAACAAGGCCCTCGCCGTCGCGCTGGGCAAGGCGACTGTCGTCGACACGAACGGAAAGCCCGTCGACCTGACCGGGTTCGTCGCATCCGAAGACGAGGCAGAGGAAGAAGTCGTCGACGAGGCGCAGGACCTCGCGGATGCTGCGGCCGACGCCGACGAGATCATCCAGGCTGAAGAGGCTCCGGCCAAGAAGCCGCGCAAGAGCTCCAAGAAGGCCGCCGAGTAGTCGCGACCACATATGACGAACAGAGGGCGGATGCTGCGGCATCCGCCCTCTGTTCGTCTCTGATCTGCCCACGGCGAACACGGGCGGGTCGCCCGCGACGCGCCGGTAGATTCGACGCAGACGTACAACGAAACGGAGCAACAATGGCCGAACCACTGGTCGCAACGAGTGTCTTTGACAGGCTGCTGAGAGACCGCATCATCTGGCTGGGATCGGAGGTGCGCGACGAGAACGCGAACGAGATCTGCGCCAAGATCCTCCTGCTCGCGGCCGAGGACCAAGAGAAGGACATCTTCCTGTACGTGAACTCGCCCGGCGGTTCGATCACCGCGGGGATGGCGATCTACGACACGATGCAGTTCGTCCCGAACGACATCGTCACGGTCGGCATCGGGATGGCCGCTTCGATGGGTCAGCTGCTCCTGACCAGCGGCACGAAGGGCAAGCGCTACATCACCCCGAACGCGCGCGTGCTCCTGCACCAGCCCCACGGTGGGTTCGGCGGAACCTCGAGCGACATCCAGACCCAGGCTCAGCTCATCATCTCGATGAAGAACCGCCTCGCCGAGATCACCGCCGCTCAGACGGGCAAGTCCGTCCAGCAGATCAACGAAGACGGTGACCGCGATCGGTGGTTCACCGCTGAGGAAGCCCTCGAGTACGGCTTCGTCGACCACATCCGTGCACACCTGACCGACGTCGTCGGCGGCGCCGGGACGACGGCCTGACGGACCGAAGGCGAAAGAGAGAGATATCAGGATGATCACCCCCACCTTCGGCTCGATGCCGTCACAGGGCAGCGCCCCCCAGGGCCTGCAGATGCCGGGCAGCCGCTACGTCCTCCCGCAGTTCGAGGAGCGCACGGCATACGGCTACAAGCGTCAGGATCCCTACAACAAGCTGTTCGAGGACCGCGTCATCTTCCTCGGTGTGCAGGTCGACGACGCGTCGGCCGACGACGTCATGGCCCAGCTGCTCGTGCTCGAGAGCCAGGATCCCGATCGCGACATCATCATGTACATCAACTCGCCCGGCGGATCGTTCACCGCCATGACGGCGATCTACGACACCATGCAGTACGTGTCCCCGCAGATCCAGACTGTCGTGCTCGGCCAGGCCGCGTCGGCGGCGTCCGTGCTGCTGGCAGCGGGGGCGCCGGGCAAGCGACTTGCCCTGCCCAACGCGCGGATCCTCATCCACCAGCCCGCGATGGGCGAGTCCGGCCACGGTCAGGCTTCCGACATCGAGATCCAGGCAGCCGAGATCCTCCGCATGCGGACGTGGCTGGAGGAGACGATGGCGGCGCACACAGGTCAGGACGTCGCGAAGGTGAACCGCGACATCGACCGCGACAAGATCTTCTCCGCCGCGGAAGCCAAGGACTACGGAATCGTCGACCAGGTGCTCACGACCCGCAAGCGCGGCCAGGCGGCGCTCACCGCGTAGCGCACCGAACCACAGGAACGGCACCCCGTCGCCTTCGCGACGGGGTGCCGTCTCGTTTCTCGGGGCACGAGGTGGGGGACTTTCCACAAGTGCGACGCAATCCCCGCCGTTGTCCGCATCAGCGGCTAGGCTCGAAATCAGTCCGGGGAACGGCCCGCGGTCAGTTGGGGGAGTCTGATGGCACGCATCGGTGAGAGCGCCGACCTCTTCAAATGCTCCTTCTGCGGCAAGAGCCAGAAGCAGGTTCAGCAGTTGATCGCCGGCCCCGGTGTCTACATCTGCGACGAATGCGTCGAACTCTGCAACGAGATCATCGAAGAGCGCATGGCCGAGTCGGCGTCCGGAGTCGTCTCCGACTTCGATCTGCCCAAGCCGCGCGAGATCTTCTCCTTCCTCGAGGAGTACGTGGTCGGTCAGGAAGACGCGAAGCGCGCCTTGTCGGTCGCCGTGTACAACCACTACAAGCGCATTCGCGCCCACGGCACGATCCAGTCGGCCGAGCAGCGGGCGGACGAGGTCGAGATCGCGAAGAGCAACATCCTGCTGATCGGTCCCACCGGCTGCGGTAAGACCTACCTCGCACAGACTCTGGCGAAGCGGCTCAACGTACCTTTCGCTGTTGCCGACGCCACGGCGCTGACCGAGGCGGGCTACGTCGGCGAGGACGTCGAGAACATCCTCCTCAAGCTGATCCAGGCCGCCGATTTCGACACGAAGCGCGCGGAGACCGGAATCATCTACATCGATGAGGTCGACAAGATCGCCCGCAAGGCCGAGAATCCCTCGATCACGCGTGATGTGTCGGGTGAGGGCGTGCAGCAGGCGCTCCTGAAGATCCTCGAGGGAACAGTGGCATCGGTGCCGCCGCAGGGCGGCCGCAAGCATCCGCACCAGGAATTCATCCAGATCGACACCACGAACGTGCTCTTCATCGTCGCAGGCGCTTTCGCGGGTCTCGAAGACATCATCTCGAGTCGCGTCGGCAAGCATGGCATCGGGTTCGGTGCCCCGTTGCACAACAAGGGCGACGACATGAACCTCTTCAGCGAGGTTCTCCCGGAGGATCTGCACAAGTTCGGTCTGATCCCTGAGTTCATCGGTCGTCTTCCCGTCGTCGCGTCGGTCAATCAGCTCGACCAGGACGCGCTCATGGAGATCCTGACCGAGCCGAAGAACGCGCTCGTCAAGCAATACCAGCGGATGTTCGAGCTGGACGGCGTAGAACTCGACTTCGACGAGGACGCACTGCGCGCGATCGCCGATCTGGCGGTGCTGCGCAAGACCGGCGCCCGCGGCCTCCGTGCGATCCTCGAGGATGTCCTCGGCCCGATCATGTTCGACATTCCGTCGGCCGAAGACGTGGCCAAGGTCGTCATCACCCGTGCGTCGGTCGAAGACGGCGAGGCGCCCACGATGGTGCTTCGCGAGAACCGCAAGACCGCCTGACCCGACGGCTTCCGTCGCTCCCGCCGGGCCGGATCGGCTGAGCGGCTCGAGTTCGATCGGATTCGCCTCGATCCGGGTGAAGGCGGGTGCACGGGGGTCTACGCGGCGCTCGCGCTGTGATCCCGTGCACCGCGCCGAGGCTCAGTCCGCGAGCCCTCGACGTTTCAAGAGCGGCTCGATCTCAGCATCCCGCCCTCGGAACTCGCGATAGGCCTGGAGCGGATCCTTCGAGCCGCCGACGCCGAGCAGCCGGTCGCGGAAGCGCTGACCGTTCGCGCGCTCGAGCCCGCCATTGTCGCGGAACCACTCGACGGTGTCGGCGTCGAGCACCTCGCTCCAGATGTACGAGTAGTAGCCCGCGCTGTAGCCGCCGGAGAAGACATGAGCGAAGTAGGTCGACGAGTAGCGCGTGGGCACGACGGGGTTATCGAGACCGATGTCGGCCAGAGCGGATGCCTCGAACGCGGCGACATCGATGTCGGTCGCGGCCTGATCGGCACTCAGCGAGTGCCATGCCTGATCGAGCCAGGACGCCGCGAGGTACTCGCTGGTGGCGAACCCCTGGTTGAAGACCTCTGAGGCCTGCAGTTTCTCGAGCACCTCGGCCGGGAGCGGCTCGCCCGTGTCGACGTGCTTTGCGTAGTTCGCCAGCACTTCGGGCCAGTAGATCCACATCTCGTTTACCTGGCTCGGGAACTCGACGAAGTCGCGGAAGACGGCCGTGCCGGCGAAGTGGGGGTACGTCACGGTCGCGAACAGGCCGTGCAGGGCATGGCCGAACTCGTGGAAGAGGGTGGTGACCTCGTCGAGCGTCAGCATCGTCGGCTTGCCCGGCGCGGGCTTCGGCACATTGAGGTTGTTGACGACCACGGGCGCGGTGCCGCGCAGACGCGACTGCGACACGATCGAGTTCATCCACGCTCCACCGCGCTTCGAGTCGCGTGTGTACAGGTCGAGGATGAACAGGCCCAGAGCAGAGCCGTCGGCGTTGTGCACCTCGAACACCCGCGCGTCGGGATGATAGGCGGCGAGGTCGTGACGCTCGGTGAACGTGACTCCGTAGAGCTCGGTCGCCGCGTGGAACACCCCGTCGCGCAGCACGCGCTCGGCTTCGAACCACGGACGCAGTGCTGTGCGATCGAGGTCGTATTCTGCCGCACGCACGCGCTCGGTGTAGTAGGCCCAGTCGTGCGCTTCGAGGGCGAACGGTGCGTCCCCGGCATCGATGATCGCCTGCAGTGCCTGCTGTTCGCGGGCGGCGTTACGGGCAGCCGGTGCGGCGAGTCGGCGGAGGAGGTCGTGCACTGCCTCTGGTGATCCGGCCGTCTCGTCGGAGGTGACGTAGGCGGCGTGCGAGGAGTAGCCGAGCAGGCGCGCGCGCTCCGCACGCAGCCGGACGATCTCCAGGAGGACTTCGCGATTGTCATACGCTCCGCCGCGCGAGCCGCGCTGCCGGGAGGCGTCCATGATCCGACGGCGGCTCTCGCGATCGGTCAGCGTGGACAGGTAGGGGTGCCCGGTGAAGAGCGTGAGCGTGACGACGTACTTCCCGTCCAGGCCGCGATCCGCGGCCGCTTGGGCGGCGGCGGAGAGTTCGCCTTCGGTCAAGCCGTCCAACTCTGCGGGGTCACTGAAGACCACGGCGAGATCGTTCGTGTCGGCAAGCAGATTCTTCTCGAAGGTCGTGGTGAGCGTCGACAGGCGCTGATTGAGCTCGGTGAGACGCGCTTTCGCCGCGTCATCGAGACCCGCGCCCGCCTGCGACATCTCGCGATAGTGCCGCTCCACGAGGTAGCGCTGCTCGGGCTCGAGGTCGGTGGTGTCGAGGTGATCGTGGAGCGTCTTCACCCGCCAATACAGCTCACCGTCCAGCTGGATCGCATCGTTATGGGCCGACATCAGCGGCGCCAGGGTCTCTTCGATCTCCTGGATCGCGTCAGTGGCGTCGGCCGAGCTCACCGTGTAGAAGGTTCGCGCCACGCTGCCCAGGAGCTCGCCGCTCCGCTCGAGAGCTTCCATCGTGTTCTCGAAAGTCGGCATGGACCGCACGCGGGTGATCGCCGAGATCTCGGCGCGATGGTCGGCGAACGCCTGCTCGAAGGCGGGCAGGTAGTGCTCGGGACGGATGTCGCCATAGGGCGGCAGCGCGTAGGGGAGGGTGCTGGGTGTCAGGAGGGGGTTGAGCGATGCATCCGTCATAGAGCCAGCGTAATCCGTGCCTCGCGGTTGCAAATGAAATCTTGCAAAGAATATGTTGCAAAGAAGAGAATGCAAAGCTATCTTTGTATCCATGCAAGATCAGACGGATGCCCGGAGGCTGCTCGACCGCAACGACCGCATCTTGGATGCGGGGGCGCTCCGCGCGCTCGCTCACCCCCTCCGCGTGCAGATCTACGACATCCTCAGCCAGTACGGTCCGCAGACGGCGAGCTCGCTCGCGAGCCTGACCGGCGAGTCTTCGGGAGCGACCAGCTATCACCTGCGCGCTCTGGCCAAGCACGACCTCATCCGCGAAGTCGATGGGCGTGGAACCGCTCGCGAGCGCTGGTGGGAGCGGCCTGTCGGCGGCGTTTCGTTCGCCAACCCCGAGGCGATGAAGACTCCGTCCGGACGTGCAGCGACGCAGGTGGTGATGACCGAGTTCCTGAACCGCCGGCACCAGCAGCTCATGCAGTACGCCGCGCGCGGGCTGCAGAGTGAGCCGGAGGACTGGCAGGACGGGTCGCTCATCTCCACCGCGAACGCTCGGCTGACGTCGGCGCAGATGCAGGAACTCGCGGAGAAGCTACAGGCGCTGCTCGACGAGACCGTCGGAAAGTATCGCGATCAACGGGGAGAGGGCGTGCGTCCTGTGACGATGCACGTCGACGTCTTCCCGCTTCCCGAGGAAGGAGCACATCGATGACCACCATGACCGCCTCGCACGCACTCCCCGTTCTGGTCGACGGGCGGCCGACGGCGATGGATCGTGCTCTGCTGAGGATGGCTCGGGTCCTGGAGGCGGCAGCGATCGCCCGGATGCAGCGACGTACGACGATGATCGGGCCCCGATCCGACCACACCAGACGCACCGACGAACACCGACTCAGCGCGGCCGCGATGGTGTACGCGGGCATGCTTCCCCGATGAGCGATGTCGTCACGGATCGCGCGTCGTCGCCACTGAAGCGCCCGCGGCTCGGATCCGACTTCGGCAAGCTCTGGACCGCCGCCGCCTTCAGCAACCTCGCCGACGGTGTCGGCCGCACCGCAGTGCCGCTGATCGCTACGACTCTCACCCGTGACCCGGTGGCGATCGCCGCGATCGGCGCACTCGCCTTCCTGCCGTGGCTCGTCTTCGGACTGCCTGCCGGCATGCTCGTCGATCGCTTTGATCGGCGCTGGATCATGGCCGTCGCCAACACCCTTCGCGGAGGCGTTGCGCTCGCGTTGTCGCTCATGATGGTGACCGGCACGATGACCATCTGGAGTCTGCTGGTCGCGACCCTCGTGTTCGGCGTGGGGGAGACGCTCTTCGACAACGCGACGAATGCGGTGATCCCCTCGATCGTCGAGAAACCTGCGCTCGACAGGGCGAACGGCTTCATGCAGGCGGCGCAGGTCACGATCGACAGCTTCATCGCCACACCGATCGCCGGCGTCCTGTTCGCCGTTTCGATGGTGCTGCCCCTCTGGGTGGGCGCGGCCGGCTATATCATTCCGATCGCCCTCGCGATCTTGCTGCCCCTGTCGGCCGCGCGCTCACTGCGTCGCGCCGATCAGGCGCCCCGCGATCCGGTGAGCGCCAGAGTCGCCGCGGCATACCTGTGGCGCCACCGGTATCTGCGCGCGATCGTCGTCTTCACGTCGATCGTCGGCTGTGCCTTCTCGTTCGCCCAGGCGCCCACGATCCTGTACTTCCTCGACACGATGCACGTGCAGCCCGCGGCGATCGGGTTCGTGACCGCGGGGATCGGTGTCGGTGCGCTCGGCGGCTCGCTCGTGGCGCCTGCGCTGGTGCAGCGTTTCGGCCGCGGCGCGGTGATGCTCGGCGCGAACATCGCTGCCGGGCTGTTCCTGGTCGGCGTCGGACTCGCCCCCGAGGTCATCACCGCGGTCATCGCCTACGCGGGAATGGCCTTCGCCGTCTCCACGTGGAATGTCCCGTGGGGCGCCCTGCGACAGACGATCGTCCCGGGCGACATCTTCGGGCGCGTCCTCGGGATCATCCGCTCTTTCACGTGGGGGCTCTTCCCCTTCGCCACGCTCCTCGGCGGTTTCATCGCCCGCATCGACCTGCGTCTGCCCTATCTGATCGCGGCGGTTGTGACTCTGATCGCCACCGCCTTCTTCGCACGGTTGATCCTGAGAGCATCCACCTTCTCAGGACCGCTCGAAGACTGACGCTCGGTTCAGGCGAACTCGTCGTCGGCGTCGTGCTCGGTGACGACCTCGCCGTCCGCGTCCTGTCGCACCACCACACCCGTGTCGAGTTCGGCGCGTGCGCGATTCTCCAGCCACGTCAGCGTCCACCGCGGCGCGGGTGATCCGTCCGTGCTCGTCAGGACGACCGCGTCCACAGCGGCGATCGCGTCGCGGAGCGCGACGGGCACCGCAGCCGGAGGGGTCTGCCCTGCCGTCCACCGGGTTCCCAGCTGCATCAGTTCTCCTCCGCCGGCGCGAGCTCTATGCCGGTCACGGTCAGTTCATCACCCTCGGTGAAGGTGAGCCGAGCGATCCGCCCGACCGCTCGCAGATCGCCTTCCGCGAGCAGCAGAGCGGCCAGTGCGGCGGGCGGTGCGGCGATGGCGGCGATCGACACCGGGGTCTTCTGCGATGCCTTGGCCTCGGTCTTGGCGCGACGGATGCTGATCAGCGCCGCGCTCGCGACCGAGAGGACGGCGGGGTCACCGTCGATGCCGAGCGGCGTCGGCCACGGCGACGTGTGCACCGAGCCCTCGTTGAACCACGACCACGGCTCTTCGGTGGCGAAGACGAGCACGGGGGCGAGCAGTCGCAGCAGCGTCGACAGCGCGATCCGCAGTGCGAGTGCGGCGGAGGCCTGTCCGACGTCGGCGCGGTCGTAGGCACGCTCTTTCACGAGTTCGAGGTAGTCGTCGCAGAAGGTCCAGAAGAACTGCTCCGTCACCTCGAGCGCGCGCGCGTGGTCGTAGGCATCCAACGCCTTCGTGGCCTCGGCGATGACACCGTCGAGGGTCGCGAGCATCGAGGCATCCAGAGCGTGCGTCACCTCCGCACCTCCGGGCACGGGGAACGACAAGACGAATTTCGCGGCGTTCAGTACCTTGATCGACAGCCGTCGCCCGATCTTGATCTGCGTCGGGTTCTGCGGGTCGAAGGCGGCGTCGGTGCCGAGCCGCGAGGACGCCGCCCAGTACCGCACCGCATCCGAGCCGTGCTGCTCGAGGATGTCGGCCGGGGTCACGACGTTGCCCTTCGACTTGGACATCTTCTTGCGGTCGGGGTCGACGATGAAGCCCGAGATCGCAGCATCCGTCCACGGGGCGCGATCGTCTTCCAGCGCGCTGCGCAACATGGTCGAGAAGAGCCACGTGCGGATGATGTCCTGACCCTGCGGTCGCAGGTCGAAGGGTGCGACGAGGTTCCAGAGCTCGGCATCCCGTTCCCACCCGCCCGCCAATTGCGGCGTGAGGGACGAGGTCGCCCACGTGTCGAGGATGTCGAGCTCGGGCTCGAACCCACCGGGGACGCCGCGCTGCGCAGCGCTGTACCCGGGGGGCGCATCCGTCGAAGGGTCGACCGGGAGCTGCGCGGGATCCGGCACGAGGACGCTGCCGTCGATCCGCTCGCCGTTCTCATCGAGGCCGTACCAGACGGGGATCGGCACGCCGAAGAAGCGCTGTCGCGAGATCAGCCAGTCGCCGGTGAGCCCGCCCACCCAGTTCTCGTATCGCACCCGCATGAAGTCGGGATGCCACGACACGTCGCGCCCGAGTGACAGCAGGCGCTCACGCAGGTCGGCGTCGCGCGCTCCGTTGCGGATGTACCACTGGCGCGTCGAAACGATCTCGAGCGGGCGGTCGCCCTTCTCGTAGAACTTGACGACGTGCGTGAACGGCTTCGGGTCGCCGATGAGCTCGCCCGACTCCTGAAGCAGTTCGACCATGCGCTTCTTGGCGCTGAACACCGTCTTTCCGGCGAGCTCGGCGTACGCGGTCAACCCCGCCTTACTCGAGATGGCGTCCGGCGCATCGGGGAGAATGCGGCCGTCGCGCCCCAGGATCGTGCGGTTGGGCAGATCGAGCTCACGCCACCAGATGATGTCGGTGACATCGCCGAACGTGCAGATCATGGCGATTCCGGAGCCCTTGTCCGGCTGGGCCAGGTGGTGGGCCAGCACGGGCACGTCGACGCCGAACACCGGGGTGCGCACCGTCGTTCCGAACAGCGGCTGGTAGCGCTCGTCGTCGGGATGCGCGACGAGGGCGACGCACGCCGCGAGCAGTTCGGGGCGCGTCGTCTCGATGAACACGTCGTCCGCAGGCCCGTGGAATGCGAGGCGGTGATACGCGGCGGGCTGCTCGCGGTCTTCGAGCTCGGCCTGAGCGATCGCGGAGCGGAAATCGATGTCCCATAGCGTGGGAGCCAGCGACTGATACGCCTCGCCGCGCTCGAGCCCTCGGAGGAAGGCGAGTTGTGACGTGCGGATCGTGTCGCTCGAGATCGTGCGGTACGTCTGCGTCCAGTCGACCGACAGGCCGAGTGTGCGCCAGAGAGCTTCGAATGCCTTCTCGTCCTCGACGGTGAGCGTTTCGCAGAGCTCGATGAAGTTGCGGCGGCTGATCGCGATCTGATCGGCCGCGCGCGAGCTCTTGTTGTCGCCGCCCTCGAAGGGCGGGGTGAATCCGGGATCGTAGGGGAGCGACGGGTCGCAGCGTACGCCGTAGTAGTTCTGCACACGGCGCTCGGTGGGCAGGCCGTTGTCGTCCCAGCCCATCGGATAGAACACGGTTTTGCCGCGCATCCGCTCGTAGCGCACCTTCACGTCGGTGTGGGTATACGAGAAGACGTGACCGATGTGGAGCGATCCCGACGCGGTCGGCGGGGGAGTGTCGACCGAGAAGATGCCCGCGCGCCCGGCCTGGGCGGCACGGAGCCGGTCGAACAGGAAGGTGCCATCGGCATCCCACTTCTGCGACCATTTCGCTTCGAGACCCTCGAGGGCGGGCTTGTCGGGGATGTGCGCGTCGGTCATGGCGTCTCCTGCGATATGTGCGGCACGGTGTGTGCGTGCCTGAGTGTGGAATGTCGCTCCATTGTACGGGGCGACACGGCGCGATCAGGGGGCTCAGTCGCGCACATCGACTCCGGCGGCGATCGCGAAACCACGCGCGAGGTTCTCGACCTGGCGTTGTGTCATCGTCGCCCCGCGCAGAGCGGCCATGTCGAGGAAGTGCAGGGCTTCGAGTCCCCGCAGATCGAGGTTCTCGATCCGCCATCCTCGGTTGTCGATCTCATCGGCGCGGCATCCCTCGAACGCCGCGCGCCGAAGCGTCGACTGCGGTGCGTCCAGCGCACCGATGATGCAGTCCGCGAACAGCACGTCCGACACCGTCGAACCCGAGAGGTTCAGGTAATCGATGCGGATGCCGCGCAGCTCGACCCCCGTCAGTTCGGCACGTGAGAGGTCGAGGGTGCCGATGCGGCCGCCGGTCACGCGCACGGTCTGCCACCGGGACTCGCGGAACGACGCGTCCACCGCCCTCAGATCCTCGATCGCGACGTCGGTCAGGGTGGCACCGCTCAGCGTGAGCGATCCGACATCCGCTCGGCGGATGACGCTCTCGACGATGTGGGCCGTGCGCGCATCGACGTCGCCCGTCAGATCGTCGAGCGATCCGGCGTGCACATCGCCGCGCGGTTCGAGGCGGGCAGGCCGGAGGTGCGGAGGCAGGTCGGGCGCCGCAACACGCGGAGGCAGAGGGGTGACGGGTCGTGCCATCCCCTCACGCTACGCGTCTCACGCGCGTCCATCTGCAGGGTGGGATGTGACGGATGGGGCAGACGGGGCGCGTGCGATGCCGCTCGGGCACGTCTCCCTGCGCACGGTCGGACTCGCGGCGCGGGGTCGCGGGATCGCGGCTAGAATCGACGCACGAGCATCGATCCGGCCATCACCGGGGAGCTCTCGGAAGAACCGGGCGCGAGTCCTCAGTAGAACCGAGCGGGGCAGGCCCGTCACAGCCGCAGTGCAAGAGGGTGGATGCCGAGGCATCCGCCAAGCGGGGTGGTACCGCGGTTCTCTCATCCGGAGAGTCGTCCTCGCAGGAAGCATCGCAACCTGCTGGAGTGACATGAGCTACCCGAAATCCGCATTCGGTCCCGCCGCGGATGGCACCGCCGGGGGAAGTACCGCCGTGCATGACGTCGTGCCGAGCCCGCGCTTCCCGGCGATCGAGCAGGAGGTCCTGGCCTTCTGGGAGGCGGACGACACGTTCCGCGCCTCGATCTCGCAGCGCGAGGGCGCGCCCGAGTGGGTGTTCTACGACGGACCACCCTTCGCGAACGGACTCCCGCACTACGGGCATCTGCTCACCGGTTACGCCAAGGACCTCTTCCCGCGTTTCCAGACGATGCGGGGCAACAAGGTCGACCGCGTCTTCGGGTGGGACACCCACGGTCTGCCGGCCGAGCTCGAGGCGATGAAGCAGCTCGGCATCACGGAGAAGGCCGAGATCGAGCGAATGGGCATCGCGACGTTCAACGACAAGGCCCGGGCGTCGGTGATGGAGTACAGCGCCGAGTGGCAGGACTACGTCACGCGTCAGGCGCGGTGGGTCGACTTCGAGCGGGGCTACAAGACGCTCGACACCACCTACATGGAGTCGGTGCTCTGGGCGTTCAAGACGCTGTACGACAAGGGCCTCGCCTACGAGGGATATCGCGTGCTGCCCTACTGCTGGCGCGATGAGACGCCGCTCTCGAGCCACGAGCTGCGCATGGACGACGATGTGTACAAGATGCGGCAGGACCCGTCCGTGACCGTCACCTTCCCGCTCACGGGTGTGAAGGCCGAAGCGCTCGGGCTCACTGCGGTGCGGGCACTCGCCTGGACGACCACGCCGTGGACGCTCCCGACGAACCTCGCCTTGGCGGTCGGCCCGAGCATCCGATACGTCGTCGTCCCCGGCGGACCCGAGGGTGCGGCCGACGTGCATCGCGACGACGAGTACGCCGAAGCCGAGTCGCACCAGTACCTGCTCGCCGAGGAGCTCCTCGGCGGGTACGCGAAAGACCTGGGGTACGAGTCGCCCGAGGCCGCGCGTGCCGCCGTCGTCAAGACGGTGCTCGGCTCGGACCTCGCGGACGTCACCTACGACCGGCTCTTCGACTACTACGCCGATGCCGAGACGTGGGGAACGCAGAAGGCCTGGCGCATCCTGGTCGACGACTACGTCACGACATCCGACGGTACGGGGATCGTGCACCAGGCTCCCGCCTACGGCGAGGACGACCAGCGGGTCACCGAGGCCGCCGGCATCCCGCTCATCATGAGCCTCGACGACGGCGGGCGCTTCCTTCCCCAGGTCGCGGACGTGGCGGGGGAGCTCTGGATGGACGCGAACACGCCCCTCATCCGCCTGCTCCGCCGAGACGGCCGGCTGCTCCGTCAGGCCAGCTACGAGCACTCCTACCCGCACTGCTGGCGATGCCGGAACCCCCTCATCTACAAGGCCGTGTCGAGCTGGTTCGTGCGGGTGACCGACATCAAAGACCGGATGCTCGCCAACAACGAGCTGATCACGTGGGCGCCCGAGAACGTCAAGCACGGCCAGTTCGGCAAGTGGCTCGAAGGCGCCCGCGACTGGTCGATCAGTCGCAACAGGTACTGGGGCTCGCCGATCCCCATCTGGAAGAGCGACGATCCCGCCTATCCGCGCGTCGACGCCTACGGCTCGCTGGCTGAGATGGAGAAGGACTTCGGGCGCCTCCCGATGAACTCCGCGGGCGAGGTCGATCTTCATCGCCCGTACATCGACGAGCTCACCCGCCCGAATCCCGACGACCCGACCGGCCGGAGCACGATGCGCCGCATCGAGGATGTGCTGGACGTCTGGTTCGATTCGGGCTCCATGCCGTTCGCACAGGTCCACTATCCGTTCGAGAACCACGAGTGGTTCGACGAGCACGCACCCGCGGACTTCATCGTCGAGTACATCGGGCAGACGCGCGGCTGGTTCTACCTCATGCACGTCCTGTCGACGGCGCTGTTCGACCGCCCGGCGTTCACCGGAGTGTCGTGCCATGGCATCGTCCTCGGCAGCGACGGCCAGAAGATGTCGAAGTCGTTGCGAAACTACCCGGACGTCTCGGAGGTTTTCGACCGCGACGGCTCGGACGCGATGCGGTGGTTCCTGATGTCGTCGAGCGTCCTGCGCGGGGGCAACCTCGTCGTGACCGAAGAAGGGATCCGGGCGGGAGTGCGGGAGTTCATGCTGCCGCTCTGGAACGCGTGGTACTTCTTCTCGACCTACGCCAACGCGGCCGGCGGCCAGGACGGCGAGGGCTACGAGGCGACCTGGCGCACAGATTCCACCGATGTCCTCGACCGGTACATCCTTGCGCTCACCGGCGAGCTCGTCCGCGAGGTCGCCGCCGATCTCGAGCGGCTCGACTCGACGACGGCTGCTGCGCGGCTCCGCGACTTCGCCGAAGCGTTGACGAACTGGTACATCCGGCGCTCGCGCGACCGGTTCTGGGTCGGCGTCACGGCCGACGCCGACTCGACACAGGCCTTCGACACGCTGTACACGGTGCTCGAAACCGTGACGCGCGTGGCGGCACCGCTCATTCCGCTGATCTCCGAGCGGATCTGGCAGGGGCTGACCGGTGGCCGGAGCGTTCACCTCGAAGGCTGGCCCGATGCCGGCGCGTTCCCCGAGTCGGCCGATATCCGTACGGCGATGGATGCCGTCCGCGAGGTCTCGTCGGTCGCCAACGCGTTGCGCAAGCGCGAGGGCAAGCGCGTGCGGCTGCCTCTCGCGAGACTGACGGTCGTCCTCTCGGATGCGGCATCCCTCGCGCAGTTCGACGACATCCTGCGCGACGAGCTCAACGTCAAGACCGTCGACCTGGTCGAGCTGGAGTCGGGCGCCGCCGCGGAATACGGCATCACCCACCGGCTGTCGGTCAACGCGCGCGCCGCCGGACCACGCCTGGGCAAGCGAGTGCAGCAGGTCATTCAGGCGGCCAAGGCGGGCTCGTGGACGGACGAGGGGGGAGTCGTCACGGCGCACACCGCCGAAGGGTCGATCGCCCTGGAGCCGGGGGAGTACGAGCTCGTTCTCGAGACGACCGGCCGACCGGACGGAGAGGCCCTCGCGGTTCTTCCTGGTGATGGATTCGTGCTGCTGGACACGGCGACGACCCCCGAACTGGAGGCGGAGGGGCTCGCCCGAGACATCATCCGCGCCGTGCAGGACACGCGAAAGGCGGCCGGTTTCGACGTGAGCGACCGCATCCGCCTCGACCTGCTCTTCGCCCATGAGGGCGATGGCGACCAGGTCGCGTCGGCGTTCGGCATCGCCGACGTGGCGGGCGAGACGCTTTCGCTCGAGCACCGCGTGCAGGTCGTGGGGCGCGACGTGCCCATGCCCGTCGATGCGCCGCCGGACACATGGCATCCGGTCGTGTTCGGAGCGCTGCCCGAGCACGTCACCTACGTCCCCGCCGGTACGTATGCCAACGAGGGCGGCTTCCATGTCGCCGTCACGCGAGTGAGGCGCGCCGTATGAGCGATCGCGATCGCGCGGATGCGGTCTACGCCGCGCTGCTCGCCCGCCAGGGCGAGCAGTGGGTCCAGCCCAGAGTGGAGCGAACCCGCCGCGTGCTGGAGCTGCTCGCCGATCCCCAGCGCACGTATCGCGTCGTGCACGTGACGGGGACGAACGGCAAGACGTCGACGAGTCGGATGATCGAGAGCCTGATCCGCGCCCACGGCCTGCGGACCGGGCTGTTCACGAGCCCGCACCTCGAGCGATTCACCGAGCGCATCATGATCGACGGCGAACCGGTCGCCGATGCGGCCGTGGCCGACGCGTGGGACGAGATCGAGCCGTTCGTGGGGCTCGTCGACGCCGAGCTGGAGGCTGCGGGCGATGCCCCGCTCACCTTCTTCGAGCTCCTGACCGTCCTGGCGTTCGTCGCCTGCGCCGACGCGCCCGTCGACGTCCTCGTCCTCGAAGTGGGGATGGGCGGGGCGTGGGACTCGACGAACACCGCCGACGGCGACGTCGCGGTGTTCGCGCCGATCGACCTCGATCACGCCGACCGCCTCGGCGACACGATCGCCGAGATCGCCACGGTCAAGTCCGGCATCATCAAGGACGGGGCGGCTGTGGTCTCGGCTCGGCAGGATGCTGCGGCCGAGGCCGTCCTCCGGGCAGCGGCCGCCGCCCACGGTGCGACGATCGCCTTCGAGGGCGCGGAGTTCGCCCTCACCGCCGACACCCTGGCCGTCGGTGGCCAGCTGATCAGCGTCCGAGGACTCGCGGGAACCTACGACGAGGAATACTTGCCGCTGTACGGCGCGCACCAGGGTTTCAACGCGGCGCTGGCGATCGCAGCCGTCGAATCGCTCATCGGGGGAGCGGCGCAGCCGATCGCGGGCGACATTCTCGCGGAGGGCCTGAGCAACGCCACCTCGCCCGGGCGACTGCAGCTGGTCGGTATCGACCCGACCGTGCTGGTCGACGCCGCCCACAATCCGCACGGCGTCCGTGCCCTCACCACCGCCCTGGGCGAAGCGTTCGACTTCGACGAGTGGGGCATCGTGCTCGGCGTGCTGGGCGATAAGGACGCCGCCGGAATCGTGGCGGCGATCGCTCCATCGGCCGCGCACGTGTTCGCGACGGCCCCCGCGTCCGAGCGCGCGAGCGACCCCGATCTCCTCGCGGATCTCGCTGAGGCGGCGGGCCTTGCGGTGACGGTGCACGGTGACCTGGATGCTGCAGCCGAAGCCGCCCGGGAGTGGGCGGCCTCGGGTGACCGCCGCGCCGTGGTGATCGCCGGGTCGGTGGTGCTCGCCGGTGAGGCGCTGACGCTGTCGAGCGCCCAGGACTGGAAATCGGGGTGGAGCGCGTGAGCGCATCCGCCGATCCTGCCGACCCGACGGGGGGCGCCGATGCGCCGAAGCCCCGTCGACCTCGCCGCGCCCGTGGGGCCGCCGAGTCGCTCGGCTCGATCGTCCTCGCGGCCGAGGCGGTGATCGTCTTCCTCGGCGGGCTCGTCGTGTTCGGGCTGCGCGCACTGCCCGACGCGATCGAGCCGTGGTGGGGAGTCGTCGGCGGGACCGTGCTCGCGATCGTGATGTTGCTCACGGGCGGCGTCCTCCGGCACCGCTGGGGGATCGTCCTGGGGTGGGTGCTCCAGGTGATCGTCGCGCTGGCGGCGTTCCTGGTCCCCGCCTTCCTGATCGTGGCACTGATTTTCGGTGGCATGTGGGCGTATGCGACGATCAAGGGAGCGTCGCTCGACGCGCGGAATGCGCGACTCGCGCAGGATCCCGGCATCCCGAACGGAGACTGAACATGGCCACCGAAGAGACTCTCGTCCTGGTGAAGCCGGATGGCGTGGCGCGGGGCCTCACCGGCGCGATCCTCGCGCGGATCGAGGCGAAGGGCTATGCGCTCGTCGACATCAAGCTGGTCGAGCCCGACCGCGACGTGCTCGAACAACATTACGCCGAGCACGAGGGAAAGCCCTTTTACGAGCCGCTTCTGGAGTTCATGCTCTCGGGGCCGTCCGTGGCGATCCGGCTCGCCGGCAACCGCGTGATCGAGGGATTCCGCTCGCTGGCGGGAACCACCGATCCCACGACGGCGGCGCCGGGCACCATTCGCGGCGATTTCGGGCGTGACTGGGGGCTCAAGGTTCAGCAGAACCTCGTGCACGGCTCCGACAGCCCCGAGTCGGCCGCCCGCGAGCTCGGGATCTGGTTCTAGAACAGCGAGCCGAGCACGTCCAGCCGCAGCTGGGCGATGATCGCGATGATCGCGTAGGTCACCACAGTCATCAGCGGCACCCAGCTCATGAGACGCTCCGCGCCTCGCCGCACGCCGGCCGAAGCGGGCACGATCCCCGCGCGGAACAGGTGGATCGTCACGGCGTAGAACGTCGGGATCGTGACCGACCAGGTGAGCATGCACCAGGGGCACAGCGTATTGAGGTCGAAGATGCTCTGACTGATGAGCCAGATCACGAAGCCGATGGCGAACAGCATCCCGAGCTCGAAGAGCAACCAGAACCAGCGCGCGAACCGTGCCCCGGCGAGGATCGCGACGCCGACCACGATCGGTGCGACCCAGCCCGCGAGACCCAGGATCGGATTCGGGAAGCCGAACACGGAACCCTGCCACGACTCGAGATTCTTGCCGCACTGGACGAGCACGCTCAGGTTGCATCCGAGTACGGCGTCGGGGTTCTTCAACAGCGCGAACCGGTCCATCGTGAGCGCGAACGCGGCGATCCACCCGATCACACCCGCGATGATCAGCCAGATGGCGAGCACGGTCGGTCGGGTGTGGGTCTGCTGCTGAGGCATGCCTCGGATTATGGCACTGCGCGCTATGGGCGCGCCCCGACGTGTCCGGCGCGCACTCGTCGGTCGAAAGTGCGATAATGGTCGTCGATGCTCTGCGGCCGCGCCGCACTCCGCATCACACGAAGACTTCGGGGCGACGAGAGCCCCTGGCAGCATGAGCCCGTGAGCCGGCTGCAGACCGAGATGAGTTCGCGGCAGCGAGACCCGCCGTCGCACGAGATTTTGCCGGGCGACGCGCGGTGCGTCCGCAGGGAGTACGCCAGTGATGGCCGAAGACACCAATGACCAGACAGAACCCGAGAACACGCCGGATGCTGCGCTTCCCGCGCCGGATTCCGTCGAGCCTCTAGAGCCGGACGCCCCGGCTGCGCCCGAGGCACCGTTCACCGAGCCCCTCGAAGGTCCGGACATCGAGATGCCCGAGGGGCCGTCGCCCACAGAACCGCACACCTCAGACGACGCGTCTACGGGTTCCCCTGCCGAGATCGCGGCGGAAGGCGCTATCGAGTCGCCCGCCGAGACGACTGTCGAGAGCCCCGCCGAACCCGAGGTCATCACCGCCGTCTCGCTGGGACTTCTGCCCGAGGTGTTCGTGTCGACGGTCTCCACGCAGCTGCACTTCTACGCTCCCGAGTTCGCCGCACTCCCTCCAAAGCCCGAGCCCGCGGTCGTCGTCGACGACGCGGCGCCAAGCAGTGCGCGCCGGCGCAACCGTCGTCGCGGGGGAGCAGAAGGCCGCGACGAGGCATCCGATCAGCCCGCAGCCCCGCCGCGCCAGCGCGCTGTCGAGCTGATCACCGAGCCGCAGCGGATCAAGGGATCCACCAGGCTCGAGGCGAAGAAGCAGCGCCGCCGCGACGGACGTGAAGCCGGACGACGACGCACTGTCGTGACGGAGGCGGAATTCCTCGCCCGGCGCGAGGCCGTCGACCGCGTGATGATCGTGCGCTCGAAGAACGGTCGCGTGCAGATCGCGGTCCTCGAAGACAACGTGCTCGTGGAGCACTACGTCGCCCGCAACCAGGACGCGTCACTGATCGGCAACGTCTACGTCGGACGTGTCCAGAACGTGCTGCCGAGCATGGAGGCCGCCTTCGTCGACATCGGCCGCGGCCGCAACGCCGTGCTGTACTCCGGCGAAGTCGACTGGGACGGGGTCGAGACGGGCAATCAGCCGCGCCGCATCGAGCTCGCCCTCAAGTCCGGTGACCGTGTGCTGGTCCAGGTCACGAAAGACCCGGTGGGGCACAAGGGGGCGCGACTGACGAGCCAGATCTCGCTGCCGGGCCGCTACCTGGTCTACGTGCCGGGCGGCGCGATGAACGGCATCTCGCGCAAGCTCCCGGATACCGAGCGTGCGCGGCTCAAGAAGATTCTCAAGGAGGTGCTTCCCGAGTCATCCGGCGTGATCGTGCGCACCGCGGCCGAGGGCGCCACCGAGGATCAGCTCACCCTCGACGTGCAGCGCCTCACTTCGCAGTGGGAGCACATCAGCGCGCAGATCGAGTCGATCTCTGCGCCCGCGCTGCTGCACTCCGAGCCCGACCTGCTGGTCAAGATCGTCCGCGATGTCTTCAACGAAGACTTCACGAAGATGCTCATCCAGGGTGACGAAGCCGAGCAGACGATCTCGAGCTATCTCGCCAGCGTCGCTCCCGATCTGCTCGAACGCATCGAGAAGTACGAGGGCGATGCTGACCCGTTCGACGCATTCCGGGTCACGGAGCAGATCGAGAAGGCGCTGGACCGCAAGGTCTGGCTGCCGTCGGGCGGTTCGCTCGTGATCGACCGCACCGAGGCCATGACCGTCGTGGACGTCAACACCGGCAAGTTCGTCGGCACCGGCGGCAACCTCGAAGAGACCGTGACCAAGAACAACCTCGAAGCCGCGGAAGAGATCGTCCGGCAGCTCCGTCTGCGCGACATCGGCGGCATCATCGTGGTCGACTTCATCGACATGGTGCTCGAATCCAACCGGGACCTCGTGCTGCGGCGCCTGGTCGAATGCTTGAGCCGTGACCGCACCAAGCACCAGGTCGCCGAGGTCACATCGCTCGGTCTCGTGCAGATGACCCGCAAGAAGCTCGGTCTGGGCCTCCTGGAGACCTTCAGCGAGCCGTGCGAGGTCTGCGCGGGCCGCGGGGTCGTCGTGCACCACGACCCCGTCGCCCGCCATCGCACGCAGGGGGTGTCCAACGGCCCCCAGGGTGGGGGGCCGCGCCGCCCGCGGGCATCGCAGCCTTCCGGGAACGGGGCCGGCAACGGCGGCACGCACATGATCACGGAGGGTGTGAAGTCGGCGCTCGCGCAGATCGCGGCATCCACGATCCATTCCCCGCAGGACGAGGCTCCCGCGGCGGAGGCACCGGCCCCCGTCGCGCCCGACGAGGTCGAGCGCCCGAAGAAGGCCCGCAAGAAGCGCCCGTCGCAGTCGTCCCCGCGCACCGAGAAGGAGCAGCTGCTCGACACGGTGCTCAATGCGCTGCCCGAGCCGAAGGCACCGGGTCAAGGGCGCTCGCGGAGCCGCCGCGTGACCACGGCGGGGCTCAGTGGCACGCCCGTCGTCCACACCCCGACCGCGGACTGACGACCGTCCGGCCTGCGCTCAGAGTCCGCGACGTTCGCGGGCGGTGATGCGCAGGCCCGAGGCGATCAGGGCGCGCACGAGCGCATGCCCGTCGACGTGGCGCGCACCCGCCGCCACCATGCGCGCGTGCGACTCCTCGGGGATGTCGTAGTGGTCGCGGTCGAATCCGCGGCGCGGAATCCCGTTCGCGTCGGCGAAGGCGTGCAGTTCGTCGAGGCTCGCGTCGCTGATCAGGTGCGCCCAGAGGCGTCCGTGCGCCGGCCACCGCGGATCATCGATGAGAATGGACACGTCGTGATGCTACCCATGGCGAGCCGTGCACAGGCCCGCCACGACACGCGGGTGGCGCTCCTTTTGCGCCTGGGTGAAGCATCCGGTAAAGTATTCCTTTGGTGCGTCGACGACACTCTTGCTTCCGCACCGAGTCTTGCTCAGGCATTCGGAGCCGCGCGCTCCCCGAAGAAACAGGTATGAAGTGGTCTACGCAGTTGTGCGCGCCGGTGGCCGGCAGGAGAAGGTCGAGGTCGGCACGATCGTCGTCCTCGATCGTCAGTCCGCGAAGATCGGCGACTCGATCGAGCTTGCCGCAGTGCTCCTTGTCGACGGCGATGCCGTGACGACCGACGCCGACAAGCTGGCGAAGGTCACCGTGACCGCCGAGGTCCTCGGCGAAGAGCGCGGCCCCAAGATCGTGATCCAGAAGTTCAAGAACAAGACCGGGTACAAGAAGCGCCAGGGGCACCGTCAGGACCTCACGCGCGTCAAGGTCACCGGCATCAAGTAACCGGAAGAGACTCAGGACATGGCACACAAAAAGGGCGCAAGCTCCACCCGTAACGGTCGTGACTCCAACGCTCAGCGCCTCGGCGTGAAGCGTTTCGGCGGCCAGAAGGTGCTCGCCGGCGAGATCATCATCCGCCAGCGCGGTACTCACTTCCACCCCGGCGCCAACGTGGGCCGTGGCGGCGACGACACGCTGTTCGCTCTGGCTCCCGGCGCTGTCGAGTTCGGCACCAAGGGCGGCCGGAAGGTCATCAACATCGTGACGGCAGCCGCGGAGTAATCCGAGGTTCACACAGCTTTCAGCGGAGGGGGCGGGCTTCGGCTCGCCCCCTTCTGTTTCCGCTCCATCACCCCACGAAAGTCAGGAGAAGCGCATGGTCACATTCGTAGACCGCGTGACGCTGCACCTGCGCGCGGGCAAGGGCGGCAACGGCTGCGTCTCGGTCAAGCGCGAGAAGTTCAAGCCGCTCGCCGGTCCTGACGGCGGCAGCGGCGGCAACGGCGGCGATGTGGTGCTGGTCGCCGACCCGCAGGTCACCACCCTGCTGTCGTACCACCATTCACCGCACCGCTCGGCCGGCAACGGCGGCTTCGGCATGGGCGACCATCGCTCCGGCGCGATCGGCGAGTCGATCGAGCTCCCCGTTCCGGTGGGCACCCTCGTGAAGGATGCGGACGGCCAGACCCTGGTCGACATGATCGAGCCCGGCATGCGCTTCGTTGTGGCGCCCGGCGGCATCGGGGGTCTGGGCAACGCGACGCTCGCGACACCCAAGCGCAAGGCCCCCGGCTTCGCTCTGCTGGGAACACCCGGCTGGGAGGGTGACGTCCAGCTCGAGCTCAAGACGGTCGCCGACGTCGCTCTGGTGGGTTTCCCGTCCGCGGGCAAGTCCAGCCTCGTGGCGGCCATCTCTGCGGCGCGGCCGAAGATCGCCGACTACCCGTTCACGACCCTGCACCCCAATCTGGGGGTGGTGCAGGCCGGCGACATCCGCTTCACCGTCGCCGACGTGCCGGGTCTGATCGAGGGCGCCAGCGAAGGCAAGGGTCTCGGGCTCGAGTTCCTCCGTCACGTCGAGCGCTGCACCGCACTCGTGCACGTCCTGGATTGCGCGACGCTGGAACCCGGGCGCGACCCGCTGACGGATCTCGACGTCATCCTCGCCGAGCTCGCCGCCTACCCCGTTCCCGAGGGCCAGGTTCCGCTCCTGGAGCGCCCGCAGCTGATCGCCCTGAACAAGGTCGATGTGCCGGAGGGGCGCGACCTCGCCGAGCTCGTCCGGCCCGATCTCGAAGCGCGCGGCTTCCGCGTCTTCGAGATCTCGACGGTGAGCCACGACGGCCTGCGTCAGCTGACGTTCGCCCTCGCCGACATCATCGCCCAGCATCGCGCGCAAGAAGCGCTCAAGCCGGTGCAGGAGCGCGTCGTGATCCGACCGCGCGGCGCGAAGAAGGAGTTCACGATCCGCGTCGAGGGCGGTTCGTACGGCGACATCTATCGCATTCTCGGCGAGAAGCCGGTCCGATGGATGCACCAGACCGACTTCCAGAACGAAGAGGCCGTGGGTTACCTCGCCGACCGACTCGACAAGCTGGGCGTCGAGACGGAGCTCTACCGCGTAGGCGCCGCCCCCGGCGCCACGGTCGTCATCGGCGAGGGCGACGGCGTCGTCTTCGACTGGCAGCCCTCGCTGTCATCGGTCGCCGAGCTGATGACCGCTCCCCGCGGAACCGATCCCCGTCTGGTGCAGAACCCGCGACGCACGACCTCCGAACGGCGTGAGCGCTACCACGAGATGATGGATGCCAAGGCTGAAGCCCGCGCCGAGCTCAATGCCGAGCGCGGGGCGGTGTACGTCGACGAAGAGGATCCCGAGTGACGACTCTGACCCGTGAGGGGATCCGTGCCGCGCGGCGCGTCGTCGTCAAAGTGGGATCTTCGTCGATCAGCGGTGAGAACGCCGGCAAGATCCAGACGATCGTGGAAGCGCTGACCGTCGCTCACGGCCGCGGCACCGAGGTGGTCCTCGTCTCGTCCGGTGCGATCGCCACGGGTATGCCCTTCCTCGCTCTGGACGCGCGACCGAGCGACCTCGCCACACAGCAGGCGGCGGCCGCAGTCGGCCAGAACGTCTTGATCTATCGCTACCAGGACGCTCTGCGCCCCTTCGGGATCGTCGCGGGCCAGGTGCTCCTGACCGCAGGCGATCTGGAGAATCCGACGCATCGCTCCAACGCGCGGCGGGCCATGGAGCGGCTTCTCGGGCTTCGCATCCTCCCGATCGTGAACGAGAACGACACCGTCGCCACGCACGAGATCCGGTTCGGGGACAACGACCGCCTGGCGGCGCTGGTCGCCGAGCTCATCGGCGCCGACGCGCTCGTGCTCCTCAGCGACATCGAATGCCTCTACACGCGCCCCCCCGGTGAGCCGGGCGCGATCCCCATCGATCGGGTGGCGTACGGCGACGACCTGCACGGGTTCGAGTTCGGCTCCGTCGTCGTCAACAGCGTCGGCACCGGGGGAGCGGCGACCAAGGTGTCTGCGGCGCGGGTGGCCGCAGCATCCGGTGTCGGGGTTCTGGTCACCAGTGCCGATCTGGTCTCGCGTGCCCTTGACGGCGACGCGATCGGCACCTGGTTCGACCCGAACCCCGAGCCGGGTGCGCCGTCCGCCACGGGCCCGATCCGAACGGCCGCGGGCACGCCTCTCCCCGCCGATACACTGGGCCGATGACGACCACGACCACGACGGCACAGGAGCGGATGCTCCTGGCGAAGACCGCCTCGCGGCAGGTGGGGCTCCTCTCCGACGCAGCCAAGGCCTCGGCGCTGCGGGCGATCGCTTCGGCGATCGAAGCCGCTGCGGGCGAGATCGTGACGGCGAACGCCGACGACATCGAGCGAGGCCGCGCGACGGGGCTCTCGACGGCGCTGCAGGATCGCCTGCGCTTGGATCAGGGCCGCGTCGCCGCGCTCGCGCAGGCCGTCCGCGACGTTGCGGACCTGCCCGATCCCGTCGGGCGGGTTCTCGATGAGCGGGTGCTCGCAAACGGAGTGGGCCTGCAGAAGGTGTCGGTGCCGTTCGGTGTCGTGGGGTCGATCTACGAAGCACGACCGAACGTGACGGTCGACATCACTGCTCTGGCCCTGCGATCGGGGAATGCCGTCGTGCTCCGCGGTGGCTCGGCTGCCGAATCCACCAATCGCGCGCTCGTCGCCGTGATGCGCGGAGCGCTCGCGCACGAGGGCATCGACCCCGAGGCCGTTCAGACGGTCGATGACTTCGGTCGCGAGGGCGCTCGCGAGTTGATGCACGCCCGCGGCATCGTCGACGTCCTGGTTCCGCGCGGCAGTGCGCAGCTGATCGAGACGGTGGTCACCGAATCCACTGTCCCGGTGATCGAGACGGGCGCAGGGATCGTGCACATCGTGCTCGACGAGACAGCCCCGCTGGAGTGGGCGCGCGACATCGTCGTCAACGCGAAGGTGCAACGCCCCAGCGTCTGCAATTCCGTCGAGACGGTTCTGGTGGTGCGTGGCGCAGCTGAGCGCCTCGTCCCGCCCGTGGTCGCTGCGCTGCACAGTGCGGGCGTGACCGTTCACGGCGACGAGCAGGTCTCCCGCCTCGCGGACGGAATCGTCCCCGCGACGGACGAGGACTGGGCGACGGAACACCTGAGTCTCGACATCTCGGTGCGAATCGTGGACGACCTGGATCAGGCGTTGGCCCACATCCGGCAGTACTCGACGCACCACACCGAGTCGATCATCACCCAGGACGGCATGAACGCGGATCGATTCCTCGCCGAGGTCGACTCCGCGGTCGTCATGGTCAACGCATCGACGCGCTTCACCGACGGCGGCGAATTCGGCTTCGGCGCGGAAGTGGGCATCTCCACCCAGAAGCTGCACGCCCGCGGACCCATGGGGCTCGCCGAACTGACCAGCACCAAATGGCTCGCGCGGGGTGCCGGGCAAGTCAGGGCGTGAGCGCCTAAACTGGTCGAACCCGCACGTCAACGAACCCGAAACGGAATCCCGATGACCTTCGCCACGATCCTCGTCCTCGCCGCTGAAGAGGGGCACGGAAACGTCGCGCTCGAGACCGTCGGCTTCGGGATCACCGCGATCGTCGTCTTCGCCGCCCTCGGTCTCGTGACACTCTCCTACCGCCATGTCGCCAACCGACACCCGCACAAGGCCGATGCGTACGCTCGAGCGCAAGCCAACGACACGCACGAAGCGGGGCACGGCCACTAGGTCGACCGTATGACCTCGACGAAGGCTCCGAGGATCGGGGTCATGGGTGGCACGTTCGATCCCATCCACCACGGACACCTCGTGGCGGCGAGCGAGGTCGCTCAGAACTTCGACCTCGATGAGGTCGTGTTCGTGCCGACCGGCCGCCCGTGGCAGAAGCAGGACGTGACCGAGAGCGAGCACCGCTACCTGATGACGGTGATCGCGACAGCATCCAATCCGCAGTTCACGGTCAGCCGCGTCGATATCGATCGCGACGGCCCCACCTACACGATCGACACACTGAAGGACCTCAAGGCACAGCGTCCCGATGCCGAGCTGTTCTTCATCACCGGCGCCGACGCCGTAGCGCAGATTCTCAGTTGGAGGGATCATGATGAACTGTGGGAACTGGCCCACTTCGTCGCCGTATCCCGCCCTGGTCACGTGCTGAGCACCGCGGGGCTTCCCAGCGATGATGTGAGTCAGCTCGAGATCCCGGCGCTGTCGATCTCATCCACGGATTGCCGAAAGCGCGTGCGCAAGGGCCATCCTGTCTGGTACCTCGTTCCCGACGGGGTCGTCCAGTACATCGCGAAGCATCACCTCTACCGGAGCAAGGCATGAACCAGCAGACGGACAACCAGCCGCTGACCCGCAAGCAGATGCGGGAGATCCGCAACACCGCGTCGAACCCGATCGTCACGGGCGATGGGCCGGGTCCCCAGGAGGAGACGGCGGGGGCGGCGGATTCCCCGACGACCGATGCCGCTGTGCCGACCGCACGCGACGCCTCCGAGGAGTCGCCTGCCGCGGATGCCGTACCCGTCGCACCGCTCGCACGGGCCGCCGAGCCCGTCGTCGTGGCTCCCGCTCCCGCACCGGACGCGAGCGTCGACCTGGGAGTTTCGCCCCTCACACGCCGCCAGGCCCGCCAGCAGGAGCGCATCCGCACCGCGTCGGTGCCGGTCATCACCCCCGAGGTGCTCGCCGCGAGCGCGGCAGCGGCGCCTGCCGTGCCGGCCGACCGTCCCCTCGAGGTCGCGGATTCCACATCGGAGGACTCGACACCGGATGCGGCGGCCGAAGTCTTCGCAGAGGCTCCTGAGGCCGACCGGCCGATTGTGAATCCTCAGTTCGGCTCGGAGCTTCTCTCCGGTGAGCCGGTGACTTCTCCGGCGGTACCGGCGTCCTTCGATCAGCTCATCGCACGCGAGAGTGCCGCGTCGGGGTCGATAGCCACGCCCAACGCCTTGATCCTCTCCCAGGGCGAGGGAGCGCCGCTCATGTCGCCGATCGCCGCGACCGGCGAGGTGCTCATCACCGGCACGTTCGCTCTCCCCGAAGGACTCGGATCGCAGGGGCACGTGCCCGGCGCAGCGGACGGCCGTGAGGCGGATGCTGTGCTCATCGACGGTGAGCTGCCGGCGCATTCGTCGCCCACGCCGATCGCCGCGAGCGCTGCGATCAGCACGGTGAAGACCAATGGCGAGATCATCCGTCCGCCTGCCCCCGAAAAGGGAAACCGACTCATGCTCACGCTGGCGATCACGGCGGGCGTTCTCGCCCTCGCGCTGGTGGGCGTCCTGATCCTGGCTTTCGCCACGGGAGTGTTCAGATAGTGGCTACCGAGAACTCGCGCACGATGCTCAACATCGCCGCCACCGCCGCAGACGCCAAGGGCGGGGAGGATCTCGTCGCACTGGATGTGTCGGGGCCGCTTCCGCTCGTCGACATCTTCCTGCTGGTGACCGGGCGCAACGAACGCAACGTTGCGGCGATCGCCGACGAGATCGAGGATCGTCTCCTCGAAGCCGGTCACAAGCGTCTGCGCCGGGAAGGACGCAACGAGGCGCGCTGGATCCTGCTCGACTTCGGTGACCTGGTCGTGCACGTGTTCCACGAGCAGGAGCGGATGTACTACGGCCTGGAGCGCCTGTGGAAGGACTGCCCCGTCGTCCCCATCGAGCTCGCAGCGCCCGCCGAAGCGACAGGCGCGTAACCGACCCCTCGACCTCGGCGCCGGTTCGGCACCGACCGCCGGATGTAGTAATCTTGTGGGGTTGCCCCGCGCGAGCGAGGGCAGCGAAACGGGCCTGTGGCGCAGCTGGTAGCGCACCTGCATGGCATGCAGGGGGTCAGGGGTTCGAGTCCCCTCAGGTCCACCGTGTGATGAGTCGCTTCTCGGCGACACGATGAAGCCCCGGCCACCCGCCGGGGCTTTCGTCGTATGCAGCGGCGGATCGCGCCGAAACACGGGATCGCGCCGAAGCACAGCGGCGCGCGAGCCTGTTTCGGCGAGGGCCCTTGCCTGGACCACGGAGCATGTGTGTGTAAGCGCGACTTCGGGTTTCGACCGCTCCGGACGGCGTGGCCAGTACGGTGAGAGCGTGAACTCCGCTCCACGGTGCCCCCACTGCCGGCACTTCCTCTACCTGGACATGCTGATCTGCCCCAACTGCGAGGCAGAAGTCGCGTACAACCTGGTCACCCGCCAGTTCCACGGACTTCGCCGTGGTCAAGTGCAGATCGGAGAGACGACCTGGTACGCCTGCTCGAATCGTGCGTGGGACTGCAACTGGCTCGTGCGCGAAGACGCGCCGAACGGCAAGTGCCTGTCGTGCCGTCTCACGCGGCGTCAGCCGGATGCCGACGACACGATCGCGATGGAGAAGCTCGCGAAGACCGAGCAGGCGAAGCGGCGCCTGATCCTGCAGCTCGGCGACCTCGGCCTGCCGATCTCGCCCTGGTACACGAAGCGGGGCGGCCTCGGCTTCGATCTGCTTTCGAGTCTCTCGTCGGGGCAGCGCGTGATGATCGGCCACGCGAACGGCATCATCACGCTCGATCTTGCGGAGAGCCTCGACGATCGACGCGAAGCGCTGCGCGTGCGGCTGGGCGAGCCGTACCGGACGATGCTCGGCCACCTGCGTCACGAGGTCGGGCACTACTACCAGAACGTCTTGATCACCGACGACGAGACGTGGCGCCGATGCCGCGCGCTTTTCGGCGACGAACGCTCGAGCTATCAGGATGCGCTGAAGCGGCACTATGCCAACGGTGCCCCCGACGACTGGCGCGACACGTTCATCTCGGAATACGCGACGATGCACCCCTGGGAGGACTTCGCCGAGAGCTTCGCGCACTACCTGCACATCACCGGCACGCTCGCCACGGCAGCATCCATCGGCATCCATCTCGATGCGAGCGCGACCAATCTGCGCGACACCGACGTGATCCCGCTCGAGAGCTATCAGGACGAGGCGGTGAACCTGCTCCTGTCCGACTGGGACTGGATGTCCGAGGCGTTCAACCGCATCAACCGATCGATGGGGTTCGGCGACCTCTATCCGTTCGACCTCGTCGCCCCGGTCAAGCGGAAGCTCGGCTTCATCCACGATCTCGTCACGCGCGCCCCGCTCACCAGGGAGGAGCAGGCAGCGGTCGCCTGGGCGGCGCCCATGCTCGAGGAGGAGCCGACATGACCTCCTTCTCACGCGGCCAGCGGGTGATCGGAGCATCGCCCCATTACGTGCTGAACCAGCCTCCGTTCCGGACGGAGATCGACGAGTACGCGCTCAACACCCCGCTCGTCGACGCGGTGCAGGCCATGGGAGCGGGATGGGCGGATGCCGACCTCCGCGAGGCCGGGACGCTGGTCGGTTCGACCTCGTTCCAGCAGGACGCGCATACCGCGAATGTGCACACTCCCGTCGCGTATTCGCACGATCGCTGGGGATTCCGACTCGACGAGGTCGAGTACGACTCCTCGTACCATCGCGTGATGTCGGCCGCGGTCGCGCGCGGCGCGCACACGTCTGCGTGGGCCGAACCGCGTGAGGGCGCGTCGGTCGCGAGGGCGGCGATGTTCATGCTCTTCGCGCAGGTCGAACCGGGCCACGCGTGCCCCGTGTCGATGACGCACGCCGCTGTCGCGTCGATCAAAGACTCGCCCTGGGTCGCGGACGAGTGGCTCCCGCGGGTGTACTCGCGCGAGTACGAACCGCGGCTGCTGCCGAACGAAGAGAAGAACAGTGCGCTGATCGGCATGGCGATGACCGAGAAGCAGGGCGGTTCAGACGTCCGCGCCAACACGACGACCGGTGTGCACATGGGCGGACACTCGTACCAGATCACGGGTCACAAATGGTTCTGCTCAGCGCCGATGTCGGACGGGTTCCTGGTGCTCGCGCAGACCCGCAGGGGCAACACAGCGGAGGGGCTCTCGTGCCTGTTTGTTCCGCGGCTCCTCCCGCGCGGGATGCGGAATGTCTTTCGCATCCAGAAGCTCAAAGACAAGCTGGGCAACCGGTCGAACGCGTCGGCCGAGGTCGAATTCGACGGCACGGTCGGGATGCTGGTGGGGGAGCCGGGCCGCGGAGTTCGCGCGATCATCGAGATGGTGCAGCGCACGCGTCTGGACTGCGTGCTCGGTTCGGCGGCGGGTATGCGGCAAGCCGTCGCCGAGGCGACGTGGCATGCGCGCGGTCGGGAGGCCTTCGGCGCGAAGCTCGTCGATCAACCGGCCATGACCGCTGTCCTGGCGGACCTCGCTCTGGAGGCCGAGGCCGCGATGCTCACGGGCCTGCGGCTCGCCCAGCTCTTCGAGTCGGACGCGGGCGACCGCGATGTGGCCCTCCGGCGCCTCGCGACGCCGGTGTCGAAGTACTGGGTGAGCAAGCGCGGGCCCCACCACGCCTACGAAGCGCTCGAATGTCTCGGAGGCAACGGCTATACGGAGACCTTCCCGCTTGCCCGCCGCTATCGCGAGCAGCCCGTCATGGCGATCTGGGAGGGGTCCGGCAACATCATCGCCCTCGATGTGCTTCGCGCGCTGACGCGGGACAACGAGTCGACGCTGGCGTTCGCCAACGAGCTGGACTCGACCAAGGGCGCGTCCCCGCTGTTGGACGCGCATGTCGACCGGACGCTGCGTCTGCTCGATGAGCTCGCGGGCGCCGAACCGTCCGAGGCGCAGCGCGACGCGCGTCGCCTCAGCGAGTGGCTCGCTCTGGCTTTCCAGTCGTCCCTCATGCTGCGGCACGCGCCCTCGCTCGACGCCGAGACGTTCATCGCGGTGCGCCTCGGCGAGGACCGGGCCGCGCAGTACGGGGTGCTTCCGCGCGGGACGGATGCCGCTGCGATTGTCGCGCGGCACTGAACCCGCAGATCACCCCTCGACCGGCTCGATCAGCTCCGGGCCGTTGTTCCGGACGTTGCCGACGGCTTTCGACACGACGTGGTCGTCGAGGGTCTCGGCCAAGGCCGGCGCGGCATCGATTGCGGCGTCCAGCACGTCACGCACATTGTCGACGGTGGGGTCGAGCCACGCGTCGGCGTAGTCGGCGTCGAGGAAAAGCGGCATCCGGTCGTGGATCGAGCCCAGGTGGCCGATCGCATCGCGGGTCAGGATGGTGAAGCTCAGCACCCAGCGGGCGGGATCGTCGTCGGGCAGGGCGGGATTCTTCCACCACTCGTAGAGGCCGGCCATGAAGAGCGGTGAGCCGTCGGCGGGGTGGATGAAGTGCGGCGTCTTCTCGCCGTCGACGGTCTTCCATTCGTAGTAGCCGGTCGAGGGGACCACCGCTCGGCGCTTCTCGAGCGCGGTGCGGAACATGGGCTTGTCTTCGAGCTCTTCAGACCTCGCGTTGAAGGCCCTGACACCGATCTTGGGATCTTTCGCCCAGCCCGGGATGAGCCCCCATCGAGCTGATTCGAGGCGCCGCGTCGGCGGCTCGGTCTTCGCGGAATCGAGCACGATGGCCACACGATCCGTCGGCGAGACGTTGTACGACGGGGCGGGCAGATCGTCGCCCTCGACGTCGACCCGCAGAATCCCGACCAGTTCCGAACCCGCACTCGCCACCACGAATCGACCGCACATGCTCGCCAGCGTACGCGGTGCTTCCGACACGCGGTCAGCGCGCCGGACCCGAATCGCTCCTGATGACGCCCACCTCTTCGAGGCGCTCGAGGAGGCCGGCGCCGTCGGAGTCGGTCACCCACGGGACTCCCGCCGCGCTGTGGTCGTCGACGACGGTGCGGCCACCCGCCAGGACCGCCTCCGCGGGCGAGAGCCTCCGGATCGCGACGGCCACGACGTTCTCGGGATGCTCGCGGGTGAACCTCGTGTAGATGTCGTCGTCGTGCTGCCCGTCGTCACCCACGAGAAGCCACCGCACGTGCGGGAACTCCTTCGCCAGCCGCTGCAGGTTCGTGGTCTTGTGCTCTTTGCCGCTGCGGAACCACCGATCGTGGGTGGGCCCCCAATCGGTGAGGAGCAGCGCCCCGGGCGGGAACACGTGGCGGCTCAGGAATCGCAAGAGCGTCGGCACCACGTTCCAGGCGCCGGTCGACAGGTAGATCAGCGGCGATCCGGGATTGTCGCGGACGAGGCGGTCCATCATGACGGCCATGCCCGGCACCGGCTGGCGCGCGTGTTCGTCCACCACGAACGAGTTCCACGCCGCGACGAAGGGACGGGGGAGCGCCGTGACCATGACGGTGTCGTCGATGTCGGACACGATGCCGAAGCGCACGTCCGCTCCGACGATGAACACGCGCGACTCGACCGGCGCCCCGCCCTCCACGGTCATCGTCAGCGTCTGCCACCCCGAGGCGAGTCGAGAGGGCAGCACGACGTCGATCACTCCGCCACGATCGGAGAACACATCGTGCGTGTGCCCCTCGATCGTGACCGCGACCGTCGCGTATCCGACGGGAACGGCGACGAAGCTGCGCCATCCGCGCACGCTCGCGTAGTCGCCGGAGCCGGTGCGGGGCGCGGGCGGTGCGATCAGGACGCGCCCGAGGACGCGTACCCACCCGTCGCCCCCGTACCCCGGGAACGGGGTGACCGCGGGCCTCAGCCCGCGGTGACGAGCGCGGCGCTCACGCCAGGAGTGGAATCTGTACTCCAGCCGAGCGAACCACATCACCTTCGGTCGCGACGAGGGAGAGGAATCGGGGGACACTCCCTCAGTCTTCCATGTCGCTCACGGCACCATCGGGCACCGGAGCGTCCGGGTGCCCGCCATCCGCCGCGGAGGGCACAGGCCCTGACGCCGGCGGCTCATCGGCCAAGTGCTTGCGCTCAGCGCGTTCGATGATCTTCTTGGCGACGTAGATGAGCACCAGGAAGACCACGATCACCCCGACGAAGAGGTACCCGGCCCAGTGCAATCGGCTCGCCAGATCGCGATAGGTTCCGGCCGCGAGCGCCGAGACGGTGATGTAGAGGCCCGCCCAGAGCGCGCACGCGGGCGCTGTCCAAGCGAGGAATCGTCGATATGGGTACCCGCTCATCCCCACGGTCAGGGGCACGAGCGAGTGCAGCACCGGGAGGAAGCGCGAGAGGAAGATCGCCGGTCCACCGCGCCGGCGGAGGTAGCGCTCCGAGCGCTCCCAGTTCGCCTCCCCGATCCGCCGGCCGAGAGCGGAGGTGCGGATCCGCGGGCCGAGGAAGCGGCCGAGTGCGAAGCCGATGCTCTCGCCCATCAAGGCGCCGATCACCACCGCTATGCCGAGCAGAACGCCTTCGAGAGGAGACGAGACGGCGGTCGCGGCGACGATCACGATCGTGTCACCCGGGACCACGAGTCCGACGAGAACACTCGTCTCCAGCAGCATCGCGAGCCCCGCGATCAGCGTCCGCACGAGCGGATCGACACCCTGCACGGCGTCGAGGAGCCACGTGAGGAACTCGTTCACACCCCGAGCCTAGGCGGGCGCCCCTCCTCTAGCCTGGGAATGTGATCGCTCCGCTGGCCGCCGTGGCGCTTCCCACCTGGCTGGATCCGGACCGCGCGTTCCAGGCCGGTTTCGCGGAGCATCCGTATTCCTTCTGGTTGGATGCCGGCCCCGACGCGGCGATCGGCTGGAGCTGGGTGGGGTCGGGCCGACCGGAGGCGGACGCCGATGCGGTGCGTCTCACCGACCTCACCGCGGGAGCGGAGGGGGGAGTCGAACCGGATGCCGAGGCCGGGCCCTTCCGCGGAGGGTGGGTGGGCTGGAGCGGCTACGACGACGCCGCGGACCGCGCCGGCGCCCCGACGGGCGCCCCGGACGGTGCCGCGCCTCAGACGGTCTGGCTCCGCGCCGAGCGGTTCCTCGCGTTCGATCATGCCCGCCGCCGCGTCTGGGCCTTCGCCGCCGACGCGGAGACCCTCGCGACCGAAGCCGCGGGATGGGCGGGAGCCGCGCCGCCACCGGCCTCGGCGCCCCGCTCACGCGGCATGGCCGTCGCCCGGCACCTGCCCGGCGCGTACGCCGATCTCATCGCCGAGTGCCGCGATGCCATCCGCGAGGGCGACGCCTACCAACTGTGCCTCACGACCCGATTCTCCGTCGCGGGTGACATCGACCCGGCGGAGAGCTTCCGGGCGCTCCGTGCGGCCACGGCGTCGCATCATGCGGGGTTCGTTCGCAGCGGCTCCGTCGCACTGGCCAGTGCGAGCCCGGAGCGGTTCCTGGAGGTGCAGGGCGGCGTGGTCCGCACGCATCCGATCAAGGGCACCCGCCCGCGCGGCGACGATGTCGTTCGCGATGCACTCCTCGCAGCGGAGCTTCTGGAGAGCCCGAAGGAACGCGCCGAGAACGTGATGATCGTCGATCTGATGCGCAATGACCTGTCGCGCGTCAGCGTCGCCGGTTCCATCGCGGTCGATCGTCTTCTCGATGTCGAGAGCTATCCGGCGGTCCACCAGCTCGTCAGCACCGTCTCGGGCATCCTCCGCCCGGGGACGACCCTCGGCGACCTGCTCGATGCCGCATTCCCCGCCGGCAGCATGACGGGCGCCCCGAAGCTCTCTGCGATGACGATCCTGCACGGGCTGGAGGCCGCGCCGCGCGGCGTTTTCGCGGGGTGCTTCGGCTGGGTCGGCGACGACGGCGCCGCCGACCTCGCGATGATCATCCGCTCGATCGTGTTCCACCCCGGAGGCGCGTACGTGGGTGCCGGGGGAGGGATCACGTGGGGGTCGGACGCCGCGGCCGAGGTCGCAGAGGTCGGGGTGAAGGCGCGCGGGCCGCTCCGTGCGATCGGCGCGGAACTCCCGCCCGGCTGGTGAACGCCGCCGTCCGGTAACCTGGAAGACGCGTTCCGCGCGCTTTCCCGGCATCCCACGATTGGTCTCTCCCTTGTCGCAGATCTCCCCGCCCGCTGCTCCCACCTCCGAGGGCACCGGCTACGACGCCTATGCGATCCAGGAGAAGTGGCAGAAGGTCTGGACCGAGCGCGACCCGTTCCGCGCCGCCGGCGGTGAAGACACCCGCCCTCGCAAGTACGTGCTGGGGATGTTCCCCTATCCGTCCGGCGACATGCACATGGGGCACGCCGAGAACTACGCCTACGTCGACACGGTCGCCCGGTTCTGGCGTCATCGTGGGTACAACGTGCTCAACCCGATCGGATGGGATTCGTTCGGCCTGCCCGCCGAGAACGCCGCGATCCAGCGGGGCGCGGATCCCCGCGAGTGGACGTATTCCAACATCGCGCAGCAGAAGGCGAGCCTGAAGAACTTCGGCACGTCGTACGACTGGAGCCGTGTGCTGCACACGAGCGACCCGGAGTACTACCGCTGGAACCAGTGGCTCTTCCAGTTGCTCTACGAGCGCGGGCTGGCCTACCGCAAAGAGAGCCCGGTCAACTGGTGCCCCCACGACCAGACGGTGCTCGCGAACGAGCAGGTCGTCGACGGTCGCTGCGAGCGTTGCGGCACCGAAGTGGTGAAGAAGAAGCTCACTCAGTGGTACTTCAAGATCACCGACTACGCCGACCGGCTCCTCGACGATCTGAACCAGCTCGAGGGATCGTGGCCGCAGAAGGTCATCCGGATGCAGCGCAACTGGATCGGTCGTTCCGTCGGCGCAGACATCGACTTCGTCATCGAGGGCCGCGACGAGAAGATCACGGTGTTCTCGACCCGGCCCGACACGCTGCACGGCGCGACGTTCTTCGTCGTGGCACCCGATTCCGATCTCGCCGCAGAGCTGGTGGCCGGATCGACCGCCGACGTGCGGATGCGTTTCCAGGACTACCTCGAGCGCGTCCAGAAGATCACGGAGATCGACAGGCAGAGCACCGACCGCCCCAAGACGGGCGTGTTCCTCGAGCGCTACGCGATCAACCCCGTGAACGGTGAGCGCCTGCCCATCTGGGCCGCCGACTACGTGCTGGCCGACTACGGTCACGGCGCGGTGATGGCCGTCCCCGCGCACGACCAGCGCGACCTGGACTTCGCCCGCGCGTTCGACCTGCCCGTCAAGGTCGTGGTCGACACGACCGCCCCGATCACCGGGGCGATCCCGGTCATCGAGATCGACGCCGACGGCGTCCCGATCGATCCGGGTGCCGACGGTGGCGCCCTCGATGCGCTCGATCCCGCAGTCACCGGGATCGCCCTGACCGGCGAAGGCCGGATGGTGAACTCCGGATCGCTCGACGGCATGTCCAAGCGCACGGCGATCGCGCGGATGATCGACGAGCTCGAGGCGGCCGGAACGGGGCGCGCTGCCAAGACCTTCCGCCTCCGAGACTGGCTGATCTCGCGCCAGCGGTTCTGGGGCACGCCCATTCCGATGATCCACACGCAGGACGGGCGGATCGTTCCCGTTCCGGCTGATCAGCTGCCGCTGACCCTTCCGGATGCGCAGGGGCTCGATCTCACGCCGAAGGGCACGTCGCCGCTGGGCGGAGCATCCGACTGGATGGCCACCGTCGATCCGGCGACCGGCGAACCGGCGTTGCGCGACCCCGACACGATGGACACGTTCGTGGACAGCTCGTGGTACTTCCTGCGGTTCCTGGCCCCGGGCGACGCGAACGAGGCCTTCTCCTCGCGCGAGGCGAACAAGTGGGCACCGGTCGATTCGTACATCGGGGGCGTCGAGCACGCCATCCTCCACCTGCTGTACGCGCGGTTCATCACCAAGGTGCTCTTCGACGAGGGCCTGATCGAATTCACCGAGCCGTTCTCGAGCCTGATCAACCAGGGCATGGTGCTGCTGGACGGCTCGAAGATGTCGAAGAGCAAGGGCAACCTCGTCGAGTTCGCCTCGAGCATGATGGACCCCGGAGCGGATGCTGTCCGCGTCGCGATCGCATTCGCCGGCCCCGTCGAGGACGACATCAACTGGGAGGATGTCTCGACTACCGGCGCGCAGAAGTTCCTCGCCCGCGCCTGGCGCGTCGCGAAGGACGTCGACAGCAGCCCGGACGTCGTGTGGGCGGAGGGCGACCAGGCTCTGCGTCGCGTCACGCATCGTCTGCTCGCAGATGCACCGGGGCTGGTCGAGCAGACCAAGTTCAATGTCGTCGTTGCTCGCCTGATGGAGCTCGTGAATGCCACTCGGAAGGCGATCGACACCGGAGCCGGTCCCACCGACCCCGCCGTCCGCGAGGCCGCCGAGGTCATGACGATGGTTCTCGATCTGTTCGCGCCGCACACCGCCGAGGAGCTCTGGGAGATCCTCGGCTACGAGCCGTTCGTGGGGCTGGTGCCGTGGCGGCAGGCGGATCCGATGCTCCTGGTCGAAGAAACGGTCACCTCGGTCGTGCAGATCGATGGAAAGGTGCGCGCGACCCTGGAAGTGTCGGGCCGCATCGACACGGCAGAGCTCGAGCGTCTCGCGCGAGCGGATGAGCGGGTCGTGCGTTCGCTGGCCGGTCGCGAGATCACCCGGGTGGTCGTCCGAGCCCCGAAGGTCGTCAGCTTCAGCACGACGTAGTTCCTCCCCAGGTGCTGCGCGCACCGCCTTCGTCCACGACTTCGGCGCCTGCGCGCAGATGGGGGCGGACCCGGACCTACCGTGGTCCGGTGACTGCCCCCGACGAACCGGATGCCGCGTCGCGGCGCACGCGACTGGGGCTCGGCGCCGCCGTCGTGGTCGTACTGCTCGCACTCGCTGTCACCGTCGGCATCGGCATCTTCCGCGGCGCTGGTGCGCCGGTGCAGTCCGTCGGCGGGAGCGTGAGCACGGCGGCACCTTCCGCGCCGCCGGAGGCAGCGCTGTACGTGCACGTGTCTGGATCGGTGGTCGCGCCGGGGCTCTACGTGCTGGCCGGTGACGCGCGGGTCGTCGACGCCGTCGCTGCGGCGGGAGGCTTCGCCGACGGCGCCGACACGAACGGCCTCAACCTGGCGCGGCCGCTCAGCGACGGGGAGCAGCTCCACGTTCCCTCCGTCGGCGAGGTGTCGACACCCGCGGCGCCGTCGGAGCGGGGTGGGCAGACGGACCCGCGGGTGAATCTCAACACCGCGGATGCCACGCAGCTCGATGCTCTGCCGCGCATCGGGCCCGCGATGGCCGAGCGCATCATCCAGTGGCGCGAGGCGAACGGGCGATTCACGAGTGTCGAGGATCTTCTGGCGGTTCCCGGTATCGGCGACAAGATGCTCGAGTCGCTCCGTGAACTCGTGACGATATGAGGTCGGCGAACCCCACCTCGACGGCACGATGGTGGCGAACGCTCCGCCTGCTGCCCGTTGCCGCCCTGGCCTGGATCGTGGCGGGGGTCATCACGGTGATTCCGGAAGCGGCGCAGGTCACCGCACTCTGCGGGTGGATCGCTGCCTTTGCCATCCTGGGCGCGCTCGTGCTGCGGACTCGGTCTCGAGACGGCACCAGGGGGGACGGAGCGATGCGTGCGCTCGTCGTCGCGATCGTCAGCGTCGCGGCCGGCGCGGCAGTCGCTTCGCATGTCGCCCTCGCACAACCCGACCGCGATGCCGCCCTGGCCCGCGGACTCGGCGGGGGGCGGGCGATCGCGGTCCACGCGCGAGTGGTCGGCAAGGTCGAGAACCGTGCCGGGGAGCTCGCATTCGATGCCGTGGCCTTCCAGATCGACGCAGGGAGCACCTCCCATCCTCTCGATGTCCCTGTCGCGATCCGCGTCGCCCCCGCGCTCGTCGATCGTCCCGATGCATTGGATGTCGGGTCTGCGGTGACGGCACGCGGCACCGCGTGGGCGACCAGGCCGGGGCAGCGCGAGGTGCTGGGAGTCTCTGCGGGCCGTGGGGTGGAGGTGGATGAGCCGCCGGACGGCGTGCTGGCCGCGGCATCCGATCTTCGTCGCGGGCTCCTCTCCGCGGTTCGTGGGCTGCCCGAGCCGGGCGCGGGCCTGGTACCAGGGCTCGCCGTCGGTGACACGTCGGCGGTCGACCCGGCGCTGGACGCCGAGATGAAGGCGTCGAGTCTGTCTCACCTGACTGCGGTCTCAGGGGCGAACTGTGCGATCGTCGTCGGTCTCGCCTTCGCCGCTGCGGCTCTGGCCGGGCTGCGTCGGAGCCTCCGGGTGGTCGCGGGACTCACTGCCCTGACCGGATTCGTGGTGCTCGTGACTCCCGAGCCGAGCGTCGTACGAGCGGCGGCGATGGCCGCGATCGCGATGCTGAGCGTGCAGTTGGGCAGGCCGGCGGCAGGAATGTCGATCCTCACGCTCGCTGTGACGGTGCTGCTGGTCGGCGACCCATGGCTGGCGGGATCGCTCGGGTTCGCACTGTCGACGGCGGCCACCGCGTCGCTCCTGCTGTTCGCGCGTCCGTTGGCGGTGGGGTTGTCGCGCCACCTGCCCCGGGGCCTCGCGCTCGCCCTGTCCGTACCGCTCGCCGCCCAGCTCGCGTGTGGTCCGCTCCTGGTCCTGATCACGCCCACTGTGCCCCTTTACGGGGTGGTCGCGAACCTTCTGGCGGCCCCTGCCGCGCCCGTCGCCACCATCGTGGGGCTTGCCGCGTGCCTCACGGTCGGTGTGCCGCTCTTGCAGTCGGGTCTGGCCGCGATCGCGTGGCTCCCCGCATCCTGGATCGCGGCCACCGCATCGACCACGACGGCGCTCCCCGGTGGGCAGGTTCCGTGGCTGGAGGGGTGGGCCGGGGTCGCCGTCCTCGCGACAGTGGGGATCGCCATCGGCGTGATCGTGATCGGGCGAGGTGCTCTCCGGAGTCGTGCCCGTCCCCTTCATGCGATCTCGATCGCCCTGCTGTCCGCGGTGATCGGGGTGACTGCGGGCACGGCCGCTCTGACATCGGTGGCGGGGCGCTGGACGCTTCCCCAGGACTGGTCGATCCTCGCGTGCGACGTCGGTCAGGGGGATGCCGTCCTCATCCGCTCCGGTACGAGCTATGCACTGATCGATACCGGGCCTGCCCCTGAGCCGCTCGCCCGCTGTCTCTCGCGCCTCGGCATCGGTCATCTCGACCTCCTCGTTCTCACGCACTATGACAAGGATCACGCGGGCGGCGTCGCGGCCGTGCGAGGTATGGTCGGTGCCGTCATCTACGGACCGCCCGCCTCGCAGGCGAATCAGGCGGTCGTCGACGGGCTCAGAGCCGGAGGCGCCGAAACGACGGCCGGTGCCCTAGGCATGCACGGCACGCTGGGCGCCGCGGAGTGGAGGGTGTTGTGGCCGCGGCCCCCGGCGCTGAGCCGGGCATTTCCCGCGGGCAACGACGCGTGCGTCGTGCTCGAAGTGCGGGGAAGCGGCATGCCCACGGCGATCTTCCTCGGCGACATGTCCGAATCGTCTCAGGCGGCACTGGCGGCGTCCGGGGTGCTTCTCCCCGCGTATGACGTCGTGAAGGTCGCCCACCACGGGAGTGCGGATCAGGACCCTCGGCTCTACGCCGCGATCCACGCCGCAGTCGCGGTGATATCCGTCGGCGCCGGAAACGACTACGGCCACCCGCGGAGCGTGACGCTCGCGTTTCTACAAGAGCTGGGGTGTGTGATCGCGCGAACCGATCAGAGCGGCATCGTCGCTGTCTCGCGTACCGACGCGGGCGTGGGAGTGTGGCGCGAGCGGGCGCCGCCGCCTGTCGGTACCGCTCAGTAGGCTGGGGGAATGGCGACGACCGCGCGAAGAGCTCCTGCGAGCAAGGCGCGTACGGCGATTCCGCAGGTGTCGTGGCGAGACCCCCAGCCCGCCCCGGTCGTGCTGGTCTCCGGTCCGGAAGAGGTATGCGCCGAACGTGCGACCGCTGCCCTCCGCGACTATCTGCGGGCCGAAGACGAGAGCCTCGAGGTCTCCGACCTGCGCGCCGACGACTACAGCCCCGGCGCCCTGCTCTCCGTCACCTCGCCCTCGCTCTTCGGCGAGCCGCGCCTGGTGCGCATCACGGGCGTCGAGAAGTGCTCGGACGCGTTCCTCGCCGAGGCTGTCTCCTATCTCGCCCATCCGCAGGACGGCGCGACGGTGGTCTTCCGGCACAGCGGGGCCACGGTACGGGGCAAGAAGCTGCTCGATGCAATCAGAGCGGGCGAGGGGGGTGGCATCGAGATTCCATGCGCTGCGGTCAAGCGCGACTCCGACAGGTTCGACTTCGCGGCGGGCGAGTTCACCGCGGCTCGTCGACGGATCGCCCCGATCGCGCTGCGTACGCTTGTCTCGGCGTTCTCTGATGACCTCACCGAGCTCGCCGCAGCGTGTCAGCAGCTGATCGCCGACGTCCCAGGCGACATCACCGAGCAGGTCGTCGAACGCTACTACGGGGGGCGGGTCGAGACATCCGCGTTCACGGTCGCCGACACCGCGATCGCCGGGCGTTACGGCGAAGCGCTCATTGCGCTGCGTCAGGCCCTCGCGTCGGGTTCTGATCCCGTCCCGCTCGTCGCCGCGATCGCGATGAAGCTGCGGACGATGGCACGGGTCGCCGGCATCCGCGAGTCGTCTCAGTCGCTGGCAGCGCGCCTCGGCATGAAGGACTGGCAGGTCGACCGTGCCCGCCGCGATCTCTCGGGCTGGACCGACGCGACGCTGGGAATGGCCATCCAGGCGGCTGCACGAGCAGACGCCGAGGTCAAAGGCGCCTCACGTGACCCGGTGTTCGCACTCGAGCGCCTTGTCACGGTGATCGCGACGCGCGCACCCTACGGACAATGACGAATGCCCGCCCCCTCAGGGACGGGCATTCGACAGGAAGTAAGTCAGAGTGCAGCAACCTGCTTCAGAGTGCAGCAACCTGCTTCAGAGTGCAGCAACCTGCTTCGCAATGGCCGACTTGCGGTTCGCGGCCTGGTTGGCGTGGATGACACCCTTGCTCGCAGCCTTGTCGAGCTTCTTGGTGGCCTTCGCGAGAGCCTTCTCGGCGGCAGCCTTGTCGCCGGCGGCGACCGCCTCGCGCGTGCGACGCACCTCGGTGCGAAGTTCGCTCTTCACGGCCTTGTTACGCTCGGTCGCCTTGATGTTGGTCTTGTTGCGCTTGATCTGCGACTTGATGTTCGCCACGTGTCGACGTCTTTCGTTTGGGAGTGATCGATGGGATGCCGGCGGCAGAAGAGGGCTGTCGCTCAGCGGTCGTGAGGGGGCAACCCACACGCAAGCCAATCACCGAGTCTACCAGCTATCCGTCGGCCCCCGAGACTCGGGCATTCAATGTCGCGATCGCCAGGTCGAGGAGTGCGTTGAAGACTCGTGGACGCATGGCGGTCACGAGATGCGTCGTACGCGGCACGACGATGAGTTCGGCATCCGGAGCCAGTCGAGCGAAAAGGCGTTCGTTCACCCGGAGCTGGTCGTACTGACCGTTGATGAACCACAGCGGCACCTCGATGCGCTGCAGGGCGGCCAGAAGGTCGAGCACCGAGAGACTGCGCAGCGCGACATCCTGTGTGTCGAACGCATAACCGCCCGCGCCGAAGTCATCTCGGGTCTCGGGCGGCAGCGTGCGGTCGAGCACCCTGTCGGCGAGCCACATTCCCCGCCCCGGCAGGGCGTCGACGCTCCGGGCGAGCAGCCGGTATGTCGCCAGCCCGGCACCTCGCGGGATCGCCGTGCACGAGGCGGCGATGAAGCCGGAGACCGGCGGACGCTCTTCCCGCCCGGTGTAGGCGATCGAGAGCAGCCCGCCCATCGAATGCCCGACAAGCAGGACCGGACCGCGCGCGGCCGCGGACCGGACTGCTTCGTCGATCGTCGCGAAGGCCCCGTCGAGCGTGAACTCCTCGGTCATACGCGTGCCGTGGCCAGGGAGGTCGAGAGCGTTCGCCGGAATGCCGCGATCGGACAGGTGCTGCACCTGCGCGCGCCACATCGTGGCGGACGTGCGGATGCCGTGAACGAGCACGACCTGGACGACCACGACCCGAGCCTAAGCGAGTGCGCCCGGCGGAAGGGTCATCGGTACCGGCCGGTCACGTGACCGGCCGGTACCGAACGGATCCTCAACCTCACACGGCCCCGTGCCTCACCACAGCACGATCACGGGTGCCGTCGCACTCGTCGAACCGGCGATGCTCACCGCGTCGGCCGGGACGAACACGGCGGTATAGCCGTGGATGCCACGGCCGAGCGTGTTCGGAAGACGGAACGTCGCCCGTCCGTTGACGAGCGCGGATGTGCCGATCACGGTCGAGCCCTCGCGGAACTCGACAGTGCCCGGCGCCCCGATCCCGGAGCCGAGCGTCACGCGCGCGACGAGCGTCGCGGGCAGAAGCCGGTTCAGGTGGAGCGGGGGGAGCGCGAGCAGCGAAGTGGTCGAATGCGCCGGCGCGACGGTGATCGTCACCGGGGCCGACGTCGACGGGGCGACGCCGGCCGACCCGGTGAATCGCGCCTCGATCGTGTGAGCACCGGCCGGAAGCGAGCCGGGCAGGCCGAGTGCGATCGTCGCCGACCCGGCGGCCAGGGCCGCCGTGCCGACCACGGTTCCGTCGACCGCGAACTCCACAGAGCCCTCAGCCGCGATGCCTCCGTCCGCAGCCACGGTGGCCATGGCGCGCACCGTGCCGGCCGCACCGTACTCGAACGTCGTGCGATCGAGGGCGAGTGTCGTGGTCGAGGCGACCGTGCCCGCGTCCAGGCCGACCTTCACCGGGTCGTGGTCGGACGAGCGGTACGGGTCCGGTGCGTAGAACAGGGTGCCGTGGTAGTTGTATCGGCTGTACTCGAGCGCGACCGCCTCGCCGGAGTTGATGTTCCAGATGTCGCCGCCCGTAGCGCGGGTCAGCGCGGGGCCGCTGAGGAGCACATGGTCGAGCGATCCTGACAGTCCCGAGAACGAGTACGACGACTTCTGGATCCCCAGGGCGCGTTCCGCATCGGAGTATCCCGCCGCGTACAAGACTCGGAGAGGATCTTCCTGACCGTACGAGTTGAAGTCGCCGGCAAGCGCCACGCTCGTCACACCACCCCGGATCTCTTCGACCCAATCGCGCAGCGCCGTCGCCTGACGAACACGCGACTCGTTCGAGGAACCCTGCCCGTCACCGGTGTCCGCGTCGCCCGGCCACGGCCCTGCCGAGCCCTTGGACTTGAAGTGGTTCACGACGAACAGCACGTCTTCGCCGCCGGCGGCGGGGCGGAAGACCTGGGCGATCGGCTCACGTGCGTTGCCGAACGCCTCGTCGGCTGCTGACTGTGTGCCGAGCGCACGCGACGCCCCCACGCGTGTCACCTTCGCGGGCTGGTAGATGATCGCGTTCGTGATGACATCCATCTCCGACGCCGGGGGCAGGTCGGCCGACGACGGGACGTAGGCCCACTTCGCCGCACCGGCGGCCGCATTGAGCGCGTCCACCAGCGTCGCCGTGGCCTCGTCGACGACGAGCGAGTTCTCGATCTCCATCAGCCCGACCACGCTGGCGTCGAGGGCGTTGATCGCCGCGACGATCTTGGCCTGCTGGCGCGCGAGGTCGGGGGCGTCCCACGCTCCGCGCGGCAGACACACGACGTCATTGCTGACGGCGCCGTCGACCGTGACCCCGTCGCCGACACGGTCGGTGAACGGCTTGCAGCTCGGCGAGAGGTCGCCGAGGGTCGTGAAGTAGTTGAGGACGTTGAACGACGCGACGGAGAAGTCGCCGCCGACCTCCGCCGGCGCGGGGGTCCTGGTGTTCGCGAACACCACGCCGTCCACTCCCGACCCGTCGCCGACGACGGGAGCGGTGGGGTTGAACTTCCACGCGCTGTTGCGCCAGTCGACGATCACCGGTGCGGTGAAGGTGACGGATGCTCCGACTCGCGGCGGCTCGTTCAGGGCGATGTACGCCGGGGTGAGCCCGCGGTTGGCCGCGCTCAGGAAGTTGGTCGACGCGCCGTCATCGAGCACCACCGCCCGCGCGGCGTTGTCGGCGGCGACCGCTGCCGCCTCAGGGGTTCCCGGTGCAGCAAGGTCGGTGGGCTGGCGCAGCGGCGTGGTTCCGGAAGCCAGCCCGACCTCGCCGTACTGGTTCGTCGAGAACGTGTTGCTCACGGTGAACGCACCCTGGGGGCTGACCAGCATCGATTCGAGTGATTCGCGCTGCGAGTCGTTCGCCGGCCACGCCACGGTGGCCGGGGTCGGCGGGGCGACAACGTCGGTCAGCACGGTCACCGACGAGGCGGTGAGCTCGGTCAGGGTCGCAGGGTTGCCCGCGGTTGCTCCGAACTCGGTGACGGAACCGGTCACCTCGACGTATGCGCCGATCGGCTGGATCGGGGCCGCGGGGGAGTAGACGAAGAGCGCGTCCGATGCCGTATGCGACGTGAGGTCCAGAGCGCCGCCGGTTCCCGGCGTCTGGATGACGTAGCCGACGAGGCCCCCCGTGGGGTAGCTCGCCGTCACGGTGCCGCGCGTGGTGACGGTCTGCCCCGCGAGTGGAGAGGCGACCCCGGTGCCCTGGATCGCGGCGATCGTCGCGACGACGGGGTCGGGACCGGGGTCAGGCGGGTTCACCACGATCGGCACCGCCTGCCCTGCCGCCGTGGTGGGGCTCGGGGCGCCGGACGTGAAGTCGGCGCTGTTGACGGCGGTGTTGGCGTGATCGGCGCTGCGCGATGCCGAGGTCGTATTCGACAGACTCGGCGCTGCAGAACCGCCCGCGGCGTTCGCAGTGGCGCCGTACCCGACGAGATCGATCACGTCGGGGCTGCTCGCGCAGGCTGTACCGCACCCGGTGAGCGCCGTCTGGGTGCCCACCAGAGCGACGACTCCCGAGGCCGCGCTCATCGGGATAGAGCCCTTCAGGTCGAACGTGTATGCGGTCCCGCCGGCCCCCGCGGCCTCGGCCACGAGGAAGTAGGCGTGCGGTGCGATCGTCCCGGTGAGCGGCGTCGATTGGAAGGTGACGCCCGCCGCGGAGGCGTACTGCACCGACCAGGCCGACAGGTCGACGGCGACGTCGGTCGGGTTGTACAGCTCGACGAAGTCGTTGGCGAGCGTTGCCCCGCTGTTGCCGCCGCCACCGTAGACCTCGTTGATCAGCACGCGGGCCGTGGTTCCGACCTCGGCCTGCGCTGTTGCCGGTGCCGCGAGTCCTGACACGATGAGGGCTGATGCGGCGATGACGGATGCCGCGAGCCGGCGCCGTCCGAGAGGGTGTATCACTTCGGGGTACTCCTTCGTCTGCGATTCCCACCGATTCCGGTAGGCGCTCTTTTCGGTTCCCCGTGTGACTCCCCGCTCCACCATGCACAGCAGACGCACAGCTCGGCAAGGGGTTGCGCCGATTCTCTCCGTGAACGTTTCGTGACCAAGAGCCGTGCGCGGCTCGTCCGCCCCCCGCAACCGCCATCGCGACCGGTTCGCACCATCGCCGCGCGACGGCGCGGGCTCGATCTCGCGCCGCGTGTCGCCTCGATGCCCGATTTGCGCGTTCGGCATACCCTCGAGTTCACGGTGCGGGGCCCGGCGGGAGGCCTCATCCGAGGCGGGGCGGGCCGATGGCGCGCTACGCGCTGAACTGCGGCATTCTGCAGCTGCGCTTGCCACATCGTGGCGGACGTGCGGATGCCGTGCACCAGCACGACCTGCACCCGGCGAATAGCTCCGGCGAACTCAGGCTGAGCTCAACGCGTGCCCTGTCGACTTCTCGCGTGGTGTTGCGCGGGTAATGGTGCGGAAGCCGGGGCCAAGCAAGGTGTGGATCAGATCCGCGATCTGATCCACACCTTGCTTGCCGCTCCCGCGAACGCGTCGTGATTGACCGACTACGTCCGGCCGGCTTTGGGAATGTTGGTGCAGGAAAGGTTGAAGCTAATGGTGAAGCTATTCGGATCCAGGGAGGGCGGATAGTTTTTTAGATTCCGGATCGTAAAGCCCGATTTGTACAATTTGTGAAGGTATTCGGGCGCGTAGGTATCGTCGATGATGCCTCCAACGCCTTTGGAGGTAGTCGTGAAGTTCGTCAGGTATGGAGCTTCGGCCGGGCACTCGACTTTGACTGATCTTGTGCGAAGATTCGCGATCACGTGAGAGAGGGTCATCGACCATTCGACGGTGTGGGTGGTGGGTGTGAACGGTTCGCAGTGGAGGACGACTGTCACATAGTGTTCGGCGGGTGTCCAGTTCCCCATTGACATTGCGAGAGCGCCGACGCTGTTGCCGTACTGGTCCATCGCATGATCTGCACTGGCGCCAACCCCGCCGTCTTCTTTTACTTCGACTCCGGCAGGAACGATCCTTCCTGGCGAGTCGTCGGTTTGTCGAAGTCGATAGCCTGCAGGGCATTTGAGTGTCTGGTTATTGATGGTCTGGAACAAGAACGTGAATTCATAACCAAACGTATTGGTGTTGTTGGTCGGGTCCCACGTCCCGCCGGTGATGGGATCCCATGTCCCGCCGGTGGTGCTGCTCTCGCTGGTTTCCGCCGCAGTTGCCATGGGTGCGGTAACCGCACTTCCGAGCAGCGCCACGCAAGTCATCGCTGCGGCACCCAAAAGAGTGTTTCGAACTCTTGACAAAATGACTTCTCCTTCGAAGGTCTCCACATGGCGGATATCAGAATATTAGCACGCGAGTGGATTGGTTCAGTGTCAGATCTCGCGCGCGAGCGTGTGACGCAGCGTGGCGGCCCAGCATCCGCCCCGTAGAATCGTCGGAACATGTCACCCCGCGCCCTGAAGCCCCTCGAGCCCGCCGCCACCCCGCCCGAGCTGCTTCGAAACTTCTGCATCATCGCCCACATCGACCACGGCAAGTCGACCCTGGCCGACCGCATGCTGCAGATCACGGGCGTCGTCTCGGACCGTGACATGCGTGCGCAGTACCTCGACCGCATGGACATCGAGCGCGAGCGCGGCATCACGATCAAGAGCCAGGCGGTGCGCATGCCGTGGTCGGTCGACGGGCAGACATTCGCGCTCAACATGATCGACACGCCCGGCCACGTCGACTTCACGTACGAGGTCAGCCGGTCGCTCGCAGCGTGCGAAGGGGCGATCCTCCTGGTCGATGCCGCCCAGGGTATCGAGGCGCAGACGCTCGCGAACCTCTACCTCGCGCTCGAGAACGACCTGCAGATCATCCCGGTGCTGAACAAGATCGACCTTCCCGCGGCGGATCCCGACAAGTACTCCAGGGAGCTCGCGAGTCTCATCGGCGGCAAGCCGGAAGACGTCCTGCGGGTGAGCGGGAAGACGGGCATGGGGGTCGAAGAGCTCCTGGATCAGGTCGTTGCGCAGATCCCCGCTCCGAAGGGCGATCCGGATGCCCCCTCCCGGGCGATGATCTTCGATTCCGTCTACGACTCTTACCGCGGGGTCATCACGTACGTGCGCATGATCGACGGCTCTCTGAATCCCCGTGAGCGCATCCAGATGATGTCGACCCGAGCGATCCATGAGCTTCTCGAGATCGGGGTGTCCTCCCCGGAGCCGACTCCTACCAAGGGACTCGGCGTGGGTGAGGTCGGCTACCTGATCACCGGCGTGAAGGACGTGCGACAGTCGAAGGTCGGCGACACGGTCACTACCGCGACCAAGCCTTCCAAAGAGCCGCTGCCCGGCTACACCGATCCGAAGCCGATGGTCTTCTCGGGGCTGTACCCGATCGACGGCAGCGACTACCCGATCCTTCGTGAGGCGCTCGACAAGCTGAAGCTGTCGGATGCGTCACTCAACTACGAGCCCGAGACGTCGGTCGCCCTCGGGTTCGGTTTCCGCTGCGGCTTCCTCGGCCTTCTGCATCTCGAGATCATCACCGAGCGTCTCGAGCGCGAGTTCGGTCTCGATCTGATCTCCACCGCGCCGTCCGTCACCTACGAAGTGACGACCGATGACCGGAAGACCTACACGGTGACCAACCCGAGCGAGTTCCCCTCGGGCACGAAGATCGCGAGCGTCACCGAGCCGATGGTCAAGGCCGCGATCCTGGCGCCCAAGGACTACGTGGGCACGATCATGGAGCTCTGCCAGTCCCGCCGCGGCACGCTGCTCGGCATGGAGTACCTCGGGGAGGATCGGGTCGAGATCCGCTACAGCATGCCGCTGGGCGAGATCGTCTTCGACTTCTTCGACAACCTGAAGTCGAAGACGGCCGGGTACGCCTCGCTCGACTACGAGCCGAGCGGCGATCAGGAGGCCGATCTCGTGAAGGTCGACATCCTGCTGCAGGGCGAACCGGTGGATGCGTTCAGCGCGATCGTGCATCGCGACAAGGCCTACGCCTACGGCGTGCTCATGACCGAGAGACTGAAGAAACTCATTCCCCGCCAGCAGTTCGAGGTGCCGATCCAAGCCGCGATCGGCGCGCGCATCATCGCCCGCGAATCGATCCGCGCGATGCGCAAGGACGTTCTGGCCAAGTGCTATGGCGGCGACATCACCCGCAAGCGCAAGCTCCTCGAGAAGCAGAAAGAGGGCAAGAAGCGCATGAAGATGGTGGGCCGGGTCGAGGTGCCGCAGGAAGCCTTCATCGCAGCCCTCTCGGGCGACACTGAGAAGAAGGACGCCAAATAGGGTCGGACGGTCGCCTCGTGGCGGTTCACATCGTGAACGGCGTCGCGCTCACGATCGCGGCGATCCGCTGAGCGATGGTCTGAGAAGCGTTCGAGGTTTCGGTGTTCGCCGGCGCCACGGCAGACCACACCACGATGGTGACAGAAGGATTCCTCTCCTGCGCGGTGAACCCCTGGTAGCCGTTCAGGATCGGGTTGCCGACGATCCAGCCGTCGGCCACCAGCGACCCGTACGCGAAGTAGCGCTGGGCGGACATTCCGCCGAGCCCCGCGGAGACCGGCGCCAGGGACGTCTCTGCGTCTGCGGCGGTCAGAAGGTCTCCGTCGTTGAGCGCGCGCAGCCAGCGGCCGAGGTCGATGACCGGCGCGTTCATCCCTCCGTCGAACCCCCAGGTCGGATCCCAGGATGTGGAATCCTCGTACACCCCGCGCTGGTTGGTGTATGCGTGCATCGCCGGCTGGCCGATCTCGCTGTCCTGATGTGCCGAGCTGCGCGTCATGCCCAAGGGTCCGTAGATGCGTGATTGCATCAGGTCCTCCAGCGACTGCCCTGATGCCCGCTCGAGAACCTGAACGAGAGCAGCCATCTCGGTGTGCGAATACGCCCAGCCGGTTCCCGGTGCGAACAGCGGGGGTGACTGCTGCGCGTACCCGAGCAGCTCGCTGAACGTGTAGTGGGCGAAGGGGTCGGCATGGACGCGAGCGATGAAATCGGCGTTCGTGACGTAGTCCGGGGTTCCGCCCGTGGTGTTGGCGAGCATCCGCGGGGTGATCCGGTCGGCATTGACGAGCTCGGGGACGTACGGTGAGACCGGAGCATCGAGGTCGACCACACCCTCCGTCCCGAGCTGCAGCAGAATCGTCCCGAGCATCGCCTCCATGGGCTGCCCGACCCGCACGAGCGCATCGGTCGCCGTCGGCAGCGGAGCAGAGGGTGAGTCGACGGCGCCGCGCACGATCTCGTCGTCGCCCACCCAAACGCCGAACACCACCGACTGCAGTGCGAGTTCGGGAATCGCCGCCTCGACGATCCCTGTGATCTCTGCGGCCCGTGGATCGCTGCCCGCGATGACGCCGATCCGCGTCTGGTCGGAGGGGGATGCTGCCGGGGTGGGCGAGGACGGCGGGTGCGTGCCGACGATCGTGCAGCCCGTCGATGTCAGCACAGCGAAGGCCGCCACGGTGACGGCGAGCGCGCGAAGCGACGCCCTCGCCCGAGTCACGGATACCGGCATCTGCACTCCCCCTCGAAGGGTCGGACCCGCTGGTGGATGTCACGATAGTGGAGTCGACGCATGTCTCGTGGACGAGTTCGAACGGGCCGCATCTCGCCGACTCTCAGGTTGGTCGCGTTCCGGCTGGATAGGCTCGTCTCATGCGCCGCGGTACTTTCCGAGATGGAACAGTCGACTACGCCGCCGTCGGGGCGACGCAGGCGCCCGACCTGATGCAGTACCCACCGGAGCGCAGCATCCCGGCCGAGGATTCGTGGCGGATCGGCAGCGGCGAGGCGAGGTTCGCGACCGCCGGCGATGCGCTCCTTTCGTGGAGCGCGCAGCGCTCGGGCGAACTGCACCTCACCGATGTGCGCCCGGCGTCGGGCCCGATGTACTCCGGTGTCAGCTTCGATGACGAGGGCAATCCGGTCGCGCCCAGCCGGCTCGAGGCCGATCAGCGCTTCGACTCCGACGGGACGCCGTACGTCAGCGGCGGCACGACCGTCCGCCTGCACGGCAGAGTCGACGGCATGCGCGCCGATGCCGAGCTACGCGTGATCTTCGCCGTCGAGGAGCCCCGCCGCATCGGCTTCGCGCTCGGGACCGTCGGGGACTCGGTCGTCAGTGGTGAAGAGTCGTTCATGCTCGATTGGCTCGCCAATGACGAGGTGTGGTTCACCGTCCGTGCGTTCGATGCGCCCGTCGCCGGCATGTACAGGATGTTCCCGGCCCTGACCCGCAGGAGGCGCAGGGCGCTGTTCACTCGCTACCTCCGGGCGATCTCGCCGCTGTACACGACGTCCGGCTGATGGGCTCCGCGCTCCCGCTGGGTGAGCCGGCGCCGGCGGACGGGATGCTCCCCGACGACGTGCGCATCGACACCTCGGCCGACTTCGGTGTCTATCTGCACGTGCCGTTCTGCCGCGTGCGGTGCGGATACTGCGACTTCAACACGTATACGGCCACGGAGCTGCGCGGAGCGAAGCAGGAGGAGTACGCAGACACCCTCCTCCGAGAGGTGTCGCTGGCCCGCGACGTGCTCGCCGCGACGGCGCCCTTGCGGCCGGCGTCCACCGTCTTCTTCGGCGGCGGGACGCCGACGCTGCTGCCCGCGGGCGACCTCGCGCGCATGCTCGATGGCACGCGTGGCGCGTTCGGATTGACCGCGGATGCCGAGATCACGATCGAGGCCAACCCCGACACGGTGACGGATGCCGTTGCTGCCGAGCTGGGCGCATCCGGTGTCACTCGACTGTCGATCGGCATGCAATCGACCGTTCCGCACGTGCTGGCGGCCCTTGATCGCACGCACGAACCGGCGAACGTTGCGACCGCCGTCGCCGCCGCGCGTCGTGCGGGGCTCGATGTCAGCGTGGACCTCATCTACGGCGCCCCCGGTGAGTCTCTCGACGACTGGCGACGGTCCCTAGAGGTGGCCGTCGGCCTCGAGCCGGACCACATCTCGGCCTACGCCCTCATCATCGAGGACGGCACGAAGCTTGCCCGACAGATTCGTCGCGCCGAGGTGCCCGCTCCCGACGACGACCTGCAGGCCGATATGTACGAGCTGGCCGATCAACTGCTCGGCGCCGCGGGATTCGACTGGTACGAGGTGTCGAACTGGTCGCGGGGGAGCGAGCATCGCTCCCGCCACAACCTCGCGTACTGGCGCGGATCGGATTGGTGGGGCTTCGGACCCGGAGCGCACAGCCACATCGCCGGCACGCGGTTCTGGAACGTCAAGCATCCGGCGGCCTACGCGCAGCGCCTCGCGGCGGGCGAGTCGCCGGCCGCTGGCAGGGAGCGCCCCGACGCTGCCTCACGTGAGCTGGAGGAGGTGCTCCTGCGCACACGCATCCGTGAGGGGATGCCGGTGTCGGAGCTGCGCATGGCGGGCAGACACGCGGTGGCCGCCCTGATCGCCGACGGGCTCATCGACGGCGGCGAGGCCGTGCGCGGGCGCATCGTGCTGACTCTGCGTGGACGCCTTCTCGCCGACGCGGTCGTCCGCGCCCTGACGACCTGATCCTCGTCTTCGGACGCGGCCCATCCCGATCGGATAGAATTGGCACTCCGGTCGTGGGAGTGCCAGATGCGGGAGGAGGCGGGAGATGGTCACCGAACGTGGTCTCCAGGTGCTGCGCGCGATCGTGCAGGACTATGTCGACACGCACGAGCCCGTCGGCAGCCGCACGATCGTCGAACGCCACGCCTTCGGGGTGTCGGCGGCGACGATCCGCAACGATATGGCGCTGCTCGAGGATGAAGAGCTGATCACCGCTCCGCACACCTCTTCCGGTCGTGTGCCCACCGACAAGGGGTACCGCGTCTTCGTCGATCATCTCGCCGAGCTCCGGCCTCTGACGCATGCGCAGCGCGCCGCGATCTCGTCGTTCCTCGAGGGGCCGACCGACCTCGACGACGTGCTGATGCGCACCGTGCGCGCACTCACGCAGGTGACCGGGCAGGTCGCGATCGTCCAGTACCCGTCCTTCGAGCAGGCGAGCGTGTCGCACGTCGAGCTCGTGAACCTCGGTGGTGGGCGCGTGCTGGTGGTGGTCGTCACCGACACCGGCCGTGTATCGCAGCGGCTCGCGCTCGTGCACGACGAGCTGGACGACACCGACATCGTGCGATTGCGTGCCCTCTTCGGAGATCTCGTCGTGCGCCGCTCGGTGCGCGAGGGCGCACAGCGGGTGGGCGCTCTCCTCGCCGACGACGAGGCGAGCGCAGCGGATGGGTCTGCGCCGGATGGGGCGACACGGGCGATCGCCCGGGTGCTCGCCGAAGAACTCGACGAGTTCCGTCAGGACCGTCTGCTGCTGGCGGGCGCCGCGAATCTCGCGCGCCGCGAATCCGACTTCCGAGGCAGTATCTACCCGCTGCTCGAGGCGATCGAGGAGCAGGTGACACTGCTGCGTCTGATGGGCGAGATGGTCGCCGATGAGCACGGGCTCGCTGCCAGCATCGGGCGCGAGAACGAACCTTTCGGGTTGTCCGAGGCATCCGTGGTCACCAGCGACTACGACGCCACCGGCGGCACCGCCCGCGTGGGAGTGCTCGGCCCCACCCGGATGGACTACCCCTCCAATCTCGCGTCGGTCCGTGCCGTCGCGCGCTATCTGAGCCGGATGCTGGACGACGACGAGAACGCCCGCTGAGGCATCCGTGACCGAACGATCCCCGCGCTGTTGCGCGGGCAGGAAGGCGATCCGTGGCTGACCACTACGAGGTGCTGGGAGTGTCGCGCGAAGCGACGCTCGACGAGATCAAGAAGGCGTACCGCCGCCTGGCGCGGGAGCTGCATCCCGATGTCAACCCGGGTGAGGACGCCTCAGAGCGGTTCAAGCTCGTCACGCACGCCTATGACGTCCTGAGCGATCCCGAACAGCGTCGACGCTATGACATGGGTGGCAGCGACTCGCCGTTCGGCGGCGCGCAGGGCGGCGGCTTCGGCGGGTTCGGTGACATCTTCGAGACGTTCTTCGGAGCGACCGGCGGCCAGCGGGCCGGCCGCCCACGATCGCGCCGCGAGCGAGGGCAGGACGCTCTCGTGCGCGTCACCCTCGACCTGGGGGACGTCGTCTTCGGGGCTCACCGCGACCTCGACGTCGATACGGCCGTGCTGTGCGAGACGTGCCAGGGCTCGTGCTGCCAGCCCGGAACCACCGAGGTCACCTGCGACATCTGCCACGGCAGCGGACATGTGCAGCGCACCGTCCGCAGCCTGCTCGGCAACGTCGTCACCAGCCAGCCCTGCGGCTCGTGCCAGGGTCACGGCACCACGATCCCGTACCCGTGCGCGACGTGCCAGGGTCAGGGGCGGGTGCGGGCACGCCGCACCGTCTCGATCGACATCCCCGCCGGGGTTGAGACCGGCCTGCGGCTGCAGCTGCCCGGCTCGGGCGAGGTCGGCCCCGCCGGCGGACCGAACGGCGACCTCTACATCGAGGTGACCGTGACGCCCAACGAGGTGTTTAGTCGTGATGGCGACGATCTGCTCGCGACCCTCGAGGTGTCGATGTCGGACGCGATCCTCGGCACGACGACGACGATCGAGTCGCTGGACGGCCCGGTCGACCTCGAAGTACGCGCGGGCGTGCAGGCGGGCGATGTGCTGACGATCAAGGGCCGCGGAATCACGCCTCTGCGTGGCACCCAGCGCGGCGACCTGAGAGTCGGGGTGCACGTCGTCACGCCGACCCGGCTCGATGCCAAGGAGCGCGCCCTCATCGAGGAGTTCGCGAAGAAGACGAAGGCCCCTGCGCCGCACCTCGCGGAGTTCCACCAGGGCTTGTTCGCGAAGCTGCGCGATCGCTTCCGGAACGCGTGACGGATGCCGCTGCATTTCCTGTTGGGCGGGATCGACGGCCCTGCCGTGCCGACCGACGCGCAGCCCGGTGAGACCGTCGTGCTGACAGGCCCAGAAGCGCATCACGCCGCCGCCGTCCGCCGCCTGCGCGTCGGCGAAGAAGTCACGGTCGGCGATGGCCGGGGCGCGTGGCTCGAGGGCACGTGCGAAGCAGTGTCCGCTCGAGAGGTCATCGTGCGCGTCACGGCACGAACGGATGTCGCGCCCTCCGCTCCCCGGATCGTGCTGGTGCAGGCGCTGGCCAAGGGCGATCGCGACGAGCTGGCGATCCAGGCCGCCACTGAGCTCGGGGTCGACGAGATCATGCCGTGGCAGGCGACCCGGAGCGTGTCGAGGTGGGACGCCGCAAAAGCGGAGAAGGGCCGCCTCCGGTGGCAGACGATCGTGCGCGAAGCCTCGAAGCAGGCGCATCGCGCGTGGGTTCCGCACGTCGCCCCCGTGCAGGCCACCGCGGAGCTCGTGCGCCGGATCGCGGCATCCCGCGCCCTCGTGCTGGAACCCACGGCCACGAAGTCGCTGGCATCGATCGGTGCCGACGATCCGCGCGAGCTCGTGCTGATCGTCGGTCCGGAGGGCGGGATCGCCCCCGAGGAGCTCAGAGCCTTCGGTGCGGTCGGCGCCGAGACGGTCCGGCTCGGGCACACCGTGCTGCGCACCTCGACGGCGGGGCCCGCCGCCCTGGCCGTCCTGAACGCCTCCCTGGGCCGCTGGTGAGCGCCCCCGGTAGACTGGCCCTATGAGCGAGCCGTCGATCTTCACCCGCATCCTCGAGGGCGAGATCCCGTCGGAGATCGTCGCAGAGACCGAGAACGTGTTCGCGATCCGCGACATCGCGCCGCGAGCTCCCGTGCACCTGCTCGTGATCCCGAAGTCCGCGGACTATCGCGACGTGGTAGAGCTCGCCGCCGGCGATCCCGCGCTTCTCGCAGAGATCGTGGGGCTGGCCAACACTCTCGCGGCGGAGCACGCGGACGGCGATTTCCGACTCGTCTTCAACACGGGCGCGGGCGCGGGTCAGACGGTCTTCCACGTGCATGCGCACGTCCTCGCGGGATCGCTGACGGAAGCGGGGCTCGGTGCCTGACTCCGATCACGCGCAGTCGGCGGAGCCGTCGGTGGACCGTGTCTACGTCGACGGCGTCGCGATGGTCCAGCTCCTGGGTCCCCAGGACCGTCTTCTGCGCGTCGTGGAGCGCGAGCATCCCGACGTCGACGTGCATGTCCGCGGCAACGAGATCACGCTGTCCGGCGAGCAGGCGGCCGTCGCGAAGGCGCGGCAGCTCGTCGACGAGCTCATCACGATGACCCGTGCCGGCCATGACATCGCGCCGTCCGACGTGGCGACGTCCGACCGCATCCTGCGTTCGGACAACGGCCCGCGCCCCTCCGAAGTGCTGGGGGAGGCGATCCTCTCGTCGCGGGGCAAGGTCATCCGGCCGAAGACGCTGGGTCAGAAGGCCTACGTCGACGCGATCGCCGAGAACACGATCGTGTTCGGCATCGGTCCTGCCGGCACCGGTAAGACGTATCTCGCGATGGCGAAGGCCGTGCAGGCGCTCCAGCGCAAGGAGGTGAGCCGCATCATCCTCACCCGGCCCGCCGTGGAAGCCGGGGAGCGACTGGGGTTCCTCCCCGGCACGCTGACCGACAAGATCGACCCGTACCTGCGCCCGCTGTACGACGCCCTGAACGAGATGATCGACCCCGAGCTCGTCCCCAAGCTCATGGCGTCGGGCACGATCGAGGTCGCGCCGTTGGCGTACATGCGCGGTCGCACCCTGAACGACTCGTTCGTCGTGCTCGACGAGGCGCAGAACACCACTCCCGAGCAGATGAAGATGTTCCTGACACGCCTCGGATTCGGCACGCAGATGGTCGTCACGGGTGACATCACTCAGGTCGACCTGCCCCAGGGCACTTCCGGCCTCCGCCTGGTCACGCGGGTGCTCTCCGACATCGACGACATCCACTTCGCCTATCTCACGAGCGACGACGTCGTCCGGCATACCCTCGTCGGGCGGATCGTCGACGCGTACTCCGTCTACGACGAGCAGCGCCTCGCCCTCCGTCGCGAGCGGGACGAGGCATCCGACTTCGCCAGCCGGGCCGACAGGCGCGGCGCCTCGCGCACGGGCGGGCCGCGCGACCATCTTCCGAAGCGAGGGCGCTCATGACGATCGACATCAACAACGAGTCCGGCATCGGCGTCGACGAGACGGTGCTGCTGCGCCTCATGGAGTACAACCTCCGCGAACTTCACGTCAGCCCCGACGCCGACGTCGCGATCGTGCTGGTGGATGAGGGCGCGATGGAGGCGCTGCACCTGCAGTGGATGGACGAGCCGGGACCGACGGATGTGCTGAGCTTCCCCATGGATGAGCTGCGCCCCGGCACCGAAGAGACCCCGACCCCGGCGGGCCTACTCGGCGACATCGTGCTGTGCCCGCAGGTGGCCGAGACCCAGGCGGTCGCGGCCAAGCACTCGACGATGGACGAGCTCGTCATGCTGACCACCCATGGCCTCCTGCACCTGCTCGGTTTCGATCACGCCGAGCCTGAAGAGGAGCGCGAGATGTTCGGGCTGCAGAAGGACCTGATCGTCGGGTTCCAGCACTCCGAGCGTCACCGACCTCGCGCATGACGGCGTATCTGCTCCTCCTCGCCGCGGTTCTGCTGGTCGCCTTCGGGGGACTCATGGCGGCGGTGGACGCCGCTCTCGGCGTCACCTCCCGTGCCGACCTCATCGAGCTCGCCGCGACCGGGCGCAACGCACGGTCGCTGAGCAAGATCTCCGACGACACCGAGGCGCACGAGAATTCGGTCGTCTTCATCCGCATCCTCGCCGAGACGGCCGCCGCGGTGCTGGTGACCGTTGCGTTCACCATCATCTTCGAGAACATCTGGTGGGCGATGCTCGCCGCGGCCGTGCTGATGACGGGCATCTCGTTCGTCGTGGTGGGCGCAAGCCCGCGTACGGTGGGCCGTCAGCACGCAAAGGGCCTGCTGAGGGGCGCCGCACCTGTCGTCCGCGGCGTGCGGATCCTTCTCGGTCCGATCGCCCATGGGCTCGTCGCGCTCGGCAGGCGCGTCACGCCCGGTGTCGCGCGCGGAGCCTCATTCGCCTCGGAAGAGCAGCTGCTCAGCATGGTCGACGAAGCCGCGTCGCAGGACCTGATCGAAGAGGACGACCGCGAGCTGATCCACTCGGTGTTCGATTTCACCGATACGTTCGTGCGCGCCGTCATGGTGCCGCGCACCGACATGGTCACCGTCGATGCATCCGCCTCGACCCGCGAGGCGATGGCGATCTTCCTCGAGAAGGGCGTGTCGCGCATCCCCATCGTCGACGATGAGGCGGACGACGTGGTGGGGATGCTGTACCTGAAAGACCTGGTGCAGTTCGGCTTCCGTGACGAGTCCGGCTGGCGCGATGCGCCGATCACCCGGATCGCACGGCCCGCCGTGTTCGTTCCGGAATCGATGAAGGCCGAGACGCTCCTTCAGCAGATGAAGCGGGACGCCGTGCACGTGTGCCTCGTCGTCGATGAGTACGGCGGAATCTCGGGCTTGGTGACCCTCGAAGACCTGATCGAAGAGCTCGTGGGCGAGATCGCGGACGAGTACGACCCACGGTCGGACGAGGTCGTCGAGCTCGCGCCCGGCCACTACCGGGTGAGCGCACGCCTCGCCCTCGACGAGGTCGGCGATCTCTTCGGCATCGAGCTGGACGACGACGACGTCGACTCGATCGGCGGGCTGCTGGGCAAAGCTCTCGGCCGGTTCCCGCAACCCGGCTCGACCGCCGAGTACGGGGGACTCACGATGACCGGCGGCGCATCGCGCGGCAGGGGTCGAGGTATCGCGACGGTGTTCGTCGAGCGGGCCGAGTCTCTTACGGCTGCCGAGGACGCGTTCGGTGGCCGCCATCCGCGGACGGGTGAGGTCCAGGTGTCGCCGCCGAGCGCCGAAGAGGTCGAACTCGCCGGGACCGAACCTGCCGACGCGAAGACCAGAAGAACGAAGAAGGGTGATCGCCGTGGCTGAGGCCGAGCACGACAACGTTGCAGGGCGGTCGGGATTCGTCACGTTCGTCGGGCGGCCCAATGTGGGCAAGTCGACCCTGACAAACGCCCTCGTCGGTGAGAAGGTCGCGATCACGAGCGACAAACCGCAGACCACCCGGCGGGCGATCCGCGGGATCGTCAATCGCCCGGGTGGCCAGCTCGTCATCGTGGACACTCCCGGCATCCACAAGCCGCGTACGCTTCTGGGCGAGCGCCTCAACAGCCTCGTGGAGCAGGTGCTGGGCGACGTCGACGTGATCGGGTTCTGCGTTCCTGCCACCGAGAAGGTCGGACCCGGCGATCGTCGCATCGCGGAATCCCTGAGCGGCTATCCGAGAGCCAAGAAGGTCGCGATCGTCACGAAGACGGATGCCGCCTCCCGCGACCAGGTCACCGAACGCCTGCTCGAGGTCGATGCGCTCCGCGACGACTGGGCCGCCGTCATCCCGCTGTCCGCACTGACCGACGATCAGCTCGACGTGCTCACCGACGAGGTCCTGGCACTCATGCCGCTCGGACCGGCGCTCTACGATCCCGACGTCGTCACCGACGAATCCGTCGAGGACCGTGTGGCCGAGATCATCCGCGAGGCGGCCCTGGAGGGTGTGCGTGACGAGCTGCCCCACTCGATCGCCGTCACGATCGAAGACATGGCCCCGCGTGCCGACTCCGACCTCACCGACATCTACGCGAACATCGTCGTCGAGCGCGACAGCCAGAAGGCGATCATCATCGGCCACAAGGGCTCGCGGCTCGCGGATGTCGGACGGCGGGCGCGTGCCGGGATCGAGCCCCTCGTCGGCTCGCGGGTGTTCCTGTCGCTGCACGTTCGGGTGGCCAAGGAGTGGCAGCGCGATCCGAAGCAGCTGGGCCGGCTCGGATTCTGAGGGAGCCGCCCGGTCTCACGCTCCGGGGCGTTGCACACCGACGAGCGCGGCACGCCATCCCAGCCACGACAGTTCCGCGTGGGCAAGGTCGTTGTGTGCCCCCGAGGCGCCGTCGAGCGTGTGGATGACCTGGCTGGCGTCGATGTTGTAGACCGTTCCCGGGCGGAACGCGGTGTCGTCCGAGGTCGACCCCGGCACGAGGTCGGGCAGATCGACCGCCCCCGCGCCCTGGATGCCGAAGGTTCCGATACCGCCGTACTTGGGCAGTTCGTCGCCGAGCAGGTACTGCCCCGCGATCCCCACAGCGAGGGGGTAGAAGCGCCCGACGGCGTAGTCCCATTTCGAGGTCGTCGCCACGATCGGGCCCGACACGAACTCGCCTCGCACCACGTCGGCGAGGTATCCGCGACCGCCGCCCACGCCGTCGGGCACGTGCTCGGCGAACGCCCAGAGCGAGACGGCACCCTGCACGAGGAACATCGATGTCACCGGGCGTGCGGGAGCGCTCGGTGCGTCTCCGGGGCCGCGCACGGCGCTCGAGACGACGATCGTGCCGAAGCTGTGTCCCATCAGGTGGACGCGGACGGCAGGAGCAGTCGCTGCCAGGATGGCGCGGAGCAGCTGCGCGCCCCCGCGCTCACCGAACTCACGGGCCTGGTTCTTGCCGTGCCAGAAGGCGAGCTGGCGCAGGGGCGTGAGCAGAGCATCCCGGAGCTTGCGGAAGAACCCGCCCCCGCCCAGAAGCCCGTCATCGCCATCACGGTCGGCTTTGACGGCCTCGAACGCGTCGTCGGGCGTCCATCCGCCGCCGAGGAGCGAATCGTCGGAGTCGTTCGCGCCGACATGCGCGGCGAGCGTGCGATACGCCTCGGTCACCTCCGTCGGCAGCGCGTCGTCTTTCCCGATCGCCTGCCGGGGGTCGGTGTCGGCTGCGTGCTGCAACACGGTGGTCAGGGCCTCCCGGACATCCTCGCTGTCGCCGAACGCCGCGGCGTACTCGTCCACGGCATCGGCCACGCTCATCCCGCCCGCGGGCGGCTCGTCGCCGAGCAGGCCGCTCGGGGCGGCCTCGAGCTCGCGATCGCTCCAGGCTTTGCTCGGCCAGTGCACGCCGATCACGAAAGGACGGATGCCGTCGCCGACGCCATCCGGATTCGCGGCCCCCAGCCACCTGTCGTACTGGCTGATCGCGTCGTCGTAGTCCCCCTGCCATCCGTGGCTGAGGATGAAGACGTCGGTGATCCCCGCAGCGGGGTCGGTCAGCGCGGCGAGGGCGACCTCGCTGGCGATCGTGCCGTCGGCGTCTCTCACCTCGTCGCCGTGCCCGTCGAATGAGATCAGGTGGTAGGACTGCGAAGTCCCCGGAATCCTGCGCAGTGACATTGTTCCTCCAGTGGACGGCGAGAGATCAGACGGGAGCGGGAGCAGAGGGTACGACCGGTGAGGCAGCCGTGAGCGCGGGAGTGACGACGGTATCGGTGTCGCAGTGCACGCCGTAGAGCAGACCAAGGGGATTGTTGAAGTCGGTCAGGAACCGCCTCCGCAGAGCCAGCACGACTTCACCGAGCGGCTTTCCCGCGAAGAGTTCGTCGAAGAACGCCTTGCCCCATTCGCTCGCGAACAGACCGGGAGTCTTGCACTCGGTGCCGATCACCCCGCGGGCACCCTTCGCGAGGAAGTAGGGAACGAACCCGTCGTAGAAGTCCGGAGTCAGCGTCCCCGACTCGCAGGCGTTGATGAAGACCAGGGGGTGGCTCGGGAGCGCGTCCTCGAGGGGAGCGAAGACCTGCAGCTGACCCAGAGTCACGCTCTGCGACCCCGTGAAGATCAGCTTCGAAGCATCCGAGTCATCTGCTGCTTCCGCATGGCAGTAGAGGTAGAGGACCTTGTCGGTGGCACTGGGTGCGAGCGCTGTCTTCACCAGATCGTCCACGGCCGTCCCCTCGGCGAGGTCCACCCCGCGTCCCTCCCAGTACTGGCGCTGCGCCGCGACGGGCTTGGAAGGCATGCTGTCGTCGATGCTGTCGTTGTACAGCACCCGCACCGCCATGTCCGGTGTCGAGTCGATCGAGGTCGCCGGGGGCAGCGCGCGGATCTCCGCCATCGGGATCTGCTCGACGACGTGGCGCATGCCGATGAAGTTGTCCCACGACAGGGTCGCAGGATCGAAGCGGTCCGTCAGGTACATCAGGGGCCACGGCACGGGGAATCCACTCGATACGACCTGCAGCGTGGTCAGATCGCCGGCGAGTCTCTCGCGCAGCCACACGCCGACCTTCCTCAGATCCTCCGACGCCTCGGGGCCGGCGAAGATCGACTGGAACAGCCGGAATCCGGCGAACGCCAGATCCTGCAGGAACTGCGCCCCGTCGGCCGGCGAGATCGTCATCTCCAGTGCGATCTGCTTCTTCTTGACCGTGGCCAGCAGCACATCGCGAACCCCGGCGATGCGTGCCCCCAGTTCGTCGGGGGTGATGCGGATGGCGATCGGATCCGGCGAGACCTGCTGTGCGATCAGCTGGTATCCGCCGACGGCGGGCATGAACTGCAGCGCGGCTCTGCGTTCTTCCAGCACGCTGGCCGCTCCGACGGGTCGTCCGAAGTTGGTGACCTCGGGCGAACTCGTCGATCCCACGTCGAAGGTGACCTCCAGCCGCTGAAGGAAGTTGCCGTTCACCGTCACGAGCACGCTCAGAGTGGAGCGGCCCGGGTGCAGCGGAGTGATCTCGAACAGTGCGCGATTCACCGACGTCCCCTCGCGCGTCACACGCAGCAGCTGGGGGACCGGTGGCACCGTGAAATCGTCGCTGACGAGCTGAACGCTCACATCGAGTGTCGCCTGACCGGCCGCGAAGGTGACCGTCGCCGGCTCGGCAGCTGCCGCGGTCGTACTCTGGGCGCCGAAGAAGACCGCGAGCGTGCGGGCGGCCGCGGCGCTCAGGGCGACATCGGGCTGATCGAGTTCGGCGTTCAGCCAGGTCGACACCGCTGCTTCCGCAAGACCGTCGTCGCCGCCCACCGCGGGTGGTGCGAGGTCCGGCGCAGGCGGCAGGGGAGCGGGTGCCGGAGGAGGAGGGACGCGACGAGCTTCCGACGGCGGCGCGGGCACGGGTACCGGGTGAGGCGGGGGCGGCGCGGGAGGCGGGGGCGGCGCGGGAGGCGGAGTGGCTCCCGGGACCCACGCATCGCCGGCGGACTCATCACCACCGAGGAGCCCGTCGCTCGGTGGTTCCATGTCGGCCTGCGGCTCGAGCGCGCGCCGCACGGCCCGGATCGCGGCATCCGCTTCAGTGTCCTCGCCGGCACCGAACCCGATCCGACCCGCATCGACGTCGGCCTGATAGCGGGCATCGAGGTCTGGCGTGCTCTGCAGCACGCGCGCCAGGATCAGGGCGCGTGCGGTCAGGTCGGTCGCGGCCGCCCACTGCGGGTCGAGGGTGGCCGCGTCGAAGAGGTCGACGACGGAAGGCGGGAGGATCTCGGCGACGTAGGCCCGCCCGCGCGGATCCGCGAAGACGCGTGCGAGCACGACCACCTCGACGGCCCGTGCCTCGGTCGCTCCCATGCGGCACTCCACTCGCTGTCGCGCGGGGTCGTGCGAGCCCGCTGTCCACACAGTAGTGAGCACGGTGCGGCGGGGCCAGATACATCGCGGGGCGATCTTCACGAGGTGCGGCTGCGACCGCTCAGCGCACCGGGTGGTGCGGATGCGTCACCGGAGCGTCCGCCGGAAGCCGTCCCGCGGGCCGCGCCCGCAAGAGGAAGAAGATCACGACGGCCGCAACCGTGATGACCGCGGCCAGGCCGTACATCAACACCGCGAAGGCATCCAGGTAGGAGTCGGCCGCGACAGCGAGCACCGTCGTGTCGGCGGGCCGCGTGCCGCTGGCGGCGTAGGCATCCAACTGAGTGACCGCGCTGGACCCGAGCTTGTCGCGAACACCGACGCGTGTGAGGCCATCGAGCACGATCGTCGCGCCGGCCAGTCCCAGCGAGTACCAGTACTGGCCGATCGTGGTCCGCGATGAGGACACCACGCCGTAGTGCTTCTCGTCAGCGGCTTCCAGGATCATGCTTCCGTACGGCACCGAAGGGAGGATCACGCCGACGCCGACGATCACCAGTGCGGGGACGTAGGCCCACACGTCGTCGGGTCGCCCCTGCGCTGTGAGGCCGAACACCACCGTTCCGGCGACGATGATCGCTGCACCCAGGATCAGCACGGCCCTGCGCGACAACCTTCCCGATCCCAGGAGCCTGCCCACCACGAGGGCGGCGGGAATGCCCGCGATGAGATAGGGCAATTGCGACAGCGACAGAGCCAGCCCGGTGACCCCCATCGAGTACTGGAACAGATTGCTGAAGGCCAGGAGCATGACTCCCGAGCTCAGGTTATACAGCAGGCCCGCCAGGACGGCCGCGATGAACACCGGCTCGCGGAACAGTGCGATCGGAAAGAACCGGATCCCCGGGCTGGTGCGCTCCCGCCATGCCCAGAGACCCAGCAGCACGACCCCCGCGACGAACGGCACGATCGTCAGGACGGAGTCGATTCCGTTCGTGGCGTGCGAGATGCCGTACAGCGACAGCACGATCCCTCCGGCCAGCAGCACCTGTCCGAGCGCGTCCCACGGCGACCTCTCGCCCGTGCGAGCGGCGTCCCGAGGCAGCACGACCAGGCCGCCGATCAGCGCAAGCGTCGCCATCGCCGGGATGAACATGAAGGCCACGCGCCAGTCGACACCCACCAGACTCGAACCGGCGAAGGTGAGCACGAGCGCGAAGACGCCGGTGCACGCGACGTAGACGCCGATGGCCGACGCGAGGCCGCCCGGCTTCGCAAACGTCTTGATATACGCGAACGAGGCGCCGAAAACGGCTCCGAGGCCCACACCCGCGATCGCGCGCCCCACGACGTAGATCATCGGGCTCGAGGCGGTCGCCACGACCAGATCTCCCGCGATCGCCACGATGAGCGCGGCCATCAAGACCCGCTTGCGTCCCCAGCGATCGGCCATCATGCCGGTCGTGATGACCGTCGCGGCGAGCATCAGCGTGCTGATGCTCGCCGCGATCGCGTCGAGCGTGCCCATGTGCAGGGCGTTGGATGCCGACAGGAGCGCCGTCGACGCGATGTTGGGGTCGGCACCCTGGATCCCGGCGAGCAGACCCAGGTAGGCCAACGGGATGAACGTGGAACGCACCGGCGGAGCCGCGGTCGCTGATGACATCGGGTCAGCAGTGATGGGTCACGGCGTGGGTGTGCAGATCACGGTGCGCGGCAGGATCCACCGCGGCGACCTGCTGGAGGAAGGCGTCCAGATCGATCGGATGCCCGCCGCGCCAGGTGCCCTTCACGACGACCTCGGTCGCCAGTGTCGATGGATCGACCTCGTACGGGTCGCGCGAGAGAACCACGAAGTCCGCGAGCTTGCCGGGGGTGATCGAGCCGAGGTCATCGCGTCGGATGTGCGCGGCGGCCCAGACCGTTTCGGCCTTCAACGCATCATCGAGCGAGATCCGCTGCTCGGGTCCGTGCAGCGTGCCGCTGCTGGAGAGCCGGGTCACGGCGGCCTGCACGTTCAAGAGGGGGATGGGCGGGCTCACGGTGCCGTCGTTGTGGAAGCTCACCGTCGCGCCGCTGTTGACGGCATCCGCGAATCTCTGCCACTGCGACCCGATCTCGGGCGGGAAGAGGGTGCCGTCGAGCACGTCTCCCCAGTAGATGTACTGGAACGGGCTCATCGACACCGCCACCCCGAGCGAGGCTGCCCGGGGGAACTGCTCGGCGCGCGCCGCGCCGACGTGCTCGACACGCCACCGGTGGTCGGTGCCGATCAGGCCTTGTTTCGTCAGGGCGCGTTCGTACGCGTCCAGCACGATGTCGAGCCCGAGGTCGCCGTTGACGTGGAAGGCCATCTGATATCCCGCGCCCGCATACGAATCCAGGAGTGCGTCCAGCGCCGCCCTGGTGTAGTTCATCATCGCTTCGCCCCCCGGACCGAGCGGGATGCCGGCATCCCGCACCGTCGGGGTGTCCAGATACGGGAAAGTCGTGGCGATGTTGCCGACCCACGGCGACCCATCGGCCCACAGCTTGATCCCGACCTTCCGCACCATGTCGGTCGGCGCCGTCGACACCAGGGGCTCGGCCGCGTCCGGTTCGGTCGACATGTGGTAGATCGACAGGCGCAGCGGGCTGTCGGGGAGTGAGGCGAGCGCGGTGATGGCGGGCAGGAGCTTCGCGTTGTAGGTGTGCTCGCTCGTGGCCGTGATGCCGTTCTCTGCCATGTAGCGATACCACTTGGCCGCCGAGAGGAGGGGATCGGTGAGCACACGGGCCATCAGCGGAGAGGCGACCGCGAGCACGGCGGGAAGCTCGTAGCATCGACCATTCGAGGTGCCGTCGGAGTTGCGCCCGAACCTCGCGCCGACCGGATCCGCCGGCGGCGTGCCGCCTTCCCAGCCGAGCAGGCTGATCAGAGCGGAGTTGAAGTATCCCTCGTGCCCGGAATTGTCCAGCACGAAGACGGGTCGGTCGGGGAAGAACGCGTCCAGATCGGTGTTCGTGAGTTCGGGCGCATGCTGGAGCGTGCGGTCGAGGCCGTTGAACAGGATTCCCACACCGGCGGGAGTATCTGCCTCGAGGGAGCGGAACAGCGCTGCGACGTCGTCGTAGTGGGGAAAGCCCACGTAGGGGGCGATCCAGTGGGCGGGCTCGCGGCACAGCATCCCGCTCATGATCGGATGGTTGTGCGCATCGATGAAGCCCGGCAGCAGCGTCGCATCGCCGAGATCGTGCACGGCGACGCCGGGGTGGGCCGCAGCCAGCTCCGCCCGTGTGCCCACAGCGGTGATCTGGCCGCTGCCCGTATCGACGGCGACGGCCTCCGCACGGGGGGTGGCGGGGTCCATCGTGATGACGGTCTTGGCGGTGACGACGAGGTCGGTGACCATGATTCTCCCGTTCAGGGCCGCGTACGGCACGTGGCGCTCGTCCCTCACCTTGACGTAGTGTCCGCGGTCAGGGCAACAAGAACGTATGGCCTTCAGGGTCGTTCCGTCGCCAAGACACGTGTATCCTGATCGCATGCGTGCAGGCTCGCTCCTTCTTAGCCGCCGCGACGAGGCCTCGATCTAGGGCCATCCTCGTCGCGGCGATCGGCGTTGGCCCGCCCATTCAGACGAGGAAGTAGCTCCTAATGCGCAATACCCAGCAGCCCTCGGGCATGCCGATCCACAAGTACCGCCCATACCACGAGCAGCTGAAGGTCGATCTGCCCGACCGCTCGTGGCCGTCCCGCCGCATCACGAAGGCGCCGCGCTGGTGTGCCGTGGATCTTCGCGACGGCAACCAGGCCCTCATCGATCCGATGAGCCCGGAGCGCAAGCGCGTGATGTTCGATCTGCTCGTGAGCATGGGCTACAAAGAGATCGAGGTCGGCTTCCCGAGCGCGAGCCAGACCGACTTCGACTTCGTGCGGCACCTCATCGAGGACGACGTCATCCCCGACGACGTCACGATCCAGGTGCTGACGCAAGCGCGGGAGCACCTGATCGCCCGCACGTACGAGTCGATCAAGGGCGCGAAGCAGGCCATCGTGCACCTCTACAACTCCACCAGCGTGCTGCAGCGCGACGTCGTCTTCCGCACCGACAAGCAGGGCATCATCGACATCGCGCTGGAGGGGGCGCGTCTCTGCCGCGAGTACGAGAAGACCGTCCCGGAGACGAACGTGTTCTACGAGTACTCGCCCGAGAGCTACACCGGCACCGAGCTCGAGTTCGCGGTGGACATCTGCAATCAGGTTCTGGAGATCTTCGAGCCGACGCCCGACCGCAAGGTGATCATCAACCTGCCCGCCACTGTCGAGATGGCGACTCCGAATGTCTACGCCGACTCGATCGAGTGGATGGGGCGCCACCTCAACCACCGCGAGAACGTCATCATCTCGTTGCATCCGCACAATGACCGCGGCACGGCGATCGCGGCCGCAGAACTCGGTTACATGGCGGGCGCCGACCGCATCGAGGGGTGCCTGTTCGGCAACGGGGAGCGCACCGGGAACGTCGACATCGTCGCGCTCGGCATCAATCTGCTCACCCAGGGCATCGACCCCGAGATCGACTTCAGCGACGTCGATCACGTCAAGCGCACGGCGGAGTACTGCAATCAGCTCCCGGTGCACGAGCGCAGCCCCTGGGCCGGTGACCTTGTCTTCACCGCCTTCAGCGGATCGCACCAGGATGCGATCAAGAAGGGGTTCGAGGCGATGGCCGCCCGCGCGGACGCCGACGGCGTGACCGTCGACGACCTGGAGTGGGCTGTTCCGTACCTGCCGATCGATCCAAAGGATCTCGGGCGTTCGTACGAGGCCGTCATCCGCGTCAATTCCCAGTCGGGCAAGGGCGGGGTCGCATATCTTCTGAAGGCCGACCACGCGATCGATCTTCCCCGGCGCCTCCAGATCGAGTTCTCCGGGGTCGTCCAGGCCAAGACCGATTCGGAGGGTGGCGAGGTGTCCAGCGACCAGATCTGGTCGATCTTCACCGACGAATACCTGCCCTCTCCCGTCGCCGAAGAACGTTGGGGGCGGTTCGAGCTCCTGGGCACCCGGACCGCGAGCGACATGACCGGCGACGTCGAGCTGCACGCACGTCTGCGCGACGGCGATGATGTCGAAGACGTCAGTGGCCACGGCAACGGCCCGATCGCGGCGTTCCTGGAGGTCGTGCGCGCCCGCGGGTTCGAGATCGCCCTGTACGACTACGTCGAGCACACCCTTGCCGCCGGCGGCGACGCGCAGGCCGCCGCCTACGTCGAGCTGCAGGTCGACGGCGAGCGTCTGTGGGGCGTCGGGATCGACGGCGACATCTCCACGGCGAGCCTCAAGGCGATCGTGTCGGGCGTGAACCGCGCGATCCGCACCCGCGAGCGCTCCGCCGAGCTGGCCGCGGTCTGACTCCCGCCCCCGTTCTCCTCCGCGAGACCGGATAGGCGCCGCGAAACAGGGACGAAAGACCCCGGTCTCGTGGCGCCTATCCGGTCTCGCGGTGCGTCAGGGGCGGACGGTCGGGATCGCGGACGTCTCGACCGCGACCTTGCGGCGGTGCAGCATCCGCTGTTCGGGAAGCGACACGTCGAAGAGGACGGCGAGGATGCGGATGACGGTGGTCACCGCGATCCCGATGACGGCGGCGGGAACGAGCGCCAGTCCGAAGGCGCTCGAGACCGCCAGGACGAGGCACCCCGCCCCTGCGGCGACGGCGTAGAGCGAGCCCACGTGCATGATTGCAACCGGCAGCCCCATCATGACGTCGCGTAGGATGCCACCGCCCACCGCGGCGCACACACCGACGAAGACGGCGGGAACGAGCGGAAGCCCGAGGGCGAGCGCCTTGCTCGTCCCGAACGCGCCGAACATGCCGATCACGACCGCGTCCAGCACGACGATGAGCGTGTTCAAGCGCTGGAAGACGCCGGCCAGCAGCATCCCGATCAGCGCCGCGACCGTCGCGGTGATCAAGTACCAGTTGCTCTGCAGCGTGACGGGCTGCACGTTGAGCAGCAGATCGCGGATGAGGCCGCCGCCCATGCCCATCACGACGCCGATGATCGCCACTCCGAGCAGATCGAGGCGGCGGTCACCGCGGAATCCGGAGGCGAACAGCGCGCCCTGGATACCCCCGAGGCCGACGGCGGTGAGGTCGGCCCACAGGGGGATCACGAAGATCGGCTGGTCCACGCATCCATTGTGCGACGCAGATTCGGGATGCCGGGACGCATCGCCGTTCCTCGTGCCTCCGGCTCATCCTCGCCGGGGCGGTCGATAATGGACTGTGCCCACCTACCGTGACGAGGTCGTGATCCTGCGCACCCACAAGCTGGGTGAAGCCGATCGCATCCTGACCATGCTGAGCCGCCGACACGGCAAGCTCCGCGCGGTCGCCAAGGGCGTGCGCCGGACGTCGTCGCGCTTCGGAGCGCGGCTAGAGCCCTTCATGGTCGCTGACGTGCAGCTGTACGAGGGCCGCAGCCTCGACATCGTGCAGCAGGCCGAGTCGCTCGGCTCGTACGGCGCCGACATCGCCAACCACTACGACCGGTACACGTCGGCGAATGCGATGGTCGAAACCGCCGACCGCCTCAACGAAGCCGAGGCGACCCCCCAGCAGTACCTCCTTCTGGTCGGCGGCCTGCGCGCCCTTGCACTCGGGGAGCACAACTCTCGCAGCATCCTCGATTCGTATCTCCTGCGGGCCATGGCTCTGTCAGGGTGGGCCCCAGGGCTCTCGGACTGCGCGCGCTGCGGTGCTGCGGGGCCGCATGATGCCTTCGTCGCCCAGCTCGGCGGAATGGTGTGCGGGCAATGCGCTCCCGTCGGTGCCGCCCGGGTCGATTTCGCCACCCGGGGACTTCTGACCGCTCTGATCGCAGGGGAGTGGACCGATGTCGATGCGGCGGCACCCGGCACGAACGCCGCTGCGTCGGGCCTCATCGCCGCGTACACGCAGTGGCACCTGGAGCGCGGCATCCGTTCGCTCGAACACGTCGAGGGGGCGCGGTGAGTCCGAAGCCGTACACGCATCGGGACGCGGTGCCCTACCGCCCGCTCGACTGGACGGGCGTGTACCCGCCTGCGTTCCCCGCGAAGGCCGTGCCCGCGCACGTCGCGATCGTGATGGACGGCAACGGGCGATGGGCCAATCGCCGCAGCCTCACCAGGATCGAGGGGCACCGCGCGGGCGAGGCTGCGCTGCTGGACGTCGTGGCGGGCGCGATCCAGGCGGGCGTGAAGCACCTGAGCGTGTACGCCTTCTCCACCGAGAACTGGTCGCGCTCACCCGACGAGGTGCGATTCCTCATGGGGTTCAACCGCGACGTGCTGCACCGTCGGCGGGATCAGCTGAACGAGTGGGGCGTGCGGGTCCGCTGGGCGGGCCGCAAGCCGCGTCTGTGGGGGTCGGTCATCAAAGAGCTCCAGCTTGCGGAGCGGATGACGGAATCCAACGACGTGCTGACCCTCACGATGTGCGTCAACTACGGCGGGCGCGTCGAACTCGTGGACGCGATGCGCTCGATCGGCGACGACATCGCCGCGGGGCGCCTGAAGCCGTCGGCCGTGTCCGAGAAGCTGATTCAGAAGCGGCTGTACCTGCCGGACATGCCCGACGTCGATCTGTTCGTGCGTTCCAGTGGCGAGCAGCGCACATCGAACTTCCTGCTGTGGGAGTCGGCGTACGCCGAGTTCGTCTTCCTCGATACGCTCTGGCCCGACTTCACCCGCGCTGATCTGTGGCGCGCGATCGAGCTCTACCTGGATCGCGACCGCCGGTTCGGCGGCGCGGTCGACGCACCGCAGCTCTGAAGCGTTCATCGCGGCACTTTCCGGATCCGGAATACGATCGGCCGTCCCTGCGGTTGTGTCCGGTATGACGGATGCGATCAAGATCGACGTGTGGAGTGACATCGCCTGCCCCTGGTGCTACATCGGCAAGCGCAACCTCGAGAGTGGGCTGGCAGCGGTATCCGCCGACGACGACGCGCCCGTCGTCGATGTGACGTTCCACTCGTTCGAGCTGTCACCCGACACGCCCGTCGACTTCGAGGGCGACGAACTCGACTTCCTCGCGACGCACAAGGGCATGGAGCGGGACCAGGTGGCGGCCATGTTGTCGAATGTGACCGGAGTGGCCGGCCAAGCCGGACTCGAGTACCGCTTCGACCTGCTCAAGCACACCAACACCGTCAAGGCCCATGAACTTCTGCACTTCGCGAAGGCGAACGGGCGACAGGCCGAGCTCGCCGAGCGGCTCATGTCGGCGTACTTCACCGAAGGACGTCACCTCGGACGCGAAGACGAGCTGGTGGCTCTCGCCTCCGATGTCGGACTCGATGCGGATGCCGCGCGCGAAGCGCTGCAGACCGAGCGCTATCTGGCCGACGTGCGCGCCGACCAGGCGCAGGCCTCCGCCTACGGCATCAACGGCGTGCCGTTCTTCGTGATCGACGGCAAGTACGGTGTCAGCGGCGCGCAGCCGGCCGAGGCGTTCGCCCAGATCGCCCGCCAGGTGTGGGCGGAGCGCAAGGGCGAAGGCGCCGTGGTCGACGCGTGACCTGACGCGCGTCAGCGCGGAAGGTTCGCCTCGATCAGCGACACGATGGCAGGATCGTCGGGGAGCGTCTTCGGGCGGAACCGGTGCACCTCGCCGTTCGGCAGCACGACGAACTTCTCGAAGTTCCACGTCACCCGGCCTGCGGAGCCACCGGCATCCTCGGCCTTCTTGAGCTCCTTGTAGAGGGGCGCCGCGTTCTTGCCGTTCACGCGTACCTTGTCGACGATGGGGAAGGTGATGCCCCAGGTCGTCGAGCAGTATTCGAGGATGTCGTCCATCTTCGACAGTTCTTGAAGGAACTGGTTGCTGGGGAAGCCCACGACCGTGAAGCCGCGTTCGCCGTACTCTTTCTGCATCTTCTCGAGCGTCTCGTACTGCGGCGCGAGACCGCAGCGCGAGGCCACGTTCACCACCATCACGACGTCGTCGCCGAAGTCCGAGAGCGTGCCTTCACCCCCGTCCGCCTTGGTGAAGGGGATGTCGCGGATCGCCGTCTGCACAGGGCTCGTCATGGTCCGATTCTAGGTCTCGCCGGACGGGCGGGCTCCGCGTCAGCGGCGTGTCAGGCCGTGTCAGCCACGCGTGAGCGATCGGTAAGCGGGGCCGCGGATTCTGTGGTCATGACAACTTCCACTCCCACTGCTGACTGGGCCGTCGAGGCCGAAGGGCTCGTGAAGGTGTTCGGCAAGAACCGCGCGGTCGACGGCGTCGACCTCCAGGTCAGGACCGGCACCATCTACGGCGTTCTCGGACCCAACGGCGCAGGAAAGACCACCGCGATCCGTATGCTCGCGACGCTGCTGCGTCCCGACGGCGGAACCGGGCGCATCTTCGGCCACGATGTCGTGAAGGAGCCGCAGATCGTGCGGCAGCTCATCGGCGTCACGGGTCAGTACGCCTCGGTCGATGAGACGCTTTCGGCGAACGAGAATCTCATGCTTTTCGGCCGGCTGCTCGGGCTCTCTCGCGCCGACGCTCGCCGGAAGGCTGCGGAACTGCTCGACCGGTTCGGCCTCACCGAAGCCGCGCGGCGCCCACTGAAGAACTTCTCCGGCGGCATGCGGCGCCGGCTGGACCTCGCCGCGTCGCTCATCGCCCAGCCGCCCCTGATCTTCCTCGACGAGCCGACCACCGGCCTCGACCCCCGCACGCGCGGCCAGATGTGGGACACGATCCGCGAGCTCGTCGCGACCGGGTCGACCGTGCTCCTGACGACGCAGTATCTCGACGAGGCCGATCAGCTCGCCGATCGCATCGCCGTCATCGACACGGGCAGGGTGGTCGCCGAAGGCACGGCGGACGAACTGAAGGCCTCGATCGGCGAATCGAGCCTGCAGCTGCGGATCAGAGACACCGCAGATCTGGGTGCCGCCGCGAGTGCCATCGAGAGGATGCTCGGAGTGGCCGCCGTCGTGTCGCCCGAGGCCGGACGCCTCACCGCGCCGATGCGCGACGCGGACCGCGTCGCGGATCTGCTGCTGGAGTTCCGCGAGAGGGGTATTCATCTGACCGAACTGAGCGTGCAGAAGCCGACGCTCGACGAGGTGTTCCTCACTCTGACCGGCCACGGGGTGGATGCCGCCGATGCCGCCGAAGACGAGCTCGAAGGGAGCCTCGCATGACCACTCTCACCATCACTCCGGCCTCTGCCCGGTCGCTCAAGAACCATGTCAGTGTCGGACAGTCGATCCAGAACGCGCTGAGCATGGCGGCGCGCGGGCTGATCAAGATGCGCCGGACACCGGAGCAGCTCATCGACGTCACGGTGCAGCCCATCGTCTTCACCGTGATGTTCACGTACATCTTCGGCGGGGCGATCGCGGGGAGCGTGTCGGACTACCTCCTGTTCCTCCTGCCCGGCATCCTCGTGCAGACGGTCATCACCACCTCGGTCGTGACCGGCGTCCAGCTGCGCGAAGACATGGACAAGGGGGTGTTCGACAGATTCCGCTCGCTCCCGATCGCACGGATGGCGCCCCTCGCGGGCGCGCTGCTCGGCGACACCGTCAGGTACGCGCTCGCCACGACGATCACCTTCGCGACCGGGTACGTCATGGGGTACCGCCCGGCGGGGGGTCTCGCGGGCATGCTCGAGGCGGGGTTGCTCGTCATCGTCGCAGCGTGGGCGATCAGCTGGATCTTCGCCTTCTTCGGCGTGATCGCGAGGTCGGCCGCGTCCGTGCAGGGAATCTCGTTCCTGGTCCTGTTCCCGCTCACCTTCCTGTCGAACGCGTTCGTCCCGGCCGACACGCTGCCGCCGGCGCTGAAGTGGTTCGTCGACGTCAACCCGATCTCGCACCTCGTCTCGGCCGCACGCGCTCTGACGGGTGGCCTCGATGCGAGCGGCGACGTGTTGTCCACCCTGATCGGTGCGCTCGTCATCGTCGCGGTGTTCGCTCCTCTCACCGTGCGCGCCTACATGCGGCGCGCGTAGGTCAGCTCTCCGGAAGCGGCCGCTCGGCGATCATCGCGATCGCGCGAGCGGCCGCTTCCTCGCGCGTGAGTGTCGACGCCGCCTCGCGGGCGCTGTGGAGATCCCATCCGCGAGCCTCCAGGTCCTGGATGAACGCATCGACCCGCAGGAGCGGCAGATCGGCCCGGGGCCCCAGGCGCTCTGCCAGAGCCACGAGCTCGGCGGTGCGTGCAGGATCTCCTGTCGCGATGGGGGACTCGCTCGCAGCGATGCCGAGGACGGCGACACCGAGCACGGGCAGATCGATCATCCCGCTGCGGACCGCAGCCAGTTCGAGCGTGAGCGCGCGCAGGACATCGCCGTCGCGCACCCATTCGTCATGGGGGAGGAGTCCGTCGGTCGTGCGCGCCGCGATCGCGCCCCACGCGAGGATGATGAGGCGCCACGGATTGGGGATGCCCATCTCCTGATCGATCGCATGCCGCGCAGCCCGGTACTCCGCGGACGCGAGATCGACCGCCTGCTCGATGCGAGCGAGCTCGGCGAGCCCGAGGTGGGCGACCGCGAGGAACTCCGCTTGCCTCGCGCGGGCGTCGGCGGAATCCTGCAGGCGTTCGAGCACCGCACGCGCTTCGAGGTGGCGGCTCCCGGCGATGAGCACGAGCGCCCGTGTCCACTCGCTGTATGCGGCGCCGATGCGCAAGAGCGCCATGCCCTTCGACGATTCCTCCACCCACTCCATCGCCGACTCGACGGCACCCGCCTGCACCTCGATCGCGGCGAGGCTCCCGGCGCACATCGCCGCGACCCACACGTCGCCGCGCCGACTGGCCAGCTCCCACGCCGCGAGGTAGAACTGACGCGCTGCGGGGGTGTCGCCGCTGTTCTCGGCGATCTGGCCGCTCATGAGGGTCCCGACCAAAGCGGTCGCCGGGTCGTCCGACAGAGCAAGGTCGGCGAGCAGGGCGGGCGCCTGCTCCGGCCGGCGCACGCCGCTCACGACGCGCGCAGCGGCTGCGATCGCCGAGGGAAGCGGCACTTCGGCGCGCAACCACCGAACGAGCCGCGCGCGTGCGCGGAGTGCCACTCGGACGTCGCTCGTGATCCCCGCGGTGACGGCGGCGATGAGCATCCCGATGACTGCGGCCGCGGCGTGGTCGTCGTCGGGAGTCCACCCGGCGGTCACGGCGGTCACCTGTGGCGCGAACGCGGCCACATCGGCGTGACCGTCGGTCACGGTGAGCATGCAGGCGATCAGGGCGAAGATCCCCGAGGTGGCGGAAGGATCAGTGCGTGCGATCGCCGCACGGAGCGCGAACAGGAGGTTCTCCTGGTCGGCCTGCGTACGCGCGATCACCGCGGGCTGGTCGGGCCCGCTCCACCTGCTCAAGAGCGAGCGTGACATCCGGTCGGCCCACTCGATCACCCGCTGGACGGCGTCGTCGATCGAGCCGCGTCGCTCCAGCTCCGCCAGGCCGAATTCGCGCATCGTCTCGAGCATTCGGAACCGGACCATTCCGGTGTCCGGCGAGTCGCGCGCCGACATCAGAGACTGCGTCACCAGCGAATCCAGGACGGAGACGATGTCGATCGAATCACCGAGCACAGCGTGCGCCGTATCACCCGAGAATCCGTCGGGGAAGACGGCGAGCACGCAGAATGCGTCCCTCGCATCCTCGCCGAGGAGATCCCAGCTCCACTCCACGACGGCGCGGAGCGTGCGGTGGCGGTCAGGGGCGTTCCGGCTGCCTGTCGTCAGAAGCGCGAACCTGTCGACGAGTCGCGCCTCGATCTCATCCACCGACATCGTGCGAACCCGCGCGGCGGCCAGTTCGATCGCCAGCGGCAGACCATCGAGGCGCGCGCAGAGGCGTCCGACGATGTCGACCGGGAGGTGCACGTCAGAGCGAGCGGCTCGAGCGCGTTCGATGAACAGGCGAATCGCCGGAGGGATGTCTCCGTCCACCGTGTCGGATCCGAGTGGCTCCAGCGCATAGATGTGCTCACCCGAGATATCGAGAGGGGTGCGAGTCGTGGTGAGAACCCTGAGATCCCCGACTTCCGACAGCAGATCGGCGACCCAGCCCGACGCCGAGTCGATGACGTGCTCGCAATTGTCGATCACGAGCAGCGTCGCTCTGTCGCGCAGCGAGCCGAGGATGCGCGTGCGGTCATCGGGTCGTGCCTCGCCCAGGCGACGGGCGGCGGCGACGTCTCGGACGCCCAGGGCGGATGCGAATGCCAGCGGGACATCCTCCGGCGCGCGGACGCCCGCGAGCTCGACGAACACCACTCGAGGAATCGACACCCCCCGCGCGATCTCGAGCGAGAGCCGCGTCTTGCCGAGCCCTCCCGTTCCGAGGATGGTGACCAGTCGAGCCCTGTTCAGCAGTGCCGTCACCGCCGCGACGTCCGCCTCGCGGCCGATCAGCGCATTCGCCGCCGTCGGCACCGACGAGACTCGGGGCGTCTCGTCGCGATCGATGTCCGCCAGCAGCGCCGCGTTGGCTTCCACCAGCGCCTGCCCGGGAGAGACTCCCAGTTCGTCGCGCAGACGTACCCGCGTGGATGCGAAGAGGGCGAGCGCCTCGGTTCGGCGGCCCGCCGCAGCCAGAGCGTCCATCAACGAGCGCACGCGCTGCTCGTCGAGCGGACGGGCGGCCACCAGCGCATCGAGCACCACCGCCGCCGCCTCCGGCTGCCCTGTGCGCACGAGCGCTTCGGCCTGCAGCGAGAGGAGCTCGTCGCGGAGACTCCCGGCACGTCGTGCGAGGTCTGCGGCGGAAGGTGCCTCGCCGGCATCGGCGCCCGGCTCGCCGGTCCAGAGCGCAAGCGCATGTCCGACGAGTTCGAGCGCCGCACGGTGATCGCCCGCACGGACGTGCGCACGTGCGTCGCGCGCGAGCAGGATTGCCCGACCGAGATCGATATCCGGCTGCGCCAGAGCCAGAGCGTATCCCTGCGCCCGACTCACGATGAGGTCCGGTGGGAGCGACGCCCGCGTCCGAGACACGAGCGTCTGCAACGCCTGGTGGGCTCCGGCGGGGGCGGCGTCTCCCCACACGTCGTCGATGAGCGCGCTCACGGAGACGGCCGTGGCGGAACCCGTCGCCGGAGACGCGGCGAGGGCGATCAGGAGGGCAGGTGCGAGCCGCCCCGAGGGTTCGACGATCGCGCCGTCTGCTCGGCGGACGCGCACGGGACCGAGCACCGCGAGACGCGGCGGGTCGGGCCAGGCGGAATCCACGATGTGAGCCTAGGCGTCTTGCCCTGTGGGATGCGGACCGGCCGGTCACCGGTCTGGGACAATGGTGAGGTGTCCTCCGTCCTGACTTCCGCCGCGCCGCTGCGCATCGGGCCCATCGCGCTGGATGCGCCGGTGGTGCTCGCGCCGATGGCAGGCATCACGAATACGGCGTTTCGACGGCTCTGCCGCGAGTACGGCGCCGGCCTGTACGTGAGCGAGATGATCACGTCGCGCGCGCTCGTCGAGCGCAACGCCACGACGATGCGGCTCATCCGCCATCACGAGTCCGAGACCCCACGCTCGATCCAGCTCTACGGCGTCGACCCGAAGACGATGTCCGAGGCCGTACGGATCCTGGTCGCCGAAGACCACGCCGATCACATCGACCTGAATTTCGGATGCCCGGTCCCCAAGGTCACGCGCAAGGGCGGCGGCGCCGCGCTGCCGTGGAAGCTCGGCCTGTTCCGCGAGATCGTCGAGGGCGCGGTGAAGGCCGCCGGCGAGGTCCCGCTCACCGTGAAGATGCGCAAAGGCATCGACTCCGACCATCTCACCTACCTCGACGCGGGCCGGATCGCAGAGAATGCGGGCGTCGCATCCATCGCGCTGCACGCCCGCACCGCCTCGGAGTTCTACTCGGGAACGGCGGACTGGGCCGCGATCGCTTCTCTCAAGGACGCGGTGACGAGTGTGCCCGTTCTGGGCAACGGCGACATCTGGGCCGCAGAGGACGCGGTGCGCATGATGTCCGAGACCGGTTGCGACGGTGTCGTCGTCGGCCGCGGGTGCCTCGGCCGGCCCTGGCTCTTCGGTGATCTCGCGCGCGCGCTCGGTGGTCCCGGCGCCACGACAGCCGAACCTGTCGACGCCACACTGGGTTTCGTCGCGCGAGCCTTCCGGCGCCACGCCGAGCTCCTGGTCGAGTTCTTCGAGGACGAGGGGCGCGGCTGCCGCGACATCCGCAAGCACGTGGCGTGGTATTTCAAGGGATACCCGGTCGGGGGTGACACCCGTGCCGCTCTGGCGACCGCGTCGACTCTCGACGAGATCGACGAGCTCCTGGACACGCTCGACCTCGACGCGCCGTACCCCGGCGCCGCCGCCGAAGGTCAGCGGGGCCGCGCAGGTACCCCGAAGCGTCCCGCGCTTCCGGACGGGTGGCTCGCGTCGCGCGAGCTCGGCGCCGAAGCATCCGTCGCCCTCGCGGATGCGGAACTGGACCACAGTGGCGGTTGAGTCCTTCGCGGCGGTCGGGGTCTCTCAAGGCCGGCCGTCCGGCTACGACGAGATCGACGCCGCCCGCTTCCACCCCGAGCGCCATCGCTCCCAGCGCGACGATTTCGCGCGCGATCGCGCCCGCGTGCTGCACTCGGCCGCGCTGCGCCGCCTGGCCGCCAAGACCCAGGTGCTCAGTCCCGCGAGTCCCGCTGATTTCGCTCGCAACCGTCTCACCCACTCGCTCGAGGTCGCGCAGGTGGGCCGCGAACTCGCCACGACGCTGCGTCTGTCTCCCGATGTCGTCGACACGGCGTGTCTGAGTCACGACCTCGGTCACCCGCCCTTCGGACACAACGGCGAACGAGCGCTGAACGACTGGGCGGAGGGCATCGGCGGTTTCGAGGGCAACGCCCAGACCCTGCGCATCCTCACCCGACTCGAGCCCAAGGTGGTCGACGAGGAGGGGCTGAGCTTCGGGCTCAACCTCACGAGGGCGAGCCTGGACGCGACCTGCAAGTATCCGTGGACGTCGGAGCATCCCGTTCCCGATCCGAGCGGCCGGCTCAAGTTCGGTGTCTACTCCGACGACGAGCCCGTCTTCCGATGGATGCGCGAAGGCGCTCCCGGTCGGGTCCGGTGCATCGAAGCGGAGGTCATGGACCTCTCGGATGACATCGCCTACTCCGTGCACGACTTCGAAGACGCGATCGTCAACGGCTACCTCGACCCGCGCCGGCTGTCGGATGTCAGGGAGCATTCCGCGCTCCTCAGCGCGATCCAGACGTGGGTGGGGTACGACTTCACCCGCGATGACCTCGCCGACGCGTTCTACCGGCTGATCCGGATGCCGGAATGGATCCGCGCCTTCGACGGCAGCCGCTCCTCCCTGGCGATACTGAAGAATCTGACATCCGACCTCATCGGCAGGTTCGCACGTGCCGCCACCGCGGCCACCCGTGAGGCCTACGACACCCCGACGCTCACGCGCTATCGAGGCCAGGTGGTCGTGCCTCACGTGATCGCCGCCGAGATGGCGGTGCTCAAGGGCACGATCGGCGCGTTCGTCGTGTCGATCGAGGGGCGAAAGTCGCTCTACAAAGAGCAGCGGCGCGTTCTCAAGCGGCTCGCCAACGCGCTGTGGGAGGCGCCTGAACATCTCGACGTCGTGCATACCGCGGATTTCACGGCAGCCGATTCGGATGCCGCACGCCGACGTGTCATCGTCGATCAGGTCGCAAGCCTCACCGACCGCTCTGCGATCTCGTGGCATGGGCGCCTCGTCGGCGACCTCGATGTCGCCGAACTCGGGGTGTGGGTGCCGGGCGTCCGGCCCATCCCGCCGAGCACATACGCGCTGCCGGAACCGCTGGACGGCTTCTGATGCCGCGGATCCTGCAGGCGGACGTCGACGAAGTGAAGTCGCGCACGAACATCGCCGACATCATCGGGGAGCGGGTGGCGCTCAAGAGCGCAGGCGTCGGCTCGCTCAAGGGTCTCTGCCCGTTCCACGACGAGCGCAGCCCGAGCTTCACCGTGCGCCCGCAGGTCGGCTTCTACCACTGCTTCGGCTGCGGCGAATCCGGCGACGTGTACTCGTTCCTGCGCAATCTCGATCACCTCTCCTTCACGGAGGCGGTCGAGCGACTGGCCGCCCGCATCGGTTTCACGCTGCACTACGAGGATGGGGGCCCGGCGCCCGAGACGGCGGGGCGGACGCGGCTGTATGCGGCGAACGCGGCGGCTGCCGAGCACTTCCGCGCGCAGCTGCTCGCCCCCGACGCGGATGCCGCCCGCCGCTTCCTGGGCGAGCGCGGGTTCGATGCCGGTGCCGCGGCGCACTTCGGCGTGGGGTACGCGCCGAAAGGCTGGTCCGGGCTCATGGACGCCCTGATCGGCCAGGGATTCACGAGGGAGGAGCTGACCACGGCAGGCCTCGTGTCCCAGGGGCAGCGGGGCGTGTACGACCGCTTCCGCGGACGGCTCGTGTGGCCGATCCGCGACGTCACCGGCCAGGTTCTCGGGTTCGGCGCGCGACGGCTCTACGACGACGACAACGGCCCGAAGTATCTCAACACGCCCGAGACCCCGATCTACAAGAAGGCGCAGGTGCTCTACGGGCTCGACCTCGCCAAGCGCGAGATCTCGCGCGAGCACAGGGTCGTCGTGGTAGAGGGGTACACCGACGTGATGGCGTGCCACCTGGCCGGGGTCACGACGGCGATCGCGACGTGCGGCACAGCCTTCGGATCCGACCACATCACCGTGCTCCGACGAGTCATGGGCGATGACACCGCCGCGGGGGAGGTGATCTTCACGTTCGACCCGGACGCTGCGGGGCAGAAGGCGGCGCTGCGCGCGTTCGCCGACGAGAAGCGCTTCGCCGCGCAGACCTACGTCGCCGTCGCCCCCGGTGGACTCGACCCGTGCGACCTGCGCCTGCACCGCGGCGACGGCGCCGTGCGAGCTCTCATGGACGCCAAAGCCCCCATGTTCGAGTTCGTCATCGACCAGCGCCTGGCCGGGTTCGACCTCGCCACCGTCGAGGGGCGGGCGGGAGCCTTGCGCGCCGCCGCACCCATCGTCGCCGATATCCGCGATCCGGCGTTGCGACCCGGCTACACCCGGGTGCTCGCCCGCCGGCTCGGCCTGGACCTGCCCGAGGTCGAGCGCGCCGTTGAGCGTGCCGCGCGCACCGGCTCGACCTCGACCTCGCCCTCGACGCCGCGAGGGGCGGCCGGCGCGCCCAGCGCGTCCGAGGGAACGACCGATCCCGCGTTGCGCGTCACGATCGCATCGCTTCCCCGTTCGGCCGACATCGAGCGTCAGACGCTGATGGGGTTCCTTCAATTCGGCCATCGATTGGATGCCGAGCTCGTCGCGCGCGCGCTCGCGCTCCCCTTCCAGCATCCGGCGCTCGAGGCCGTCCGCCAGAGTTTGGTCGGGGCCGACATGTCGCGCGCGGGGTGGGCCGTCGAAGCCGTCACGTCGGTGCGGGAGCCGTACCGGACGCTGGCGGCCGAACTGCTCACGGGGGAGTTCCCGGCGCGCGACGATGCCCATGCGGTGGCGTCTGCGACCGATCTCGCGCGACGTATCGTCGCTCGAGGGCTCGATCGTGAGAAGGCCGAGCTGCGGGGGGCGATCCAGCGCGTGTCGCCGGATTCCGCAGAGGGACGCGCCCTCAACGTGCGGCTGCGCGACCTCGAGACCGAGCGGCGCCGGTTCGTCGGCGACGTGTAGCGCTGGCGCGCGCGCCGCACACACGGCAGGATGAGGGAATGCCGAACCGACCGGACGATGCCGTCGCGATCCGCTGCATCGATCTCTCGGTCGCCCGTGCGTCAGCGCGGTCCGGCGGCAGCTCACGCGTTGTGGACGGTGTCTCGTTCGATCTGCTGCGCGCCGCGTCGCTCGCCGTGATGGGCCCGACAGGAGCCGGCAAGTCCAGCCTCGCTGCGGTGCTCGCCGGTGCGGACGAGACCGGCTTGGCTGTCGTCGGCGGCACGGCCGAGGTGGAGGGCATCGCTGTCCGGCGGCCCGGTCGGGCCCACCGCACGCTGACATACGTCGTGGGCTACATGCCCCAGGGCGCCGGAGCGCGGTTGCCCGCTCGGCTGACCGTCGCCGAGGTGATCGCCGAGCCGATCACGAGCCGCGACCGCCGAGTGAACGCCCGGGCTCTGGCCGTGCGCGTGGCGACTTTGCTCGACGAGCTGCAGCTGCCCCTCGGGGCTTCGGCCAAGTATCCGTATGAACTCAGCGCCGGCATGCGACAGCGGGTCGCCCTCGCCCGCGCGCTCGTGCTCCAGCCGCGCATTCTGATCGCCGACGAACCGTTCGCGAACCTTGACGTCGAAGTACGGCAGGCTGCGCGGGATGCGATCATCCGGCGTCGCGAGGCGCACGCCATGTCGTCTCTCGTCGTGACGAATGAGCCCGATGTCGCGAACGATCTCAGCGCGGCGGTCCTCGTGATCCGGGGCGGTCACGCGATCGCGTACGGTTCGGGTCCGGATGATCTGCTGTGGACGCCGAGTGTCGCGCCGGAACATCGCATGATGGCTTCCTGATCTCGAACCGACGCCGCCGCGATTCACGAGCACGCCCGCCGGTTTGCTAAGCTATTCGAGTTGCCCGCGCAGGCGGGCGCATTCCTCGGTAGCTCAATTGGCAGAGCAGCCGGCTGTTAACCGGCAGGTTCTTGGTTCGAGTCCAAGCCGGGGAGCGAACGGCCCCGGACTCCACTCCGGGGCCGTTCTTCATTTGACTGCCGGTTCTGCTCAGGCGTCGATGTCGTCGACACCGGGAGTCCACGATGACCCTGGCCGACCCCATCCGCGTTTGCGGGCGATCTTCTGCACGGTCTTCCAGTCGCTGTCATCGAGGCGATCGATGTAGATCACGCCATCGAGATGGTCGAATTCGTGCTGCAGGATCCTTGCTCGCCAACCGTCGACCTCGATGCGCACCTCGGCGCCGTCGAGATCGGTTCCGGTGACGACGGCCCGCTCCGAGCGCCTGAGCGGGAACCGCTCGCCGGGAAACGACAGGCACCCCTCCGACTCGTCGTCGGGGTCTGGAGCGCCCGGCACGAGCGGGTGCATCCAGAGCTCGGGGTTGATCACGACGCCGCGCCAGGGGAGTCCCTCATCGTCGTTGTAGCTGTAGGTGAAGATGCGGAGTCCCACTCCCACCTGCGGTGCGGCCAGGCCGACGCCGGGGGCGGCATCCATCGTCTCGAACATGTCGGCGACAAGCTGACGAATCTCGTCCGTCACCTCCTCCACCGCGGCAGCGGGAGCGTGCAGGACAGGGTCACCAACGATGCGAATCGGCAGAACGGCCACGCCTTGAGCCTAGCGAGGCATCCGTGCGATTAGGGTCGAGGGGTGCCCCTTGCCGGAGCTTCGCTCAACGATGTCACCGATCATCTGGTCGGCGTCTTTCGCGACCCTGCGATCCTGATCGGCATCCCTCTGGCCCTCCTCGGGGCGGTGTTCATGTCGGTAGGGGCGCAGTACCAGCACCGCGGTGTCATGAAGGTCGAGCGGCTGTCGAAGCAGGCCGGTACCTCAGGCTTGACCGGCGGTCAGCTGCTGGCCCTTCTCAAGCGACCGTCCTGGGTGATCGGCACGGTGCTGCTCGGCCTCGCGATCGTCTGCCAGCTCAGCGCGCTCGCCTTCGCGCCTCTCATCCTCGTCCAGCCGTTGGGCGTGATCGCGCTGGTCATCACCACGCTGCTGAACGCTCGCGTTTCGGGCGTCAGACCTACGCGGCGCTCGATCGTGGCCATCGCGGCGTGCGTGGGCGGCATCTTCATCTTCGTCACGATCGCTGCGCTGTTCGCAGAGGAGCACCCGATCACGCAGGAGCAGCTCATCACCATCCTGCTCATCCTGGCCGTGGTCATCGTGATCTTCGCCGGTCTCTGGATCTGGCTGCGCAAGCGGACGCAGGCCCTGTTCTACATCATGGCGGCCGGCGTCATCTACGGATTCGTCGCGACGCTGGCCAAGGTCGTCATCAAGCGGATTCAAGCCGGCGACTTCGAGTGGCTCACGCTGACGTGTCTCGTCGCCCTGCTGGCGGCGGTCGCTGTCGGCGCCTACTTCGTGCAGACGGCGTACTCCGCCGGGCCGCCGGACCTCGTGATCGCCGGCCTCACTGTCGTCGACCCGATCGTCGCCGTGCTGATCGGCCTCCTCGTACTGGGCGAGGCGTCAGGCGCGCCGCTGTGGGCATACCTCGGGTTCGTGGCAGCCGGCGCCCTCGCCGTCTGGGGCGTCGTCCAGCTGGCGCGCTTCCATCCGCAGGTCGTGGCCAGCCACAGCCAGGAGGTGCCGATCGGCCGGGGGAGTGACAGGACCTCCGAGACTGCGCAGAGGCCGGGTGAGGCTCGGGTGAACGAGGTCGTCGCGAAGGTCTGGCGTGGCCCGGAAGCAGACGATCCGCCGCGCCGGGGCTGAGCCACTGTCGCGTCACCGGTAGGCTCGAAGGTCGAGGGGCGGTGGCCAAGCTGGTTAAGGCAGCGGGCTCATAACCCGACGACCGCGGGTTCAAGTCCCGCCCGCCCTACCGAGTCAGTTCATCGCCGCGCCGATGTACGAGTACTTGACGAAGACCTCCGGCGCGATGCCGGCCTCGTCCAGCACTCCCTGTACGGCGGTCAGCATGTACTTCGAGTCCCAGCCCATGTAGAGGTAGTGCTCGTCATCGATCACGTCCCACTGCCCGCCCCACGCACGTGCAGGGAAGATCGGCCCGCCGTGACGAGCGCTGAAGGTCACCACGGCATCGCGTGAGTCGGACCAGAGGCGCTTGAAGATGCGATTGAACAAGTACCGCACATCGTGCACCTCCCAGTGCTCACCGCGATACTCGACGTACTCCCACTCTCGCTCCCACCCCGGCGGCCAGCCGCGGCGTCGCTTCGCGTCGAGTACAGGCGTCAGTCCGTCGTCGTCGATCAGGATCGTCTCGGGGCGGCGCCAGATCTCCAGAATCCGGCCGGTGAGCTCCGCGGTCCGTGCGCTGATCATGGTGGTGCCCCAGGCGGATGCTGCGCCCACCGCCCTGGTGAGGTCGATGCCGCTGCGGGCATATACCGAGCGTTTGTCGGGGAACGACGCGCCGAAGACGCGCTCGGCCAGGTGCTGCTCGAGGAGTGCCAGGTTGCCGAGGGACGCGGCGAGGGCGCGATGGCTGTTCTGCTCATCCTCGGTGAATTCCGACCACGTGCGCACACCGTCGCCGGTCCAGTCGTCGCCGGGTGCGAGGGGGAAGATGTACTCCACCTCCAGGCCGTCGAGGGGATCGACGCCCGAAAGGCGGCCGAGCACATACGAGGCGTAAGGGAGATCGCTGTACTTCAGCGCGACGCGCACGCGCTCGTCGGAGGGCATGATCCTGGAGATGGCGTGCGTCAAGCTCTCCGGCCCGGTCTCACGGGCACGACAGAGCCGGGCCACGAGTCTGTCGTTCCCGATCCCGACGATCGTCCTGCGCAGCAGGAGCGCCTGCACATTCTCGAGCAGCTCGATGGTGGGGGTGCGATCGGCCTGGCCGGTGAGGAAATCGTTGTACGCCCTCATCACCAGCGGGTACATTCCCCGTCCGAAGGTGTTGGCGTATCCGAGCTGCCGCGAGATCTCCGCGTCGGGCTCCTGAGCCGGATCGAGGAGAACCCGGTAGACCTCCGCGTACGCGCGCCATTCGGCGGCGCGGTCACGCAGACTCGCGACGTCCAGTCGCGGGAAGCGCTGTCGGAAGGCGTCGTACACCCCTCGCTCGCCCGCGACCGTGACTTCGCGCCCGGACGTCATGATGAGGAAGTGGCGCCAGAAACTTCCGATCTGCTCGCCCGTCGCCCGTTCGATCGGCAGCCAGTACTGCTCTTCGATCTCGGTCTGCTCCGTGTGTGACAGCCCCATGAGGATGTAGTTGTGGATCAGCTCGTGATCGCGCAGCGGCTCACCTGTGGAGTTCAGGCTCTCGAAGATCTGCTGCGCGTTCGCGCCCGCACCGAGGGTGATCGACACGTGCTCGAGCTTCTGGATGCCGCGCCAGATCGTCGGCGCCTCGTCGGGCGCCACCTGGCTTCGGAAGAATGCGTAGTTGTCGTCGAACCGCGACTCGCGCTGTGCATCTTCGGGGGAGCGGCGGTCGAGGACGACGCTCTCGAACACGTCTGCCCATTCGCGGTGCGGTCGCAGCTTGGTGTGAGAGGGATCGGACGCGGACACCAGGACGCGTTGCAGTTCTGCGGCCAGCTCCGGATCGGAATCGCCGATCGAGTGGTGCAGCGCGGCGACGAGGAGCATGAGCGTGGTGATCCGCTGCTGACCATCGATCAGAACGAGCTCTGAGACTCCCGCGCCTGCAGTCTGGGTGGAGAGGATCGATCCGATGAAGTGCATGGTGCGTTCATCGCCGTCGGCGACGGCGCGGACGTCGGCGAGCAGCTGTTCGCAACCGCCGATGTCCCAGCGATACTGGCGCTGGTAGACGGGGACCATGATCGTGGTCTCGGCGGATGACAGCCAGGCGATGGTGTTCACCGCGACGGCATCGACGTTGGTCGCACTTCCCATGATCTCGTCTCACTCGGGTCCTCCTGCAAGCCTCTCGGCGCGCACTCACCTACCCTATGCGGGCCGACGCGGGTGCCGATTATTCACGGTCGAGCCCTCGGGGGCCGCGCAGACCCCGGATGTAGGCTTGCCTAAGTTGGGCCTGTTAAAACGTGCTGGCCCCCGACGAAAGGCCGATCCACCTCATGGGTTACATCAAGTCCGCCGCTCTCGAAGAGACCGGCTATGTCGTCCTCGACCGCTACAACCAGGAGCTCGATCCGAAGGAGTGGCTCGACATCGAGTACAACGACTGGAAGTCCTCCGGCGACACGCGCTTCGCGCCGCTCGCCAGCGCTTTCGGCGACATCGAGTGCAATGGCTTCTGGAACCACAAGCCGCCGCGCACCGACAAGGACGGCGTCTGGATCGAGTCGCAGACCGAGAAGGCTCCGAATCTCACGCGCCGCGCGCAGGAGCCGGGTGCCAACGTCGGTCGGTGCCGTGTCATCGAGCTGCAGCCGACCCCGTACGGGGAATGCCTCTACAACCTGCACCAGGACGACAACAACCGCCTGAACCCTGACGGGACGGGCTGGGTCGTCCGCGGCTTCTTCAACCTCACGGACGACACCGAGAGCTATTTCGTGCTCCGCGAGAACCGCACCGATCCCCAGGGCGAGACGCGCATCGCCCTGCCCGCCGGCGCCCAGCTGATCATCGACACCCAGCGTCTCTGGCACGCGGCGACCCACAACGGCACCGACCCCCGATACTGCCTCATCACGTCGTGGACGTCCGGTCCGGAACTCGATGCGTACATCGAGAAGTATCACGGCGTGAACCACGTCGACAGCGTCGAGGTCGCACAGGACGTGCTGGATGCCGGCTACGCCGAGCAGGCCAGGAAGGATGCGGCGCGCGCGGCGTACTACGCAGCCAAGGGCCAGGCCGAAGTCCGCGCCATGAGCGAGGCGTGATCGTTCCGGCGTAACGCGGAAGGCCCAGGTCGATCGACCTGGGCCTTCCTTTTCGGGTGCTACTCGTAGCGCAGCGACTCGACCGGATCGGCGCGCGCGGCCCGGGCGGCGGGGAGCGTTCCCGCCAGGAAGGCGATGGCCATCACGATCAGGATGATCGTCGCGATGGAGACCGGATTGAAGGCGACCAGTGTCAGCCCCGGAAGGCCAGCCAGGACCGACCTGGAAAGAGCGGAACTGATCGCGGTGCCGGCGATGATGCCGATCCCCGCGCCGATCGCACTTCCCAGGAAGCCGATGAAGATCGCCTCGAGACTGAAGAGTGTGAAGACCCGGCCGCTCCCCATGCCCATCGCCTTCATGAGGCCGATCTCGCGCGTGCGCTCCTGGACCGACATGAACAGCGTGTTCACGATGCCGAAGCTCGCGGCGAGGAGCGCGATGATCGCGAACGCGTTCAGCACGAGCACGATACCGTCGATCACGGTCTTGAACGTACCCAGCTGATCGGCGACCGTCGTGCCCTTGTAGCCGGCGTCAGCCAGCCGCGTCTTGAGGTCGCTGACCTGCTGGGTGGTGGCGTCCGGGCTGAACCAGACGCTCGCCTGCGCGAACCTCTCCTGCTGGTCGGCGGCCACTCCGACGTTCTTGGCGGCGAAGAGCGCATCGGTCAGGGCCTGATTCGGCACGATGCTCGATCCGGTGCCGGCGAGGCCCGGCTGCACCACACCCACGACGGTGGCCTCGACCAGGTGCTGTGAACGCTGTGCGTCCGTGACGGCGATCTTCACCGTTGCGCCGGTGGCGGCATCCGCGTCGGCGAACCCCAGCGGCACGACGAGATCCTCGGGGAGGGCCAGCTGCAGACCGCTCGACGAGTTGTCGGGCGTCGAACCGACCGACAGGTTCACGGTCTGACCGGCCACCAGCGAGCCGACGGTCACGAGGTAGCGCGTGCCGTCGCCGAGCTGAATGTAGTCGGCCGACACCGCCTTGGTCGCCTGGACGCGCTCGACACCCTCGATCCCCGAGAGGGTGTCGAGATCTGCGGGGGTCATGGCCACGACTGTGGATCCGGGAGGCCCCGGCTGGGTACTGGCGATCGCGTCGGGGTTGTACTCGGTGGGTCCGCTGTTCGCGACGCCGCTCGATACCGGTGCCTTCGTGACGGTCAGCACGTCGGACGCGCCGATCGACGTCACCGTCTCGTCGATGTAGCGGTTGATGCCGGTGCCGAGGCCGCTCGTGACGGTGAGGGTGAAGGCTCCGACGAAGATCGCCAGGATCGTCAGGATCGTTCGGGTCTTCGAGCGAAAGGTGTTCGAGACGGCGGAAGAGAGGAGATCGAGTGTTCTCATGCTGCCAACGCCTCGTTCGAGATGATGAGTCCATCGCGGATGTGAATGCGCCGGTCGCAGCGGGCGGCGAGCTCTTCGTCGTGGGTGACGATGATCAGCGTGATGCCGTGTTCTCGATTCAGGTCGAACAGGATGTCTTCGACGACGGCGCCGGTGGCCGAGTCGAGGTTTCCGGTCGGCTCGTCCGCGAAGATGACGCGCGGGTTGTTCACCAGCGCGCGGGCGATGACGGTGCGCTGCTTCTGTCCGCCGGACAGGTTGAGCGCCTTGTTGCGTGCCTTGTCCGCCAGTTCCAGCTGCTCGAGCGCCGCCATTCCGCGGCGCTTTCGCTCACCGCGACCGATGCCCGCGATCTTCATGGGGAGCACGACGTTCTCGAGCACCGACGTGTTCGCGGTGAGGAAGAACTGCTGGAAGACGAATCCGAATGTCTTGTTGCGCGTGCGATTGAGAGCGCGACCCCGCAGCGAACGGGTGTCGACACCCTCCAGTGCGATCGTGCCGTCGGTGGGCTGATCGAGCAGAGCGAGCAGGTGCATCAGTGTGGACTTGCCCGAGCCGCTCTTGCCGATGATCGCCACGCTCTCGCCCTGATGGATGTCCAGACTCACCCCCCGGAGGGCATCGAACCGGTTTGAGCCGCGGCCGTACGACTTGCGGACGTCCGTGACGGAGAGAAAGGGGGCGGTCATGCGAGCTCCTTGAAGTGGGATGCTCCGAGCATCGTCGCCCGCATCGGAATGCGCATCATCCCGTCGTCGTCACCTGCATACCGCGTCCGCGGTATGCCTGATGCCGCGCCGGGGCGACGACGAGGCGGGCCGCCCGCGGCAGACTGGGTCCATGACCTCGGCCGGCGGACGCGCAGTGACTGCGGCGCCTCCCCGTGAGCTCGCGCGGATGAAGCCGTGGATGGGCGACGTCCTCGCTGTGGCGCTCATCGTCCTGACGGCGGCAGCGCCCGTCTTCATCCCGAGAATGAATGCGCCCACGCTGATCGCATTGATCTTCTCGCTCGCTCCCGCCGCGCTGCTACCCCTCCGGCGGAAGTGGCCGATGCCGGTGCTCGCCGCCTGCGTGGTGTGCTTCGGCGTCGCCACTCTCAGCGGCGCCGAAGCGATCGCGCCGACCTTCGCGACGGCGATCGCCCTCTTCGGGGTCGCGAACCGCTCGCCCCGGCGAAAGACCATCCTCACGGCGGCCCTCACGATCGCCGCGATGGTCGGGCTCAGTCTGCTCACCGCGATCGACGGTGTGTTCGATCCCAGCGTGTTCCCCATCGCCGCGACGCTCGCATTCGCCGCAGCCAGCGGGGATGCCACCCGCTCCCGTCGGGAGTACATCATCGCGATGCACGAGCGAGCTCTTCGTGCGGAGGAGACCCACGAGGCCGAGGCCAACCGCCGGATCACGCTCGAAAGGCTTCGGATCGCGCGCGATCTGCATGATGCCGTCGCTCACCAGATCGCCGTGATCAGTCTCAATGCGGGGGTCGCGACCTCCTCTCTGGATGCACGACCCGACAAGACCCGCGAGGCGCTTGCGACGATCAGAGAGGCCTCGCGAACCGTCCTGGCCGAGATCGGAGAGCTGCTGGCCATGCTCCGGATCGATGAGTCGGATGCTGCGACCCCTGTCGCGGCCGCTCCGCAACCCGGCCTCGGTCAACTCGACGACCTGTTGAGGCAGTTTCGCGACGGCGGCCTCGAGGTCACACTCCGGGTCGAGGGCTCCACCGGTCCGCTCCCGCAGGCGACCGATCGGGTCGCCTACCGGGTCGTTCAGGAGGCATTGACGAATGCCCTCAAACACGGCGACGATCATCGCGCGAATGTGCTGATCTCGCACGATCCGGACTCGCTCCGCATCCTCGTGACGAATCCGGTCGGCGGCGGCACCTCGGCTGCTGCGGCGGGAACGGGTCTGAGCGGTCACGGGCTGATCGGCCTGCGAGAGCGAGTCGGCTCCGTCCGCGGCAGCGTCGAGACGGGTGTGAGCCTGGGCGGCTACCGTGTGGACGCGTCATTGCCGCTCGACCGGGGGGTGAGCTCGTGATCACCGTCATGGTCGTGGATGACCAGTCGCTCATCCGCACCGCCGTAGGGGAGATCCTCGCCAGCGAGGGCGATATCAGTGTGGTCGGCGAGGCCCGCGACGGTGCCGAGGCGGTCGTCATGGCGGCATCCCACCGTCCTGATGTCGTCGTGATGGACATCCGGATGCCGGTGCTCGACGGGATCGCGGCGACGGCTCAGATCTGCGCGGACGTCGACCTCGTGACGACCCGCGTGCTGATCCTGACGACGTTCGAAGAGGACGAGTATCTCGTCCAGGCGCTACAGGCCGGCGCGAGCGGATTCATCGGGAAGGGTTCCGAGCCCGAAGAGATCGCGCGTGCGGTGCGCGCGGTGCATGCCGGCGACGCTCTGCTGTCACCGACGGCGACGCGAAGTCTGATCACCCGTTACGTGCGTCCCGGAGCGCCGGTCGGTGTCCAGACACCGGAGGCGTTCGAGCACCTGACCGAGCGCGAACGCGAGGTGCTGCTGCTCGTGGCGCGCGGTCTTTCGAACTCGGAGATCGCGGGCCACCTCACCATCTCGCCGCACACCGCCAAGACCCACGTGAATCGGGTGATGACGAAGCTGCGCGCTCATGATCGCGCGCAGCTGGTGATCCTCGCCTACGAGAACGGGCTCCTCACCCCTGGCGGGTGACCCTTCCGGCTCGGGCGATATCTCTCCGATCTCATGACACGGAATGACACGCTTGTGATTCCGCGCATCACTGGGCGATAATTGGGTCACACAATCGAACACACGCTTTCATGGTCCGGTTCAGGTCGTTGGGGAAGACGCACCTGATGAACGGAGAGATGATGGCGACACCACAGGCGCGTGGAGTGATCTACATTCACTCCGCGCCACGGGCATTGTGCCCCCACCTCGAGTGGGCAGTGGGTCGCGCGCTCGGGCGCGCGGTCAACTTCGACTGGATAGACCAGCCGGTGCTGGCAGGCAGTAGGCGTACCGAGTTCTATTGGGAAGGCCCGGTGGGCACCGGCGCTTCGCTCACGACGGCGATCCGGGGCTGGGAGCATTTGCGCTTCGAGGTCACGGAGGATCCGTCCGCACGGAGCGACGGCGGCAGATGGCTGCACACGCCCGGTCTCGGCATCCACTATGCGCAGACCGACGCCGCGGGCAATGTCGTGATCGGCGAGGATCGCTTGCGCTACGCGATCGAGGTCGCCGCCGGCGACGCGTTCGAGCTGCAGCGCGAGCTGCACATCGCACTCGGAGCCTCATGGGACGAGGAGCTCGAACCGTTCCGCCACGCCAGCGATGACGCACCGGTCGTCTGGCTGCACAAGGTGGGCTGAGACCCGCCCCGCAGACTTCAGGCGGCGGAGGCGCCACTACCGACTTCGGTGAACAGCCCCGGAGTTCGGGAAATCGAATCCCCGTCTGACACGACAGATGCCCCGCGGCCGGCTTCGCCGCGGGGCATCTTCGTGTGTCGTGGGCTATGCCGAGGCGAATGCCGCCACGGCGTTGTGGCCGCCGAAACCGAACGAATTGCTGATCGCGAGCTGGTCGCCGGCGCCGAGGGGCGTCGGCTCACCCGAGATGCGGAGCGGGATATCCGGATCCTGCGTAGTGAGGTTGATCGTCGGGGGAGCGACACGGTCCTGGATCGCGAGCACCGCGAAGATCGCCTCGAGGGCCCCCGTACCACCGAGCAGGTGACCTGTGGAGCCCTTGGTCGCCGAGACCGGAAGGTCGTGGAGCCGTTCGCCGAAGACGCTCAGGAGCGCCTTGTACTCGGCGATGTCGCCGGTCGGGGTCGAGGTGGCGTGCGCGTTGATGTGCGTCACATCGTCCACTCCGGCGCCCGCAGATTCGAGCGCGAGCCGGACGGCGCGCGACGCGCCGAGGCCCTCGGGCTCGGGAGCGGTGATGTGGTACGAGTCGGCGGTGACGCCGCCGCCGACCACGACGGCGTAGATCCGGGCGCCCCGCGCCAGGGCGTGATCTTCGCGCTCGAGAACGAGCGCGGCGGCACCCTCGCCCATGACGAATCCGTCACGGTCGACACTGTAGGGGCGTGAGGCGTGTTCGGGGTCGTCGTTGCGCTTGGAGAGCGCCTGCATGGAGGCGAAGGCGGCGACGGTGATCGGGTGGATCGCCGACTCGGCGCCCCCGGCGATGACCACGTCGGCGAGGCCGTCGCGGATGTGCTCCATCGCGTTGACGACGGACTCGGTGCTCGACGCGCATGCCGACGCGACCGTCCGGGCATAGGCGCGGGCCCCGAGATGCATCGAGATCGCGGCCGCGGCAGCGTTGGGCATGAGCATCGGGACGGTCATCGGCATGACCCGCCTCGGGCCCTTCTCCTTGAGCGTGTCCCACGCATCCAGGAGCGTCCAGAGCCCACCGATTCCGGTGGCGAAGTCCACGCCGAGCCTCTCGGGCTCGACATCGGGGCTCCCGGCATCCGCCCAGGCCTCACGGGCGGCGACGAGCGCGAACTGGGAGGAAGGGTCCAGCCGCTTCGCCTCCGGCCGCTCGAGCACGGTGTCCGGCCTCACGACGGCCTGCGCGGCGAACGTCACGGGGAGCTGGAACTCATCGACCCAGTCGTAGTCGAGGGTGTGTGCGCCGGAGGCGCCGCTCAACAGGGCGGCCCAGCTCTCGGGCGCGGTCCCGCCGATGGGGCTGGACGCGCCGATCCCTGTGACGACGATGCGTGGGGTGTTCATGTGTGGATCCTCAGGTGGGGTCCGGTGGGGACGTGACGTCCCCACCGGTCGTACTACGCCTGGTTCGACGTGATGAAGGTGACGGCGTCGCCGACGGTCTTGAGGTTCTTGACCTCGTCGTCGGGGATGGTCACGCCGAACTTCTCCTCGGCGTTGACGACGATCGTCATCATCGAGATGGAGTCGATGTCGAGGTCGTCCGTGAACGACTTCTCGAGGGCGACCTCGTCGGCCGAGATCCCCGTCTCGTCGGTGATGAGCTCGGCAAGTCCTGCCAGCACCTCGTCGTTGGTGAATGCCATGGTTTCTCCTGTTCCTCGGGGTTCGCCGGCCCAGGCGGGGCCGACAGTCAGTCTATGGTTCGCGGGCTCGCCGTCAGGGGAGGACCACGACCTGTGCGCCGAACACCAGGCCGGCGCCGAAGCCGATCTGCAGCGCGAGTCCGCCACTGAGCTCCGGGTGCTCCTCGAGCAGGCGGTGCGTGGCGAGCGGGATCGAGGCCGCGGACGTGTTGCCCGTCGTCTCGATGTCGCGGCCGATGATGACCGTCTCGGGGAGTCCGAGCTGCTTGGCGAACTCGTCGATGATGCGCATGTTGGCCTGATGGGGCACGAAGGCGGCGAGGTCGGATGCCTCGACACCAGCCACCTCGAGGGCCTGCCGGGCGACCTTGACCATCTCCCAGACCGCCCAGCGGAAGACCGTAGGCCCTTCCTGACGGAGTGTCGGCCAGGGGACCTCCCCGTCGCGGAACTGCGTGAGCGTGCCGTTCATGCCGACCGCTTCGGCCTTGGAGCCGTCCGAGCCCCAGACGGTCGGGCCGATCCCGGGCGTTTCGCTCGGGCCGATCACGACCGCGCCCGCACCGTCTCCGAGGAGGAACGAGATGCTGCGATCGGCGGGATCCACGACATCGCTGAGTTTCTCGGTGCCGATCACCAGGGCGTAGTGCGCCGATCCGGCACGGATCAGGGCATCGGCCTGGGCGACGCCGTACGCGAAGCCGGCGCATGCGGCGTTGAGGTCGTACGCAGCGGCGGGGTTGGAGCCCACCCGATCGGCCACGATCGCCGACACCGACGGCGATTGCTTCGGGTTGCTGATCGTCGCGACGATGACCGCGTCGATCTGATCCGCGGCCACGCCCGAACGGGCGATCGCCTCGGTCGCAGCATCCGTCGCCAGATCGATCGCGTCGGTGTCGTGGAGCGCGCGGGTGCGCGTCACGATGCCTGTCCGCTGGCGGATCCACTCGTCGCTCGAGTCGATCGGACCGATCAGGTCGTCGTTGGGCACGACGAGTTCGCCGCGAGCGGCGCCGTACGAGTAGATGCGGGTGAACGCGGGCCCGGTGGCCTGGCGGAGGATCATTCTGGGTCTCCTTCGAGCAATGCCGTGGCCGCTGCAAGGTCGTCGGGAGTCTTGACCGCGACCGACGGGATGCCGCGCAGCGCGCGCTTGGCCAATCCCACGAGCGTACCCGCGGGAGCGAGCTCGATGATGCCCGAAACCCCTGCTTCGGCGAACGACGACATCGACAGATCCCAGCGGACGGGTGAGGCGACCTGTGAGACGAGCGCATCCCGGAACGCCGCGCCGGAACCCACGACGGCGCCGTCACGGTTCGACCAGACCGTGACCCGAGGGTCGGCGACGGTGACGTCGGCCGCCGCTGCGCGGAGGACTTCGACGGCGGGTGCCATGTAGCGCGTGTGGAAGGCACCGGCGACCTGGAGTGCGATCACGCGCGTGCCCTTCGGCGGATCAGCAGCGAGCGCCTGCAGCGCATCGAGCGAGCCGGCGGCCACGATCTGACCCCCGCCGTTGTAGTTCGCGGGAGTGAGGTCGAGTTCTTCGAGACGCGAGACGACGGATGCCTCGTCCCCACCGATCACCGCGCTCATGCCCGTGGCCTCGGCGGCAGCGGCCTGAGCCATCGCCCGCCCGCGGATGCCGACGAGGCGCAGCGCGTCCTCATCGGAGAGGATTCCGGATGCGGCGGCCGCGGCGAACTCGCCGACCGAATGGCCCGCGACGCCACCGAAGCCGTCGCGATTCGGCAGAGCGTTCCAGGAGAGGATGCTCGCCGCCACGATCAGCGGCTGTGCCACGTTCGTGTCGCGGATGGCGTCGGCATCCCACGTCGTACCCGCAGCGATCAGATCGACCTCCGCCCACTCCGAGAACGCCTCTACACGTGCGCGTGCTCCGGGCAGTTCGAGCCAGGGTGCGAGGAAACCGGGCGTCTGGGAACCCTGTCCGGGGAAGACGGCAATGATCACCATCCCATCCTGTCAAGGATGAGTCGGCGGATTATGGCGATCGTGTCACAAGAATGCCGCGAAGCTTTGTGCGAGCCGCACATGCCGAGGAGGGAGTTGTCCCTCGTTCTCGGCCTAGCTGCGCCGCGTCGCCGGGGCACGCCGGCGCGCCGCGTCCGACCCGATCGAGCCCAGGATCAGTGCAGTCTGCAGGATGAGCGCCTCGCGCGGACCTGTCGCGTCCCACCCGATGACCTCAGAGACGCGCTTCAGCCGATAGCGGACGGTATTGGGATGCACGAACAGCTCGCGTGCGGTGGCCTCGAGCGAGCGACCGTTGTCGAGGTAGCTCCAGAGCGTCGTCACGAGATCGGCGCTGTGCGCCTGAAGGGGCCGGAAGATCCGCTCGACGATCGTCTGCTTCGCCAGCGGGTCGCCGGCGAGCGCGCGCTCGGGGAGGAGGTCGTCGGCTTCGACAGGCCGAGGGGCGCCCCGCCAGGCGCGGGCGACCGCGAAGCCCGCGAGCGCGGCCCGTGCGCTCTGCCCCGCGTCGACCAGGGCCGGCACGGCGGGGCCCAGTACGAGGTAGCCGGTGCCGAAGCCGGGCTCGAGCCTGCGTGCGATCTCGGCGAACGCGAGCTCGGGCTCGCCCTCTTCGCGTCCGGGTGTCTCCGCCCGCCCGATGACCAGAACGAGCCGTGACCCCTGCACGCCGATGAGGACGTCCACTCCGAGCTTGCGCGCCGTGCGGCGGAGCTGGTCCACATCGAAGAGCGGGGGCGTCGTACCGACGAGAACCGACACCTCGCCGTGACCGTGCCAGCCCAGCGCGGCGATCCTGCTCGGCAGCTCCTCGTCGGCCTCGCCGGTGAGGATCGAATCGACGACGAGCGCCTCGAGGCGGGCATCCCACAGCCCCCTGGCCTCGGCCGCGCGTGCGTAGACGTCCGCCGCGGCGAACGCGACTTCGCGCGAGTACAGCAGGATGGCCTCGCGAAGGTGCTCGCCCTTGCCGTGCAGGCGCTCCTCGGTGACCTCGACCGTCACCCGGATGAGCTGCAGCGTCTGCGTCAGGCTCACGCTGCGCAGCAGCTCGCGGGGCGCGGCGAGGAACACGTCGGCCGCGATCCACGGAGTGGAGTTCGGGTCGTCGTACCACTGGATGAACGACGTGATCCCCGCCTGGGCGACGAGGCCGACGGCGGATCTGCGCGCCGGCGGCATCTCGGCGTACCAGGGAAGCGAGTCCTCGAGCCGCTGGGTGGTCGCCGTGGCGAGGTCGCCGGAGATGCGTCGCAGCCACGCGAGCGTCTCCGGCTTGTCCATCGTCGCCGGACCGTCTGCCATGTGCGGGATCAGCTCTCGCCGCCCGCGTTTCCGCTGGTGCCGGCCGTCACGTCGTGCAGTCGGTAGCGGTCGATCGCCTGAGCGGCGAGGCTGCGATCCACCGCACCCTCCGCCGCGAGCGCCTGAAGGGTTCGCACGACCATCGAGGGTCCGTCGATCTTGAAGAAGCGCCGGGCCGCCGGCCGCGTGTCGGAGAACCCGAACCCGTCGGCTCCGAGCGTCCAGAAGTTGTTCTGCACCCACGGGCGGATCTGATCCTGCACGGCGTGCATGTAGTCGCTGACCGCGATCACGGGGCCGGGCACATCCCTGAGCTTCTCTGTGAGGTACGCCGTCCGCGGCTCCTCGTGCGGGTACAGGAAGTTGTGCTCGTCGGCGTCCAGCCCGTCGCGGCGCAGCTCGGTCCACGACGTGACCGACCAGACATCCGCCTGCACACCCCAGTCGTCCCGGAGCAGCTGTTGCGCTTCGAGCGCCCACGGCACGCCGACCCCCGACGCGAAGAGCTGTGCCCTCGGCCCGTCACCCTCCGCGACGGAGATGCGGTGGATGCCGCGCACGATGCCCTCGACATCCACGTTCTCCGGCTCGGCCGGCTGGACGTAGGGCTCGTTGTAGACCGTCAGGTAGTACATCACGTTCGGATCGGGGTGCTCGCCGCCGTACATCCGCTCGATGCCGGAACGCACGATGTGCGCGATCTCGTAGCCGTAAGCGGGGTCGTACGACACCGTCGCCGGGTTGGTGGAGGCCAGTAGGTGCGAGTGCCCGTCGGCGTGCTGGAGGCCCTCGCCGGTCAGGGTGGTGCGCCCCGCCGTCGCCCCGATGATGAAGCCGCGCGCCATCTGGTCGCCCGCAGCCCACTGAGCGTCGCCGGTGCGCTGGAACCCGAACATCGAGTAGAAGACGTAGACCGGGATGAGCGGCTCGCCGTGCGTCGAGTACGACGTACCCAGCCCCGTGAAGGCGGCGACAGCGCCCGCCTCGTTGATGCCGACGTGCACGATCTGACCCTGCGGGCTCTCCTTGTACGCCAAGAGCAGCTCGCGGTCGACGGACGTGTAGTGCTGCCCGTTGGGGTTGTAGATCTTCGCCGTCGGGAAGAACGCGTCCATTCCGAACGTCCGAGCCTCATCGGGGATGATCGGCACGATCCGGTGGCCGAAGTCCTTCGCCCGAAGCAGATCTTTCAGGAGTCGCACGAACGCCATGGTGGTGGCGATCTCCTGCGTGCCAGACCCCTTCTTGGGCAGCGCGTACGCGGCGTCATCCGGGAGAGTCAGCGGTGCGTGGGTCGCCGTGCGCGCCGGCACGAACCCGCCGAGTGCGCGACGGCGCTCGAGGAGATACTGGATCGTCTCGTCCTGCGGGCCCGGGTTGTAGTACGGCGGCTGGTACGGGTTCTCCTCGAGCTGAGCATCCGTGATCGGGATGTGCATCGAGTCGCGGAACTGCTTGAGGTCCTCGAGCGTCATCTTCTTCATCTGGTGGGTCGCGTTGCGACCCTCGAAGTGCGGGCCGAGCCCGTAGCCCTTGATCGTCTTGGCGATGATGACGGTCGGCTGACCCTTGTGCTCGACGGCAGCCTTGTATGCCGCGTACACCTTGCGGTAGTCGTGCCCGCCGCGCTTGAGGCTCCAGATCTGGTCGTCCGTGTAGTCCTTGACCAGCGCGAGCGCGCGCTCGTCGCGACCGAAGAAGTTGTTGCGCACGTAGGCGCCGTTCTCCGTCTTGAACGTCTGGTAGTCGCCGTCCGGCGTGACGTTCATGAGGTTGCGCAGCGCGCCGTCGGTGTCGCGTGCGATCAGGTCGTCCCACTCACGCCCCCACACGACCTTGATGACGTTCCACCCGGCACCGCGGAAGAAGCTCTCGAGCTCCTGGATGATCTTGCCGTTGCCTCGCACGGGGCCGTCGAGTCGTTGCAGGTTCGCGTTGACGACGAAGGTGAGGTTGTCGAGCCCCTCGTTCGCCGCGACCTGGAGCTGACCGCGGCTCTCGACCTCGTCCATCTCGCCGTCGCCGAGGAATGCCCACACGTGGGAGTCGCCCACGTCCTTGATGCCACGGTTCGCGAGGTACTTGTTGGTCATCGCCTGGTAGATCGCGTTGATCGGGCCGAGGCCCATCGAGACGGTCGGGAACTGCCAGAAGTCCGGCATGAGGCGGGGGTGCGGATACGAGGGGATGCCGTTGGGCGAGGCCGACTTCTCTTGACGGAAGCCGTCGAGCTGGGCCTCGGTGAGCCGGCCCTCGAGGAAGGCCCGGGCGTAGGTGCCCGGTGACGCGTGACCCTGCACGAAGATCTGATCGCCGCCCGAAGGGTGGTCGGCGCCGCGGAAGAAGTGGTTGAAACCGACCTCGTACAGCGCCGCCGACGACGCGTAGGTCGAGATGTGGCCGCCGACCCCGATGCCCGGTCGCTGTGCGCGGTGAACCGTGATGGCCGCGTTCCATCGGATCCAGGCGCGGTAGCGTCGCTCGATCTCTTCATCGCCGGGGAAGTCGGGCTCGTTCTCGGGCGCGATCGTGTTGAGGTAGTCCGTCGTGGGCACCATCGGTACACCGAGGTGAAGATCGTGTGAGGTCTTCAGCAGGCTCAGCATCACCTCACGGCCACGGCCGTGGCCCTTGGCCGCGACCAGCTGCTGCAGGGATTCCTGCCACTCGCCGGTCTCTTCTGGATCGCTGTCGATGGAGCCCTGAGAGTACGGATCCTGATCGTGGACAGTCACGGGAGACCTTTCGTCGTCTGGCAGATCATGCCAGGAGTTCACAACCGCACGGGTGCTGGGCTTGTTCGCCATGCACAAAAGCACCGCCTCTCAGCCTAGCGAGTCGGATGCGTCGAGGATTCTCGCGCGCGACCTTGCGGAACCGCTATCGGGCTCGACGCTCCTAGACTGGGGGACGGAGGGCCTTTAGCTCAGCTGGTAGAGCGCCACGTTTACACCGTGGATGTCGTCGGTTCGATCCCGGCAGGGCCCACGTGAATGCCAGCCCCGCAGATCAGCGCCGCCTGCTCGACCTCGCCGAGCTCGACGCGCGCATGAGCCAGTCCGATCACGCGCGGAAGAACCCGCCGCAGGCGGCCCGCGTCCACGACCTCATGGCCCGGCGGCAGGAGCTCTCGCAGGAGCTCGCTCGCCGACTCGGCACACGCGACGATCTTCGAACGGAGCTCTCGCGGATCGAGTCGGACGTGGCCGTCGTCGATGCCCGCGCCGCCCGCGACGCCGATCGTCTTGCGACATCGAGCAACATGAAAGAGGCGCAGGGTCTCGAGAGTGAGATCGCGTCCCTCGCACGTCGCAAGAGCGAGCTGGAGGACGCCGAGCTCGAGGTGATGGATCGCCTCGAGCAGGCCGACGCCGCCGTCGTCGCGCAGGAGGCGCTGATCGCTGAGACCAATGCCGAGGGGGCTCTGCTGAGTGCGGAGGCCAAGCGCGTGATCGCCGAGGCGACCGCGGCGTACGACGCGGCATCCCGAGACCGCGCGGCGATCGCAGGCGCGGTCCCCGCCGACCTCCTCGCGCTGTACGACCGTGCGGCTGTGCGCAGCTCCGGCGCAGCGTTGCTTCGGCGGGGGACATGCGAGGGCTGCCGGATGGTGTTGGCGGGCACCGATATGCAGGCTCTTCGAGTCGCCGCTGAGGACGCGGTCGTGATGTGCCCCGAGTGCGGCACGATCCTGGTGCGCACCGAGGAGTCGGGCCTCGTAGGTTCCGCGAAGCCGGACGCGTGAGTAGACGGCTGATCGTCGAAGCCGACGGCGGATCGCGGGGCAACCCCGGGATCGCGGCCGGTGGGGCGGTCGTCATCCATCCCGAATCCGGTCTTGTGCTCACCGAACTCGGGGTCTACGTGGGCATCGCCACGAACAACGTCGCCGAGTACCGGGGCATGATCGCCGGGCTCGGGGCCGCCTACGAGCGCGACCCCGAGGCATCCGTCCATGTGCGGATGGATTCGAAGCTCGTCGTCGAGCAGATGTCGGGCCGGTGGAAGGTGAAGCACCCCGATATGCAGGTGCTCGCCAGAGAAGCGATGACGCTGATCGCGGGCCGCGATGTGACCTTCGAGTGGGTGCCGCGCTCGTCCAACAGCCGGGCGGATGCTGCGGCCAACGAGTCGATGGACTCGCGTCAGAGCTTCCGCCGGGACCTCGACGGTGGACGCGCCTGAGGCCACGGCGTGGATCGTCCTCGGTGGCGCCGGCGGGGCCACGGGGGAGCACGTCGAGGCTGTGGAGCTCGCCGCGGACGGCTCTGAGATCGCACGAACCCGACTCGGCGCGCACGCGCTCTCCTCATGGGTGCGGGACCGAGAAGGGGCCGCCGCTCCGCGATGGGTCTGGAACGACACCCCCGGGTGGTACGCCGGCCTGCTCGCCGATGGGGTGCGGGTAGGACGCTGTCACGATCTCAGGCTCGCCCACGCCATCCTCCGCGACGCCGTGTCGGTCAGGGAGGCGCCCTCGCTGCGCGCCGCGCATGAGTGGGACGGGGCGCCGGCCGAACCCACGGCATTCGACGCCGCTGCGACACTCTTCTCCCTGGAGGGTGACCGTTCGGGGTTCGCCACGGGGCCGCCGGACGGAATGGACGCCGCTCTGCAGGAATTCGAGCGCCAGCGCATCGCCGTCGCGAGGAGCGACGACCCCGCACGGCTCCGGCTCCTCATCGCGGCCGAGTCCGCGGGCGCGCTCCTGGCCGTCGAGATGCGCGCGGCGGGATTGCCCTGGGATGCGGTCGCGCACGATCGCCTCCTCACCGATCAGCTCGGTCCGCGGCCCGTCGCCGGTGCGGTGCCCCGCCGGATGCAGGAGGTCGCCGCCGAAGTGCGAAGCGCCCTGGGCGATCCGGCAGCCAGCCTCGATTCCCAGCCGAAGCTCTTGAGGTCGCTGCATCGCATCGGCATCCCCGCGGAGTCGACGAGTAAATGGGCACTGGCCGAGTACGAGCATCCGGTCATCGCGCCGCTCCTGGAGTATCGCCGCCTGTCGCGGCTCTACACCGCCAACGGCTGGGCGTGGCTCGACGAATGGGTGCACGAGGGAAGGTTCCGTCCCGTGTACGTGCCGGGCGGTGTGGTCACCGGCCGGTGGGCCTCATCGGGCGGGGGAGCGCTGCAGCTGCCTCGGCAGCTGCGCTCGGCGGTGCGGGCCGATCCCGGCTGGAAGCTCGTCGTGGCCGACGTCGCCCAGCTCGAGCCCAGGGTGCTCGCCGCCATGGCCAGCGACGGCGCGCTGGCGACCGCGGCGCGCGGGCGCGACCTGTACGTCGGCATCGTCGAAAGCGGGGTGGTGGCGACCCGTGCGGAGGCGAAGATCGCGCTCCTCGGAGCGATGTACGGCGCAACGACCGGCGACAGCGCACGGCTGCTCCCGAGACTGAGATCCGCCTATCCGCGCGCGATGGCGCTCGTCGACGAGGCTGCACGCGTGGGCGACGATGGTGGGGTCGTGTCGACATGGCTGGGGCGTTCCTCGCCGCCGCCGTCGGCGAGCTGGCACGACGTGCAGGCCAAAGCGAGTGATGTGGGCTCGTCGCGCGGCGATGAGGACCGTGCGCGTCGCTGGGCACGCGATCGCGGCCGCTTCACACGCAACTTCGTCGTGCAGGGCACCGCGGCCGAGTGGGCGCTGGCATGGCTCGCCGACCTGCGCGGACGACTCGCCGCGATGCCCCTCGCGAGTGAAGGTGACGCGGCGATTCGTTCCGGTCGAGTCTTCGCCCGGCGACCTCATCTGGCACTGTTCCTGCACGACGAAGTGATCGTGCACGTGCCGGAGCCGGCCGCACCCGCTGTGGCCGATGCGGTCCGGGAGGCTGCTGACGCCGCCGCCGCCCTGCTCTTCGGTGCGTTCCCGATCGACTTCCCGCTCGACGTCCGTATCGCTGACACCGCCGACAAGTCCTGAGACTCCGTCAGCGTCAATGGCCGCTTCGCCGAGCCACCCGCTTCCCGCCGAACCACCCCCTGTCTCCTGCGATCACAGGGGCGGCTCTGCACTGAGGGGGTGGTTCGGTGTGGGGGGATGGCGCACGCCGAGCGCCGGGGGCGGCCCGATCCGGCTCACCCCCGTGCGAACGAACTCAGGCCCGTGAGCGCCGTCGAGCCAGCAGCACGACCAGTCCGACGACGACGATCGCGCCGCCTGCCACACCCAGCGGCAGCACCATGGAGCTCATCCCGGTGGCCGGGAGCGATCCGGACGTCACCGCGGCGACGCCGGCCGGGTCGGTCAGGCACTGGGGCGTCGAGGGCGGATACGAGAGCGCCACGGTCAGCTGCGGGTTGACCCGGATCTCGGCCGTGATGCTCCCGCGCGTCCACGCGAAGTTGCCCGATGTCTTGACCCACTGGCCGTTCTCGAACGCCCATCCCGGCCAGCCGTTTCCGCGTCCGTCTGCGCCGACCGACGCACCGGGCCACAGGACCCGACCCTCGAGGTGGTTGTTCTGCAGCTCGCCCAGCGGGATCTCGGTGCTGTTGGTGCCGTCCGTCATGAAGAGCACGGCCGTGTGACCTGTCGACACGTTGGATGGATCCGTCAGCGTGACCGAGTAGTCGATCCACGGAGTGTCCGCCTCGCACTCGGCCATCGCGGTCGACCCCGAGAGGCTCGCGGTGGTCGGTGGCGTCGGCGGATAGTCGTCATCGGCTGCGTAGGCAACCGACGGCACGGCCAGTACGGCCAGAAGTGAAATCCCCAGAATTGAAACGAATTTACGCATGATGATTACTGCCTCCCCAGGCATGCCGCTGTCTCCCCAGAAGACAGATCGGCAACCCCAGGCTAGCCCATCAGCGCGAAATCGCGCCTGGGAATCGCCAGCACGGGTCGCGAGGATAGACTCGGCGACGCGAATGGGTCGGCTGGACGGTCGCGTCGCTGCGGTTCGCCGCAGCGCCGAGGAACGTCCGGGCTCCGCAGGGCAGGGCGGTGGGTAACACCCACCCGGAGTGATCCGCGAGACAGTGCCACAGAAAACAGACCGCCGGGGAACCTCGCATGTCGAGGGACCGCGGTAAGGGTGAAACGGCGGTGTAAGAGACCACCGGGGTCGTGGTGACACGACCCGCAAGGTAAACCTCGCCCGGAGCAAGGCCAGACAGAGGATGTTGACGCGGCTCGCCGAGTCCTCGGGTAGGCCGCTGGAGCGGCACGGCAACGTGTCGCCGAGAGAGATGACCGTCCACGGGGCTCACGCCCCCGGACAGAACCCGGCGTACAGGCCGGCCCATTCGCCCTCTCAGCCGGCGGCGCTGTCCGGCTCCGCCTCAAGAGGTGTCTCGGCCTGCGCGAGCTCGGGAGCATCCGTCACGAGCGCGAGCGCGGCCGCACCGATGATGCCGGCGTTGTTGCGATGGACCGCCGGAACGATGGGCGTACGCAGATCCAGCAGGTGCAGAAACTGGTCGGCGTGCTTCGAGACTCCGCCGCCGACCACGAAGAGGTCCGGGCTGAACAGGAACTCGATGTACGAGTAGTACCACTGCAGCCGCTCAGCCCACTGCTCCCAGCTGAGCTCGTCCCGTTCCATCGCCGAGTACGCCGCGAATGCCTCGGCATCCTTGCCGTGCTTGGCGCGCTGCACGTGACCGAGTTCGGAATTGGGGACGAGCACGCCGTTGTAGAGCAGCGCCGATCCGATACCGGTTCCCAGCGTCGTGAGGATGGTGAGACCCGCCTGACCCTTCGCGGCGCCGTAGCGCACTTCGGCGATCCCCGCGACATCCGCATCGTTTGCGAAGTGGATGTCGCGGCCCAGCCCATCCTCGAAGAACTTCTCGGCCTCGAACCCGATCCACTTCTGCGACACGTTCGCCGCAGAGAGGGTTCGTCCGCTCTTGACGATGGCGGGGAAGGCGACTCCGAGCGGAATGTCGGCGTCGGTCACATCGAGCTTGCCGAGCACTTCCTTCACGGCCGCGAGCACATCGGGCGGTTCGGCGCCTTCGGGTGTCGAAACCTTGATGCGATCGCTCAGCAGCACCCCCTTCTCGAGATCGACGAGCCCCGCCTTGATTCCTGTACCGCCGATGTCGACGCCGACCGCAGTCTTCGATGCCATGCGCTCAGCCTAGCCAGGACGAGCAGGCCGATCGGTAGGATCGGGACAGCGGATCCTGACGGGTGCGGGCTACGAAGGAGTCATCGTGTCGAGCGACAGCGAAAAGTACTGGTACAACCTGACCACGGGCGAGGTGGAGAAGGGCTTCGAATCGCCCGCGATCGATCGCGCCGGCCCGTTCGACACCCGGGAAGAGGCCGCCGCGGCGCCCCAGCTCCTGCGTGAGCGCTCTCGGGCATGGGCCGAGGAAGAAGCCCGCGAAGACGGCTGACCGTCGTCCCCGTCGGACTGCGGCGACGCCGACCAGTAGGCTGAATTCCGGCGATGCCGGCCACCCGAGAGGATGCGATGGACAAGCAGCGTGACTTCGTTCTGCGGACGATCGAGGAGCGGGGCGTCAAGTTCGTCCGGCTGTGGTTCACAGACGTGGTGGGGACGCTGAAGTCCGTCGCGATCGCGCCGGCGGAGGTCGAGGGCGCCTTCACCGAGGGGCTCGGATTCGACGGCTCCGCGATCGAAGGGCTCACGCGTTCGTACGAGTCCGATCTGCTGGCGCATCCCGATCCGACGACGTTCCAGATCCTTCCGTGGCGGGGCGAGATCGATCCGACCGCACGCATGTTCTGCGACATCTCCACACCCGACGGCCAGCCCGCAGTCGCCGACCCCCGCCACGTGCTGAAGCGCACCCTCGCGAAGGCTGCCGACGCGGGGTTCACGTTCTACACGCACCCCGAGATCGAGTTCTACCTGCTGAAGTCGTCGGCATACGGTGCGGACGGCCCTGAGCCGGTCGATTCGGCCGGGTACTTCGACAACGTTCCGGGTGGCACGGCGCACGACTTCCGTCGCCGGTCGGTGCGGATGCTGGAAGACCTGGGCATCTCTGTCGAGTACAGCCACCACGAGGGCGGTCCCGGTCAGAACGAGATCGACCTGCGGTACGCCGACGCCCTGGCCACGGCCGACAACATCATGACGTTCCGCACCGTGATCAAAGAGGTCGCGATCGAGCAGGGCGTCTACGCGACGTTCATGCCGAAACCGCTGAGCGGCAAGCCCGGCAGCGGAATGCACACCCACATGTCGCTGTTCGAGGGCGATGTGAACGCGTTCTACGAGGAGGGCGCGCAGTACCAGCTGTCCACCGTCGGGCGTCACTTCATCGCGGGCCTCCTCCGCCACGCGAACGAGATCGCCGCCGTCACGAATCAGTTCGTGAATTCTTACAAGCGACTGTGGGGTGGTGACGAGGCCCCGAGCTTCATCTGCTGGGGCCACAACAACCGCTCCGCCCTGGTGCGGGTTCCGCTGTACAAGCCGAACAAGGGACAGTCGTCGCGAGTCGAGTACCGGGCGCTCGACTCGGCGGCCAACCCTTACCTCGCGTACGCGCTCATGCTCGCGGCAGGCCTCAAGGGCATCGAGGAGGGCTACGAGCTTCCTGCCGAGGCGGAAGACAACGTGTGGTCGCTCACCGATGCCGAGCGCCGCGCGCTGGGCTACGCGCCACTGCCTGCGAGTCTCGATCACGCGCTCGAGTACATGCAGGAGTCCGAGCTGGTCGCCGAGACGCTGGGCGAACAGGTCTTCAACTACGTGCTGCTGAACAAGCGCAAGGAGTGGCAGGAGTATCGCTCCCAGGTCACGCCCTTCGAGCTGAAGAGCAACCTCGAGATGCTCTGACCCCGCTTCGCCCCATGTCCTCCGGCGATCGGTCATCGGCACTCACCGAGCTCGCCAGGCTCGGCTTCAGCGATCTGGGAACGGTCGACGCCCTGCTCGACGAACTCGAGGCGGCGATCGACGTTCCCCGCCATGACCTGATCGCGGCGGCAGGAGGCGCGGCTGACCCGGATGCCGCCTTGGCCGGCATGGTCCGAGTCGCGCGCCGATCGGCCGCGCCGGTGCGAGATGTCCTCGGCACCGAACGAGGCTCGCGAGTCGTGTGGGCGCTGCTCGGAGCATCCGATGGGTTCGCGGATTTCTACCTCCGGCATCCCGACGAACTGCTCCACCTGCGCGATGCCGGCGAGAGGTTGCCCACTCCCGAAGAGCTCACTTCGGAGCTCCTCGGGGCCGTCGGCGCGGTGGAGGGCTTCGCGTCGGGCGGGACCGAGGCGGAATGGGTCGCGCTCCGCGTGCGCTACCGGCGACTTCTCGCCGCGATCGCGGGCTACGACCTGCTGCACGCCGACCCCGTCGGCGCGGTGAAGGATGTCGCTGCGCGACTGGCGGATGCTGCGGGCGCGGCGCTGGAGGCATCGCTCGCGGTCGCACGGACGAGGATCTCGACCGGAGGGGCAGTCGGTGGGTTGTTCCCACGTGAGCAGGTCGCGGCCACGCGACTGGCGATCATCGGCATGGGCAAGTCGGGTGCGCGCGAGCTGAACTACGTGAGCGACGTAGATGTGATCTTCGTCGGGGGAGCCGACGAAGACACGATCGATGACAGCCGCGCGATCGACATCGCCACTCGGCTGGCGGTGCAGACGATGCGGGGGATCTCGAGCGTCGAGATCGAGCCGCCGCTGTGGGAGGTGGATGCCAACCTCCGCCCCGAGGGCAAGCAGGGCGCCCTGGTGCGCACGCTCGACTCGCATCTGTCGTACTACGACCGGTGGGCGAAGAGCTGGGAGTTCCAGGCGCTGCTGAAGGCGCGGCCGCTCGCGGGCGATCCCGAGCTCGGTGAGCAGTACGTCTCAGCGGTGCAGCCGAAGATCTGGACGAGCGCTGCCCGCGAGAACTTCGTCGACAGCGTGCAGCGCATGCGCGAACGCGTCACCGAGCACATTCCGCCCGATGAGGTCGCCTACCAGCTCAAGCTCGGTCCCGGCGGCATCCGTGACATCGAGTTCACCGTCCAGCTCCTGCAGCTCGTGCACGGGCTCACCGACGATCGGATCCGGCAGCGGGGCACGCTCGACGCGATCGAGGTGCTCGTCGCGGGCGGCTACATCGGGCGCCCGGAAGCGGGGGTGTTCGCCCACGACTACCGGGCATTGCGGGTGCTCGAGCACCGCATGCAGCTGCGCGCGCTGCGCCGCACCCACCTGATGCCCGCGACACCCGAGGGACTCCGCATCCTCGCACGTGCGAGCGGGCTCGCCGACGGCGGACAGAAGCTGTGGGAGCTGTGGGAGGCGATCAAGCGCGAAGTGCGCGACATCCATGTCCGCCTCTTCTACCGGCCGCTCCTGAGTGCGGTGGCATCCCTCCCCGAGGAGGGGCGCTCGCTGTCCACCGAGCAGGCGCACGATCGACTGGCCGCGATCGGGTTCCGCAATCCCGCGGGCGCACTGCGGCACATCGGCGCCCTCACCTCGGGGCTCTCACGCAAAGCGACGATTCAGCGCCACCTCATGCCGGTCATGATCCAATGGTTCGCCGAGGGCGCCGACCCCGACTACGGGCTTCTCGCCTTCCGCCGCATCAGCGAGCGCCTGGGCGATTCGCCGTGGTTCCTGCGGATGCTCCGCGATTCGTCCGCTGCGGCCCAGAGCCTGACGCGGGTGCTCGCCGGGTCGCGCTTCATCGGCGAGCTGATGGAGTGGATCCCGGAGGCATCGGCGTGGCTCGATGACGAGGAGCAGCTGCATCCGCGGCGGGGGGTACTGCTGCAGGATGAAGCGCGAGCGATCCAGCAGCGGCACTCGGGTGTCGAGGACGCTGTGCGCGCCGTGCGCTCGATCCGCCGGCGGGAGATTCTCCGCACCGCGATGGGGGGACTCCTCGACGTGCAGAGCATCGAGGAGGTCGCCGGATCCCTCACCACGATCACCGAGGTCTCGATCCAGGCGACACTAAGGGCGGTGCGGCGCGAACTCGTTCCTCCGGACGCGGGAGACTTCGACTTCGCGATCATCGCGATGGGTCGGTTCGGTGGGCGAGAACTGGGATTCGGGTCGGATGCCGACATCCTGTACGTATATCGAGCGCCCGATATGGATCCAGATCGCGGGCAGAGGCTCGCGCTGGATATCGTGGCCGAACTGCGGCGCCGCTCGGAGGACTTCCGACTGCCCCTCGACCTCGACGCGGATCTTCGGCCGGAGGGCAGGAACGGGCCGCTCGCGCGATCCCTCGAGGCTTATGCCGAGTACTACCGGCGCTGGAGTATGTCGTGGGAAGCTCAGGCGCTGCTTCGCGCGCGGGGCTTCGCGGGGAGCGTCAACCTGATCAGAGATTTCACCGCATTGGCCGACGCGGTGCGGTACCCGGCGACTGTCGATCCGCACGGGATCCGCGAGATCAAGCGCATCAAGGCTCGGGTCGAGAACGAACGGCTGCCGCAGGGAATCGATCGTGCGCGCCATCTGAAGCTCGGGCCGGGCACACTCAGCGATGTGGAATGGCTCGTGCAGCTGCTCCAGCTCGAGCATGGTGCGCGCATCCCCGGCTTGCGGACCACCTCGACGATGGGCGCACTGCATGCGGCTGAGGCCGCCGGGCTCCTCTCGCCGGTCGCGGCAGAGCGGCTGGGGGAGGCGTGGCGGCTCGCGAGCAGGCTCCGCTCCGCGAACACCCTCTGGTCAGGGCAGACCAGCGACGTGCTCCCCACCGACAGGCAGCAGCTCGACGGGATCGCCCGCATCCTGGGCTACCCACCGCGCTCGGCCTCGGAGATCGAGGAGCGGTACTTCGCAACCACGCGGCGAGCTCGGCGCATCTTCGAGAAGCTCTTCTACGGCTGAGCGTCGGGCACTTCGTGCCGCGGCGAAGAGCGGCGAACGGACATGTCGATTGAGTGATACGCAATATACCGATGTACTATTGCGCAGAACCTATCGTCTGGAGAGCTTGCTGTGGTGTCTGTCTTTGGTGTGCGTCGTGGTGCGAACGTGTGTGGCGTGGGCGTTGCTGTCGTGTTGGTGTCCTGTCTGGTGTTGGGGTCGGATGTGGTGTCGGCGCGTGCGGCTGACGGGGAGGGGCGTGGTTCGGTGTCGCCGGTGGTGGGTGGGTTTGGTTTGGGTGATGGGGTGGAGGGTTTGATCGATGAGCGGGTGGGGTCGCTCTCGTTGGATGTGCCGATCAAGGGTTTGGGGTTGCGGTGGGATTCCCGGTCGGTGGGGGTCGATCAGGTGGGGTTTGGTTCGGGTTGGGTGGTGTCGGGGTTGGGGCGTGTGGGGGTGACCGGTGGGGTGAAGGTGTTCCCGGCGTCGGGTGGGGTGTATGACGCGGATGCGAGTGTGCCGTCGGGTATGGCGGGGTATGTGTTGGGTGATGTGGTGTTTTCGCAGATCGTGGGGGTGTTGCCGGGTCGGGTGGATGGGTCGGTGGGGGATCGGGAGTACGGGTTCGTGTTGTCGCAGACCGGGGGGACGACGACGTATTTCAGTGCGGTGGGTGATCCGGTGGCGCAGGTGGATGTGTTCGGGAACCGTACGGATTGGACGTGGGCGCGGGATGGGTCGCGTCGGCTTGAGCGGGTCATCGACCAGGTGGGTGTGGTGACGGGTTTGGATTGGTCTGACCCTGCCGTGGTGCGGGTGACTCGTGGTGTGGGTGGGGTGTCTGTGGTGGCGGGTGTGGTGGAGTTGGATGGGGGGCTGGTGACTGGGGTGGTTGACGCGGTCGGTGGCCGGACTGCTGTGGGGTATCACCCGTCCGGGTTGATTTCACGGATCGCGGGGGTCTCGGGTGCGGTCACGGAGGTGGCGTGGCAGACCCTCGCTGATGGGTCCTCAGCGGTGGATCGGGTGCGGGTCGTTGATGGGCTGACGGGGGCGGAGTTGTCGGCGCGGGAGTGGGATGCGGTGTCGGGGGTCGCGTCGGGGTGGCCGGTGTATGCGGGCGAGCGGGACGTGTTCGATTCCGGTGACAGCCGGTTCCGGTACCAGACGGTGGTGTCGGATGGGGCGACTCGGGTGGTCTCGGAGTACAACTCCACCCACCTCCTCATCGACCGGTCGGTGGAGGTGACGACTCCGAACGGGCCGGTGGTGCTGCAGGAGCAGGGGTTCGCCTATCTCGGCACGGAGGGCGACGGGGTGCCGTTGCCGTGGGATCTGCCGGAGCAGTTCAATCGGCCCACCGAGACCGAGGTCACGTTCCGTGACGCGGCCGGACGGGAACGGTCGACGTCGGAGGAGTATGAGTTCGATACGTTCGGGCGGCCGACATCGCAGATCGCCGTGGACGGTGCGGTCACCAAGACGGTGTATGACGAGATGGTCCCGGCCGGGGGAGTACTCCCCGTGGGGTTGCCCTTGTCTGAGACGGTCACCACCACGGATGGGTTGGTCTCGCAGACCCGGTACGAGCTGAACCCGGAACGCACCGCCCCCGTCGTCGCCGAGACGTTCACTGGGAAGGTCGGGGAAGAGCTGACCCGCACCGGCCGGGTCGAGTACACCGTCCAGGCCGACGGGTTCGTGTCCGAAGAACGCGCCTTCGGGCAGGGTGGCGACGGGACCCCCGTGGTGACCACGCATGCCAAGGATGTCGACCTGGATGCGGGCACGGTGACCGTGCTCGACACGGTCGCAGCCGGCACGCCCCTTGCTGTCACCGGGTCGCAGACATCAGACCTGCTGTCGGGGCAGCCGGTGGCAGCCACGGACGCGCTCGGCAACACCGGGACGGCCGAGTACGACGCCGCCGGCCGCATCATCGCGCAGACCGACCCGGCAGCCAACACAGCCCGCACCGCATACTCGACCGTGCAAGCGGACGGCATCAACGCGACAGTCGTGACCACCCCCGACGGGGTGGCCACCACCACTGAGACCGACGTGCTCGGCCGGGTCGTGAAGACCACCGACAACCTCAAAGACGGCCACCCCGTCGACGGACACGTACGGGTCGTGGAATCCCGCGCATACCCGAACCCCGGCATCGTCGAGATCACCGACGCATGGGGAGCGGTCACGGTCACGAAACAGGACGTCTTCGGCCGCGAGATCGAGACTGTCGCCCCGACCGGGTTGGCGAAGATCACCCGCTACGACGACATCGCCCATACGGTCACCACCGCGCTGACCCCGACCGGGGATCTCTCCGACGCCGAACAGACCAGCACGCAGACGATGGATGCGGCCGGACAGGCCACTCAGACCAGCGGCACCCGCGCCGACCAGAAGCCCGTCCCGACGATCGCCTCGGTGTTCGACGGATTCGGCCGGCAGACCGCCACCACCGACGGGACCACGGCAACCCGCACGGATCTCGACGTGTTCGGCAACCCGACCACCACCACGGTCACCCCCCAGAATTCCGGCGGAGCGCCCTTGGTCGCCGAGCGCCGGTTCGACGCGTTCGGCACGAGCGTGGAGAAGACCCTCACCGAGGGTGACCAGTCCCGCTCCGGCGGTACCCGCACCCTGGACAGTCTCGGGCAGACGGTGTCCGAAACCGACCAGGATGGTCTGGTATCTACGTTCGAATACACGCCCGATGGGTTCGTCGCCAAGACCACCACGGGATACGGGGCCGTCACGGTCAACACGTACGACCCGGTCACCCGGGAGCTGATCGAAACGGTAACCACGTCACCGATCGGTGAGCAGGTGCGAACCGGGTTCGACTATGACCCGGTCACAGGGAATGTGCTGGCGGTGTTCGACCCGACCAATCGGGCCGGCACACAGATCGCGTACACGTATGACGGATTCGGGAACACGACCGGTAAGTCTTACCCCGCCGGGGAGCAGGTTGTCCACACTTACGACGACAGCGGTCGGAAAGCGTCCACGACCGACATCGCGGGGAACAAGACGTCGTACGGGTACGACAAGGCGGGGTTGCTCACCACCGCGGTCCAGACGGATGCGGATGGGGCCGAGATCGGCCGCGTGGGATATGCCTATGACGACTACGCCAGGGTGACGGACCTATCGCGCGGGAACGGGGTCATCACCCGGTACACGTACAGCTCGATGAATGAGATCGCGACCGAGACCACGACCGGACCGGACGGAACTGTCCATGAGTCTCGCGCGTATACCTACGACGAGCGCGGAAGCCTTTCGCGCCGCACCGACACCACTCTCAGCGAAGACAACCCGGGCACGACCAGATCGACGACGACCGTTTACGAGTACGACGCCCAGGATCGGCTCATCCACTCCACCGTCCACGAAGGCGACACGGTCGAGGGGGCGGTGTCGTCGGACACGACCTACGTCGCGACTGTGTCCGGTGACATCTCCCGTGAGACGGTCACCACCGCAGACCCCGACACCGGTGAGATGGGGGAGACGGTGCGGGAGTTCACGTATACCCCGACCGGGCGGATCGGCACCCTCACCACCACCTATCCGGACGGAACATCGTCCACGGTCACGCCGACCTACGATGCGGCCGGTAACCTCACCCGCGCGGTGGACGGCACCCGCTACACGTACAACGCCCTCAATCAGCGCGTCGCCGAGATCACCCCGACCGGCGAGTCGCTCACCACCGGGTACTGGGCTACCGGGCAACGCGCCGTTCTCAGCACCACCGGCGCCGCAGACGAACCCGGAGAGGCAGCGTTCTACTGGGACGACACCACCCTGATCAACGACACCCACACCCAAGGCGGTTCACCGGCTGGCACCGCGTCCTATCTGATCGGTGCTACGCGGCACGCTCGCACCACCGCGGGCGAGTCTGCGGGGGGAGAGACGGTCTACTACACCCAGGACAGGCATGGGAGCATCTCGGCGTTGACCGCGGCTGACGGCACACCGACCACTCGGTACAGCTACTCCGACTACGGCACCCCCACGATTTCGGGCACGGGGGAGTCCGTGGGGAGCGACGGCGCGACAGGGTGGGTAGGAAACGTGTCCTACCAACCGTTCCAGTACTCAGCCGAACACACCGCACCTGGCGGAGAGCAATACCTTCAGGCTCGCACCTACGACCCGAACACGATGCGGTTCACCACGCAAGATACCGCGCAACTGCACAACACCTACAATTACGCCCACCTCAATCCCGTCATGATGGTGGATCCGACCGGCAACACTCCGATGTGGGACGACATCGTCAACACGATCCACGGCGCCGTAGGCCCAATCAACGGCGTCGCCGGCGGGCTGGCCGTCGTCTTCGCCGCCATCAGCATCGTCTCCGCTGCCTATACGATGGGCGCTTCGCTATCAGGCCTCGCAATCGCCGGTTTGGTCGCTGACGCGGTCACCATCGCAACAGCCACTGCCGTGCTTATCGACGACTATGTGGTCGATTTCATGAGCGACGAGGCCGCCACGATACTGACCGCCGTCGATATCGCGGTCGGCGTCGGAGCGTTCGGCGCCCTGGCTAGCGTGAAATCCGTCCGCAAGGCGCTGACGAAGCCGAAAGTGCGATTAAAAGATATCAGGCCCCTTAGAGAACGTGGAGTGACGGTAGCCGCAACCACAGAATTCCCTGACGGTCGAATCACAGACGCCCCTCTGCGATACCTTGAGGAAGGGCGAAAAACATTGCTTCCATTAGTCACGGGGAAGGCTGAACTGCGACTCGCGGATAAAACGCGAGAGGTTGCTAAGAAGGGACTGTGGCAGTCTCTTACAGATGGCAGTACAGAGCTTCCCTCGTTGCCGAGTGAGATCGTCAACCTATTGAAAAGCGCGATGCCGCGGGATCCCGTTCGTATTCTGAGGAATACTTGGAAGACCTTCACACGCAACGCGTACAGCACGGAGCAGTGGATGGTGAACATGTCCCTCATATGGAAAAATGAGAGGTCGCTTAATCGAGTGAAAGAAATTCGCGCTGAAATAAAGGCACAAGAGGACACGATATATCAGGTGATTCACGCCCGGTATACCGGTACGGAATGATCAATTGGACTTTCTACTTCATAGGATGCTGTAGCAGTCATCATCTTGACCGCATGAGAGGTCAGCGTGCTGCCCCCCGAGTTGAGCTCGGGGGGCAGCGATCGTGGGGAGGACTGAGGTGAAGCGGATGGCCTCACCGTCAGGAATGCGGCGCCGTCCGCCTCAAACGCCGAAGTACAGCTCGTACTCGAACGGGTGCGGGCGCGCTGCGATCGGCTTGATCTCGTTCTCGATCTTGTACTCGATCCAGGTCTCGATCAGCTCGGGCGTGAAGACGCCGCCCGCGAGCAGGAACTCGTGGTCAGCCGCGAGAGCGTCGAGCGAGTCCAGCAGCGAGTTCGGCACCTGCGGGATGTTCTTGGCCTCCTCGGGGGGAAGCTCGTAGAGATCCTTGTCGACCGGCTCGTGCGGCTCGATGCGGTTCTTGATGCCGTCCAGGCCCGCCATGAGCTGCGCCGCGAAGGCGAGATACGGGTTGCCCGAGGCATCCGGTGCACGGAACTCGATGCGCTTGGCCTTGGGGTTCGTGCCCGTGATCGGGATGCGGATCGCAGCCGAGCGGTTGCCGGCTGAGTACACCAGGTTGACGGGTGCCTCGTAGCCCTTCACGAGGCGCTTGTACGAGTTGATCGTCGGGTTGGTGAACGCGAGCACCGAGGGCGCGTGCGCCAGCAGGCCGCCGATGTACCAGCGCGCGGTGTCGGAGAGTCCGCCGTAGCCGGCCTCGTCGTAGAAGAGGGGCTTTCCCTCGCTCCACAGCGACTGGTGCACGTGCATGCCCGAGCCGTTGTCGCCGAAGAGCGGCTTGGGCATGAAGGTCGCGACCTTGCCCCACTGCTCCGACGTGTTCTTCACGATGTACTTGAACTTCAGGATGTCGTCGGCCGCGTGCACCATCGTGTCGAAGCGGTAGTTGATCTCCTGCTGGCCACCGGTGCCCACCTCGTGGTGCGAGCGCTCGAGGGTGAAGCCCGCCTCGATCAGCTTGAGCGTGATGTCATCGCGCAGGTCAGCGGTCTTGTCAACGGGGCTGACGGGGAAGTAGCCGCCCTTGTAGGCGGTCTTGTTGGCGAGGTTTCCGCCCTCCTCCTCGCGGCCGGTGTTCCACGCGCCCTCTTCCGAGTCGACGTGGTAGAAGCTCGAGTTCTGCTTCACCTCGAAGCGCACGTCATCGAAGATGTAGAACTCGGCCTCGGGGGCGAAGAACGCCGTGTCGGCGATCCCCGTCGAGGCGAGGTACTTCTCGGCCTTCTTGGCCACCTGGCGCGGGTCCTTGTGGTAGATCTCGCCGTTACGCGGGTTGTAGATGTCGAAGATCATGATGAGTGTCTTCGCCTCCCGGAACTGGTCGACGTACGCCGTCGACACATCGGGGATGAGCTGCATGTCTGACTCGTGGATGTTCGCGAAGCCGCGGATCGAAGAGCCGTCGAACAGCTGACCGACGGTGAAGAACTCTTCGTCGACGGTCGAGGCGGGAATGTTGAAGTGCTGCTGCACACCAGGAAGATCCGTGAAACGGATATCGAGGAACTTGACGTCCTCGTCCTTGATGAACTTCAGCACCTCGGATGAATCACTGAACATGAACTCTCCAGAGGTAGGGCATTCGGGATCACTGCCCGTTCGCACGGGCTTCGCCCGACGCTATCGAAGCGGCATTGCCCCTCAGTATCCCTCATGTTTCGGGCACGTTACGCGTCGCCGGGTAGGCTCGATGAATGAGCGATCGCACGTCGGATTCGTCGTATCCGGGCGAACGGATCGGCCTCCCGCAGAACGGCCGCGGCAGCATCGCCCGCCTCGGTCGTCGCGCGGGGGCACTGGCGATCGACTGGGCCTGCGCGGTCGTCATCTCGATCGCGTTCTTCGCGTACGACTCTCTGGCCACCCTGATCGTCTTCGCCATCGTGCAGATGCTGTTCATCCCCACGATCGGCGGGAGTCCGGGCCATCGCCTCGTAGGACTGAGGGTGATGCAGGTCAACGGGGCCTGGACTGGTCTGTGGCGCCCGATCGTGCGCACGATCCTGCTCGTTCTCGTCATTCCCGCCGTGATCTGGGATCCCGACCAGCGCGGGTTGCACGACAAGGCCGCGGGAACGGTGCTCGTTCGCGCATGACGCGCGAGAAGGCCGGGCGAACCGATCAGCGCGGTCGCGGGGCGCGTGCCTTCGTCGGGTCGATTCCCTTCGGGATCGGCAAGGAGGCGAGGGACTGCGACACGGAGTCGATCCGCTTGATCACGGCGGCCATCGTTCCGCGATCGATCTTCTTCGGCAGCGCCTTGATCGCGTTGCCGAGCTTGGCGATCGTCACGTCGTCGTCGCCGTGCCCCACGTAGAGCACGGTCACCGGAACGCCCTGCGCCACGCGCTGCACCTTCGAGCGTTCCTCGTTGACCAGCCGAGTGAGGCGACCGCGCGACCCTTCGCCGACGAGCACGACCCCACCGCGACCGATCGCGCGATATACCGCCTCCTGCGTCTTCGGATTGATCGCCACCGGGGTCTCGCTGCTCTGCCAGTTACGGCCGAGCGAGGTCGACATGACGTGGCCGGCGGCGCCCGGCATCCCGTCGATCTTCTTGTACATGGCTGTTGTGGAAAGCCGCGTCATCGTCATGAGAGACGCCAGGATGCCCAGCAGCAGGCCAGTGACACCCCACAGGATCACCGACCAGATCGCGACCGGTGGGATCAGGAAGCCGAGTCCGACCCCGATGCCGATGCCGACAAGAAGGATTGCGATCAGCAGCCAGGGGAGCCATGAGTAGGCCTGGCGGGTGAATGTGAAGAGGGTGCGGAGCTGCGAGAAGAAGCCGGGGCGCTTCTCGGGCGCGGCGGTACGTGCTGCCATGTCATCCAGAGTACCGTTTCGCGTCGGGCAGCCCGTCGGCTCCTGCACATGCGTGCGCTCGGTTCCTCCATCCACAGATCGCTGGCGGACGAGGAAGAGGACGCAGCCACCACGACATGCTCGATGCATGCACACGGAGGATCGCGAGACATCAGGTGACGCGCTGCGCGCGGGCTATCGCTTGATGCGGCACGTCTCACCGCCCGAGTCACCGTGGCCGGGAACACTCGCCCGCACGCCGGACGGCCAGTCTTGTGTTCTCGTCGATGCTGCGGACCTGGGCGACGCGTGGCGTGGTTGGCGGGCCGAAGCCGGGGGACATCTCCTCGCTCCGGTGGACGTTGCGCGCCGTTTGGACGGGCACGACGTCGCCCTGCCGATCTGTCGCGAACGAGTCGAGACGTTCCTCGCACGGCGCGGGCGTGGGCGTGACGCTCTCGAAGAGGGCGAGACCGTCACGCTCGCTGTCAGCCTGCTGCGCGGCGCGGCTGAGGCGGCCCGGGTGTGGCGCGATGACGCCGCGGTCGGCGAATGGTGGCTCACAGACGCGGGGTGCCCGGTCCTCGTGACCGACATCACCGGCAGCACGACCTCCGAGATTCTCGACTCTCTCGCCGCATCCGTCGACGACTGGCTGGCGCGCGCGGTCGCGGATGCTGCGACCGCCGCGCGCGATCCCCGCATTCTTCTGCGCGACATCGAGGAGTGCGAGTCGGCGTTGTTCGCCATCGCCGCACCGAGCCCTCTTGCAACACGCGCGTTGGCTCCGATGTACGCGCGCGAGGCGGCCCGTGTCCGCGAGTCCACTGAGCCCGAGCGCGCCGCTGCGCCGCGCTGGGCCGACGTCCTCGCCAGGCACGTCGATGCGGAGTTCACCGAGCTCGTCTCCGATGCGGCCATGCGGGTGTGGCGGCGTCTGCGTCGCCCGCGGACGACGCGTCGGCGCAGGCCCTGGCTGCTCGCGGCGTCGCTCGCCGCGAGTATCACCGTCATCGGCCTCGTCTGGCCATCCGGTGAAGGCCCCGCCACTGCCGAGAGCTCTCCCGTGCCCACGACCATGACGTCGGCACCCCCCGATGTCTCCGAGACGGCGCAGGGCACCCCGGAACTCGGTGACCGTGCGGCCGGTGGCGAGAGTACCGGCGAGATGACCGCTCAGACCCCGGGTGAGGGGGGCGACACGATCGATTGGGTGACAGCGGCGTCGGGGCTGCTCACGCGTCGTGCGGCGTGCGCGGGTCAGCTCAGCTGTCTCGCGGACGTGATCGAAGATCCGGCGCGGACGTTCCCGGCGGGTGTGGCGGACAAGCAGGGCGCGGACATACGGATCACGCTGCTCGACGAGTTCGGGGGAGCGGCCGTGCTCCGGCTGGAAGACGCGGCCGATCCCCAGGCATCACCCCAGCTCGTCGTTGTGGTCCGCGCACGAGAACGCCTTCTCCTCCGCGACATCCATGCCGTCGCAGAGAAGAAGGCGTGAGGCTCTCAGATGCCCAGCTGGCTCTCGAACTGCGCGGCCTCGAGGCGGCTCTTGACCGCCCCGAGGAACCTCGCAGCATCCGCGCCGTCGATGACACGGTGGTCGTACGAGAGGGCCAGGTACACGTAGGAGCGCACCGAGATCGCATCCTTGCCGTCGACCGAGACCACTCCGGGCCGCTTGACGACAACGCCCGTCCCAAGGATCGCAGACTGAGGGAGGAAGACGACCGGAGTGTCGAAGAGCGCGCCACGTGAGCCCGTGTTGGTGAGCGTGAACGTGCCACCGCCGAGCTCGTCCGGCTTGAGCTTGTTGTCGCGCGTGCGCGCCGCGAGATCGGCGATCTCGTGCGCGATCTCGGCGATGCTCTTCGAGGCCGCATCCCGCAGCACCGGGGTGAGCAGGCCGCGCTCGGTGTCTACGGCGATCGACAGGTTCTCGGTCGCGGGATAGACGATGGAGGTGCCGTCGACAGTGGCGTTGATCACCGGGTAGGTACGCAGCGCTTCAGCGGCGGCCAAGGCGAAGAAGGGCAGGAACGACAGCTTGTCACCCGTCTTGGCCAGGAAGTCGCCCTTCGTGCGATCGCGGAAGGTCGCGAGCTTCGTGACGTCGACCTCGATCACCGTGGTGAGCTGAGCGGTCGCCTGCATCGATGCGACGGCGCGCTCCGCGAGCACCTTGCGCAGGCGCGACATCGGCTGGGTCGTTCCCCGCAGCGGCGAGATCTCGACCTCGGCCGGCGCGGCTGCGGGCGCCGAAGCGGGCGACGCCGCGGGTGCGGAGGCAGCCTCAGCGGCTTTGAGCACATCTTCCTTGCGGATGCGACCGCCGACGCCGGTACCCGTCACCGTTGCAAGATCGACCCCCTGCTGTTGCGCGAGGCGACGCACGAGCGGCGTCACGTAAGTGATCGCATCCTCGTCGGACGCTGCAAGGGATGACGCCGCCGGCGTGGCGGCAACGGGTGCGGCGGGCGCGGGCGCAGGCGCAGCGGGTGCGGCGGGCGCCGGCGCAGCGGGTGCGGGAGCCACGGGCTTGTCGGCCTCCACCGGCTTCTCCGTCGAGGGCGCTTCGGGAGCGGTCTCGGCAGCAGGGGCTGCTTCGGCGACGGGAGCGGACTCGGTGGGAGCTGAAGCGGGCGCCGATGCACCGTCGCCGATTCGTGCGAGGGCCGATCCGACGGCGACGGTCTCGTCTTCCTTCACGAGGATCTCTTGCAGGGTGCCGGCGACCGGCGAAGGGATCTCTGTGTCGACTTTGTCGGTGGAGATCTCCAGGAGCGGTTCGTCGACCGCGACGCTGTCACCGACCTGCTTGAGCCAGCGGGTGACGGTGCCCTCGGTCACGCTCTCACCGAGCTCGGGAAGGACGACCTCCGTGCCGCCCTGCGCGGAAGAAGATGCTTCAGCGGGTGCAGCCTCCGAAGGTGCGGGCTCTGCGGGTGCGGGCTCTGCCGGAGCAGACCCCTCAGACTCTTCCGGCGCGGGGGCCGCTTCGGGCTCGGCTGCCGCAGGGGCGGGTGCCTCGGCGGGAGCGGCCGATCCGTCGCCGATCTTGGCGAGGACTGCTCCGACCTCGACTGTCTCGTCCTCCTGGACGAGGATCTCTTCGATGACGCCGCTGATGGGTGAAGGGATCTCGGTGTCGACCTTGTCGGTCGAGATCTCGAGCAGGCCCTCATCCGCCTGGATGGTGTCGCCGACCTTCTTGAGCCAGCGGGTCACCGTTCCCTCGGTGACGCTCTCTCCGAGCGCGGGGAGGACGACGGAAGTGCTCATGACGGTGTCTCCTTCAGGGATGCCGATTTCGTTTCTAGCTTAGTGTTGCCGCGGCACCCGGTGCCGCGGCGGCGCTCCGCGCTACAGCGCGTGCAGTGGCTTGCCCGCGAGGGCGAGGAACGCCTCGCCCAGCGCTTCGCTCTGGGTGGGGTGCGCGTGGATGAACGGGGCGATGTCTTCGGGGTGCGCTTCCCAGCCGACGGCGAGCTGCGCCTCGGTGATGAGCTCGCCGACCCGATCGCCGACCAGGTGCACACCCAGCACCGGACCCTCTTTTGCGCGGACGACCTTGACGATTCCACCTGTACCGATGATCTCGCTCTTGCCGTTGCCCGCGAGGTTGTACTCGTATGAGACGACCGCGTCGACCCCGTGGGCGGCGACCGCCTGGGCTTCGGAAAGTCCCACGGACGCCACTTCGGGGTGGGAGTAGGTGACCTTCGGGATCTGGACATCGGGGACCAGCACCGGATGAAGTCCGGCGATCTCCTCGGCGACGAAGATCCCCTGCTGGAATCCGCGGTGAGCCAGCTGCAGCCCCGGAACGATGTCACCGGCCGCCCACACGTGATCAGCGGCGGTGCGAAGGCGCTCATCCGTCACGACGAAGCCGCGATCGAGCACCACACCCGACTCCTCGTAGCCGAGTCCTGCCGTCGCAGGCCCCCGCCCGACGGCGACGAGCAGGTAGTCGGCCGTGTACTCCGTGCCGTTCTCGAGGGTGACGGTCACGGAGGCGTCCGACTGGGTCGCGCGTGCGAATCGAACGCCCAGCGAGAACGTGATCCCGCGCTTGCGGAAGGCGCGCTCCAGCGTCTTGCTCGAGGTGATGTCCTCATTGGGGACAAGGTGATCCAGCGCCTCGACGATCGTGACGTCCACACCGAACGACCTCCAGATGCTGGCGAACTCGACGCCGATCACACCACCTCCGAGGATGACGACCCGCTCGGGAATCTCGTCGAGCTCCAGCGCGTGCTCGCTCGTGAGAATCCGGCCTCCGATCTCCAAGCCGGGAAGCGAGCGACTGTACGACCCCGTGGCCAGGACGACGTCCGTGCCGCGGTACAGGTCGTCGCCCACGCGCACCGCCGGCCCGCTTTCGAGCCTGCCCTCGCCACGGACCACGATGATCCCGCGGGCCTTGACCAGACCCTCGAGGCCCTTGTACTTCTTCGCCACGATGCCCTCGCGGTAGTCGCGCAGGCCCATCGGGTCTACGCCGTCGAGCTGGGCGCGGATTCCGACAGTCGCGGCGTCCCTCGTCATATCGGCGACCTCGGCGGCGTGCAGGAGAGCCTTCGTCGGGATGCACCCACGGTGCAGGCAGGTCCCGCCGACCTTGTCCTGCTCGATCAGAGCGACCGAGCGGCCCAACTCTGCCGCTCTCAGCGCCGCCGCGTAGCCACCGCTACCACCGCCCAGGACGACCAGATCGAATGCGTGCTCGGTCATCGTGATGCTCCCTCTGCCGAATCAGTCCCGACGAAGTCGATCAGAGCCCGTACGGTGGCCCCGGTCGGTCCCTTGTCCGTGAAGCCGTACCCTGCGCCCTTGTTCATTCCGACGCCCGCGATGTCCAGATGCACCCAGGGGATGCGCGGGGCGTCGACCTCATCCGAGACGGGTCCGACGAAGTGCTGCAGGAACAGGCCGGCGAAGAGCGAACCACCCGCGGGATCGCCGATCTTGGCGTTCTGAAGGTCGGCGATCGGCGAATCGAGGTCTTCCTTCATGTGGGCGGGCAGGGGGAGCTGCCATGCCGGTTCGCCGACGCGCGCCGACGACGCGAGGTACGCGCGCACGGCGGCGTCGTCGCCCATGACACCGGCGTGGCGGGTGCCGAGCGCGACGGTGATGGCACCGGTCAGAGTGGCCACGTCGACGATGACATCCGGATGCTCGCGGCTGGCCGCGACGAGTCCGTCGGCCATGACGAGCCTGCCCTCTGCGTCGGTGTTGAGGACTTCGACGGTCGTGCCGTCCAGCATCCTGAGGACATCTCCCGGGCGCGTCGCGCGCCCGGACGGCATGTTGTCGGCGATGCAGAGCCACGCCGTCACCCGTACCGCCAGACCCAGGGTCGCCACGGCCCTCAGGACTGCCAGGGCCGTCGCGGCGCCGCACATGTCGTACTTCATTCCGACCATGCCTGCGGGGGGCTTCAGGGAGAGCCCGCCCGTGTCGAAGGTGATCCCCTTTCCGACGAGCGCCACGTGGCGTGCCGCGCCGGCGGGGGAGTACGAGAGGCGGACGAGTCGCGGCGGCCGATCCGACCCCTGGCCGACTCCGAGGATGCCCCCATATCCGCCGGCGGCGAGTTCTTCCTCGTCCAGCACGTCGACGTCGACGGGAAGGCCCGCGACGGCTTCGATCGCGCGTTCGGCGAAATCGGCGGGGCCGAGCCATTCAGCCGGAATCGACACCAGGTCCTTCACCAGGGCGACGGCCGAAGCCGCGGCGGTGACGGCTGCGATCTGGTCCGCATCGACGGTCTCCACCATGCCGTGCACGGTCACACGCGCCGCGCGCGGCTTGGGCGCGGACGTCTTGTAGTCGTCGAACCGATACCCGCCCAGCGCGGCTCCCTCGGCGACGGCCCGCCACGACGACGGCTCCGCCGCCGGCGCGCTCACGGCGACGTTCGCGAACCCGGTGAGGGTGCGGATGCCGGTGCCCACGGCGTTGCGCAGAGCCGCGGCATCCGGTCGCGTCCCTGTGCCCACGATCGCGAGCGGGAGGGATGTGCTCTCGGGTGCGAACACCCGGTGGTATGACGACGGGGCGCCGCTGAACCCGATCGCCAGGAGAGCCTCACGCAGACCGGGCCACTCGTCGACGACGGCCGGGTCGTCTCCCTCCAACGGCGGGAGAGCAAGGAGGATCGCGTCGTCCTCCGTCTCTCGAATCGGCAGCGGACTGTAAACGAGGTCGGGGAACGACATGACCTCCATCCTAGGTACGGGTGTGTTCGCTCTGAGCGGGACGGTTGCCGCGCCCTCCGCGGACTCGGCTCGTAGAGTGGGAACATGCCCCTGTCCGAGCCTCTGTTCGAACGCGTCGCGTCGGCGCCGCCCGTTCCGCGCGGGCTGCCGCTGGTGATCGCGCTGACGGGGTTCACGGACGCGGGGAACGCCGTCGCACGCCTCGTGGAATACTTCCGCGACGACCTCGCGCCCCACACCCTCGCGGTGTTCTCCAACGACGTACTGCTGGACTACCGCGCGAGACGCCCGCTCGTGTCGTTCGACCAGGACCATCTCACCGACTATCGGCCCCCGCGCCTCGAGCTCTCACTAGTGCACGACGCGCTGGGGCAGCCCTTCGTCCTGCTGGCCGGCTACGAGCCTGATTTCGCATGGGAATCCTTTTCCCAGACCGTGCTCGGTTTGGCCGACTCGCTCGGCGTGTCGTCCGTCACCTGGGTCCACGCCATCCCGATGCCTGTTCCGCACACCCGTCCGATCGGAACGACCGTGAGCGGCACGCGCAGCGACCTCACGAAGGCGCACTCGGTGTGGCAGCCGCACACCCAGGTGCCCGCCACGGTCGGACACCTTCTGGAGTACCGCTTCGCGGAAGCCGGAGCATCCGTCGCGGGATTCGTGCTCCTCGTGCCGCATTACCTCGGCGACACCGAGTTCCCTGCTGCGACGCTGGCGGCGCTGGACGCGCTGACCGTCGCGACCGGACTCGTCTTCACCGGTGAGGACTTGCGGGAGGAGAACCGGCAATACCTCGCGAAGGTCGAAGAGCAGGTCGAGGGGAGCGAAGAGCTCTCGCGAATGCTCCAGGGCCTCGAGGAGCGGTATGACGCTTACATGGCGGGTTCGACCCTCGCCACCCCGATCATCCACACCGGGGATCTCCCCAGCGCGGACGAGCTCGCGGCCGAGCTGGAGCGGTTCCTCGCGAGCCGGCCGTCCGGGGACGACGACAAGCGCGGGTCCTGAACGGAATACCCGGGCGCCGGATTTCGTTGTCTTTCTCGTGTCTCGCGCACGGCACGTGATGTCGGGCGCAGAACGTATGCGATACTAGAGGACCTGACCCGTTGTCAACCGATGTCTCCGAGCCTTCTCGAGGACAAAGGACTTGACAAGGGTCTTACTAGTGTCCGAACACGACTGATGGGCGTCGACACTCGCCCGCCGGTGAAAGGCGAACCGTGACCGCAGGCACGAAGACCACCACCCGCTCCCGCAGCACCGCAGACATCGAGACCGCTGAGGTCGTCGACGAGGTGACGCCGACGAAGACGCCGGCTGCTGCGGCCAAGAAGGCATCGGCCAAGACCGGTGCCGCGAAGGCTACGACCGGCAAGGCGGCGACCGCGAAGAGCGCTCCCGCCAAGGCCGGCGCCGCGAAGGCGAAGGCAGGCGCGAAGGGCGCGGCCGAAGACGCCGAAGAGATCGACGACGACATCGAGCTCGAAGATGTCGAGGTCGAAGAGCTCGACACCGAGGACGAGACGCCGCCCACCCCGGCCGCGCGGGGCCGCAAGGCTGCCGAGCCCGAGGCGTCCGACGCGGAGGCGTCCGACGAGGACGACGACGATGACGACGAGAAGAAGCCGACGTTCTCCGAACCGCTTCCGACCGGCGCGATCGTCATCTCCTCGAGCGACGACGAGGACGTACCCGTCTACTCGACGCAGATCACCGGCGCCACGGCAGACCCGGTCAAGGACTATCTGAAGCAGATCGGCAAGGTTCCGCTGCTGAACGCGGCCGAAGAGGTCGAGCTCGCGATGCGCATCGAGGCGGGCCTCTTCGCCGAAGAGAAGCTGTCGCACATGTCCGCCGCCGAGAAGACGAGTCAGATCGGTCTCGATCTCCAGTGGGTCGCTCGTGACGGTCAGCGTGCCAAGTCCCACCTGCTCGGGGCCAACCTCCGCCTGGTCGTCTCTCTGGCCAAGCGCTACACGGGTCGCGGCATGCAGTTCCTCGACCTCATCCAGGAGGGCAACCTCGGCCTCATCCGTGCGGTCGAGAAGTTCGACTACACCAAGGGCTTCAAGTTCTCGACGTATGCGACGTGGTGGATCCGGCAGGCGATCACGCGCGCCATGGCCGACCAGGCCCGTACGATCCGCATCCCCGTCCACATGGTCGAGGTCATCAACAAGCTTGCCCGTGTGCAGCGCCAGATGCTCCAGGATCTCGGCCGTGAGCCCACTCCGGAAGAGCTCAGTCGCGAACTCGACATGACGCCGGAGAAGGTCATCGAGGTGCAGAAGTATGGTCGTGAGCCGATCTCTCTGCACACGCCTCTCGGCGAGGACGGCGACAGCGAGTTCGGCGACCTGATCGAAGACACCGAGGCGGTGGTCCCCGCCGACGCGGTGGGCTTCACGATGCTGCAGCGCCAGCTCGAGTCGCTGCTGGACTCGCTCTCCGAGCGCGAGGCCGGTGTGATCCGGATGCGCTTCGGACTCGGCGACGGCCAGCCCAAGACCCTCGACCAGATCGGCGACACGTTCGGGGTCACCCGCGAGCGGATCCGTCAGATCGAGTCGAAGACGATGGCCAAGCTGCGGCATCCCTCCCGCTCGCAGTCCCTCCGGGACTACCTCGAGTGATGGCCGAGGCCAACGCGGGCAAAGCTCTCACGATCGACGTGGACGGCACGTCTTTCTCGCGCATCCCGATCCGTACGCGGGTCGTGCTGCACGGGGATGAGCTCGATCCGTTCATCTCGGAGTACGCGCAGGGAGTCGTCCAGCAGGGCGACATCCTCTTCGTGACCGAGAAGATCGTGGCGATCACGCAGGGCCGCTCCTACCCGATCGAATCCATCCAGCCGCGCCGGCTTGCACGGTTTCTGTCGCGATTCGTCGTGCGCACGCCCCACGGCATCGGACTCGGAATGCCCGAGACGATGGAGATGGCCCTCCGCGAATGCGGCACGCCTCGCATCCTTCTCGCCGCCGCCGTGTCGGCCGTGACGAAGCTCTTCGGCCGTAAGGGCGACTTCTATCGGGTCGCCGGCGACAAGGCACGCGCGATCGACGGCCCCACGGAGGGCACGATGCCTCCCTACGACCGTTCGGTCGTACTGGGCCCGGATCGTCCCCGCGAAGTGGCCGCGCACCTCAAGAGCCTGCTGACGGTTCCGGCGGAGGTCGCGGTCGTCGACATCAACGACCTCGGCGGAAACATCCTCGGCTCGACGCTCGACCGGGCCGGGGAGCAGCGTCTCGTCCGTATCCTGGGCGACAACCCGCTCGGCCAGGGTCGGGAATCGACGCCGCTTGGGATCGTCCGCCCGGTCTAGGCGTCGATGCGGGCGCAACGCCCGTCCGTCAGAAGCCGATGGCCTCGCGGTAGCGGGGCTTGTGGCCCGTCCGGATCCCGGTGACGCTCGGCTTGTTCTCGTACACTCCGGCACCCCAGTTGCCCTCTACGAGCACGGGGCCGGTCGGGGTCACGACGATGTCCCAGCCGACGTACTGGACCTGCGGGACGACCCGGGCGACCCGATCGACGAACGCCTTCACGTCGTCGATCATCGGCAGCTGGAAGTCACCGATCACGAAGCCGGAATCCGGGTGGGTGCGGTGGACATGACCGTGTGAGTCGTAACCGGCGCCGACCGCGTGGCCGTCGTCGTCCAGCATCGTGTAGAAGCCGCCGAATGTCATCTGGTCGCTCACGGCGCCCCGGCCGAACTTCTGGGCCATCGCGAGGATGTGCGTGCGCTCCCCATCGAAGAATGCCGTGACTCGGGTCGTGTTGACTGTGCCAGGGCAGACGGCGGCGAGATCGGGATGCTGGACGATGACCTCTTCGACGAGCAGCTCGCCGCGCGAAAGCAGGTCGGAGTGGAATCGCGACCAGTCCTCGATCTCCTCCGCGTGATAGCGGTGCACGCCCGTTCCGGCTTGGCCGACCGGCTCCTTCGTCACGATCGTGCCCTGACGTTGGGTGAACTCGCGCAGCGCCTCGGCGTTGCCCTCGGCGACGACCATCCATTCGCGCTTGAGGAAGTCGGAGAACGCGTGATCGAACTCGACCTTGTCTTGGAACAGGTGGCGGAAATCGGGGTGGTCGTACTTCTGCGACAGCTGGTTCGAGACCGGGTGGGTCATGTAGGTCGCGCGCTCGTCGCGGTTCAGGATCGCGAAGTCGTAGTCGATGTAGTCCTGGAACCCGACGTTGCGCACGCCCGCCTGCCACAGCATGTCGACGACGACCGCCGGCATCCACTTGCCGTGGTCGGCGGAAGCTTCGCGCGCGCGCTCGAGGACCGATCCGACGTTGATGCGTCGTGCGCGGTCGGCGAGGTAGTGCAGGCGAGGCGCGAGGCCGAGGCCGTTCTGAGGCATGCGTGCTCCGGGGTAGGCGGCGGGGACCCGGATAGTCTAGATGGCGTGATCGGGGCGGAACGCGGGCAGCAGACGCCCGGCGACGGCATCGGCCCGCGGAGCGCGCCGGTGGCTCGCATCGCGCTGGACGTTCTCGCGCGCAACGCCGCCGCGCTCGGGGGCCCCGATTCCGTGGCCGATCTGCGTGCGGACGCGTGGGGGCACGGAGTGGCACATGCCGCGCCCGTGATCCTGCGAGCCGGGGTGGATTCCGTCATCGTCGACCCTGAGGATCGCGCTGCGGTGCTCGTCTCGGGTGTCGACTCGGCCAGGGTCGTGACGGCTGGCCGCCCCACCGTCGACCCCGCGGCGCTCTTAGGACTCCCCGGTGGCGGAACGACACCTGTCATGCGCCTGTACGGCTCTGTGCTCGGCGTCAAGCCGCTGCTGGCGGGCGAGGGCGTGTCCTACGGGTACGCGTATCGCGCCCCCGTAGACACGCATGTGGCGCTCGTGACGGGCGGGTACGCGCAGGGCATCGTGCGCGAGCTGGGCGGGCGGGTGCGTGTCGTGATCGAAGGATCGCAGCATCCCATCGTCGGGCGGATCGCGATGGACGCCTGCGTCATCGACATCGGCGACAGTGAGATCGCTCGTGGCGCGACCGTGTGGTTCTTCGGAGACACGAGCACGGGCGCGCCCGCACTCAGCGATTGGACGGCCGCGGTGGGCTGGACCGCTGCCGAACTCGTCACGTCCGTCGGCCGACTCGCGGTCAGGGAGCACACCTCGTGACGGCGAGCCTCGAGGTGGATCTCGACGCGTTCGGCGCCAATCTCTCCCGTATCCAGTCCGTCGCCGACTCCGCCACCGTGATGCTCGTGGTCAAGGACGACGCGTACGGGCATGGCCTCGCACCCATCGTGCGGCGCGCATGGACGGAGGGGATCCGATGGATCGGTGCGTTCGACGTGCGCACCGGACTCGCCATCCGAGCACTCCTCGGTGCGGATGCCCGCATCTTCATCTGGATCTCGGCATCGCCCGCCGACGCTCTGGCTGCGGTGGCCGCGGACTTGGACATCGGGGTGGGCGACGCGCAGGTGCTCGAGGAGGTCGCCGCCGCGGCCGCGACCCTGGATGCGCGCGCCCGCGTCCACCTCAAGATCGACACCGGCCTGCACCGCAACGGTGTGCGACCCGAGTCATGGCCCGCCTTCACCGCACGGGCTCGCATCCTCGAGGAGCGGGGATCCCTCGACGTCGTCGGGATCTGGAGCCATATCGCGGAGGCTTCGGACGAAGAGGACGACGCCGCTCGAGAAGTGTTCGATCAAGCCATCGCCGTCGCGCGCCGCACCGGCCTGGAGCCCCGGGTGCGCCATCTCGCTGCCAGCGCAGCCTCGTTCGCCCGGCCCGAGTTCCGCTACGACCTCGTGCGCGTGGGCGCCTTCGCCTACGGCATCGCACCGGCCGGAGGGCCCTCGGCGGACGAGCTCGGCATCCGTCCCATCGCCACGCTCCGCGCGGACGTGACGACGGTGCACGGTGAGCTCGTGCACATCGGGATCGGCTCGCTCAACGGAGTGCCGTCGACGCTCGCCGGTCGGGTCGACGTGGCGACGCCGGAAGGGGCCCGTCGTGTCGTGGCGATCCACGAACTGCACAGCGTGATCGAGGGATGGCCGAGCGCCGGAGTCGGCGACACCGTGGCCGTGTACGGTCCGGCGGACACGGCCCCGTACTCTGCGACGGCTCTGGCTGAGACGATCGGCACGATCGGCGAGCAGATCGCCGTCCGTCTCAGTCCGGGAATCGCCCGCGTGTATCGCGGACGGTGACAGTCAGGCCGGTTCGCTCAGACGAGGCGTCTCGTCGTGCCAGCTCGTGGCGACGCTGCGGAGCTTCTCTTCGTACTTGCGGCCGTGGTGGGCGCAGAAGAGCAATTCGCTCCCGTTGACCTCGGCGGCGATGTACGCCTGTGCGCCGCACGAATCACACCGGTCTGCAGCAGTGAGACGGTAGGTGAGGGCGGCGGTCTCGTCGGGTGTCGTCAGGGTGTTCATGTCAGGTGCCTCCTCGGTCATCGCGTCCACGTCCGGTTCCGGATGCATGACATACAACCACGCAGATGTTTCATGAATGCCGCGAATCCATGACATTTCGCTGTGCGCGTACGTCCCTGTGCGCTGCCGAGTGTCGTCGGCCTCCGTCAGATACCCCGCGGCTACTGTGGAGGATTGTGACCGCCGAGTATTCCGCCCACCATCTACAGGTGCTCGAAGGCCTCGAGGCCGTTCGTAAACGACCCGGAATGTACATCGGCTCGACCGACTCGCGCGGCCTGATGCACTGTCTCTGGGAGATCATCGACAACTCCGTCGATGAGGCACTCGGTGGCTTCGGCTCCCGCATCGACATCATCCTTCACCCCGATGGCAGCGTGGAGGTTCGCGACCGCGCTCGAGGTATCCCGGTCGACATCGAGCCCCGCACCGGGCTGTCGGGCGTCGAGGTCGTCTTCACGAAGCTGCACGCCGGTGGGAAGTTCGGTGGGGGGTCCTACGCGGCATCCGGGGGCCTGCACGGCGTCGGGGCATCCGTGGTCAACGCCCTGTCCGAGCGGCTCGACGTCGAGGTGGACCGGGGCGGCAAGACATGGGCCATGTCGTTCCACCGCGGTGAGCCCGGGATCTTCGCGAACGGCGCCCCGGATTCCACGTTCACGCCGTTCGACAAGAGCTCCGAGCTCCGCGTCGCCGGTCGCGCGGCGAAAGGCGTGACGGGCACGCGCATCCGCTACTGGGCCGACCCGCAGATCTTCACGAAGGACGCCGCGTTCAACCTCGAAGAACTCGAGCAGCGCGCGCGGCAGACCGCATTCCTCGTCCCGGGTCTGGAGATCGTCATCCGCGATGAACGCGCCTCGACGCAGGCCTCGGCCGGGGGGCCGGTCGAGACGAGCTACCGCTTCGACGGCGGCATCTCGGAGTACGCCGACTTCCTCGCCCCCGACACGGCGATCACCGATACCTGGCGCCTCACAGGAACGGGAGCCTTCACGGAGACCGTCCCCGTACTCCAGCCCACCGGGGCGATGGTCCCCACGGCGGTCGAGCGCGAATGCGTTGTCGACGTCGCCCTGCGGTGGGGGACCGGCTACGACACCGTCACGCGGTCGTACGTCAACATCATCGCGACCCCGAAGGGCGGCACGCATCAGCAGGGCTTCGACGCCGGACTGATGAAGGTGATCCGCACGCAGGTGGAGCAGAATGCGCGCCGCCTCAAGGTCGGCAACGACAAGCTCGAGAAGGACGACATCCTCGCGGGCCTCACCGCCGTGCTCACGGTTCGCATACCCGAGCCGCAGTTCGAAGGACAGACCAAAGAGGTACTGGGAACTCCGGCCGCCCGCCAGATCGTCGCGAACGTCGTCACGCGCGAGCTGACCGCGCGGTTCGCCTCGTCCAAGCGCGACGACAAGGCTCAGACGTCGCTCCTTCTCGACAAGGTCGTCTCCGAGATGAAGGCGCGCATCTCGGCGCGCACCCACAAGGAGACCCAACGGCGCAAGAATGCGCTCGAGTCGTCGTCCCTGCCGACGAAGCTCGCGGATTGCCGCACGAACGACGTCGCCGATTCCGAACTCTTCATCGTCGAGGGGGACTCGGCGCTCGGCACCGCGAAGCTCGCCCGCAACAGCGAGTATCAGGCGCTCCTCCCCATCCGAGGCAAGATCCTGAACGTGCAGAAGGCGTCGATCAGCGACATGCTGTCCAACCTCGAGTGCGCGTCGATCATCCAGGTGATAGGGGCAGGCTCGGGTCGCTCGTTCGACCTGGATGCCGCGCGCTACGGCAAGATCATCCTGATGAGCGATGCCGACGTCGATGGCGCGCACATCCGCACCCTCCTCCTGACGCTCTTCTTCCGGTACATGCGACCCCTGATCGAAGACGGCCGTGTCTACGCCGCGGTGCCGCCGCTGCACCGCGTGATCGCGGTCAACGCCGGCAGCAAGCCGAACGACACGATCTACACCTACAGCGAGCAGGAGCTGCACGCGCTGCTGGCCAGGCTCACAAAGGCCGGCAAGCGCTGGCATGAACCCATCCAGCGCTACAAGGGTCTGGGCGAGATGGACGCCGAACAGCTCGCGACCACCACGATGGACCGCGCAGGGCGCGCACTGCGCCGCGTCCGGGTGTCGGACGCCGAGTCGGCGTCGGCGGTCTTCGAACTGCTCATGGGCAACGAGGTCGCCCCGCGGCGCGAATTCATCGTCGACTCATCGGCCAACCTCTCCCGCGAGAGCATCGACGCCTGACCAGTCCGCTCAGCGGACGATCTCGCCGACCGCGCCGATGACTCCGTCGAGGGGCTGACCCGAGGCATCCCGCTTCGCGCCCGCATCGGGGAGCACTCGGACGGTGCCGTCGGTACCCACGGCGCGAGCAGGACCCTGACCCACCCACGCGATCGTGAGCGTGTCTTCGCCCTTCAGGAACCGCTGAGCGCGCACACCGCCCGTGCCACGACCCTTGGGCGGGAACTCGTCGTATGTCGAGACCTTCGCCGAACCCGGGTCGGCTCCGGCTATGGCCTGAGTGCTTCCCGCCACGGTGACGACGAGAACATCGGATGCCTCGGCTTCCACGACACCGAAGTACACCGTGCTCGCACCCGCGGTGAGCCGCACGCCGGCCATCCCTCCGGCCGACCGGCCCTGCGGGCGCACCGATGAGGCGTCGAAGCGCAGCAGCTGAGCATCGGAGGCGACGAACACGAGCTCGGCGCCATCGGGCGCGGGCGCGGCCCCCACGACCCGGTCGCCGGGCTTGAGCGCGATCAGCTCGACGTCGTGCTTGGTGCCGATCTCGGCCGCCGAGACACGCTTGACCACGCCCTGCGCGGTGCCGAGGGCGATGGGCGGCTCGGCGTCGAGGGCGACGATCGCCACGATGTGCTCGCCCCCGGTGAGCGCGAGGTACTGGTCGGCCCGGATTCCCGCGGAGAGCTGGACGGAGTTGCCTGGTACCGACGGCAGATCGACGGGTGAGAAGCGCACGATGCGCCCGGCACTCGTGACGGCGCCGAGATCGGCGCGCGTCGTCGTGTCGACGGATGAACGCACCGCGTCGTGCTTGGACCGGCGCGTGGGAGTGACCACACCGCCGCTCGGCGCGTCCGCACTCAGCTCGGCGCGCAGCATCCTTCCCGTGGCAGACAGGTAGACCCGGCACGGGGAGTCGGCGATCTGCAGATCGGCCGGCGCGGCTCCCGAGCGGGACGGCCGCGCCGTGACGGGGCCGCCGTTCAGCAGCAGCGTTCGCCGGGGTGTGCCGTACGTGTCGGCGGCGGCTTCGAGCTCGCGCGCCACTTGAGCGCGCAGCAACGCCTCGCTGCCGAGGAGCTCTTCGAGCTGTGCGATCTCGGTCATCAGCGAGTCGCGTTCTGCCTCGAGCTCCACGCGCGAGAACTTCGTCAGCCTGCGCAGACGCAGCTCGAGGATGTACTCCGCCTGTGCGTGCGACAGATCGAACACGTCGATGAGACGGGCACGTGCCTGCTCGCCGTCGTCGGACGTGCGGATCACCTGGATGACCTCGTCGATGTCGAGGATCGCGATGAGCAGTCCTTCGACGAGGTGCAGCCTCTCGCGCCTGCGGGCCAGCCGGAACTCGCTCCGCCGGGTCACCACGCGGATGCGGTGATCGATGTAGACGCGCAGCAGCTCCTTCAGACCGAGGGTCTGCGGCTGCCCCTGGACCAGAGCGACGTTGTTGATGCTGAACGAGTCCTCGAGGGGAGTCAGGCGGTAGAGCTGCTCCAGCACCGCCTGCGGATCGAACCCGGTCTTGATGGCGATCACGAGCCGCAGACCGTGGTGACGATCGGTCAGATCGGTGACGTCGGCGATCCCCGTCAGCTTCTTCGCGTTGACGGCATCCTTGATCTTCTCGATGATCCGCTCAGGACCGACGAGGTACGGAAGCTCGGTGACGACGAGCCCTGTGCGGCGCGGACCGAGCGATTCGACCGCCACCTTGGCGCGGGTCCGGAAGCTTCCCCGCCCGACCGTGTACGCGTCCTTCACGCCGTCGAGCCCGACGATGATCCCGCCGGAAGGAAGATCGGGCCCGGGTACGAACTCCATGAGGTCTTCGACGGTCGCTGCCGGATTCTGCAACAGATGGATCGCAGCAGCGACGACCTCGATGAGGTTGTGCGGGGCCATGTTCGTGGCCATGCCGACAGCGATACCGGTGGCGCCGTTGACGAGCAGGTTGGGGTATGCCGACGGGAGCACCTCGGGCTGCTGAAACTGTCCGTCGTAGTTCGGGATGAAGTCCACGACGTCTTCGTCGAGGTTCTCGGTCAGTGCCAGCGCTGCGGGCGCGAGGCGTGCCTCGGTGTATCGCGGGGCGGCCGGACCGTCGTCGAGCGAGCCGAAGTTGCCGTGGCCGTCGACGAGCGGCACGCGCAGCGAGAACGGCTGGGCGAGGCGCACGAGCGCGTCGTAGATGGGCGCGTCACCGTGCGGGTGGAGCTTGCCCATCACCTCCCCGACGACGCGTGCACTCTTGACATGTCCTCGGTCGGGACGCAGGCCCATCTCGGCCATCTGGTAGAGGATGCGACGCTGGACCGGTTTCAGCCCGTCGCGTGCATCGGGCAGTGCCCTCGAGTAGATGACGGAATAGGCGTACTCGAGGAACGAGCCCTGCATCTCGGCGGCGACATCGACATCCTCGATGCGCTCCTCTGCGCGCGCTGAGCCGGGAGTCTGAGGGGGAGTGGCGGGCATGCGGCTTCCGTGCGTCGGGTGAACAGAGGGGCCGATCCGCCGTATGCGAGACTGGCCCCGATGTCCCTCAGCCTACCGGCGGACCCTGTCCGCGCCCGGAGCCTCACCGGCGTGCTTCCGCAGCTGATCTCGGCCCTCGACGGCTCGTCGGATTGGTTCGCTCCCGCGACGAGTGCGATCGTCGTGGTCGTCGACGGCCTGGGCGCGCGCAACCTCGCCGCGCGTGCAGGGCACGCGCGCTTCCTCGCGCCACGTATGACGAAGAGGGATGTGGCGCGCACGGTGTTCCCGTCGACAACCGCTGCCGCGCTGACGAGTCTGCTGACCGGGACTTCGCCCGGCATTCACGGCATCGTCGGATACCGGGTCCGCATCCCCGGCACCGACGTGGTCTCCAACCAGCTGCACGGCTGGGAGACGGACGGGCTCGATCCGCACAGCTGGCAGCGCGCGCAACCGCTCATCGCGCGCGAAGCTGCCTCAGGGAGGCCGTGCTTCGTCGTCTCCCGCGCCGATTACGTCGGATCGGGCTTCACGGAGGCCACACTGCGTGGTGCCACGTTCCTGAGTGCGCCTGAATTCGCAGACCGAGCAGGTATCGCCGCGGACCTTGCCGCCCAGCATCCGGGTGCCCTCGTCTATCTGTACGCCCCGGAGCTGGACTCGGCCGGACACAGGCACGGGTGGGAGTCCGACGAGTGGTCGGCTGCTCTCGAGGGGGCGGATGCTGCCGTCACGGCCTTGTCCGACCTCCTCGGGCCGACGGTGGGGGCGGTGGTCACGGCCGATCACGGCATGGTCGACGTGCCACGGCACCGGCAACTCCTGCTCGGCGAGGGCGACGACCTCGTGGCAGGGGTGCGTCTGATCGGTGGTGAACCGCGGATGCTGCACCTCTACGCCGAGGAGGGCATGGCGCCGCGAGTGCTCGAGGCGTGGCGGAGCGCGGAGAGCGGGCGCTCGTGGGTGATGTCGCGCGAAGAGGCGATCGGCGCAGGGATCTTCGGCCCGGTGATCGACGCGGCCGTCGAGCCGCGGATCGGCGATGTGGTGGTCGCGGCGCGTACGTCGGTCGCGTACTACGACGACCGGCTCACAGACAAGGGCCCCCAGCGCATGGTCGGGCAGCATGGATCGCTGACGGACCAGGAGCGCACCGTTCCGCTCATCCCGCTGGGCGCCTTCGCCTGACATCCGCGAGACCGGATATGCGCCACGAGAAGGCGACGAATGCGCTCGGTCTCGTGCCGCCTATCCGGTCTCGCGAGTTCAGTTCTCGTCGGTGCGCGCGCCGAACACGATCTCGTCCCACGACGGCATCGAGCTGCGGCCCTTGCGTCGGGCTCCCGCCTCGTTCGCCGCGGCCTGATCGACGGAGGCGCGCTCGATCGGGACAGGCCCGGACTCGAACGTAGGGTCCTCGTCGTACCCGGGCTCGAGCGCGTCGAACAGGGCCATCGGAGCCTGTCCTCGTGACGGCTCCACCACGTCGATCCCCGGGAGCGGCTCACGCTGGCCGCGACGGCGGCGCAGAGCCTCGAGAAGATCGGCGGTCTCGGACGACGTCACCGTGGCGTCGGGTGCGCGCTTGATCGCTGCCTGCTGCACCGCCGGCGCCGCCGGTGCGGGAACGTCGGGACTCTGCAGGTGGGCGTCGGGATCGGGTAGCCGACGCGGGCCGAATGCGCCGCTGTCGAAGCGCGTGTCGTCCTTGGCGGCCGGAGCATCCAGGGCGCGGAGGCGAGGAATCAAACCCTCCGGAAGCGATCCCTGTCGTGACAGCTGCGTCGCATCGCCGTTCAGGGGCGAGAGGATCGTACGGCGGGGGTCGAAGCTCCACCGAGCGTCATGCGCGACCTCGGCGGAGGTGAACTCGAGCTTGACAACCCAGCCCGTCGGTTCCTTCCAGCTCGTCCAGCGCTCCCCACTCGCGCCCGCTTCCGCCAGCTTCGCGCGCACCGCCGCTCCGAAGGTCGGGAGTGCATCGGGTTCGAAGTCGCCCCCGAGCAGCACGGGCACCGACAGCGCCTGGCCGACGATGTGCTCGCGCTCTGCAAGCACGGGCCCCTCGAACCGGGCGACGTCCTCCAGACGGGCGTTCAGCAGCGTCGCGACCTCGGCGGTCGAGAGTCCGGAGCGGATATGCGCCTGAATCTCGCGGGGACTGGGGTGGGCAGCGCGCTGATCGTCGTCGCGGTCGTGGCGTGCGCGGCGCAGTTCGCCGCGCAACACATCATCGACCGCGAGCGAAAAACGCTCTCCCGATTCGGTCACCAGGACGAGCACATCGTCTTCGGTGCCGACGACTTTGAGCTGTTCCATGCGAAACGCCTCTCCGATCCAGCGGTGTGCGGCCATGCTTGCACAGGCCGGGCCGACCGCCGGGAATATCGCGGGCGTGCCGTCAGTTTCACGCATCGCCGACCCGGAAAGTCGCCGCAGCCAGTGGCGCATTTGCGAAATACATAAAGGTCGTGCAAACTATCGCCGCCCGCAGGGGCGACGCACACGCACTTTGGGAAGTTGAGACGTTTACGCAATGGCCACCGATTACGATGCCCCCCGCAAGACCGAGGACGACAGCGAGTCGATCGAGGCCCTGAAAGAGCGCGTTCCTGACAAGCTCTCCGGCTCGGTCGACGTGGAAGACGCCGACAACCCCTCGGGGTTCGAGCTTCCTGGCGCCGATCTGTCCGACCTCGAACTCGATGTGGTGGTGCTGCCCGCCCAGGAGGACGAGTTCACCTGCGTCAGCTGCTTCCTCGTGAAGCACCGTTCGCAGCTCGACCACGAGACCTCGTCCGGGCCTATCTGCGTGGAGTGCTCCGCGTAGGCTCCGCCCGGCGAATGGCCGCCGCGAGGCGGTCCGGAGTGCGCGTCGACAGCGCCCAGAACGGCACGGGGTCGTCGGGGTCTTTCACCGCGACGACCACGACGCCGTCGATTCCGCCCCGGAACAGGTGCCATGCGCGGGGGTGCAGACCCGGACCGCGCGCGTTCCGGGCGTCCTCGCCGCTGAAGGTCTGTGTTTCACCCAAGAACGACAGCTCGATGCGTGCGCGTCCGGCGCGCAGCCACCCGTCCGACACTTCCACGGTCGGGGAAGCCGCGACCAGGAGCACGACGACGGCGACTCCGACGATCGCACCGAGCACGAGGGCGAGCGTCTTATCGATGGGCGTGAACACGAGCGCGATCATCGGCCCGCACAGCGCTGCGCTCACCAGCGCCCACAGCGAAGGGCTCAACCGCTCGCGGAACACGACGCCCGACGGCGTCCGAATACTGCTCATCGTCTTCTGCATTACCCTCGTTGCGTGACCGAAACCGTGGACGTCCTCATTATCGCTCCCGAAGTTCCGGCTTACGCGCACCCCGGCGATGCGGGAGCCGACCTCGTCTCGGCGGAAGCGCTCACGCTTCCGCCCGGCGGCCGGGCGCTGGTGGGCACGGGAGTGCGGATCGCGTTGCCCGACGGGTACGTCGCCTTCGTGGTACCCCGCAGCGGTCTGGCCGCCAAGCACGGCATCACGATCGTCAACTCGCCCGGAACGGTGGATGCCGGGTACCGGGGCGAGATCAAGGTCACGCTGCTGAACACCGACGCCGAAACCGCCTACGACATCGCGGTCGGCGACCGCATCGCGCAGCTCATCGTCATGCCGGTTCCTACGGCACGATTCATCCCCGTCGAGACGCTCCCGGAGAGCGCTCGGGGCGAGGGGGGCTTCGGCTCCACCGGATATCAGACAGGCAAAGGAAGCAACGCATGACCGATGCAACACCGGCGGACGACGACACGGTCGTCGACGCATCCGCTGACCGCGCCGTCACCGGCCCTTTCGACGAGAGCGAAGCCAATCCGGTGCGTCCCTACATCGACCTCGGCGGAATCAAGATCCTCCCTCGTGAGGGGCTGAACCTGCGGCTCGAGGTCGAAGAGCAGACCAAACGCATCGTCGCGGTGGGTCTGGACTACGCGGACTCCACCCTCCAGGTGCAGCCGTTCGCCGCGCCGCGTTCGTCGGGCCTCTGGGAGGAGACCCGCGATCAGATCCGCGGGCAGATCCGGCAGCAGGGGGGTCGTGTCGAGGAGCGCGAGGGCCCGCTCGGTCCGGAACTCCTGGCCGAGGTCCCGGTGTCGGGCGCAGACGGAGCTGCGGGCAAGCGCCTCGCGCGCTTCGTGGGCGTCGACGGACCGCGCTGGTTCCTTCGCGGAGTCATCGGAGGCGCCGCCGCCGGGGACGTGGATGCTGCGGCCAAGGTCGAGGACCTCTTCCGGTCGATCGTGGTGGTGCGCGGCACGACACCCATGCCGCCGCGAGACCTGATTCCGCTGCGGATGCCCGCGACGCCGGGCGCGGCGTGACCGACGCTCCGATCCCGGGCCCCGACCGCGAGGGGTCCCCGGTACCCCTTGAACCGGCTGCAGAGCCGAAGGCCTCGGACGTGTTGAGCGCCGCGCTCGGCGAAGCCGCGCGCCGGGCAGGGCTGGACCCCGCCAAGGGCCACTCGACGGGCCATGTGGTCTGGCATGCGATGGGCGGCTGGCGCGGCATCCTGGAATCCGTACTGCCCGGACTCGTCTTCATCGTCGTCTACACGCTGACGATCGATCCGCAGACCGGCCAGGGGTCGCTGTGGCTCTCCCTCGGGCTGTCTCTGGGCATCGCGGTGGTCTTCACGATCGTCCGGCTCGCGATGCGCCAGCCGATCACCGCGGCTCTGGGCGGGCTCATCGCCGCAGCCGTCGCAGCGGCGTTCGCCGTGTTCACCGGGCAGGCGAGCAACAACTTCATTCCCGGGTTCGTCACGAACGCGCTTTACGGATCCGCCTTCCTCATCTCGGCGCTGATCGGGTGGTCTCTCATCGGACTCGCCGCCGGATACCTGATGGGGGAGGGACTTGCGTGGCGCAAAGACAGGCGCAAGCGCCGGGTCTATTTCTGGCTCGCGATCGCGTGGGCTGGTCTGTTCGCGGCGCGACTGCTCGTACAGCTCCCGCTGTACTTCGCCGACAACGTCACCGCCCTCGGCACCCTCAAGCTCGTCATGGGGCTTCCCCTCTTCGCGCCGCTCATCGCGGTCACCTGGCTGGCCGTGCGCGCCCTCTATCCGCGCCCGGATGCACCTCCCGCCGAGTGATACATTTATCTTGACATCAAGATAAATTTGACCGTCGCGGCGGTTAGGTGATCCTCACTAGCCTGCGCGCGCCGGTACGGGAAAGATGGGGATGCCGAGCCTCGCGGTCGGTTTCCGCCGTCGAAGAAGGAGACGCACGTGTCCACGGTAGACAGCTTCGGTGCCAAGAGCACCCTGACGGTCGGCAGCACCGACTACGAGATCTTCCGCATCGACAAGGTCGCCGGCTACGAGAAGCTCCCGTTCAGCCTCAAGGTGCTGCTGGAGAACCTGCTGCGCACCGAAGACGGTGCGAATGTGACGAAGGGCCAGATCGAGGCGCTGGGCTCGTGGGTGCCCGAGGCCGAGCCCGACACCGAGATCCAGTTCACCCCGGCCCGCGTGGTGATGCAGGACTTCACCGGCGTCCCCTGCATCGTCGACCTCGCCACGATGCGCGAGGCGGTGGCAGCCCTCGGCGGCGACGCCAAGAAGATCAATCCGCTCTCCCCGGCAGAGATGGTCATCGACCACTCGGTCATCGCCGACCTGTTCGGCACCGAGAACGCCCTCGAGCGCAACGTCGAGATCGAGTACGAGCGCAACGGCGAGCGTTACCAGTTCCTGCGGTGGGGTCAGACCGCTTTCGATGACTTCAAGGTCGTCCCGCCGGGCACGGGCATCGTCCACCAGGTGAACATCGAGCACCTCGCGAAGGTCATCTACGACCGGGTCTCGACCAACTCGAGCACGGGGGAATCGGTCCTCCGCGCATACCCCGACACCTGCGTCGGCACCGACTCGCACACCACGATGGTCAACGGACTCGGTGTGCTCGGCTGGGGCGTCGGCGGTATCGAGGCAGAGGCCGCGATGCTCGGGCAGCCCGTGTCGATGCTGATCCCCAAGGTCGTCGGCTTCAAGCTCGTCGGTACGATCCCCACCGGCGTCACGGCGACGGACGTCGTCCTCACGATCACCGACCTGCTGCGCAAGCACGGCGTCGTCGGCAAGTTCGTGGAGTTCTACGGCGAGGGCGTCGCGTCGGTGCCCTTGGCCAACCGCGCAACGATCGGCAACATGAGCCCCGAGTTCGGTTCGACCGCCGCGATCTTCCCGATCGATGACGTCACGATCGATTACCTGCGCCTGACCGGTCGCAGCGAGCAGCAGCTGGCCCTCGTCGAGGCCTATGCGAAAGAGCAGTCGCTCTGGCATGACGCGGCACACGAGCCGGTGTTCAGCGAGTACATGGAGCTCGACCTGTCGACGGTCGTCCCGTCGATCGCCGGTCCGAAGCGCCCGCAGGACCGCATCGAGCTCTCGCGTTCGAAGGCACAGTTCGAGAGCGACCTCGTCAACTACGCCGAGGTGGACCACGACCTGGTCGACCTCGAAGGCGCCGAGTCCTTCCCGGCATCCGACCCGCCGAACAACTCGCCCGAAGAGGAGTACAGCCACCACGCGCACCATCACCGCAGTCACGCGCCTCGCGCCGCATCCAAGCCCTCACCGGTCACCCTCGCCGACGGACAGGAATTCGTCCTCGACCACGGCGCCGTCACGATCGCGGCCATCACCTCCTGCACGAACACGTCGAACCCGTCGGTGATGCTGGCGGCGGGACTGCTGGCGCGCAACGCCGTGAAGAAGGGCCTGAAGGCCAAGCCGTGGGTCAAGACGACCCTCGCACCCGGCTCGAAGGTCGTCACCGACTACTACGAGAAGGCCGGGCTCACCCAGGACCTCGAAGACCTCGGGTTCTACACGGTCGGGTATGGCTGCACGACCTGCATCGGGAACTCCGGGCCGCTCATCGAGGAGGTGTCTGCGGCGATCAACGAGAACGACCTCGCGGTGACCGCCGTCCTGTCGGGCAACCGGAACTTCGAGGGCCGGATCAATCCCGACGTCAAGATGAACTACCTCGCCAGCCCGCCTCTGGTGATCGCGTATTCGCTGGCCGGTTCGATGAACTTCGACTTCGAGACCGATGCCCTGGGTCAGGACTCCGACGGCAACGACGTGTTCCTGAAGGACATCTGGCCCGACGCGGCCGAGGTGCAGTCGACGATCGACTCGTCGATCAACAAAGAGATGTTCACGCACCAGTACGCGAGCGTCTTCGAGGGCGACGAGCGCTGGCAGACGCTCCCGACGCCGACCGGCGATGTGTTCGAGTGGGACGACGCCTCGACCTACGTCCGCAAGCCCCCGTACTTCGACGGTATGACGATGGAGCTGACGCCGGTCTCCGACATCCAGGGCGCGCGTGTGATGGCGACCCTCCTTGATTCGGTGACGACCGACCACATCAGCCCGGCCGGCAACATCAAAGCCGACAGCCCCGCCGGTCACTATCTCGCCGAGCACGGTGTCGACCGCAAGGACTTCAACTCCTACGGATCGCGCCGAGGCAACCACGAAGTGATGATCCGCGGAACCTTCGCGAACATCCGCCTGAAGAACCAGCTCGTCCGCTCCGTCAACGACGGCGCAGAGGTCGAGGGTGGCTTCACCCGCGACTTCACGCAGGAGGGCGGCCCGCAGGCGTTCATCTACGACGCGAGCCAGAACTACCAGGCCGCGGGCACTCCGCTCGTGATCTTCGGCGGCAAGGAGTACGGCTCCGGATCATCGCGCGACTGGGCGGCGAAGGGTACGAGCCTGCTGGGTGTGAAGGCCGTCATCACCGAGAGCTTCGAGCGCATCCACCGCTCGAACCTCATCGGCATGGGCGTCGTCCCCCTGCAGTTCCCGGCGGGCGAGAGCTGGGGTTCGCTCGGGCTCGACGGCACGGAGGTCGTCTCGATCACGGGGCTTGAGAGGCTCAACGAGGGCGTGACGCCCAAGACGGTGCACGTCACCGCCGCTCCGAGCGAGTTCTCCGCCGAGGGCAAGCAGACCGTCGAGTTCGATGCGGTCGTTCGCATCGACACGCCCGGTGAGGCCGACTACTACCGCAACGGCGGCATCCTGCAGTACGTGCTGCGTTCGCTCGTCTAGTCCATTCTCGGGGAAGGCTCCGGATGCGGCGGGCTGCCGCATCCGGAGCCTTTCGCGTTGCCGCCAACGGGCTTCGCGGACGATCGACCGGTAGACTCGAACGACGCTCGGGAAAGGGGTGTGGATGTCTCGACTGTCATCGATCAGCGGCCCCCGCGACCTCGACGCGCTCGATATCGGCGAGTTGCGAGAGCTCGCCGAAGAGATCCGCGGGTTCCTCATCGAGAACGTCTCCAAGACCGGGGGCCACCTCGGTCCCAATCTGGGCGTCGTGGAACTGACGATCGCGCTCCACCGAGTCTTCGACTCGCCGGACGACCCGGTGATCTTCGATACGGGTCACCAGTCATACGTGCACAAGCTGCTCACCGGGCGGCAGGACTTCTCCGGACTCCGCACACGCGAGGGGCTCGCGGGCTACCCCCAGCGCGCAGAGAGCGTGCATGACGTGGTCGAGTCTTCGCACGCATCGAGTTCGCTCAGCTGGGCGGACGGCGTCTCGCGAGCCTTGACCCGCACCGGCCGCGCCGACAGGCACGTCGTCGCCGTCGTCGGCGACGGCGCCCTCACGGGGGGCATGACGTGGGAGGCGCTCAACAACATCTCCGACGACAATGACCGCAATCTTGTGATCATCGTCAATGACAACGGGCGCTCGTATGCTCCGACCATCGGCGGGATGGCGCGCTATCTCAACCGGATGCGCACCGGCGAGGCGTACCGCAACCTCTACGAGAGCACGGGAACCCTGTTCGCCCGGCTCGGGCCGGCGGCGCGGGCGGTGTACCGCGGCGTCCGCGGCGGCACGCACGGATTCCTGTCGCGATTCGCGAACAACGCCGCCCTGTATTCCAACCTCGACATCAAGTACCTCGGCCCGGTCGACGGGCACGACCTCGAGGCGATGATCGAGACGCTCGCCCTTGCCAAGAGCTACGGCGCGCCGGTGATCGTTCACGCGATCACAGAGAAGGGCCGCGGTTACGCGCCCGCACGTGAGGACGAGGCCGACCAGTTCCACGCGGTCGGCAAGATCGACCCGCTGACGGGCGAGACGATCGGCGGGTCGACCAGCACGGCGTGGTCCGACGTGTTCGCTCAGACACTCGTCGAGATCGGTGAAGAGCGGGAAGACGTCATCGCGATGACCGCCGCCATGTTGCGTCCGACGGGTCTCTTGCCGTTCGCGCAGCGCTTCCCCGACCGGGTCTACGACGTCGGCATCGCCGAACAGCATGCGGTCGCTTCAGCCGCCGGGATGGCCTTCGGCGGCATCCACCCCGTCGTGGCGATCTACGCGACGTTCATGAACCGAGCGTTCGACCAGGTGATGATGGATGTCGGACTCCACCGCGCGGGGGTCACGTTCGTACTCGACCGCGCCGGCGTGACCGGGCCCGACGGTCCGAGCCATCACGGCATCTGGGATCTGGCCATGCTGCAGCTCGTGCCGCACATCCGGATCGCGGCCCCGCGCGATGCGACCCGGCTCGACGAGGCGCTGCGTGAGGCTGTCGCGGTGGATGACGCGCCGACTGTCATCCGATTCCCCAAGGGGGCGGTCGGAGAAGAGCTCCCCGCGCTCGAGCGGCTGCACGACGGCACGGACGTCCTGTGGCGAAGCGACTCGGAAGACGTGCTGCTCGTCGGCATCGGGCCCATGGCGCATCTCGCCGTCGACGTGGCGGGGCGCCTTCGCGATCAGGGCATCGGCGCCACAGTCGTCGACCCCCGCTGGGCGGTGCCGGTGAGCCCGTCGATCGTGGCGCTGGCTGCGCGCCATCGCCTCGTCATCACGATCGAGGACGGCATCCGCGTCGGGGGAGTGGGTACCCGCGTGCGGCAGGTCCTGCGCGAAGCGGGTGTCGACACCGCCGTCGACGAGCTCGGTCTTCCCGATGAATTCATCGCGCACGCCTCCCGCGAGCAGATCCTCGAGGATGCCGGGCTCACCGCCGCGAAGATCGCCCAGGACGTCGTCGCACAGGTTCTCGGCACCCGCATTCCCGTCGCCCGCCCGGCGAAGGACGACGGCTCCTGGCTCATGTCAGACATCTCACCCGACACGGCACCGCCACGCGGACTCGAGCGCGGCGACTGACACGCGGGAGCGCCCGCCGGTACGAACACGCGGCGGGTTCCGTGAGGGGAATGAACAAGGGGCGGATGCCGCAGCATCCGCCCCTCACCATCGTCGCGGTGTCTCGCACTATCGCGAGGCGATGCCCACGATCTTCGGCGTGTGGAACGACCCGCCGAATGCGCGCTCGGACGCACCCTCACGGTCGAGGTAGGGCGAGGCCCCGCCATCGATGAAGGGCCATCCGGCCCCGAGGATGAGGCAGAGGTCGATGTCCTCGACCTCCGGGACCACTCCCTCGTCGAGCATGAGCTTGATCTCCTCGGCCAGGCCCTCCTGGACGCGGGCGAGGATGTCGGCCTCACTGGAGGGTGTGGAACCGACTTCGCCCTTGAGGACCTTCTCGGCCGCCTTCGACCATCCGGTCACCCTGCCGCTCTTGTCCTTCTCGACGACCTCCGGCAGCTCAGCGAGCTTGTGGAAGTTCTCGGACGCGAAGAAGCGGTCAGGGAAGGCATGCGCCATCGTGTCCTGCACGTGGGCGGCGACCTTCCAGCCGACCAGATCGATCAGCTGGAAGGGTGTCATCGGCAGCCCCAGAGGCCCGAACGCCTTCTCGACCGTCAGCAGCGGCGTCCCCTCGTAGACCGCGCGTGCGGCCTCGCCCATGACTTTGGCCAGCAGGCGGTTGACCACGAATCCAGGGGCGTCCGCCGTGAGAACCGCGTTCTTGCCGAGTCCCTTCGCGACCACGAACGCCGTCGACAGGGCCGCGTCGTTCGTGGCGGGCGTCTTGACGATCTCGATGAGCGGCATCACGGCGACCGGGTTGAAGAAGTGGAAGCCCACGAGGCGCTCGGGGTGCTCGAGCTTCGCCCCGATCTCCTCGACCGACAGTGACGAGGTGTTCGTCGCCAGGATCGCATCGGGCGCGATGATCTTCTCGATGTCGCCGAACACCTGCTGCTTGACGCCGACCTCTTCGAAGACAGCCTCGATGACGAAGTCGCAGTCCGCGTACTCGGTCTTGTCGGTGGTGCCGTGAATGAGACCGCGGAGCTTGTTCGCCTGGTCGCCGTCGATGCGGCCCTTGGCCTCGAGCTTGCCGATCTCGTCACGGATGTACGAGAGACCCTTGTCGACACGCTCCTGGTCGAGGTCGGTGATCAGCACCGGCACCTGCAGGCGGCGGACGAACAGCAGAGCGAACTGGCTCGCCATCAGCCCGGCGCCGATGATGCCGACCTTCGTGACCTTCTTCGCGAGCGCCTTGTCCGGCGCGCCGACCGGCCGCTTCGCTCGCTTCTGCACGAGATCGAACGCATACATGGATGCGGCGAACTGGTCACCCGTGACGAGTTCGGCCAGAGCCTCATCTTCGCGTGCGAAGCCCTCTTCCCTCGTGCCGCTCTTGGCTTTGTCGAGCAGCTCCAACGCCGCGTACGGAGACTTCGGCACCGTGCCGATCCGGCTCTCGAGCATCCCACGCGCCATCTTGATCGCGATGGGCCACTTCGTGAGCCGTTCGAGCTTTCCCGGCTCGTTCTTCCGCGTCACCTTCACGGTGCCGTCCAGGACATGATCGGCCCAGCGCAGCGAGTCCTCGAGATAATTCGAGGCCGGGAAGATCGCGTCCACGATCCCGTAGTCGAACGCCTGCTGGGGCTTCAGCATCCGGTTCTGCTTCAGCGGGTTCGAGATGACGACTTCGAGCGCGTTCTCGATGCCGATCAGGTTCGGCAGCAGATACGCGCCGCCCCAGCCCGGGATGATCCCGAGGAAGACCTCGGGAAGCGCGATCGCAGCGGCAGAAGCGTCCACCGTGCGATAGGTCGAGTTCAGCGCGATCTCGAGCCCGCCGCCGAGAGCCAATCCGTTCACGAAGGCGAAGGACGGAACACCGAGTTCGGAGAGCCGGCCCAGCACATGATGGCCGAACTGTGCGACCAGACGCGCGTTGTCTTTCGAGCCGACCTTCGTGATGTCGCTGAGGTCGGCACCCGCCGCGAGGATGTACTGCTTGCCGGTGATCCCCACCGCCTGGATCTCACCGGCGGTCGCTCGGGCCGCGAGGCCGTCGAGGGTCTCGCTGAGTTCCTTGAGGGTCGCCGGTCCCAGGGTGTTGGGCCGGGTGTGATCGCGCCCGTTGTCGAGCGTGATCAGGGCGAGCACCTTCCCGGAGGAGAGGCGGATGTCTCGCACCGGGGAGTGCGTGACCACTTCGCCGTCGGTCATCGCGAGGATGGGGCTGAAATCGACCTTCGAGTACTGATCGGGAGCGTGGTTCGTCATCCGCTGTGCCCTACTTCCGCTTGCCGTTGTAGTGCGGGTTCTCCCAGATGACCGAGCCGCCCTGGCCGAGGCCGACGCACATGGCCGTGAGGCCGTAGCGGACGTCGGGGCGCTCGGCGAACTGGGCGGCGAGCTGGATCATGAGCCGGACGCCGGAGGCTGCGAGGGGGTGCCCGAGGGCTATCGCGCCGCCCCATTGGTTGACCCGCGGGTCGTCATCGGCGATGCCGAAGTGATCGAGCAGCGAGATCACCTGGATGGCGAAGGCTTCGTTGAGCTCGAACAGTCCGATGTCATCGATCGTGAGCCCCGCCTTCCGCAGCGCCTTCTCTGTCGACGGGATCGGGCCGATGCCCATGATCTCGGGCTGGACGCCGGCGAAGGCGAACGAGACCAGCTTCATCTTCGGCGCGAGACCGAATTCCTTGACGGCGGCACTCCCCGCGAGGAGGCTCACCGTCGCCCCATCGGTGAGCGGCGACGATGTGCCCGCCGTGACACGGCCATGCGGACGGAAGGGCGTCTTCAGACCCGCCAGGCCCCCCATCGTGGTCTCGGGCCTGCGGCCCTCGTCCTCCGTCGCAAGACCCCACGCGCCGTCGTCGCCCTTGATCGCGACCGACACGAGGTCGGGCTGGAACTTGCCCGCTTCGTAGGCCGCCTGGGCCTTGTGCTGGCTGAGCATGCCGAACCGGTCGGCGCGCTCCTTGGTCAGCTCGGGGAACCGGTCGTGGATCCGCTCAGCCGTCAGTCCCATGTTCAAGGCATCCGGGCTGACGAGCTTCTCAGAGACGAATCGCGGATTCGGATCGACATTGCTGCCGTCCAGAGGGTGACGACCCATGTGCTCCACGCCGCCCGCGAGAGCGAGGTCGTACATGCCGATCCCGATCGCACCGGCCATCGTCGTGACGCTCGTCATAGCGCCCGCGCACATCCGGTCGATCGCGAAGCCCGGGACGGTCAACGGGAGACCGGACAGGATCGCGACGGATCGACCGAGGGTCAGGCCCTGGTCGCCGGTCTGCGATGTCGCGGCCAGCGCGTAATCGTCGATGCGATCACCGGGCACCTTCGGGTTGCGCTCCATCAGCCCGATGGTCGCCTTCACCGCCAGGTCGTCGGATCGGGTATTCCAGTACTGGCCTTTTTCGCCGGCGCGCCCGAACGGGGTGCGCACTCCATCGACGAAGAAGACGTCCGAGATCTCGGCCACTCTGCCTCCAAAACTAGGGGTTCGACACCAGCCTAGGTTCGGCGCGCACAGGCCCGGCATCGGTTGGGCTGAACCTACGAATCGTCCTCCGGAGCCGCCGGAGCCACTTGCAGGGATTCCACAAAGGCATCGGCAATCCTCTGTGAGGTTTCCTCAATCTGCCAGGGCCGCGCGCCGAGACCCGCCAGCGCTTCACCGATGCTGTTCGCGCTGCCGTCCGACGGCGGCGCCCATGCGACGCGACGCAGAAGATCGGGGGTGAGGAGGTTCTCCGTCGGCATGTGCATTTCCGCTGCCCTGGCCTCGACGGCGATCCGCGCGGCTTTCAGGCGCGCATCGGCTTCGGGATTGCGGTCCGCCCACGCGCGCGGCGGCGGCAGCGTGTCGCCGCCCGCGCCGCGTTCGGAGGGAAGATCGGTGGTTGCTCTCCCCGACTCGATCGCGGCCCACCAGCGATCGAGCTGGCTGCGGCTGGCTCGGCCGGTGAAGTCCTTCAGCTGCGCGAGCTCCTGCCGGGAGGCAGGGTCGGCGAGCACGGCGGCGATGAGCGATCGATCGGGCACGAGGCGGCCGGGAGAGACGTCCTCGGCCTTGGCGTACTCCTCGCGGGCGATCCACAGAGCACGCGCGACCGCGAGCGACCGCCGGCCGCGTACCGTGTGCAACCCGCTCAGGCGCCGCCACGGATCCTCTCGGACGGGGCGCGGCAGTCGCGTGCGGACGGCTTCGAACTCCTCGGCGGCGAGGGCTGTCTTGGACTGTTCGGCGAGCTCCGCGGCGAGCACGTCGCGCACGTCGATGAGGTGCTCGACATCCAGCGCCGCGTACTCCAGCCAGGATTGCGGGAGCGGGCGCGTCGACCAGTCCGCGGCGGAATGCGCCTTGGCCAGCGTGATGCCGAGCGTGTCCTCGACGACGGCACCCAATCCGACTCGTTCATGGCCGAGCAGACGCGCGGCGAGTTCTGTGTCGAAGATCGACGGCGGTTCCAGGGCGAGCTCGCGCAGTGACGGAAGGTCCTGGCTCGCGGCGTGAAGCACCCATTCGACATCCCCGATCGCCGCTTGCAACGGAGCGAAGTCGCCGATCGGGGGCGGGTCGAAGAGGAAGAACCCGGCGCCTCGACGGAACACCTGGATCAGATAGGCGCGCTGCGAATAGCGGAATCCCGAGGCACGCTCGACATCGACGGCCACCGGGCCGTTGCCCGCGGCCAGCAGAGCAGAGGCCTCGCGCAGGCCGTCGGCATCCGCGATCACCACGTACTCGGGAGCGGGATGGTCAGTCGGAGGCAGTTCAGTCACGTGTCGTCCTCTGGGGTCCGAGCAGCGCGATGCCCTCGGAGCCCGGAGGAAGACCTCCGAGCATGCAGACCAGTTCGGCCCACGCTTCGACGTGCGGGGTCATGCTCCCGGACGGCGACCACGAGGCGCGGAGCTCGATCTGGGCGCCGTCACCCTCTTCGGCGAGAGAACCGAAACCCTTCGAGAGCGTCTTGGTCGCAGTTCCGGATGCCGAGTGATACACGGCACCGCGCGAGTCGAGCGCATCGATCAGCCACGACCACGCGACGTCGGCGAGCAGCGGATCCGTGCCGATCTCAGACTCCAGCGGTGCCTGCGCGAAGCATACGATGCGCCATGCACCGTTCCACGCCGCAGGCTCATCCGCATCGTGCAGCAAGATGAACCGGCCCGTGCCGTACGGGGAGTCGCCCTCGGCCTCGGGGCGGATGTCGCCGGCGAGAGCGATCGCCTCGGGGGCGACACCGGCAGGCGCCGGGATCTCGCGCACCACGAGATCGTCGCGGAAGGCGGTGCTCCGCACCTCGGCCGCCGCGTGGGCGAACGACAGGGGAGCCGCCGGGAGACGATGGTCAGCCACGTCGACAGACTAGAGTGAGGCCTCGATGCTCGTCCCCAGGCGCGCCGCGACGCGCGGTGCCACTCCCCAGCTCCTCGCCCCTCCGATCCTTGCCGCAGTGAAGACGGCGGTGACCGTTCTCAGCGCGGCGTTGGTCGCCGTATTGGCCGCACTCACCGTCACGTCCGTGCGTGTCGCCCGAACGGTCGTGACCCCCGCGGGGCGGGTGCCCGACACCCGCATCCTCGGGCTGGACACCGCAGCGCAGACGATCACCCTCTCGAGCACGCCGGACTCGCGCTTGCCGGGGCGTTACGGACTCTTCACCACCGGCACCGAGCAGTACGTGAAACTCGGTTCGGTGCTGGCCGAGGATGCCACGACCGTCAAGCGCAAGCTCCTCACTCACATCGGCACCGAATCGCACCTGGCGGCACAGGCGGCATTCAGCGGCTGGTACTTCGCCCGGCCGGAAGAGCTGCACCTGCCCTTCACATCAGAGCTCATCGGTTCCCCGTCGGGTCCGTGCCCGGCGTGGCTGTTCCCTGCCGCCGTCGACACCGATGTCTGGGTGATCCAGGTGCACGGGCGCGGCACGACCCGGTCGGAGTGCCTGCGCGCGGTACCGGTCTTCCACGAGCTCGGGATCACCTCGCTCCTCGTGTCGTATCGAAACGACGGAGAAGCGCCGCGGAGCCGGGCAGGCACCTACGCGCTCGGGGCGACCGAATGGCGGGACGTCGAGGCGGCTGTGGTGTTCGCCCGCCGACGCGGCGCCCGCCGGGTGATCATCATGGGCTGGTCCATGGGGGGCGCGATCGCCCTGCAACTGGCGCTGAATTCGCCTCACCGCGATGCGATCGTGGGCCTCGTGCTCGACTCGCCAGTGCTCGATTGGCGCCTCGTGCTGTCGTATCAGGCAAAGCTCCTGCATCTGCCGAGCCCTGTCACGGGTCTCGCGCTGGGGGCGCTGGGCGCCGACTGGGCGACAGCCGTGACCGGCACGGGTGCCCCGATCCCGTTCGATCGGCTCGATGTGGTTTCGAGGGCGGCGGAGCTGGAGCATCCGATCCTCATCCTGCACAGCGACGACGACGGCTTCGTTCCCTCAGACGCCTCGCACGACCTGCTGACCGCGCGTCCCGACCTCGTCGAGCTCGAGGTCTTCGAGGTCGCTCGCCACACGAAGCTGTGGAACTACGACCAGGAGAGGTGGAGCGACAGCATCCGTTCCTGGGTGCTGCGCCAGGGGCTCACTCCCGCGCACGCAGCCGCAGAAAGCTGAAGCCCGCTTCGTCCACGAGCATGCCGGCGACCTCGGTGCGGGGTCGGCCCTCGGCCGTGACGCTGAGGAACGGTGCGTGCGCCGGTTCGATGACCGGTGCGACGCTCACGCAGTATTCGTCGATCACCCCCGCCGCGGCGAACTGCGCGGCGAGCGTCGGGCCGCCCTCGCACACCACGCGAGTGAGTCCTCGCGCGGCGAGCGCGTCGAGGATCGCCCGCGGACTGAGATGCGCATCTCCCGCCACGGGTACCACGACGGCGCCGTAGGCGGCAGCGCTGCGCGAGACCTCGTCGGCGACGGTGGCCGGGCAGATCAGCAGCACGCGGTCAGATTCGGCACCGGGCTCGAGCGAGAGCCTGTGTCCTGCGAGCCTGCCCGAACCGGTGACGATCGCGAGCCGTGCCGTGCGGGGAACCACGTAGCCCTCCGCGCGCACGCTCTGTGCCCCGACGACGACGACGTCGGCATCCCGTCTGATGACGCCGAGGATGCCGCGGTCGATGCGGCTCGTGAGTGTCTCGCTCGTCCCGTCCTCGCCTGCGGCAGAACCGGTGAGACTCGTGATCATGTTGAGGCGTACGTACGAACCTTCGCGGGCATAGCGTGCCCGCAGCCATTCGCGACCGTGCTCGGTGGCGACATCCGCCGCGGAGAGACTGCGCGGCACCACCTCGGTGACCAGCAACGGCGCGTGGGTCATCGTGACGGGCTCAGGCGGCGATCTTGGCGCGCACCTGGCGCTTGGCCCGCATCAGCATTCCCGTCATCCCGGAGATGCGCAGGGGAGACACGGCCCGCGTCAGCCCGATGCTCTGCGGGAAGTCGTCGGGGATGGCGAGGACCTCATCCGCCTGCAGACCGGTGATCCCCTGGGCGAGGATGCTCGCGAAACCACGGGTGGTGGGTGCCTCCATGGGCGCGGTGGCGTGCATCGCGACGACCCCGTCGTCGTCGACGTCGACGACGATGTACACCGGCGACTGACACTCGACGACGCGCTCGCACAGTTCCGGATGCCCTTCGTACTCGGGCGGGATCGGCGGCAGCTCGTAGGCGAACTCGAGCAGAAGCTGCAGCCGGTCGGGCTCCGCGAGCGCGAGGAAATCGTCGCGGATCTCAGCGAGAGCGGCGGGAAGAGGCGTCTCGGTCATCTTCGCCATCCTGCCACGGTGCCGGATGCTGCGCTCCGCGCGGCCGGCGCGCGTTCGAGAGAGATCAGCGGGCGACCGGCGCGAGTCCGGGTTCGGAACCCGTGACGATCGGCACGCGCACGGCACTGCCCCACTCGGTCCAGGATCCGTCGTAGTTGCGCACATTCTCGAACCCGAGCAGGTGGTTGAGCACGAACCAGGTGTGGCTCGAGCGCTCTCCGATGCGGCAGTAGGCGATGACGTCGTCCCCGTCGGCGAGCCCGGCACCGTCGCGGTAGATGGCGTCGAGCTCAGCGCGGGGCTTGAAGCCGCCGTCCTCGGCGACCGCCTTGGCCCACGGCACGTTCTGGGCGGAGGGGATGTGCCCGGCGCGCAGTGCGCCCTCCTCGGGGTAGGCAGGCGCGCTGGTGCGCTCTCCGGAGAACTCCTCGGGGGAGCGGACGTCGATGAGGGGGTGGCCGAAGTGCGCCAGCACGTCGTCCTTGTAGGCGCGCAGCACGCTGTCGTCGCGCTCGACGACCGGGTACTCGGTCGTCGGCCGGGTGGCAGCATCCGTCGTCGTGGGGCGTCCCTCGGCGAGCCACTTGTCACGGCCGCCGTCGAGCAGTCGCACGTCTTCGTGGCCGAACAGCGAGAACACCCAGAGCGCGTACGCAGCCCACCAGTTGTTCTTGTCGCCGTAGATCACGATCGTGTCGTCGCGCGCGATGCCCTTGCGGCTGAGCAGGTCGGCGAATCCCGCACCGTCGACGTAGTCGCGCACGACAGGGTCGTTCAGCTCGGTGTGCCAGTCGACCTTGACTGCGCCGGGGATGTGGCCGGTCTCGTAGAGGAGCACGTCCTCGTCGGACTCCACGATCACGAGGCCCGGCTGACCGAGGTGCGCCTCGAGCCACTCACCGGTGACGAGTCGTCCTGGCTCGGAGTACTCGGCGAACTTCGCGGATGTGGTGTCGTATTCGACGGGCACGGGGGCTCCTCGGGGGAATGTTCACGGTTCGGGATCGCTCACGGCGACGGCGTAGGGTTGTCACCGCCCCTTCGACCCTAATTTCCCGGGCCCGGGCATGTACCCATTCCGTAAAACTGCGACACAGGATTGCGCCATGACCCCGACAGCCGCAGCGGCCGGTATCGTCCACATCGGCCAGCGCGCCCCCCAGGTGTCGGGCGCCGAGATGGTGGCGGCGCTCGTTCCGCCTCCGCAGTTCAACGGAGCGACCTTCGAGTCGTATCGAGTCGACCCCGCCTTCCCGTCGCAGCAGGAGGCCAAGGAGAAGCTCCTCGCCTTCTCGGGGGCGACTTCCGTCGTCGCGGAGCGCGCGGGGTTCTTCCGACGGGCCAAGAAGATGCCCGAGACCAAGCCGGGCGTGTACCTCGACGGCGGGTTCGGTGTCGGCAAGACGCACCTGCTCGCGGCGATCTACCACGCGATGCCCGCACGCCGGAAGTACTTCGGCTCGTTCATCGAGTACACGGCGCTCGTGGGCGCGATGGGCTATCAGAAGACCGTCGAGCTCTTCCGCGGCTCCGACCTGCTCTGCATCGACGAGTTCGAGCTCGACGATCCGGGCGACACGATGGTGATGACGCGTCTCCTCGGCGAGCTCGTCTCCAGCGGGACCCGGCTGGCTGCGACATCCAACACTCCGCCCAACGCCCTCGGCGAGGGGCGCTTCGCGGCGCAGGACTTCCTTCGCGAGATCCAGTCGATGAGCGCGAGCTTCGAAACCATCCGCATCGACGGCACCGACTATCGCCAGCGCGCGCTCGACGGTCACGCCGGAGTGCTCACCGACACGGAGTACGAGCGGGCCGTGGCGGATGCCGCGGCTACGGGCCTCGCCTCCGACGACCCGTTCGCCACACTCATCGAGCACCTGGCGCACGTGCATCCCAGCCGCTACCTGCGGCTGCTCGACGGGCTCGTGCAGATCGGCATCCGCGACGTGACCCAGCTGGAGGACCAGTCGTCGGCCCTGCGATTCGTGGCCTTCATAGATCGCGCCTACGACGCGCAGATTCCGATTCGAGCGACCGGACTGTCGCTGGATCAGGTGTTCGGCGACGAGATGCTCGCCGGCGGTTATCGCAAGAAGTACCTCCGCGCCACCTCGCGACTCATCGCACTCACGCACTCCTAGGCCCGGCTCGCCCTTTTCACGGCCCCCACGGTGCTTCGCGAAACGCGATGTTTACACGGCAGGGCCATGCGTAACCGTTCGGAAACATGCCTTCGACCGTCGCGGTAACCGGGGCTGTACACACTGGGGTCACCCGACGCTCTATTCCTGCGTCCCTGCAGAGAGGTTCTCCCCGAGATGGATCAAGGCAACACCGCATTCATCCTGCTAGCCGCAGCGCTCGTGCTGCTCATGACACCCGGCCTGGCGTTCTTCTACGGTGGGCTCGTGAAGGCCAAGAGCGTGATCAGCATGATGATGCTGAGCTTCGGCGCCATGGGCCTGATCGGCGTCCTGTGGGTGCTCTACGGCTTCTCGATCGCCTTCCCGGCGACGAGTGCAGGGACCATTCAGTCGCCCTGGGCGATCGACCCCTCCGAATTCGGACTCGAGTCGCTCCTGACCACGCCTGAGGGAGCCGCCTACCCGCCGCTCGCCTTCGTCGCCTTCCAGGCGACGTTCGCGATCATCACGGTCGCGCTCATCTCCGGTGCCATCGCCGACCGCGCCAAGTTCGGCGCGTGGATGATCTTCGCCGCCGTCTGGGCGACGATCGTCTACTTCCCGGTCGCGAGCTGGGTGTTCAACTTCGGACTCGACGCCGACACCGGAGCCTTCAGCTACGGCGGCTGGATCACGTACGGTCTGCAAACCTGGATCGGAGTGGGTGCGATCGACTTCGCAGGTGGCACGGCCGTCCACATCAACGCCGGTGCCGCAGCCCTCGCCCTCGCGCTCGTGCTCGGCAAGCGCGTCGGGTTCCAGAAGGGCATCACCGTCCCGCACAACCCGCCGTTCGTGCTCCTCGGCGCGGGACTCCTGTGGTTCGGCTGGTTCGGGTTCAACGCCGGTTCTGAGCTCGCGGCCGACAACACCGCTGCGATCGCGTTCGTCAACACGATCGCCGCTCCGGCAGCCGCGCTGCTGGCCTGGCTCGTCGTCGAGAAGATCCGCGACGGCAAGCCCACGTCGGTCGGTGCCGCATCGGGCGCCGTCGCCGGCCTCGTCGCGATCACCCCGGCGTGTGCCGCGCTCAACCCGATCTGGGCGATCCTGCTCGGCATCATCGCCGGTGCGGTCTGCTGCCTGGCCGTCGACCTGAAGTTCAAGCTCGGCTTCGACGACTCTCTCGACGTCGTGGGTGTCCACCTCGTCGGTGGCCTCATCGGAACGCTGTACATCGGCTTCTTCGCCAACAACACCGGCCTGTTCGTGGGCGGCGACGGACGACAGCTGCTCGCTCAGGCGATCGCGGCCTTCGCCGTGCTGGTGTACTCGTTCGTGCTCGCCTTCGCGATCGGCTGGGTCATCGAGAAGACGATGGGCTTCCGCGTCAAGAACGAAGACGAGATCGCCGGTATCGACACCGTGGTGCACGGTGAAGAGGGCTACGTCCTGACCGACGTCAAGGCCTGATAGCCCGCACAGATCATCGAAGGGGCGTCGCGATCACTCGCGGCGCCCCTTCGCTGTGCACGCCTTCTGCGACGCTGTGGCCTGATCCGCACCGAGACAGGAGGAATCGCCGAGACAGGATGAATTCGGCGTAGATCGTCCTGTGCTCGTGCGTCCTCCTGCGTTCGTGCGGGCGGGGCGTCGGTATCGTGGATACGTGGCGCAACGTACGGGGTTTCTGGGGCTGATCTCGCGACTGTTCGGCTCGACGTCTACCCGGTCGCCGTCGCCGTCGCCGCGACCCGCGGCTCCGCAGGTCGGCCGCAGCGGCTCCACAGCGACGAGAGAGATCGTCCCCCCACCGGCGAACGCGCTGCGGATCGCATACGCGCCGCAACCCGACGGCGACCCCGACGCGGGCGAGATCATCTGGACCTGGGTGCCCTACGCCGAGAACGACGGGCGTGGCAAAGACCGGCCGGTGCTGGTGATCGGCCGCGAGTCGGCCGACCGCGTCTACGCGGTGAGGTTGACCAGCAAGGCCCACGACGGCGACAGGGACTTCCTGCCGATCGGCGCGGGAGCATGGGATGCTCAGGGCCGCCCTTCGTGGATCGACATCGAGCAGCTCTACAGCGTGCATACCGCGGGCATGCGGCGCGAGGCATCCGCTCTGGATCTCGATCGATTCGTGCGCGTCGCAAGCGCTCTGCACACGCGCTACGGGTGGGCCGTCGGCAACTGACGACACGAGTCGTCCGGCAGAATGAGGCGATGGACCACGACTCACCGGCCGATGCGTTCGAACCCGCAGCAGAGCACCTCGATGTCACGATCGTGGTGCGGCCCGGAAAGTCGGGGACGAAGACCCTTCGAACCCTGGTGAACTTCGCAGCGGCGGCGTTCACCGGAGATTCTGACCCGATGGTCGCAACCCGCCACGACCTGCTCGTCACCCGCCGTGAGACGGGCGGCGAGATCCTCCGGATCGGTGCCGGCACCCTCATGCAGGCGGATGGGCTGCTCCAGCACGTGCGCCGAGATCTCGAGACGAAGACCGTGGGGGAGTTTCTCGCCGAATGGCGGCTGCCGGACACCGTCGCCGAATGAGGCGGCGAAGCGACGAATCAGTGTGGGCGATACCGGACTCGAACCGATGACCTCTTCCGTGTGAAGGAAGCGCGCTACCAACTGCGCCAATCGCCCGTCGGCCCGTAGGCCGGTTACCGATGTTACCGGAAGACGGCGGATGCCACGAACGCACGGCGCCCGACACGCAGGCCCTCACACGGTTTGGCGAGGCGCTCACGATCGGCTAAAGTCTTACGAGTGCCCGGAGCAATCCGGACATGCGGATGTAGCGCAGTTGGTAGCGCACAACCTTGCCAAGGTTGGGGTCGCGAGTTCGAGTCTCGTCATCCGCTCGAGTGAAGTGTTCCTCCTTCGGGAGGATCGTGACACGTGGGGTCAAACCACAAAACACGGTGGCGTGGCCGAGCGGCTAGGCACCGGCCTGCAAAGCCGTTTACACGGGTTCGAATCCCGTCGCCACCTCCAGCTCCGCAATCTCCACTCTTCAAACTCAATATCCCTCACGGGCGCGATTGGCGCAGCGGTAGCGCGCTTCCCTGACACGGAAGAGGTCACTGGTTCGATCCCAGTATCGCGCACACACGAAAACCCCCCGGATTTCCGGGGGTTTTTCGTTTTGGCGGGTGGGCTGTCGGGAAGCACGCTCAGTTATCCCCAGATCTTTCTCGCAGCCCAGGCCCGGGACCGCGGGGGTGCAACGATGCTGGGTATGGACCGATCGCACGCAGCGGAACGAAGAACCTCCTCGGCCTGGTGGGTGGCCGTGCTCACGGCTCTCGTCATCGCATCCCTCGCCGTAGCCACCTGGCTGATCAGAAGACCGTCTGGCTTCTGGTGGGAATCGGCGTGGATGGCTCCCTCCGGGTGGATCTCTACCCTGGGACTCGCTTTCGGCACCGTTGTCGCGGTCGTCGCCGGCAGATCCTTGCTTCGTCGTCCGTCGGCGGCGGTTCTCGCCGCCTTTGCCTGCGGAATGGCGTGCTTTGTCTTCTCCGCGACAGTCTTGATCTTCTGAGAGAAACCTCTTCGGCGCATCCGACGCTGAGACGGTCCCGCCGGCATGCCATGATTCCCGGAGGGCACTGACCGGATCTGCACGCTGGAGGACCTGTGGCCGAGACGTACTACACCCACGGACTGCGCCGGATGACGGGTCGCAGCATCGGGGGAGAGCATCGCCCCGCCACCTCACTCGAGCTCATCTTCGACCTCACCTTCGTTGCGGCGTTCGGAGTCGCCGGGAGCGAACTGGCGCACGGGATCGCTGTCGGCCACTGGGCCGCGGCGGTCGGGGGGTTCGTGCTGGCGATGGGCGCGACCGTGTGGGCCTGGATCAACTACTCGTGGTTCGCCTCCGCGTTCGACACCGACGACTGGCTGTTCCGCGTCATGACGATGGTCCAGATGTCGGGGGTCATCGTCCTGGCGATCGGCATCCCGCCGATCTTCGCGTCGGTCGACCAGGGGCAGCCGCTCGACAACCACATCCTCGTCGCCGGCTACGTCATCATGCGTCTCGCGATGGTGGCCCAGTGGCTCCGCGCGGCGCACGGAGACCCGAAGTACCGCTCGATCGCACTGACCTATGCCGTGTTCGTCACCGTCGCCCAGATCGGCTGGGTGATGACCGCGATCCTTCCCCTGGACGTCACATGGACGCTCCTGGCCGCCGTCCTCCTGTGGATCCTCGAGTTGTCGGGGCCGCTCGTGGCTGAGGCGAACGGCATCAAACAGGGCATCGGCACGACTCCCTGGCATCCGTTCCACATCGCAGAGCGGTACGGACTGCTCGCGATCATCGCGCTCGGCGAGACCGTGCTCGGCACGCTCGCGGCGGCGCAGGCGATCTCAGGGTCTGCGGGGTGGACGATCGACGCGGTTGTGGTGATCGGGGCGGGCGTGGCGCTGACCTTCGCCCTGTGGTGGACGTACTTCCTCCTCCCGTCAGCGCCTGTGCTCGCCGTCCGGCGTGATCGCGCGTTCCCGTGGGGCTATGGGCACGTCCTCGTGTTCGGCGCGATCGCCGCCGTCGGGGCGGGCCTCCACGTGATCGGGTACTCATTCGACGAGCACTACGAGGTATCCACTGTCACGGTGATCGTCTCCGTTGCCGTGCCCGTTCTCCTGTACCTCGCTTCGCTGTTCGCGATCCACGCGTGGCTGGTTTCCGGGCTGCCGCGCAACAGCCTGTCGCAGGTGTCCACGATGCTGCTTCCCGTGCTCGCGATCGTCCTTGCGGCGGTCGGGTGGCCACTGTGGGCATGTCTGCTCGTGGTGCTCGCCTCACCGGTGCTGTTGATCGTGACGTATGAACTCGGCGCCTGGCGTACCCTCGCCGCCCAGCTCGACCGCGTGCTCGCGCGCGCCGAGGCCCGCTGAGCGGCATCCCGATGTCAGCGCTGGCCGACAGCATCCGCACCTCTCTCCGTCACGCGTCCGACCCCGCGCGAGCGCCGGCGCAGCAGGCGTACATGAAGTCCGCCATGCCCTATCTCGGTGTCAGCGTGCCGCTTGCCCGGCGGATCGCGCGCACCGCCGCGCGATCCGTTCCCGACGCCGACGCGATCCTCACTGCGGTGCGCGAGCTGTGGGATGTCGCTGCGGCGTCCGAACCGCACTACCGCGAAGAGCGCTACGCGGCGATGGCACTCCTCGCGATCCCGGCGATGCGAGACGACCCGCGGATGCTCGCGACGATCGAGCACATGGTGCGGACCGGCCGGTGGTGGGACTACACCGACGAGCTCGCGCACCGCGTCGCGGACGAGCTCGACGAGCGCCCCGAGGCGACCGCGGCGATCGTGCGGCGCTGGGCCTCCGATGACGACCTCTGGATGCGGAGGATCGCGATCATCGCGCAGCTCGGGCGGAAGGACCGGGTCGATCGCATGCTGCTCGCCGACGTGCTCGCACCGAACCTCGACGACCCCGAGTTCTTCATCCGGAAGGCAATCGGCTGGGCGCTCCGCGACCTCGCCCGCGCCGATCCCGAATGGGTGCGCGGCTACGCCCAGGAACACGCCCTGAGTCCGCTCAGCCGTCGCGAAGCGCTCAAACACCTCGGGTCGTAGACTGTGCGCATGGGATCCGAGAGCAGCGCACGCATCGTCGGTCCGCGCGCGACCCACGCGGGCGTGCACGGCACGCGAACGCGCCGGGCCTGAGCGGGCAGGGCGCTGTGCGCGCCCGAAGCTGAGTAGCCTTGATCGCAGCCACCCTCTGGAGAGTTCCCTTGACTGACGTCGCCCTCCCGTCGGACGTGTCCTACCCCGCCGACGGCTTCGCACTGTTCCCCGACCGTTCCGTGATCGCCATGCGCGTGAACGGTGAGCTGAAAGACCTCGCGGCGAAGGTCGCCGAGACGGATGCTGTCGAGCCGGTCTCGATCGAGAGCCCCGACGGTCTGAGCATCCTGCGCCACTCGACCGCGCACGTGCTCGCCCAGGCTGTGCAGCGGATCAACCCGCAGGCCAACCTCGGCATCGGGCCGCCGATCACGGATGGCTTCTACTACGACTTCGGCGTCGACGAGCCCTTCACCCCGGAAGACATCAAGGCGATCGACAAGGAGATGCAGCGCATCGTCCGCGAGGGGCAGCGCTTCGTCCGGCGTGTCGTGACTCCGGACGAGGCGCGCGCCGAGATGATCGCGGAGCCGTTCAAGCTCGAGCTGATCGAGCTCGCGGGCGGGCCCGGTTCCGGCGCCGACGCGGCCGAAGGAGCCAGCGCGGAGGTCGGGGCAGGCGAGCTCACCATCTACGACAACGTCACCCGCGACGGCGAGACCGTGTGGAAGGACCTCTGCCGCGGTCCGCACGTGCCGAGCACCCGGATGATCGGCAACGGCTGGGACCTCACCCGCATCGCCGCCGCGTATTGGCGGGGGAGCGAGAAGAATCCGCAGCTCCAGCGCATCTACGGCACCGCGTGGGCGAGCAAGGACGATCTGCGCGCCTACCAGGAGCGGCTCGCCGAAGCAGCCAAGCGCGACCACCGCCGTCTCGGTAAAGAGCTCGACCTGTTCTCGTTCCCCGAGGAGATCGGCTCCGGCCTGTCGGTGTGGCATCCCCGCGGTGGGATCGTCCGCCAGGAGATGGAGCAGCACGCCCTCCGCAGGCACAAGCGCGCCGGGTACACCTACGTCTACACCCCGCACATCACGAAGAAGGATCTCTTCATCGAGTCCAACCACCTCGTCACCTACAAGGAGGGCATGTTCCCGCCCATCCGGATGGACGAGGAGCGCGACGCGCAGGGCGAGATCACCAAGCAGGGCATCGACTACTACCTCAAGCCGATGAACTGCCCGATGCACATCCTCATCTACCGCGAGCGTGCCCGGAGCTACCGCGACCTGCCGATGCGATTGGCCGAGAACGGCACGGTCTACCGCAACGAGCTGTCCGGCGCGCTGCACGGACTGACCCGGGTTCGCGGATTCACCCAGGACGACGCGCACCTGTTCGTCACCCCCGAGCAGCTCGAGGGCGAGGTGGCGAACGTGCTCGAATTCGTGCTGTCGCTCCTGCGCGACTTCGGGCTGAGCGATTTCGAACTCGAGCTGTCGATGCGCGACGACGAGAAGTCGAAGTGGATCGGCGACGAGCAGCACTGGGCCGAGGCGACGGACGCCCTGCGGCGGGTCGCGCTGGCCAGCGGGCTGAAGCTCACCGAGGTCGCCGGGGAGGCCGCGTTCTACGGCCCGAAGATCGACCTGAAGGTCAAGGACGCGATCGGGCGCACCTGGCAGCTGTCGACCGTGCAGCTCGACTTCAACCTGCCCGAGCGGTTCGGCCTGGAGTTCACCGATCGCGACGGACAGAAGAAGCGCCCGGTGATGATCCACCGTGCGCTGATGGGCTCGATAGAGCGGTTCTTCGCGATCCTGCTCGAGCACTATGCCGGCGACTTCCCGGTGTGGCTGTCGCCGGTGCAGGTGGTGGGCGTCCCGGTGGCCGACGACTTCGCCGACTACCTCGCAGACGTCATCTCGACCCTGCGCGCCGACGACGTGCGCGCAGAGCTCGACGACTCGGACGACCGGATGCAGAAGAAGATCCGCACCCACACCACCGGACGCGTGCCGCTCATCCTGATCGCCGGGGCACAGGACAGGGATGCCGGAACCGTGTCGTTCCGGTTCCGCGACGGCACTCAGGAGAACGGCGTGCCGGTCGCCGACGCCGTGCGCCGCATCCGTTCCGCGATCGACTCGCACGCGCTGATCCACACGGCGGACGACTTTGCCTGACGAGTCCGCCCGCGAGGACGACCGCCTCGTCGACGCGGCGACGCTGCCGGGTGTCCCTGACGAGTTCCAGCGACTGTGGACCCCGCACCGGATGGCGTACATCGCCGCGGGGCCGCAGCCGCTGCGCGACGTGTGCCCGTTCTGCGCAGCGCCGGGAAAATCGGACGAGGACGGGCTGATCGTCGCGCGCGGCGAGACGGCCTACGTGCTGCTCAACCTCTTCCCGTACAACTCCGGCCATCTGCTCGTGTGCCCGTACCGGCACTACTCGACGTACGACGAGGCGACGCCGGAGGAGGTGGCCGAGATCGGCGCGCTCACCCAGCAGGGCATGCGGACCCTCCGGTCCGTGTCACGCTGCGACGGGTTCAACCTCGGGATGAACCAGGGGGCGATCGCCGGCGCCGGGGTCGACGGCCACCTGCACCAGCACATCGTTCCCCGCTGGGCGTCGGATGCGAACTTCTTCCCGATCATCGCCAAGACGAAGGCGCTGCCTCAGTTGCTGGGGGATGTGCGCAGAACCGTCGCGGACGCATGGGCGGCCGCCTGATTCAGCGGACGCAGCGCGGGGTGAACTGCATCCGCGGATGCGCGTAGGACTCCTGCGCCTCCACGAGCTGCAGCTCGCGTTCGCCGGACGCGTGGGTGCGCTCGAGCAGGTCGTACACGCTCGACACGGTGCGCGCCAGTGCATCGGCGGCATCGCCCGATGCCACGTAGTGAGCGGTGAAGAGGGCGGCGGTCACGTCGCCCGATCCATTCGCCTTCATCGGCAGCAGCGGAGTCTGCACGACCCACGCACCTTCATCCGTGACGACCAGCATCTCGATCGTGCCCGGCTCGCGATCCGGGCGCTCCACGCTGGTCACCAGGACGGTCTGCGGACCCATCGCCCGGGCGAGATCGGCCGACGCGAGAGTGGACTCGAGCGTGTCGGGTTCGGTGCCCGTGAGATAGCCGAGCTCGAACTGGTTCGGCGTGATGATGTCGGCGGCCGGAACGACCTTCTCACGCAGCAGCACGGGGATCGCCGGAGCGACGAAGCAGCCCGACTTCGCGTTGCCCATGACCGGATCGCACGCGTACACGGCAGCCGGATTGGCGGCCTTGACGCGCGCGACGGCATCGAGGATCACCTCGCCGATCCCCTCGCCACCCTGGTAGCCCGAGAGCACCACGTCGATCTCGGGGAGGACGCCGCGTTCCTCCACTCCGGAGATGACGTCGCGGACGTCGTCGGGGCTGATCAGGGGTCCACGCCATGACCCGTAGCCGGTGTGGTTCGAGAAGTTCACGGTGTAGACCGGCAGCACCTCGACACCGATGCGCTGCAGGGGGAACACCGCCGCGGAGTTTCCGACGTGCCCGTACGCCACGGCCGACTGGATCGAGAGGATCTTCACGGTGCCATCCTTCCACCGGCGACGGACCACGGGCGCTCAGGCGGCATGGCGTGGGGGCGCCGCCGCCGCAACTAGAATCAGGGGCTATGACTGAAAGCACCCCCACTGCCTCGCTGACCGGTTCGAGTCGGGTCAAGCGCGGCCTCGCCGAGATGCTCAAGGGCGGCGTCATCATGGACGTCGTCACGGTCGAGCAGGCGAAGATCGCCGAGGATGCCGGAGCCGTGGCCGTCATGGCGCTCGAGCGCGTGCCGGCCGACATCCGCGCCCAGGGCGGCGTCTCGCGCATGAGCGACCCCGACATGATCGACGGCATCATCGCCGCCGTCTCGATCCCCGTCATGGCCAAGGCCCGCATCGGCCACTTCGTCGAGGCGCAGGTGCTGCAGGAGCTCGGCGTGGACTACATCGACGAGTCCGAAGTGCTCTCACCCGCCGACTACGTCAACCACATCGACAAGTGGGGCTTCACCGTCCCGTTCGTGTGCGGCGCGACCAACCTGGGCGAGGCGCTGCGACGCATCAACGAGGGTGCCGCGATGATCCGCTCGAAGGGCGAGGCCGGCACCGGCGACGTGTCGGAGGCGACCAAGCACATCCGCAAGATCTCGAGCGAGATCAACGTGCTGAAGTCCATGACGAAGGACGAACTGTACGTGGCGGCGAAAGAGCTGCAGGCTCCCTATGAGCTGGTTGCCGAGGTCGCTGAGACGGGCAAGCTGCCTGTGGTGCTGTTCGTGGCCGGAGGCGTCGCGACGCCTGCCGACGCCGCGATGATGATGCAGCTCGGTGCGGACGGAGTCTTCGTCGGTTCGGGCATCTTCAAGTCGGGAAACCCGGCTGAGCGCGCCGCGGCGATCGTCAAGGCCACCACGTTCTACGACGACGCCAAGGTGATCGCCGAGGTCTCTCGCGGGCTCGGCGAGGCGATGGTCGGCATCAACGTCTCGGACCTGCCGGCGCCGCACCGCCTGGCCGAGCGTGGCTGGTAGGCCTCGCGTCGGAGTCCTCGCCCTGCAGGGCGATGTTCGTGAGCACGCGCGCGTGCTCACCGAGCTCGGGGCCGATGTGTCGCTCGTGCGACGTCCGGAAGAGCTCGCCGGCGTCGAAGGACTCGTCCTCCCGGGCGGTGAGTCCAGCGTGATCGACAAGCTGGCCCGAGCGTTCGGGATGCAGGGGCCGCTGCGTGCGGCGATCGCTGCGGGCATGCCGATGTACGGCACGTGTGCTGGCCTGATCCTTCTCGCCGACCGCATCACGGATGGCATCACCGGGCAGGAGACGTTCGGGGGTTTGAACGTGACGGTGCGCCGCAACGCCTTCGGTAGTCAGGTCGACTCGTTCGAGACAGATCTGACCGTGGCGGCGCTCGGCGATCCGCCCGTGCACGCCGTGTTCATCCGCGCACCCCTCGTCGAGACGGTGGGAGACGGTGTGCAGACTCTGGCGGCGCTCCAGGACGGGCGCGTGGTCGCGGTGCAGCAGGGCGCGCTCATGGGAACGTCCTTTCATCCCGAGGTCACCGGGGAGAATCGCTTCCACGGCAGGTTCCTCGACATCGTGCGCGCCGCCTGAGCCCGACGACCTGGCGCGATAGCGTTCCGCCATGGCGACATGGGTGGCACTGCTCCGCGGGGTGAACGTCAACGGCATCACGGTGCGTTCGGCGGAACTGCGTTCCCTTTTCATCGAGCTCGGGTTCGCAGACGTGCGCACCATCCTGGCCAGCGGCAATGTCGTCTTCACGAGCCCGCGAAGCGCTGCCGATCTCAAGCGGACCGTCGAGGCCGGGCTGCGGGAGCGATTCGGATACGACGCGTGGATCGTCCTGGTCACCCGTGAGGCCGTCGCCGCGGGGATCGCGGCGTTTCCGTTCGACGCGGCCGATGCCGATCGCCAGCCGTATGTGATCTTCGGGTCCGATGCGGGCGTGCTGGCCGAACTCATCGCCGCGGCCGAAGGCCTCGACCGCGAGGTCGACCCGATCGCGCGCGGTGACGGGGTCGTGTACTGGAACCCGGTCAAGGGGACGACGGTCGACACGCCCTTCGGCAAGCTGCTCTCGCGCCGGGCGTACAGGGAGACCACGACGAATCGCAATCTCCGAACGCTGCAGAAGATCGTGGGCTGAGCCCGCGGACCGGTAAACTGGACGAATGTCCGGCCATTCCAAGTGGGCCACGACCAAGCACAAGAAGGCGATCATCGATTCGCGCCGTGCCAAGTCGTTCGCCAAGCTCATCAAGAACATCGAAGTCGCCGCGAAGATGGGCGGTGCCGATCTCTCCGGCAACCCCACCCTCGTGGACGCCGTCCAGAAGGCGAAGAAGACGTCGGTCCCCAACGACAACATCGACCGCGCGATCAAGCGCGGAGCGGGGCTCACCGGCGAATCGATCGAGTACACGACGATCCTCTACGAAGGCTACGGGCCCAACGGCGTCGCGCTCCTGATCGAATGCCTCACCGACAACCGCAACCGCGCCGCGGCCGAAGTGCGTACCGCGATGACCCGCAATGGCGGCACGATGGCCGATCCGGGCAGCGTGGCATACAACTTCCACCGCAAGGGCGTCATCGTCGTCGGCGGCGATGGCACGTCCGAAGACGACGTGATGCTCGCAGTGCTGGATGCGGGTGCGGAAGAGATCGCCCCGCACGCCGACGGGTTCGAAGTCATCACCGAAGCGACAGACCTCGTCCAGGTGCGCTCGGCTCTGCAGGAGGCGGGCATCGACTACGAGTCGGCCGATGTCGAGTTCGTTCCGACCCTCAAGGTCGAGGTCGACGCCGACACGGCTCGCAAGGTGTTCCGCCTCATCGATGCGCTCGAAGACAGCGATGACGTGCAGAACGTCTTCAGCAATTTCGATCTGACCGCCGAGGTGCAGGCTGAGCTCGAGAACGACGAGTAAGGGCGCGCCTGGGCCGCACCGGCATCCATCCCTCGTAGCGTGGGGGAGTGACGAGCGAGCACGTACCCCTGCGCGTGTTCGGGATCGACCCCGGGCTCACGCGGTGCGGCGTCGGGGTTGTCGATGTCGCGCGCGACCGCAGCGCGACGCTGGTGCACGTGGGTGTGATCCGTTCGCCGGTGGACGCGCCGATCGAGGCGCGTCTCGCGACGATCGCCGCCGGCATTCGCGAGGTGATCGGTCTGCACCGGCCGCATGTCGTCGCCGTGGAACGGGTCTTCGCGCAGCAGAATCGCAGCACCGTCATGGGAACGGCGCAAGCAAGCGGCATCGCACTCCTCATCGCAGCTGAGAACGGCCTATCGGCGGCGCTCCATACTCCGACCGAGGTGAAGGCGGCGATCACCGGGCATGGCGGCGCCGACAAACGTCAGGTGCAGGCGATGGTGGCGCGGATCCTCCGGCTCGATGAGCTCCCCAAGCCGGCGGATGCTGCGGATGCTCTGGCTCTTGCGATCTGTCATGCCTGGCGTCGCGGCGTCGCAGCGCCGGCCTCGAGCGGGACGCTCACTCCGGCGCAACGGGCGTGGGCCGAGGCCGAACGGGTATCGCGCCGGTGACGAGGACGAGCGGCGCCATCGCCGTGTCGCTCGAACAAATCTGCGAACCGCTCGCGTAGGGTCGGAGCATGATCTCCTCGTTGCGCGGGACCGCGTCCCACGTCGAAACCGACGCGGTCGTGGTCGATGTGGGAGGAGTCGGTTTCGCGGTCGCGGTCACCCCGCAGGTGGCACGGGGCATCCACCTCGGCGACACGGTCTCGCTGCACACGTACCTGATCGTGCGCGAAGATGCGCTCGCCCTGTTCGGCTTCTCGGCACGCGAAGAGCTCACGGTCTTCACGCAGCTGCTCAGCGTCGCTGGAGTCGGGCCGAAATCGGCTCTGGGGGTTCTTGCGACCCTCACGGTCCCGCAGATCGCCGATGCCGTCGCGAGCGACGACGACGCACCGTTCCGCCGCGTGTCCGGCATCGGGCCGAAGACCGCGAAGCTGATCGTCGTGCAGCTCGCGGGGAAGCTCGCCGCCGTCGTGTCCTCGAGCTCTGCGGGGGCGACGATCGCCGCGCCGATGACGGCGCAGGTCGTCCAGGCCCTGGTGGGCCTCGGCTGGTCGGAGCGCATCGCCGCCGAGGCGGTCGCCGGGGTCATGGAAGCGGCGCCCGCCGGCCAGACGGGCTCGGTCGCATCCGTCCTGCGACTCACGCTGGCGGCGCTCGGTCCGGCGCGACGGGAGCCGTCGGATGGATGACCTCCGTGACCTGAGCGACCACCGGAACGGCGAGCCGGCGGACGAGACCGAGCTCGCGATCGATGGCGCGCTGCGGCCGACCTCACTGGCCGAGTTCGTCGGCCAGCAGAAAGTGCGTGGTCAGCTGCAGCTGCTGCTGGATGCCGCCCGCATCCAGCAGCGCTCGCCCGACCACATCCTGCTCTCCGGCCCGCCTGGTCTCGGCAAGACCACCCTCGCGATGATCGTCGCCCACGAGAGCGGCAGGCCGCTGCGGCTCTCCAGCGGCCCGGCGATCCAGCACGCCGGCGACCTCGCCGCGCTCCTGTCGAGTCTCACGCCGGGCGAGGTGCTGTTCATCGACGAGGTGCACCGGATGGCGCGTGCGGCCGAAGAGATGCTCTACCTCGCGATGGAGGACTTCCGCATCGACATCATGGTGGGCAAAGGGGCCGGCGCCACCAGCATCCCGCTCGATCTCGCGCCTTTCACGCTCGTGGGCGCGACGACCCGCTCGGGCCTCCTGCCAAATCCGCTGCGTGACCGATTCGGGTTCACCGCCCACCTCGAGTACTACGATCCTGCGGAGCTCGAGCAGGTGATCGAGCGCTCCGCGGTCATGCTCGGCGTCACGCTGCCGAGCGCCGCGCGGGGTGAGATCGCGCGGCGCTCCCGCGGCACGCCGCGAATCGCCAACCGGCTTCTCCGACGCGTGCGCGACTACGTCATCGTCCATGGGGGAGCGGAAGGGGAGGCCGATATCGCCACCGTCGGTGCCGCGCTCGATCTCTACGACGTCGACGCGATCGGCCTCGACCGACTCGACCGCTCCGTCCTGGAGGCTCTCGTGCGCCGCTTCCGCGGCGGCCCCGTGGGTCTGAACACCCTGGCGGTCACCGTCGGGGAAGAGTCCGAGACGATCGAGTCGGTGGTCGAGCCCTACCTGGTGCGGATCGGGTTCATGGGCCGGACTCCGCGCGGACGGATCGCCACACCAGAGGCGTATGCCCACCTGCGCATTCCACACGCAGAGGATGCCCTCAGACTCGATGACCTATAATCGCCTGAGGCTTTCGCCGACCCCCCTCCTTCATGGCAGTGCCGCCTGGCGCGCCTGATCCGAAAGGTGCCCACACCCATGGACTTCGCGTCGTTCTTCAGTAACTACGGCCTCATCATCCTGCTGGTCGTCCTCCTCGTCTTCATGTTCTGGAGCTCGCGTCGGCGCCTCGCCAAGCAGAAGCTCGAACAGGCCGAGAAGGCCCGTCAGATGGTCCCCGGCGCCGAGGTGCTCATGCAGGGCGGCCTGTACGGCACGATCCTCCAGTACGACACCGAGAACCTCGACCAGCCCGTGATCGTCGAGATCGCCCCCGGCGTCGAGATCAAGGTGCACAGTCAGGCGCTTCTGCGCGTCGTCGAGCCCTCGCAGGGCTTCGTGAACGAAGACGACTTCATCGAAGCCGAAGAGAGCCAGAACGAGTACATCGCCGGTGTCGCGGGCGGCGAGATCACGTCGTTGAGCGACGACCACCGTCGTGCCGAGCAGGCCGAAGAGTCCAAGCGCGCCGCCGATGCGGGGCCCGACTCCGGCTCGGCACCGGATGCCGGTAGCAAGCCCCAGGTCTGAAACCCCCCGCCCCTCCGGGCGACCGAGAAAGCTGACTCTCCTTGGCTACTGCAACCCCCGTCCGACATGCCTGGCGCGCCCTGACCGGACTGCTGGTGATCATCGCGCTGCTGGCAGGGATCAACGCGCTCGGCGTGTATGTCTTCCAGAAGAGCTCCTGGGCTCCGGCACTCGCCCTCGATCTGCAGGGCGGCACGCAGATCATCCTCGAGGCCAAGACCGCTGACGGTTCCGATCCCACGACCGATCAGATGAACCAGGCCGTGACGATCATCCGCCAGCGCGTCGACGCCTCGGGTGTCGGCGAGGCCAACGTCACGACCGAGGGCGGCAAGAACATCGTCGTCCAGATCCCTGGGCAGGCCGACGATCAGACCCGTCAGCGCATCGAGGCCTCCGCGCAGCTCCAGCTGCGGGCGGTGCTCTACACCGGTCAGCCTGCGACGTCTTATGTCGGCAGCGATGGGGTGTCGACTCCGTATCCGACGCCCGATCCGTCACTGAACTCGACGCCGACCACGTCGCCCACCAACGGTAGCGACACGGCCTGGATCACCCCGGCGCTGCAGGCGCAGTTCCTCGCGTACGACTGCACAAACCCCGCGAATGATCCGGCGAACGCCCCGAAAGATCAGCCGCTGATCACGTGCGACGCGTCCGGTCAGGCGAAGTACATCCTCGGCCCCGTGGAGCTCGACGGTTCGTCAATCTCCGACGCCACTTTCGGCATGGAGCAGCAGAGCGGCCGCTGGGCAGTGAACCTCGTGTTCGATTCGGCGGGCACCGAGACATTCGGAAAGATCAGCCAGCGGCTCTACCCGGCGACCGCACCGCTCAACCAGTTCGCGTTCGTGCTCGACGGCAACGTTCTCTCGGCACCCTCCATGAACGGCGTGATCCTCGACGGCAAGCCGAGCATCACGGGCAGCTTCACCCAGGAGTCGGCCAAGACGCTCGCGGATCAGCTGAAGTACGGCGCTCTGCCGTTGAGCTTCGGCGTCGTCAGCTCCGACACGATCTCGGCCACTCTCGGTTCGCAGCAGCTCCAGATCGGTCTGATCGCCGGCCTCATCGGGCTCCTGCTGGTGGCGGTGTACTCGCTCATCGTCTACCGCGCGCTGGGTTTCGTGATCATCGCCTCGCTCGTCGTGATGGGCGTCATCACCTATCTCACGATCTGCATCCTGGCCTGGCGGATGGGCTTCCGCCTGTCGCTCGCCGGTGTCGCGGGTCTGATCGTGTCGATCGGCTTCACCGCCGACTCATTCATCGTGTACTTCGAGCGAATACGGGATGAGCTCCGCGACGGAAAGTCCATCACGGGCGCCGTCGAGGATGGCTGGGGTCGCGCCCGGCGCACGATCTACATCTCGAAGTCGATCAACGTGCTGGCCGCGGTCGTGCTCTACATCCTCGCGGACGCCACGGTGAAGGGCTTCGCCTTCACGCTGGGGCTCACGACCGTGATCGACGTCGTCATCTTCATCCTGTTCACCCACCCGGTGATGCAGCTGCTGGCTCGTACGAGATTCTTCGGGTCGGGGCATCCGCTCTCCGGCCTCGATCCCGATGCCCTCGGAGCCGTCTACCGTGGGCGCGCGCAGTTCCGCGCGCCCGTGGCCGCATCGAGCGGTGCCGCACGCAGGACCGCCAAGTCGCGAGGCGAGGCTGAGCGTCGCCAGACGATCGCCGAGCGCAAGCAGGCCGAGCTGACCGCCGCAGGTCGCTCCACCGGGTCCAAACCCGACACCACGACCAAGGGAGGAGACGACTGATGCGCTCCATGAGCCAGCTCGGAAACGACCTCTACTCCGGCAAGACGTCCTTCCCCTTCGTGGGACGTCGGCGCCTGTGGTTCGTGATCGCTGCCATCCTCGTCGTGGGCGCGGCCATCGTACCCCTGTTCCGTCCGCTCGCGTTCTCGATCGAGTTCACCGGCGGGTCGCAGTTCACCGTTTCGGGTTTGTCCTCTCCCGATCAGTCGCTCGCGACCGACGCCGTCCACACGGTCGTGCCCGAAGCCGTCACCAAGGTGACGACGGTCGGCACCACCGCTGTGCGCGTACAGACCGACCAGCTCACACCCGACCAGACGCAGGGCGTCAGCGCAGCGCTGGCCGACGCCTATGGGGTACCGTCGAGCGAGGTCACCGCTTCGTTCATCGGCCCCAGCTGGGGTGCGGACGTCACCCGCCAATCCCTGTGGGGTCTGGCGATCTTCCTCGCTCTGACGTTCCTGATCCTCGCGCTCTACTTCCGCACCTGGAAGATGTCGGCCGCGGCCATCATCGGCCTGGTCGACGTGCTCGTGATCACGATCGGCATCTATGCGCTGTTCGGCTTCGAGATCTCGCCGGCCGCCGTCATCGGATTCCTGACCGTGCTGTCGTATGCGCTGTACGACACGACCGTCGTCTTCGACAAGATCCGCGAGAATACGAGCGAGGACGGCGAGATATCCGGGCGAACCTTCGGAGAGTCGGTGAACCTCGCCGTCAACCAGACCCTCATCCGGTCCATCAACACGACGATCGTGGCGATCCTGCCGACGGGTGCGATTCTCTTCATCGGCGCCCTGTGGCTGGGTGCGCAGACGCTGTCCGACATCTCGCTCTCGATCTTCGTGGGCACGATCGTCGCCGCCTACTCCACCCTCTTCGTCGCGGCCCCGTTGTACTCCCTCTTCCGGGAGAACGAGTCGGCGATCAAGGCCCGCGATCAGCGGGCGATCACGGCACGCGAGCGTGCGGTGGTGCCCGCGTAGCGATCTGGAGGCACCCTCCGCGGGCGTAGGATTGACGGATCGAGCGGAGGGAAAGGTGATCGGGTGGCAGAGACCGTCCCGGCGACCGTGCCCCCGACCGCTCCTGCGGCTGCCCAGACCTCGTCACTTCGGCGCCTCGTTCCGAGGATCTTCTCGCGATCGGTCCGCCGCGACGGCGTAGAGCAGCTTCTGCGCACGGTGCGCACCCACCACCCCAAGGGCGATCTTTCGATCATCGAGCGGGCTTACGCGGTCGCTGACGAAGCCCACGAGGGCCAGAAGCGCCAGAGCGGCGAGCCGTACATCACCCACCCGCTCGCCGTCGCGCAGATCCTGGCGGATCTCGGCCTCGGGCCTCGGGCGATCGCAGCCGCCCTCCTGCATGACACGGTGGAAGACACCGCTTACAGCCTCGACGCGCTCACGGCGGAGTTCGGCGACGAGGTCGCCATGCTCGTGGACGGCGTCACCAAGCTCGACAAGGTCAAGTACGGCGAGAGCGCGCAGGCCGAGACGGTTCGCAAGATGATCGTCGCCATGTCGCGAGACATCCGTGTGCTCCTGATCAAGCTCGCCGACCGCCTCCACAACGCCCGCACATGGGGCTTCGTACCGCCGGAGAAATCGCGCCGGAAGGCCACCGAGACCCTCGAGATCTACGCTCCACTGGCGCACCGACTCGGCATTCAGGCGATCAAGTCCGAGCTCGAAGACCTCTCCTTCGCCGTCCTCCACCCGAAGCTCTACGCCGAGATCGAGAGTCTCGTCAAGCAGCGCACCCCGCAGCGCGAGCAATACGTGCAGAACGTCATCGATTCCGTCGAGTCCGATCTGCGCGAGCTGCGCATCCGCGGGCGGGTCATGGGCCGTCCGAAGCAGTTGTACTCGGTGTATCAGAAGATGGTCGTGCGCGGTCGCGAGTTCGACGACATCTACGATCTGATCGGCATCCGCGTCCTCGTCGGGACAGTGCGAGACTGCTATGCCGTGCTCGGCGCGATCCACGCCCGCTGGACCCCGCTGCCCGGCCGGTTCAAGGACTACATCGCCACGCCGAAGTTCAACCTCTACCAGTCGCTCCACACCACCGTGATCGGGCCGGGCGGACGCACCGTCGAGATTCAGATCCGCACGAACGAGATGCATCAGCAGGCCGAGTACGGTGTGGCTGCGCACTGGAAGTACAAAGAGCGGATGGCGGGGGCGAAGCCTGACGCCAAGTCGGTGGATGCCGACATGGCCTGGCTCGCCCGCATCTCCGACTGGCAGGCCGAGACCGCCGATCCCGGCGAATTCCTCGACTCGCTGCGGTTCGAGATCGGGGCGAAGGAGGTCTACGTCTTCACGCCGAAGGGGCGCGTCATCGGTCTGCCGACGGGCGCGACGCCGGTCGATTTCGCCTACGCAGTGCACACCGAGGTCGGTCACCGCACGATGGGCTCGAAGGTCAACGGGCGGCTCGTCCCGCTCGAGTCCGAGCTGCAGAGCGGCGATGTGGTCGAGGTCTTCACCTCGAAGAACCCGGATGCAGGACCCAGCCAGGACTGGCTGACCTTCGTCAAGAGCACCCGCGCGAGAAGCAAGATCCGCGGATGGTTCACGAAAGAGCGTCGCGAAGAGGCCGTCGAGCAGGGCAAAGAGGCGATCGCCCGAGCGATGCGCCGACAGAATCTGCCGTTGCAGCGGTTGATGAGTCAGGACTCGTTCGCCGAGGTCGCCCGCTCGCTCAACTACGAGGACGTGACGGCTCTGTACGCGGCCGTCGGCGAGGGCCACGTCTCGACGCAATCCGTGATCGAGAAGGTCACCGCCGCCGTCAGCGCGAACGACACCTCCACAGGCCCGATCGATCTGCCGATCGGTCGCTCACGTCGTCCGCGCGACAGCGACTCGGGCATCCTGGTGCGCGGCGCCCCCGACATCCTGGTGAAGCTCGCCAAGTGCTGCACGCCCGTTCCCGGTGATCAGATCGTCGGATTCGTCACGCGCGGCAGTGGCGTGTCCGTGCACCGCGCGGACTGCACCAACGTGAAGTCGTTGATGGACGAACCGGAGCGGCTGATCGACGTCGAATGGGCACCGACGACCAAGAGCGTGTTCCTCGTGCAGATCCAGATCGAGGCTCTTGATCGCTCGGGCCTGCTGAGCGACGTGACCCGGGTGCTAAGCGAGCATCACGTCAACATCCTCTCGGCCACGGTTTCGACGACGAATGACCGACTCGCGCTGAGCCGCTTCGTGTTCGAGATGGGCGACATCGTCCACCTCGAACGGGTGCTGAACGCTGTGCGGCGCATCGATGCCGTCTACGACGTCTATCGCGTCACGTCCTCCTGAAGCGCGCAGGCCGCGTCGAGTTGACGCAGGAGACTCATGGCGGGTCGTTTGCGGGGGAGTGAGCCCTGCGCGTGCAGCCACTCCCATGCGGTGGCTGCGAGACCGGCCGTCGCCGCGGCCAGCGAGGTCGCGGCCCGGAGGTGCTGAGCATCGGGCACCCGGGCGAGGTCGGCGAGGGTCCGAGCCGGAGACGTCACCAGGACCCCGCCGATCCGATGCAGGTCCTCATCGAGGACGCGAAGCTCGCGGTACACGATCCGGCGCCCGAAGACGTGATGCAGTCGCTGCGGCACGCACCGCTGCACGCAATGGCGCGCCGGTGGGTCGGGAAGAGCACCGTGCACCCACGCGGCGCTCAGATGAGTCGCGGCGAGGGTGTGGCCGAGCAGTTCGGTCAGCGAGGCGGCGCGCAGGGCGGAGGTCTCGACGGCATCCGCCGGAATGTAGCCCTCGCCGAGTTCGACGAGGTGCCCGTCCAGCCGCGCCGCGGACAGCTCCGCGATCGACAGGCGGTCGTCCGCGAAATAGAGATAGGGCGACGGCATACACCCAGCGTGCCTGAGCCGGTGCGTGACCGGGTGCCGCAGCGTCGGCTCTGTGGAGAACCCGGCCCGCCACACGGGGTGTGGAACAGCTGAGATCAGCCGCCGACGGCCTTCAACCACGCGCGTCGCGCGTCGAGCGCCTCGGTCGCTCGCGCGATGGCGGTCTTGTCACCCGACTTCGTGGCCGCGGCGAGTTCGTCCTCGAGCTTCTGGATCGCTTCTTCGAGCTGACGCGTCATGTCGTTCGCACGCGCCTTCGTCTCCGGGTTGTTCCGTTTCCACTCCGACTCTTCGCGCGTGCGCACGTTCGTCTCGATCTTGCGCAGATCATCGTCGAGCGCCCGCTCCTTGTCACGCGGGAAGATGCGGCCGATCTCGTCCCATGTGCGCTGGATCGCCGTCAGTCGTGCGCGGGCCTTCGCCACGTCCGACTCGTCGGCGATCGTGCGGGCGTGAACCAGCAGCTCGCGCTTCGCTTCGATCTTCTCGCGCGATGCCTCGGCGTCAGCCGTCTCTCGCTCCACGCGAGCCGAGTACAGCGCGTCGCCCGCCGCTTTGAAGCGGGCCCAGAGCGCGTCATCGACCTTCTTGCCCGCGCGTCCGGCGGTCTTCCACTCATCCAGGAGCTCGCGGTAGGCGGGAATTCCGTCCTCGCCCTTGGGTGCGAGGGCCTCGGCCCTCTCGACGAGGCGCGTCTTGCGGTCGCGGACGCCCTTGTGCTCCTCGTCGAGACCCGCGTAGAACTCGCGCCGGTGCTTGTCGAGGATGGCGCGCGCATCCCGGAATCTCTTCCAGAGCTGCTGCGAGACGTTCTTGGGTAGACGCGGGCCGTTCTGCTGCTGCGACTGCCATTCTTCGAACAACGTCGCCAGGTCTGCTGATGTCTGCTTCCACTGGATGCTCTTGGGGTCGCGTGCGGCGAGGGCTTCGGCCCTCTCGACCAGCGCCGTGCGCTGTGCGACGGCCTCATCGACGAGTTCGCGTGCCGCGGCGGCCTCGCTCGCCGATGCGGCCGAGAGCGTCTCGATCAGCGCTTGGACCCGCTCTTCCAGGCGCGCCAGGTCGCCGACCGCGGCGGCACCGTCGATCTTCGCGTGGAGCGCTCTGGCGGTCGCGCGCAGGTCGGATGCCGAGGCCCCGCCGCCGTGCTGGCGCGCCTCCAGGAGCGCGACCTCGCTGGCAAGGTCGGCGTACTTGCGCTCGAAGTAGGCGAGCGCCTCATCGGGCGTCCCGTCCGGATACTGCCCCACTTCGCGCCATTCGTCGCCTTCACGGACCGAGACGGTGCCGTCTTCGTCGACTCGACCCCAGGGTTCTGCATCCGCCGATCGCACCGTCGCAGCGGGTGCGGGTGCGAGCGCCGTGTCGTGTGGGCCGGCGCCGCCGGTCGTCGTGGGAGCCGGGGCCGGCCGGCGCGGCGGAGCCTTCGGCAGCGGCCGCGGTGGGCCGGGAATCGGAGTGGTTTCGGGAGTGGAATCTGCGGAGGCAGTCACGGGATGCACCTCATCGCGGCATGCGCCGCCTGTGGGGGATGGACGGCATCGAGCCTAATACCCACGACGCCTGCGCGAAGCAGGTGGGCGCGCGATCACCTGTCTCACGGAGTGGGTGCGGGGGAGGTGGGAGCCGTCGAGGTGGTCGGTTCGGGGCTCACGCTCGAGGAGGGTGTCGAGCCGGGCACCGGGGCGGGTGCACCCGGGCCCATCACGAAATAGGCAGTCTGTGCGCCGATGATCGCCAGGACGATGACTCCTCCGACGATGCCTGCCAGAACGTTGTCGCGATAGCGGCGACGGATCTGATCCTCGTGCAGCGCCAGCCGGGCCTGATAGATCCTGGCACGCTCACGCTCATCGCGGTTGTCGCGGCTTCTCGCTCCCGTCGCCACGGTCCTCCCTCGCCGCCGGTCGCTGCCGGCATCCGTCGTCTCCGGAACTTCCCGGCCCCCCGATCCTAGAGGGGCGGGCCATGCGCGATGCACGCCGAGGGTCGGAACGCGCGGCTAGCCTGGAGCGGTGACCGTTCCCGCCGCGCTGTTCCAGGGGCAGACCCCCCTCGCGGTGCGGATGCGACCCGTCTCGCTCGACGAAGTCGCCGGTCAGTCGCATCTCCTTCGGCCCGGGTCGCCGCTCGTAGCTCTTGCCAATGCCGATCCGGCGGCTTCGTCCGCCGTCTCGGTGATCCTCTGGGGGCCGCCGGGCACGGGCAAGACCACGCTCGCCCAGGCCATCGCGCGTTCGTCCGGGCGCCGGTTCGTCGAGCTGTCCGCGGTGACGGCCGGCGTGCGCGACGTGCGCGAGGTCATGCAGGAGGCGCTCACTCAGCGAGACCTCTACGGGCAGTCGACGATCCTCTTCCTCGACGAGATCCACCGCTTCACGAAGGCGCAGCAGGACGCGCTGCTGCCCGGGGTGGAGAACGGCTGGGTCATCCTCATCGCGGCGACGACCGAGAACCCCTCGTTCTCGGTGATCTCACCGCTCCTGTCACGCTCCCTGCTTCTGACGCTGCAACCGCTGAGCGACGACGACCTCGGCCTGCTCGTGGATCGTGCGGTCGCAGATCCTCGAGGGCTGGCCGGATCCGTCACGCTCGAACCCGAGGCACGGGCCGCGCTGATCCGGCTCGCGTCGGGCGACGCCCGCCGTGCATTGACGGCGCTGGAGGCCGCGGCATCCATTTCCGCCGCTCCCGACGAAGGCGTTCTCGCCGACGGTTCGGATGCGGACGCTTCGGATTCGCGCGATGCGCCCGCGGCTATCACCGGAGAGCACATCGCGCAGGCCGTCGATCGTGCGCTGCTGCGATACGACCGCCAGGGCGACGAGCACTACGACGTCATCAGCGCCTTCATCAAGTCGATCAGAGGCTCCGATGTGGATGCGGCGATCCACTACCTGGCGCGGATGGTCGAGGCGGGCGAAGACCCGCGGTTCATCGCACGCCGGCTGGTGATCTCGGCGGCGGAGGACATCGGGCTGGCAGACCCGCAGGCTCTCGTGATCGCCGTCGCCGCCGCCGATGCGGTCGCCTTCATCGGCATGCCCGAAGGGCGGATCCCGCTGGCGGAGGCGACCGCATACCTCGCGACCACCGCGAAATCCAACGCGGCGTACCTTGCGATCGACGCAGCGATCGTCGATGTGCGCAACGGCGGGTTCGGTCGGGTGCCGAAACCGCTCCGCGACGCGCATTACCCGGGTGCGAAGCGGCTGGGGCACGGCAAGGGCTACGTGTACCCGCATGACTCCGAGATCGGCGTGGTCGCCCAGCAGTACCTCCCCGACGAATTGCGCGGGCGTCGCTACTATCAGCCCACCGCCCACGGCCAGGAGCGCGAGGTCCAGGCGCGCCTGGAGAAGATCCGCCGCATCCTCGAAGGGGAATGAGGCGCAGGACTGGCACGATGGAGGGGTGACTCCACCTTCCGATCGGATCCGCAATATCGCGGTGGGGCTCGTCGTGCGCGAGGGGCGCGCGCTCGTCGAGATCTACCCGGCGACTGAGCGCCACGGCGTGTTCGCCCGTGCGATCGGCGGGGGCATCGAGTTCGGCGAATCCGCCTCCGATGCGGTGCGCCGCGAGTTCGAGGAAGAGCTCGACGTCGAGCTTGCGGAGGTGCGGCAGCTCGCCGTCACCGAGAACATCTTCGAAGCCGGATGGGCCCGCGGGCACGAGGTCGTGCACGTCTTCTCCGTGCGGAGCCCCGCGTTCGATGCTCTGCCGTGGGACGCGGAATTGTCTGTCCTGGATGCGAAGACGACCGTGAAATGGGTCGATCTGAACGCACTGCGCGCAGAGGACCCGCCGTTCTATCCGGTCGGGATGCTGGAGCTCATCGAGCAGCTCGACGACTCGGCGGGTCACCCGGGTCCGCTCTGGTAGACTTGACCGGCTCGAAACAGAGTTTTCGGGCATCCCCCTTCTCCTTCACCTACTTTCCGTTGCGCCCCGGCGTGCGAACCGGAAAGGCGGAGTCGGGCGATACGTCCGTGAGCCGTGAAAGACGCGGCCACGTCATCGGAAGGAACCTTCGTGGCAACGAAGTCCCAGGACCGCCGCAAGGTGCGCCTCTCGCGCGCCCTCGGCATCGCACTGACCCCCAAGGCCGCCCGCTACCTCGAGAAGCGCCCCTATGCGCCGGGTGAGCACGGCCGCACCAAGCGCAAGCAGGACAGCGACTACGCCGTCCGTCTCCGCGAGAAGCAGCGTCTGCGCGAGCAGTACGGCATCCGCGAGAAGCAGATGCGCAACACGTTCAACGAGGCGCGTCGCAAGGACGGCCTGACCGGTGAGAACCTGGTCGAGCTGCTCGAGATGCGCCTGGACGCCCTCGTGCTGCGTTCGGGCTTCGCCCGCACGACCGCGCAGGCTCGCCAGCTCGTCGTTCACCGCCACATCCTGGTCGACGGCCAGACCGTTGACCGCCCGTCGTTCCGCGTCAAGCCGGGACAGCTGATCCACGTCAAGGCCAAGAGCGAGGGCACCGAGCCCTTCCAGGTCGCCGCGGCCGGCGGTCACGCCGAGGTTCTGCCCAACGTCCCGGGCTACCTCGAGGTCGAGCTCGACAAGCTGCAGGCGCGCCTGACGCGCCGCCCGAAGCGCGCCGAGGTTCCCGTGACCTGCGACGTGCAGCTCGTGGTGGAGTACTACGCCGCGCGCTAGCGTTTCGTCTCGCTTCGCTCGCTCGACGAGCGAAGCCGAAGGGCGCCGGGTCATCCCGGCGCCCTTCGTCGTTTCCGCGCCGCTCGCAAGCCCCTCCACGCACCCGGAGCGTCGCCTACGATGAGGGGATGCCGCATTCGCGGCGCAATCGAGGGAGTGTCACACAGTGAAGAACCTGTTCTGGTTCCTGCTCGGCATCGCAGGCGGATTCGTCGCCGCACATCTGGTCAACAAGGACCCGCGCGGCCACGAGCTGCTCTCCGAGGTCGACGCGCGCATCGCGGAGTTCACCGATCGGATGAGCGACGCCTACCGCGAGCAGGAATCGCGCATCGGCGGATTCGTCGATGGTGTGAAGGATGCCGGGTCCGACGCGCTCGATGCGGCCAAGGGCGCGGTCGACTCCGCCAAAGACGCCGCGGCCGATGTGGTCGGCGCCGCCAAGAGCGCCGCGGCCGGTGCAGCCGAGTCGGCGGCCTCGTCGGTGTCAGACACGGCGGACGCCGTCTCGGACGCCGCCAAGAAGCTCGCCGACTGACGTCACCTTTCCCGAGCGCACCGCGATGGAGTGCGCTCTGCTCGCCTGCCCGGAGGATCCATGAAGACCGCAGAGATCGCCAGCCGTTTCCTCGACTTCTTCGAGAAGCGCGGCCATACGATCGTCCCGTCCGCTTCGCTGGTCACCGACGACCCCGCTCTGCTGTTCACCGTCGCCGGCATGGTGCCGTTCATCCCGTACCTCAGCGGCGACGTGCCGCCGCCCTACCCGCGCGCGGCGGATGTGCAGAAGTGCATCCGCACGAACGACATCGAAGAGGTCGGCAAGACCCCCCGGCACGGCACGTTCTTCCAGATGCTCGGCAACTGGTCGTTCGGCGACTATTTCAAGGCCGATGCGATCCGCTATGCCTGGGAGCTGCTCACCACGGCAGAGAGCGAGGGCGGACTCGGCTTCGACCCGAAAGATCTGTGGGTCACGGTCTACAAGGACGACGACGAGGCTGCGGCGCTGTGGAGCGAGATCGCGAAGCTTCCGGAGGAGCGCATCCAGCGTCTCGACAAGGACACGAACTACTGGAGCACCGGCCTGCCCGGTCCGGCCGGTCCCTGCTCCGAGATCTTCTTCGACCAGGGTCCTGCCTACGGCGTCGACGGCGGCCCGGCGACCGACGACGATCGATACGTCGAGATCTGGAATCTCGTCTTCATGCAGTACGAGATCTCCAACGTCACGTCGAAGTACGACTTCGACATCGTCGGCGAACTGCCGAACAAGAACATCGATACCGGCATGGGCCTGGAGCGCATCGCGTTCATCAAGCAGGGCGTGCAGAACATGTACGAGACCGACCAGGTGCGCCCCGTGCTCGACCTCGCCGCGGAATTGAGCGGCAAGACGTACGGCGCGAACCACGAAGACGACGTGCGGATGCGGATCATCGCCGACCACGTGCGCTCATCGCTCATGCTGCTCGCCGACGGCGTCACGCCGTCGAACGAGGGGCGGGGTTACATCCTGCGCCGCATCATGCGGCGCACGATCCGGTCGATGCGGCTCCTGGGGGTGGACGGCCCGACCTTCCCCACGCTGTTCGCCGCATCGCGCGACGCGATGGCCGAGGCATACCCGGTCGTGGCGGACGACTGGGAGCGCATCTCGCAGTACGCGTTCGCCGAGGAGCGCACATTCCTGCGCACGCTGGCCGCAGGGTCCGTGATCCTCGAGACCGCGGTCGCCGAGACCAGGCAATCCGGCGGAGAGTCGATCGGCGGTGAGCAGGCATTCCTGCTGCACGACACGTACGGCTTCCCGATCGACCTCACCCTCGAAGCGGCAGAGGAGGCAGGTCTCACCGTCGATCGTGCGGCCTTCGACCAGCTCATGCAGGAGCAGCGCACCCGGGCGAAAGCCGACGCGCGGGCGCGCAAGCGCCAGCTCGCCGACACGAGCATCTATCGCGAGTTCCGCAGCCTCGGTGAGACCGTGTTCACCGGATACACCGAGCTCGAGGCCGAGTCGACGGTGCTCGGGATCATCGTCGACGGCGTGTCGGTCGACCGGGCATCGGCCGGTCAGATCGCCGAGATCATCGTCGCCGAAACGGCCCTGTACGCGGAGTCGGGCGGCCAGGTCGCCGACAAGGGCATCATCGTCGGCCCCGGCTACGAACTCGAAGTGCTCGACGTGCAGAAGCCCGTCGTAGGCCTGATCAGCCACACCGTCGCCGTCACGAGCGGTGAGGTCGCGGTCGGGCTCGCCGCGAGCACGATCGTGGATGCCGCGAATCGGCGCTCCGCACGCCAGGCGCACTCCGCGACCCACCTGGTGCACGCCGCGATCCGCGACACCCTCGGACGGAGCGCGACGCAGACCGGTTCGCTCAACCGCGCCGGCTACATGCGGTTCGACTTCAACTGGGGATCGGCGCTCTCGCCCGAGACGCGGACCGAGATCGAAGAGATCGCCAACAACGCCGTCCGCGACAATCTCGAGGTGACGACCCGGGTGATGTCTCTGGATGAGGCGACGTCGCTGGGCGCGATGGCGCTCTTCGGCGAGAAGTACGGCAGCGAAGTGCGCATGGTCGATATCGGCGGCCCGTGGTCGCGCGAACTGTGCGGAGGCACGCATGTGAGTTCGAGCGCCGAGATCGGAATCATCAACCTCGTCGGTGAATCGTCGGTCGGAGCATCCAACCGACGCGTGGAAGCCCTGGTCGGCCAGGACGCATTCCGCGAGCTCGCCGCCGAGCGGGCCATCGTCTCGCAGCTCACGTCATCGCTGAAGATCCCGCGCGACCAGTTGCCGGCACGTATCGCCGACCTCGCAGCGAGCCTGCGGGCGGCAGAGAAGAAGATCGCCGCGTTCGAGGCACGCGCACTCGCCGATCGTGCGCCCGCGCTCGCCGAGACCGCCGTCGCGGTCGGACCCCACCGGCTCGTCACCGCCTCGATCGGCGTCGCCGGCTCGGGCGACGACGTGCGCACGCTCGCTCTGCAGGTACGCGAACGCCTCGGCTCGGCGCCCGCCGTCGTGGCACTCGGTGCCGACGTGGGCGGCCGCCCCGTGGTGATCGTCGCGACGAACGAGGCCGCCCGCACGGCCGGCGCGAAGGCGGGGGTGCTCGCAAAGGCGGCCGCGGCTGCGCTCGGTGGCGGAGGAGGAGGCCGCGACGACGTCGCGCAGGGCGGCGGACCGGACGTTTCCGTCCTTCCCGCCGGACTCGCCGCCGTGCGGAGCACACTGGAGCGCTCGGCCTCTTGAGCGGCTTCCGCCGCGGTGTCCGTCTCGGAGTCGACGTCGGCCGCGCCCGTGTGGGCGTTGCGCGGTGCGATCCGGACGGGATGCTGGCCGTGCCCGTGGAGACCGTAGCGCGCAACGACGACTCGATCGCACGCGTCCTGGCACTGTCGGACGAGCACTCGGCGATGGAGATCCTGGTGGGTCTCCCGCTCAGCCTCAGCGGGTCGGACACCGCTTCGACCACCGATTCGCGGGAGTTCGCCGCGGCGCTGGCGAGAGCATCCGATGTGCCCGTGCGCCTCGTCGATGAGCGCCTCAGCACCGTCTCGGCGCACGCGGCTCTGCGCGATTCCGGCAGGACACAGCGAAAATCTCGTAGCATTGTTGATCAGGTCGCCGCCGTCGTCCTGCTCCAGCAGGCCATCGATGTCGAGAAGAACAGCGGCCGACCGCCCGGAACGTCCGTTCCCCCGGCCCAGGAGCCCGCCTGAACATGCCCGAATCTTCGTCGCCGTTCGACGATCCGTTTGCGGATCTCTTCGGCAAGCTGCCCGATCCGCGGCAGCGCGAGAGCGGCCGCGGCGACAGCGCCGAGGTAGCGAAGAGCACCACCGCTGCACAGCGGTCCGGGGATGCGGCGCCCGCCCCCGCGAGCCCGCCGCTGTCGCGACGGGCAGCCCGCGAAGCCGCGCAGGAACCCCCCGCGCCGGCTGCGCCCGTCGCGCGCAGCGTACCCGCAGCGAGCCCCGCGGCAGAAGACCCGGGTCCCGCGGCGGCCGGGGCCCCCGTCGCCCCGCGCATGCCCTCGCGCACGGCGGTCGCGACGGCGCCGGTGCCCACCGCCGACCTCGAAGACCTCTTCACCGGCACACGCACCACGCACGATGTGGGCTCGCCACCGCCGCCGCGCAACAAGCGGAAGCGCCGCATCGGGGGCTGGATCGCACTCGGCGTCGTGCTGGTCATCCTCGGCGGCATCGCCGGAGGAGGGCTGTGGGTCTGGAACACCTACGAAGGCAAGATCCGCGAGGTGATGGGCTGGACCGAGCCGAAGGACTACGCGGCGGGCGAAGCCAACGGAGAGGCGCTCGTCACGATCGCCGAAGGCGACACCGGCAGCCCGATCTCGCAGAGCCTGTTCGACGCGGGAGTGACCAAGACGCCTACGGCGTTCTACGACTACCTGATCGCCACCGCGCAGAACCCGCCTTTCGTTCCCGGGGTCTTCAAACTGCAGAAGCAGATGACCTCGGAAGCTGCGCTGGCGGCCCTCCTCGACCCCGCGAACAAGGTAGAGAGGTCGGCCCAGCTGCGTGAGGGACTCACCGTTCAGCAGTCGCTCCCGATCCTCGCCGAGGGCACCGGCATCCCGCTCGCCGACTTCCAGGCCGCCGTCGCGACGCCCGCGAGCTATGGAGTGAGCGCCGACAGCCTGGAGGGGTGGCTCTTCCCGGCGACGTACTCGTTCGCCCCGGACGCCACCGCCACGCAGATCATCCAGACCCTCGTCGACCGCACCGTGCAGTCGCTCGACGCGGCGAGTGTGCCGGTCGAGGACCGGCAGCGGATCCTGACGATCGCCTCGATCATCCAGCGCGAGGCCCGATTCACCCAGGACTTCTACAAAGTGTCGCGGGTGATCGAGAACCGCCTCGACCCCTCGAACCAGGAGACCTTCGGGCTGCTGCAGATGGACTCCACCGCCCAGTACGGCTACGGCGAGATGCACGACGGCACGGTGAGCTCGTCCGAGGCCGCTCTGACCGACGACAACGCGTGGAATACGTACGTGCACCCCGGTCTGCCGGTCGGACCGATCGCGAATCCGGGCGACACCGCGATCGACGCGGCGATGCACCCCGCCGACGGCCCGTGGCTGTACTTCGTGACGGTGAACCTCGATACCGGTGAAACGGTGTTCACGACCAACGTGGCCGATCACGAGAAGGCGGTCGCGCAGTGGCAGACCTGGTGCACCGATCACCCGGACTCGGGGTGCTGACCGGCCCGACGCGCCTTGCGGTGTGGGGCGACCCGATCGCGCACAGTCGATCGCCACAGCTGCATACCGCCGCGTACGCGGTTCTGGGGCTGGACTGGGACTACGGGCGACGGCAGGTCACCGTACCCGACTTCGATGCCGTGCTGGGCTCGCTCGACGACAGCTGGCGCGGGCTCTCGGTGACCTTTCCTCTCAAGTCGGCGGCGTTCGCCGTATCCGTCGACCGCGATCGGCGCGCACATCTCACCGGCGCGGTCAACACACTGCTGCTCACCCCCGACGGGCCGCACGGATTCAACACCGACGTCGGCGGCCTCATCCGCATGCTCCAGGACCACGGCACCGGTGCTGTCGAACGGGCGCGGATCATCGGCGCGGGCGCGACGGCGACCTCGGCGCTCGTGGCACTGGCCGAGCTCGGCGCCCGCCGCGTCGAGGTCGTGGCGCGCCGGCCTGAGGCAACGGTCGGGCTGGTCGCGCTCGGGGGACGCATCGGAGTCGATGTGCACGCCATCCCGTTCCCCGATTCGCGGCTCGAGCCGGTGACGCTCACGCTCGCCACGATTCCCGGGGACGCGGTGATCCCCGACGGGTCCGTCGATCTTCTCGCCGAATCCGGCGGGGGCCTGTTCGACGCCGTCTACGGCACATGGCCCACGCCGCTCGCCCGGGCGTGGGCGGCGCGCGGGTTGCCCGCCCACTCCGGGCTCGGGATGCTGCTGCACCAGGCCGTGCTCCAGGTGCGGATCTTCGTGTCCGGCGACGCGGACCGGCCGCTTCCGAACGAACCGCTCGTGCTCGAGGCGATGCGCGCCACGCTCGTCGCCGACTGAAGCCGCCGCGCGAGTGGCCTCCACTCCGCGCATGGGAGACTAGACGAATGCTCCGCGTGCTCACGGCCGGCGAATCGCACGGTCCCGAACTCGTCGCCATCATGGAGGGCCTGCCCTCCGGCGTCCCCATCTCGCTCGACGACATCCGAGCCGACCTCGCCCGCCGCAAGCTCGGCTATGGGCGCGGGTCGCGCATGAAGTTCGAGGAGGATGAACTCGCGATCTCCGGCGGCGTCCGCCACGGCCTGTCGATGGGTAGCCCGATCGCTCTGCGCATCGGCAACACAGAGTGGCCCAAGTGGGTCGAGGTGATGAGTCCCGAGCCGGTCGAGCTGACCGAGAAGTCCCGCGGGCGCGGCGCCGCTCTCACCCGCCCGCGGCCCGGCCACGCCGACCTGGTGGGCATGCAGAAGTACGCGTTCGACGAGTCACGCCCGATCCTCGAGCGCGCGAGCGCTCGCGAGACGGCCGCCCGCGTCGCACTCGGCACCCTGGCGCGCTCGTTCCTCGCCGAGCTCGGCATCCGCCTCGTGAGCCACACGCTCTCGATCGGTCCCGTGCGCGTCCCCGATGACGCCGAGCTCCCCACTCCCGACGACGTCGACACCCTGGATGCCGATCCGTTGCGGTGCTTCGACCCCGAGACCTCCGCCCGCATGGTCGCCGAGGTCGACGCCGCCCGCCGCGACGGCGACACCCTCGGCGGCATCGTCGAGGTGCTCGCGTACGGCCTGCCGCCCGGGCTCGGGTCGCACGTCCACTGGGACCGCCGCCTGGACGGCAAGCTCGCTCAGGCCATCATGAGCATCCAGGCCATCAAGGGCGTCGAGGTCGGCGACGGCTTCGAGACCACTCGGCGCCGCGGTTCGGCCGCCCATGACGAGCTGTTCGCCACGGGCGACGGGATCACCCGCGGCAGCGACCGCGCGGGCGGCACCGAGGGCGGCATGTCGACCGGAACGGTGCTGCGTGTGCGGGCCGGGATGAAGCCGATCGCCACCGTGCCCCATTCGCTCCGGACGGTCGACGTCGCGACCGGAGACACCGCCACGGCGCACCATCAGCGTTCGGACGTGTGTGCCGTGCCTGCGGCCGGAGTCGTGGCCGAGGCGATGGTCGCGATCGTTCTCGCCGAGTCGGTGCTCGAGAAGTTCGGTGGCGACAGCATCGGCGAGACGCGGCGCAACCTCACGTCCTATCTCGCGTCGATTCCCGAGACGCTGCGCACCACGTCGGCCTCCGAGGCCGCGCTGCTGTCCGATGACCTCGCCTGACAGGGCCGCGCTCGTCTTCGTCGGGCCGATGGGAGCGGGTAAGAGCAGCATTGCGAAGAAGGTCGCGCGGGAACTCGATCGGGAGTTCACCGACACCGACACCGTGGTCGTCCGCGCGCACGGCCCCATCCCCGCGCTTTTCGAGTCGCACGGCGAGGCATTCTTCCGCGCGGTCGAGCGCGAGGCGGTCGTCGCCGCACTCGCGACCGGCGGAGTCGTGGCGCTCGGTGGCGGAGCTGTGCTGGATGCGGCGACCCGTGCAGATCTGGCCGCGCATCACGTCGTGCTCCTCACGGTGTCGCCCGACATCGTGCGCGCGCGCATCGGCGGCCAGAACCGCCCGCTCCTGAACGACGGCGACCCGATCGCCCAGTGGCGGCGCATCTACGCGGAGCGCCATCCCCTCTACGAGGAGGTCGCCGATGTGACCTTCGATTCCTCGACCGGGCATATCTCGGCGATCGCCGCCGCGATCGCCGAGTGGGCCCGTGCCCAGGACACCGTCCCGCACGCAGCGCCCGGCACCGTCTCAGAAGGCAGCGAATGAGCCAGAACACGATCATCTCTGTGGCAGGGGATGCGCCGTACGACATCACCGTCGGCCGCGGGATCCTTCCCCTTGTCGGCGACGCGCTCGCATCGAGCGTGCGGAAGGTGCTGGTCGTGCATCCGCCGACGCTCGCCGCACAGGCATCCGAGTTGCGCGGGCTTCTCATGGGTGACGGCGCGCGCGAGGTGCTGCTGGCCGAGATCCCCGATGCTGAGCAGGGAAAGCGCGTCGAGGTCGCCGCCTTCTGCTGGCAGGTCATGGGCCAGGCCGACTTCACCCGCACCGACGCCGTCGTCGGCTTCGGTGGGGGAGCGGTGACGGATCTGGCGGGTTTCGTCGCGGCCACGTGGCTGCGCGGCGTGCAGCTCGTGCAGGTGCCCACCACCGTGCTCGGCATGGTGGACGCGGCCGTCGGCGGCAAGACCGGGATCAACACCGCGGAGGGCAAGAACCTGGTCGGTGCGTTCTGGCCGCCCCGGGCCGTGATCTGCGACCTCGATACTCTCGACACCCTGTCGCCCAACGAACGGGTCGCCGGCTTCGCCGAGGTGGTCAAGGCCGGGTTCATCTGGTACCCCGAGATCCTCGACCTGATCGAAGCCGACCCCGCAGCTGCAACGGATCCGGCGACAGACGCCTTCCGCCGGTGCATCGAGCTCGCGATCGAGATGAAGGCCCGCGTCGTGGGCGAGGATCTGCGCGAAGCGGGGCTGCGCGAAGTCCTCAACTACGGTCACACCCTCGGCCATGCGATCGAACACGCCGAACGCTACCGGTGGCGCCACGGCGCCGCGATCTCCGTCGGCATGCTCTTCGCCGCCGAGCTGTCGAGACTCGCCGGGCGGCTGCCCGACGAGGTGGCGCAACGGCACCGCAGCATCCTGGAACTCCTGGGCCTGCCCACCTCTTACCGCGCCGGCGCATGGCCGCAGCTGCTGGCCACGATGCAGCGCGATAAGAAGAGCAGGGGAGGGATGCTGCGATTCATCGTTCTGGACGACCTCGCGCGCCCCACCGTCCTTCAGGCACCCGACGAGTCGCTCCTGTTCGCGGCATACCAGGAGGTCGGAGCATGAGCGCGCCCCGCCGCCTGCTGCTCGTCAACGGCCCGAACCTGAATCTCCTGGGCACCCGCGAGCCGGAGGTGTACGGCACGCAGACCCTCGCCGATGTCGAGCGCATCACCGCGGATGCCGCATCCGCCCACGGCTTCGAGGTTCGCGCCGTCCAGAGCAATCACGAAGGCGTCCTGATCGACGCGATCCACGCCGCTCGCGAGGATTGCGCGGGCATCGTGATCAACCCGGGCGGTCTGACGCACACGTCGGTCGCCCTGCGCGACGCGCTGTCGGGCGTGGCGCTCCCCGTTGCCGAGATCCACATCTCGGACGTGCGTGCCAGGGAGTCGTTCCGGCACTTCTCGTACGTCGCCGACGTCGCCGTCGTGCACGTGATCGGTGAGGGCGTTGCAGGTTATGCGACCGCGACGGATCGGCTGATCGCAATCCTCACCGGGCAGGCCGAGGGCTGACTTCCCGCGACGACAGCGGGCATCCCGTAGAATCGAACGTCGGGCCGCTTCATCGTGCCCGCCGACTTTCCTCACACGATCGGACTTCCCACCCATGGCCTCCACCGCAGACATCAAGAACGGCGTCGTGCTCAGCATCGACGGACAGCTCTGGAACGTCATCGAGTTCCAGCACGTCAAGCCGGGCAAGGGCGGGGCGTTCGTGCGCACCAAGCTCAAGAACGTCGTCTCGGGCAAGACCGTGGACCGCACGTACAACGCCGGCGCGAAGATCGAGATCGAGAACGTCGACCGGCGCGACTTCACCTATCTGTACAACGACGGCGAGGGCTACGTCTTCATGGATGTCGCAGATTACGACCAGCTCACGGTCCCTGCCGCGACAGTGGGCGAAGCGGCGAACTTCCTGCTCGAGAACCAGCAGGTGCAGATCGCCCTCAACAACGGAAATCCGCTCTACGTCGAGCTCCCGGCATCCGTCGTCCTCGAGATCACCTACACCGAGCCGGGCCTGCAGGGCGACCGCTCATCGGCGGGCACCAAACCGGCGACCGTCGAGACCGGGTACGAGATCCAGGTTCCGCTCTTCCTCGAGACCGGCACCCGGGTCAAGGTCGACACCCGCACCGGTGACTACCTCGGTCGCGTCAACTAGGTGAGCGCTCGTTCGAAGGCCCGCAAGCGCGCGCTCGACATCCTTTTCCAAGCCGACGTCCGCGGCGACGACATCGCCACCACCCTCGCCGCCGAGGCACAGCGCGCCTCCAGTGAACCGGCCCGTGAGGCGTCATGGCTGTACGCGCGCGAGATCGTCGACGGCGTGATCGACAATCGTGAGGCGATCGACGAGCAGATCACCACGTTCGCGAAGGACTGGACGCTCGCCCGCATGCCGGCCGTCGACCGCGCCGTGCTTCGCATCGGGGTGTGGGAGCTGCTCTACAACGACGAGGTGCCGGCCGGAGTGGCGATCGACGAAGCCGTCGAGCTGGCCAAGGAGTTCTCGACCGACGACTCGGGGTCGTTCATCCACGGCGTCCTGGGACGAGTCGCCCGGTCCTCCTGAACCCCTCTCGCTGAGCCGCGCTCTTCAGTAGGAGAGGCTCGCGGGCGCCAGGTTCGCGGTCTGGTCACCGACGAGTGACGGCTCGCGCGGGTCGATCCGGCGCACCTCGGTAACCTCGGCGAGATCGTCCAGCACGATCCAGAAGATGTTCGGACTGCGCGTGGACCCGAAGTAGTAGACCCGGTTCGTCAGGTCGGCACCGGCGCGCCACCACGTCGGATACACGCCGCCGTCGGAATACGGGGCGCCATAGGGCACCGAGACGTTGGCGATGAGCTGGAAGACACCTGCGACGGCCTCGACCTCGTTCCGAGGTTCGGGCAGGTAGTGCAGGAAGTACGCCGACCGCACGAACCTGTCGGCCGAGGTGATGTCGCCCGGCGGAGGCAGCTCGCCTCCGAACGGGCGGTACCTCGACAGGTTCTCGAGCTGACGGTCCAGGGTGGGGGAGTTCGTCATGACGGTGAACTCCCGCCCGTGATGCACGACGAGCCTGCCGTCGAGCGGTTCGATGATCGCCGAATCGCCCGTCGCGTCCTCGAGGGCGATATGGATGCCCAGCTGCTGGCCGCGGAAGTCCGGCGACGTGATCCGCACGCGGTCGATCGCGTCGACCGCTTCGGCGACGGTCTCGAACGTGTCGAGCAGGTACTGCACCCACATGGCGTTCGAGACGGATGGGCGACCGTCCGGCGCGGGAAACGAGACGTCCTCGGGATCGAGGTACAGCGCGTGTGCGGCGAGGCCGCGCTCGTTCATGCCGTCGACCGTCCCCAGGCCCCACATGCTCGTCACCAGCGTGGCGTGCGCCGACGTCCAGCGGAGGCTCTCCGCATCCGTCCCGCCCACGCGGTCGGTGCCGCGAGGCACGAACCACAGCTCGGGCTCATCGTCGACCGACCAGTCCATGCAGCGGCTGACGGTCTTGGCGATGGGATTGTCGTTCCAGAGGATGCGCGAGCACATATCCGGAGCGTATCCCAGGCGCGGAGAGCCTTTTGCACGGCCCGCCTCGAGGCGCCGCCAGGCCCCTCCCGTAGACTCTCGGAGGAAGGAGCACGCATGCGGATCACGGGGCTCGGCCATGCCGGGATGTTCATCGAGACGGCGGGCGGCAGCATCCTCTGCGACCCCGTCATCGGGCCGACGTTCTTCGGATCATGGTTCCCGTTCCCCGATAATCGGGGGCTCGACTGGGAGAGATTCGGCAAAGCGGACTTCCTCTACGTCTCGCATCGCCACCGCGATCACTTCGACCCCGCGCTCATGGAGCGCTACGTGCCGAAAGACATCACGGTGCTGCTCCCGGACTATCCCACCGACGATCTCGAACAGGACCTTCGCCGGCTCGGCTACGACAACATCGTCTTCACCCAGGCGGGCGTGCCCCTGCACTTCGGCGATCTCACGCTCATGGTGACACCGCTCCGTGCACCGAGCGACGGGCCGATCGGGGACTCGTCGTTGAGCGTCGACGACGGCACTGCCAGCATCCTGAACCAGAACGACTCGCATCCGCTCGATCTCGACAAGCTGCTCGGTTTCAGCAAGCCGGACGCGTACTTCACCCAGGTCTCCGGAGCGATCTGGTGGCCCATGGTGTACGACCTGCCGCAGGATGCGAAGCGCAACTTCGCCAAACTCAAGCGCGAAGCGCAGAACAAGCGCGCGATGTATTACATCGAGAAGGTCGACGCCGAACACGTCTTCCCCATGGCGGGCCCGCCGATGTTCTTGCGCGACGACCTCTTCCGCTACAACGGCATCGGTCAGGACGAGGATTCGATCTTCACTGATCAGCGTCAGTTCCTCACGCACATGAAAGAGCTGCGGCCCGAGCAGAAGGGCTACGAGTTCGTGCCCGGCACTGTCGTGGAGCTGAACCACGGCGAGCTCGAGGTCACGCAGACCCTCTACACCGAGGCCGAGATCGACCGGTTCTTCGACCAGAAGTGGGACTACCTCGCCGAGCAGCGGGACTCGCGTCAGGACGAGGTCGCCGCGGAAGAGGCATCCCGTGCCGACGTCCTGCCCCCCGACGAGATGCTCGCGGCGATCAAGGACTGGTGGGAGCCGCTGCTGCGCCGAGGGCGGACGATCCGAAACGGTGTGGGAGGCAACGTGCGCTTCCGCATCGGCGACCTCGACATGGTCGTCGACTTCCCCAAGGCGAAGGTGCGCGAGTTCGCGGGGGAGGAGTGCATCTACTGGTACACGATCCCCGCCGATCTCGTCTCGACGAACATCCGCGACCATGAGATCGACTGGTCGAACTCGATCTTCCTGTCGATGCAGTTCCAGGTGGGGCGCAGCGGCAAGTTCAACGAGTTCCTCACCACGTTCCTCAAGTGCCTGTCGCGCGACCGCATCGAGTACGTCGAGAACTGGTACGCGGAGCAGACGGACCAGACCGAGGATGCTCAGCTCGGCGACTGGACCGTGCAGCGCCGCTGCCCCCACCTGCGCGCCGACCTGACGAAGACGGGCAAGATCGAGGACGGCGTCCTGACGTGCTCCCTGCACGACTGGAAGTGGGACTTGGCGAGCGGCAAATGCCTCACGAGCCAGGGACACCCGATCCGCGCGAGCCGCGTGGAAGACCCTCACTACGCCGAATCCACAGCCCCCGCCCCTCTCTGACCCCCCTGGCCCCCGTCTCGGCTGCGGCGAGACAGGGGATCTCGTCGAGACCGAGCGTTCTGCGGCCCTGTCTCGGCGCGATCACCTGCCTCGGCTGACCGCGGGCGTCCGGTAGGGTGGATGCAGTTCCACACAGCAACCTTTAACACCGTCCAGAGAGGCGGAGAAGGGAGCGGCGGATGAGCACGCGCACCGAGCGGCCCCGCATCGTTCTATACAGTGCCGACATCGCCCGGGCTCTGACTCGGATCTCGCACGAGATCCTCGAGTCCAACCGCGGACCCGATGGCCTGGTGCTCCTGGGGATCCCCACTCGCGGCGTCACCCTCGCCGAACGGATCGGCGTTCTGCTCGCCGACTTCTCGGGCACCCAGGTGCCGGTCGGCGCGCTGGATGTGACGATGTACCGCGACGACCTGCACCGCAATCCCACCCGAACGCCGCGGCCCACGCAGATCCCGCCCGGAGGGATCGACGGCAAGGTCGTCGTCCTCGTGGACGACGTGCTCTTCTCGGGCCGCAGCATCCGAGCCGCCCTCGACGCCCTGCAGGACATCGGTCGCCCTTCCGTCGTCCGCCTGGCGACCCTCGTCGACCGCGGACACCGCGAGCTCCCCATCCGCCCGGATTTCGTCGGCAAGAACCTGCCGAGCTCGCGCGACGAGCGCGTCAATGTACGCCTCGCCGAGGTGGACGGCGTCGAAGAAGTGACGATCGAATCATGAGGCACCTGCTCGACACCAAGACACTCACGCGCGACGAGGCCCTGAGCATCCTCGACGTCGCCGAAGACATGGCCGACACACAACAGCGCGAGGTCAAGAAGCTCCCCACGCTCCGCGGCAAGACCGTCGTGAACCTCTTCTTCGAGGACTCGACGCGCACGCGCATCTCGTTCGAGGCCGCGGCCAAGCGCCTGAGCGCCGACGTCATCAACTTCTCCGCCAAGGGATCGAGCGTCTCCAAGGGCGAGAGTCTGCAGGACACCGCGCAGACCCTGCAGGCCATGGGGGCGGATGCCGTCGTCATCCGCCACGGCGCCTCCGGCGCCCCGCGAACCCTTGCCACGAGCGGATGGATCACGGCGGGCGTCGTGAATGCGGGCGACGGCACGCACGAGCATCCGACTCAGGCGCTCCTGGATGCCTTCACGATGCGCAAGCGCCGATTCGGCGCGGACAGCCGGGGGAGGGATCTCTCGGGTCTGCGCGTGACGATCGTGGGAGACGTGCTGCACTCTCGCGTCGCCCGATCGAACGTGTGGCTGCTGGACACGCTCGGCGCGGAGGTCACCCTCGTCGCACCGCCCACGCTCGTGCCGCAGGACGTGTCGGCGTGGCCGGCCCGGATCCTCTACGACCTCGACGACGCGATCGCCCACGACCCTGACGCGCTCATGGTGCTCCGAATCCAGCTCGAACGCATGAACGCCGCGTATTTCCCGACTGAACGGGAGTATTCCCGGCGTTGGGGCCTGGACGCCGGACGGCTGGCCGCCCTGGGTCCGGATAGCATTGTGATGCACCCCGGACCGATGAACCGCGGGCTGGAGATCTCGTCGGAGGCTGCGGACTCGCCTCGTTCGACGGTGCTCGATCAGGTGGCCAATGGCGTGTCCGTGCGGATGGCGGTGCTGTACCTGCTGCTGGCGGGCGAGCGGGCCGGCGAAGAGAGTGAGGACGAGTCGTGAGCGACGCAACGACCCAGACCCTGGTGATCCGGGGGGCGAGCCTCGAAGGCGGTTCGACCGCCGACATCCTCGTCGAAGACGGAGTCATCGCAGAGGTCGGGAACGGGCTGACCCGGGCGGGCGCGACGATCATCGACGCTGAGGGCCTGATCGCGCTGCCCGGCCTCGTCGACCTGCACACGCATCTGCGCGAGCCGGGCTACGAGGCGTCCGAGACGATCCTCACCGGATCGCGGGCCGCGGCGGCGGGCGGGTACACGACGGTCTTCGCCATGCCGAACACCTCACCCGTCGCCGACACGGCAGGTGTCGTCGAGCAGGAGCTCGCTCTCGGCGAGGCCGCCGGCTACGTCACCGTCCAGCCCATCGGCGCGGTGACGGTCGGGCAGAAGGGCGAGCGGCTCGCAGAGCTCGGGGCGATGGCCTCGTCGCGGGCTCGGGTGCGCGTGTTCAGCGACGACGGATTCTGCGTGTGGGACCCCCTGATCATGCGGCGGGCGCTGGAGTATGTGAAGGCGTTCGACGGAGTCATCGCCCAGCACGCGCAGGACCCCCGGCTCACCGAGGGCGCGCAGCTGAACGAAGGGCGCGTCTCTGCCGAACTCGGCCTCGCGGGCTGGCCTGCCGTGGCGGAGGAGTCGATCATCGCCCGCGACGTCCTGCTCGCGCAGCACGTCGGGTCGCGTCTGCACGTCTGCCATCTGTCGACGGCCGGCTCGGTCGACATCATCCGGTGGGCCAAGAAGCGAGGCGTGAACGTCACCGCCGAGGTCACGCCGCACCACCTCCTGCTCACGGACGAACTGGCCCGGGGCTACGACGCCCGCTACAAGGTCAACCCCCCGCTCCGCCGAGACGAAGACGTGCAGGCGGTTCGCGAGGGCCTGGCAGACGGCACGATCGACATCGTCGCGACAGATCACGCGCCTCATCCGGCAGAGGCGAAGTCGAGCGAGTGGCAGGCCGCGGCGAACGGCATGGTGGGCCTCGAGAGCGCATTGCGCGTCGTCCATTCCGCAATGGTCGACACGGGCCTGCTCACCTGGAGCGACGTCGCTCGGGTCATGTCGCGCACGCCCGCCCGCATCGGCCGACTCGAGGGCCACGGCACGGCGCTGGCGGCCGGGGAGCCCGCATCCCTCACGCTGTATGACCCCGCGCCCGTGCGTACCTTCACGAAGGACGATCTGCGCGGTCGCAGCGCGAATTCGCCGTACCTCGGCTGGGAGCTCCCCGGCGAGGTCCGATGGACGCTCCATCGCGGGCGCGCCACCGTCGCCGAGGGTGCCCTCCAGGACCTGACGGAGGTGCGCGCATGAGTCGTGAGATCAGCCTGATCGTCGTGATCGCGATCGCCGTGGCGGTACTGGGGCTCCTCGCCTGGGCGTGGGTCCGTCGCGCCGGCCGTGCACGCCGATGGATCGTGCCGGTGGGTGACGCGCCGGCGGGTGCGGTGGTTCTGGCCTCGTTCCCCGGGCTCTACGTGGCGACGACCGCGCACGAAGCCCCGCTCGAACGGCTCGCCATCCGGCGCCTGGGCTTCCGCTCACGCGTCGACATCGTGGTGACGGATGCCGGCCTGGCCCTGGACCTGACCGGTCAGCCGCGCATCTTCCTCACGCCGGACCGCATCGTCGGAGCCTCGCAGTCGACGGTCGCCATCGACCGGGTCGTCGAGCGCGACGGCCTCGTGCGCATCGCCTGGAACATCGACGACGCGCAGACCGGCGGCACGACGATCGTCGACTCCTACCTCCGCCCGCAGAACTCTTCGGCCCGCGCCGTCATCGACGCGCTGCGCCCCTTGACCACCACTCCGACAGGAACAGACGCATGACATCCTCGTTCCAGACCGATCCCGCCGTACTCGTCCTCGAGGACGGAACCCGTCACCGAGGCCGCGCGTACGGCGCGCGGGGCACGACCCTCGGCGAAGTCGTCTTCGCCACCGGGATGACCGGATACCAGGAGACTCTCACCGACCCGTCGTACGCAGGCCAGATCGTGCTCCAGACGGCCCCGCACATCGGCAACACCGGAATGAACGGCGAAGATCCCGAGTCGCGCCGGATCTGGGTGGCCGGATACATCGTCCGCGATCCCTCCCGGGTCGTCTCGAACTGGCGGGCCGACGAGTCTCTCGACGACGCCCTCGTCGGCGACGGAGTCGTCGGCATCAGCGGTATCGACACGCGCTCCGTCACCCGCCACATCCGTTCGGCCGGCAGCATGCGCGGGGGGATCTTCTCGGGCGAATCCGCCGCCCTCGCCGACGACGAGCAGCTGCGCATCGTGCGCGAAGCGCCCCGGATGTCGGGCTTGAACCTCTCGGCCGAGGTCTCGGTCGCATCGGTCGAGGTCACGCCGGCCGTCGGCGAGCGCATCGGCAATCTCGCCGTGCTCGACCTCGGCGTCAAGCAGTCCACGATCGACAACCTCGCCGCGCGCGGGTTCGATGTGCACGTGCTGCCGCAGGACATCACGATCGAGCAGCTCCGGCAGATCGATCCGGTCGCCGTCTTCTACTCGAACGGACCTGGCGACCCCGCAGCATCCGGCGACCACGTCGCGCTGCTGCGCGCAGTCCTCGACGACGGGCTCCCCTTCTTCGGGATCTGCTTCGGCAACCAGCTGCTGGGCCGCGCGCTGGGGCTCGGCACCTACAAGCTCCCGTTCGGGCACCGCGGCATCAACCAGCCGGTGCTCGACAGGACGACGGGGCGCGTCGAGATCACCGCGCACAACCACGGCTTCGCAGTCGAGGCGCCCCTCGAGGGTTCCTTCGAGAGTCCGAACGGCTACGGGCGGGTGGAGGTGAGCCACGTCGACCTGAACGACAACGTCGTCGAGGGCCTCCGCGCGCTCGACATCCCGGCCTTCTCGGTGCAGTACCACCCCGAGGCCGCCGCAGGCCCCCACGACGCCAACTACCTCTTCGACCGCTTCCGCGACATGGTCGTCGAACATCAGGTCATCCCGCAGCAGAGCAAGGACAAGAACTAGTGCCCAAGCGCGACGACATCAAGAGCGTCCTGGTCATCGGCTCCGGCCCGATCGTCATCGGTCAGGCGTGCGAGTTCGACTACTCCGGCACCCAGGCGTGCCGGGTGCTCCGCGAGGAGGGCGTGCGCGTGATCCTGGTCAACTCGAATCCGGCGACCATCATGACCGACCCCGATTTCGCCGATGCGACGTACATCGAGCCGATCACCTGGCAGGTCATCGAGACCATCATCGCGAAAGAGAGGCCCGACGCGATCCTGCCGACCCTCGGCGGTCAGACCGCCCTGAACGCGGCGATCCAGCTGCACAACCACGGCATCCTCGAGAAGTACGACGTCGAGCTGATCGGCGCGAACTTCGAGGCGATCAACAAGGGCGAGGACCGCCAGATCTTCAAGCAGCTCGTGCTGGATTCGGGCGCGGACGTCGCCGACAGCCGCATCTGCCACACGATGGACGAGGTGCTGGCCGGGGCGGCGGAGCTCGGCTACCCGCTCGTGGTCCGCCCGTCGTTCACGATGGGGGGCCTCGGATCGGGCTTCGCATATGACGAGAACGACCTTCGCCGGATCGCCGGTGCCGGCCTCCACGATTCGCCGACGCACGAGGTGCTGCTCGAGGAATCCATCCTCGGGTGGAAGGAGTACGAGCTCGAGCTCATGCGCGACACGGCCGACAACACCGTCGTGGTCTGCTCGATCGAGAACGTCGACCCGGTCGGGGTGCACACGGGCGACTCGATCACCGTCGCGCCCGCGCTGACCCTGACCGACCGCGAATACCAGAAGCTGCGCGATATCGGCATCGACATCATCCGTGCCGTGGGAGTCGACACCGGTGGCTGCAACATCCAGTTCGCCGTCGACCCCGCGACGGGGCGCATCATCGTCATCGAGATGAACCCCCGCGTCTCGCGCTCGTCGGCCCTCGCTTCCAAGGCGACCGGGTTCCCGATCGCCAAGATCGCCGCCAAGCTCGCAATCGGCTACCGGCTCGACGAGATCCCGAACGACATCACCAAGGTCACTCCGGCCAGCTTCGAGCCGACCCTCGACTATGTCGTGGTCAAGGTCCCGCGCTTCAACTTCGAGAAGTTCCCCGCCGCCGACACGACACTCACCACCACGATGAAATCGGTGGGCGAGGCGATGGCCATCGGACGCAACTACGCCACGGCGCTGCAGAAGGCGCTCCGCTCGCTCGAGGAGCGCGGGTCGAGCTTCCATTGGGGCCCAGAGCCTCGGTCGGTCGACGAGCTGCTCGAGATCGCCCAGACGCCGACCGACGGCCGGATCGTGGTCGTGCAGCAGGCACTGCGGCTCGGAGCCACGATCGAGCAGGCCTTCGAAGCCACCAAGATCGACCCCTGGTACCTCGACCAGATCGTCCTGATCAACGAGGTCGCAGAAGCCGTCAGGACGGCGGGGGAATTGGATGCCGACATCCTGCGGCTCGCGAAGGAGCACGGCTTCAGCGACGTGCAGGTGGCGCAGCTTCGGGGGATCAGCGAGGCGGAGGCCCGCGGCATCCGCCTCGCCTTCGGCCTGCGACCGGTGTACAAGACCGTGGACACCTGCGCGGGCGAGTTCCCGGCGCTCACGCCCTACCACTACTCGAGCTACGACTTCGAGACCGAGGTCACGCCCTCCGACCGGACCAAGGTCGTCATCATCGGGTCGGGTCCGAACCGCATCGGCCAGGGCGTCGAGTTCGACTACTCCTGCGTCCACGCGTCCTTCGCGCTGTCTGCCGCGGGGTATGAGACGGTGATGGTCAACTGCAACCCCGAGACGGTCTCGACCGACTACGACACGAGCGATCGGCTGTACTTCGAGCCGCTCACGCTCGAGGACGTTCTCGAGGTGCTGCACGCCGAGGCCGCGTCCGGCGAGATCCTCGGTGTGATCTGCCAGCTCGGCGGCCAGACGCCGCTCGGCCTCGCAAAGGGCATCCAGGATGCCGGCTACCGGATCCTCGGCACGAGCCCGGAGGCGATCGACCTGGCCGAGGAGCGCCAGCTCTTCAGCGACATCCTCGACGCCGCTCAGCTCATCGCGCCGCGGCACGGCACCGCCACGGATGTGGAGGGCGCCGTCGCGGTCGCCGACGACATCGGATTCCCGGTCCTCGTGCGCCCGAGCTTCGTGCTCGGTGGCCGCGGCATGGAGATCGTGTACGACACCGAGAGCCTGCGCGACTACTTCGTCCGTACGGCGGGAGAGGTCATCGTCGGGCCGGGCATGCCGCTCCTGGTGGACCGGTTCCTCGACGATGCGATCGAGATCGACGTCGACGCGCTGTACGACGGCGAGCAGCTGTACATCGGGGGAGTGATGGAGCACCTCGAGGAGGCCGGCATCCACTCCGGTGACTCCAGCTGCACGCTCCCGCCCGTCTCGCTCGGTCGGACCGACATCGATCGCGTGCGCGAGGCGACCCTCGCTATCGCCGAGGGCGTGGGCGTGCGCGGCCTGCTGAACGTGCAGTTCGCGATCAGCGCCGGCGTGCTGTACGTGATCGAGGCGAATCCGCGCGCGAGCCGCACGGTCCCGTTCGTCTCGAAGGCCCTCGGCATTCCGCTCGCCAAGGCCGCCAGCCGGATCATGGTGGGCGCCTCGATCGCCGAGCTGATCGCCGAAGGACTGCTCCCCGAGTCGGACGGGTCGCGCGTGCCGCTGGACTCGCCGGTCGCGGTGAAGGAGGCTGTGCTGCCGTTCAAGCGCTTCCGCACGAAGGACGGACAGATCGTGGACTCGGTCCTCGGCCCCGAGATGCGTTCGACCGGTGAGGTGATGGGCATCGACCGCGATTTCCCGACCGCATTCGCCAAGAGCCAGGAGGCCGCGTACGGCGGGATGCCGCTCTCGGGCACGGTGTTCATCTCGGTCGCCGACAGCGACAAGCGTGCCGTCATCCTCCCCGCCCATCGGCTGCAGGAGCTCGGCTACGACCTCGTGGCCACGGAGGGGACGGCTGAGATCCTGGCCCGCAACGGCATCACGGTCAGAGTCGTCAACAAGTTCTCGGCCACGCAGGAGAGCGGCGAGACCAACATCGTCGACCTCATCAACGCGGGCGAGATCGACATCGTCGTCAATACGCCCAGTGGCGGCATGGCGCGCGCCGACGGCTACGAGATCCGTGCGGCCGCCGTCGCCGGCGACAAGGCGCTGTTCACCACGATGGCCGTGCTCGGTGCGGCCGTCAGCGCACTCGGTGTGCTCAAGGACGGGTTCCGGGTGCGGAGCCTGCAGGAATACGCGCAGGATCGGGCGGAGCGCCTGTGACGACGTTCGGACAGCGCCTGAGCGCAGCGATGGCCGACCACGGCCCGCTGTGCGTCGGCATCGATCCGCACGAGTCCCTCCTGTCGGCCTGGGGAATGGATGTCACGGCCCAGGGCACCCGCGACTTCGGCCTGCGGGTGGTCGAGGCAGCGTTCGGCACCGTCGGAGTGGTCAAACCACAGGTCGCGTTCTTCGAACGATTCGGCTCGGCGGGCTTCGCCGCACTGGAAGACGTCATGCGCGCCGCACGTGAGGCCGGGCTCCTGGTGATCGCCGACGCGAAGCGGGGCGACATCGGCACGACGATGGAGGGCTACGCCACGGCGTGGCTCACGCCCGGGTCTCCGCTCGAGGCGGATGCGGTGACGTTGAGCCCGTACCTCGGTCCCGACTCCCTGCAGAAGACCCTCATGACCGCGCTGCGCCTCGACAAGGGCGCGTTCGTTCTGGCCGCCACGAGCAACCCCGATGCGCTCTCGGTCCAGAGCGCGATGACGGTCGATCCGTCGGCGAACGAGGGGGAGCGGGTGGCCGAGCGGATCGCGCGCGACGTCGGCGGGAACAATGTCGGCCTCCCCGGCGCGCTCGGATCGATCGGCGTCGTGATCGGTGCGACTGTCGACAGGGCGGCGTTCGGCCTGACCGACGTCGTGCTCGCGGGCACCCCGATCCTGGCACCCGGCTTCGGAGCGCAGGGCGCTCAGCCGGGCGACCTCCGGCGCCTGTTCGGGTACGTCGCCTCGGGTGTGCTGGCGAGCGAGAGCCGCAGCATCCTGTCCGCCGGACCGGACCGGCTGTCGGAGCGCATCCGGGAGCGGTCGGCCTTGTACGGTGAGAAGAGCCATGGCTGATTCCCGCACCCCTCCCGATGTCGACCGACTGGCCGCTTCGCGCAAGGCGATCGCTGCCCGACGAGAGCGCGCGGCGCTCAAGCGCGACGTGACGACGCGCGTCATCTCGCCGCAGGAGCTCCTGCGGCGAGCGTTCGCCGACCCCGCCTCGCCCGCGGGGGCGATGCGGGTGACGGAGTTCCTGACGAGCGTCCCCGCGATCGGCGTCGGCAAACGCGACCGCATCCTCGAGAGCCTGCAGATCTCGCCCGTCAAGCGACTCGGGGGCCTCGGTGCGCGCCAGCGCCGCGTGCTGGCGGCGTTTCTGGATGAACGCCTGCCCGAAGGCCGACCGCGTGACGCCCGCAGCAATCTCGTCGTGCTGGCCGGGCCCACCGCGGTCGGAAAGGGCACCGTCGCCGCACGGATCAAGGACGACTATCCCGAGATCCTGCTGTCGGTGTCGGCTACGACCAGGGCGCCACGGCCCGGTGAGGTCGAGGGCGAGCACTACTACTTCGTCGACGATGCCGAGTTCGACCGCATGATCGCGGCGGACGAGCTCCTCGAGCACGCCACGGTCCACAATCGGTTCCGCTACGGCACGCCTCGCCGCCCGATCGAGCAGGCTCTTGCCGACGGCCGTACGGTGCTGCTGGAGATCGACCTGCAGGGTGCACGCCAGGTGCGCGCCGCCGAGCCCTCCGCGACGCTGGTGTTCCTGCTCCCGCCCAGCTGGGACGAACTGGTACAAAGACTGGTCGGCCGCGGCACAGAGAGCGACGAGGAGCGTGCGCGCAGACTCCGCACGGCGAAGGTCGAGCTGGCGGCGCAGAACGAGTTCGACTTCCGCGTCGTGAACGATGATGTCGCGTCTGCCGCGCGAGAGGTCGTCGCCTCCGCTCGCCCCTGAGCGCTCCGCCGTCGAAAGCAGGGTACCTGCGCTCGGTGTCCGAAGATTACGACTGATTCGTCGTGTCGGTGACGCCCCGAGACGATGGAGGAATGTCCGTCACCCTGTCCGCGCCGCCGACGGACGGCACGTCGCTCCGCGGCGTTCGCCTCGAGGGTGTGTCCCGCACCTTCTCGACCGCCGCAGGCGACCGCGAGGTTCTCCGCGGCATCGACATCCACGTCGCTCCCGGCGAGATCCTCGCCCTCGTAGGCCCATCCGGATGCGGCAAATCGACCCTGCTGCGGCTCGTGGGCGGTCTGGATGAGCCCACCGGGGGGACGATCCGCGTCAGCGATGAGCGCGTCAGCGACACCGACGACCGCACCGCCGTCGCCTTCCAGGAACCGCGCCTGCTGCCGTGGCGCACGCTCGCTCAGAATGTGGCGCTCGGTCTTCCGCGCGGGACCGGTTCGCGCCGCGGGCGCGAGCGCGTCGCCGAACTGCTCGCTCTGGTCGGCCTGGAGCACGCCGCGAACCAGCGACCCCGCGAGGTCTCCGGTGGCATGGCGCAGCGCGCCTCGCTGGCCCGGGCGCTCGCGCGCGGTCCCGAAGTACTCCTCCTCGACGAGCCCTTCGGCGCGCTGGATGCGCTGACCCGCCTCCGCATGCAGGATCTGCTGCTGGACATCCACGCCGCAGAACCCACCACCGTGTTGCTGGTCACCCATGACGTCGAGGAAGCCCTCTACCTCGCCGACCGCGTGCTCCTGCTCCGCTCGCTCAGCCCCGCGACGCCCGCGGGCACGACCTCCATCGCCCGCACGGTGGAGGTGCCGGGCCTGCGGCCGCGCGACCGCAGCCACCCGTCGCTGGCCACGCTCCGCGCCGAACTGCTCGAAGGTCTCGGCGTCGACACCCACCGCCCCCCGACATCCGCCCACCCGAACGCCGAGGAAATCCGATGAACAAGCTCACCCGCCGCACTCTCCCCGCGATCGCCCTGGCCGGGGTGATGATGCTCCTTGCGACCGGCTGCGTAGCGGGAGAGAACTCCGCCGCTGCCGAGGCGAACGCCTCCGCCGGTTCGGAATGGTCGACGAGCACGCTGTCGATCGACTTCGCGACCTACAACCCGCTCAGCCTGATCGTCAAGGATCAGGGCCTCATCGAGAAGGCGCTCGGCGACAGCGTCTCTGTCGAGTGGGTGCAGTCCGCCGGGTCGAACAAGGCGAACGAGCTGCTGCGCTCCGGGTCGATCGACGTGGGCTCGACCGCCGGCTCTGCCGCGCTGCTCGCCCGTTCCAACGGGTCGCCGATCCACGTGATCGACATCTTCTCGCAGCCGGAGTGGTCGGCGATCGTCGTTCCGTCCGGCAGCGCCATCACCTCCGTGGCCGACCTCGCCGGCAAGTCCGTCGCGGCCACCGTCGGCACCGACCCCTACTTCTTCCTCATCCAGGCGCTGGCCACCGAAGGTCTTACCCTGAACGACATCCAGCTGCAGAACCTGCAGCATGCGGACGGCCGCGCGGCCCTCGACGCCGGCTCGGTGGATGCGTGGGCGGGCCTTGACCCGATCATGGCCGCCGCCGAGTCCGGATCGGGCGACAAGCTCCTGTATCGCAACGTCGACTTCAACTCGTACGGCTTCCTGAACGCGAGTGAGCAGTTCCTCACCGACCACGCCGATGTGGCGCAGGTCGTGGTCGATGCGTACGAGGAAGCCCGCACGTGGGCGGTAGCCCACCCCACCGAGACCGCGGCCCTGCTGGCGAAGGTGGCCGACATCGACGTCGCCGTCGCCACGACCGTGATCGAGCAGCGCTCCAACCTCGAGGTCAGCGGCATCCCGGGCGACGCCCAGCTCGCCGTGCTCAAGGTCATCGCACCCGTACTCGTCGACTCCGGTTCGGTGCAGGGCGGGGAGGATGCTGTCGACGCCGCGCTCGACACGATCGTCGACGCGCGATTCGCCGAGAAGGCCACGGCCGGCAAGTGAGCGCAGGCGCGCGCCTGATCGGCGACTCTCCGCTCGGGCCGGCCCACGAACGCGCAGCACCGTCGATGTGGTCCGGCGCGTTCTGGAGCCGCAGGTCGGTCAGGATCATCGGTGGGATGCTGCTGCCGCTCGCGATCCTCACCGCGTGGCAGGCGGTGACGGCCAGCGGTGTCGTCCCGCCGTACCGGCTGCCGTCACCCGCTTCGGTGCTCGATGCAGCCGTCGCCCTCACCGAGAGCGGGCAGCTGGGACTGCACATCGCGATCTCGCTGCAGCGCGTGCTCATCGGCTTCGCCATCGGCTCGGCGATCGGTCTTGCCGTGGCCGCGATCGTCGGGCTGACCAGGGCGGGCGACGTGCTGCTGACCCCGACGCTCGCGGCGTTCCGCGCCATCCCTTCGCTCGCACTGGTGCCGCTCCTGATCCTGTGGCTGCAGATCGGCGAGGAGTCGAAGATCACGCTCATCGCGATCGGGGCGTTCTTCCCGGTGTTCACCACGGTCTCGTCCGCGCTCCGTCACGTCGATCCGCACCTGGTGGAGATGGCCCGCTCGTTCGGGCTGCGCGGGTGGGCACTCCTGCGGACCGTTCAGTTGCCGGCCGTCGTCCCTTCGGTGATCGCCGGGCTCCGGCTCGCGCTGGCGCAGTCGTGGCTCTTCCTCGTCGCCGCCGAGCTCATCGCCGCCTCCATGGGACTGGGGTACCTGCTGACCTTCGCGCAGAGCACCGGACGCGTCGACCAGATCCTCCTCGCGATCATCGTGCTCGCGCTCCTCGGCACGCTGACCGACGGCCTGCTGAGCCTGGCGACGCGGCGCGTGCTCAAGCGATGGGCATGAGCGCCGCGACGACCCCCGTCGCCGCGTCTCAGCCGGGCGAGCTCCGGCTCTCCGAGACCCGGGTCTACCCGCCTTCGGCCGAGTTCACCGCGAATGCGAACGTGTCAGCGAGCGTTCGCGAGGATGCTGCGCGAGATCCGATCGGATTCTGGGAGGCGGCGGCCCGGCGACTGGACTGGGATCGCCCGTGGGAGACGGCCCTCGACTGGCGGCCGCCCGTCCGTGGCGTCGACGGCGAACTGTCCGTGCCGGCCGCGCGCTGGTTCGACGGTGGGCGGCTGAACGTCTCGTACAACTGCGTCGACCGCCACGTCGCGGCGGGCGCGGGCGCGAAGGTCGCGCTGCACTTCGAGGGGGAGCGGGGCGACCGCGAGACCGTCACGTATGCAGACCTCCAGCGGCGCGTGTCCCAGGCCGCGAACGCACTGATCGCGCTGGGAATCACTGCCGGCGATCGTGTCGTGGTGTACCTCCCCGTGCTGGTGGAGACGGTCGTGATCGCGCTGGCGTGCGCGCGGATCGGCGCTGTGCACTCGCTCGTCTTCGGCGGCTTCTCCGCCGAAGCTCTGCGCTTCCGCCTCCAGGACACGGGGGCGAGGCTCCTGGTGACGACCGATGGCCAGTTCCGTCGCGGGTCAGCGGTCGAGGTGAAGTCGGCGGCCGACGAGGCGGTCGACGGGCTCGGGCACGTCGAGCACGTGCTCGTCATCCGTCGCACGGGTCAGGGCGTGCCATGGACGGACGGCCGCGACGTGTGGTGGCACGATCTCGTGGGCACCGCGTCCGACCGGCACGTCCCGGAGGCCTTCGACAGCGAGCATCCGCTGTTCATCATCTACACGTCCGGAACCACCGGCCGCCCCAAGGGCCTGGTGCACACCTCCGGCGGCTACCTGACCCACGCGTCGTGGGCGCACTGGGCGCACTTCGATGCAAAACCAGACGACGTGCACTGGTGCACGGCCGACCTCGCCTGGGTCACCGCGCACACGTACGAGCTGTACGGCCCTCTGTCGAACGGCCTGACCCAGGTGCTCTACGAAGGCACTCCCGACACTCCGCACCGCGAGCGTCACCTCGAGATCATCGAGCGCTACGGCGTCACCGTCTACTACACCGCACCGACGTTGATCCGCTCGTTCATGGCCTGGTTCGGCGAGGATCTGCCCGAGGAGCACGATCTGTCGACCCTCCGGCTGTTGGGCACGGTCGGCGAAGCGATCAACCCCGAGGCATGGGTCTGGTTCCGGCGCACGTTCGGTCGGGGTCAGACGCCCGTCGTCGACACGTGGTGGCAGTCCGAGACGGGTGCGGCGATGATCGCGCCCTTGCCGGGGGTCACCACCCTGAAGCCGGGCTCGGCGACCCTGCCTCTCCCGGGCATCGATGCCGCCGTGGTCGACGCCGACGGGCGACCTGTCGCACCGGGCGTCTCCGGCAGTCTCGTCGTACGTCGTCCGTGGCCCGGCATGGCCCGCACCGTGTGGGGAGATCCGCGAAGGTACCGCGACGCGTACTGGTCCGCCTACGCGGGGCATGGCGACCACGGCGGCTTCTATCTCGCCGGCGACGGCGCGACCGTCGACGCCGACGGGTACGTCTGGCTCCTCGGGCGCCTCGATGACGTGGTCAACGTGTCGGGACACCGCCTCTCCACGATCGAGATCGAATCCGCGCTCGTCGCTCACGCGTCGGTGTCGGAGGCCGGGACGACGGGCGTGCCCGATCCGGTGACCGGCCAGAGCGTCGCGGCGTTCGTCGTCGCCTCGCCGGGTGCCTCGATCTCCCGCCATGAGCTGCGCGCGCAGGTCGCCCGCGAAATCGGGCCGATCGCCAAACCCGCGCACGTCTACATCGTCGCGGAGCTCCCGAAGACGCGCTCGGGCAAGATCCTGCGCCGCCTGCTCGCCCAGCTGTGGGAGGCTGAACGAGCCCGCCGCGAGGGCCTCGAGCCCGAGGCGCTCGGAGACACGACCTCGCTGCAGAACCCGTGGTCCGTCGCGGACATCACCTCCGTCCTCGCATCCGCATGACCGCCGTGGACACCGTCGAACGAAGGCAGAGATGACCCAGGACCACCGCTTCGGCTTCCGCACCCGCGCCCTCCACGCGGGAGGAACCCCCGACGCCGCCACAGGGGCGCGCGCCGTCCCGATCTACCAGACGTCGTCGTTCGTCTTCGACAACGCGATGGATGCCGCGAACCTGTTCGCCCTGCAGAAGTACGGCAACATCTACTCCCGCATCGGCAATCCGACGGTCGCCGCTCTCGAGGAGCGGCTGGCGTCGCTGGAAGGCGGAATCGGCGCGGTCGCGACAGCGTCGGGGATGAGCGCCGAGTTCATCACGTTCGCCGCCCTCGTGGGGGCAGGCGACCACGTGGTCGCGTCGGCGCAGCTCTACGGCGGAACGGTCACACAGCTCGATGTCACACTCCGCCGTTTCGGCGTCGACACCACGTTCGTGGCCTCCAGCGATCCGGCCGACTACGCGGCGGCCATCCGGCCGGAGACGAAAGTGCTCTACGTCGAGACGATCGGCAACCCTTCGGGTGAGATCGCCGACATCGCCGGGCTGGCGGACGTCGCGCACGCGGCCTCTATCCCGCTCGTCGTCGACTCGACGCTCGCCACGCCGTATCTCGCCCGCCCGCTCGAGCACGGCGCCGACATCGTCATCCACTCGGTCACGAAGTTCCTCGGCGGGCACGGCACCACGCTGGGCGGCGTCGTCATCGAGAAGGGGACCTTCGACTGGGGCAACGGCAAGTTCCCGGCGATGACGGAGCCGGTTCCCTCGTACGGGGGCATCCGATGGTGGGACAACTTCGGTGAGTACGGCTTCCTCACGAAGCTGCGCACCGAGCAGCTTCGCGACATCGGACCGGCGCTCAGCCCCCAGTCCGCGTTCCTGCTCCTGCAGGGCGTCGAGACGCTGCCGCAGCGCATGGACGCCCACGTCGCCAACGCCCGCATCGTGGCGGAATGGCTGGATGCCGACCCTCGCGTGTCGTTCGTCACGTGGGCGGGCCTGCCCGGTCATCCCCACCGCGAACGCGCCGAGCACTACCTTCCGCTCGGACCTGGCGCGGTCTTCGCGTTCGGCGTCCGCCCCACGGGGGAGTTCGCGACCGAGGAGGAGCGTCTTCAGGCCGCTCGCCGCACCGGCGAGGCCGTCATCGATGGGTTGCAGCTCGCGTCGCACCTCGCGAACATCGGCGACGCGCGCACCCTCGTCATCCATCCCGCGTCCACCACCCACCAGCAACTCACCTCCGCCCAGCTCGACGCTGCGCGGGTGCCTGCGGACCTGATCCGCATCTCGGTGGGGCTCGAGGATCCGGAAGACATCCTCTGGGACCTCGATCAGGCGCTCACCCGCGCGACAGGAGTGGAGCGATGACCGACACGCAGAACACCGTGGATGCTGCCTTCTGCGCCCTTCCTTCCGCAGCGCAGGCCACCCCGGCGACCGCTGCTGCGACCACGGCCGAGGCTCGGACCTGGCAGGCGCCCGGTCCGCAGGAGCGGTTCGGCATCCTTCGCGGGGCTCGTTCGATCGCGATCGTCGGAGCATCGGACAACCGGGCGCGCGCGAGCTACTTCGTCGCGACCTACCTCCTCGGCAGCTCCGACTACGACGTCTACTTCGTCAACCCGCGGGCGAGCGAGATCCTCGGCCGGCCGGTGTACGCGTCGCTCGCGGATCTTCCGGTGGTTCCCGACATCGTGGACGTCTTCCGTCGTCACGAGGATCTCCCCGGCGTCGCGCAGGAAGCCGTCGACGTCGGGGCGAAGGCGCTCTGGCTGCAGCTGGGCTCATGGAACGAAGAGGCAGCGGCGATCGCCGAGGGCGCGGGTCTGCGCGTGGTCATGGACCGGTGCGTCAAGATCGAGCACGCCCGCTTCCACGGCGGGCTGCACCTCGCGGGGTTCGACACCGGCGTGATCAGCTCGCGCAGGCAGCTGCGCGGCCGCTGACCGCGTCATCGCACGGACACGCGTACAATGTATGCAGGCCCTCGCGTGCCGATCGTCGCGCGCTGGTACGGGCCGCCGTATTCGCAGCGACAACCGTCGCACAACCTGGAGGTTCCGCCATGGCCGGAAAGAATCAGGGCATCATCGAGCCCCCCATCGACAGCCTGCTCGAGAAGGTCGACTCGAAGTACCAGCTCGTGATCTACGCGTCCAAGCGCGCACGCCAGATCAACGACTACTACTCCGATCTGCACGAGGGCAACCTGTTCGACAATGTGGGTCCGCTGGTCGATTCGACCGTCGAAGACAAGCCGCTCACGATCGCGATGCACGAGATCCACGAGGACAAGCTGCGTCTCCGCCACAACGAGCAGGCGTAGGCGCCCACGTCACTGGAAATTACGTCGCGGTGGCATCCTGTCGGATGTCACCGCGATACTTGTCTGACCCCCCACACTCTGGAGTAATCGATGGCCGATCTTCGCCTGTTCACGTCCGAGTCCGTCACCGAGGGACACCCCGACAAGATCTGCGACCAGATCTCCGACAGCATCCTCGATGCACTTCTGGCAGAAGACCGCAACAGTCGCGTCGCCGTCGAGACCCTCGTCACGACCGGACTCGTGCACGTCGCCGGTGAGGTGCGCACGTCGGGTTACGTCGACATCCCGGGCATCGTGCGGGGCGTCGTCAACCGCATCGGGTACACCTCGAGCGACACGGGCTTCGACGGCGACTCCTGCGGGGTCAGCGTGTCGATCGGCGAGCAGTCCGGCGATATCGCGACCGGGGTCGACACCGCGCTCGAGCACCGCGAGGGCGGGTCCGTCGATCCTCTCGATTCGCAGGGGGCCGGCGACCAGGGCATCATGTTCGGCTACGCGACGAACGAGACCCCGCAGCTCATGCCGATCGCGATCTGGACCGCGCACCGCATCGCGGAGCGTCTGACCGAGGCTCGTCGCAGCGGCGCACTGCCGTTCCTTCGTCCGGACGGAAAGACGCAGGTGACGATCGGCTACGACGGAACGATTCCGCGCACGGTAGAGACCGTGGTGCTGTCGACCCAGCACGATCCCGACATCTCGCTGACCGCCCTCCGCGCAGCGGTGGACGCCGAGGTCATCAAGCCGATCCTGGCCGAGACGGGGCTCGACATCGGTCATTCGCACTCGATCATCAACCCAGCCGGCCCGTTCGTGACCGGGGGACCGAAGGGCGATGCGGGGCTGACGGGCCGCAAGATCATCATCGACACCTACGGCGGCGCATCGCGGCACGGCGGGGGCGCGTTCAGCGGCAAAGACCCGTCGAAGGTCGACCGCTCCGCAGCGTATGCGATGCGCTGGGTGGCCAAGAACGCCGTGGCGGCGGGGCTCGCCGACCGTCTCGAGGTCCAGATCGCCTACGCCATCGGGCGTGCTCAGCCCGTCGGGCTCTACGTCGAGACGTTCGGCACGGGGCACGTCGCGGATGATGTGATCACCAAAGCCATCCTCGACGTGTTCGATCTTCGACCGAAGGCGATCATCGACGGGCTCGACCTGCTCCGCCCGATCTACGCCCAGACGGCGGCGTACGGGCACTTCGGCCGCGAGCTGCCCGAGTTCACGTGGGAGCGCACCGACCGCGTCGACGATCTGCGCGCCGCCGCCAAGCTGTGACGCCGGCGCGGGGGGTCTCCCCGCATCGGTGCTCGTCCGGGGATTGAGATGACCGAGCTCCGCGTCGCGCGCGTGCTCATCGATTCGCCGCTGCCGCAGCTGGATCGCCTGTTCGACTACGCCATCCCCGACCACCTCCTCCCCGACGCCAGGCCCGGGGTGCGGGTGCGCGTGCCGTTGCGCTCTGCCGGTCGCATGGTCGACGGCTACCTCGTAGAACTCGCGGAGGCGCAGGAGTCACCCCGCCCCCTGTCCGAGCTGGACGCGGTGGTCTCGCCGGTCGTCGTGCTCACCCCTGGCCTGTACGCCCTCGCGAGGCGAGCCGCCGACCGGGCGGCCGGGTCTGCCGGCGACATCCTGCGTCTGGCCATTCCGAAGCGGATGGTGCGGGCGGAGAAGGCTTGGCTGGGCGCGGCCCCGCCCGAGCCCCCTTCTGTCACAGCGCACGCTCTCGAGTGGGCCGATCGCTCTCTCGGCGGGTTCAACGGCCTCGCCGGGGCTCTCGATGGCCGAGAGCGGATCGCCGTGGATGCGCCGCCTCGCCCCTCCCGCATCGCTCCCGACACCGAGGTCGGCGCGTGGGCCGAGCTTCTCGCGGCCGCGGCCCTGCGCGAACTCGCCGCCGGCCGGAGCTCCGTGCTCGTCGTCCCCGACTACCGGGATCAGGCGCAGCTGGAGGCCGTGCTGGACGCACGCGGCGCGTCTCCGAGCGTCGTGCGCGTCGATGCGCGTCAGAGCGGCCCCGAGCGCTACAGCGCGTTCCTGCGGACGCTGAGCCCGGTCGCGTGCATCGTCGTCGGCAACCGCTCGTCCGTCTACGCGCCGGCGCACGACCTCGGGCTGATCGCCCTCTGGGACGACGGTGACCCGCTTCTGTCCGAGCCGCTCAGCCCGGGCGTGCACGCCCGCGACGCCGCACTCGTCCGACAGGAGCTCGACGGGTGCGCGCTCCTGTTCGCCGGCCATACGCGCACGACCGACGTCGAAAGACTCGTCGCGGTCGGCTGGGTGCGCGAGATCCTGCCGACCCGCAGAGAGACGCCCCGAGTGGTGCTCAGCGCGACCCGCGAAGGAGAAGCGCGCTCCGCGCGTCTCCCGTCGGCCGCGTTCGCGTCTGCACGCGAAGCGCTCGCCTCCGGTCCGGTGCTCGTACAGGTCTCCCGACCGGGATACGCGCCCGTGCTGGTGTGCGCGGACTGCCGGCGACCGGCACGGTGCCGACACTGCGCCGGCCCCCTCCGCGCGCGCCGCGCGGGAGCTGCCCCCGAGTGCGGGTGGTGCGGCCGGGCCGCCACCGCGTGGCGCTGTCCCCATTGCGAGTCCGAGCGGGTGCGAATGGCCTCATCAGGCAGCGAGCGCACCGCCGATGAGCTCGGGCGCGCGTTTCCCGGCGTTCGGATCATCGTGGCCGACGGCGAGCATCCCGTGACCCAGGTCGACGGGCGGCCGGCCTTGGTCGTGGCGACCAGGGGCGCCGAGCCGCACGCGATCGGCGGGTATCGCGCGGTCATCCTCCTGGACGGCGATCGGATGCTGCTGGCCGAGGATCTGCGGATCGGTGAGTCCTGCCTGCGGTGGTGGTCCAACGCCGCGGCACTGGCGGCACCGGGAGCACCCGTTCATCTGGTGGGGGTGACCGGTGGCGTGGCCAGAGCGCTCGCGACGTGGACGCAGCCCGCGTATGCGCGCGCCGAACTCGCCGAACGAGCACCGCTGCGGATGCCGCCCACCGTCCGCGTCGCGACCGTCGAGGGCCTCCCTCGCGCGGTGGATGCTGCTCTGGCGGCGGTGCAATCCGCGCCGGGCGGCCTGGCGCCTACGTACGGCCCCGACGCCACCGGCGGCAGCGTGCTCGGCCCGGTCGCCGTCCCGACCGAGGGAGGCCCTGCGCTCGCACGTGCTCTCGTCCGGTTCGACTACTCCCAGGGCCGCGCCGTCGCCGAGAGCCTTCGCGCGTCGGTCATCGCGGAGGCCCTCCGCTCACGCAAGGCCGTCAAGGGCAGACCCGCAGGCCCCCGCAATACACTGAAAGTCCGGGTCGACGTGCCCGACCTGGATCTGTGAGGAACCGAATGCGACTCGTCTTCGCCGGCACGCCCGACGCCGCCGTCCCCTCACTGCGGCGGCTGGCGTCATCCGATCACGATCTCGCCGCGATCGTCACTCGTCGCGACGCGCCCATCGGTCGCAAGCGGGTGCTGACCCCTTCGCCGGTAGCGATCGTCGGCGTCGAGCTCGGCATCCCGACCATCAAGACCGATCGGCTCGACGCGGCCGCAACGTCCGCGATCGTGGATCTGGCTCCCGATCTCGGCGTCATCGTCGCCTACGGCGGCCTGGTGCGCGAGCCTCTCCTGTCGGTGCCCCGACTCGGCTGGATCAACCTTCATTTCTCCCTCCTTCCGCGGTGGCGCGGTGCCGCTCCCGTCCAGCGCGCGCTCATCGCCGGAGACCGCGTGACCGGCGCGAGCGTCTTCCAGCTCGTGCCCGAACTCGACGCCGGCGACATCTTCGAGACGGAGCGACTCACCGTGCCCGATGGGGCGACCGCGGGAGACGTCCTCACCGCGTTGTCCGAATCCGGCGCGAGACTGCTTCTGGGCGTCGTCGATGCCCTCGCCGCCGGCACAGCCCGGGCGCACCCCCAGCAGGGCGAGCCCACCCTCGCCCCCAAGCTGACCATCGATGACGGCGCACTCGACTGGCACGAACCGGCCGAGCGGGTGCTCGCGCGTTTCGCCGGCGTGACGCCGGAACCCGGCGCTCACACCACCGTCGGGGGCGCCCGCCTGAAGATCATCGCGGCGCGACCCGCTGTCGGCGATGCGCTCGCGCCGGGAGAACTCGCGTCGGCCGGTGGCGCCGTGCTGATCGGCACCGGCACGACACCGATCGAGCTCGTGACCGTGCAGCCCGCAGGCAAGGCGCTGATGCGCGCCGCCGACTGGTTCCGGGGCCTGCGGCTCGACGCACCGGTGGCGGGAGCGTGACGGCCGCGCAGGCGTCGCGCCGTGTCGCGTACGACACGATCCGCGCCGTCCACGAGTCGGACGCGTACGCCAACCTGCTGCTCCCGCGCTCGATCGAGCGGGCGGGACTGAGCACCGCCGATGCGGGGCTCGCCACCGAACTCACGTACGGCACGCTTCGACGCGAAGGCACGTACGACGCGGTGCTCGCCATCGCGGCTGACCGACCGGTGGCCGACATCGACCCCGGAGTGCTGGACGCGCTGCGGCTCGGTGTCCATCAGCTGTTGTCCACTCGCGTCGCGTCGCACGCCGCCGTGAACGAGTCGGTCGAATTGGCTCGCGAAGCGGGCGGCCGGGGCGCCGCCGGGTTCGCCAACGCCGTGCTGCGTCGAGTGTCGCGTGACACGCCGGGCGAATGGCTGTCGCGCGTCGAGCAGTCCGCGCGCTCGGACGACGAGCGGCTCAGCCTCGTCTTCTCGCACCCGGTCTGGATCGTCCGAGCCTTCCGCCGCGCCCTGGCGGCCGAGGGCAGGGCCGCGGAGCTCGAGGATCTCCTCGCCGCCGACAACGCCTCACCCACGGTCACGATGGCGGCCCTCCCGGGCCTCGCAGACGTGCCCGGCGACGCGATGCGCACGCCCTATTCCCCGTTCGGCTTCCGGCTCGGCGGCGGTGACCCTGAGCGAACCGTCGTCGGATCGAACGGCCGCCTGCGGGTGCAGGACGAGGGCTCGCAGCTCGCCGCGCTCGCACTCACCAGGATGCGACCGGTCGAACGGGGGGAGCGGTGGCTCGACCTCTGCGCAGGGCCCGGAGGTAAGACGGCGATCCTGGCCGCCGAGGCGCTCAGCGGCGGTGCGCAGCTCGATGCCAACGAGATCTCGCCCGCGCGGGCGGGGCTGGTCCGGCGTGCGATCGCCGGTGTCCCGCTCGAGGTGACCGTGTCGGAAGAGGACGGCCGTGTGCGCGCGAGCGAAGCAGCCGGCCGGTACGACCGCATCCTCGTCGATGCGCCCTGCACGGGCTTGGGCGCGCTCCGCCGGCGTCCCGAGGCGCGCTGGCGCAAAGTCCCGGCCGACGTCCCCGACCTCACGCAGCTGCAGCGCGAACTGGCCGCGGCGGCGATCGGCGCCCTGCGGCCCGGCGGCGTCCTCGCCTACGTGACGTGCTCGCCGCACCTCGCCGAGACGGCGGGTATCGTCGCAGACCTCCTCCGCGAATTCGATGGATCGGTCGAGGAGCTCGACGCCCGTGAGACCGTGCGGGCGATCTCTCGTACCGTTCCTGATCTCCCCGAGCCCGGCGACGCAAGCGGCCGCGCCCAGCTCTGGCCGCACCGGCACGGCACGGATGCGATGTCGATCTCGCTGCTGCGCCGCATCTGAACCGGGAGGCTACTCCAGAAGTCGGAGCGCGTCGCCCGCGGCCGCGATCTCCTGCCGGATGGCGGCGAGGGCAGCCGGATGCATGCGGGCGAGATCGCGCGCATCGATCGTCACGACGACGTCGTCCGACGCGCCCCGCGACACTTCGCGGAGCACCGTCAGCACCCGCTCGGCGCCCGCGAAGCCGAGCTCGCCGCCGAGACGCACCGTGATCGCGCCGAGGTCGTCGCGGTCGACGCTGATGCCCGGCTCGGCGATCGTCTCGTGCTGTTCGAACACGTGCATGCCGAAGCTCGTCGAGAGCCGCTCCATCACCGCGGTGGAGCGCACGCTGTTGCCGTGCTCATCAAGGCGAGGGCTGAAGGATGCGACGCCGAACTGCGACGGGGCGGCGGCGAGCAGACCTCCGCTCACGCCGCTCTTGGCGGGCAGGCCGACGCGCAGCATCCACTCACCCGAGAAGTCGTACATGCCGCAGCTCGCCATGATGGACAGCACGTCGCGCGCGATGGCCTCGGTCACGACGCGTCTGCCCGTCACAGGATTGATGCCGCCGAACGCCAGCGTGCCGGCCATGATCGCCAGGTCTTTGACCGTCACGAGGATCGAGCACTGACGGAAGTAGGTCTCGACCGCGGTATCGACGGATCCGTCGACGATTCCGTAGGAGCGCATGAGGTGCGCGAGGGCGCGGTTGCGGAAGCCCGTCTCCGACTCCGAGCGATAGACGCCCTCGTCGATCCACAGTGAGCGGCCCGCGAACGCCGAGAGCATGTCGACGATACGGCCGGTGCGCTCGTCGATGTCGTCGCCCGAGACGAGCGCAGAGGTGGCGATCGCGCCGGCATTGACCATGGGGTTGGCGGGCCGGCCTGTCCGGGCCTCGAGGCTGATGGCGTTGAAGGGCTCGCCGCTGGGTTCGGCCCCCACCCGCTGCAGGACGGCGTCGAGCCCGTGCTCCTGCAGGGCGAGCGCGAGCACGAACGGCTTCGAGATCGATTGGATGCTGAACTCGATGTGGTCGTCGCCCACGGAGAAGATCCGACCGCGCGGGCCCACGACGGCGAGCGCCAGATGATCGGGGTCGGCCGTCGCGAGTTCGGGGATGTACGCGGCCGGCGCGCCGTCGGTGAGCGGACGCACGTGATCGAGTACGCCCTCGAGGAGCAGCTGGATGGGGTCCACGGCTCGACCATAATGGACGCGTGCCCCCCAGCGACGACCACGACGTCACCCACACCGTCCGGATCAATCCCAGCATCCTCGCCGCCGACTTCGCCAATATGCAGGCCGAGCTCGCCCGCATCGACGGCGCCGACTTCGTGCACGTCGACGTGATGGACAACCACTTCGTGCCGAACCTCACGTTCGGTCCCCAGATGGTCGGTCGCGTCCAAGACACGAGTCCCGTCCCGCTCGATGTGCACCTGATGATCGATGACCCCGACCGGTGGGCTCCCGAATACGCCGAGCTCGGGGCTGCGTCGGTGACTTTCCACCTCGAGGCGGCGACCGAACCTGTCGCGCTCGCCAGGCGTCTGCGGAGCATCGGCGCCCGTGCGGGGGTTGCGATCAAACCCGCCACCGCGGTCGAATCGCTCTTCGACGTGCTGGACGAGTTCGACCAGATCCTCGTGATGACCGTCGAGCCGGGATTCGGCGGCCAGTCCTTCATGCCGGAGATGATGCCGAAGCTCTCACTTCTGGCAGCGGAGGTCCGCCGCCGCGGCTCCGCCGTGTGGCTGCAGGTCGATGGCGGAATCTCGCCCTCCACGATCGAGCAGGCTGCCGCGGCCGGTGCCGACACGTTCGTCGCAGGGTCGGCCGTGTTCGGAGCCGACGATCCGGATGCCGCGATCCGCGCGCTGCGCTCGACGGCGGACCGGCACCGGCACCGCTGACCGGAGGGAGCACACGATGTCCGACCCGCACGAGGCAGCCGATGGCGAAAGCCACTTCGGCGGCTCCCGCCACGCTCATTGGGTCCTGAGCGCCTACAGCGGCGAGCACGGGGTGTACGGCATCGTCCTGGTGACGGCGGTGATCGCGGTCGGGTGGGACTACGAATCCGATCTCGATGTGCTGCTGTTCGTCCTCGGCACGGTGCTGGTCTTCTGGCTGGCGCACATCTACGCGAGCGTGGTCGCCAGTCGCGACGCGTGGCGACGCGAGTCGCTTCCTCGCGCCATCGCCGCCGGCGCCCGGCACTCGTCCGGCATGCTCGCGGCCATGCTCGTCCCCGCTGCCCTCCTCGCCACCGCCGTCATCGGCGTCACGGACGAGTGGACGGCGTACTACCTCGCGCTCGGCAGCGGGATCGCGCTGCTGGCCCTGATCGGCTACGCCAATGCGGCCAGGCACGGCAGCAGCTGGCCGTGGCGGATCGCCGGAGCCGCGGTCACGACCCTCCTCGGAGCCCTCGTGATCGGGCTGAGCATCCTGGTGCACTGAACGGGAGCTGCGATCGAGGTCGATCTGCCCCTGCCGCCGCCCGGTACGCTGGGACGGTGAAGACGTTCGACGCCCTTTTCGCCGAGTTGACCGCGAAGGCGGCCGACCGACCAGTCGGCTCGGGCACGGTCGCCGAACTCGACGCCGGTGTGCACGCGATCGGCAAGAAGATCGTCGAGGAAGCCGCCGAAGTGTGGATGGCTGCAGAATACGAGTCGACGGACGCCGCGGCGGAAGAGATCTCGCAGCTGCTCTACCACCTTCAGGTGCTGATGCTGGCGAAGGGCCTTTCTCTCGAGGATGTCTACCGACATCTGTGAGCGCGCCCCCGCTGCCCGCCACCCCACCGAACGAAAGCCTCACATGCTGCGAATCGCCGTGCCCAACAAGGGCTCGCTCGCCGAGACCGCCACCGAGATGCTCGCCGAAGCCGGTTACATCGGCCGCCGCGACCCGAAGGACCTGCACGTCATCGACCCCGTCAACGAGGTCGAGTTCTTCTACCTGCGCCCGAAAGACATCGCCACGTACGTGGGCTCCGGCGCGCTCGATGTCGGCATCACCGGACGCGACCTTCTCTTGGACGCACGGATGCCGGGGGCCCGCGAGATCGAAGCGCTCGGATTCGGCGGCTCGACGTTCCGCTTCGCGGGTCCGCCGGGACGCTTCCAGGCGCTCGAGGATCTCGACGGGATGCGCGTGGCGACGTCCTACCCCGGTCTCGTCGACGGATTCCTGGACGAGCGGGGGATCGCCGTCGACCTCGTGCCGTTGGACGGCGCCGTCGAGTCGGCCGTGCGGTTGGGCGTGGCGGATGCCGTCGCCGACGTCGTCTCGACGGGCACGACGCTGCGGCAGGCGGGCCTGGACATCTTCGGACCCGTGATCCTCGAGTCCGAGGCGGTGCTCATCTCCGGTCCGTCCGACGCGGAGGGAGCGGAGACTCTGCTCCGGCGGCTTCGCGGAGTGATGGTCGCGCGCCGCTACGTGCTCATCGACTACGACCTGCCGGCGGCCCTCATCGACGCCGCGGTCGCGATCGCACCGGGCATCGAGTCGCCCACGATCTCGCCGTTGCGCGACCCCGAGTGGGTCGCGGTCCGTGTCATGAGCCCGCGCAAGACGGCGAACCAGGTGATGGACGCGCTGTACGCGCTGGGTGCCCGCGCGATCCTGGTCACCGCGATCCACAACGCGAGACTGTAGAGCGATGAGCCTTGTCTGCCGCGTCATCCCGTGCCTCGACGTCGCCGCCGGCCGCGTCGTGAAGGGCGTGAACTTCCAGAACCTGCGCGACATGGGCGACCCCGTCGAGCTTGCGCACCTGTACTTCACGCAGGGTGCCGATGAGCTGACCTTCCTCGACGTGACCGCCACCGTCGATGAGCGCTCCACGACGTACGACGTCGTGCGGCGCACCGCCGAGGAGGTCTTCATCCCGCTCACCGTCGGAGGCGGGGTGCGTTCCGCCGACGACGTCGCGCGACTGCTCGCGGTCGGGGCCGACAAGACGGGCGTGAACTCGGCCGCGATCGCACGCCCGGCGCTGCTCGACGAGATCGCCGACCGTTTCGGAGCGCAGGTGCTCGTGCTCTCGCTCGACGTCAAACGTTCCGATGCGACGGCATCCGGCTTCGTCGTCACGACGCACGGCGGTCGCACGGAGACGACTCTGGACGCGCTGGCATGGGCGCGCGAGGCGATCGAGCGGGGTGCGGGTGAGCTGCTGGTCAACTCGATCGACGCCGACGGCACGAAACAGGGCTTCGACCTCGAGCTGGTCGCCCTGATGCGTGAGATCTCGAGCGTTCCGGTGATCGCATCGGGCGGCGCGGGCAAGGCCTCGGACTTCGGACCGGCGATCACCGCGGGCGCCGACGCGGTGCTCGCCGCGAGCGTGTTCCACTCCGGTCAGCTCACGGTGGGCGACGTCAAGGCCGCCATGATGGCGGACGGGATCGAGGTACGGGCATGAGCGACGGCACAGAGTTCGGAGCGTCCGAGACGCTCGACGAGCGCATCGCCCGCGTGGCGTTCAACGGCGACGGGCTCGTCGCCGCGATCGTCCAGCAGTGGGACACCCGAGAAGTGCTCATGCTCGGGTGGATGGATGCCGAGGCTCTGCGACGCACCCTGACGACGGGTCGAGGCACGTTCTGGTCGCGGTCACGTCAGGAGTACTGGCGCAAGGGCGACACGTCGGGCAACGTACAGCTCGTCCGCGAGGTGCGACTGGACTGCGACGGCGACGCGGTGCTCGTCGAAGTCGATCAGGTCGGGCCCGCCTGTCACACGGGTACCCGGACATGCTTCGACGCGGATGATCTGCACGCCGTCGTCGGACCCGGTCGCCCGGCCGAAGGGCCGTGATGCTCGCATGCTGAGCAGGGCACGACTTCTCGCCGTGGTGGTAACGATCGCCGCCGGCGCGCTCGGGGTGATCTCCTCCACGCAGACATGGCTCGTGGTCACCCTCGCCGACGGGGCGGACCACACCGTCGATGTCGCGGGTGCCGCAGCGATCCCGGTCCTCGCGCCGCTCAGCCTTGCCACCCTCGCGCTCGGCGCCGCGCTGTCGATCGTCGGTCTCGTCCTGCGCTGGGTTTTCGGCGTCCTGACCGTGGTGATCGCCGTCGCGCTCGGCATCCTCACTGCGACCACCGTCTTGGCGACACCCGTGTCGGCGTACGCCACCTCGGTGACCTCGACGACAGGCATCACCGGGACGGATGCCGTGGCGGCCCTCGTGTCCTCGACGCAGGCGACCGCGTGGCCGTACGTGACGCTGATCGTCTGGGTGGTCCTCCTCGCCGCCGGCATCATGACACTCGTCACGGCGACCCGATGGCGGGGGAGCGGACGGCGCTACCGCACGGAAGGTGGCGGCCGGGCCGCAGCATCCCGTCCGCGCGATGCCATCGACTCGTGGGACGACCTGTCGCGCGGAAGCGACCCGACCGCCTGAGCACGATCGCGCGAGCCGACCCCGCTAGAATGAATCGGCGCACGGCACGCCGCGCCCGCACTCGAAGGAGACCCATGAGCATCCCCGACGGAGACCCCGGCCACGGACACTCCCCGGCCGCTTGGACGGCCGTGATCATCATGCTCGTCGCGATCACGATCGGCACGACGGCGTTCTTCTTCGACGTGCCGTGGCTCGTCTGGGCCTCCGCCGCTCTCGTGGTGGTCGGAGCGATCGTCGGCTGGGTCATGAAGCGGTCGGGCTACGGCGTCGGCGGCGACAAGTACATCGCGAAAGAGCACTGATCGTGCTCGCCGACCTGACGGCCGGCGCGGTGGAGGATGCCGAGATCCGCGAGTCCGCCCGACCTCTCGAGGTCGTGGAGCGGATCGCTCTCGCGCAGCCGCCTGCGCGCGATGCTGTGGCAGCCCTCGCCCCGTCCGACCGGGTTCGGATCATCGCCGAGGTCAAGCGTGCGAGTCCGTCGCGCGGTGACCTCGCCGAGATTCCCGATCCCGCCCATCAAGCCCGTCTCTACGAGGAGGGGGGCGCATCCGCCATCTCGGTGCTGACCGAGGGCCGGCGCTTCAAGGGCACCCTCGCCGACCTCGAGGCCGTCCACGCAGCCGTCTCGCTCCCGGTGCTGCGCAAGGACTTCATCGCCACCCCCTACCAGGTGCTCGAAGCCCGCGCGGCGGGTGCCGATCTCGTTCTCCTCATCGTCGCGGCTCTCGAACAGCGCGACCTCGTCGAACTGCATGCGCTCACGCGTGAGCTCGGCATGACCGCGCTGGTAGAGACGCACTCCGCTGACGAGATCGAGCGCGCGACCGACATCGGCGCAGAGCTGATCGGAGTGAATGCGCGCAACCTCTCGACGTTCGAGCTCGACCGCGATCTGTTCGGCTCGCTCGCAGAGCGGATCCCGTCGAGCGCGATCAAGATCGCCGAGTCCGCCGTGCTCGCTCCCGCCGACGTCGCGCACTACCGCGCAGCAGGCGCCGACGTCGTGCTCGTGGGCGAGGCGCTCGTCACCCGGGACCCCGTCTCCACCCTTCACGCGTTCCTCGAGGCCGGATCATGAGCCTGCGCGAGGCTCCAGGGCCGTTCTTCGGCGATTTCGGCGGCCGCTACATGCCCGAATCGCTCATCGCCGCAATCGACGAGCTCACCGCGGTGTACGAATCGGCGATCGTCGATCCGGCGTTCCAGGCCGAGTTCGCCCGCCTGCTGCGCACCTACGCCGGTCGACCTTCCACGCTCACCGAGGTGCCGCGGTTCGCCGCGCACGCCGGTGGTGCGCGTGTGTTCCTCAAGCGCGAAGACCTGAATCACACCGGTTCGCACAAGATCAACAACGTCCTCGGCCAAGCCCTCCTCACCCAGCGACTGGGAAAGACGAGAGTCATCGCCGAGACCGGCGCGGGTCAGCACGGCGTCGCGACAGCGACAGCGGCAGCGCTGTTCGGCTTCGACTGCACGATCTACATGGGTGAGGTCGACACCGAACGTCAGGCGCTGAACGTGGCGCGCATGCGGCTGCTCGGCGCCGAGGTCGTCCCGGTCACGACCGGCTCGCGCACCCTCAAGGACGCGATCAACGAGGCGTACCGCGACTGGGTCGCCAGCGTCGACACGACCAACTACATCTTCGGGACTGCTGCGGGGCCCCACCCGTTCCCCGCGATGGTGCGCGACTTCCAGAAGATCATCGGCGAAGAAGCGCGCGCGCAACTTCTCGACGAGATCGGGCGGCTGCCCGACGCGGTCCTCGCGTGCGTCGGCGGCGGGTCGAACGCGATCGGCATGTTCGACGCATTCCTCGACGACGCCGACGTCAAGCTCTACGGGGTCGAAGCCGCCGGAGACGGTGTCGACACCGAGAAGCACGCGGCGTCGATCGAGCGCGGCCGCCCCGGCATCCTGCATGGCGCGCGAACGTTCGTCCTGCAGGACGAAGACGGTCAGACCGTCGAATCCCACTCGATCTCGGCCGGGCTCGACTACCCGGGCGTCGGACCGGAGCATTCCTGGCTGGCGTCGATCGGGCGCGCGCAGTACATCCCCGCGACCGACGACGAGGCGATGCAGGCACTGCGCCTCCTGTCGCAGACCGAGGGCATCATTCCGGCGATCGAGTCGGCGCACGCGCTGGCAGGGGCGCTGCGCATCGGGCGCGAGCTCGGGCCGGACGCGATCCTCGCCATCTGCCTCTCGGGTCGCGGCGACAAAGACATGGACACCGCAGCCCGGTACTTCGAGCTGTACGACGCGAACGTCGCGCTCGAAGGTGGACCTGTGCCGGCCGACGGTGCCGCGCCCGCTGACGGCGCCAAGGGCGAAGGAACCGAGCTGTGACGCCTCAGGGAGCGGCGTCCTCTCGCGTAGCGGCGGCGATCGACGCCGCGCACGCCGAGGGGCGCGGCGCGTTCATCGGCTACCTGCCGATCGGCTTCCCCGACCTGCAGACGAGTATCGACGCGGCGGTGCTGCTCGCCGAGAGCGGCGCCGACATCCTCGAGCTCGGGCCGCCCTACTCGGATCCGGTGATGGACGGCAAGGTGATCCAGGAGGCCACGCAGGCTGCTCTGGCGAACGGATTCCGTTTGCGGGACCTGTTCCCGGCGGTGCGCGAGATCACGCGTCGCATAGACATCCCCGTACTCGTCATGACCTACTGGAACCCCGTCGTGCAGTACGGCGTCGACCGCTACGCCGACGATCTGCTCGCGGCGGGCGGTGCGGGACTGATCACACCCGACATCACGCCCGAGGCCGCGGGGGAGTGGATTGCGGCGAGCCGTCGGACGGGACTTGACCGCATCTTCCTGGCGGCGCCGACATCGACCGACGAGCGGCTCGAGCTCGTGGTGAACAGCTCGACCGGCTTCGTCTACACCGTTTCGACCATGGGGATCACCGGTGAGCGTGCCGAGCTGGATGCCGCGGCACGCACGCTCGTCGCACGCCTCCGCGCGCACGGTGCCGAGCACGCGTGCGTCGGCATCGGCATCTCCACCGCCGAACAGGTCACGGGTGTACTCGACTACGCCGACGGCGCGATCGTCGGGACCGCCCTCGTCCGAGCGCTCCGCGACGGCGGGCTCGACGGGCTCGCAGCCGAGGCGCGTTCGCTCGCCGCGGGCACGAAGTCGGCCCGGCCCCACGGTTAGACTCGCACTCATGCTTTCCACCGCCCTGGGTGTCGTCGCCAGCATCCCCAGCCCGCCCGTCAATGAGTTCTTCATCGCGGGGATTCCGATTCGGTTCTACGCGCTGTGCATCATTGCGGGCATCATCGTGGCGGTCCTGCTAACGAACTCGCGCCTCTCTCGCCGCGGCGCGGAGCCATGGGTGGTCATCGACATCGCCCTCATCGCAGTCCCTCTCGGGATCATCGGGGCGCGCATCTTTCACGTTGTGACCCACCCTGGCTTCTACTTCGGCGCGGGGTCCAACCCCTGGAATCCATTCCAGCCTGGCTCGGTGTGGGCCATCTGGGAGGGCGGAATCGCGATCTTCGGCGCCCTAATCGGCGGTGCCGTCGGCGCGTGGCTCGGCTGCCGGTGGACGGGCATCCGATTCTGGACATTCGCCGACGCTTTGGCGCCAGGTTTGATCATCGCCCAGGCGCTCGGACGCTTCGGCAACTGGTTCAATCAAGAGCTTTTCGGCCTGCCGACCGACCTCCCGTGGGGACTCGAGATCGACAGCAACAACCCCGCTTTCCCCGCGGGCCTTGCACCGGGCACGCTCTTTCACCCGACATTCCTCTACGAGGTCATCTGGAACCTCCTCGGCGCCGCCGTGATCATCTGGGCGGGCCGCAGATTCCGCTTGCAGTGGGGTCGCACGTTCGCGATCTACCTCATCTGGTATGGAGCGGGACGCATCGTATGGGAGTCGATCCGCATCGACCCGAGTGAGATCTACTTCGGCCTCCGCACGAACGTGTGGGCCGCGATCGCCGCCGTCATCGTCGGCTTCGTGATCTTCTTCGTCCAGAAGCGCCGGCACCCCGGCTTCGAGGCCTCGCCCTATGTGGCGGGCCGCGAGTGGCATCCGAAAGGCGCGGTAGACTCCGAGGACAGCATCGCCTTCGTCGACGTGAGCCCACCGCCCGCATCCGAAGAGCTCACTTCCGCCACCAGCGGGGCGACCGCCACAAGCACCGGCCCCTCGGGTGAGAAGACCCTCTCCTAGCGAGACATTCTCACCCAGCTCCTCCGCCAGCACGGCGGTTGCACTCATACAGGGCCGACGTCGTCCCATCTCAGCATCAATGTGAGGACGGTAGGTATGGCTTCGAGCCCCCGTCACAGCGCCGACAGCCCCGGCTTCGGCGCGTTCCCTGCACGGCAGGGGATGTACAACCCCGCGTTCGAGAAGGACGCCTGTGGGCTGGCGATGGTCGCCACGCTCCGCGGCGAGCCCGGCCACGACATCATCGAGCTCGCGCTCACCGCGCTGCGCAACCTCGAGCACCGTGGGGCGATCGGGTCGGATGCCGGAACCGGCGACGGCGCGGGAATCCTCACGCAGATGCCCGACGCATTCCTGCGCGCCGTCGTCGACTTCGAGCTGCCTCCGGTCGGCGAGTACGCAGCGGGGATGATCTTCCTTCCGCTGGACGCGGAGGAGCGCGACGCGCAGAAGAGCGGGATCGAGAAGCTCGCGGCATCCGAGGGCCTCATCGTCCACGGATGGCGCACGGTTCCCACGGCGCCCGACAACCTCGGCAGGCTCGCGTACAACGCGCGGCCGGCGTTCGAGCAGCTGTTCGTGTCGCGCCCCGCGGTGGGGGATGCCCCCGCGCTCTCGGGCATCGCCCTGGATCGGCGCGCCTACCGGCTGCGCAAGCGCTCCCGCACGGAACTGGGCGCCTATTTCGTGTCGCTGTCGTCGCGGACGCTCGGGTACAAGGGCATGGTCACGACGCTCCAGCTCGAGCCCTTCTACCCGGACCTCCAGGACGAGCGCTTCGAGTCCGAGCTCGCGGTCGTCCACTCCCGCTACTCCACCAACACGTTCCCTTCGTGGCCTCTCGCCCAGCCGCTGCGCATGCTGGCTCACAACGGTGAGATCAACACGGTCAACGGCAACCGCAACTGGATGCGCGCCCGGCAGTCGCAGCTCGAATCGGAGCTGATCGGCGACATCCGTCCGCTGCTGCCGATCTGCACAGACGGCGCGAGCGACTCCGCCTCGTTCGACGAGGTTCTCGAGCTGCTGACCCTCACCGGCCGCAGCCTGCCGCACGCCATCATGATGATGGTTCCCGAGGCGTACGAGAAGCAGACCGACATCGACCCGAAGCTGCGGGCGTTCTACGATTTCCACTCGATGCAGATGGAGCCGTGGGACGGTCCGGCGGCCCTCATCTTCACCGACGGCACCCTCGTCGGTGCGACGCTCGACCGCAACGGCCTGCGTCCTGGCCGCTGGACCGAGACGACCGACGGACTCGTCGTCATCGGCAGCGAGACGGGCGTGCTGGACTTCGAGCCCTCGCGCATCAAGCGCCGCGGGCGCCTCCGCCCCGGACGGATGTTCCTCGTCGACACCGCCGCGCAGCGGATCGTCGAAGAGGATGAGATCAAGCAGCAGCTGGCCGAACTCGAACCGTGGCAGGAATGGCTCGACCGCGGGCGCGTCCGTCTGTCGGAGCTGCCCGAGCGCGAGCACATCGTTCACCCGATCGCGTCGATCACGCGGCGGCAGCGCACATTCGGCTACACCGAAGAGGAGGTCCGCATCCTCCTGACCCCGATGGGTCAGAACGGAGCAGAGCCCCTCGGTGCCATGGGCAGCGACACTCCCGTCGCCGTGCTGAGCGAGCGACCGCGACTGCTGTTCGACTACTTCACGCAGCAGTTCGCGCAGGTGACCAACCCGCCGTTGGACTCGATCCGCGAAGAGGTGGTCACGTCGCTGTCGCTGGGGCTCGGGCCTGAGCGCAACCTCCTCACCTGGGGCCCCGAGCACGCGCGCACGATCACGCTCGATTTCCCCGTCATCAACAACGACGAGCTCGCGAAGATCCAGCACATCGACACCGCCGTGCCCGGACGCAGCTCGGTGACCGTGCGGGGACTGTATCGGGTCGAGGCCGGCCACAAGGGCATGCAGAAGCGCATCGCGCAGATGTGCACGGAGGTCGACCAGGCGATCGAGGACGGCGCAGAGCTCATCGTGCTGTCCGACCGCGATTCCAACAAGGACCTCGCCCCGATTCCCTCGCTGCTGATGCTCGCCGCCGTCCACCACCACCTGATCCGCAACGAGACGCGCATGAAGGTGGGACTCGTCGTGGAGGCGGGGGACGTGCGCGAAGTGCACCACGTCGCGACGCTCATCGGGTACGGAGCATCCGCCGTCAACCCGTATCTCGCGATGGAGACCGTCGAATACCTCGTGCGCGCGGGCTACATCACCGGCGTGACCCCCGAGAAGGCGGTCAAGAACCTGATCTACGCGCTCGGCAAGGGTGTGCTGAAGATCATGTCGAAGATGGGCATCTCGACGGTGTCGTCCTACGCCGGCGCTCAGGTGTTCGAGGCTGTCGGACTCTCCGAGGAGTTCATCTCCGCCTACTTCACCGGCACGGAGAGCAAGCTCGGTGGCATCGGCATCGACGTCATCGCCGCCGAGAACGCGGCGCGACATTCCTTCGCCTACCCGGAGGATGCCGCAGCCCGCGCCCACGAGCGGCTCTGGACCGGTGGCGAGTATCAGTGGCGCCGCGACGGCTCGCCGCACCTGTTCAATCCCGACACGGTGTTCCGGCTGCAGCACGCCACGCGTGAGCGGCGGTACGACATCTTCCGCGAGTACACCAAGCTCGTGGACGATCAGGCGAACGAGCTCAAGACGCTGCGCGGGCTGTTCGGCCTCAAGAGCGGCGTTCGGCCGCCCGTGCCGATCGACGACGTCGAGCCGGTGTCGGCGATCGTCAAGCGCTTCTCCACCGGCGCGATGAGCTACGGCTCCATCTCGAAGGAAGCACACGAGACCCTCGCGATCGCGATGAACTCGATCGGCGCGAAGTCGAACACGGGGGAGGGCGGCGAAGACGTCGACCGGCTCCTGGACCCGCGGCGCCGGAGCGCGATCAAGCAGGTCGCGTCGGGTCGGTTCGGCGTGACGAGCCTCTACCTCACCAAGTCCGAAGACATCCAGATCAAGCTCGCTCAGGGCGCCAAACCCGGTGAGGGCGGTCAGCTGCCGCCGACGAAGGTGTATCCGTGGGTGGCGCGCACGCGTCACGCGACCGCTGGCGTCGGGCTCATCTCGCCGCCGCCGCACCACGACATCTACTCGATCGAAGACCTCAAGCAGCTCATCTTCGACCTGAAGCGCGCCAACCCCGAGGCACGGGTGCACACGAAGCTCGTCAGCCAGTCCGGCATCGGAGCGGTCGCGGCCGGTGTCGCCAAGGCGCTGTCCGACGTGATCCTCGTCTCCGGACATGACGGCGGGACGGGCGCCAGCCCGCTCAATTCGCTCAAGCACGCCGGTACCCCGTGGGAGCTGGGCCTGGCCGAAACCCAGCAGACCCTGATGCTCAACGGCATGCGCGATCGGGTGGTCGTGCAGGTCGACGGACAGCTCAAGACCGGGCGTGACGTCATCATCGGCGCGCTGCTCGGCGCGGAGGAGTTCGGCTTCGCCACCGCGCCGCTGGTCGTCTCCGGCTGCATCATGATGCGGGTCTGCCACCTCGACACCTGCCCTGTCGGCGTCGCGACGCAGAACCCCGCGCTGCGCGCACGGTTCTCGGGCAAGCCCGAGTTCGTCGTGAACTTCATGGAGTTCATCGCGCAAGAGGTGCGCGAGTACCTCGCAGAGCTCGGGTTCCGCAGTCTCGACGAGGCGATCGGGCATCATGAACTGCTCGACGTGAACGGTGCCGTGGAGCACTGGAAGACACAGGGGCTCGACCTCGCGCCGATCCTGGAGGGTCCTGAGTTCGCCGAGGACGAGCCGCGTCGGAATCTTCGCGGCCAGCTCCACGAGCTCGACACGCACTTCGACGTACAGCTGATCGAACGCGCGCAGGACGTGATCGCGCACGGCGGTCACATCACGATCGACCTTCCGATCCGCAACACGGAGCGCGCGGTCGGCACCATGCTCGGCAACAAGGTGACGCTGGCGCACGGCGAGAACGGGCTCGAGTCCGGGTCGATCGTGGTGAACCTGACCGGCTCGGCCGGGCAGTCCTTCGGTGCATTCATGCCCGCCGGGATCACCCTCCGCCTCGAGGGCGACTCCAACGACTATGTCGGCAAGGGCCTCTCGGGTGGGCAGATCGTCGTGCGGCCACCGCGCGGTGCAACATTCGACGCATCCCAGAACGTGATCGCGGGCAACGTCATCGGCTACGGCGCGACGCAGGGCACCATGTTCTTGCGGGGCGTCGTGGGCGAGCGCTTCTTCGTACGCAACTCGGGCGCGACTGCCGTCGTGGAGGGCGTGGGAGATCACGCCCTCGAGTACATGACCGGAGGCCTCGCCGTCATCCTCGGAGCAACCGGCCGGAACCTCGGTGCGGGCATGTCCGGCGGTACGGCTTACGTGTATCGCCTCGACCGCGCCCTCGTGAACCGGGAGGCCCTCAGCTCCGGCGAGCTGTCGATCGGGCCACTGGGTTCCGGAGACGCCGAGATCCTCCGCGACCTGCTCAAGCTGCACGTCGCCGAGACCGACTCCGAACTCGCTGCGGCCCTCCTGGCCGATTTCGAGAACGAGATCGACAACTTCGTCCGCGTTCTCCCGAGGGACTACGCCGCGGTGCTGCAGACCAGACAGGATGCTGTCGCCGAAGGCCTCGACCCGGACGGAGACGTCGTCTGGACACGCATCCTGGAGGTGACAGGTGGCTGATCCCAAAGGCTTCATGAAGGTCACGGAGCGAGAGCTGCCCCCGCGGCGGCCCGTGCCCGTGCGCATCATGGACTGGAAAGAGGTCTATGAGCCCGGAGACTCCGCGGTCCTGCGCAGACAGGCCGGTCGCTGCATGGACTGCGGCATCCCGTTCTGTCACAAGGGTTGCCCGCTGGGCAACCTGATCCCGGAGTGGAACGACCTCACGTGGCGCGGCGAGGGCCGCTCTGCGATCGAGCGGCTCCACGCGACCAACAACTTCCCGGAGTTCACCGGGCGCCTCTGCCCCGCCCCGTGCGAGAGCGCCTGCGTGCTCGGCATCAATCAGCCGGCCGTGACGATCAAGCAGGTCGAGGTCTCGATCATCGACGAGGCGTTCGCCAACGGATGGGTGGAGGCCGAGCCCCCCGGGCGCCTGACCGGCAAGACCGTGGCTGTCGTCGGTTCAGGCCCCGCGGGCCTCGCGGCCGCTCAGCAGCTGACGCGGGCCGGCCATACGGTCGCGGTGTTCGAGCGCGACGACCGCATCGGCGGGCTCCTGCGCTACGGCATCCCCGACTTCAAGATGGAGAAGCGCCACCTTGAGACGCGGTTGCGTCAGATGCGCGACGAGGGAACCCGCTTCCGGGCGGGCGTCGAGATCGGCGTCGACATCACGTGGGCCGACCTGCGCAAGCGCTACGACGCTGTCGTGATCGCCACCGGTGCGACCGTGCCGCGCGAACTGCCCATCCCCGGTCGTGACCTCGCCGGCGTGCATTTCGCGATGGAGTACCTCGTCGAATCCAACAAGGCGACCGCGGGCGACCGTGTGCCGCATCAGATCAGCGCCGAGGGCAAGCACGTCGTCGTGATCGGTGGCGGTGACACCGGTGCGGACTGCATCGGCACCGCGCACCGCCAGGGAGCCCTCAGCGTGACCAACCTCGCCATCGGCAAGCAGCCTCCGGGCGAGCGCCCCGCGAGTCAGCCCTGGCCCATGACCCCGACGCTGTTCGAGGTGTCCTCCGCGCATGAAGAGGGCGGCGAGCGCGCCTACCTCGCCTCCACGGTGGAGTTCCTCGGCAACGATGCGGGCGAAGTCCGCGCGCTTCGAGTGGCCGAGACGGAGTTCGTGGGCGGCCGTCGCGTGCCCAAGAGCGGCACGGAGCGCGACATCCCCGCCGATCTCGTGCTCATCGCCATGGGCTTCACCGGTCCCGAGCAAGCTCACGTGCACGACCAGCTCGGTGCGCAGTTCACCGAACGGGGCAATGTCGCACGCGACGACTCCTACCAGGCCACGGCGCCTGGGGTCTTCGTGGCGGGCGACGCGGGTCGCGGCCAGTCGCTCATCGTGTGGGCCATCGCCGAGGGACGTGCAGCGGCGGCCCGCGTCGACGAATACCTCATGGGCGAGACCACTCTGCCGGTACCTGTTCACCCGACCGACATCGCGATCGGTCTGCAGCCCGCGTAGGCTTGCCGGGGTCTTCCCCTCGCCTACGAAGCCATCACCATCAACCCCCCGGAGTAACAACGGATGAGACGCGCCAAGATCGTCGCCACCCTGGGTCCCGCCACGTCGTCGTACGAGATGGTTCGCGCCATCATCGACGCCGGCGTCGACGTGGCCCGCCTGAACCTCAGCCACGGCGACTACAGCGTGCACGAGGCGAATTTCGCCAACGTCCGGAAGGCGGCGGACGACGCCGGCCGTCCGGTCGCGGTCCTGGTCGACCTGCAGGGGCCGAAGATCCGTCTCGGCAAGTTCGCCGACGGGCCGCACGATCTCGCCATCGGTGACATCTTCAAGATCACGACCGAAGACATCCCCGGCACGAAAGAGATCGTCTCCACGACCTTCAAGGGTCTGCCCGCCGACGTCAACCCCGGCGACTTCCTCCTGATCGATGATGGCAAGGTGCGCGTCGAGGTCGTCGAGGTCGAGGGGCCGGTCGTGACGACCAAGGTCATCGTCGCCGGCACCGTGTCGAACAACAAGGGCATCAACCTGCCGGGCGTCGCCGTCAACGTCCCCGCCCTGTCCGAGAAGGACGAGGCCGACCTGCGCTGGGGCCTGCAGATCGGCGCCGACCTGATCGCTCTGTCGTTCGTGCGCAGCGCGAAGGACGTCCAGCGGGTCCACGTGATCATGGCCGAGGAGGGCCGGCACATCCCGGTCATCGCCAAGATCGAGAAGCCGCAGGCGGTGGAGAACCTGGAAGAGATCATCGATGCGTTCGACGGCATCATGGTCGCCCGCGGTGATCTCGGCGTCGAGCTGCCTCTGGAGGCGGTCCCGATCGTGCAGAAGCGCGCGGTCGAGCTGTGCCGCCGCATGGCCAAGCCCGTCATCGTGGCCACGCAGATGCTCGAATCCATGATCAACAGCCCCGTGCCGACCCGTGCCGAGACCAGCGACGTCGCGAACGCCGTGCTCGACGGCGCCGACGCGGTCATGCTGTCCGGCGAGACGAGCGTGGGCGACTATCCCGTCATCGTCGTCGAGACCATGGCCCGCATCGTCGCCTCCACCGAAGACCACGGACTCGAGCGCATCGCCCCGCTGACCACGAAGCCCCGTACGCAGGGCGGTGCGATCACCCTCGCCGCGCTCGAGGTCGCCGAGTTCGTCGAGGCGAAGTTCCTCTGCATCTTCACCGAGTCGGGCGACACCGCCCGTCGCATGTCGCGACTGCGTCCCAGGATCCCGATGGTCGGGTTCACTCCCGACCCGGCGATCCGGCGGCGGATGGCGCTGACGTGGGGAGTGAAGTCGACCCTCGTCGAGCACGTTGCGCACACCGACCGCATGTTCATCCAGGTCGATGACTATTTCCTCGCCAACGACCTCGCGAAGGTCGGCGACAAGGTGGTGGTGATCTCCGGATCCCCTCCCGGAATCATCGGCTCCACCAACGACATCCGCATTCACAAGATCGGCGACGCCGTACACGGCAAGGCGCCGATCTATCGCGAATAGTCCTGCTGTCGATACGTCGAACGGTCGCGCTCGCTATGCTGAGCGCGACCGTTCGACGTTGAGGGGACAAGCCATGAACTTCTGGGATTTCTTCTGGTTCCTGCTCTGGAGCTTCTACTTCGTCGCGTACATCTACGTGGTGATCCTGATCATCATCGATCTGTTCCGCGACGAGAAGCTCAACGGCGGACTCAAGGCGCTGTGGATCGTGTTCCTCGTGTTCGTACCCTTCCTCACGGCCCTGGTGTACCTGATCGCCCGGGGCAAAGGCATGGCGCAACGTTCACGGGCGCATCGGGGCGTGGTCGCCGAGTCCGACGACTACACGCCGAAGGCCTCCAGCGACCCGACCGGTGACATCGCCAAGGCGAAGGAGCTTCTGGATGCCGGTGCCATCTCTTCCGGCGAATTCGAGGCTCTGAAGAGCAAGGCTCTGGGCAATAAGTATTTCGGCGCCTGACCAGGCGGATGCGGTTCCCGCATCCGCGATCCTGATCACCGTGCTCTTCATCCTGAACCACGTGAATGCACGCAGGATGCGTCGCGACACATGATCGATACACATCGGGTGTAGTTTCCAGCCAGCCGCCATCCTCAGAGGTGACGCTGATCAGGAGGAATCATGTCTCACATCAACTCTCCACAGGCACCCGAAGCCCGGGGAGAGACCTCGCCGCACGCTCTGCAGTCCAACGGCGTGAGCGCCGCCGGTTCCATCGTCATGGCGGTCGCGGGAAGCGCGCCTGCCTACTCCATCGCCGCGACGACAGCTACTCTCGTCGCCGTGGCAGGGCTGGGAGCACCGGCCGCACTCCTGTGGTGCGGCATCCCGATGCTCGGCATCGCCTGGGCGTTCATGTATCTCGGACGAGCGGACGTCAATGCGGGAGCCGCCTACTCGTGGGTCGCCCGCGCGCTCACGCCCGCGCTCGGATTCCTGTCGGGATGGGCGCTGGTCATCTCGGCGACGATCTTCATGGTCGCAGGCGCGCTTCCCGCGGGGGCCATGACGGTGTCGCTGTTCGACCCCACTCAGGCCGAGAACGTTCCGCTCATCACCGGAGTCGGCGCCATCTGGTTCGTCATCATGGCCGCGTGCGTCTACTTCGGCGTGCACGTCACCGCGCGGGCGCAGTGGATCATGTCGATCATCGAGGTCGGCATCCTCTTCGTCTTCGCGGGCCTCGCACTGTTCCGCGCCGCCACCACCACCCATGCAGGCCCCGACTTCTCCTGGGACTGGCTCGGGTTCTCCCACCTCACCGGTCAGGGCATCTTCGTGGCAGCCGCGCTGATCGCAGCGTTCTACTACTGGGGGTGGGATGTCAGCTCGAACCTCAACGAAGAGACGACGGACGGCCATAAGTCCGCAGGTGCGGCCGGTCTCATCGGAGTCGGCATCGTGTTCGTGCTGTTCGAGGTCTTCACGATCGCGACGCTCATCATGCTCCCTGCCGACGACATCGAGGCCAACAGCGCCAACATCCTCTCGGTGCTCGGCGATGTCATCTGGCCGGGTATCGGTGGCAAGATCCTCATCATCGCCGTCGCCCTGTCGACGATCGCGACGCTCGAGACGACGCTCATCCAGGTCACCCGGACGCTGTTCGCCATGGGTCGCGATCACACGATCCCGTCGGCATTCGGACGGGTGAGCCCGCGGTGGAAGACCCCGACGTTCGCCACACTCGTCATCCTCGGCATCTCGCTCGTGCTCTTCGTCGGCTCGAACTTCCTCGGCAGCGTGGGCGACATCATGAGCAATGCGATCTCATCCATCGGCCTGCAGATCGCGTTCTACTACACGCTCGCCGGAGTCGCGGTCGTGGTCGCGTACCGCCGCGTGCTGTTCCAGTCGGTGAAGAACTTCATCCTCATCGGCCTGTGGCCGGCCTCGGGTGCGGTCTTCATGGGGTGGGCCTTCTTCGTCTCGATCCCCGGCAACGATCCGCTCGTGAACTGGCTCGGGATCGGGCTGATCGTTCTCGGGGTCGTGCCGCTGCTCGTCTTCTACCCCAAGGCCAAGACGTACTACTCGCGCCGTCCGCTGGAGGTGCCGCCCGAACTCGACAAGAAGGCGCCTGCCGCCATCGATCTGCGATCGCCCGAGCAGGTCGAGAGTCTGCCCGACCCGAATACGACGGCGATACCCCAGATCAGAGACTGAGCCGGCGAAGGTGACGGGATGCCTCGGGCCGAGGCATCCCGTCACCCGGTGGTACCGGTGGTGGGACTCGAACCCACATGCCCTCACGGGCAACCGATTTTGAGTCGGTCGCGTCTGCCATTCCGCCACACCGGCCAGGAACGCTCGCGAACGACGATACCGTAGGATTCAATCGTGACTGATCCCGAAATCGCGGCCGAGCCCGTAACCTCCGCCCCTCGACGCGTCGTCGTCGCCGAGGACGAGTCGCTCATCCGCCTCGACATCGTCGAGATCCTCCGCGACAACGGGTTCGACGTCGTCGGCGAAGCGGGCGACGGCGAGACGGCGGTGCAACTGGCCACCGAGCTGCGGCCCGACCTCGTGATCATGGACGTCAAGATGCCCCAGCTGGACGGCATCAGCGCGGCAGAGAAGCTCAGCAAGAACCACATCGCTCCGGTCGTCCTGTTGACGGCCTTCAGCCAGAAAGAGCTCGTCGAGCGCGCGAGCGAAGCCGGCGCCCTGGCCTATGTCGTCAAGCCGTTCACCCCGAACGACCTGCTCCCCGCGATCGAGATCGCCCTGGCGCGCTACGACCAGATCATCACTCTCGAGGCCGAGGTCGCCGACATGGTGGAGCGCTTCGAGACCCGCAAGCTCGTCGACCGCGCAAAGGGCCTGCTCAACGAGAAGATGGGGCTCACCGAGCCCGAGGCGTTCCGCTGGATCCAGAAGGCCTCGATGGACCGCCGGCTCACGATGCAGGATGTCGCGAAGGCGATCATCGAGCAGCTGGCTCCGAAGAAGGCCTGATCCGGGGGATGCCGGCGGCCCGCTCAGCTCGCGGGCAGATCCTTGATCATGTTCGTGATCCGGATCGTCGAGCAGCGCCTGCCTTGATCGTCGGTCACGACGATCTCGTGCACCGTCATGCTGCGGCCCAGGTGGATCGGGGTGCAGACGCCGGTGACGATGCCGGACGTCGCGGAGCGGGTGTGCGTGGCGTTGATGTCGACACCGACCGCGAGCCTGCCCGGTCCGGCGTGCAGGTTCGCCGCCATCGACCCGAGCGACTCGCCCAGCACCACGTACGCTCCGCCGTGCATGAGGCCGACCGGTTGGGTGTTGCCCTCGACGGGCATCGTGGCGACGCACCGCTCGATCGAGAATTCCTGGTACTCGAAGCCCATCTTCTCCGCGAGTGCACCCACTCCGCGCTGGGCGGCCCATTCCATCGGATTCATGCCGGGGTCGGGAACGAGGGTCATCGCACTCCAAGGGATACGTCTGAGGTGTCCCATGCCCTGGCTAGGCTGACAAGGTGACGGACTCCGCAAAGCCTACCCTCCTCGTCGTCGACGGCCATTCGCTGGCCTACCGTGCGTTCTTCGCCCTTCCGGTCGAGAACTTCTCCACGAAGGACGGTCAGCACACCAACGGCATCTACGGATTCCTGGCGATGCTCATCAATCTCATCAAGGCCGAGAAGCCCACGCATATGGCTGTCGCCTTCGACACCTCACGGAAGTCCTTCCGAACGGACGTGTACCCCGAGTACAAGGCGAACCGCTCCGAGAGCCCCTCCGAATTCAAGGGTCAGATCCCGATCCTGCAAGACTGCCTCGCCGCCATGAGCATCACGGTGCTGCAGAAGGAAGAGGTCGAAGCGGACGACATCCTCGCCACTCTCGCCACCCAGGGGGCCGCCGCCGGCTTCACCGTGCTGGTCTGTTCCGGTGACCGCGACACCATCCAGCTCGTCGACGACGACATCACGCTGCTCTATCCGAACGTGCAGGGGGTGTCGCAGCTCAAGCGCTACGACAGGCAGGCCGTGATCGATCGGTACGGTGTGCCCCCCGAGCAGTACCCCGACATCGCCGCGCTCGTCGGCGAGACCAGTGACAACCTCCCCGGCGTACCCAAGGTGGGGGAGAAGACGGCGGTGAAGTGGCTCGGCCAGTTCGGGTCGCTCGACGCGCTTCTCGAGAACGCCGACAAGGTGACCGGGGTCGTCGGCGGCAACCTGCGCGACAACATCGACGGCGTCCGGCGCAACCGCTCGCTGAACCGCCTGCTGCGCGACGTCGAGCTGCCCGTCACCGTCGCAGATCTCGAAGTGCAGCCGATGGATGCCCAGGCGGTGCGCGACATCTTCGCCCGGCTCGAGTTCAAGACCCTGATCCCGCGGGTCGCCGAGCTCGCCGGCATCGAGCAGCAGATGGCCGCTGTCTCTTCTGCGGCCGCCGTTCCGATGCCCGCGCCCGTCGAGCTCACACCCGACGCGCTGAGGGAGTGGCTCGCGGGCGCAGAGGGCGAGGTCGGAGTGACGATCCAGGTCGAAGGAGGACTGCCGTCACGCATCGGCTTCGCGATCGAGGGAGCCAAGAATACGGTCGTCGAGTCGTCGTGGACGCCCGAAGCCGTCTCCGCCATCGCCGACTGGCTGGCGTCCGACGCCCCGAAGGTGTTCAGCGATGCGAAGTCGCAGGTGAAGGCGCTGCGCCGTGCCGGAGTATCGCTCGGCGGGCTCGCCTTCGACACGGTGCTGGCGGGCTGGCTGATCCGGCCGAGCTTCCCCGACAAGAACCTCGCCGACCTCGTCGATCGCTACCTCGATGAGAAGCTGCCGGTCGCCGACCCGACGCAGCTCGTGCCGGAGACCGAGGGGGCGACGGCAGGTCAGCTCTCCTGGTTCTCGCTGCGCGTCGCAGAGGCTCAGCGCGCCGAGCTCCCCGACAGGGTCGGCACCGTGCTCACCGCTATCGAGCTGCCCACTCTGCGCGCTCTCGCCGATATGGAGCTGGCCGGCGTGGCCGTCTCGCACGACAAGCTCACCGAGTTCTCCGGCGTGCTCGGCGCCCGCGCCGACGCGCTCGCACAAGAGGCATATGCGGCGATCGGTCGCGAGGTCAATCTCGGGTCGCCCAAGCAGCTGCAGGAGGTGCTCTTCGAAGAGCTCAACCTTCCGAAGACCCGCAAGACCAAGACGGGCTATTCGACGGATGCTGCGGTGCTCGCCGATCTGCAAGAGACCAACCCGCATCCGTTCCTCGACCTGCTGCTGCAGCATCGAGAGGCGACGAAGCTCCGGCAGATCATCGAGTCGCTCGACAGTGCCATCCAGAGCACGGCGAACGGCGGCGACGGCAGGGTGCACACCACGTACGTGCAGACCGGCAGCCAGACGGGGCGGCTGTCGAGCACCGACCCCAATCTGCAGAACATCCCCGTGCGCACCGACGAGAGCGGCCGCATCCGCGCGGCGTTCGAGGTCGGGTCAGGGTACGAGACGCTGCTCACGGCCGACTACTCGCAGATCGAGATGCGCATCATGGCCCATCTGTCCGAAGACCCGGGGCTCGTCGAGGCGTTCAATTCCGGCGAAGACACGCACCGCTTCGTCGGGGCGCGCGTGTTCGGCGTCGACCCGCAGGACGTCACGCCGGCCATGCGCACGAAGGTCAAGGCGATGTCGTACGGCCTGGTGTACGGTCTCTCCGCGTTCGGCTTGTCCAAGCAGCTGCGCATCGAGCAGGCTGAGGCCAAGCTGCTGATGACCGAGTACTTCGCGCGGTTCGGCGCGGTCCGCGACTATCTCCGGTCGTCGGTCGAGCAGGCCCGCATCGACGGCTACACGGAGACGATCTTCGGTCGGCGGCGTCCGTTCCCCGATCTCACCAGCCCGAACCGGGTGCTGCGCGAGAACGCGGAGCGGGCTGCCCTGAACGCACCCATCCAGGGCAGCGCGGCCGACATCATGAAGATCGCGCTGTTCCACATTCATGACGAGTTCACCACCCGCGACATGCGGTCGAGGGTGCTGCTGCAGATCCACGACGAACTCGTCGTCGAGGTCGCCCCGGGGGAGTGGGATGCGGCGGAAGAGGTGGTTCGCTCACGGATGGCCGATGCCGCCACCCTGTCCGTGCCGCTGGACGTGCAGATCGGGCGCGGCGCGGACTGGAACGAAGCCGGGCACTAGGGCTGAAACGCCGACCCAGACAGCTGAACTGTGTGGGTCTCGCCCACACGCACTCCCGCGGGTGACAAGAGCATCACGGTCAGGGCACGACGCCGATCGCGACGTAGAAGCCTGAGAGGGTCTTGGTGTTCTGGGTCATGAGAGGTCTCCGATAAGTCAGCGACAGAGGATCCCGGCCGGGAATGACCAGGTTTTTGCGCGTCCGACTGGGGCAACACAATACATTGGTATTCACCGTGATCCGACGTCTGAATACTGCGACACGATGGAGGCCTGCGGGAACGTTTGTCACGGCCGCAAGGCATGCCTAGGCTCGGGGCATGACCGAATCACCCCGCACCCCGACGCAGGTCGACACGATCGCCGACGCCTGGGTCGACACTCTCGCCGAGCTTCTGCCGACCGTCGCCACCTACATCGGCCGGTCCGAATTCAATGACCGCTACGGCGACTACTCGCCGGCCGGAATGGACCGGCTCGCCGCGGCTGCGCGCCAGACTCTCGACGCTCTCGAGGCGGCGGAGCCCGTCGATGAGATCGACCGCATCACCAAGGCCGACCTCAGCCGCGATCTGCGCCTCGACCTCGAGCTGCACGCGTCGGGCTGGCACCTGCGCGACCTGAACGTGATCGCCTCGCCCGCGCAAGACATCCGTGCGGTCTTCGACCTCATGCCGACCGCGACCACCGACGACTGGAGCGTGATCGCCAAACGCTTGAAGGCACTGCCCGCGGCGATCGACGGCTACATCGCCACTCTTCGCGAGGGCATCGCCCGCGGCATCGTTCCGGCCCGCCGGCAGGTGACCGAGGTGGTGACCCAGATCGCGCGATACACCGCCGACACCGGATTCTTCGCCTCCTTCGCCAGCGACGCGAGCCCTGAGGAGGGGCAGTTGCCGGCATCCCTCGCCCGCGAGCTCGCCGACAATGCCAACGCGGCCCGCGTCGCGTATGACGGCCTCGCGAGCTTCCTCACCGGAGAGCTTGCACCGGTCGCAGGGGACAAGGATGCTGTCGGGCGCGAGCTCTACGCCCTGCAGTCGCAGCGCTTCCTCGGTGCCACGATCGACCTCGATGAGACGTACGAATGGGGCGTGCAGGAGCTCGCGCGCATGGTGGCCGAGCAGGAGGCGATCGCGAACGAGATCCTCGAGGGCGCATCGGTCGAAGAGGCCATCGCCTTCCTCGAGGAGGACGCCAGCCGCAAGCTCCACGGCACGGACGAACTGCAGAAGTGGATGCAGGTCACCAGCGACAGCGCGATCGAGGAGCTCGGTAAGACCCACTTCGACATCCCCGAACCCATCCGCAAGCTCGAATGCATGATCGCGCCGACGAACGAGGGCGGGATCTACTACACCGGTCCCACCGACGACTTCTCACGCCCTGGGCGCATGTGGTGGTCTGTTCCGGAGGGCGTCGACACGTTCGACACGTGGCGCGAGCTGACGACGGTCTACCACGAGGGCGTCCCAGGCCATCACCTGCAGATCGCGCAGGCGGTGTACAACCGGGCCGAGCTGAACACGTGGCGTCGTCTTCTGGCCGGCACGTCGGGCCACGCGGAGGGGTGGGCGCTGTACGCCGAGAGACTGATGGAGGATCTCGGTTTCCTCGACGATCCGGCAGACCGCCTCGGGATGCTCGATGGCCAGCGTATGCGCGCCGCCCGCGTGGTGCTGGACATCGGCGTTCACCTCGAAAAGCCCCGCCTCGACGGCACGGGAACGTGGGACGCCGAGTACGCGCTGGAGTTCATGATGCGGAATGTGAACATGCCCCCCGAGTTCGTGAAGTTCGAGGTGAACCGTTACCTCGGATGGCCGGGACAGGCGCCGTCGTACAAGGTCGGCCAGCGCATCTGGGAGCAGGCGCGAGACGACTACAAGGCCGCGCGCGGCGACGCGTTCGACATCAAGGACTTCCACAAGCGCGCCCTCGACATGGGGGGAGTGGGCCTGGACACGCTGCGCGAAGCCCTGCTCGAGAGCTGATCGTCGGGCGGGCCGTGCGCAGGGAATGATGGACAGCATCCTGCGTTTACATGCGTATGAATGAAAAGGATGCCTGACATGACCGCACCCACCACCGTCGATCTCGGACTCGACACGTTCGGCGACATCACCCGCGACCAGAACGGCGAATTCGTGAGCGGAGCGGAGACGATCCGCAATGTCGTCGATCAAGCGGTACTCGCCGACGAGGTCGGACTGGCGTTCTTCGGGGTGGGGGAGCACCACCGGCGCGAGTTCGCCATCTCGAGCCCGGAGATCGTGCTGGCGGCGGCCGCGGCGCGCACCGAGAGCATCCACCTGGGTACCGCGGTGACGGTCCTCTCGTCCGACGATCCGGTTCGGGTGTACGAGCGCTTCGCGACCCTCGACGCCGTATCGAATGGGCGAGCCGAGGTCATCCTGGGGCGCGGATCGTTCATCGAGTCCTTCCCCCTCTTCGGGTACGACCTGCGCGACTACGAGGTGCTGTTCGAGGAGAAACTCGATCTGTTCCACCAGCTGATGACGGAGAAGCCCGTCACGTGGCAGGGCACCACCCGCGCCGCACTCGACGCCGCAGACGTGTTCCCCAAGACCGCGAACGGACTGAAGGCGTGGATCGGTGTGGGCGGATCCCCGGAGTCGGTGGTACGGGCCGCACGATACGGCTACGGGCTGATGCTCGCGATCATCGGCGGCCCCGCCGATCGCTTCCGCCCTTTCGTCGACCTGTACCACCGCTCTCTCGATTCGTTCGGGCGCGAGACCCTGCCCGTGGGCGTTCATTCGCCCGGCCACATCGCCGAGACCGATCAGCAGGCGTGGGACGAGGCCTATGAGGGCTTCGAGTCGATGAACAACACGATCGGGCGCGAGCGCGGCTGGCCCCCGTACAGCCGGATGCGGTTCCAGCACGATGTCGGCCCGGAGGGTGCCCTCTACGTGGGTTCGCCCGAGACGGTGGCTCGCAAGATCGCCGCGACCGTGCAGACCTTGGGTGTGGCCCGGTTCGACATGAAGTTCTCGACCGGCACCCTCTCGCACGAGAAGATGATGCGATCGATCGAGCTGTACGGCACGAAGGTCGCTCCGATCGTGCACGACCTGCTCGCGTGAGTGTCGCGCTCTGACGGAACGTAGGCTGGAGTCGTGGCCTCCGTCAGATTCGTCGCGATCGGCGACTCCTTCACCGAGGGCGTCGGCGACGACCTCCCGGACGGTCGCGTGCGCGGCTGGGCAGACATCGCGGCGCAGGGGTGGGCCGACGCCTCGCGTGAGCCGATCGAATACGCCAATCTCGCGATCCGCGGCAAGCTCGCCTGGCCGATCGTGCAGCAGCAGCTCGAGCCGGCCCTTGCGCTGAAGCCGACCCATCTGTCCTTCAACGGCGGCGGCAACGACATGCTTCGTCCGCGCACGTCCATCGCGCATATCGCTGACGCATTCAGCCGAGTGCTCCGGCGTTGTGACGAAGAAGGCGTCACCCTCCTCCTCCTCTCCGGCGCGAATCCGTCCGCGCAGCTCCCGCTCTCGCCGCTCATCCAGCGCCGCGGCGATCTCCTCTCGGAGGCGGTCGTGGCGCGCGTCGCGGATCGATCTGATGTCATCCGTGCGCTCAACTGGCCCGATCGCGAGCTCTCGACCCCGACGTACTGGTCGGAAGATCGGCTGCACATGAACTCGCGCGGCCACCACCGGGTCGCGGCGCGGGTGCTCTCCGCCCTCGGACTGGAGCCGCCCGCGGAGTGGTGGTCGCTTCCCGAACTCCCGGAGGCGGTGCGGCCGGATGCGCGCACGTATTACCGTGATCACCTCGGCCCGTGGGTTCGCCGGCGCCTCACGGGAACCTCTTCCGGTGACGGACGAGAACCGAAGTACGCGGAGTGGGTCGAACTGACGCCGACGGCCTGACTCGGCAGGTCAGGCGGGTGGGGCGACCGAGTAGACGAGCCTCGCGAATTGACCGGTGCGATCCACGGATTCGAGGCGCAGCCGATTCGACTCGATCCGCCGGGGGAGAAGCGGACGACCCGAGACGAGCGTGACGGGGGCAACCGACACCCGCAGCTCGTCGAGACGCCCCGCGTCCGCGAACTGACCCACCAGATCGCCGCCGCCCACGAGCCACACGTCGCGGTGACCTGCGGCCGCTGCGATCTCATCCCAGTGTTCGTCTACCGAGCCGCGGACGAACCGGACGTCGGCGCCGGCGACACGCGGGAGATCGCGAGTCGTGAAGACGAAGGTGGGCCGTGCGCCGTAGAACTCTTGCCATTTCTCGGGATGCTCGGTCAGCCGCTCGTGCGCGACGACCCACTCGTAGGTCGTTGAGCCCTCGACAATGACGCCGACGTTCGCGAGGAAGTCGGCGAAGCCGGTGTCGCCCGTCTCCGCGCTCTCGCCGCCCGGCACACGGAACAGCCAGTCGAGCGAGTCCGAATCGTCGGCGAGGAAGCCGTTGAGCGTCGTCGCCGTGTAGAAGATCGTGCGAGGCATGGCTGCCACGGTAGCCACAGCATCCGACATGCGTACCGGTTCAGCGACGTGGGCGGCGCGGCTGGTCCAGCCCGAGCCTGATGCGCGTGCGCTTGCGCTCGCGCACGATGAAGAAGGAACCGACGAGCCAGAGCGGGACCTGGGTGAGGAACGCGAGCCGGAACGCCTCCAGCGTGAAGGTGCCGGGCGTTCCGGCGCCCTGCAGATCCAGCGCCAGACCGATCAAGAAGATCGCGATCAGACCGGCGAGGAACCCGCCAACGTTCGTGATGCCCGTAGCGGTGCTGAGGCGATGACTCGGGTTGTGCGTGCGCGCGTGGTCGAACGCGATCATGGATGCGGGGCCGCCCGTGGCCAGGGCGATGGCCAGCACGAACAGCAGCCAGAGCGGAGCGGGCCCGGGCCATGCGATCACGACGAGCCACGCCACCATCTGCACGCCGATCGTCGGGAGCACGAGCGCGCGGGAGCGCATGTGGGGAATGCGCGTGGAAAGCGCCCCCATGACGGGGCTGATCGCGATGCTCGTGAGCACGAGCACGGTCGTGATCCCGGCAGCCTCCGCCTGGGTGCGCCCTTCGCCCGCCGTCAGGAACGGGATTCCCCAGAGCATGACGAACGCGGTGCCGGCGAACGGGGTCGTGAAATGCGACCAGAACGCGAGGCGAGTCCCTGGATGCGACCACGCCGCTCGGATCCCCACGCGATTGTCGATCGCGGAGGTGACCACGCGGACCGCGCCGGTATCGGTGTTGACCGAGACATCCGACGCGCGATCCGGCGGGTGATTGCGGATCACGCCGAAGACGAGGACCGCGAACAGAAGGCCCAGCCCGGCGATGCTGCCGAACGTGATCGACCACGACGTGGCGTGCAGCAGCGCGGCGAGCGGGATGATCGCGATGATCTGCCCGAGCTGACCGAAGATCCCGGTCACCTGCACCATGATCGGGGCGCGCTGCGAGGGGAACCACGTCGCGATCACCCGCAGAACGCTCGGGAAAACCGCGGCGTCGCCCGCACCGATCAGCATGCGTGCGACGATCGCGACGCCGACGTTCGGAGAGAAGGCGATGACGAGTTGACCTGTGGCCATCAGCACCATCCCGAGGGTGATGATGGGGCGCGCGCCCACACGGTCGAGCCAGACGCCGACCGGAATCTGCATGAACCCGTAAACGCCCAGCTGGAGCACCGCGAACAGCGACAGGGTCGAGGCATCCACGTGGAAACGGTCGGCGGTGTCGACACCGACCGCAGCCAGCGACGTGCGGTTCGTCACCGCCAGCACGTAGGCCGCTACCGCGACTCCCCAGATGAGCCACGCCCGCCACGACGGAGACGTGCGTATGGGAATAGTCACGGCGATCCGGGATCGGGGGAGGGGAGCACCCCCAGACTATCGTCCGGTGCCAGGGGCTCGGATCAGTCGCCGTCCCGCACGAGGCGCACGAAGGCGCGGACATGCTCGCCGAGGGCCTCGATCCGCCGATCCCGCGCCGCCTCCGCGTCGAAGCCCAGGTAGGCCATCGGGGGGAGCTTGCGGGCGTTCGCGGAACACTCGAAGTTCGCGCACGCCAGTGTTCCGACTGTGTCACCCCTGCGACCCGCGGCTCCGCCGCGCTTCGCACTGTAGAAGACGACGTCGTTGGGGAGCGTGACGTCTTCGCACCAGGAGCACTGCGCACGGGCGCGCAACTTCGCATCGGTGGCGCGCAGGATGACGCCGAACGGCTCTTCATCGATCTCGACCACGGCGTAGCCGAACTGCGGCGACTTGGCGTCACGCCACCCGAGGTACGACAGGCGATCCCACGAGAGCTCGTCCAGATCTGTGGGCATCGAGATCGCCTTGCGTTCGCGGACGGACGCATTGACGAACGCGCCGCGGATGAGCGTTTCGGAGAGGGGGTTCATGTCGGAGTGTCCTCAGCGTGCGGGGGAGCGGCCCGTGACCATTCGGTGAAGATCACGTGCAGCGAGTCGAGGGCGATGGCCCACGACGTCTCGGGCGCGGGGTCGCGATGGTCGAAGCTGCCGATGCGCTCCAGTGCGATGAAACCGTTGATCGTGCTCCCGAGCATGCGCGTCGCGTGGACCCGAGCGACGGGGGAGAGGCCGTAACCCCGGAGCACCGCATCCGTGAGCGCGACGAATGAGCGGGCCGCGCTCGAGTCGACCGCACCCATGCCTGTTCTCCGCTGCAGCGAGTCCCATCGGCCGGGGGATTCCTGGGCGTATCCGCGCAGCACGTCCGCGTAGGCGCGCAGGGCGTCACCTTGCGACCGACCGGCGATCGCCGTCGAGACGCGATCCGCCATCTCCTCGAGAGCGAGTGCGGTGATCCCATCGTGCAGGGCCGCGAGATCGCGGACGTGCGAATAGAGGCTCGGCGTCTTGACCCCGAGGCGACGCGCGACTTCCGACAGCGATACCGCACCGAATCCGTGCCGGTCTGCGAGGAGGGCGGCCTCGGCGATCACCGCCGCGGAGGTGAGGGCTATCCGATCCATATCGATAGCCTAATACCTATAGGTGAACATCTATAGGTATTCGGTTGCGACGTGCGTTCGGCGGCGATATCGTGACGGTCGAACGTGGCACGATTCGAGGAGGTGAGCCCGATGCGCACAATGCCCATGACGGGCGCCCTTTCGAGTTCACGATCGCGCGACTGACGCACGCGTCGCGGGGAGCGCCCCTATCCCATAAGGGTGCCGAATGAACCATTCACTTCTCTCCTCCGCAACAACTGCTGCGTCGACAGCCCTGGTATTGGCCGGCGCCGGAGCGGCGGGCAACGCTTGGCAGATCGGTGTCGTCGCCGGTCTCCTCGAAGGCGGCGTCGATCTCACGCGTGCCGATGTCGTCATCGGCACCTCCGCAGGGTCGACGACCGCCGCCCAGATCACGAGCGGCGTACCGCTCACCGAGTTGCTCGCCGCGATACTCACGCCTTCACCGGCAGCCCAGGGGAGCGGCCGATCCCGGCCGGCTCACCTCGCGGGCCCCGCCTCCGTGGATTGGTCGGAGCAGATCATCGCCGCAAGCACGGATGCTGCAGACTGGCGCCGACGGATGTGCGCGGCCGCACGGGAACGAGACGTGCCCGCCCACCCGAATCGTTGGCGCGACATCGTCGCGGCGCGACTCGCCCGACATGAGTGGCCCGAGCAGCGGGTCCTCATCACGGCCGTCGACGCACGGACTGCTGAGCCCGTGGTCTTCGACCGGCAGAGCGGGATCGAGCTGGTCGACGCCGTCGCCGCCAGCACGAGTAACGGGTTCGGCGGGACCTATCCGATCGGCGATGATCGCTACATCAACGGCGCATATCGCCGCAGCTCGAACGCGGACCTGGCGACCGGATGTCAGCGCGTCGTTGTGCTCGACCCCTTCGCCGGTCGGTCGCGGACGCCGGGGGAGTGGGGCATGGATCTGACGACCCAGGTCGCCGAGCTTCGTGACGGCGGGAGCGAGGTCGAGATCGTGCACCCCGACTCGCGTTCTGGTGACGTGTTCACCGCGAATGCGCTGGATCCTGCCACCCGGCTTCCCGCCGCCCGCGGGGGATACGCACAGGGCCGATCACTCGCTCCGCACCTGGCCGGGTTCTGGCCGTGAGCTCGGCTTCACCCCCAACGGGGATCAGACCCAGCCCCGTGACACACCAGCTTGCGATGAATACTAGGATTCCTCAAAGCGATAGTATGCTGTAATGCTCAATCCTCTCCTGCCTGCGGGATTCTCGCTGGCATGGTCCATAACCGTAGCGGCCATCGCTATCTGCGCATTCACTGCGCTCGTGTCTCTATTCCGGGGCCGGGACCACCTTCGTCCTTTGGCATTGGCTGTGTGGACAGTTGCGATTGCTGCGTTCCCGGTCCTTGGTGCTGCGGCCTGGCTGTTCGTCGGCCGCCCACAGTCCAAGAATGCTGGCGATGCCTGACTCATCGGATGGGACGTGAGCGCGCGACTCTGACTCCCGCTACCCCCTTCCGTCAGTTGGTGTACGCCGCGCCGTCCTTCACATAGAGTGCGAGCCTTGTCGTTCCGGTGCCGATTCCGCTCCATGTAGTGACGATGTTCACCTGAGCAGGGGAGATGCCAGATTGTGTGGATCGAAGGAGTTCAAATGTGGGGGTCGTGCAGGACAGCGGCGGGACGCAACCGACCGTCGGTGCCCAGTAGGAGTTGATGCGTCCGGGCTCTCCGATGGTAGGACTGCCAACCCTCATGTCTGCGTAGAACGCCAATGTCACGCCAGTGAACCAACCGTTGACGCTGCAGTTTGTCCAGTTGGTTCCGCTCTTGGAACAGCATCCGATTTCTCTGGTCGCGGGAGGATCGGATACTTGGCACTGCCGCGGACCAGCCAACGTGGCGGAGGTCGATGTAATTCGTCGATCCGAACTGACATAATGTGCATTATCGGTGATCACAGTTTCGGATATCTGCACAGGTGAGGGGTACCCGAGCCGGATTGATCCGAAGAACTGCAGATCTCCGAAGAACCGCAGATCTCCGAAGAAGCGACGGGGTGAGACGGGACGTACGAGCCTGACGCCAGCCATAGGCTCGGAGCATGTTCGATGCGCTGACCGGATTCGTGGTGGTCGGCCTCGCGATCCTCGTCGGCTACATCCTCGGGCGCATCGACCTGCTCGGTCCGCATGCGATTCCCGTGCTGAGCAAGATCACCTTCTACGTCCTGTCGCCGTTCCTGCTGTTCGTCGTGCTCGCACAGGCCGATGTGCACACGCTGTTCTCCGCGCTGCTGCCTGTTTCGGCGATCGCCGCGATCTCGGTGATCGTCATCTACGTTCTCATCGCACGCTTCGCATGGAAGCGCTCCGTGGGCGAGACGGTGATCGGCGCACTCTCGGCCGGGCAGGTCAACTCGAACAACATCGGCATCCCCCTGTCGCTGTACCTCCTGGGCAGCGCGGCATTCCCCGCTCCCGTCATCCTGATGCAGCTGCTCGTGTTCACTCCGATCACGATGTCCGTTCTGGATGCGGCGACCTCCGGCCAACGCGCCATCCTGCCCATCCTGCGGCGGACGGTGTCGAACCCCATCGTGATCGGCTCCGTCCTCGGGACACTCGTGTCGATCACCGGACTCGACCTTCCGCCGATCGTGATGGCGCCCGCCGAGCTCATCGCAAACGCCTGCGTTCCCGTCCTGCTCATCAGCTACGGGATGTCGCTGTACGGTCGGCGCGTGCTGGGTGCAGGCGGGCGCCGGAGAGACGTGATCATGGCTTCGGCGCTCAAGCTCCTCGTCATGCCGCTCGTCGCGTGGGCGGTGGGAGCGTTCGCCTTCCATCTCTCTCCCGGCGATGTGCTCATCGTCGTGGTCCTGGCAGCTCTCCCCACGGCCCAGAACGTCTTCAACTACTCGCAGCGCTTCGGCGTCGGCGAGCTGATCTCGCGCGACACGATCTTCCTCACCACGATCGGATGCATCCCCGTGCTGCTCATCGCCGTCGCGGTCCTCGGCTGAGCACTCCCCCGTCATCCCGCGTCATTCCGGCGTGTACTGCCATGACCGCGTCGAGGATCGGGACTATGCTGTAGCCGCCTCCCAGGTATTTCCCAGAAAGGGACCTCGCATGTCCACAGCATCCTCCGCCGAGAAGTCGGCAGTCAACGGAATCCGTACGGCGCTCGGCATCGGTGGCGTCATCGCCCTCATCGTCGGCATCCTCATCCTCGTCTGGCCCGGGCACAGCGCTCAGGTGGTCACGGCGATCATCGCGATCTACGCGATAGCCGCCGGACTGGTATATGCCGGACTCGGTATCTTCTCCAAGACGAAGGGCGGCTGGTCGCGCATCGGCCACATCGTGCTCGGAATCCTGTTCATCATTGCGGGCATCATCGCGTTCGCAAATCTCACGGCCACCACCGTGACACTCGCCATCTTCCTCGGCATCATCATCGGTATCGTCTGGATCGTCGAAGGAATCGTCTCGCTGTCGACACTCGGTGACGCCGCATCGAAGGGGTGGACCGTCTTCTTCGCGATCATCAGCATCATCGCCGGTATCGTTCTTCTCTTCTCGCCGTTGTACATCGCGATCCTGTGGCTCTTCATCGGCATCTCGCTGATCGTGCTCGGCATCATCCAGATCGTTCGCGCCTTCACGTTCAAGAGCATCGACTCGCTCTGACGCTCCGACGCTCTGCAACAGAACGGCCCCCGGACGCGTCCGGGGGCCGTTCTGTTGGAGGGGACTCAGCGGACGACGGGCAATCGCCGCGCCCACCAATCGAGCACCGCGTCGATGCGCTCGACACGGTGACGGGGCTGTCCGGCACGCGAGAGCTCATGGTTCTCACCGGGGAAGATCAGCATCTCGGCCTCGGTGCCGGAGCGCTTCAGCGCCGAGTAGTACCGCGTCGCCTGTTCGAGCGGGCAGCGGTAGTCGAGTTCGGAATGGACGACGAGGGTCGGCGTCGTCACCTGATCGACGACCGCCATCGGGCTCTGCCGCGCGATGGCCGCAGCATCCGTCCCCACATACTCGTCCCCGAAGAACGAGCCGATGTCACTCGTACCTTGGAATGACACCGGGTCGAGGAACCCGCGCTCCACGATCGCGCCGGCGAAGCGGTGATCGTGTGCGATCACCCATGCGGTGAGGTACCCGCCGTACGATCCGCCCATCACGCCGACGCGCGACCCGTCGAGCGACGCGTCGGAGGCGATCGCGCCCTCGAGCAGATCGATCACGTCGGCGAAGTCGACAGTACCCATGGCCTGCCGGATGCTGCGCCCATGCGCGCGCCCGTAGCCCGCTGATCCTCGGGGGTTGCCGTAGACGACCGCGTATCCGGCGTCGACGAGCGTCTGAACCTCGTCGAACGGGTGGATGCCGTAGCTCGCGAATGGACCGCCGTGGATCATGAGGATCACCGGATGCGGCCCCTCGCCCCCCGGCGCGGCAACCCAGCCGTGCACGCGGTACCCGTCGCGACCCTCCACCGCGATCTCGCGCGGGGCGACGAGTCCGGCGTCGCGCAGCGCGCCACCGAAGTCCGTGCGGATGCCCTCACCGACGACGACGAGATCGCCGAACGATGTCGCGTCCGCCAGCGCGGCGACGACCCGCACGCCGCCGGGCGAGTCGGCGCGGGCCACCGCGTCGTGGCCGGTGACCTCGACGTCTCCGGTCGACACGTCCGTCGTGCTGCCGTCACGGGCGACCGAGAGCAGATGCACGCGTCCGCGTGTGCGGTTCTGAACGAGGAACTGCGTGCCGATCGGCGTGATGTGGCTGCCGGCTTCGCCGAGGTCGGCAGCCTCCGGATCCGTCAGCCTCCGCGGGCCGCTCGGCTCGACGATCCAGAGAGCAACCCCGGGAGCGACGAAATCCCTTCCTTCCGGTCCCACGTCGGCGGCGAGGATCGCGATCGTCCCGTCATCGGCGACGGCGACGTCATCGACCGAGAGGTTCGCCTCGCGGCCGAGCACCTCTCGCTCCCCCGTTCCGTCGACCCGCACTGCGACGATCCGCGAACGCAGGTCGCGTCGCAGCGGCTCGACCTCGTCCACCGTGGTGAGCACCTCCGTGCCGTCGCGGGTGAAGACCACTCCCCCGTGATCGTGCGAGCCGGATGTGAGTGCGGTCGGCGCGGCCGGCACGCGCACTGCTGCGGGTGCGGTCGCACCCTCGGCGAGCACTGCGGGAGCCGCTGCATACAGCGGCTCGGCACCCGGGTCGGGAGCATCCACCACGAACACGTGGGCGGGCCGGTCGAGCGTGTAGCCGATCCCGTTGGCGTGCCACCGCACACCGGTCACGCGACGAGGGGCCTCTGCCGCGGCATCCAATCCCTCGATGCTGCCGTAGCGCCCGCTCTCGGGCACGCGCGCGGTGAAGACGATTCGCCCGCCGTCCGGCGACCAGGCGAATGAGCCGACGCCGAGGGGCTGATCGGTGACCTGCACCGGTTCGCCGCCGTGGGCGGCGACGACGTGCAGCTGCGCTCGCTTCTTCGCATCGGCGCGAAGGAACGCCACGACCGCCCCGTCCGGCGAGAGACGAGGCGCGCTGTCGGCCGCACCGCGGGTGAGACGGCGCGGCGCCGGCGAGTGATCGTCGAGGTCGAGCCGCCAGAGCTGGCCGACGTTCTGGTTCGCACGGATGTCGGGCCGCGACGCGGCGAACACGACGAAATCACCCGTGGGCGAGAGGTTCGGGCGTGAGAGCGCCACCAGCTTCTCGATGTCGGACGCACGCATCAGGCGAAGTCCGTCGTATCTCCGACCAGGCGAGTGTTGTCCGCGGGAACCGGATCGACCGCCGCCAGAGCGACTTCGGCGGCGAACTCTCCCACGTTGTACAGACGGCCGGCGGATTCACGGCGACCCGCGATCGCTCCTGGATTCGCGCGCTCCAGAAGCGTCGCGGTGATCGTGCCCTCGATCATGTCGCCCGAGACGACGACGAAACCGATGCCGCGGGCGGCGAGGTCGGGGATCAGCTCCCGCAGAGCGTCTTCGCCCGCCCGCTTGGACCGGGCGACGGGTTCGTACTCGGGCATCGTCGCGGTGGTGCGGATGAAGTGAGCCTGATGACTCGTCACGAACACGACGCGAGACCCTTCGCCCATCAGGGGCAACGCGGTCTGGAGCACGCTCACCTGCGCATCGCGATTCAGCGTCAGCGCGTAGTCCTCCGCCATACCGGACTCCATCCCGCCCGACGCATTGAGCACCAGGATGTCCAGTGACCCGAACGCCCGCTCCACTTCGGCGAAGAGCGCCTGCACCGACGCAGGGTCGGTGAGGTCGGCACCCACGACGAGCGCCTCGACACCCATCTCCCGCAGCTGCGCCCCGAGCTTCTCCGCGCGCGGAGCCTTGTTGCGATAGTTGACCACGACGTTCGCGCCGGCCTCGGCGAAGTAGCGCACGGTATCGGCGCCGATTCCGCGCGACGAGCCGGTCACGAGCGCGGTCTTGCCCGCGAGCGAGCCGGGAGGAAGGGTCTGAGACACAGGAGGCTCCAGGAATTTCGAGAGGACGCGCGGAGGGCTTCGTCGCCTCGCGCTCGGCCCCTCGACCCTACCAAGCCGGGGCCGCCCCGATCCTGCCGTGCTAGGTTCGAGAGGGACGAGGAGGCGCAATCGTGGATCTCATCCAGACCATCGAGCAGTTCGCCTGGATCGGGTGGCTCGTACTCATCCTGGTCTTTCTGGTGATCGAAATGCTCACCCTCGATTTCACGTTCCTGATGCTCAGCATCGGTGGTGTCGCGGGACTGGGCTCGGATCTGGTCGGCGCGCCCCTGTGGCTGCAGGTCGTCATCGCCGCGATCGTGGCCGCCGTCCTCGTGCTGTTCCTCCGCCCTCCGCTGCTCAAGCGGCTGCGCCGCGGTGAAGATCCCGCGCTCAGCAATATCGCTGCGCTCATCGGCCTGGCAGGCCAAGTGACCTCGACCGTGTCGTCTACGAGCGGTCAGGTCAAGCTGTCAAACGGCGATGTCTGGACCGCGCGGATCGACGGCAGCGCGACTCTCGAGCCAGGAATGCACGTCCGCGTCAGCCGCATCGACGGGGCGACCGCATTCGTGACCTCCCGCGACCTCACTTCTCCCGACGATCCGACTCACGACGCCACATCCCACGAGGAGACGCTTCCATGAATCCCGACGCCATCATCCCGACCACCATCGGCTGGGTGGTCGCCGCGGTCGTCTTCATCTTCGTGCTGGTTGTGATCATCCGGTCGATCCGGATCATCCCGCAGGCCACCGCAGGCGTCGTGGAGCGCCTCGGCCGGTATCACAAGACCCTCATGCCGGGGTTGAACCTCCTCGTTCCGTTCATCGACCGGGTCCGTCCCCTCATCGACATGCGTGAGCAGGTCGTCTCATTCCCGCCGCAGCCGGTCATCACGGAAGACAACCTGGTCGTCTCGATCGACACCGTCATCTACTTCCAGGTGACGGATGCTCGTGCCGCCACCTATGAGATCCGCAACTACCTCGGGGCGGTTGAACAGCTCACCACCACCACGCTGCGCAATGTGGTGGGTGGGCTGAACCTCGAGGAAGCCCTCACCAGCCGCGACGAGATCAACGGCCAGCTGCGGATCGTGCTCGACGAGGCGACCGGCAAATGGGGCATCCGCGTCGGACGCGTCGAGATCAAGGCCATCGACCCGCCGCTGTCGATCCAGGACTCGATGGAGAAGCAGATGCGCGCCGAGCGCGACCGCCGTGCTCTCATCCTGACCGCCGAGGGAACGAAGCAGTCCGCGATCCTCACCGCCGAGGGCGCGAGGCAGGCCGAGATCCTGCGCGCCGAGGGCGACAAGGCCGCCGCGGTGCTGCGGGCACAGGGCGAGGCCGAGGCGATCCAGACGGTGTTCAGCGCGATCCACGCGGGCGACCCCGACGAGAAGCTGCTCGCCTACCAGTACTTGCAGACCCTGCCGAAGATCGCCGAGAGCGCGTCGAGCAAGCTGTGGATCATTCCCAGCGAACTCACCGAGGCGCTGAAGAATGTCGCCAACGGGTTCGTCGGCACCGGCAAAGCACCGCTGTCAGGTCCGCCCGCTCCCCCGCGCTCCGAACCTGCACAGCCCACGCAACCGGCCCAGTGACGTCTGCGCACCCCTGGTTCGCCGGTTCGGCGACACCGCGAGTGCTCGCGCATCGCGGGCTCGTGACGCCTGCGGCTGCCGCCCAGGGCGTTGCCGAGAACTCGTTCGCTGCGGTCGCCGCCGCGCACGCGGCCGGAGCGACCTACATCGAGTCGGACTGCCACCTCACCGCCGATGATGTCGTCGTGCTCTTCCACGACCCTGATCTGACTCGGGTCACCGGCGATCCTCGGGCGATCGCCGACGTGTCTCTTCGCGAACTGGAGCGGCTCATGGCCGACCGGGGCGGCCTCATCACGCTCCGCCAGGCGCTGGACGCGTTCCCCGCCGTGCGATTCAACCTCGATGTGAAAGCCGAGGGCGCGGCCGGCGAAGTGGGTCGGATCGTGGCACCGCAGGCTCACCGGGTGCTGCTGACGAGCTTCTCTGATGCACGGCGCCGCGAGGCGCTGGACGCCACCGCGCGCGCAGGGAGCAGCATCCGTCCCGCGACTTCCGCCGGCACCGCGACCATCGCGCGACTGCTCGTGGCTCTCGCCACCCGTTCGAAGAGCCTGATCGGCCGAGCGCTGCGCGACATCGACGCTCTGCAGGTGCCCGAGCGGCAGGGTCGGCTGCGCGTCGTCACTCCCCGACTGCTGGACGCCGCGCATCGCCACGGCGTGGAGGTCCACGTGTGGACGATCAATGACACGGACGACATGCGCAGGCTGGTGTCGATGAGGGTCGACGGCATCGTCACCGATCGCGCCGATGTCGCCCTTCGCGCACTGGCCGGTCCCCCCGGGCACCCTTAGTCGGCACCGCGAGCCGCATCCACGCGCCACCCGCTGTGCATCCACTGTGAATGAGTCCACAGGGTGCGTGGTTCGGATGATCTGCTCAGGTGGCGACGTTATACCTGAACAGCAACGAGAGGACCATACAATGGCAGATCGCAGCTTGCGCGGCATCCGACTCGGCGCCCAGAGCCTACAAAGCGAAGACGGCGTCGTGTTCCATGAGCGAGCTCAGCACACATACCGATGCACCGTCTGCGGGCGTGACACGACGATGACATTCGCCGCGGACGCCGAGGTGCCCGAGGCCTGGGAGTGCCGCACATGCGGCTCCGAGTCGCTCCTCCGTATCGGAGACGGCACCGCCACGGTCGACCACAGTGAAGACAAGGTGGCGCGCACGCACTGGGACATGCTCCTCGAGCGGCGCAGCCTCCCCGAGCTCGAAGAGCTCCTGGAAGAGCGCCTTGCTTACGTTCGCGCCCGTCGTGGCGCCGGCGAAGACGTCGCCAGCCAGAAGATCAGCGCCTGACGCGCCTCACGCATTCTTCGAGACGCCGGTCCCTTCGGGGGCCGGCGTCTCGGCGTGGCGGCGGCGGGTGATGGCGACACCGATCCCGACGGCGGACAGCGCGAGGATGCTGCCCCACCCGAGCACGATCTTCACGGCCGGACCGATCATGACCGCGGGCGTGAGCCCGGTGCGCAGAGGTACGTCGGTGAGCATCTGGCCCGCGACATCCGCGGGCAGCCCATCGATCGTCGATCCGTCCGCCGCGATCACCTGGCTCGTCCCCACGGTCGAGAGGTTCACCACGGAGCGCCCGGTCTCGATGGCGCGCATGCGCGCGAACGCCAGCTGCTGCAGATTCTCGTCCGTGCCCCGGAAATCGGCGTTGTTGGTCTGGAACATGTAGATCTCGGCGCCGTCCTGCGCGCCGTCCCAGATCACGTCGTCGTAGATGACGTCGAAGCAGATCGCGAGGCCGACGCCGACGCCGTTCAGATCGAAGAACGGTGCCGCCGTGCCCGGGGTGTACTCGCGCCCGATCAGGCCGATCAGGTCGGGCGCGAACGGCTCCCAGAACGCGCGGTCCGGAACGTACTCGCCGAACGGGACCGGATGCCGCTTGTCATACGTCTGCACGGCGCCCGCGCCGGACTCCCACAGCAGCGACGAGTTGTAGTACAGCCCGTCGCGCCCGGTGACGGCGCTGACGATCAGGGGTGCACCGACGCGGCTCGAGAGGTCGTTGAGCACGACGGCGGTGGTCGCGCTGGTCGTGGGATCGGAGTCGACGCCCCCCTCGGGCCACAGCAGCACGTCCATCGGCTGGCCGATCAGCGGCTCCGTGGCCTCGAGCTGCGCGGCAAGCACCTCGTTCTGGGTCGTGCGCACATCGAAGTACCCGGCGGGGCCGTTGCCCTGGACAGCGCCCACGCGCAGCGACCCCGAGACAGTGGTCGGGAACTGCGGGACGACGAGAAGCAGGACCGCGACCGCAACCGCGGGCACGACCGTGAGCGGGGCGCGGAAGCGCCCCAGTCGCACGTACTCGATCGCTGCCGCGCAGAACAGCACCATCAGGAACGTGAGCCCCGACATGCCCACCCACGACACGATGTGGGCGAGCGGGCTGCTCACCTGGGTGACCCCGATCCTGCCCCACGGGAAGCCGCCGTACGGCCATGAGCCGATGACCTGCTCGCGCATCGTCCAGAGCCCCGCGACCAGCATCGGGAGCACGATGAGGCGCGCGGCGGTCGAGCGCAGAATCCGCGGCACCCAGCGGTAGGCGAGCGCGATCGGCACCGCGCCCGCCGCGGTGAGGAGCGCCTCGAGCATCGAGAGCGCCACCCACGGAACCGGTCCGAGGTAGCGGGCCGTGAAGTAGAGGTTCACGAAGAAGAACGACGCCCCGAAGGCGAAGCCGACGAGCACCGACGACCACAGCCGTCGGCCGATCAGCCCCACGAGCGCGAGCACGACAGCGGGAAACGCCATGGGCCACCAGCCGAGCGCCGGGAACGCGGTCGTGAGGAGCAGACCTCCGGCCACCGAGGTGAGCACGCCTGCCCAGAGCGGGAGGAGAGGCTTCGGAGCGTCGGCGAGGGGCACCCGACAACCCTAAGTCAGACGGAACTGTAGGCGACGATCCCGCGACGCACGGCGTCGAGCGCCTTGCGCGCAGTGGCGGCCAGACGCGCATCCGCGACGAGCGAGAGCTGATCCAGAAGGTCGATCGTCTGCTTCGTCCATCGCACGAAGTCGCCCGCGGCCATGTCTGCCTCGATGAGAACTCGATCCAGCGCGCCCCCGCGCGCCCACGAGTGCATCGCCTGCGCGAGACCCATCGCGACCGGCTCCGAGCCGGGCAGCCGGTTGTCACGCTCCAGGTCGTCCAGTCGCTGCCAGAGGTCCTGCGTCGCGTCCAGCGCCGAGCGGAACGCGCCCCGCGGGAGCCCCCGCTCCCCCGGACCCGCCTCGTCGCGCCGAGGTTCGTACACGAGGCAGCAGGCGAGGGCGGCCAGGGACGCCGCATCCAGCTCGTCCCACAGCCCCCGTCGCAGAGATTCTGCGACCAGGAGGTCGCGCTCGCCGTAGATCCGACGCATCGTGCGACCCGCCGGCGTGAGGCTCGTCGCTCCCGCATCGTCGACCTGGACGTAGTCGAGCTCGGTCAGCACATCCACGACGCGATCGAAGATCCGGGCGACGGTGCCCGTGCGTGTGTCGATCTGACGCCGCATCTGGTCGACGGTCCGCTTGAGCTTCCAGTAGCGCTCGGCCCACCGCGCGTGCTGCTCGCGCTCTGGGCATTCGTGACACGGATGTCTCTGCATCCGTCGCCGGAGGGTCGCGATGTGCCGCTGGCGCTGCTCCCGTGCCGCGCGACTGGCCGTCGCATCCTTGCGGTTCAGCTTCTCCAGATCGCTCAGTTCACGTCGGATGCCGGAGTACTCGGCGAAATCGCCACGATCGCACGTCATCGATTTCTGGTAGCCGGCCAGCGACTCTTCGGCCTCGCGCACTTGCCGTGCGAGGCCGACGACGGCGCGGTCGGCCTGGAACTGGGCGAACGACGACTCCAGGATCTCGCGCGATCGCGGACGCCCGAACTGGTCGATCAGATTCACTGCCATGTTGTAGGTCGGACGGAAGCTCGAGTTCAGCGGATAGGTGCGTCTCGATGCGAGAGCGGCGACCTGCTGCGGGTCCAGACTCTCGGTCCATTGGATCACCGCGTGACCTTCGACGTCGATGCCGCGTCGCCCCGCCCGCCCGGTGAGCTGCGTGTATTCGCCCGAGGTGATCGCCACGCGCGCTTCGCCGTTGAACTTCTCGAGCTTCTCCAGAACCACTGTCCGCGCGGGCATGTTGATCCCGAGGGCGAGCGTCTCGGTGGCGAAGACGACCTTGACGAGCTTGCGCTGGAAGAGCTGTTCGACGACCTCTTTGAAGGCGGGAAGCAGTCCCGCGTGGTGCGACGCCACGCCGCGCTCCAGGTTCTCGCGCCACTCCCAGTACCCCAGGACGGCGAGATCCTCCTCGAGGAGCGTCCGAGTCAGGTCGTCGACGATCTCCCGGATCTCGGCGCGCTCCTGGTCGCTCGTGAGGCGCACCCCCGAGCGCCGGACCTGCTGCACCGCGGCGTCGCAGCCCACCCGGCTGAAGATGAAGAAGATCGCCGGGAGCAGGTTCGCGCGTTCCAGAAGGCGCACGACGTCGGGGCGATCGATCCGCTCGATCCGCTGCACGTTGGCCGAACGCACCGGGCGCTGGCCACCCTTGTGCGGACGGCGCCCACCGCCCGGGAATCGTGCGTTCGCCTCGGCGCGCCCGCCGTTCCTCGCCGACGAGCTGCGCATCTCTTGCGCACGGCGGTTGTTCTCGAAGTTCGGCCCCTTCACCGACCGGATGCGCATGAGCTCCTGGTTCACCTGGGCCGTGGCGATCCCCGCGCGATCGTCGAAGAGCGGGAGCAGGTCGCCGCGCACGAGCACGTGCTGCTCCAAGGGAACCGGGCGGATCTCGGAGACGATCACCTCGGTATCGCCGCGGACGGTGTCGAGCCAGTCGCCGAATTCCTCCGCATTGGACACGGTGGCCGACAGCGACACGAGACGCACCCGGGGGGGAAGGTGGATGATGATCTCCTCCCACACCGCTCCGCGGAAGCGATCGGCAAGGTAATGCACCTCGTCCATCACGACGAATCTGAGGCCCCTGAGGGCCGGCGAATCCGCGTAGAGCATGTTGCGGAGCACCTCGGTGGTCATCACGACGATGCGGGCATTGCCGTTGATGTTCGTGTCACCGGTCAGGAGTCCGACGTTCTCCGCCCCGTACACGTCCTGCAGTTCGTGGAACTTCTGGTTGGAAAGAGCTTTGATCGGCGTCGTGTAGAACGCCTTGTCGCCGTGCCCGGCGACAGCGGGCTCGCGCATCGCCAGGTGGATGGCGAACTCTCCGACGATCGTCTTGCCCGCGCCCGTCGGCGCCGCCACCAGTACGCTGCGCCCGTCCTCGAGCGCCTGACAGCCCGCGATCTGGAAGGGGTCGAGATCGAAGCGTTGGGATGCCGCGAAGGCCGCCGTGAGGGGATGCTCGCGCTTCTCCCTCGCCCTCGCGAACCGTTCCGCGGGGGTGGGGTCACTCACTCGGGAGTCCCGGGCAAGAGGATCGCCGCATCTCTCCTGCTGCGCCGACGGTCGAAGATCAACGCGACGCCCACGGCCGCGAAGTACAGGACGAGCATCGGGATCGCGAGCAGGAACATCGAGATGACGTCGGCGGCCGGGGTCGCCAGGGCAGTGAAGATGACGATCGCGAGGATCGCGACCCGCCAGCCCTTCAGGATCGCCATGCCGCTCATGATTCCGGCGAAGTTCAGAAGGACCAGGAAGACGGGGAGGACGAACGCGACCCCCACGACGAGCAGAAGCTTGAGGATGAAGTCGTAGTAGTAGTCGTACTTGAAGAAGTTCGCTGCACCGTCCGGCACGAAGCTCGACATGAGCTCGATGATGTGCGGCATGACGAGCCAGCCCGCGTATGCGCCCGCGAAGAACAGCGGGATGGCGGCGCCGAGGAACCCCGCGGTGTAACGCACCTCTTTGCGGGTCATGCCCGGCGAGATGAACAGCCAGATCTGCGAAAGCCAGACGGGTGACGAGATCAGGAGTCCGACGGCGAAAGCGATCCGGATCTGCAGATCGAACGCGCCCGTCACGGTATCGAAGTTGAGTACGGCTTTGCCCGTGCGCTCCGCGATCACGTTGATCGGAACGGTGAGCAGATTGATGATCGGCTCAGCGAAGAAGAATGCGATCACCATGCCGACGACGAGACCGATGGCACTGATCAGCAGGCGTTTGCGCAGCTCGACGAGGTGCTGCCCGAGCGACATCCGCTTCTCGGGACGAGGGGCGTCGGGCATGCCGAGGCGCGACGTCTTTGGCGTCGCCACGAGGGTGGTCAGGACTTGGGTTCTACGCTGCCGCGCGCGGCAGGAGCATCAGGCGCAACCGTCGTCGCCGGTGGCGCCGGCACCACGCCGGGTGCCGCGACCGTCTCGGACGTGGTGGCGGCGGCGTCTTCTTCCTTCATGGCCTTCATCTCACCCTTGAAAACCCGGGCGGACTGACCCATGCTCTTGGCGAGCGCCGGCAGCTTGGCCGCACCGAAGATGAGGAGGATCACCGCGAGGATGATCAGGAAATGCCATCCTGTAAGTCCTTGCAACATGGTCGTTCCTTCCGAGAGCGTGAACCCAGTGTAACGCGCCACCCGCGGAAGGGACCGAAGCGCGAGCATCCATGGCAGATACCGGGGAATCGCAAAGGTGCGGTCGCTCAGCGGTACTGCGCGAGGCCTGACTCCGCCCACGCCGCGGCGGCGCGCCGTGCACCTTCCGGCTCGAGGATCTCGACATCGCCGCCGAAGCGCACCGCGAGGCGCCGCAGCGTGTGCTCGTCGGCGACGCGCATCGTCGCGATGGACTGCTCGCCGTCCGTCTGCACCTCCGCACGATCCAGGTAGTCACCGAGCAGAGGGGCGACCGAGGCAGGAAAGCGGATGCGGGCGACGATGTCGTCCTCGCCCGGCGCGAACAGCGCAGGCACCGGCTCCTGACCGTGCGTGATCGGTATATCAGTGAGCTCGGGTTGGCTCACCCTGTCGAGATGGAACGTGCGCATCGCCTGGCGGAGGTGGCACCAGCCCTGTAAGTACCACTGTCCGTTGGCGATGTGCACCTTGACCGGGTCGACCGTGCGGATGGTGGGCGGGGCGTCCGGCGCCTTGTAGGTGAACGACACTGCCACTCCCTGCCGGAGCGCGGCGGCAACGGCATCGCGCACGGCATCGACGGGCCCGGGCGCGACGATCACCTCGACCGGCGTGCCCGATGCGCCGCGGGAGAGCTTTGCGAGCAGGCCTTCGAACAGGTCGTTGTCGCCGAACCCCGGAAGCGTTCGCGCGAGCTGGAGTCCCGCCAGCAGGGCAGCCGCTTCGCGCGCCGTGAGCTTGGGCGATCGTTCCAGTCCCACCGTGTTCGTGATCACGATGAGATCGCGTTCGTCGAGGAGGTCCCAATCGATGTCGAAGAGCTCATTGGCCATCTGCCAGAACCCGCCGTCTCCGGGCAGGCCGATCACGGTGAGCTTCTCCACCATCGAGCGCATCTGCGCGGGCGTCACGTCGAATTCGTCGGCCGCCTCGGCGATCGACACTTCACCCTTGCCGATCAGGTACGGCACGAGCTGCAGCATGAGCGCCGCCCGATCCGTCGCGACGAGCGGTTTGCGGGCGCTCACGTGCGCTCCCCGTTGAGCGCCCGTGCCGCCGCGAGCCGGGCGATCACCTCGGCACGCAGATCGAGGGGTTCGACCACGCGCACCTCGGGGCCGTACGAGGCGAGCTCGTCGGCGAACACGTGAACGTCGACGTACGGCACCCGGATGCCCTGCTCCGCGGGCGTTCCGCGCCGACCCAGGCGAAGGGATGCCTCGGTGCCCGGGTCGACCTCCAGCAGAGCGCGCTGCCTCTCTGCCACCCGCTCGAGGCCCGCCAGCGCGCGGTCCCCGGCGTGATCGAGAGCGGACCGATCGAACGACTGACGCGTGATCTCGACATCTCCGACGATGCGCGAGAGGAGGAACGTGCGATCGGCCGCCGCATCCAGGTCGACGCCGTAGACATGCCACCGCGCCTCGTACTCCACGAGCGCGAGGGGCTGGAAACGACGAAGCCGTGGCGACTGGTCGCCGGGCTTGAGGTAGCGGAACGCGACGACACGAGTCTGCTCGATGGCCTGTTGCAGCCCGGGGAAGGCGGGTTCACGCACGCTGATCTTCGGCGAATACCCGATGATCGGCTCGTCGACGGTGATACCGAGTGCGCGGATCTTGCGAAGCCCGCTGCGCGCGTCGGCCGACATGGAGCTCTGGCTCCACACCCCGCCGGCGAGCGTCAGCAGCGCGATCTCGGCCGGGGTGAACACGATGTCTTCGGGGAGCTCGTACTCCGCCGTCGGCACCCGATAGCGGGCCTCACGCAGATCGTCGGGATCAGCCCAGTCGCCGATCGTCTCGATCGGCACACCGAGCCCCCGCAGGCTCTCCTTGTCGCGCTCGAACATCTTCTCGAGTGCGTCTTTGGATGCCCCCGCGTCGGACTGTTCGCGGTAGCCGGCGACCGACGTCAGGATGGTGTCTTTCGTCAGACCCTGCTCGGTGGCCATCAGGGCGACGACAAGGTTGACGAGCCGCTCCTCAGGAGGGTTCTTCGCTGGCGCGTTCGCGGGCACTGTCCTCCTCCGTCCGGGTTCTGGTTGCCGACGTGCGGGTGCCTGGTGTGCTAATTCGCCGGAGCCTGGTCGAGTCCGAGGATGTCGACGACGTACACGAGCGTCGAGCCCGGGGGGACGCTCCCCTTCTGGGTCGAACCGTAGCCCTGATCCGGCGGCACCACGACGAGCACCTGAGACCCCACCGTCTGGCCTTTCAGACCCTCGGCCAAGCCGGGAACCAGAGTGCTGAGCGTGACCGAGGGCGGCTCACCGCCCCATGTCGTGTCGAACACCTTGCGGCCGGCCCACGTGACTCCCGTGTAGGCGATCCGCACCGGTACATCACCGGTCACCTCGGCGCCGTCGCCCTTCTTGATCGTCTGGACGACCAGGTCACTGGGGGGCGTCGCGTCCGGCACGATGATGCCGGGGCGCCCGTCGGGCGCACGAACGACAGTGGGCATGCCCAGTGCGTCGTTGTACTGGTCGGCACCGTCGGCCTTCGTCAGGAAAGCCTTGCGGACATCGATGACGGCGACGGCGGAATCGCTCTCGTTCAGTGCCAGAGTGCTGGTCATGATCTGGGGCTCGATGTCACCCGGCGCGAGCCCGACGACGATGCGGGATCCCTCGGTCGCGCAGTGCAGCGCATCCGCGAAGCTCGGGAACGACTTCACCCACTCCGAAACCGGGAAGACTCGCGAGAGGTCGCCGTCGTAGGGCGTCGAGATGAGCTTCTCGCCGGTCACTCCGCTGAACACCGTGATATCGAGCACCACGAGCTGCTCGTCATCGACGATCGCGGTGCCCGTGCCGGTGACGACGTCTTCGACGGCGGTCGTGTCGACGTGGAACGGCGTGTTGATCGACACGTCCGGCGCGGCGTCCGGGGTGCCCGACACCGTGACGCCGTCGAGCGCGGGGGAAGCCGTGGCGCTCGGACGAGGGCACGAAGCCGCCCCGAGGCCCGACGAGGAGCATCCGGCAAGGGCGAGCGCGGCTAGCCCGAGGGCCGCGACGACAGCAGGGATCTTGCGCACCGGAACAGTCTAGGCGCTCGCCTCGGAGGCTCCCGAACCGGACGCGGACGCCTCTCGAGCGCCCTGCGCGGCGCGCTGCGCCTCGCGAACGCGCTTGCGCAGATTCTTGTCGGTGATGTCGCGGTCTCCGACCGCCCCCGGCGTCCACAGCTCGACGTCCTCGTCGCCATAGCTCGACTTCGACGCGCGGCGCTTGACCTCCGGGGGGACCACGCCCGGCGCGAGGCGCCTCGCCGAGATCAGGAACCCCGTGTGGGCGACCATGCGATGATCGGGCCGCACGGCGAGGCCTTCCACATGCCAACCACGCACCATCGTCTCGTTCGCCGACGGCTCGGTGAACAGACCGGTGCCCCGCAGATACTCTGCGACCCGACTCAGCTGCGTGGCCGTGGCGACGTAGCAGAGCACCACTCCCCCTGGTGCCAGCGCGTCGGCGACCGCATCGATGCACTCCCACGGCGCGAGCATGTCCAGGACCACGCGGTCGACGGATGCCGGTGCCACCGTCGCCGCCAGCTCGGTCGCCAGATCGGCGACCACCACGGCCCAGTTCTCCGGTGCCGCCCCGAGGAAGGTCTCGACGTTCGCCGTGGCCACCTCGGCGAACTCGGCGCGTCGCTCGAACGAGGTGAGCCGTCCGGTCGCACCGATCGTGCGCAGCAGCCAGAGCGACAGGGCGCCCGATCCGACGCCGGCTTCGACGACGACGGCGCCCGGGAAGATGTCCGCTTCGGAGATGATCTGCGCGGCATCCTTCGGATACACGATCGCCGCTCCACGCGGCATCGACATCACGAAATCCCGCAGGAGCGGTCGCAGTGCCAGGTACTCGTGACCGGCACTGTTGGTCGCCACGGATCCGTCGTGCTGTCCGATGAGCGCTTCGTGCTTGAGCACGCCGTGATGGGTGTGCAGTTCGCCGCCGTCGCGGAGCGTGATGGTGTGCATCCGACCTTTCGGCCCCGTCAGCTGCACGCGGTCGCCCACTCGGAACGGTCCGCTCGGGCGAAGGAGGTCTGCGGTCATCACTGGGCTCCTCGTCTGGTGCGTGCGGCGTGGAACTCCGCGACGTCCGCCACGGTGCGTCCTTCGAGAGTGGGCCAGATCGCATGAGCGCCGACCCCCGCCAACGACACCATGAGAGGCACGCCGATGGAGGACGCGCCGGATGCCAGAGCAGAGCGGAGCCCGTTGGGCGAGTCCTCGATCGCGACGCAGTCAGCCGCCTCGACGCCGAGGAGGGCGCACGCCTGCAGATAGGGGTCCGGAAAGGGCTTCGGGCGGGTCACGTCGTCACCTGCCACGACGACATCGAAAGCGTCGAAGTCGATGAGGTCGACTACGGTCTGGGCCATCCGGCGCATCGACATGGTCACCAGCGCCGTCTTGATTCCTGCGGCGCGCAGTTCCGCGAGCAGCTCGCGCGCGCCAGGGCGGAAGAGGATGCCGTCTTCGGCGAGCCGGCCCATCACGTCACTCGTGAGGTGGTCGATGATCTCGTGCACCTGCATCCGGACGCCCGCGTCCTGCAGGATGCGGGACGAGTCCTCGAGCCCCATCCCCACCAGCTGCAGTGCCTGCTCGTGTGACCACGTGCCGCCGAAACTCTCGATCAGCGGGGTCTCGGCAGCCATCCAGTACGGTTCGGTGTCCACGAGGGTGCCGTCCATGTCCCACAGGACGGCCGCCGGTGCTGTCGTGTTGCTCACCGGGCAATGCTACGGCCCCGCGTCGGGCGCCTGCGCCTATCCTGGAGGCACCGAACGGAGGAGGTCGCGTGGACGGACTGGGTCGCAGGGTGCTGGTCGCGGCGTTCGATGGCTGGAACGACGCGGGCGAGGCCGCGTCGGCGGCGATCTCGCTCCTGCGCGAGAAGGGCTCCTATGAACCCGTCTTCTCCGTGGATCCCGAACTGTACTTCGACTACCAGTACACGCGCCCGCAGATGGTCAGCGACGCGGACGGTGCGCGCGTGCTGCGCTGGCCCGAAGCGACTCTGCTCCGGCCGACCAAGGCGCTGCGCGGCACCCAGGTGTGGCTGCTGACGGGTGTCGAACCGGCCAGGGCATGGCAGGCCTTCGCCACCGAGTTCGTCGACGTCGCTCTGCGCGAAGACATCACAGGGTTCGTCGGGCTCGGCTCGATGATGTCGGATGTACCGCACACGCGTCCCATCTCGATCTTCGCGGGCAGCGACAACGAGCAGGTACGCTCATCGCTCGACCTCGAGCGGAGCACCTACGAGGGGCCCGTCGGAATCCTGAGCGTGCTCAGTCACGCGGCCGACACCGCCGGCATCCCTGCGGCAAGCCTGTGGGCGAGCGTGCCGTACTACGTCGCGGGCCACACCCCTTCGCCGAAGGCGACTCTCGCTCTGCTGGACAGACTGGAGGACCTCACCGGGGCGCAGATCCCCCGCGGCGACCTCGCGACCGAATCGGTGGCGTGGGAGGCGTCCATCGATGCGGCAGCGGCCGACGACGAAGAGATGACCGAGTACATCCGCCAACTCGAGCGCACCCGCGATACCTGGGACTCGCCCGAGGCGTCGGGCGATGCCATCGCGCAGGAGTTCGAGCGGTACCTGCGCCGAGGCGGCGACGGACCGACCAAGCCGGGACGCGACGACCCGCGACGGTAGCGGCATCCCTTCCCGCCGCACCGTCAGTTCGCCGCGATGACCCCCGTCGCCAGCAGCACGAGCACCGTCGAGCCGAGCGCCACGCGGTAGATCACGAAGGGCAGGAAGCTGTGCTTCGAGATGTAGTTCATGAAGAACGCGATCACGCCCAGTGCCACCACGAACGCCACCGCGGTCGCGACGGCCGTCTCGCCGAGCGTGAAGTAGGACCCCACGGCGTCTTTGCTCTTGTACAGCTGATAGAAACCGGACCCGAAGACGGCCGGGATCGCCAGGAGGAACGCATAGCGCGCGGCCGCGGCGCGCTCGAAGCCCATGAACAGCCCCGCGGTGATCGTTCCGCCCGAACGTGAGACGCCGGGGATCAGGGCGAGTGCCTGCGCGAAACCGAAGATGATGCCCTTCGGATAGGTGATGTCACCGAGCTTGCGCTTCTGGGCCCCCACGGCGTCGGCGATACCGAGGAGGACACCGAACAGGATGAGCATGCCCGCAACCAGCCAGAGCGAGCGGAAGACCGTCTCGATCTGATCCTGGAAGGCGATCCCGAGCACCACGATCGGGATGCTGCCGATGATGATGAGCCACCCCATCCGTGCGTCGGGATCGTTACGAGGGATCCGGCCGAACAGAGCGCGGAACCACTGCGCGATGATCCTCGCGATGTCTCGCCAGAAGAACAGCACGACGGCCGCCTCCGTGCCGATCTGTGTGATCGCGGTGAACGCTGCGCCCGGGTCCTGCGCGCCCGGGAGGAACGCGCCCAGGATGCGCAGGTGCGCGCTGGATGAGACCGGCAGGAACTCGGTGAGACCCTGAACGAGTCCCATGATGATCGCCTCGACGAAGTGCACGTGAGCGCCTCTCAGTAGGTCCGTAGTAAGTCGGTCAGCACGCGCTGCCCGAAAAGAAGAGCATCGATCGGCACGCGCTCGTCGACACCATGGAACATCCCGGTGAAGTCGAGATCGGCGGGCAGCCGCAGCGGTGCGAAGCCGTACCCGGCGATGCCGAGACGGGAGAGCGCCTTGTTGTCGGTGCCGGCGCCGAGGAGATACGGGATGACCGGTACCCCCGGGTCGTGCCGCCCGAGCGCGCCGACCATGGCGTCGACGAGGTCGCCCTCGAACGGCACTTCGAGCCCGACGTCGCGGACGACGATCTCTATCGCGATGTCATCGCCGACGATGCGCTGGAGGTCGGCGAGGACCGCATCCTCTGTGCCGGGCAGGACGCGCACGTCGATGAGCGCCTCCGCGCGGTCGGGGATGACGTTGTGCTTGTAGCCGGCCGAGAGCACAGTCGGGTTGGTCGTCGTGCGCAGAGTGGAACGGATGAAGGCGGATGCTGCACCCGTGGCGTCGGCAAGAGCGTCGGGATCAACCCCCTCGGCGTCGATGAGACCCGCGAGGGCATCGAGGAGCTGCTGCGTCGTGGCTGTCAGCCGGACCGGCCATTCCGTGCGCCCGATCGCGACGACTGCTTCGGCGAGACGAGTGACCGCATTGTCGGGATGGAATCGGCTGCCGTGCCCCGCCCGCCCTCGGGCGACGAGCCGTATCCAGATCAGGGCCTTCTCGCCGACCTGCAGGAGGTAGGCGCTGCGCTCACCCACGGTGATCGAGTAGCCGCCGACCTCGCTGATCGCCTCCGTCGCCCCCGCGAACCACTCCGGACGATCAGCCACCACGAGCGTCGAACCTTCGACGCCGCCGTTCTCCTCGTCGGCGAAGAAGACGAGGATCAGCTCGCGTTCCGGCAGCTGCCCCGCGCGCAGGATGTCGGCGACGGCGGTGAGGATCATCGCGTCCATGTTCTTCATGTCGACCGCGCCCCGGCCCCACAGCATCCCGTCGCGGATCTCGCCGGCGAAGGGGTCGACGCTCCAGTCCTCAGCCACGGCAGGAACGACGTCGAGATGCCCGTGCAGAACGAGTGCGGGCTTGCCGGGGTCCCGACCGGGGACGCGCGCCATTACGTTCGTTCGGCCTTCTACAGCCTCGTAGTACTCGGGCTCCAGCCCCAGCCCTGCGAGGAAGGCGCCGACGTACTCCGCCGCGCCGCGCTCGCTGTGAGCTCGGCCGCCGCCGTAGTTGGTCGTATCGAACCGGATCAGATCACGGGCGATGCGCACCACCTCGGGGAGGGACTCGTCGAGCGAAGGCATGCCGACAAACCTACCGGCCCACTGTTGCAGCGCCGTTTCACGAACGGCGCCATCAACGAGAAAAGGGCCCCTTATCGGGGCCCTTTTCGTTCGTGCGCGAGGGGGGACTTGAACCCCCACGCCCTTTCGGGCACTAGCACCTCAAGCTAGCGCGTCTACCTATTCCGCCACCCGCGCATGGGTGAGGTTGTCTCCAACCGAAGATCGACATTATCACGTTCACCGCGCCCGCCCGAATCGAGCCGGGCGCGGGCGCGGGAGGCGATCAGCCCATCGACACCCCGAAAAGCAGTCCGAGCAGGTAAGTGATCGCGGCGGCGCCATATCCGATCAACAGCTGGCGCAGCGCGCGACGCAGCGGCGGGCCACCCGACAGCAGGCCCACCATCGCCCCCGTCGACATCAGGGCGACGCCCACCAGCACGAGCGCGGTCACCACGGCCGCGAGCCCCGAGAGGCCGAACAGCCACGGCAGCACGGGGATGATCGCGCCCGACGCGAAGAACAGGAAGCTGGAGAGCGCGGCACCCCACGCACCACCGACGACCTCGTGGTCGTCGGCGAGTTCGATCGGACGCTGATAGGGCGTGCTCTGATCCGCGTCGTGCGCCTCGGCGATGATGCGCCGCGCGGTGTCGAGAGCCTCGACTTCGGCCATACCGCGTGTGCGGTAGACGAGCGCGAGCTCGTTCGCATCGAGATCGAGATGTGGGAGGGCCGTATCGGCGAAGTTGTTCGGCTCGGTGGCCTCGAGCAGCTCGCGTTGCGATCGCACGGACACGAACTCGCCGGCACCCATCGACAGTGCTCCGGCAAGCAGGCCGGCGACTCCGCTGAACAGCACGAACTGCGGCGCGGCGCCGGTGGCCCCGATACCCAGGATGAGTGCGAGGTTGGAGACGAGACCGTCGTTCGCCCCGAACACCGCTGCCCGGAATGTGCCGGACAGACGCCGTCGTCCGCGCGCCGCGAGTCCGCGCACGACTTCGTGATGGATCTTCTCATCTGCGGCCATCCTCGGGGTCGCGAACGGCTCGCTCTCGTAGGGCGACCGGCCCTCCGCGTTCTGAGCGAGCGCGAGGACGAAGATGGACCCGAAACGCTTCGCCATCCAGGCGAGGACCACAGTGCCGGCATCGGGGCGAGGGGGCCTTGCCGGCTCGCCCCCGAGCAGCGTGAGCCAGTGCTCCTCGTGGCGCCCCTCGGCATCGGCCAGTGCGAGCAGGATCTCGCGCTCCTCACCCGAACGTCGCGAGGCGAGCTGCCGGTAGACGGCAGCCTCGGCACGCTCATTCACGAGGTAGCGCGCCCAGCGCTTCCGGTCGCGGGCGGTCGGGACGGCGGGCGCGCTCAATGTGGCCTCCAGGCGGTGGGGTGGGAACCTTTCCACGCTAACGAGCGGGACGGTCTCCGGTCGCGCCAGGACGCGCATTGCCAGCATTTCGGGGCTCCGAACCGCGCCCCCCTCAGGACCGGATCCGCGAGCGGAGCGCATCGATCCGCGCCTGCAGCTGGGCCACGGTCGCCTGCGCGACAGCGGGCCCCCCGCACATACGGCGCAGCTCGGTGTGGACCGCACCGTGCGAGTCGCCGGTCTGGCGCGCGTAGAGCCCGACCAGGCTGTTCAGCAGCTGGCGCTGCTCTTTCAGGGATCGGTGCAGAGCGGCGGGGAGCGCGGGCGCCGTCTGTCCGGGCCCGCTCCCCTCCTTCGCCTCGCGGACGCTGCGATGCCGCCCCTGTCGTGCCTGCCTCTGCATGAGGAGCTCGTGGACGTGCTCGGGCTCGAGGAGCCCCGGCAGCCCCAGGAACTCCTCCTCCTCCGGAGTTCCCGGCACGGCGAGCTGGCCGAATTCCTTGCCGTCGAACAGCACCCGGTCGAAGTGCGCCAGCGAACCGAGGGCCTGATAGGTGAACTCCTCCGTAAGGGAGTCGGATGCTGAGTCTTCCCGCTCTGCGGCATCCATCATGTCTTCTTCGGCGTTCCATTCGTCGCCGTCGCCGTCGCGATCCAGCGCGTGGTCGCGCTGGCGCTCGAGCTCGCCCGCCAGCGCCAGGAGCGACGGAACGTTGGGAAGGAAGATGCTCGCGGTCTCTCCGCGACGGCGCGCACGCACGAATCGGCCGATCGCCTGCGCGAAGAACAGGGGCGTGGACGCCGACGTCGCATAGACACCGACGGCGAGCCGCGGGACGTCTACCCCCTCGGACACCATGCGGACGGCGACCATCCACCTGCTCGAGTCCGTCGAGAAGGCGTCGATCCGTGCGGACGACTCCGCTTCGTCCGACAACACGACGGTGGGCGCCTGACCCGTGATCTCCCGAAGGATCTCGGCGTAGGCGCGCGCGGCAGTCTGATCGGTCGCGATCACCAGGCCGCCGGCATCCGGAATCTGCTCGCGCACCTCGGTGAGCCGGCGATCCGCCGACCGCAGCACTGCGGGGATCCAGTCGCCCTGCGGGTCGAGCGCGGTGCGCCACGCCTGTGCCGTGATGTCCTTCGTGTTGTCCTGCCCGAGCTGGGCCTCCATCTCGTCGCCGGTCTTTGTGCGCCACCGCATCTGTCCGGCGTAGACCATGAAGATGACGGGGCGGACGACGCCGTCTTCCAGGGCGCGCCGGTAGCCGTAGCTGTAGTCGGTGCGCGATACCCGGATTCCGTTCTCGTCGGGGTGATACTCCACGAACGGGATCGGCGCCGTGTCGCTGCGGAACGGAGTGCCCGAGAGCAGAAGCCGGCGCGTCGCCCGGGCGAATGCATCGCGCAGGGCCTCGCCCCAGCTGAGCGCATCGCCGCCGTGGTGCACCTCGTCGAGGATCACGAGCGTGCGTCTGTCGAGGATCAGGCTCTCGTGCACCGAAGATTTCACCGCCACCTGCGCGTACGTCACAGCGACCCCGTGGAAGTGGCGAGCCGGTACGGAGTGCCGGTTGCTGAAGGCCGGATCGAGCCGGAGCGAGACGCGGGCCGCCGCATCCGCCCACTGTGTCTTCAGGTGCTCGGTCGGTGCGACCACCACGATCCGATCGATGACGCGCCGGCGCATGAGCTCACTGGCCAGCCTGAGTGCGAACGTGGTCTTGCCTGCGCCCGGCGTCGCCGCGGCCAGGAAGTCGCGCGGACCCGAACCGGGCCCGTCGGGCCCATCGAGCCGGAAGTACAGGTCCAGCGCCTCCGCCTGCCACGCGCGCAGTCGCTGCGCCGTACCCCACGGAGCGCGCTGCGGATACGACGGTGAGAGGTGCTCTGCGGCGAATCCGCCCAGATGCTCGGCGGTCTCGATCCGCTCGGGGGCCTCGACCCCCTCGGCGCTGCCGGTCTCTTCCGCGAAGCCGGGCGTCGGTGCTACGGGCGGGTCTTCGTACACCGCACATCCACCTCCCGCGTCGGCACCCCTCGCGCGCAACGACTCACCACTGTAGACGAGCGCCGCGACATGGAAGTCTCCCTGTGAGGGGCGGAGCGGTCACCGTCCGACGGCGCGAGTAGGCTCGGTGTCGGCCGCGATCCGAGGAGATGACATGCCCCCTTCAGACGATTCCGTGGTGGCCGCCCCGTCGGCCGACAACGATTCGCCGCACCCCTGGCGACGCTACGTCGCGCTCGGGGATTCGTTCACCGAGGGGATCGGCGACCCCGAGCCCGGCTCCCCCGACGGCCATCGGGGCTGGGCTGATCGCGTCGCCGAGGTGCTCTCGCAGCAGGTGCCCGACTTCGCGTACGCCAACCTCGCCGTCCGTGGAAAGCTGATCGCGCAGATCTGCGCCGAACAGATCGAGCCCGCCCTCGCTCTCAAGCCCGACCTGATCACGTTCTCCGCCGGCGGCAACGACGTCATCCGCCCCGGCACCGACCCCGACGAGATCGCCGCGAAGTTCGAAGACGCCGTGGTGCGCCTCAGCCGCGACGGCGCCACGATCGTCGTGTTCACGGGCATCGATACGAATTTCACTCCGGCTCTCCGGCTGTTCCGCGGCAAAGTCGCGATCTACAACGAGAACATCCGCGCCATCGCTGAGAAGTACGACTGCATCGTCGCGGATCAGTGGGCGCTCAAGGAGGTGCAGGACCCTCGGTTCTTCGAGGACGACCGGCTCCACTACAACCCGCTGGGTCACCACGAAGTCGCAAGGATGGTGCTCCGGGCGCTCAACGTCCCCAACGACCTGCAGCCGATGCAGCCCGATCCCCTGCCGCGCACGACGTGGCGTGAGGCGCGTGCGGGTGACCTCGTGTGGGCGCGTGCGCACCTGATGCCGTGGGTGCTCCGCCGACTGCGAAACGAGTCGTCCGGAGACGCGATCAAGGCGAAACGCCCCGAACCTCTCCCGATCATCACTCTCGCACCGGGGCGGGATGATGCGGCCGGACCGGGTGAGCTCGTCTGACGATGCCGATTCGGACCCTCGCTCCGTCGTTCGCGCCCTCGTAGGCGTCTGTGCAGTGGAGAATGATGGCAGAAAAGCAGAGATCGCCCCCCGGCAAGCCGGAGGGCGATCTTTCGTGGTGACCCCAGCGGGATTCGAACCCGCGTTACCGCCGTGAGAGGGCGGCGTACTAGGCCGCTATACGATGGGGCCGCGCAGTACAACCGTACAAGTATGCCATGGCGCCCGGAGGGCGACAAAATCGAGGCCGCATTCGACGTTGCGCCTTGCCCGACCCGTCGCCGCGAGGTTGACTCGACGCATGCGAGTGACAAAGCACGAACACGCCTGCCTGACCGTCGAAGACTCCGGACGAATGCTGATCATCGATCCGGGCGCTTTCACCAACCCTCTCATCGACATCTCGCGGGCCGTCGGGGTGATCATCACGCACGAGCATCCCGACCACTGGACCCCCGATCAGCTCGACCGGATCATCAAGGCAGTGCCCGGCATCCCGATCTACGGCCCGCAGGGCCTCGCCGACGCAGCCGCGGGGTACGACGTGACCGTGGTGGCTCCCGGTGACACCCTCGAGCTCGAGCCGTTTACCCTGAAGTTCTTCGGGGGCACGCACGCCGTGATCCACGAGTCGATCCCGGTGATCGACAACGTCGGGGTGCTCGTGAACGACGCGCTCTACTATCCGGGCGACTCGTTCGACGCACCGAAGGGCGTCAAGGTCGATCTGCTCGCCGCTCCCCTGGGGGGCCCGTGGCTCAAGGTCGGAGAGGCGATGGACTTCGTGCTCGCCGTGGCGCCGCGCATGGCTTTCGGCACGCACGACATGACACTGTCGGTCATCGGACGCGACATGCACAGGGCGCGGCTGAAGTGGGCGGTGGAGCAGGGCGGCGGCGAGTTCCTCGCGCTCGACCCGGACGACTCCACAGACATCTGACCCGCGAAACGACGGATGCCGCGACCAGCTCTGGCCGCGGCATCCGTCGTTCGTGCGCTACTGCGCGTCGAGGTCGGTCTCGAGCAGTTCGACGAGCTCGTCGAGTGCCTGATCGGCGCCCTCGCCTTCAGCCTTGAGCGTGACGACCGTGCCGTTGGACGCTCCCAGCCCCATGAGCGAGAGGATGCTGCCCGCGTTGAGGTCTGGGCCGCCCTCCACGGCGATGGTGACGGGGATCTTCTTCTCCTGCACCGCCTGCACGAATAGCTTCGCGGGACGCGCGTGCAGTCCGGAACTGCTCGCGATGGTGGCCTGGCGCTCTGCCATGGGAACTCCTTTGCTCTTTCTTGCGTACGGCTCATGAACAGCATTCCGCATGGCGCATGCGGATGCGAGCGGTCAGGCCGGAACGGCGACCGCGGCGAGGTTCTGCTCGGCCTCTTCGAGCTCCTTCGGGGCGACGAAGCGCTTGAGCGCGACCACCAGGAATGCCGAGACGATCGTGCCGGCGGCCAGGGCGATGAGGAAGCCCCAGATCGGCTGGATCGCGAAGAGCACGAAGATGCCTCCGTGGGGGGCGTAGGACTGCACGCCGAAGACCATGCAGAGCGCTCCGGTGACCGCACCGCCGACCATCGAGGCCGGGATGACGCGCAGAGGATCGGCCGCGGCGAACGGGATGGCGCCCTCGGAGATGAAGGAGGCTCCGAGGAGCCACGCCGCCTTCCCGTTCTCGCGCTCGACCGGGGTGAAGATCCTGCGAGCAAGGACGGTCGAGGCCAGTGCCATCGCGAGCGGCGGCACCATGCCTGCGCACATGACCGCGCCCATGATCAGGAGCGGCGCGGGGTTGGACGCCGAGCCGGCGGCAAGGCCTGCCACAGCGAACGAGTACGCGACCTTGTTGATCGGCCCGCCGAGGTCGAAGCACATCATGAGTCCGAGGATGATGCCCAGCCCGATGGCTGCGCCGCCGGACTCGGTGAGGCTCGTGAGCCAGTCGGTCAGCCAGGTCATCAGAGTCGCGATCGGACGGCCCAGGAACAGCACGAGCAGACCGGAGGCCACGATCGAACCGACCAGCGGAATGATCACGACGGGCATCAGGCCGCGCAGCCAGCGAGGTGCAGGCAGGCGCCCGAGCCACCACGCGACCACACCGGCGAGGAGACCGCCGACGATTCCGCCGATGAAGCCCGCTTGCATCAGCACGGCGACCGCACCGGCGACGAACCCGGGCGCGATGCCCGGTCGGTCGGCGATCGCGAACGAGATGTAGCCGGCGAGGGCGGAGACGAGGAAGCCCATCGACGTGGCGCCGATCATGAAGAAGACCGAACCGAGATACTGTCCGAGGCCTCCCGCGGGAAGATCCCAGAGGGAGTTCTGAATGATCACCTTGCTGGCGTCGGTGGTCACGTCGTAACCGCCGAGAAGGAATCCGAGGGCGATGAGCAATCCGCCGCCGGCGACGAACGGGATCATGTAGCTCACACCCGTGAGCAGGATGCGCTGGATGCGGGCGCCGAACGACACCGGGGCGCCCGTCGAGGTGCTTGCTGTGGAGGCGTCGCCGCTCACGCGCGCGGCGTTGGGGTTCTTGGCGGCGGCGATCGCCTCGGCGAGCATCTGCTTGGGCTGCTCGATCCCCCGCTTGACACCTGACCGGATGACCGGCTTGCCCGCGAATCGGGACTGTTCGCGGACGTCGACGTCCACCGCGAAGATGACCGCGTCCGCGTTGTCGATGACGGACTGCGGCAGCGCCTGGTAGCCGCTCGAACCCTGAGGCTCGACCGACAGGTCGATCCCTGCCTCCTTCCCGGCTGCGGTGAGCGCGTCGGCCGCCATGAAGGTGTGTGCGATGCCCGTGGCGCACGCGGTGACCGCGACGATGCGGGCAGGGTGGCCGTTGATCGACGTGGCGTCGGTGCTGACGGCGGCGGCGGGTGCCGCTGCGGGTGCGGCGGCAGCCGCCGGGGCCGCCTCCGGGTCGATGGCTCCGCGGACGATCGCGACGGCTTCGTCGGAGGTCGTCGCGGCGCGCAGGCCGGCGGTGAAGTCGGGGCGCATGAGGCTGCGCGCGAGCTTGGACAGCACGGCGAGGTGGGCCTCGTCGGCGCCGGCCGGAGCGGCGATCAGGAAGACGATGTCGGCGGGACCGTCCGGCGCGCCGAAGTCGACACCCGGCGTGAGCCTGGCGAAGGCCAGCGTGGGTTCGGTCACGGATGCGCTTCGAGCATGAGGGATCGCGATGCCGCCGGGAAGGCCGGTCTCGTCCTTCTGCTCGCGTGCCCATGCGTCGGCGTACAGGGCCTCGGCATCGACGGCGCGGCCCTGTGCGACGACGCGCTCGGCCAGCGTGCGGATGACGGCCGACTTGTCGGCACCGAGGCCGACGTCGAGCGACACCAGCGCTGGAGTGATGATTTCGGACATTTCGTTGACCTCCGTGGTCGTGTGAGGAGTGGTGAGGCGGGGGTATCAGGACGCGTAGGGTTCGACGGCGATGTCCCACGCGGGGATGTCGCCCGGTGTGGGTATCTGCGTACCGGGAAGGGATGCTGCGGCAGCTCCGTAGCTCACCGCGCGGCGCAGGCGCGCGGTGGCGTCGGCTCCGGAGACGTCGGCGATCAGGTAGCCCGCCAGCGAACTGTCGCCGGCGCCCACGGTGCTGGCCACGGTGATGCGGGGAGCATGTGCACGCAGCACGCCGTCGGGCGCCACCAGGAGCGCGCCGTCGCCGCCGAGCGTGACGAGCGCGGCTCCCACGCGGTGGGGAACGAGCAGGTGCGCGAGTCGCGCAGACGATGCGATCACGTCTGTGCCGCCGTCGAGTGTCTCGCCGACGAGCTCGGCGAGTTCGAGCTCGTTGGGCTTGATGAGATCAGGACGACCGCCGGCCACGACGCGTTCGAGGGCGGCACCTGACGTGTCCACGGCGATCTTCGGCGCTCGTGCTCCCCAGCGTTCGCGCACCGCCGCGATCGCGACGGAGTAGAAGTCGTCGCCCACACCGGGCGGAAGCGATCCGGCGAACACGATCCACTCGGCGCCCTCTGCCGAGACGGAGATGGCCTCGACCAGAGCGGACGTCTCGGTCTCGCTCAGTCGCGGCCCCGGCATGTTGAGCTTGGTCGTGGTGCCGTCGGGGTCGGTGATGGTGAGGTTGGCTCGGACCCGGCCCGCGACAGGAACCCGCCGAGCAGGTACGCCCTCGTGTTCGAGCAGCAGCCGGAACGGGTCGTCATCGGCGCAGGGAACGACGGCGATCGTCTCGACGCCCGCCGACCGCAGGGCGCGAGCCACATTGACGCCTTTGCCGCCGGCGTCCTCACGCGCATCGAGTGCGCGCTGCACCTCCCCGTGAACGAGCGGCCCATCAAGGCGCACCGCGCGATCGATGGAGGGATTGGCGGTGACGGTGACGATCATGCGACCCACACCTCCGTTCCTGCCTCAGCGAGGGCAGCGGCCAGTTCGTCGTCGGGTTCGGCGTCGGTGACGAGGAGGTCGATGGCGGACAGCGGCGCGCACGAGACCAGCAGCTCACGCCCGAGCTTCGCGGCATCGGCCACGACGACCACCCGGCGCGCGGACCGCACGATCGCGCGTTTCACGGCCGCCTCCTCGGGATCGGGCGTGCTGATGCCGAAGCCGGCCGAGACGCCGTTGGCGCCGACGAACGCGATGTCGGGGCGATACCCCTCGATCGCCCGTACCGTGTCAGCGCCGACGGCCGCGGCCGTGACACCGCGCACGCGTCCGCCGACGAGCGAGAGAGAAAGGGCGTCCGCGGGGGCCAGCGCGTAAGCGAGGGTGAGCGAGTGGGTGACGACCTCGGCGGTCCCGCGTGTGGCGGAGAGCCGCGCGACGAGCTGGTCGGCTACGGCTGCCGTGGTGGTGCCGGCATCCAGGAAGAGCGATCCGCGGAACCCGTCGCCCAGCACATCCAGCGCCCGGAGTCCGATGGCGCGCTTGGCAGCGCTGCGCTGATGCGCGCGATCGGCGATCGACGGCTCGGAGGTGCTGCCCCGTTCGAGCGCCACGGCACCACCGTGAACCCGGCGCAGGGCGCCCGCCTTCTCGAGGGCGTCCAGATCGCGACGGACCGTCTCGGTGGTGACGTCGAAACGCCCGGCCAGCTCGAGGACCGCGACGCGGCCTTCGTCGAGCAGGATTCGCTCGATCAGTTCCTGCCGCTCCGTTGCGTACATCGTCATCCTTCCTTGGAATTCCCACACAGTACAACACATATGCAGACATTCACAAGAGCCAGATGCAAACCATTCGAAGAATTACCCACCGTCGGAGTGGGAATGCGGCGCAACGGGCATAGCGCATTCACAAGCCGTGCAGGGCTCACCGCCGACTTCGCGTCCTACTGTCCCGATGTGACCACGTTCGCTGTCCCCGCGCCGATCGATGAGCGCACTGCGCCGCCGCACGCGGTGGCACGCCCCCCGCGATGGAGTTCGTGGCACTCCGGGCTCACGATGCTCGGCGTCGTGACCGCGTTCGTCGCAGGATGGGACGTCTGGACGGGATCACGCTCGGACTACTACGCATCGATCGCCCTCTCGATGAGCCAGAACTGGTCGAATTTCTTCTTCGGCTCGTTCGACCCCTCCGGCACCGTCACACTCGACAAGATCCCCGGGTCGTTCTGGGTACCCGCGCTCTTCGTGAAGGTGTTCGGATTCTCGGATTGGGCGGTGATCCTCCCCAATTCGCTTGCCGCGGTGGCTGCGACGCTCATCGTGGCCGTGACGGCGAAGTGTCTGCTCAGCCCCACCGCGGGCCTCATCGCGGGCGCCGTGATGGCGAGCACGCCGATCCTCATCGCGGTGTCGCGGTCGAACCAGCCGGAGAGCTTCTTCGTCCTCGGTCTCGCCCTCACCGCGTGGGCGTCTGCGAAGGCCCTCCAGCGACGGAGCTTCGGCTGGCTGACCGCGGCAGGCCTGTTCGTCGCTCTCTCGTTCCAGACGTACATGCTCGAGGCGTGGGCGATCTGGCCGGCCCTCGCCGCCGGGTTCCTCTGCACGAAGCAGCCGTTCCTGCGAAAGCTATGGCAGACCGCGGTCGCCGGCGTCGTCAGCCTCGCCGCATCCGTGAGCTGGATCGTCGTGGTCGCGGTGATCCCGGCAGCCCAGCGCCCCTACATCGGCAGCACTCTCCACAATGATCCGTGGGAGATGGTGTTCGGGTACAACGGACTGGGCCGATTTGGGACCGACACGGCAGATGCTGCGGCCTACCGGTCGTTCACACCGCCGTTCTCCGGCTCGGCGGGAGTCCTCCGGCTCTTCAACGAGCAGGTCGCCGGTCAGATCGCCTGGATGATCCCGACGGCGATACTCGGTGTCGTCGTGCTGGCCGTGCTCCGATTCTCCGCCGCCATCACGGTCTTCGTCGGCGTCTGGCTGGTCACGTTCCTCGCGATGTTCTCCGCCGTGGCCGGAATGCACCAGTTCTACACGGCGGCGCTCGCCGTGCCGATGGCTCTCGCCGTCGGCCTCGCCTTCGCACAGGCGCGACACAAGCGGAAGGTGTGGGCCCAGGCGGGCATCATCGCCGTCGCCGGGATCAGCGCGCTTGCGATCGGTGCGTTCTACGGGGGCTATTCGATCGTCGTCGCGGTCATCCAGGCGATCCTCGGAGCGCTCGCGATCGGCCTCCTCGTCGCAGAGCGACGGCGTGGGTCGCTCGTGCGCATCTGGACCGCGCTGCTCGCGGCGGTCGCTCTCGTTCTCACCCCCGCGGCGTGGTCGGTGGTGTCGATGTCGCACCCGAGCTCGACCAACCCTGTCGCGGGCGGGGTCGCCGAGGTCTCCTTCGGCGGCGGTAACCCCTTCGGATCCCGTGCCGGGGGTGGGGGCAGCGCGCAAGGAGCCCCACAGGGAGTGCCGCAGGGCACCCCGCGCGGCGCATCGCAGGGCGCACGACCGCCGGGCGGCGCCGGGGGTCCGGGTGGGAGCGGCGGACGGATCGCCGCCTCTTCGCTCGACTGGCTCGAGCAGCACAGGGGTGATGCTCGCTACCTCGTCGCTGCGTTCGGCGCGCAGATCGCGGCGACGATCATCCTCGACTCCGGTGGCCAATCGGTGCTGCCGATCGGCGGCTTCAACTCAGGCGACCCCGTGCCCACTCTCGACGCGTTCCGCACGCTCGTCACGGATGGCGCACTGCGCTATGTGTATGCCCCCGACCTGATCGGGGCGACGACCGTGTCGAGCACCGCCACCTCGTCGGAACAGATCCGCGCGTGGGTCGCGCAGAACTGCACAGCCGTCGCAGATCTCTCAGGGACGGGCATCTACGACTGCTCCCCGTGACGAGTCCGCCCGATGCCCTTTCCGGGCAAAAGAAAAGCCCCGCTGAGCGGGGCTATTTCTTGCTGGGGTACCTGGACTCGAACCAAGAACAAAGGTACCAGAAACCTCCGTGTTGCCAATTACACCATACCCCAAGGCGGTGGGCGACAGCCCGTGCCAAGGGTCAAGTCTAGACGAAGCGAACGACCTCACCAAACCGAGCACGCCGACCCAGAGCGAGTGCGGGCACTCAGCGCGCGAGATGCTCCACGAGCGCGCCGAGCCGGCGGATCGACTCCTCTTTGCCCAGGAGCTCCATCGATTCGAACAGCGGCGGTGAGATCCGCCGTCCGCTCAGCGCCACGCGCAGGGGCCCGTAGGCGATGCGAGGCTTCAGGCCGAGGCCCTCGATGAGCGCCGCGGAGAGAGCATCCTGGATCGCGGCCGCCGTGAACTCCGTCCCGGGCACGAGCTCGAGCGCCCCCACCGAGGCGACCAGCACCTCCCCCGCGTTCGGGGGCAGCGACGCCAGCGCGTCGTCGGCGTATTCGATCGCGGTCGTGAAGAGGAACCCGAGAAGCCCAGGAGCATCGCCCAGCACCTGCATGCGCTCCTGGACGAGCGGTGCGGATGCCGCGATCATCGCGTCCTGCTCGGCTGTCGGAGGCTCCGCCACGATGCCCGCGGAGGCGAGATACGGCACGAGACGCGCGGCGAAGTCGGCGGGTTCCAGCATCCGGATGTGATCCCCGTTGATCGACTCGGCCTTCTTCTGGTCGAACCGGGCGGGATTCGGGTTGACGTTCACGATGTCGAACGCCGAGATGAGCTCGTCGAGCGAGAACACGTCGCGGTCGGGGCCGATCGACCAGCCCAGCAGTGCGAGGTAGTTGAGCAGGCCCTCTCGGATGAAGCCGCGTTCGCGCTGGAGGAAGAGGTCGGCCTTCGGGTCGCGCTTCGACAGCTTCTTGTTCCCTTCTTCGCCGAGCACGAGCGGCATGTGCGCGAAGCGCGGGATGAACGTCGTCACTCCGGCATCCACGAGCGCTCCGTAAAGAGCGAGCTGACGCGCCGTCGACGGCATCAGATCCTCCCCGCGGATGACGTGGGTGATGCCCATCAGGGCGTCGTCGACCGGATTCACGAACGGATACAGCGGGATGCCACCGGCACGCACGAGCACGAAGTCGGGGAACGATCCGGCGGGAAAGGTCACTTCGCCGCGGATGAGGTCGACATATGTCAGGTCCTCATCGGGAACGCGGAGTCGCCAGGCGGGTTCGCGGCCCGCTGCGCGGAACGCTGCGCGCTGCTGGTCGGTGAGATCCCGGTCGAAGTTGTCGTAGCCGAGCTGGCGCGCGCGGCCCGCGGCATCGTTTCGCGCGTCGATCTCTTCGGCGGTGGAATAGCTCTCGTAGACCGCCCCGGTGGCCTTGAGCTTGTCCAGCACCTCGAGGTGCAGGTCGTGCCGCTGGCTCTGCCGGTAGGGTGCGTGCGGACCGCCGACCTCCACGCCCTCGTCCCAATCGATCTCGAGCCAGCGGAGAGCGTCCAGCAACTGCTGATAGCTCTCTTCGCTGTCACGCGCAGCATCGGTGTCTTCGATGCGGAAGACGAGAGCGCCGCCGTTGTGGCGTGCGTACGCCCAGTTGAACAGCACCGTACGGATGAGTCCGACGTGCGGCAGACCCGTCGGGCTCGGGCAGAATCGGACGCGGACGTCGGCTCCGGTGGCGGTCGTGGTGCGGGGATCTGGTGAGGAAGACATCGCGATCCAGTCTAGGTGCGGGGGCCTCTCCGCTCCGGGGGCTCAGCCGCCCCGAGGGTCCCGAGATCCTCCGGGCCCTCCAGCGAGGTTCTGATCGCGCTCTCGAGCGCGATCAGTGCCGCCCGAACCGCCGGCACGCGGTCGGCCCGGTGCGCGGTCACGATGTGGAGGCTTCGCACCTCGCCCGCGGGGAGCGAGCGGATCGCGATCCCCGGCAGCTGCGGAAACGACGTGACGGCCATCCTGGGGAGGGTGGCCACGCCGATGCCGCGGGCGACGAGGCCCTCCACGGCGACGAAATTGTCGGTCTCGACGGCGATCCGCGGCACGAACCCGGCCCGCCCGCACACCTCGAGGAGGTGGCCGCGGCAGCGCGGGCATCCTGCGATCCAGGCAGAGTCCGACAGCGTCGCGAGGTCGATCACGCCGGAGTCCGCGGCGGGATGGTCTTCCGGGAGCACCGCGACCAGATCATCGTGGCCGACCGTGCGCACCGCGAGCCCGCTTGCGCTCGATCGGTGCGGATCATCGCGATCGCCTGGGTAGCTGAACGTGAAGGCGATGTCGGCTCGGCTCTCCCGGACGGCCGCGACCGCCTCGGGCGGTTCGGCCTCGACATATGTGACCTCGACCCCGGGGTGCCGGGCAGCGAGGTCGGCGAGCAGCAGCGGGATCACCGTCGGGGAAGCCGACGGAAAGGCGACCAGGCGCACACGGCCGGCCCGGAGGCCACGGAGCTCAGCGATCTCCCCCGCCGCCGCATCCAGCGCGGTCGTGACCGCCGGGGCATGTCGCGCGAGGATCCGGCCCGCTGCGGTGAGGCGCACGCCGCGTCCCACTCGCTCCAGCAGGGGAACACCCAGACGCGCTTCCAGCCGCTTCACGTGCTGGCTGATCGCCGGCTGGCTGTACCCGAGGGCCTCCGCCGCGGCAGTGATCGAGCCGAGATCGGCGATCGCTTTGACGACGCGGAGTGTGTGCGCGTCGATCTCGGCGTCGTCGAACCCGGTCACGCGCCCGAGCATAACGTGGACGCATGGATCTCTGCGCGATCAGTGCGAAGTGGCAAGTGTCGAGTCCTGCAGTCCTTCTCCCGACCAATATGCTCAGGCCAGACCTGTCGTTCGCACCCAGGAGACGCCGATGATCCGCCCCCGTGCCGCCGCCGTTCTGATCGCTTTCGCCGTCGCCGCTGTGTCGCTCGCCGGTTGCGCGAGCGCCACGCCGTCCGCGGCGCCGACCGTGACCGTGACCGTCACGCCCAGTTCGACGCCCACGCCGAGTCCCACCCCCACGGTCGCCAAGACCGCGACGTTTCCGACGGACTGCGCCGCGGTGGGCACGGCGGCTTCGCGCAAGGACACGGTCGACGGCATGACCCTCCAGGGCGACGGCACCGGGTTCGTCCGACCCGCGCCGGACGGCGCCACCCTGAAGCTCGGCTGCGATTGGATCGAAGGCGATGCCACCGGCATCCTCCTGCTCATCAGCGAAGCCACTCCCCAGTCGGTGACGACAGCGGTCGCAGGGCTCACCGCGCAGGGCTACTCGTGCGGCGTCGCGCGCGCGGGCAACCCGCTCTGCACGAAAACCGTTCCCGGCGGGATGGGCACACCCGACGCGGTGGAGACGATCTACGCGCGCGACAACGCCTGGATCTTCATGTCGGCGGTGAATGTCGACGGCGGTCAGCTGCTCTCTGACCTCGCTGTACAGATGTGGCCCTGACAACGCATCACGGGACAGCATGAACGGCGGTCAGCTGCTGTCCGACCTCGCTGTACAGATGTGGCCCTGACAACGCATCACGGGACAGCATGAATCGCATAGAAAACCTGCCGTAGACCACTGAGTCGCGACGCCGGATGCTGGATGCATGGATGTCGCGGACGTGGTGGACGAGCGGGTTCTCGCCGAGTCCGCACGGGCGGAGTTCCTGGGTGGGCGCGGCTATCTCGCCGCCTGCACCACGGGGCTTCCGACGCGTTCTACGCGGCGGGCGGTGCAGAACGACCTCGAGGCCGCCGCGGCCGGTCACCCCGATGTGATGGCATACTCGGCCGCGGTCGAAAGCAGCCGTGCGTCGTTCGCGCGGCTGGTCGGGGCCGAGCCGGAGCGGGTCGCGATCGGCTCGCAGGCGTCCGTGATGGCCGCGCTCGTCGCCGGCTCACTCCCCGACAACGCCGTGGTGCTCTGCGCCGACGGCGACTTCTCGTCGATCGTGCTCCCGTTCGTCCACGCCGGTCGGGGCATCCGGGTGCGGACCGCTCCGCTCGCAGGGCTTGCCGACGCGGTCACCTCCGACACCGACCTCGTCGTGTTCTCGCTGGTGCAATCCGCGACGGGCGAGGTCGCCGACGCAGACGCCATCACGGCTTCAGCGCGCCGCCACGGCGCACGGACGCTGTGCGACGCCACTCAGGCGGTGGGTTGGCTGCCCGTCGATGCCCGAATGTTCGACGCCGTCGTCTGCCACGCCTACAAATGGCTCTGCGCGCCACGCGGGGTGGCCTTCCTCGCCCTCGCGCCCGATTTCGCCGCGACGCTGCGGCCCATCTTCGCCGGCTGGTACGCCGGCGAAGACCCGTGGACGTCGTGCTACGGCCACGAGGTGGAACTGGCGGCGGACGCGCGGCGCTTCGACCTCTCGCCGGCCTGGCAGGCGTTCATCGGCGCCGCGCCGGCGCTGAGGCTGTTCGCCGATCTCGACCCGTACGCACTCCACGCGCATGCGACGGGCCTCGCCACCGGTTTCCGTGAGGCGATGAGCCTCGGCACACCCGACCGGCCGAGCGCGATCGTCACGTGGGTCGATCGCGACGGGTGCGATCTCGCCCGTCTCACCGCGGCAGGCATCACCGCATCGGGGCGTGCCGGACGCGCGAGGGTCGCGTTCCACCTCTTCAACGACTCGACGGACGTCGACCTCGCCCTGCGGGCGCTCGGACGCTGAGCCGGACCCTTCCCAGGCCTGCGAGGGGGCGCGGTCAGGCGTCGCGCGCGGTGTTGCGCAGAATGCCGAGGCCCGTGATCTCGACTTCGATGACGTCACCACCCACGAACGGGCCGACGCCCGCCGGGGTACCCGTGAGGATCACATCGCCCGGGAGCAGCGTGAAGGCGGCCGAGGCGTAGGCGATGATGTCGGCGACGGAGTGAATCATGTCGCTGATGGGGCCGTCCTGCTTCACTTCGCCGTTGAGGCGCGTGACGATCCGCGCATCGTCGAACGAGAACTCGGTCTCGATCGCAGGGCCGAGCGGGCAGAACGTGTCGAAGCCCTTCGCCCGTGCCCACTGGCCATCGGTCTTCTGCAGGTCGCGTGCGGTCACGTCGTTGGCGATCGTGTAGCCGAACACGTAATCGAGCGCGTCCGCGGCCGGCACGTTCTTCGCGATGCGACCGATGACGGCGGCGAGCTCGCCCTCGAAGCTTGTGAACGACGACTGCACGGGGCGCACGATGGCATCGCCGGGACCGATCACTGCGGTGTTCGGCTTGAAGAACAGCATCGGCTCGGCGGGCACCTCATTGCCGAGCTCCGCCGCGTGCTCGCGATAGTTGCGGCCGACGCAGACGACCTTCGACCGGGGGATCACGGGCGCGAGCAGCGAGATGTCGCCGAGCGGCACGCGCTCACCCGTCGTCTGGAAACCCGCGAACATCGGGTCGCCGTCCAGCACGACGAGCTCACCCGCATCCACGATCCCGTAACGGATGGCGTTCTGGTGACTGAAGCGGGCGATCCTCACCCCTCAAGCCTAGTCAGCCGTCGAGCCGCAGCAGCCAGTCGTGCGTGTCTTCGCGGCGTCCATACTGGATGTCGGTGAGCTCTTCGCGCAGCGACATGGCCAGCGGGCCGAGCGGCTGCTCGTCGAAGAAGCTCTTGCCCTTGAGGAGCCCGATGGGCGCCACCACCGCGGCTGTCCCACAGGCGAACACCTCGACGATGTCGCCGGAGGCCACGCCCTCGCGCCACTCGGACAGTGAGACGTTTCGCCCCACCACCTTGTGGCCGCGATCGGCAGCGAGCTGCAGGAGCGAGTCGCGTGTGATCCCCTCGAGGATCGAGTCGGACTGCGGCGTCACGAGCGTGCCGTCCTTGTAGACGAACACGATGTTCATGCCGCCGAGCTCTTCGACGTTGCCGTCCTGGTCGAGGAACACGACCTGGTCGCAGCCCTCTTCGTAGGCCTCCGCCTGCGGGAGCAGACTGGCGGCATAGTTGCCACCGGTCTTCGCCGCCCCCGTACCACCCTTGCCCGCGCGCGCGTAGTCTTCGCTCAGCCAGATCGACACCGGCTTCGCACCGCCCTTGAAGTAGGGGCCCACCGGGCTCGCGATCACGTAGTAGTTGACCTTGTTCGCCGGGCGGACCCCGAGGAATGCCTCTTTGGCGAACATGAACGGCCGCAGGTACAGGCTTTGATCGGCCGCGGCCGGCACCCACGCGCCGTCGACGGAGATGAGCGCCTTCAGCGATTCGATGAAGTACTCCACCGGCAGTTCGGGCAGCGCGAGGCGGCGCGCGCTGCGCTGCAGGCGTAGGCCGTTCTGCCGTGGCCGGAAGGTGTGGATCGAGCCGTCCTCGTGGCGATAGGCCTTGATGCCCTCGAAGATCTCCTGCCCGTAGTGCAGCACCGCAGCGGCCGGGTCGAGCGCGATCGGTCCGTAGGGCTGGACGCGGGGGCGGTGCCACCCGCCGCCGACCGACCAGCAGATGTCGACCATGTGGTCGGTGAAGGCGGTGCCGAAGACCGGATCGCGCAGCAGCTCTTCGCGCTGCGCCGCCGAGGTGGCGGCGAGGTTCTTGGTCACGGCGAACTCGAGCGGCGGGAGCCCGGTCTCGGTGTCGATGAGGGTCATTTCACATCCATGCGTGTCGTGCTCGCGAGAAGCGAGCGGTAAATCCAGGCTACGCCCGAACCCGTGATGCGATCGAGTCGCCGATCTGCGCGGTCGTTCTGGCTGCGCCGTCTCGTGCGGCGATGTCGTCCTCCGCCGCGCGGGTCACGCGAGCGGATTCCTCTCGGAGTCCGAGGTGATCGAGAAGCAGCGCGATCGAGAGGATCGCGGCCGTGGGGTCGGCCTTCTGCTGGCCTGCGATGTCGGGCGCCGATCCGTGGACGGGCTCGAACATCGAGGGAAACGCGCCGTCCGGGTTGATGTTGCCGGATGCGGCGAGACCGATGCCACCGGTGACGGCGCCGGCCAGGTCCGTGAGGATGTCGCCGAAGAGGTTGTCGGTGACGATCACATCGAAGCGGCCCGGGTTCGTGACCAGGAAGATCGTTGCCGCGTCGACGTGCAGATAGTCTACGGCGACGTGCGGGTGCTCGCGCGCCACCTCGTCGACGATGCGCTGCCAGATCGCTCCGGCGTGCACGAGCACGTTCGTCTTGTGCACGAGGGTGAGCTTCTTGCGGCGCCGTTCGGCGAGATCGAACGCGTACCGGACCACTCGCTCGACACCGAAGGCCGTGTTGACCGAGGTCTCGTTCGCGATCTCGTGGGGCGTGCCGCGGCGGATCGACCCGCCATTGCCGACGTACGGCCCCTCAGTGCCTTCGCGGACGACGACGAAGTCGATGTCTCCCGGCGCCGCGAGCGGGCCGGGCGCGCCCGGGTACAGCTTCGACGGACGCAGATTCACATAGTGATCCAGCTCGAAGCGGAGCTTGAGCAGGAGCCCGCGCTCGATGTTGGCGTTCTTCAGCCGCGCATCCCCCGGCACTCCCCCGACGGCGCCCAGCAAGATCGCGTCGTGGCTCTTGATCGCGGTGAGGTCTTCGTCGGTGAGGGTGTCCCCCGTCTCGAGGAACCGGGCAGCACCCAGTGCGAAGCGGGTCTTCTCGAACAGGATGCCGGAGCCCGCGGTCGCCGCATCCAGCACCTTCTCGGCTTCGGCGATGACCTCGGGCCCGATTCCGTCGCCGGCGATCACGGCCAGCTTCACCGTCTTGTCCTGCACGCCCGCCATTGCGCTCCCTTGTTGCTCAGAGATGGTCATCGCCCGCAGCCGTCACTGCCGGATGTCACTGCCAGCGTATCGGGACGCGTCGGGGCCGCGTGCCGAGCGCCGGCTCAGTGCTCCACGGGTGCGTGCTGAGCGCGACCGCCGAGGGTGAGCGCGGCGATCGCCGCGGCGATGACGATGAGTCCGGCCCCGATCAGCGCGGTGACACCGACACCCGCGTCGAAAGCGTGCGCCGCAGCGTCCCTCAGCGCCTGTCCCATCGTCTCGTCGAGGGTGTGGGATGCAGCTACGGCACCCGCGAGCGTCTCACGGGCAGCGTTGGCCGCGGCAGCGGGAAGTCCTGCGGGCAGCACGAGGCTCGAACGGTAGAACGCCGCAAGGAGCCCGCCGATGATCGTCGTACCGAGGACCGCGCCCAGCTCGTAGGCCGTCTCGGAGACAGCGCTGGCAGCGCCCGCTTTCGCCGGGGGGGCGCTCGCCAGGATCAGCTCGTTCGAGACGGTCTCGGCCGAACCGATCCCGGCTCCGAGAGACACGAAGGCGAGGATCAGCAGGCCGAGCTCGCCTGTGCCGGCCGCGACGCCGACGAGCACGTAGCCGAGCACCGAGAAACTGAGCGCGATCGGCACGATCACGCGTGGTGCGATGCGTTTCGCGATCGGCACGACGCCGATGCCTGCGACGATCATCGCGAGCAGCCCGGGGACGAGGGCCAGGCCGGCCTCGAGCGGCGGGAGCCCGACGACCAGCTGCAGATGCTGCGCGACGAAGTAGAGGAAGCCTACGAGGCCGACGACGCTGAGCAGATTGACCAGCACCGACCCCGTGAACGCGGCACGTCGAAAGAGTCGCATGTCGAGCATCGGGGTCTCGAGGCGGTTCTGCCGCCGCACGAAGAACACGCCGAACACGAGGCCCATCACGACGAGCACGAGCGGGAGAGCGCTTTCGGCGCCGTGCACCGCGAACTCCTTGATGGCGTAGACGATCGGCACCATCGTGGCGAGCGACAGCACCACGCTCAGCGGATCGAACCGGCCCGGCGCGGGGTCGCGGCTCTCGGGCACCAGGATCGGCACGAGGATCAGCAGCGGCACGAGCACGGGCACGGCCATCAGGAAGACGGCGCCCCAGGCGAAGTGCTCCAGGAGGATGCCGCCGACCACCGGTCCGAGGGCAGCGCCGGCCGAGAAGCCCGCCGCCCAGATCGCGATCGCGAGCCGGCGCTGATCCCGGTTGGTGAAGACGCTCCGCAGCAGCGAGAGCGTGGCGGGCATCAGCATCGCCCCGAAGATGCCCATTCCCGCACGGGCGGCGATGAGCCACTCCGCGCTCGGCGCGAACGCCGCGAGCGCCGAGACGACACCGAAGCCGGCGGCGCCGAGCAGCAGCATCCTCCGGCGCCCGAAACGGTCGCCGAGCACGCCCATCGTCACCAGCAGGCTGGCGAGGACCAGAGGGTAAGAGTCGATGATCCAGAGCTGCTGGGTCGCGGTGGGCTCGAGGTCGAGCGCGATCTGGGGCAGCGCGAAGCTGAGCACCGTGTTATCGACCGAGACGAGCAGCACCGGCAGCATGAGTACCGCAAGCGCGGCCCAGCCGCGCCAGCCGACGCGGGTGCTCTCTGCCTCTGCGATGGCGATGTCCTGAGTGAGTGTTGAAGTCATGATTTATAAACCGTCCAGCCGGTATAGTATCAGACTCCCCCGCCCACGGTCGATACGATCGACCCCATGAGCCGACCACCCCGCGCCCGAGAGAGCGTCCTCGACGCATTCGAGGCGCTCTTGGTGGAAGACGGCGAACGCGCGGCGACGATGGATGCTGCGGCCCGCCGGGCCGGTGTGTCCAAGGGCGGGCTGCTCTACCACTTCGGCTCGAAAGAAGCCCTGGTCGAGGGACTCATCGAACGCCTCCGCGTGCTGTCCCTCGAGGACATCGAACAGATCAGGTCCGCACCGGACGGCCCCGTCGCGGCGTTCATGCGCACGTCGATCATGACGGGGACGGCGCTTGACCGCACGATCATCGCACTGTCGCGGCTGGCCCAGAACGGGCATCCCGCCGCGTCGGACGCGCTCCGCGATCTCCGCCTCCTGTGGGAGGACGCGATGCGGTCCGAGGCCAAGGACGAGACCGCCCTGCAGCTGATCATGCTCGTCAGCGACGGCCTCTACTTCAACAACGCGTTGACGGTCGGCGGGGTGCCGGGGCCGGTGCCGACGGGGGCCGATCTCGATGCGCTCATCGCGCTCGTGCGCGACGCGACCAGTCGCTGAACGTCGACGGTCGCGAGCTCGCGACTACGCTTCGACGATCTCGATCTGCCGGAAGAGGTCGGCGTGCACTGCGTCGTGCAGCTCGGCGAGCATCTCGTCCGGGACGGGTGAGTCGACCGTGAGCACCGAGAGTGCGCGGCCGCTCGCATCCGGGTGCGCGACCTGGAGGCCGGCGATGTTGATTCCGGCATCTCCGAGACGCTGGCCGTAGATCGCGACGATGCCCGGCCGATCCGCGTACCGCATCACGATGTGGTACCGCTCGAACGGCACTTCGATCTCGTATCCGTTGATGCCGACGACCTTCGGCACCATCCGCGTCCCGGCGAGGGTTCCGGCGACCGTGAGCGTCGTGCCGTCGGACAGGGTCCCCCGGAGGATCGTCAGGTTGCGGTAGAGCGGGCTCTCGGCCTCGACGATCATGCGGGTCTCGATGCCGCGCTGCTCCGCGAACAGTGGCGCGTTCACGTAGGAGACATTGTCGCTCACGATGTTCGTGAGGATCCCTTTCAGGGCCGCAAGCCGGTACACGCTCACGTCGTACGCGGCGAGCTCGCCCCGCACTTCGATGTCGAGGCTCGTCAGGGCTCCCTGTGCGAGTCCGGTGAAGAACTGACCGAGCTTCTCGACCAGGGCGATCCCGGGGCGCACGAACGGGTCGATGATGCCACCGGCCACGTTGACCGCGTCCGGGACGAGGTCGCCCTCGAGCGCGAGCTTGACGGAGCGCGCGACCGAGACGCCCGCCTTCTCCTGTGCCTCATCGGTGCTCGCCCCGAGGTGCGGGGTGACCACGACATTCGGCAGTTCCAGCAGGCGTGATGCGCTGGAGTCGGGCTGAGGCGGCTCAGACGTGAAGACATCGAGCCCGGCGCCGGCGATCACTCCGGTGGTGAGCGCCGTGTAGAGCGCTCCCTCGTCGATGAGCCCGCCGCGTGCGACGTTGATCACGTAGGCGGTCGGCTTCATGATCGCGAGCTGCTCGGCGCCGATCATGCCGGTCGTCTCGGGCGTCTTGGGCATGTGCACGGTCACGAAATCGCTCTGGCGCAGTACCTCGTCGAACGACAGGAGCTCGACCTGGAGCTGCTGGGCGCGCGCGGGGGTCACGTAGGGGTCGTAGCCGACGACGCGCACCCCGAACGCGCGCAGGCGTTCACTGATGAGTCCGCCGATGCGACCGAGTCCGACGATGCCGACGGTCTTCTCGAACAGCTCCATGCCGGTGTACGCACTGCGCTTCCACTTGCCTTCGGCGAGCGAGGCGTTCGCCGAAGGGATGTGGCGCGCGAGCGAGAGGATGTGCCCGATGGTGAGCTCGGCGGCCGAGATCACGTTGGAGGTCGGGGCGTTCACGACCATGACACCGGCGGTCGTGGCGGCCTTGATGTCGACGTTGTCGAGGCCGACACCGGCGCGCGCGATGATTTTCAGGACGGGCGCTGCGGCGATCGCCTCGGCGTCGATCTTCGTGGCCGAGCGCACGAGCACTGCGCTCGCGCCCGCGAGGGCGGAAAGCAGCGCAGGACGATCCGTGCCGTCGACGGTGCGCACCTCGAAGTCGGGACCGAGCGCGTCGATCGTGGCGGGAGACAGTTCTTCGGCGATCAGCACGACAGGCTTGGTCACGGATGTTTCCTTCGGGGCGGTGCGCGAATGCGCGAAGCAGAGCGGATGCCGCGCCGCACGCGAAGGGGGGCTCAGCGCCTCTCAGCCTACCGTGGGGCGCGTGCGCGACCCGACTGTATGACGGCGCGCGCGGCCGGGCGTCGCTGCCCCCGGGCGTCAGGCGAGATCGTCGAGCGGTGGACGCCGGGGCGGGCGCAGTGTGCGCAAGACGAGTGCCCCGGCGAGCATGAGGGCGAGGGGGATCGCGGGGAACCAGCCGAACTCCCCCGCGGCGTAGGGGATGTTCTCGACGAAGGCCGTCGCCAGAAAGCTCTGGATCACCAGGTTCCACACCCCATGAGCGAGCGATGCCATCACGACACCGCCGCCGTACTCCCAGATCGTGCCGATGAGGAATGAGAACAGGACGACGATCAGAAACATCCACGGGAGCCCGGCGAGGTCGCCGTACGCGCCGGCGACCACGATCGGCACGTGGAAGAGCGCCCAGATGACGACGACGATCGCGTTCGCCGACGCGAAGCGGAATCGTCGGCGCAGCTGGGGCAGCAGCATCCCCCGCCATCCCAGTTCCTCACCGGCTGCCAGAACGACCGAGACGGGCAGGCCGACCAGCGTGATCCAGGGGTCGATCCCCGTGGGCGTGAACACGTGCGCCAGCGACCCGATCCAGTAGGCGAAGGCGACCACGAAACCGATCGAGGCGCCTGCCAGGATCGGCCAGACGCGGAGCGGCCCCACTCGCGGGCGCACTCCCGTGATCGCCCAGGTGAGCAGGGCGGCAGCGGCGGGGCTCACCATCACCGCGACGACCAGCAGCATCGGATCCGCGATGCGGAGCGAGAGGAGGACGTAGAGCGGCGTGGCGATGAGGATCTCGACGAGAAGGAAGACCGCGACCGCGGTCATGGCGCCGGTCGGAGTGCGACCGGTCACGGCCGTCGGGGTCTCACTCTCGCCCACCTGATTCCCCGCCTCGAAATCGGCTGACCTCAGCCCAGCAGCGACCCGCCGTACGCATACGCGTACGCAAGGATGTTGACCCAGAACACCGCGACAAGCCCCAGCCCCGTCAACAGGATCCCCGCGAAGGGAATGGCCTGGCGGCGCCAGCCGACCGCGAAGGCGATCGCGAAGACGATGATCGGGAAGAGCACTGCGAGGACGAGCACGAGCCATCCCAGCCCGTTGATGCCGAGCACGCCGCTCGCCTGGTACGCGAGCAGAGTCGCCGCGTTCCAGACGACGTAGGCGTAGAGCAGTCCGAAGATGCCCGCGATCGTCGCGATGACCCACACCGGAAGCGCCGCAGAACGCCGCGTAGGCGCGGAAGGTGTCTCGGTCATGCGCCCACCGCCCCGACCATGATGAACGGCCATGGCACAAGCAGGACGGCCCCGACGAACAGGAGAATCCACTTCAGCCACGGCCGAGCGCCGCGCGTGAGCCAGAGGACCGTACCGAACCAGATGGCGGGTGCGAGCACGGCCAACCACACCGCGACGAGGTTTCCGCCGGTCCACAGCGGCGACGCGGACCCGTCGGAGGAGACGAGGAACCCGGCCACGCTGTGCACCCGCAGGCCGCCGATGATCCAGCCGATCGTCCAGAGCGCGTAGATCCCGCCCAGGATGCCCAACGTGATGAGCCCGGCATTGCCGAGCGGCACGGGGTCGGTCGGCATGGTGACGGATCCGTCCGCCTCGACCCGGCCGACAGTGTCGCTGTCTTTGCCGACGGCGGTGAACCCGCCGGGAAGGGCCGGAGGAGCAGGATCCGGATCAGGCTCGGGCTCTGAGTCTCCCGTGGCCAGCACGTCCGCAGGGATGCCGGTATCGAGCGTCGGGTCGTCGTCGCCGTCCCACGACAGGGCGTCATCACGGCGATCGGTCATGCCCCCAGCGTAGGTCAGAGCGCGCGCACGCGGTTGCCACGCTTCTCGTGTGTCAGTTCGACGAGGCCGAGTTCTTCCAGGAGCGGCGGCAGGTACATCCCGAACCTGCCCCGATAGCCCTTGCGCTGGCCGTACCAGCCCCCCACCGGGTTGGACTGGCTGCGCGCCCAGGCCTCGAGCGTGCCGTCGGGCGCATCCTTCTGCTCGTCCGTCGCACCCAGGTCGACCCATTCCCCCTGCGCCTTCAGCCACGCCACGGTGTCGTCGATCGCGGTGGCGAGATAGGTCAATCTCGTCGACCCGACCTGACACACCAGCAGAGGAGGGTCGGCCGACTCGTCACGGTACATCGTGTACGCCGAGGATCCCGGTGCCGTCGTCAGGTGCCACGGGTCGTCTTTCGTTCCGGAACCGGTCATGCCGTCAGCGTAGACCTGAAGCGGCCCGGCCACCCATCCCCTGGTTGAGAGGACGATGGCCGGGCCTGGAGCCGTGCCGGATCGGACGGCGGTCTGAATGACTAGCGAGCGGCGGAACCCTCGGTGTAGTCGGCGTCCTGCTGCTTCCACGCGAACAGGGCGCGCAGTTCTTTACCGGTCGCCTCGATCGGGTGCGCTGCGCCCTTGGCGCGCAGCTCGAGGAATTCGGGCGCGCCGGCGTCCTGGTCGGCGATGAACTTCTCGGCGAACGCACCTGACTGGATGTCGGCGAGCACCGCCTGCATGTTCTCCTTGACGTGGGCATCGATCACCCGGGGCCCCGAGACGTAGTCGCCGTACTCCGCCGTGTCGGAGACCGACCAGCGCTGCTTGGCGATGCCGCCCTCCCACATGAGGTCGACGATGAGCTTCAGCTCGTGAAGAACCTCGAAGTAGGCGATCTGCGGCTGGTAGCCCGCCTCGGTGAGGGTCTCGAACCCGTACTGCACGAGCTGGGACACACCTCCGCAGAGTACGGCCTGCTCGCCGAAGAGGTCGGTCTCGGTCTCTTCCGTGAAGGTGGTCTTGATGCCGCCGGCGCGAAGGCCGCCGATCGCCTTCGCGTACGACCATGCCGTGTCCCAGGCGTGGCCCGAGGCATCCTTCTCGACAGCGACGATCACGGGAACACCACGACCGGCCTCGTATTCGCGGCGAACGGTGTGGCCGGGCCCCTTGGGCGCGACCATGACGACATCTACGCCCTCCGGCGCGTCGATGTAGCCGAAGCGGATGTTGAACCCGTGGCTGAACAGGAGCGTCTTACCCTCGGCCAGGTGGTCCTTGATGGAATCGGCGAAGATTCCGCGCTGGTGCTGGTCGGGCGCGAGGATCACGATGACATCGGCCCAGTCGGCCGCGTCCGCGACCGACTTGACCTCGAAACCGGCCTCTTCGGCCTTCTGGATCGACGTCGAGCCCTCTTTCAGGGCGACGACGACCTCGACACCCGAGTCGCGCAGGTTGAGCGCGTGCGCGTGGCCCTGCGAGCCGTAGCCGACGATGGCCACCTTCTTGCTCTGGATGAGCGACAGGTCGGCGTCGGCGTCGTAGAAGATCTCGGTCATGGCGTGTGTTTCTCCTTGTATGTTTCCGGTCGTTGAGCGAGCGAAGCGAGTCGAAACGCTCGAAGTCGAGTTCAGTTGCGGAGGACCCGCTCGGTGATGCTCTTGCCGCCGCGGCCGATCGCGAGCAGACCCGACTGGGCCAGCTCCTTGATGCCGAACGGCTCGAGCGCACGCAGCAGCGCATCGACCTTGCCGTGGTCGCCGGTCACCTCGATGACGAGCGCGTCCGGCGCGTAGTCCACGACGGACGCCCGGAACAGGCTGACGACTTCGAGCACGCTCGAACGGTTCGCATTGTCGGCGCGCACCTTGACGAGCATGTGCTCGCGCTGGACGGACGACGACATATCCAGCTCGACGATCTTGATGACGTTGATGAGCTTGTTCAGCTGCTTCGTCACTTGCTCCAGCGGCAGCTCGTCGACATCGACCACCACGGTGATGCGCGAGAGCCCGGGAACCTCTGTGACGCCGACGGCGAGGGATTCGATATTGAAGCCTCGGCGCGCGAACAATCCCGCGACGCGGGTCAGCAGACCCGGTTTGTCCTCCACGAGGAGGCTCAGCACGTGACTGGGCATGATCAGGCCTCCTCATCGAATGCGGGCGAGTGATCGCGCGCGTACTGGACGTAGCTGTTGCTGACGCCCTGCGGAACCATGGGCCACACCATCGCGTCAGCGCTCACGACGAAGTCGATGACCACGGGGCGGTCGTTCGTCTCGAGAGCCGTGCGGATCGCCGCATCCACGTCCTCCTCCTTCTCGACGCGGATCGCGAGGCATCCGTACGCCTCCGCCAGCTTCACGAAGTCGGGGATGCGCACCGTGCCATGACCGGTGTTGAGACTCGTGTGCGAGTAGCGGCCGTCGTAGAACAGCGTCTGCCACTGGCGCACCATGCCGAGCGATGAGTTGTTGATGATCGCGACCTTGATCGGGATGTTGTTGATCGCGCAGGTGGCCAGTTCCTGGTTGGTCATCTGGAAGCAGCCGTCTCCGTCGATGGCCCACACGTGGCGGTCCGGCTCGGCGACCTTCGCCCCCATCGCGGCAGGAACCGCGTACCCCATCGTGCCCGCTCCCCCGGAGTTGAGCCAGGCGTTGGGCCGCTCGTACTTGATGAACTGCGCCGCCCACATCTGGTGCTGGCCGACGCCGGCGGCGTACACGCCCTCCGGCCCGGTGATCTCACCGATCCGTGAGATGACGTACTGCGGCGACATGAGGCCGTCGGTCGGCTGGGTGTAGCCGAGCGGGAACTCGGCGCGCAGCCCGTCGAGGTAGGACCACCACTCCTCGGTGTCGGGTGCAGCACGGGCGCTCGCCGACCGGTACGCGGCCTCGAGATCGACGAGCACGTCTTTCAGATCGCCCACGATCGGGACCTCAGCGGCACGGATCTTGCCGATCTCGGCGGGATCGATGTCGACGTGAACGACCTTCGCATTCGGCGCGAACAGCGATGCCTTGCCCGTCACGCGGTCATCGAACCGGGCTCCGAGCGAGACGAGCAGGTCGGCCTCCTGCAGAGCCAGCACCGCGGGCACGGTGCCGTGCATTCCCGGCATCCCGAGGTGCTGGGCGTGCGAGTCGGGGAATGCGCCGCGGGCCATCAGCGTGGTGACCACCGGAGCTCCGGTCGACTCGGCGAGGGCCAGCAGCTCGGCGGACGCCTGTGAGCGGATGACTCCGCCTCCGACGTACAGCACCGGCTTCTTGGCCTCGGCGAGCAGCTGCGCGGCGGCCTGGATCTGCTTGCCGTGCGCCTTGGTCACGGGCCGGTAGCCCGGCAGGTCGATCTTCGGCGGCCAGACGAACGGAGCCTCGGCCTGCTGGGCGTCCTTGGTGATGTCCACGAGCACGGGACCGGGGCGCCCGGTGCCGGCCACCTCGAACGCCGCGGCGATCGCGCCGGGGATGTCCTCCGCCTTCTTCACGAGGAACGAGTGCTTCGTGATCGGCATCGTGATGCCCACGATGTCGGCCTCCTGGAAGGCATCCGTGCCCATGAGGTTGGAGAAGACCTGCCCGGTGATGCAGACGATCGGCACCGAGTCCATGTAGGCATCGGCGATCGCCGTCACGAGGTTGGTGGCGCCGGGACCGGAGGTCGCGATCGCCACGCCGATCCGGTTGGATGCCGAGGCGTAGCCTTCGGCGGCGTGACCGGCGCCCTGCTCATGACGCACCAGGATGTGGCGCAGCTCCGAGCTGTCCATGAGCGGGTCGTAGACGGGAAGGATCGCGCCGCCGGGCAGCCCGAAGACGTCGGTGACACCGAGCATCTCGAGCGAGCGGACGACCGCCTGGGCGCCGGTGAGCACCGGCGCGAGTGCAGGGGCGGGACGGGAGGGCGGCCGCGGAACGGCCGACGCGTTTTCGGCAGACATTGTGGGGATCCTCTGACAGAGAGTCGGATGTCGGTGGCCGGTCGGGAACGAGACGACCACCAGGGCTGGCTACCCTGTGACCGCGCCCTCCGCTGCGGAGCGCACGAGCTTGGAGTATTTGGCCAGAACGCCACGGGTATAGCGCGGGGGCAGTGGCTCCCAGCCAGAGCGGCGGGAGTCGAGCTCAGCCTCGTCGACGAGTAGGTCGAGAGTGCGAGCCGCGATATCGACCCGTATCAGATCACCATCGCGCACGAAGGCGATGGGACCAGCGTCCACCGCTTCGGGTGCTATGTGGCCGATGCACAGGCCGGTTGTGCCGCCTGAGAATCTGCCGTCCGTCAAGAGTAGTACATCTTTTCCGAGCCCCGCGCCCTTGATGGCCGCGGTGATCGCGAGCATCTCGCGCATGCCGGGGCCGCCCTTGGGGCCCTCGTAGCGGATCACGACAACGTCGCCCGCGGCGATCTGTCCGGCCTCGAGCGCGTCCATCGCGGCGCGCTCGCGCTCGAACACGCGAGCGGGGCCCTCGAACACGTCGGCGTCGAATCCGGCCGACTTGACGACCGCGCCCTCGGGGGCGATCGATCCGTGCAGGATCGTGATTCCGCCGCTCTTGTGGATCGGGTTGTCGAACGTGTGGATGACGGTGCCGTCGACCGGGTCGGGGTTCAGATCGGCGAGGTTCTCGGCGAGCGTCTTGCCCGTCACCGTGAGCGCGTCGCCGTGGAGGAGGCCTTCGTCGAGCATCGCCTTCATGATCACAGGGATGCCGCCGTGCCGGTCGACGTCGTTCATGACGTACTTGCCGAACGGCTTCATGTCGGCCACGTGCGGCACCTTGTCGCCGATGCGGTTGAAGTCGTGCAGGGTGAGCTCGACCTCCGCTTCGCGAGCGATCGCGAGGAGGTGGAGCACGACGTTCGTCGACCCGCCGAGCGCCATCGCGAGGGCGATCGCGTTCTCGAACGCTTCGGGCGTGAGGATGTCGCGGGTCGTGATGCCCAGGCGCAGCAGATTCACGACAGCCTCGCCGGAGCGGTGCGCGTAATAGTCGCGGCGGCGGTCGGCGCTGGGTGGCGCGGCGGAGCCGGGCAGGCTCAGACCGAGGGCCTCGGCGACGGATGCCATCGTGTTGGCGGTGTACATGCCGCCGCACGCGCCCTCACCGGGGGCGATCGCGCACTCGATGCGCTTGAGGTCGGCTTCGCTCATCTTGCCGGCCAGGCACGCGCCGACCGCCTCGAACGAGTCGATGATCGTGACGTCCTTCTCGGTGCCGTCGCTGAGCTTCACCCAGCCCGGCGCGATCGAGCCGGCATACAGGAACACGCTCGAAAGGTCCAGGCGCGCCGAGGCCATGAGCATCCCCGGGATCGACTTGTCGCAACCGGCGAGCAGGACGGAACCGTCCAGGCGCTCCGCCATCATCACGGTCTCGACCGAATCGGCGATGACCTCGCGTGAGACAAGGGAGAAGTGCATGCCCTCGTGGCCCATCGAGATGCCGTCCGAGACCGAGATCGTGCCGAACTGCAGCGGGTAGCCACCGCCGGAGTGCACACCCTCTTTCGCGCCCTGCGCAAGACGGTCGAGGCTGAGGTTGCACGGCGTGATCTCGTTCCACGAACTCGCGATGCCGATCTGGGGTTTGTCCCAGTCCTCATCCCCCATCCCGACCGCACGGAGCATGCCGCGCGACGTGGTGGCCTCGATGCCATCCGTGACGACGCGACTGCGGGGTTTGATGTCGATTTCGGGCACGCTGGCAGAGGGAGCGGACTCAGGCATTGTGAAAGTCTATTCCCGCCCGGAGGCGCGCATCTCAGCCAGGGCCGACAACGCCGCGGCCAGTTCTTTGGTATCCATCACCCTCACGCGCGCCGATGTCCTCCCCTGGCCCACGCGGATCCCGAGGTCGCTCGGTCCGAGTTTCGCCAGCGCATCCTCATCGGTGATGTCGTCGCCGGCGAACACGACCGCGGTCGCGCCGACACGTTCGCGCAGCGAGGCGATCGCGCTGTCTTTGCCTTCGTGCCGGAACGAGTACTCGACGATGTTGTGTCCCGTGCGGCGTCGCCAGTGCGGGGCGTTCTGCGACACGAGTGCATCGGCGTACTGCCATGCCCGCTCGGCATCCTCGTCAGACGCCATCCGCGTGTGGATGCCGAAGCCGAACGTCTTCGGCTCGACCCAGATGCCCTCGAGGTCACCGAGTTCGGCGATCGCCGATTCGCGCAGATGATCGCGCAGCGCGTGTTCGGAATCGTCGTCGACCGGGTCGACGGCGCCTTCGCCGGGGTACCAGTACTCCACGCCGTGCGACCCGGCGAGCAGGATCTCGGAGTCCTCGGTGTGTTCGGAGATCTCTTGAAGGTCGTGCAGGCTCCTGCCGGAGACCAGGGCGACCACCGTGTCGGGCGTCGCGAGGAGGGCCTCTACCGCGCGACGCGACTCCGGCAGCATCCGGGCCTGCATGGGCTCGTCCTGCAGGAGTGACAGCGTGCCGTCGAAATCCAGCGCGACCAGCAGGCGATCGGATGCCGCGACCCTGCGCAATTCATCCTGAACCTGTTCGGGGCTCTCGACCGCGGTCATGCGCTGCCCTCTCCGCTTTCACTCTCTTCGTCGGCTGCTTGTTCGCCGTCGAGCTTCTCGCCGTCTGGTTCTTCGCCGTCTGGTTCGTCGTCTTTGTGCGCGCGTGCATTCGCGAGGGCGTCGAGGAACGACGACGACCATGCGTGGACGTCGTTCTCGATGACCTTGCGCCGCATCGCGCGCATGCGACGACCCTGCTCCGCGGGGGGCATCTCGACCGCGCGCACGATCGTGTCCTTCAGCGCGTCGATGTCGTGCGGGTTGATGCGCAGCGCCGTACCGAGCTCGTCTGCGGCACCGGCGAACTCGCTCAGGATCAGCACTCCCCTGTTGTCGGTGCGCGTTGCCACATACTCCTTGGCGACGAGGTTCATGCCGTCCCGCAGTGCGGTCACGAGCATGACGTCGGCGGCGAGGAACAGCGCGACCATCTCTTCGCGCGGGTAGCCCTGGTGGAGGTAGCGGATCGCGGTGTGATCCATCGTGTCGCGATCGCCGCCGATGCGGCTGACCATGAGCTCGATCTCGTCGCGCAGCTGCACGTACGCCTCGACGCGCTCGCGGCTCGGACTGGCGACCTGCACGAGCGTCACGTCCTCCACCGAGAGTCGTCCGTCCTCGAGCAGCTCGCCGAAGGCCTTGAGGCGGTGCCTGATGCCCTTGGTGTAGTCGAGCCGGTCGACCCCGAGCAGGATCTTGGACGGGTTGCCGAGGCTCTCGCGGATCTCGGCCGCCCGCGCCCGCACGTCCGCCCGCTGGGCGAGTTCGACGTACGAGGCGGTGTCGATCGAGATCGGGAACGCTTTGGCCAGGACGTTGCGCGTCTCACCGTCCCGCTCCGGGACGGTGATCCCGGAGGCCTTCGTCACATAGCGCAGCTGACGGCGGATCGCGCGAGCGAAGTTTCCGGCATCCGCCACACGCTGGAATCCGACGACATCGGCCCCGAGGAGTCCTTCGAGCACCTGGCGCCGCCAGGGCAGTTGCGAGAAGAGCCCGTATGCCGGAAAGGGAATGTGGTGGAAGTACCCGATCGTGAGGTCGGGCCGCAGATCCCGGAGCATGCGAGGCACGAGCTGGAGCTGATAGTCCTGCACCCACACGGTGCCGCCTTCGGCGGTGACGGATGCCGTGGCCTCCGCGAACCGGCGGTTGACCTTCACGTACGCATCCCACCAGACGCGGCGATAGCGGGGTTCCGCGATCACGTCGTGATAGAGCGGCCAGATCGTGTCGTTGGAGAAGCCCTCGTAGTAGAGCTGCACCTCTTCTTCAGACAGAGGGACGGGCACGAGATGCGTGCCCTCGAAGTCGAACGGCTCGATATCCAGTCCCGCTTGACCGGGCCAGCCCACCCACGCACCGTCTTCACGGCGCATGAGCGGCTCGAGTGCGGTGACCAGACCCCCGGGCGAACGGCGCCAGACGTCGTCACCCGTGGCACCCTCCACCCGGTCGACGGGGAGGCGGTTGGCGACGACGACCAGTTCTGCCTGAGGCACGGGTTCTCCTGTTTCGATCGTTCTTCAGGCTAACAGCGTGCAGCGCGCCGCCCGCCCCCGTGGCCGCGCCCGGCCAGGTCGCTGTAGCGTGGTGGGATGCGCAAGTACCTCTTCGGAACCGGGATCATCAGCGCCGTCTTCAGCGGGATCACCCTCCTGCGCGGAGCGCGGGATTCGGAGTTCACCTGGCGGGAGGCGCTCGCATGGCTGAGCTGGGGAATCACGTTCGCGCTGGCGATCGGCGCCATCGTCGACGCGCGACGGGCGTCGCGCGGGCACCTCGTCTCGGCGGATTCTCCGGTCTCGGGCAAGGAGCGGAAGCTCGCCGAGCGGCACCTGCGACACAGCTGAACCCTCGGTGCGTCAGCGGGTGAGGATCAGCGCCTCCCCCTGACCGCCGCCACCGCACAGGCCTACGGCCGCGATTCCCGAGCCGCGCCGCAGCAGTTGGTGCACCGCGTGCACCGCGAGGCGATTGCCGGACGCGCCGATCGGATGCCCGATGGCGATCCCGCCCCCGTGGATGTTGACGACGTCGTCGTCCAGACCCAGTTCGCGCTGGGATCGGGCGACGACCGCACCGAAGGCTTCGTTGATCTCGACGAAGTCGAGATCGGATGCGGTGAGCCCCTGCTTCTGGAGCGCACGAGCGATCGCGTGAGCGGGCTGGGCGTGCAGCGAGTTGTCCGGACCGGCGACCTGCCCCGAAGCACCGACGGCGGCGAGGACGGGCCACCCGTTCTCGTCGGCATGTGCGCGCGTCGTGAGGATCACCGCCGAGGCGCCGTCCGAGATCTGCGATGAGTTGCCCGCCGTGATCGAGCCGCCCTCCGTGAAGGCGGCGCGCAGAGTTGCGAGAGTCTCGACCGTCGTGTCAGGACGGATGCCCTCATCCGTCGTCACCAGAATCGGGTCTCCGCGCCGCTGCGGCACTTCGACGGTCACGATCTCGGCATCGAAGACGCCGTCGGCCTGCGCGGCGGCGGCGCGCTGGTGAGAGCGGGCGGCTACGGCATCCTGCTCCTCGCGCGTCACCTCGTACTTTCCGTTGAGGGCCTCCGTGGACGCGCCCATGCTGACACGGTCGTACGCATCGGTGAGGCCGTCGTACGCCATGTGGTCGAGCACCTCGACGCTGCCGTACTGCCACCCGTCGCGCGAGCCCATCAGCAGGTGGGGCGCACGGGTCATCGACTCCATGCCCGCCGCCACGACGACCTTCGCATCGCCCACGCGGATCATCCGGGCGGCGTCGATGATGGCGGTGAGACCCGAAAGGCACACCTTGTTGACTCCGGAGGCGGGGACGTCCCAGCCGAGGCCGGCGTTGATGGCGGCCTGACGCGCCGGATTCTGTCCCGATCCGGCCGGAAGCACCTGGCCGACGATGACCGCGCCCACCTGGTCCACCGGAATGCCTCCGGCCTCGAGCGCTCCCTTGATCGCGAATCCGCCCAGCTGGGGGGCGCTGAACGCGGCGAGCTGACCCTTGAGGCGGCCCTGCGGCGTGCGTGCGGCCGCCACGATGACGATGTCGTCCTGGATCATGATCTGCTCCTTCTGATGAGGCGTTTCGTCTCGCTTCGCTCGCTCAACGAGCGGGCGCGGAGAGCCCGATGATGAGCGGCGGCTCGGTCGCCGCGACGACGTCGTCGACGCTGACGCCCGGCGCGGTCTCGACCAGGACGAGGCCATCCGCCGTCACGTCGATCACCGCGAGGTCGGTGATGATGCGATCGACGACCCCCTTGCCGGTGAGCGGGAGCGAGCACTCGTCCACGATCTTGGGCGACCCGTCGCGGGCGACATGCTCCATGAGCACGATGACCTTCCCCGCGCCGTGCACGAGGTCCATCGCGCCGCCGGGGCCCTTCACCATCTTTCCCGGGATCATCCAGTTCGCGATGTCGCCGGTCGCCGACACCTGCATCGCGCCGAGGATCGCCGCGTCGATCTTGCCCCCGCGGATCATCCCGAAGCTCGTCGCCGAGTCGAAGTAGGCCGCCCCGGGAAGGACGGTGACGGTCTCTTTGCCCGCGTTGATCAGGTCGGGATCGACGTGCTCGTCCGTCGGGTACGGACCGACGCCGAGGATACCGTTCTCCGACTGCAGCACGACGGTGACGCCTGCGGGCACGTGGTTGGGCACGAGGGTGGGCAGGCCGATGCCGAGGTTCACGTACGATCCGTCGGCGAGTTCGGCGGCCGCACGCGCAGCCATCTGGTCTCTTGTCAGTGCCATGGCTCAGGCCTTCTCGTGGTTCGGCGAGGCCGAGACGGTGCGCCGTTCGATGCGCTTGTCGATCCCGGTTCCCACCTCGATGATGCGGTGCACGTAGACGCCCGGCAGATGGATGCTGTCGGGATCGAGCCCGCCGGGCTCCACCAGTTCTTCGACCTGGGCGATGCAGACCCGGCCCGCCATTGCGGCGAGCGGGTTGAAGTTGCGGGCCGCCTTGTTGAAGACGAGGTTGCCGTGGCGGTCTCCTCGGAGCGCATGGACGAGGGCGAAGTCGGTCTGGATCGCCTCCTCGAGCACGAAGTCGCGGGGCTCGCCGCCGACGTCGAACAATCGCACTTCTTTCGTCGGCGAGGCCACGGCGATCCCGCCCGACCCGTCGTAACGGCGCGGGAGTCCACCCTCCGCCACCTGCGTGCCCACGCCGGTCTGCGTGAAGAAGGCCGCGATCCCCGACCCGCCCGCGCGGAGCTTCTCGGCGAGGGTGCCCTGCGGAGTGAGTTCGAGCTCCAGCTCGCCCGACAGGAACTGCCGCTCGAACTCCTTGTTCTCGCCGACGTACGACGAGGTCATCTTGCGGATGCGCTTGGCGTTGAGCAGGATGCCGAGCCCCCAGTCGTCGGTGCCGCAGTTGTTGCTCACGATGCTGAGGTCGCGCGTGCCCTGGGCGAGCAGCGCCTCGATGAGCAGAGTCGGGTTTCCGGAGAGCCCGAACCCGCCGACCGCGAGGGTCGCACCGTCCTGGATGTCGGCGACGGCCTCCGCCGCCGAGCCGTACGTCTTGTCGATCACGGGCACTCCCTCATGTCTCGTCCACCCATCCTGCACGTCATCGCCGGCACGCCCACGCAGCCGGTTGCCATGTGGAGATCTCTGCGCGTACTGTCCATATCGTGGACAGCGAGTCATCGAAAGGCGTCCCAGGGGCGCAGTCGGTCGCACGTGCAGCCCGCCTTCTGCGCCTGGTCACCGCGGGGGGTGCCGACGGGGTGGGCGTCTCGGAGCTCGCGCTCGACGCCGCGCTCACACGTCCCACGACGCACCGTCTGCTGACCGCGCTGCGGGTCGAGGGGCTCGTCGACCACGACGATCGGACGGGGCGGTGGCTGCCGGGCCCGGAGCTCTATCTGATGGGCACGGTTGCCGCATCCCGCTACGACATCACCGGAATCGCCCGCGACGTCGTGCGTTCTCTCGCGGTCCGCACCGAGGAGAGTGCGTTCCTGTCAGTACGTCGGGGGGACGAGACGGTGTGCATCATGCGCGAGGAGGGGAGCTTCCCGATCCGATCGTTCGTCCTGGCGGAGGGCGTGCGGTTCCCGCTCGGGGTCGCCTCGGCGGGGCTCGCGATCCTCTCGTTCCTGCCGCCCCACGATGTGGACGCGTACCTCGATCGGCACCCCGAGCTGCCCGCGCGCTGGGGGCCAGCCCACGAGGAACCCCGTCTCAAGGCGCGTCTGCGCGAAACCCGCGAACGTGGCTTCGCGCTCAACCCCGGACTGATCGTGGAAGGCAGCTTCGGGCTCGGTGCCGCAGTGTTCGATCGCGACGGCCACCCGCAGTGGGCGCTCAGTATCACCGGCGTGGAGTTCCGTTTCGGCCCGGACCGCCTCGCCGACCTCGGCCGCACGCTCCTGGCGCACGCGCATCAGCTCACGACACGCGTCGCGCTCGTGCGGTGACGAGGTCTGGCGCGGCGACGACCTCATACCGCTGATGCGCCGAGCTCTTCGCGGACGGCCGAAGCCACAGCATCCGCTCCCCGATCCGACAGCACGATCGTGTAGTGATTCACGTCCGCCACGGGCACGTGCCTGAGGCCCGGGTAAGCCGCGACGAGTCCGGGCAGCCGGTCTGCGGCATACAGGGCGGGCACCTGGTCGAGCAGCCCGCGCTCGGCCGTCATCAGGAGTGTCGGATGTCGGAGCCCCGCGAGCGCGTCGGCGATGGCGTTCCCGGTGTTCTGGTCGAGAGAGTCGGCCTCCACCGTCGCGAGCGTGGTCGCCGGCCGCAGGTCGGGCCGGTCGCCGACGAGGTCGTAGGCCAGGTATGCCTCCAGGGCCGGCGACCAGTCCCGGGCGAACGCGGGATGGGCCCGCCAGAAGTCGAGATATGCATCGACGGAGGCGAACCGCATCGCGAGTCGCTCTGCGGTGGGGCCGAGCACGAGGCGCACGACGTCCTGCGGAGCGAGTCCGGCCGGCAGATCGAGAGGGAGGCCGCCGTCCACGAGCACGAGCCGCGTGACCCGCTCGGGGTGCTCCTCACCCAGGACGAGACCGGCGAACGCCCCCATCGAGTGGCCCACGACGAGAGCGTGATCGACGTCGAGCGCGTCGAGCACCGCGGTGAGGTCCCGGGCGTGCGAGGAGAGACCGGCCGAGACCGGCAGTGCGTTGCTGCGGCCTCGGCCACGGAGGTCGGGGGCGATGAGCCGCAGGTCCGGCAACCGGTCCGCCACGAGCGCCCACGAGAGGTGGGATGCCGTCACCCCGTGGATGAGCAGCACGGCGGGCGCGTCAGGCGCGTCGTGCCGCGGTTCCCAGACGCCGACGCGCAGCGCTCCTCCGTCGACCGGGACATCGACGGAGCGGTACCTGCTCATCGGGCTGTCCATCCGCCGTCCATCGTGTACGACGCGCCCGTCACCATGCCCGCCCTGTCGGAGACGAGCCAGCCGACGAGCGACGCGACCTCGTCGGGTTCGATGAGCCGCTTGATCGCGTTCTCGGTGAGCATGACCTTCTCGAGGACCTCGGATTCCGGGATGCCGTGCACCCGCGCCTGATCGGCGATCTGGTGTTCGACCAGCGGCGTGCGCACATACGACGGGTTGACGCAGTTGCTCGTCACTCCGTGCGGCGCCCCTTCGAGCGCTGTCACCTTCGAGAGTCCTTCCAGCGCATGTTTGGCCGTCACATACGCGGACTTGAAGGCGCTCGCCCGGAGCCCGTGTGCGCTCGATACGTTGATGATCCGACCCCACCCGCGGCGATACATCCCCGGCAGCACGGCGCGGATCAGAAGGAACGGCGACTCGACCATGAGCCGCAGCATGAGGCGGAAGGTTTCGGGCTCGAACTCGGGGATAGGACTCACATGCTGGATGCCGACGTTGTTGACCAGGATGTCCACGTCGAGCGAGAGCTCCTCCATCGCGGACGTGTCGGCAAGATCGACGAGCCAGGCGTCGCCGCCGACCTCTTCGGCGATCGATTCGGTCAGATACACATGATGATCGGCGATCACGATGTGTGCGCCGCGCGAGGCGAACTCGCGCACGCACGCCAGCCCGATTCCGCTTGCTCCTCCCGTGACGAGCGCCCGTTTGCCCGCGAGGTCCTGTTCGGTCATTTCTGTCTCCTGTCCTCCGGATGCACCGGGCGCCGATCACAGTCTCGTGGATGCGGGCGGACTCGCCGAGTATCCATACCTTAGGTATATACTTTGGGTATGAGTAGATCCCACGACATCGAACGGATCGTGATTGCGGCTCACGCGCTGACCCGCATCGCCGCGAGCGAGACCGGAAACGACGCGCCCGCCGCGCAGTGGCGCACCCTCAGCATCCTGCGCTCGGAAGGCCCCATCCGGCTCGGAGAACTCGCCGCCGCGAGCCGTGTCACCCAGCCCGGCATGACCCGCCTGGTGGGGCAGCTCGCCGATGCGGGGCTCGTCGAGCGCACGACCGACCCGTCCGACTCGCGTGCGACCGTGGTGGCCGTGACCGAGGACGGGGCGCGCGCGCTGGACTCCTGGCTCGTGCAGCTGCGGGATGCGCTCGAGCCTCGGTTCGCCGATCTCGACGACGAAGATTGGGATGCCCTGGCGCGCGTCGCCGACATCCTCTCGGCTCGCACCACCGCGCCGGTCGGAGCAGCACGATGATGGCGCACGCCGCGCCCACCTCGAGCATCTGGCGGCAGCCGATGCAGGTGTGGGCCGTCGCCTTCGCGTGCGTCGTCGCGTTCATGGGCATCGGCCTGGTCGACCCCATCCTGCCCGCGATCGCCGACCAGCTGCAGGCGAGCCCCGTCGAGACAGAGATGCTCTTCACGAGCTATCTGCTCGTGACCGGCCTCGCGATGCTCATCACGAGCTGGGTGTCCAGCCGTATCGGCGTGAAGGCCACCCTCCTGATCGGCCTGGCACTCATCGTGGTCTTCGCGCTCGCCTGCGCTCTCAGCGGCAGCGTCGACGCCGTCATCGGCTTCCGCGCCGGCTGGGGTCTCGGCAACGCCCTGTTCATCTCGACCGCCCTGGCGACCATCGTGGGAGCGGCCTCCGGCGGCAGCGGTGCGGCGATCGTGCTCTACGAGGCAGCCCTCGGGCTGGGCATCGCCGTCGGTCCGCTGCTCGGTGGCCTGCTCGGCGAGGTGAGCTGGCGCGGACCGTTCTTCGGCGTGGCCGTGCTCATGTCGGTCGCCTTCATCGCGATCGCCGTCCTGCTGAAGACCCGCGGCGAGAAGCGCGCTCCCGTGCCGCTCTCGGCACCCATCAAGGCACTCGGAAGGCCGGCACTGGCGGTGCTCGCGATCGCTGCACTGTTCTACAACATCGGCTTCTTCGTGCTGCTCGCCTTCTCGCCCTTCCCGCTGGGCTTCTCGGCGATGGGGCTCGGACTGACGTTCTTCGCCTGGGGCGTGGGCCTCGCGGTCACGAGCGTGTGGGTGGCCCCGATCCTCACGAGACGGATGCCGCGCACGACGATCCTGCTGATCATGCTGCCCCTCCTCGCCCTCGATCTCGTCGCGGCGGGTGTGTTCGTGAGCACGGCATGGGCGCTCGTGGTGTGCATCGTCGTCGGCGGACTCTTCCTCGGCGTCCTCAACACGGTGCTGACCGAGTCGGTCATGGAAGCCACCGATCTGCCCCGCGCGGTCGCGTCCTCGTCGTATTCCGCCGTGCGATTCCTCGGCGGTGCGGCCGCTCCCCCGATCGCCGCCCTGCTGTGGCACCTCTACGGCCCGACCGTGCCGTACGTGTTCGCCGCGGCATCCGTCGTCATCGCGGCTGTCGTGATCGCCGTCGGGCGTCGCGTTCTCGCGCCGATCGACGGGCGCGAGGCCGATGCGGCCGATGAGGGTGCGGCGGTGCTCGTCGGCGACGCGGCCTGACGGCGCCGTGCGCTGCTAGATCGACAGGCGCTCGACGATCAGCGGGCACGCGAACGCATCGCGCTCCCCCAGACCGACACGATTGATGTACCGCACCACGATCGCGTACGACGCGAACAGCCCTGCCTCGGTGTACGGAACGCCGATGCGTCGACAGTATTCGGCGACGACCGGCGCGGCCCGGCGCAGGTGCGGGCGTGGCATCGACGGGAACAGGTGATGCTCGACCTGATAGTTCAAGCCGCCCAGGAGCACGTCGACGAAGCGGTTCCCTCGGACGTTGCGGCTCATCATCACCTGGCGGCGGAGGAAATCGAGTTGGAGGCCCGCGGGTACGAGAGGCATGCCCTTGTGGTTGGGCGCGAACGAGACGCCCATGTAGAACCCGAAGAGTCCGAGCTGGACTCCGAGGAATGCGAAGCCGATTCCGGGCGAGAGCACCAGGAAGATCAGGGTCACGAACCCGCCGATCCGCACGAACAGGAAGGCGATCTCGACCCACCGCCTGTCGATGTGCTGGCGCTGCGAAACGCGTCGAACGCTCGAGGCGTGCAGCGACAGTCCCTCCAGGAGCAGGATCGGGAAGAAGAACACTCCCTGGTGACGGATGAGCCATGTCGTTGCGGCGTTCCGCCGCCGCGCGGCCTGCTCGGGAGTGAACGACATGACGGGCAGGTCGATGTCTGGATCGGCGCCTTCCTTGTTGGGGTTGGCATGGTGGCGCGTGTGCTTGTGCTGCCACCACCCGTAGCTCATGCCGACGAACAGATCGCCGAGGATGAGGCTGATCCAGTCGTTCCACCGCCCCGAGAGGAAGATCTGCCGGTGCGCGGCATCATGGCCGAGGAAGGCGATCTGGGTGAACAGCACCGCGAAACCCGCCGCCGTGAACAGCTGCCACCAGGTGTCGCCGACGAAGATGAAGCACACCACGAGCGCGCCCACGACCAGGGGGACGGCGATGAGCTTCGTCCAGTAGTAGCCGTATCGGCGGCGGAGGAGTCCGGCATCCCGGATCTGTTTCGCCAGCGGAGTGAAGTCGCTGCCTCCGCGTGTCATCGCCGCTGTGCGTGGGTGTGTCGCAATGATGCGTTCGGCAGACATGACGACCTCCTTCGGTCGTGTGCTCTGATCCGGACGCTACGCCTGGACGCTGAGTGCGTTCACATCTTCCCGTCGGTCTGCCCGCCGCAATGCCGAACGGGCCCCGCTTTCGCGAAGCCCGTTCGAGTCACTCCAGCGCGCTGCTACGCCTGAACGTCGCCGCGCCACGCCCCGGCTGCTGAGCCCTGCGACTCGATGAACTCCTTGAAGTTCTTGAGGTCCTTCTTCACGGCGTGCGAACCCGCGCCCAGCAGGGAGCCCACCGTTTCGAGGAAGCCCTCGGGCTCCCAGTCCAGCTGCACGGTGACGCGGCTCGACGTGTCGGTGAGCTTGTGGAAGGTGACGACCCCGGCGTGGTCGGTCTGGCCGCCCGTGCTCTTCCATGCCACGCGCTCGTCGGGGTGCTGCTCGGTGATCTCGGCGTCGAACTCGCGCTCGACCCCACCCACCTTGACCTTCCAGTGCGTGTGGGTGTCGTCCAGCTGCGTGATGGACTCGACCTCGTCGAGGAACTTCGGGAAGCTCTCGAACTGCGTCCACTGGTTGTATGAGGTCGACACGGGGACGTCGACGTCGATGGTCTCGATGATCTGCGACACGGGAGTGCTCCTTCGGACGGGATGGATGCTCTCATTCAGCCCCAACGAGCCTCGGATCGCGGGGGGTTGACATCGGCATGGGGTCCGTGAAGGCGCGCCGGAGCTGACCCGGCGGACGTCAAGGGCCCCCTTCCTCGTGTTACGAGGAAGAGGGCCCTTGGCTGGTGCACCCCCAGGGACTTGAACCCTGAACCCATTGATTAAGAGTCAATTGCTCTGCCGATTGAGCTAGAGGTGCATGGTTCGCGCGACTCAGGAGAGAGGCGAACCGAGGGTCAACATTAGCATCACGATGCCGCTGCCCGCGAATCGAGCCGAGGCCCTGCGGTATCCTCGAAAGGGTGACCTTCCCCCCTCCGTCGCACCCAGCCGCTGCGGCGGAACCGTCCATCGCCGACGATCTCGCGCTCGCGCTGAGGCTCGCGGATGCGGCGGACGCCGTATCGATGGCACGCTTCGACGCCGCCGACCTGGACGTCACGCTCAAGTCCGACGCCACTCACGTGACCGAGTCCGATCTCGCCACCGAACGTGCGATCCGCGCGGTCCTCGAAGCGGAGCGGCCCGGCGACGGCGTGTTCGGTGAAGAGTTCGGCGCGGCGGGCGACACGCATCGCCAGTGGATCATCGACCCGATCGACGGCACGGCCAACTATCTCAAGGGCATCCCGATGTGGGCGACGCTCATCGCGCTGGCGATCGACGGCGCCCCTGTGGTGGGCGTGGTCAGCCAGCCCGCGATCGGGCGCCGCTGGTGGGGAGCCACCGGCCTGGGCGCATGGACCGGAGCGGAGGATGCGGAACCCCGCCGCCTCGCCGTGTCATCGGTCGACGCGATCGCCGACGCGAGCGTGAGCTTCCAGAGCATCGCGCAGTGGCGGGAGGCCGGCGAGCTGGCAGCACTCGAGCGTCTGACGACGACGGTGTGGCGCGACCGCGCGTACGGCGATGCGTGGCCCTACATGCTCCTGGCGGAAGGTCGCCTCGAATTCGTCGCAGAGTTCGGGGTCAAGGAGTACGACATCGCCCCGTACGCTGTCATCATCCCCGAGGCAGGCGGACGCTTCACCGCATACGACGGCAGCGCGTCGATCTCGGAGCGGTCATCACTTGCGACCAACGGCATCCTGCACGACGAATTCCTCGCCCTCTTGCACGAGTCCGCCACTATCCCGACGGAGTCTTCTCGATGACACGCTCGTTCGCCAGGATCGGCGCTGTCCTGCTCATCGCCGGCTCTGCGGCGATCTTCACCGCCTGCGCTTCCACGCCCTCGGCAGATCCGTCGAACGCACAGACCGGCGATGTCCCCGCCCCCACCTCCCCGGCCCCGACCGCCGGACCGGGGGCGAGCCCGACTCCGGACCCCGACTGCACGACGATCATCCCGGCATCCGTGGTCGCCGAATTCCAGAAGGTCGGCTGGTCGTTCAAGTCGGAGGCGCTCCGCGTCGACGGCGTCGAGATCACCGGCGGCATCCAGTGCACGTGGGGCGACTACACCACCGCGACCGACCACGTGCAGATCTTCGGCTGGGCACCCATCACGCCGACGGCCGCCACCACCGCACAGACCGATCTGATCGCGGCCGGCTGGAAGCGCGAGGACGCGCCCGCAGGCGTCTACCTCACGGAGAACGCCTCGACCGCGATCGCGACCGACGACCAGGGGTACGGGCTGACCTACCTGTTCGGTGACGGTTTCGTGAAGTACGCCGACACGAAGCAGGGCCTTCTGCTCGTGCAATGGCCGCCCGCCGGCTGACCCGACCCGACTCTCTCTCTGAGCCTCTTGCATTCCTGCTGACGTTGCTTTATCGTCGAACCGGTTCGAATCGAACCGGTTCGACATTGATCACATGGTCGACATTGATCACATGGTCGACGTCGTTGACATGGTCGACGTCGTTGACACGGTCGAGACCATCAAGACCGTCGGCACCGTCGACAGAGCGCAATGGGGCATCCACATATGGTCACGATCGGTGACGTCGCACAGGCAGCGGGAGTATCCCGGAGCACGGCGTCGTACGCTCTGTCCGGCAAGCGGACAATCTCGCCCGAAGTACGGGAGAAGGTTCGTCAAGCGGTCGAGGAACTCGGATACACGCCGAACGCCGGCGCGCGTGCGCTCGCCACATCCCAGACGAGGGTCCTCGGACTGCTCGGCCGGTTCCTCCCCGACGAGTTCGCTCCCGCGATGCTGCAGTACATCCTGGGGGTCACGAATCGGGCTCGAGACCTCGGCTACGACACGCTCCTCGTCTCCGAGGAGGACGGGTACGCCGCCCTCACCCGCATCTCGGACTCCCGCATGGCGGACGGATTCGTGCTCCTGAACGTCGCCGAAGACGACGATCGCCTGCCCTTCCTGCGTACCGCCCGTCAGCCCGGCGTTCTGATCGGGCTCCCCCACGACACGACCGGTGTGGATGTGTTCGACCTCGACTTCGAAGCGACCGGCCGGGTGATGGTCGACACTCTGAGCGAGCTCGGCCACACCGAACTCATCCTCGTCTCTCAGCCCGAGCACGTGGTCCAGCGGGGTGGCGCGTACGTCTGGCGACTCGCCGACAGCGCGCGGGAACGCGCCGCCGAACTCGGCATCACCATCCACACGTACTTCGGGTCATCGACGCAACCCGCGATCGGCGACGATCTGCACCGCTTCCTCGATGCTCACCCGTCGGCGACAGGCTTGCTCCTCAACAACGAGGCCGCGGCCGCGGCCCTGCCGACCGTGCTCCACCAACGCGAGATGTCGGCGCCGCGAGACATCTCGGTCATCGGCCGTTACTCGGACGACTTCGCCCGTACCTTCTCGCTCCCCTACACCGCGATCGACTCGGCCGCGGACGAACTCGGTCGACGTGCCGTCGAGCAGCTCGTCGCCAGGATCGAGCACCGAGACGCCCCCTCCACCCACCGTGTCGAACTCATCCCGCCCGCAATCCAGGACCGCGGCAGCATCGCCGCGCCCCCTGTCCACCCGTAGTACCCAACCCGCATCACCCCGCAACATCCCGTCTCACCCGGGGCCCCACAGTCGGTGGTCCCACCCGTTCAATGAGGAGAATCACATGATCACCAAGAAGCTGCGCGCGCCCCTGGCGCTCGTGACGGCAGCTGTCGCCGTCAGCGCATTGGCCGGCTGCGCCGGTGGGAGCAGCGGCGGCGATGCGTCCGCCGCCGGTTCATCCACCTATACGTGGTGGGATCCGTACCCCCAGCACACGGCCGGTTCAGACTGGGACAACCGCGTGCAGGCGTGCGGCACGGAGGCGGGCGTGACCATCCAGCGCACCGCCTACGACACCACATCCCTCACGAACCAGGCGCTGCTCGCCGCACAGGAGGGCACATCGCCGGACGTCATCCTGCTCGACAACCCCGCGGTGTCCACTCTCGCCCAAACGGGTATGGTCACGACGGTCGACGAGCTGGGGCTCGACACCTCGGCGATCGAGCCCAACCTCCTGGCCGCGGGCGAACTCGACGGTCAGACCTACGGCATCCCCATCGGCGCCAACACCCTCGCGCTGTACTACAACGCCGACATCCTGTCCGCCGCAGGCGTCGACCCCGCGACGATCACGGACTGGGCCAGCCTGGATGCTGCGCTCGCCAAGGTCGCTGCCGCGGGCAAGACCGGCATCACGTTCGCCGGCATCAACACGGAAGAGGGGTCGTTCCAGTTCCTTCCGTGGTTCTGGGGTGCCGGCGCGAAGCTGACCGACCTCTCGTCGTCTCAGGCTGTCGACGCTCTGAGCCTGTGGAAGAGCTGGCTCGACAAGGGCTATGCGCCCAACTCGGTGATCACCAACTCGCAGAACACGGTGTGGGAGCAGTTCCTCACCGGCGATTTCGCCTTCGCCGAGAATGGTACGTGGCAGGTAAACAGCGCCGCGGGTGCACCGTTCAAGACCGGCGTGATCACGCTTCCGGCCAAGAACGGGGGCGCTGCAGCCGCCCCGACCGGCGGCGAGTTCATCATCGCTCCGGTGCAGCAGGACACCGCACGCTATGACACCACTCGGAAGATCATCGAGTGCATGACCACGCCCGAAGGCTTCGTCGAAACCGCGAACACCTTCGCGTACTACATCCCGCCGACCAAGGAGGGCCAGGATCAGCTCCTGACGAAGGACCCCGAGCTCTCGACGTGGGTCGACGCCGTCAATGCGGCGAAGGGCCGCACGAGTGACAACCTCGGCACCGACTACCCGCTGATCTCGGAGCAGCTCTGGACCGCCGTGCAGAGCGCGCTGTCTGGTGCGGCGAGCCCGCAGGATGCGCTCACCGCGGCACAGACGGCCGCCGCGTCGGCGACATCCGGAAAGTAGTCCCAGCCCCTCGGCCAGGGGCGGGAGCCGCGGCTCCCGCCCCTGGCCCGGAAGGAACATCATGAGCACCTCACTCGCCAGCGCGAACGCGCCGTCGACCGACACGGTGAGCGTCGTGGTCCCGGCGCCGACGAAGCGACGGCCGAGCCACATCTACGGATCCCGTTGGATCGCGTTCGGATTCGCCGCGCCGCTGATCGCGTATCTGCTCGTGTTCTACGTCTACCCGCTGATCCGCAGCGTGGACCTCAGCGTGCACGACTACACGATCAAGGCCTTCGTACAGGGCAACGCGGAGTTCGTCGGGTTCGACAACTACATCACGGTGCTCACTTCGCCCCTGTTCGCGCAGGCACTCGCGAACACCGCGCTCTTCGTCGCCATCTCGCTGTTCTTCCAGTACACGATCGGTCTCGCACTGGCGGTCTTCTTCCGCAACAACTTCCCGCTGTCCGGGGTGCTCAGGGCGCTGTTCCTCGTCCCGTGGCTGCTTCCGTTGATCGTGTCCGCATCGACCTGGTCATGGATGCTCAACAGCGACAACGGCGTCGTCAACTCGGTGATCACCGCCTTCGGCGGCCAGTCCATCAACTGGCTCACCTCACCCCAGACCGCGCTCACCGCAGTCATCATCGCGAACATCTGGCTCGGCATCCCCTTCAACCTCGTGATTCTCTACTCGGGCCTGCAGAACATCCCCGGCGACCTCTACGAAGCGGCATCGCTGGACGGTGCCGGAGCCTGGCGGCAGTTCTGGAGCATCACGTTTCCGCTCCTGCGCCCGGTGTCGGCGATCACGATCCTGCTCGGCCTCGTGTACACCCTGAAAGTCGTCGACATCATCTGGATCATGACCGCGGGCGGCCCGGCCAACTCCTCCACGACGCTCGCCGTGTGGTCGTATCGCGAAGCGTTCGGAACCGGGCAGCCGGCATTCTCGCCTGCCGCAGCCGTCGGCAACCTTCTCATCGTGATCGCCCTGATCTTCGGATTCTTCTATCTGCGCACTCAGCGCCGTGAGGTGAACTGATGACCGTCCGACGTTCGTGGTGGAAGGTCGTGCTCGGCGTGATCTTCACCGCGCTGATGCTCTTCCCGGTGTACTGGATGCTGAACGTGTCGCTGACCCGGACGCAGGACCTCCGGCTCGACCCGCCGCATCTCTTTCCGATCAATCCCACATTCGAGGGTTTCGAGGCGGTCTTCCGCCAGCAGCTGCCGAACCTCGGCACGAGCCTCCTCATCGGCCTGGGCTGTGTCGTCCTCACCGTCGTGATCGCGGCCCCCGCCGGGTACGCGATCGCCCTCCTGAACATGCGCGGAGGCCGGACGCTGAACTTCGTGCTCCTGGTCGCACAGATGATCCCCGCCGTCGTGATGGCGATGGGCTTCTACGCGATCTACGTCCGTCTCGGGCTGCTCAACAGCGTGGGCGGCCTCATCCTCGCCGACTCCACCGTCGCCGTGCCGTTCGGGGTGCTCCTGTTCACCGCATTCATGAGCGGCCTGCCGCGAGAACTCCTGCAGGCTGCTCGCGTCGATGGCGCGAATGCGTGGCGGACGTTCGTCTCGGTCGTACTGCCGATGAGCCGCAACTCGATCATCACGGTGTCGCTGTTCGCGTTCCTCTGGGCATGGTCTGACTTCGTCTTCGCCTCGACACTCGCCCGCAACAGCGCGCTGAAGCCGGTCACGCTGGGCATCTACGCGTATATCGGCAACAATACGACGCAGTGGAACGCCATCATGGCCACCGCCGTGGTGGCGTCGATCCCCGCTGCCATCCTGCTCATCATCGCGCAGCGCTATGTCGCCGCCGGCGTCACCGCCGGCGCTGTGAAGGATTGACCCCGTGACGTCTCCCTCCCCCGCCGAACTCGCTCTGGAGCGATCGGCCCCGCTGAAGGCCGTGCCCGTCGATCCCGCGCGCTCGTCACGGCGGGGCGCCGCGATCACCGATATCTCGCTCGACGGCGACAGCTTCTGGGGGCGTCGGCAGACGACGAACGCCGACGCCACGCTCGCCCACTGCCTGGAGTGGATGGAGCGGCTCGGCTGGCTCGAGAACTTCGACCGGATCGCCCGCGGCGAGGTGACGATCGCGAGGGCAGGATGGCAGTTCTCGGATTCCGAGATCTACAAGCTCCTCGAGGCGATGGCGTGGGAGCTGGCCCGTCGTCCGGATGACGTGCTCGCGCGCACCTACGACGATCTCGTAGAACGCGTGGCGGCGGCTCAGGACGACGATGGCTACCTGTCGACCGCCTTCGGACACCCCGGACTCGACGATCGTTACACCGATCTCGCGATGGGACACGAGCTTTACAACATCGGTCACCTGCTGCAGGCCGCGGTAGCCCGGATGCGCACGTCGGGGCCGCACGCATTGGTCGAGGTCGCACGACGGGCGGCGGATCACGTCTGCCGTGAGTTCGGGGCAGACGGGAGGGCAGGCATCTGCGGCCACCCCGAGATCGAGGTCGCACTCGCCGAGTTCGGGCGCGCCCTCGGCGACGACCGTTACGTGGAGCAAGCGCGGCTGTTCATCGACAGGCGCGGTCATGGTTCACTCCCGGTCCGTCCGCTGCTCTCGGCGGAGTACTTCCAGGACGACACCCCGGTTCGTGACGCTGACGCCCTGCGCGGGCACGCGGTTCGGGCGCTCTACCTCTCCGCGGGCGCGGTCGATGTGGCGGTGGACGGTGAGGATCGCGACCTGCTGAATGCGCTGGAGCGCCAGTGGGCACGAACGGTCGAGCGCCGCACGTACCTCACGGGCGGGATGGGCTCGCGGCATCAGGACGAGGGCTTCGGCGACGACTGGGAGCTGCCGGCCGATCGGGCGTACTGCGAGACGTGCGCGGGCGTCGCCTCGGTGATGTTCTCCTGGCGCCTGTTCCTCGCCACGGGCGACGTCGTGTATGCCGATCTCATCGAACGGACGATGTACAACATCGTGGCGACCTCCCCCAGCGTCGACGGGCGCGCCTTCTTCTACGCCAACCCGCTCCAGCAGCGCGAGCCAGGAAGCACCCCCCGCGCCGGAGTCAACACCCGCGCCGAGGGCGGCGTGCGAGCGCCCTGGTTCGAAGTGTCGTGCTGTCCGACGAACATCGCCCGGACCATGGCATCCCTGCCCGCCTACTTCGCGGCGGTGGGTGGCGATGCGCTCGAAGTCCTGCAGTACGCGCCGGGCGAGATCCGGCTCGGCGGTTTCGTTCTGCGGGTCGAAACGCGTTACCCCGACGACGGGCGCATCCGCCTCACCGTCATCGATGCGCCTGAGGGCATGCGTACGCTGCGTCTTCGCGTGCCGGCATGGGCTCGCACAGCTGACGTCGCCGTCTCGGGCTCGGCCGCGACACCCGTGGCGCCGGGATGGGCCGAGGTCACTCGCGCATTCACCTCGGGCGACACGGTCGACCTCGATCTCGACGTGACGGCTCGTTTCACCTGGCCGGATGACCGCATCGACGCCGTCCGCGGTACAGTCGCCGTCGAGAGGGGTCCGCTCGTGCTGTGTGCGGAGTCGACGGATCTGCCGACCGGCGTCCGGCTCGAAGACGTCCGCATCGACGCCTCGGCTGCCCTGACCTCCGACGGCGACGGCGCACGCGTCGCCGCCACCGCGATCGCCCGCGCGGCTTCCGCGCCAAGCGCGGTTCCGTACGGCGCGCGGACGGATGCGGCGCCCGGCCGGTCATTCGACCTCACGCTCATTCCGTACCACCGTTGGGCCGAGCGCGGTCCGTCGATCATGCGCGTGTTCCTGCCCGTCGCCACTGCCGTCAGGTAGATTCCCCACCGCCCTCGCCGGCTCCCGACACCAAGGAAAGGCACCCGTTGCCCACCGAGCCCCTCCCCTCGTTCGATGTGCGCGAGATTCCCTTCAGCCGACGCGGGTCGTGGCTCGATCTCTCTCCGGTCGTCGGGCTGCACCGCACGGCTGACGACATCCACCTGGTCTCGCATGTGACCGGTATGCATGCCGTCCTCGCCCTCGTTCCTCTGCGCGAGGGCGACCGCATCGAATGCACGCTCACCGCCGACCCCACTCTGCTCACGTGGAAAGCCGACGGCCAGGGCACGGCCGAGGCGGTCTTCGAGAGCACGACCGCTTTGCGTCTGCGCGGCCGCGGAATGGATGTGAGGATCACCGATGCCACCCACTCCCTCACGTCGTTCACGGGCTCGTACCTGCTGCGCGATCCCCAGGACGGTTCGTACATCTTCACGTCGTACGAGACGGGTCGTCGCTACCGCGTGACGAGTCTGAGCGGGTCGATCGACGCGATCGGGGATCAGGCGCTCGGCGAGGCGGACCGCTCGTTGACCATCTCCGGGATGGACGGGTGGGAGGTCGTCATCGAGCAGATCGATGCGGCACGGACGCCGTACACGAGCGTCGACGATTTCGAGGCGATCGTCGAACGCGCGGCCACGGACTTCCGCGCGTACGTGGATGCGATCGCGCCGTGGCGGACCAACGCCACCCCGGCCGCCACACTCGCCTGCTACGTGCTCTGGTCGGCGACGGTCGCGCCCGGAGGATTCCTCGGCCGGGAGTCCGTGCTCATGTCGAAGCACTGGATGGACAAGCTCTGGAGCTGGGACCACGCCTTCAACGCGCTCGCGCTCGCGCCCGGTCTGACCGATCTCGCCCTCGACCAGTTCCTCGCTCCGTTCGACCATCAGGACAAGAGCGGCGCCATGCCCGACTCGATCGCACACTCGGAGGTGCTTTACAACTTCGTCAAACCTCCGATTCACGGGTGGGCGCTCGCTCGCCTGCGCGAACGGCTCCCGCGAGACCTCACGCACGGCGAGCTCATCGAGCTGTACGACCGGATATCGAGCTGGACGCGCTTCTGGCTGGATCACCGCCGGGCGCCCGGCCACGCCCTCCCGTACTACCAGCACGGCAACGACAGCGGATGGGATAATTCGACCGCGTTCGATCACGACCGTGTGATCGAGGCCCCGGACCTCGCCGCGTTCCTCGTGATCCAGATCGACGTGCTCGCGCAGCTCTCCGACGAGCTGGACACAGGCGACGGCGACGCATGGCGAGAGGCAGGTCGCGGCATCCGGGATGCCCTGCTCGATGAGCTGCACGACGACGCGGGCTTCTTCGCCGTGGGGGCGCTCTCGGGGCGGATCGGCAAGCGGTCGAGCCTGCTCACCCTGCTCCCGATCCTCGCGTCGCCGCGGCTGCCGGAAGACGTCATCGATCAGCTGGCACGCGGAATCGAGGCTCACCTCACCGAGTGGGGTCTCGCGACACAGCTGCTCGATTCCGCCGAGTATGAGAGCGACGGATACTGGCGCGGCCCCATCTGGGCTCCTGCGACGCTCCTCATCGAGGACGGTCTACGTGCGGCGGGGCGCACCGAACTGGCCGCCCTCGTCAGCGCGCGCTTCCGCGCCCTGTGCGAGCGCTCCGGCTTCGCCGAGAACTTCGACGCGGTGACCGGGGAGGGGCTCCGAGACCGCGCGTACACCTGGACGGCGAGCGTCTACCTCGTACTCGCCGGCAATGCCGCACGCGAAGGTGCTGGGCCCGGACAGGGTTGACCGACCGCTACTCCCGAGCGTCGCCCTCGATCGGTGCGTCGCGGATCTGGTCGTCGCGCCACTCGTCGCCGACCTCCTCGCCGCGAGCGATGCGCTCCTCGCGCTGACGAAGCTCGACGCGCCGGATCTTGCCCGAGATCGTCTTGGGCAGATCGAAGAACTCGATCCGCCGGATCCGCTGGAACGGCGCGAGATGGTTCCGCGCGTACAGCAGGATGTCGTGCGCCGTCTCGGTGGTCGGCTCGACACCTGCAGCCAGCACGACATAGGCCTTCGGCACGGCGAGGCGGATCGCGTCGGGGGCGGGGACGACCGCCGCTTCGACGACGGCCGGGTGCTCCACGAGAACGCTCTCGAGTTCGAACGGACTGATCTTGTAGTCGGATGCCTTGAAGATGTCGTCCGTACGACCGACGTACGTGAGGTAGCCGTCGTCGTCCCGGTACGCGATGTCGCCCGTGTGGAAGTAGCCGCCCGCCGTCGACTCCGCATTGCGGTCCGGATCGGCGACGTAGCCGGTCATGATGTTCGTCGGATGCTGGGAAAGGTCGATGCAGATCTCGCCCTCGGCCGCTTCCTCGCCCGTGAGCGGGTCGATCAGCACGATCGGGCAACCGGGCATCGGGCGCCCCATCGCACCCTCCTTGATCGGCTGACCGGGAGAGTTCGCGATCACCGCCGTCATCTCGGTCTGGCCGTAGCCGTCCCGGATCGTCAGGTCCCAATGGCCCCGCACCTGGGAGATGACTTCGGGGTTCAAGGGCTCGCCCGCCGATACGACTTCCCGGAGGGCACCGGGTCCACCCGACAGGTCCGCCTGGATCAGCATGCGCCATACGGTCGGCGGTGCGCAGAACGACGTGATGCCCTCCGAACGGATGGTCTGGAGCATCCGGTCCGCGTCGAAGCGGCCGTAGTTGTAGACGAAGATCGTGGACTCGGCGATCCACGGCGCGAAGAAGCAGCTCCACGCGTGCTTCGCCCATCCTGGTGAGCTGATGGCGAGATGGATGTCGCCTGGGCGCAGGCCCAGCCAGTACATCGTGGTGAGGTGGCCGACGGGGTAAGACACGTGCGTGTGCTCGACGAGCTTCGGCCGACTCGTCGTCCCCGACGTGAAGTAGTGCAGCAGCGGGTCGTGCGCGAGAGTGCCTGGGTGCGGCATCCGTTCGCTCGTCATCGCGAACGCGTCTGCATAGTCGACCCAATCCTCCGGTCCCTCCCCCACGCGTATGCCCGCGACCTCCACCGACAGGCCCGAGAACTTGTCCGCGTGGTCGCCGGCCGCGATCACGTGCGTCACCGATCCGCGCACGAGACGATCCTCGAGGTCGGCGCCGCCGATCGCCAGGGTCGTCGGCAGGATGACGGCACCGAGCTTGGTGAGCGCGAGCATCGCTTCCCACAGCTCCACCTGGTTGCCCAGCATCAGCAGCACCGCGTCGCCACGCGAGACACCTCGCTCTGCCAGCCAGCGAGCGAGCTGATCAGACCGGGTCACCATCTCAGCGAAGGAGCGCGTGGTGCGACCGCCGTCCTCCTCTAGAACGATGAGCGCGGGCTCGTCGTTCCCGCGCGCGAACGCGTCGAACCAGTCGATCGCCCAGTTGAAGGGGCCGTCGATCTGCGGCCAGGCGAATTCTGCCGTGGCGGCGTCGTAGTCTTCGCGGGTGGCGACCAGGCGGTCGCGCGCATCGCGGAACCTCTCGGCGTTGAGCGAGTGGGTCATCGGCACGTTCCTCGTCGGTGAGTGTGTCGCGGCGGATTCATCGCGACATCCCATCATCGCAACACCAGCCCCCTCATCGGGGATGAATGCGTCCACGAAGACGAGCGCCTCGGCATCGCCGCTCAGCCACCATCCGGCCATGCCGCGATATCGACGCCGTGGTTGTCCGGCGAGGCGAGGCTCCACCACGCTGGCACGTTCGAGCTCGGCGCGAGTCGACCTCCGGCAGCCAGTGCTGCGTCGACCCGGTCATGAGCGAGGCCTGCGGGAATCGACACGTCGATATGCGTGCGACCGCGGCCGTTCACGCCGGACTCGAGGCGGTGGAACCAGAGCGGTGGATTGCGGCGGAGGGGGTCGATCGCCTCGCCGTCCATCACAAGCCGATAGCCGAGGGCAGTGACCCAGAAGTCCTGCACGTCGACATCCGCGCCCTGAGCGATCGCGAGCTGCATCGACTGGATGCGCGAGATGTCGGCCGTGAGACCGAGCCCCGCGGCCGATCGCGAGATGCGCTGCGCGAGTTCGACACCCGCGCGCGTCATCTTCACTTCGATGTCGTGCCGGATGACGACCGAGACGCCCTCCGGTCGGAGGTCGATATCCGGCGCCACCCCCGTCTCCGCCGACGCATCGACCGCCGCCTCGACGAGCCGCAGCCCGGTGGCAAGGTCAGGGCACGGATAGTGCGTCTGCGGTCCTGCGAATGTCACCCGCCAGTCATCGACGCCGGGCGATGCGCGGAAGTCTGCGCTCGTGATGTGCTCGGAGTCGTCGTCCTCAGGCATGGTCCGCTCCTCGATGCGGCGCGAGTAGGTGTGCGCCACACGTTAGCCACCGCATCCGACATCCGGTAGACGTCCGGCACCCGACGTTCGGTTCGAAGACACCTGCTGTTTGCCTGATCGAACCTTCCGTTTCGCCCGGACCCGAAAGCGTGGGACAGCCCGATCACGCGACACCTACACGGACTGGACCTTCCCCGACATGAGAAGACAACGACGGCCGATCCTGGCCGCCCTCACCGCAGCGGCACTGACGACATCGTTCGCCGCGGTCGTCACGCCCCTCACGCTCAGCGCCGCGTCCGCAGACACGCTGCCGACCCTCGTGGTCAACGAGGTCGACGCGAGCGGCGTCCCCGCGGACTGGATCGAGATCAAGAACACGGGAACGGCTCCCGTGGACGCCTCGGGATACATCCTGAAGGACGACAAGAACACGAGCCGTTTCGACATTCCCGCCGGCACCGTGATCGCCGCGGGCGGCTACGCGACATTCGACGTGGGTTCGGTGTTCGGGCTCGGAAAGGGCGGCGACGCCGCGCGCCTCTTCCTGCCGGACAACACCACGCTGATCGACGGCTATACCTGGCCGAGCGACTCGGTCTACCCCGCCACCTGGGGTCGCTGCGACGATGGCACCGGCGCGTTCGTCGTCAACACGACGCCCTCGAAGGGTGCCGCGAACGTCTGCGGAACGACGACCCCGACCGACCCGACGGATCCGACCGACCCGGCACCGACGGATCCCGTCACGTCGCCCTGGCCCGGCGGCTCCACCGTTGTCGACGCGAACGTGCCGAACTTCGCTCCGTTCTCGTCGAACCTCAGCGGCCTGAGCTACGAGCTCGGCACCGCCGGCGCCGCCGACACGCTCTGGGCCGTTCGGAACGGCCCCGGCGCACTGTTCGCACTGCAGAAGTCGGGCACGACGTGGGTTCCGGCATCCGGCTGGGAGACGGGCAAAGCCCTGCGCTACCCGAACGGCACCGGCGACGTCGATGCCGAAGGCGTCGTCCAGACCGACCACGGCCTGTTCGTGTCCTCCGAGCGCAACAACAGCGCCAACAGCGTCAGTCGGCCGGCAGTGCTGCGCTACGACTCGACCACCGGCACAGAACTGACCGCATCCATCGAGTGGAACCTCGCTCCAGCCCTGCCCACCGTGGGCGCCAACCTGGGCCTGGAGGGCATCACGTTCGTTCCCGACTCGTACCTCGTGGGCAAGGGCTTCCGCGACAACGCCACGGGCGCTACGTATGACCCGGCCACCTACGCAGGTCACGGCAGCGGTCTCTACTTCGTCGGCCTCGAGGGAACCGGGTCGGTCTACGCCTTCGCTCTCGACCAGACCGACGGCTCGAAGTTCACGCTCGTGGCCACGATCGCCACCGGATTCCCCAACGGCGTCATGGAGGTCCAGTACGACGCCGAGAAGGCGGCGGTCTGGGCGGTCTGCGATGACACGTGCGGCGGAAAGTTCGCTCTGTTCGACATCGGCACGGATGGAAACTTCGCCAAGACGATCACGTACGACCGGCCCGCCGGTCTGCTGGACTCCAACAACGAGGGCTTCACCACCGCTCCGCAGGCGCTGTGCGTCGACGGGACCAAGCCGGTCTTCTGGGCCGACGACAACAACCTCAACGGCATCGCGCTGCGAGAGGGCACGATCGACTGCACTCCCCTCGGCTCGGGTCCGGACAGCCAGTCGCAGCAGCTGCAGGTCGTGGTTCCCCTCTCCGGTCCGGGTGAGTTCATCTGGAGCATCGACGGTACGAACGGCGTCGTCGACCTCGGCACCGCCGTCAACAGCGGCGACCACTTCACCGCGACCGGCTCCATCAACCCGATCAAGGTCACAGACACTCGCGTCACCGCGCCTTCCTGGTCGATCTCGGGCCAGGTGGGTGCGTTCACCTCGGGAGTCACCACCTTCTCGGGTGCCAACCTCGGCTGGACGCCGTCGATCATCGCGCCCGGCGCGGGCGCGGTGGCCGGTGCGCCGGTAGCGCCGGCCTTCGACGGTGGACCGGGCCTGGCGGGTTCGGCGACGCTCGGATCGGCTCCGGCCGGTCACGCGAAGGGCTCGGCAAAGCTCGGCGCCGGCCTCGAGCTGAAGATCCCGATCGACGTCACCGATGGAACCTACACGGCGACCCTGACGCTCACCGGCCTCAGCTGATCGACGTCACCCCCGGGTCGGGGTGGGCGCTCCCGCGCCCGCCCCGACCTTCTCGCACTCCCCCGCACTGCTTTCGAAGGACCACCCTTGCTCCGCCGCATCCGTCTCGCCGCCGTCATCGCGGCATCCCTCGCGCTCGTCGGTCTGACGGGTGTCTCGCCCGCACTCGCGGCGACAACGCCTGGTCCCGACGACGTGACCTGGGGCGTACGGACGGGCGACACCGCCCAGAGCGCGGGCAGACAGAACTATGACATCACCGTCGACCCCGGCGGCCGTATCGATGACGCGATCATCATCTCGAACTACAACGACAGCCCACTCGAGCTCGACCTTTACGCCGCCGATGGATTCACGAACACAAGCGGAGAGCTCGATGCCGCACCCCTGGCCCAGACGCCGAAGGGGGTCGGCGTCTGGGTGACGTTCGCCGCGTCGCACGTGAGTGTGCCCGCGGGGCAGGCGCTCTCGGTTCCCTTCTCGGTGGCGGTTCCGGCGGACGTCACTCCCGGCGACTACGGCGGTGCCGTGCTCACCGTGCTCACGCGCACGGCGACGACGACGGGCATCACGGTCGACCGGAGGCTCGGTATCCGGATGCACGTGCGCGTCACCGGTGACCTCGCTCCTGCGCTGTCGATCGAGGGTCTGCAGGTCGAGTACTCGGGCAGCCTCAACCCCTTCGCGATGGGAGCCGCGACCATCACGTACACTCTCCGCAACACGGGCAACGTGCGACTTTCTGCGGAGCAGTCGATCGTCTTGACGGGTCCGTTCGGGCTGTTCAACGCGCCGTCGCCGGCGCTGGCATCCGCCCCCGAGGTGCTGCCCGGCGAGAGCTGGCAGGTCACGCAGCAGGTCGAGGGTGTGGTTCCCGCGTTCGCTCTGTTCACGACGGCGACGATCACCCCCCGGATGGCGCCCGAGCTGCTCACCGCCGGAGAGTCACCCGAATTGGCGGACGTGCGCGTTCAGGCGGTCTCGCCGGCAGTCCCGTGGTCGCTCCTCGTGCTGGTGGCGGTGATCGCCGCGATCGCTGTGCTTGCCATCTGGTTCGGGCGTCGCAGGCGCACTGCCTCACGTGCGGCCGAAGCAGCGCGCGTGCAGGCCGCAGTGGATGCGGCCCTCGCGACCGAACGCGAGGGAACGCGCACGCCGGCGTGACGCACGCCGGATGCCGGGACCAGAACTCGTTCGTTACTTCCCCGCGGAGGCGATCGTGTACCTCAGAACGGTGGAGGCGATCCATCGTCTCGGAAGACCGGCACTCTTCGATCCGGCACTCTTCGATCCGGCGTTGCCCGCACCGGCTCTCGCCAGTCCGGCGTTCCCCGTTCTGGCTCTCGCCAGTCGGGCACCCGCCGCTCCGCTACTCGCCAGTCGGGCACTCGCCGCTCCGGGTCTGTGCGATACCGCCGTCCTGCCGGCGAGACCCACAAGAGACCCCCACCGGACTCAGCGACCTGCTCCACACGCCATCGCCCGTGATGCTTGACGGTGTGATGCCCTTTGCACAGCGGCGCCAGATTGCCGAGGGAGGTCGTCCCACCGTCCTGCCAGGCGAGGGTGTGATCGATCTCGCAGCGCGACGCCGGGATGTTGCATCCGGGCGCCATGCACGTCTCGGCCCGCCATTTCAAGAGTCGGCGCAGCGACGCCGGCGGTGAATAGCAGTCACGCCCGACCGAGAGCACGACTCCGGTCTCGGGGTGTGTGAGCACCCGCATCCAGTCCGTTGCCCCGCCGCAGAGTTCACGCGCACGCTCGATCGGAATCGGACCGACGCCCTCCACCGTCGCGACTCCGTCCGGGGTGGCCGCGAACTCATCGTCGAGTAGGGCGAGCACCGGCACGGTCACCGCGACCGTGGCGCGGATGCCGTGAACACCCGGCACCAGCGAAGAGGTCTCGCCGTCGATCAGCAGGTCGGAGAGCACGTCGGCCCGCAACTGATCGAGCGTGCGCTCCTCGCCCTCGACGACCGCCAGGACTTTCGCGGTGGCCGTCGCCCGCGCGAACGCGGCATATGCCTCGACGGCGGGCATCCGCAGCAGAAGATCGGCCATCCCGTCGGCGACCGGCTGCACGCTCACACGTCGAGTCCGCAGGGCCTCCTCAGCGCGCTCGGAAAGCGTCGACGCCTGCGCCGAGTCGACGAGCTTCCGCAAGAGGCGTCGAAACGTGCCGACCGGCTGTGCCTCTGCCAACGCCACCGCCCGAGGGGCCAATTCGTCGCGAAGCGCGGGATCGACACCGTCCAACATCTCCACAAGAAGAGACGCATGGCGCGCGGTGATCCGCGCTCCGGCGAGCGAATCCAGAGCAGCGGGGTAACGGTTCACGAGAGCATCGGCCTGGGCGATCAGCCCACCGGCCGCTGCCTCGGTGATCGACAACGCCGCCGCGAGCTCGAGCCGGACGGATCTCTCGATCACCTCATTCAACGCGTAGCCGTGTCTCGTCGCATCAGCGAGCGCTTCGCGACGCATCACCTCGACCCGTTGCAGTTGTTGAGCCGTCATGATCGAGATCATCGACGCCGCCTCGACGACGAGATCGAGCGCGTCCGGCACGGGCGGGACCGTCCACTCATCGGGCGTTGCCCTCACGTCGATCTCCATGTTTCGAGATTAGAACATACCTCCGACACGACACCTCGACGGGACGAACTGCTCGCGCGCTCACGTCCGCCCCGATACCTTCGAGGGAGTTGCCGAGAGAGGGACACCCCATGAACGAGTTCGACACGATCGTGATCGGTGCGGGAATCGCCGGTGTCACGGCTGCGAAGCTTCTCACGCGCGCCGGCCGGCGGGTCGTCGTCCTCGAGGCTCGCGACCGCATCGGGGGGCGGATGCACACCGATCGCACCGACGGTCTCGTCACAGATCTCGGCGCGTCCTGGATCCATGGCATCAACGACTCGCCCGTCGCCGCCGCGGCCGCGGCCTTCGGGATGCCGATGGTGGAGTTCACCGTCGGCGGATATCAGCCCGACAGCCGCCCTCTGGTCTATTTCGGCCCGGAGGGCGAACGACTGACGGATGCCGAATCCCAGCGCTTCGCCGACGATATCCACTCCCTCGACGCGACCCTCAAGGATGTGATCGCCGAGTCGGCCGAGGATGCCTCGTACCAGGACGTCACCGAAATCGCGCTGGCAGCCCAGGGCTGGGACGATGAACGCGTCGAGCGGGTGCGCGAATACCTGCAGCATCGCACCGAGGAGCAGTACGGCGCATGGATCGGCGATCTGGGCGCGCACGGCCTCGACGACGACACCGTCGACGGTGACGAGGTCGTGTTCCCCGACGGGTACGCCCGCCTACCGGAGCACATCGCGGAAGGCCTCGACGTACGTCTGACGACCGTTGTGACGCGCGTGTCGTGGTCTCCGGACGGCGTTATCATCGACACCGACCGCGGACAGTTCTCCACAGACACCGCCGTGGTGACTGTGCCGGTGGGCGTCTTGACAGCGGCGGACTTCGTCATCGATCCGCCGCTGCCCCCGGCGATCGGCGCGGCCCTTTCACGCCTTCCGATGAACGCATTCGAGAAGATCATCCTGCGCTTCCCCACGAAGTGGTGGGACGACGGGTTCTACGGCATCCGCCAGCAGGGTCCGGAGAGTCGGTGGTGGCACTCCTGGTACGACCTCACGAAGCTCCACGGCACGCCGACGCTGCTCACCTTCGCCGCAGGCGAGGCGGCTAGGCAGATCCGCTCGTGGCCGGACGAGCAGATCGTGGACGCCGTGCTCGCGCAGCTCCGACGGCTGTACGGCGAGAGCGTCGAGGAGCCGACCAGCGTCCGCATCACCCACTGGCAGGACGATCCGTTCTCGCACGGCGCCTATGCCTACATGGCGGTCGGATCGAAGACCGCTGACCACGATGACCTCGCTGAGCCCGTCGGCGGGGTGCTGCACCTGGCCGGTGAGGCCACCTGGACCGATGACCCCGCGACCGTGCCCGGTGCGATGCTCTCGGGGCATCGGGCCGCCGAGCGGGTGCTGGGACACAGCGTTCCGATCGAGGATGTCTGGGCCGATGCGGGTCACGCGGTCTGACATCCACCGCGCGGCGCCGGCGCTCTATGCCGTCGCCACCCCCGCGATCTGCGTATTGAACGTCATGAACGGACTGTGGATGCGGTAGCGCTCGATCTCGACCGTCGCGAACCCCGCCGACCGGATCGAGCTCTCGAGGTCGCGCTCGCACGAGCATCCCTCGAACGTCCACGCCCACGGCCGCCGAAAGATGCGCTGCATCGTGCGGGTCGGGGTGCGCTGCGCGGCGACCACGTGCTCCACGAAGCGAAACGTCCCACCGGGGCGGAGCACGCGACGGATCTCGGCGAGCACTGCGGACGGGTCGAGAACCGAGCACAGCACGAGAGACGAGATGACGGCGTCGACGCTCTGGTCGAGCAGCCCGGTCTCTTCCGCCATGCGCTCGCGGAGATTGAGATGCACCCCGTGTCGTCGCGCCGCATCCCGCAGCGGCTGGTGCATGAATCTGTTGGGCTCGACCGCGATGAGGGTTGAACCCGGCGCGAGGTGGCGCAGGTTCGCGCCCGTGCCCGCACCGATCTCGACGACCTCGTCGGGAAGGTCGGCGAAGACCCGCCGCTTGTGCGGGCCGAGCGACTTCTCCAGGTAGGGGTTCATCGTACGGAAGAACGCGGCATTGAATCTCCCGCGCAGCGCGTGCTGTTCGAACAGGGCCGTCGGGGTGGTTTTCGAATCGATCATCACTCCACGATGCGCGGTTCACGACGAGCGGTCAGGCGTGGAAATACCTCACTTCAGCCCCCGAGTCGCCGGCGTGCGTCGCGTACCACGCGGCGATCTGGGTTCGCGAATGGAATCCCAGACGCATCCGGATCCGCTCGACATGCCCCTCGGCCGACCGCTCCTCGATCCCCAGCCGGGCCGCGATCTCGCGGTTCGTGAGGCCCGCACCGACGAGCGCGGCGACCTCGGTCTGACGTGGCGTGAGGATGCGGCCCCCGCGTCGCGCCGCTCTCAACCCGAGGAAGCGCCGGATCACAGCGACGACCGCCTGCGCATCGCCCGCGTAGGGCAGGTGCGACCGGCCTGGGAGGACGACGAGGCGAGAATCATGGATTCCGGATGCCAGCACCTCCGCCTGTTCGACGGGGGCGGCGCGGTCGTGCTCCCGGTGCACCACGAGTGTCGGCGCCTGCACCTCGCGCAGGAATGCAGTGACATCGAGTTCGTAGCTCAGCGCGAGGAGCGCACGGGCGGTCGTCGCGGACGAGCTCGCCCGCTGGTAGCGCCCGGTCTCCTTCCGCGTGGCCGCGTCGGAGTCCGGTGCGAAGATGTCGGTCAGCACGTCGGACCCGAGCCCCCAGTGCGACTCGACCAGCCCGAGGATATGGTCGCGCACGTCCGGCTCGGCGATCCGCGACCCGTCCGCCCACCCGCCGTACAGCACGAGCCGTCGCACACGGTCGGGGTTCAGCGCCGCCCACGCGACCGCGACAGGGGCCCCCAATGACACGCCGATCATGTCGAATTGCTCCGTGCCGAGAACCTCGGCGATTGCGGTGAGCTGGGCGAGTTCGCCCTCCATCGACGGAGGTCGATCGGACGCCTCGCTCAGACCGCACCCCGCGCGGTCGTACCGGATGAGCCGGCACCCCTCGGCGAGGCTTTCGTAGAAAGCCCGCTCCGCGGGCTGCTCCCACCCGAGCTGAAGGTGACTGAGCCACCCGCTGACGTAGAGCACCGGACGAGTGCCCGAGCCGATCGTCGCGTAGGCGAGCTCGGTGCCGTCGGCGGTGTCGACGCTCGCGATCCGCTGCTGCACGTGCTCATTATCGGCCGCCGAAGCCCCGCGCGCGCCGTCAGAGGAGATGCGCGGTCGCGAGGTGACGCTCGGTGGCTTGCTCGATGTTCAGTGGTTGAGGTGCGGGGCGGCCGAGAAACAAGTCGTGCGCACGCTCTTTCCAGGTGTCGGGTGTGACAGCTGCGGCGTCCAAGAAGAGCTCCCACATCGTCAAGATGCGTCGGGGCAACCCCGCGAGATCGTGGAGCAGCGTGGAAAGGAGATAGTGACCGGTGAAGCTTCCGACGATGAACTCTGCGGCGTTGTGGGTGTTCAGGTCACGGTCGATGACGTTCTCGTTTCGGCCCACGTCGAGGAGGTGCGTGTTGAACGCAACCCACTCGGTGAAAGGCTGCAATGGCGGCCGGCTGAGAGCGAGAACCTCGCTGGTGAGGCGGGCTCCAGCGCGGACGAGCGGATCCTCCAGAATGTCGTAGGTGAAATCCGCCGAAACCCGCAGAAGCGTCTCGATCAGGGAGTGGCCCTCGTCCACGATCTTGGTTGCTTTACGTTGCGAGTACGCGTTCTGCGATTCGATGACCGCGTGCGCGATGTCTTCCTTGTTGTCGAAGTAGAAGTAGAACGCTCCGGTGGTGACTCCGGCGCGCGCAGCGATGTCGACCAGCCCTGCTTTGTCGAAGGTCGACTCGTTGACAACTTCAGCGGCGGCGATGATGATCCGCTGCCGCGTTCGCACTGCTCGTCCTTGCGTGGGCTCCTTCACACTGTTCGCCTGTCCGTCGCGCGCATCGGCTCGCCACCTTCCCATAACTGATCCGCTTGATAGTAATACAATTTACGGTATCTACCGTAGCGGGTTGGTTCGGCCTCCGATCCTCCTTTGCTGAGCGCACGTACTCACGAGGGTGGGTTGTCCCCCGACACTTGTTCGGGGGCCATCTCCGGGGTGTCACAACGGGTGAACGCGCGAACGATAAGTCGATCGTCTTGATGCAGCTCCCACACGTCATCGCCTCCCCGCCTCTGCGGCGGGGCAAGATACACGGGTGAGTTGCGCTCGGCAAAGTGCAGAAACTCCACTTCCACGGAAGTCGGCCGACCCGAAGAATGAGCTTCGGCCGCCGCGAGGATTGCCTCGATCAACGCCATAGACACGACATGATCTCCGGGGCGGTTGAATAGGAACGGGTCGGAGTCATCCCAACCCACCACCCTTCCGGGAGAGCCGTCGTCATTACTCTGTGTATCCGCAACGAGGTGAGCATGAGGTGCGACGAGTGCATGGCGCCGTAATGCCTGATAGCGATCCGGCGCCAACGAATACGCCTCAATCGTCCCCGTGGCGATGACTCGCCCCGCGCTAGCAAGCTCCGCTGTGAACTGAAGATAGCAAGGTTCACCGCCACGACGCTCCACGCCAACTTCGCCAGTGACTTCGAATGCGAACGCCGAATTCGAGGCGACGTGGGGCGGACCCGCCCGCCAAACCATCTCGACTCGGGACGTGACCAGATGCCAGCCGAACGGCATCCCCGCTGCCTCATGCGCCATCAGAAACCCGGCTTGGCGAAAGATCTCGAGTACCAAGATGCCCGGCAAGCGTCCACCGGAACGCAGCATTCGACTATGCCCAGACGAGATCACACCTGACGCGCTCACGCGATCGCCCGCAACCACCGCATCAACAAGAAAGACCTCGTCGTCTCGTGTGCGGTGGACCGCCCGCTGGTCAATCAATCGGCACCCGCACGCCTCAGTCTTAAATGGTCAGCCAAACGCAACTAGCTCGAGCGCAACGGACACGGTTCGACCCCAGGTCCCTCATCGCGAACGACGCCATGCTCTCATCCAACATAACCCAAGTGATGTTGGATGCCGTCACCAGCTGATGCAGGCTGCAAGCGCGCCTAGTGTCGTAGTGTCGACGCTCCCGGCCGGGCGAAGGCCGCTCGGCGATGGCGTGAGCGAGCTAGCCGCCCCTTCTCTGAGACCGGTCGCCCGACCGCACAGGCGCCGCAGAGGCGTCCATCGTTAGGATCGATGCAATGATCAGCGTTCCCCTCGAAACCACCGAACCTGCGGCCCAGTCCGTCGACTGGGGCGTCTTCTGGGGAGACGTGGGCAAGTTCTTCACCGACCTCGGCTGGAATCTCCTGACCGTGGTCATCATCGTCGTGGTCGCGATCCTGCTCGCGTGGTTGTTGCGGCGCCTCATACATCGCGTCGTGTCGAGGATCGTCAACGGCGCGAAAGACAAGGCGCAGGTCGACGACACGCAGGCCCTCGAGCGCTCGCCGCTCGCGGCGGTCCGTCTCGTTCAGCGCACACGCACCCTCGGCACGATCCTCAAGAACATCGTCAACGTCACGATCTTCGTGATAGCGATCCTGCTGACCATCAACGTGCTCGCCCCGACGGCACTCGGCTCGCTCACACTGCTCACCGCCGCCGTCGGCGCGGGCCTCGGCTTCGGCGCGCAGAACATCGTGAAAGATGTCCTCAACGGCATGTTCATCGTCGCGGAAGACCAGATCGGCATCGGCGACGTCGTCGATCTCGGCCTCGCAACCGGAATCGTCGAATACGTGAGCGTGCGCGTCACGCACGTGCGCGACGTGAACGGAACGCTCTGGTACGTGCGCAACGGCGAGATCCTGCGCATCGGCAATATGTCGCAAGGGTGGTCGCGCGTCATCATCGACCTTGCCGTTCCCGTCGACGCAGACATCTCGGAGGTCGAGAGTGCCATGCTGGGCGCCGCGAAAGATCTCGCCCACGACCCGAAGTGGCGCACGCGCGTCATCGAGGCCCCCGAGGTGTGGGGTCTGGAATCCGTCTCGGGCGACGCGCTCGTGATCAGACTCGTCATGAAGACCCGCTCCAATGCCAAGGACGACGTGGCCCGAGAACTGCGGATGCGGCTGAAGCACGCGATCGACGAACTCGGTCTGCAACTCCCCCAGCTCAACTCCATCACGCTGACCGGGCTGGATGGAGCCGGACGCGTGCGGGGCGCGAACCCACCCAGGACCAAGCCGAATCCGACCGTCGCGACCGCTAAGGTGCCCACTGCCAAGACGTCCAGCACGAAGACGCCCACCACCAAGGCAGCCAAGGCGAAGGACGGCACGGCACATGCAGCCGACGTCGACGCGAAGCCGGTCTGGCGACCCAAGAGTTCGCCGGACTCCGTCGCGCCCGACGAGATCGACGACGCACCCTCGGCCGATTCGGAGAAGAAGCCATGAGCGAGCCGTCGAGCTTCTACGAGCAGATCGGCGGACACGACACGTTCGTGCGTCTGGTCGACACGTTCTACGCCGGCGTCGCCGACGACGAGGTGCTCAAGCCGATGTATCCGGAAGAGGATCTGGGCCCTGCGAAAGAGCGACTCACGCTGTTCCTCGAACAGTACTGGGGAGGACCCGGCACGTACAGCGAGCAGCGCGGCCACCCGCGCCTCCGGATGCGGCACGCACCGTTCCACGTCAACCCCGATGCCCGCGACAGATGGCTCGCACACATGCGCACCGCGGTCGACGCACTCGAACTGCCGCCGCTCCACGAGACGACGCTGTGGGACTATCTGCATCGGGCCGCGATGGCGATGGTCAACACGTTCGAACCGACCGGCATCGGGCCCGCGGCGCACGGTCGGGCCGCGGCATCCCTTCCCCTGAACGCCTCGACGACGAAGGAGTCGCCATGACCCACGCCCCTCGTACCACCGATGTGCTGGTGATCGGATGGGGCTTGGCCGGTCTCGTCGCCGCCGGCGAGGCCGTTGCGGCGGGAAAACGCGTCGTCATCGTCGATCAGGAGCCTCGCTCCAACCTGGGCGGTCAGGCGTGGTGGTCATTCGGCGGGCTCTTCTTCATAGACTCCCCCGAGCAGCGGCGTCTCGGGATCAAGGACTCGTTCGAACTCGCCCGTCAGGACTGGTTCGGAAACGCCGGATTCGACCGCCCGGAGGATTCCTGGCCGAAACAGTGGGCGGACGCGTACCTGCACTTCGCCCACCACGAGAAGCGCGCGTGGCTCCGCGAGAAGGGTGTCGGCTTCTTCCCGGTGGTCGGCTGGGCCGAGCGCGGCGGATACACGGCACTCGGCCCGGGCAACTCGGTGCCCCGGTTCCACATCACGTGGGGCACCGGTCCCGGCATCGTGGCGCCCTTCCAGGCGGCCGTCGAGCAGGCCGAAGCAGACGGACGCCTGACGATCCTCCCTCGCCACAAGGTCACCGCGCTGAAGACGACCGACGGCACCGTCGTGGGCGCCGCCGGCGACATCCTCTCCCCTTCAGGTGCGGGGCGCGGAATCGCGAGCTCACGCGAAGTGGTCGGGTCGTTCGAGATCAGCGCGGGAGCGACGATCGTCTCGTCCGGAGGTATCGGCGGCAACCATGACCTCGTCCGACGGCAATGGCCTGCCCGCCTCGGCACCCCGCCCGGCACGATGATCACCGGCGTGCCGGCGTACGTCGACGGATCGATGCAGCCCGTTGCGGACGCCGCGGGAGCCCATCACATCAACGGGGATCGGATGTGGCACTACGTGGAGGGCATCCAGAACTGGAATCCGGTGTGGCCTGGCCACGGCATCCGGATCCTTCCCGGTCCCTCCTCCGTCTGGCTCGACGCGACGGGAACGCGCCTGCCCGTACCGCTGTTCCCCGGGTTCGACACCCTGGGCACGCTCGCCCACCTGAGAACGACGGGGTACGACCACTCGTGGTTCGTGCTCTCGCAGAAGATCATCGAGAAGGAGTTCACGCTGTCGGGCAGCGAGCAGAACCCCGATCTCACCGGGCGGGACGTGCAGCTCCTCCTGAAGTCGCGCCTCGGCAAGGGCGCAGCTGGGCCCGTCCAGGCCTTCATGGACCATGGCGCTGATTTCGTCGTGCGGGACGACCTCGACGCGCTCATCGCGGGCATGCGCGCGCTTCCCGGAGGCGAGGCGCTCGACGCAGAACGAGTGCGGCTCGAGATCGAAGCACGCGATCGTGAGATCGACAACGAGTTCACGAAAGACGCGCAGATCGCGATGCTCCGATCCGCGCGTTCGTATCGCGGCGACAAGCTCATCCGCACGGCGACGCCGCACCGCATCCTGGATCCGTCCTCAGGGCCGCTCATCGCGGTCAAGCTGCATGTCCTCACCCGAAAATCCCTCGGCGGGATCGAGACCGATCTCTCGGGTCGCGCGCTGCGCGCCGGGGGCGAGCCGATCCCCGGCCTGTATGCGGCCGGTGAAGCGAGCGGCTTCGGAGGCGGCGGCGTGCACGGCTACCGCGCGCTGGAGGGCACGTTCGTCGGAGGATGCCTGTTCTCCGGCCGCGTCGCCGGGCGTGCCGCGGCCGCGGCCCTCTGAGGCCCGACCGCCGGTCAGCCTCGACCGGTGGCGCGCACGGCCGTGAGGCCGACGCGCACCGGGCCACGGACCAGGACGTGCCCGCGATCCAGTGTCAACCGCGTCCACGGGCCCGACGTGAAGACCCGAGCAGTCTCTTCACCCACGATGAACCCCATGGCGAACGCCGCGAAGGCGGCGCCGCGCGGCAGATCGCCGAGCGCAGCATCCGGTTCGCCCCACACGTGCGCACGAACGGTGCGCACCAGGTCCTCCCCGGGGTCCGACGGCATCGCCTCGGCCACAGCGGCGATGCCCCACTGCGCGCGAGCAGCCAGCTCCGATGCGGGGACCCCCGCACCCGCCGCCCATCCCGACCTCGGCGGGGCGATCCCTGCCCATGCGGGAGAGAGCGCCGTCACAGGCAGCACCACGGCCCTCGCGTCGTCGGAAGCGGGGTGAAGTGCGGATGCTTCGACCACCAGATCGCACGAGAGCTCGGGGTCGACCGGGTGGGCGCGCAGCACCAGGACGGTGGGCGTGGCATCCATGAGCCCGCGGGGCGCGAGCGGGGCTGCCGTCATCGCCAGAGTGCCGTTCGCACCCTGCAGCCGCACGGCGCCGTCACCGAGGCGGGCACATCGGCCCGCGAAGGTGAGAGCGTCGGCAGCCGCGTGCGCATCGGTGAAGAGAAGGCGCTCGGACATCCGCCTAAACTACCAACCGATGCTCCGACTCATCCGGGCGCCAGACGAGGAGACTCCGTGACCGACGCCGATTCCCCCCTCCCCGACGATCCCCTGGGTTTCGATCCGGTCGCCTCGATGCTCGATGTGCTCGACCTCGACGATTCGGGGGCGCGAACGTCTGAAGACATCTTCACGGGCGCCTCGCAGGCGATGCCGATGGGCCGTGTGTACGGCGGTCAGGTGCTCGCGCAGTCGCTCGTCGCCGCGTCCCGGACGCTCCCGCCGGAGCGGATCCCGCACTCCATGCACGGCTACTTCCTCCGCCCCGGCGACGCGTCGCAAGGCATCACCTTCTCGGTCGATCGCATCCACGATGGGCGCTCGTTCTCCACCCGCCGCACGCAGGCATTTCAGCAGGGTGTGCCGATCTTCTCGATGATCTCGTCCTTCCAAGACGAGGATCAAGGGTTCGACCACCAGACCCCGATGCCCGAGGGAATACCCGCACCGGAGTCGCTGCCCGACTTCGAGGCCTCGCTCGAGGGTGCTCACCCCATGACCAAGCGGATCTTCACCGATCGCCCCGTCGAGCTCAGACACGCCCCTTCGCCGATCTACCTCACGGCCGATGACGCGGCGCAGCCGCACCAGGCGGTCTGGATGCGGACCCGGCGCGCCCTCCCCGACGACCCGGCGGTGCACAGGGCCACGCTCGCCTACCTCAGCGACCTGACGATCCAGGAGCCGATCCTGCGCGCCCATGGCCTGACCTGGGCCAGACCGGGGCTGAAGGTGGCGAGCCTCGACCACGCGATGTGGTGGCACCGGTTCGGTCGCGTCGACGAGTGGATCCTGTACGTGCAGGAATCCCCCAGCGCGCGCGGGGGGCGGGGCCTGGCCACCGGCCGGATCTACTCGCGCGAAGGACTGCTGCTCGCCACCGTCGCCCAAGAGATCATGGTGCGGGTTCCGCAAGACGCCTGACCGGTCAGCGCCGGTGGGCGTACACGATCGGTTCGTCGAGGTAGGGCGCCCACGCCGCACGCTCTTCGGCGCTCAGACGCAGCGGCCGGCCGGTCAGAGCATCCGTTTTGACCACCACCGCCGTCGCGCGCGCATACAGCGTCTGCGCTCCTGGGGCGGGGGCCGTCTCGCGGGGGCTGTAGACCTCGTAGCAGACCTCGATGCTGGATCCGCCGAGCTTGCCGAACCACAGATGCACATCGAGGGGATGCCGCTGGTACGGCACCGGCGCGAGGTACTCGATCTCCTGCCGGGCGATCAGGGTCAGGACCCCGGCCAGCAGACTCGAATCCAGGACCGCGGTAGGGGGCGCGTCTTCGCCTGCGGCCGGTCGCCAGAACGCCCTCACCCGCACCTCTTCGAGGAGCTTCAGCATCGACGTGTTGTTCACATGATTGAACGCGTCGAGGTCACCCCATCGCAGGTGGATGGGAACGTGGAGGCGAGGGTGGGATGCGACGACCTGGCCGGCAGCCTCAGTCACGCGTGAGCTTGCGATAGGTCGACCGGTGCGGATTGGCGGCATCAGCGCCGAGACGCTCGATCTTGTTCTGCTCGTACGCCTCGAAGTTTCCCTCGAACCAGTACCACGACGCCGGATTCTCTTCCGTGCCTTCGTACGCCAGAATGTGTGTCGCGATGCGGTCGAGGAACCACCGGTCGTGGGTGATGACCACGGCGCAGCCGGGGAATTCGAGCAGCGCGTTCTCGAGGCTGCCGAGCGTCTCGACATCGAGGTCGTTGGTCGGCTCATCCAACAGCAGGAGGTTGCCGCCCTGCTTGAGCGTCAGCGCGAGGTTCAGGCGGTTGCGTTCACCACCGGAAAGCACACCGGCCTTCTTCTGCTGATCAGGACCTTTGAAACCGAATTGCGACACATACGCCCGCGACGGGATCTCGACCTTCCCGACCTGGATCCAGTCGAGCCCATCGGAGACGACCTCCCACAGGTTCTTGTTCGGGTCGATCCCGCCGCGACTCTGATCGACGTACGACACCTCGACGGTCTCACCGATCTTCAGATCGCCGCCGTCGAGGGGCTCGAGCCCGACGATCGTCTTGAAGAGCGTGGTCTTTCCGACGCCGTTGGGGCCGATGATCCCGACGATGCCGTTGCGGGGCAGGCTGAAGGACAATCCGTCGATCAGCATCCGGCCATCGAAGCCCTTCTCGAGCTTCTTCGCCTCCAGTACCACCTGGCCGAGGCGCGGTCCCGGCGGAATCACGATCTCGTCGAAGTCGAGCTTCCTGGTGCGATCGGCCTCGGCCGCCATTTCCTCGTACCGAGCGAGTCGCGACTTGGACTTGGTCTGCCGGCCCTTCGCGTTGCTGCGCACCCATTCGAGCTCGCTGGCGAGGCGCTTGGCGAGTTTCGCGTCCTTCTTGCCCTGGACCTGCAAGCGCTCCTGCTTCTTCTCCAGGTATGTCGAATAGTTGCCCTCGTAGGGGTACAGGCGGCCGCGGTCGACCTCGCAGATCCATTCGGCGACGTGGTCGAGGAAGTACCGGTCGTGGGTCACCGCGAGGACCGCGCCGGGGTACTTGGCGAGGTGCTGCTCGAGCCACTGCACGCTCTCGGCATCGAGGTGGTTGGTGGGCTCATCCAGAAGCAGCAGATCGGGTTTCTGCAGCAGAAGCTTGCAGAGGGCGACACGGCGCTTCTCGCCGCCGGAGAGGTTCTTCACGATCGCGTCCGACGGTGGCGTGCGCAGCGCGTCCATAGCCTGCTCGAGCTGGGAGTCGAGATCCCACGCGTCGGCGGCGTCGATGTCTTCCTGCAGTGTGCCCATCTCCGCCAGGAGCGCATCGAAGTCGGCGTCCGGGTCGGCCATCAGGCCGGAGATCTCATTGAAGCGCGCGATCTTGCCCATGATCGGTCCGACACCCTGCTGGACGTTCTCGAGGACCGTCAGATCCTCATCGAGCTCCGGCTCCTGCATGAGGATGCCGACACTGAAGCCGGGCGTGAGCTTCGCCTCTCCGTTGCTGGGCTGGTCGAGCCCCGCCATGATCTTGAGGATCGTCGACTTTCCCGCACCGTTCGGCCCCACGACCCCGATCTTCGCGCCGGGGAGGAACGACATCGTGACGTCGTCGAGGATCACTTTGTCGCCGACCGCTTTGCGGGCACGGACCATCTGGTAGATGTATTCAGCCATAGCGCCTCCAGTCTACGGGCGCGATCGATCACCGCCTCGCGCCTGCCTTCCGGGCGCGCCTGCCTTCCGGGCCAGCCTGCCTGCCCGCGTGGCCGATGGGCCTGTCTCTGCGTGTCAGTCGATCGGGACTGTCGCGCCGATCAGGCACGTACCGTCCGCAAGCCCGGGCAGGATGACGGTGACGGCCTTGCCCGTCGCCGGTCCCACCTGACCGACGAGGCACTGATCTCCCCATCGGACGGAGAACTGGATGCTCTCTGCTGGATTGCCGACTGTCGTGGTGTCGCTGGTCAGCTGCATCGCGGCTTTGTCGAAGCCCACCGCCGCCAACGCGTCGATGTAGGCACGGCCCGTGACGTTCTGCGGCGAACCCCAGACGGAATCGACCGTCGCGGTGAAGATCGGGAGGTTGTCTGCGGCGGTTCCGCCCGGAACGAACAGGACCGTGCTCTGCGTCGGAGCCGGGGTCGCCGTCCCCGCAGCCGTCGTCGGCTCAGCCGTCGGGGCGGGCGTCGACGGGGTCGGAGCTGTGGAGACACAGCCGGAGAGGATCGTGATGAGTGCTGCCGTCACGATGGCCGCGGTGAACGGCACGACGACGCCGCGGACTCTACGCGGGCGGCGAGGTGCAGGACGTTGGGTCACTCAGCGAGTCTACGGCCGAGGGAATGGGAGCCCGTCCCTCCTCAGAACGGCACATCCGCGCCCGCGACGAGGATGTGTCGCTCGGCGTGCAGGTCACCGGACAGATCGGAGCGGGCCTCTCCGCTCACGGCTCCGGGCACGGCCCACGCGTCCGCGGCGTGATGCGGATCGGCGCGGTGCGGGTCGAGCGGGCCGTCCGCGCTCTGCGCGGCGGCGACCGCAGCCGGCCACTCCTCCGTTCCAGGCGCATCGCTTCGCGGCGCGCTCGCCGATGGCGCCGCGCGCACGAACGTCGTGGTTCCCCAGAGGAGATCGTGCCCGATCGCCTCGGCATCGATCTCGGCACTCGTGCCCCGCCTCGTGCCGTTGTCCCACTCCCGGAGCCTGAGTCGGCCGGTCAGCAGCACGCGATCGCCCTTCTTGAAGGAAGCGAACGCGTGCTCCGCCAGGCGCCGGAACGTCGATACGGAGTAGTAGTTCGTCACGCCGTCGACCCATGTTCCCGAGTTCCTGTCGAAGCGCCGCTGGCTGCTGGCCACCCGGAAGCTCGTGATGGTGATGCCCGCCGGGGTGCGCTTGTAGTCGGGTTCGGTGGCGATGTTGCCGGTGACGGTGATGGTGTCGCTCATGTCGCATCCTTTCTCCAGCCCGAGGACGATCCCCGGGAGGCGCCGGTGCCCGCGTGCCCCACGGACACCGGCGCCGAGACAACCGTCGCGCACTCAGCACCGGCACTCACCGCACCGTCGCCGGTTTGTGGATGCCCCGGGCCTCCGGGCCGCCTGGGGAGGGGGCGACAGCCCGGTCGTATCGATGTCGGAGGTCGCACGTATCTTCGAAACTATAGGAGGCGACATGACCATCACTCTGGACCGACCGCCCGTCTCGGCGGCACCCGCGCTCTCTCCCCTGACGCCTGCGCGGCTCGTCTCGGTAACCGAGTCCCTCTGGCGGGTGATCGACCCCAGGGGCATCGTGATCGGCCATGTCCAGGCGCTGTCGCTCGGCGATTCCGTGCGGTTCCGTGCACGTCGCTACCACGCTGCGTCGAAGGGATTCCGTGACCTCGGCGATTTCTGGTCGGCCGACGACGCGGTGGATTGCCTTCGATTCGCTCGATGACTCGTTCGTACGCCACTCGGCGCCAGGAATCAGATGACGGTCTCGAGACGATCCACGAGTGCTCCCGGCGCCTCGGCACGCACGCGCGGCCACACCGACGCCAGCGTCTCCGCACCGCGTCGAAGGTCATCCGCCGACGCCGTGAACGGGATCCGCAGGTGCCGGTCGTGGCCGCCATCGACGGAGAAGCGCGGGCCCGCTGACAGCAGCAGCCCGCGCGACCGGGCTTCCATCACGAGCGCGGCGCTGAGCGGAGCATCCAACCCCACCCAGAGCGACACACCTCCATCGACCCTCGGGATCCTCCATTCGGGCAGCTGCCGCTCGAGCGCCGTGACGAGCGCGTCGCGGCCCTCGCGGAGGACGTGCGAGCGCTGCGCGATGATCTCGGGCATGCGTGCGAAGAGCTTCTCGGCGACGGCCTGCTCGAACTCCGGGGTGCCGAGGTCGTGCGTGGATCGAGCAGCCGCGAGCCGGCGGACGAGGTCGCGTTCGGCGCGGATCCATCCGATCCGAAGGCCGCCCCACACGGTCTTGCCGAGGGACCCGAGCCGGACGACGCCTGCGGAGTCGGCGGAGTCGAAGACCCCCGGCGCGGGGCCCCGATCGATGTCGAGGTCGGCCGTCGTCTCGTCCACGACGATGATCGCTCCGCTGCGTTGTGCCGCCGCGAGCATCACCTCCCGCTCGTGCGCTGTCATCGAGCGACCGGTCGGGTTCTGGAAATCGGGCATGAGGTATGCGAGGATCGGCAGCGCGCGGGCGAAGGCCTGCTCGGCCCGATCCAGATCCCACCCTCCGTCGGTCGTCACGGGCACCCCTACGAGCCGCCCCCCGGCCTCCCGCAAGGCGTCGGCGGCGTGCGGGTAGGTCGGCGTCTCCACGAGCACACGATCACCCCGGCTGACCAGCACCGTGGCGAGCAGGTGGATCGCACTCTGCGCACCGGTCGTGATGAGGATGTCGTCGGAGTCGGTCGGAATCCCGCGAGCCGTGTAGCGCGCGGCGATCGCTTCACGTAGCTCTGGCCTGCCGACCACGTCGTAACCGGAGCGACTGATGAGGGCCGCCGAGCCGGCCGCCACCTCGGCCATCACTCCCGCGAGCCCTGGCCACGCCGGCGGGCTCGCCTGTTGGAGGTCGATCGTGCCTTCGGTCCAGAACGCCCGTCCTGGATCGTCCCGACCGAGCGGGAGTGTGATGCTTCCCGATCCGCGCACACTCTGGATGTGGCCGGTGTCGCGCAGACTGCGATACGCGGCAGCGACCGTCGTCCTGCTCAGTGAGAGCGCCGTTGCAAGCTCTCGTTCTGCGGGGAGCGCGGTCCGCGGGGCGAGTCGATTGTCGAGACACAGCAGGCGGATGCCGTCCGCCAGCGCCTCGTATGCGGGTTCGCGGGTCCGCCATCCACCGAGCGACGCCGAGAGCATCCGCGCCGAGATGCGAGAGTCCATGAGGCCAGCGTAGCGTGATTGGCATTGCTCATGAGATCCAATACTGCGATTGGATTACCTCATGACTCGCCGCATCCTCCAACTCCTCGTCGGCCTCGCCCTGTACGGCGTCGGATGCGCACTGACCGTCGAAGCCGGGCTGGGCGTCGACCCGTGGACGGTGTTCGCGCAGGGGCTGTCGGTGCGGACCGGGATCGGGATCGGCTGGATCACCAACATCGTCGGGCTGCTCGTCCTTCTGCTGTGGATCCCCCTCCGCCAGAAGCCGGGCGTCGGCACGGTGGCCAACATCCTGCTGGTCGGAACGAGCATGCAGGCCACGCTCGCCGTCATCCCCCCGATCTCCGGACCGATTGCGCAGTTCGCCGTGCTGGGTGGCGGAATCGTGCTCGTGGCCGTCGCCTCGGGCCTGTACATCGGCGCGCGCTTCGGGCCTGGCCCTCGTGACGGTCTCATGACCGGGATGCACGCGAGGTTCGGATGGCCGATCTGGGCCTGTCGGCTGTCCGTCGAAGCATCCGTGCTGCTCGTGGGCTGGCTGCTCGGCGGGACAGTCGGGATCGGCACCGTGCTGTTCGCCGTGCTCATCGGGCCGCTGGTGCACGTCGCACTCCCCCTGCTCCGCGCGGGGGGTCGCGGCGAGGCGCTCAAGGTCAGTGCTGGCGGAACTGAGGCCAGTCGCTCCCCGGAGTCATCCGCGAGTAGAGCGCATTCTTAGCGATCTCCATCGTCGGGTACACCCCCGCAGATTCGTCCGCGCGGGCCATGGTGACCAGATAGCCGTTCTCGGAGCGGCGGATGGTGCCGGTCACCCCCGCCTGTCCGTAGGCGACCCACAATGCGTGGTGCGTGTCGGTTGCGCTCATCGTCGAACTCCTTCCGATGCTCCGACGTTACGCCCAGCCGATCCGATCCGGTAGAAGAAGAACGGCACGGCGGACAAAACGCAGCTCAGGGCCGGGACGAGCGTGATCGATACGAAGAGCGTCTGCTGCATCTGCGGCGTGACCGTGACCCCGCTCTGGTACCCGGCCACCACGATGAAGATGCCGAAGACCAGCACCGCGAGCGCGTTCATGATCTTCGAGACGAACGTGAGGGTGGAGAACGAGATGCCGTCATTGCGTACGCCCGTGCGCCGTTCGACGTCGTCGACGGAGTCGGCGATCATCGTCGCCTGCACGACGAGGAAGATCCCGAGAGTCAGTCCGGTGAGGAAGATGAAGACCATCATGACGATCAGATTCTGATAGCCCGCGAAGTACATTCCGATGTAGAGGGTGGCTCCGATGAACGAGCTGCCGATGATCGCAGCGCGTCCGCTGACCACTCTCAGCAGGAGAGGCGCGGTGAACGAGGACAGCACCATGCCGACGATGATCGCCGCACCGACGAGGGTGAAGTACGCCTCATCGCCGTAGGCCACGACCACGAAGACCGCTCCCCCCGCCTGCACGATGTAGCGGCCGAACCCCAGGACCGAGCCCAGCAGGACCATGAGCAGCGACGTGTTCCTGAGCAGTGTGGTGAACAGCACGCGGAAGCTCAGTCGCTCCTGCGTTGCGGGGTCGTGACGTTCCCGCGTGTTGAAGAACGCCAGCAGGAAGAGACCCATGCCGATCACCGACGCGATGCCGACCGCGAGCGACCAGCCGAGCCCGGTGGTCTCGCCGCCGCCGCTCAGCAGCCGAGCGAACCACGGCATTCCGAGCGTCGCGACGCCGAGGGCGATCGACCCGAAGGCCCGTACGTGAGAGATCACCCCGGTGCGCTCGGTGGGATTCGGGAACGCCGAGCCGATGAGTCCCCAGTACGGCACGTCGCACACCGTGTAGGCGAACCCCCACAGGAAGTAGCAGACGCCGAAGAAGACGAGCTGCCAGACTTCCGGCCCATCCGGCACACAGAACAGGAGGGTCGAGAGGATGGCCACGGGGGCGGCGGAGTACAGGATGTACGGTCGCAGCTTGCCCCAGCGACTGCGCGTCATGTCGACGATGCTTCCCATGACCGGGTCGCTGACGGCGTCGAAGATCTTCGCGGCGGTGATGATCGCCGTCACGACCGCCATGCCCTGCGTGCTGATGTGCGCGTACTGCAGCAGGTACACCAGGATGAACGTCGTCACCGTCGTGAGGACGATGTTCTGGCCGAAGCCTGCGGCGATGATCGACCGGCGTTGCACAGCCGGCGCGACCGCCGATTGCGGGACCGCTGCGCGGACGATGGCTCAGCCCTCCAGGTGGATCGTCTTGATCTCGAACGGACTGAACTCCAGCCGGGCGAGATCGGCATCCCCCTGCGGGATCTCCATCAGATTCGTCTCCCGCGCGGACGCATACGGCCGCGACACGTTCAGCCGGGTGACCGTCGGCACACCGAGGCTCTCGTACAACCGCAGCACCACACCGCTGCCGCTCTCGGCGGGCTTGATCGTCTCGATCACGATCCCCGCTTGATCCGTCGATGCGAACGTCGGCAGTTCTGCACCCGCTGTGACGACCAACGGGTTGTTCAGGCGATATCCCTCACGGATGACCTTCCCCAGGTCAGCCGGCGCGTAGGGCGTGAACGCGTAGGTGAATCGATGGATACCGCGATCGGCGGTCTTGTCCGGAAAGGTGGGCGCGCGCAACAGGTTGAGGCTGATGAGCCCGTTCTTCGCGCGATGCCCGTACTTCGAATCGTTCAGCAGCGCGAACCCGGCGGTGCCGTCATCCGTCGCGATCCACTTGTGGGCGCAGATCTCGAACTGCGCCCTCTCGACCGAGTCGCGCTCCGTCGTCGGGCGGCTGATGTGGCCGAACTGGATCTCGCTCTGCACCGACTCCCCGTAGTGCTCGGGGCGGAATTCGGCGCGGAGCATCTTGTGCGTCTCGCGCCAGGTGACGACCGTGTCGAACCGGACCACGTCGCTTCCCGCTTCGAGGATCACGTTCTGCTCGATGAATACCTTCGGGTACCGATACAGAGCGCTGCGGACGACGGTCGGACCGTCGAGGCACGTGCGAACGTGAGCGGCCGACAGGACCTGCGGTGGCTTGTCGACGTAGTCCATCCCGATATCCCAGGCATCGAAGGGGAACTGGTACGGATCGTCGTGCAGGACGAGCCGGTTCAGACCTGCGCCGGCCAGCTCCGCTCCCTCGCGATCCGTGCACGAGACGATCTCGCCCGATGCATCGAAGCGCAGCGTGAGGATGCCGTTCGTCATCGTGTCGGGGGTGAAGGCCAGTTCGGGCGCGGGCTGCGCGGGCTCGACGACCGCGGCCGCGTAGGGCGCGGCTTCTGCGTGGAACCACTCACCGTCGATGCGGATGTGCTCGCGACGGGGGAAGTTCGTGAGGTTCAGCGCGGTCCTGCCGGCCGGGCCGGCCGGCAATGCTTCGATGAGCACTCCAAGGTGTGCGTCGAGCTCACGCTCGATGCGTCGATACGCCGACACCGCCTCGCGATTCACCCGCTCGATGGATGAACCCGGGATGATGTCGTGGAACTGGTTCAGCAGGACATCGCGCCAGATCGGGGCGAGGTCGGCCCGGATGTCGGCACCCACGATGGCTGCGAGCGACTCGACGTTGTGAAGCTTGCGCTCCACGATGCGGTTGAACCGCTTGATCCGCGCCTGGGTGGTGTACGTGCCCTGATGGGTCTCGAGGTACAGCTCCCCCACGTGGGTGTGTGCGATCTCCATCGTCTCGAGTCGGCGGAAGAAGCTCGTCGCAGACCCGAACTCGATCCGAGGGAGTCCGCGCAGATTCATCTCTCGTCCGGTGACCTCGACGTGCACCTCACCCGGACCGCCTCCACCATCGCCCGAGCCGTAGACCAGAAGCGCGGTTCCGAGGTCGCGCTCGGGGTACTGGGCGATTCCCTTCAGAAGCCCGTCGGCAGCGCCTCGGGCGTTGTAATCGCCCTCGGGCGGCATGTGGACGAGCACGGATGAGCCGTCGATGCCCTCCCAGTGGAAGGTGCGGTGCGGGAAGGTGTTGACCTTGTTCCACGCGAGCTTGATGGTCGAGAACCAATCCATCCCGCTCTTCTTGAGGATCTGCGGCAGATTGCCGCTGTAGCCGAAGGTGTCGGGCAGCCAGCACATCCTGAGGTCGTCCGCGTCGAGTGCGAACTCGTCCTGGAGGAATCGACGGCCCACGAGCGCTTGACGGACGAGCGATTCGCCACCCGGGAGGTTGGTGTCGGGTTCCACCCAGAAACTGCCCTGCAGCTCCACCCGGCCGGCCGCGGCGGCGTTGCGCAGCCGCTCGAAGAGCGCGGGCTGCTGCTCCTTCATCCACTGCATCTGCTGCGGCTGGCTCGTGCCGTAGACGAGCGAATCGGTGCGATCGATGTTGCCGAGGGCCTTCGCGTACGTCCGCGCCGCCTTCCTGTGCGTCTCGCGGAGCGGCCAGAGCCAGGCCATATCGAGATGGCCGTGGCCGACCGCGGTGTAGACGAATTCGCTCTCGGAGGGGGCGGCGAGCGACGGCGCGAGGGCCTGGCGCGCGCCCGCGGCATCGCCCGCCCCGAACCGCCGGTACGCAGCATCCAGCGCGGCATGCACCTCGCGTGACAGGGATTCGTCGTCGGTCGACACGGCCAGGACCGACAGCGTGAGCATGTCGTAGTACAGCGCGAACATCTCGTCGTCTCGGGTCGCGAGGTGCGCGCCGTGATAGACGGCCTTGCCGACCTCGTAGAGCAGGAACCCGTTGTAGGCGACGTCGGCGTAGAGCTCGATGCGCCCGTTCGACAGATCGACATCGCGCACCGGACGGAACCTCCCGCCGCTGTGGGGAAGATCGCCCTGTTGCCATACCGTGCTGACCGAATCGAGCACCACGCCTTCGGGCGAGAAGACGAGACCCTCACCGCGGATCCCGAGCATCAGGTGCAGCTCACCCGTCGCAGCGGGGACGGCGCCGGTGATCCGGAGCCACGCGCAGTCACCCACGCCGCCCCACGCGGTGCCTGGGCGCAGCGCACGGAAGGCCGCGCGGTCGACCGCGTCGAACGGGATCGGCTCGTCCGACCGAAGGATCTCGGCCTTCAGCCCCGCGACGCGCTGATAGATGCGCGAGCGGATGCTGAGCAGTCGCCGGTACTCGCGAGGATGCTGTGCCGCGAATCCGATGAGCTCGACGGCGAACCCGATCATGCGTGCCTTTCGTGCGTTGTGCCCCCGGATGGATTCGAACCACCGACTCAGGCGGGCATCCGGATAGTTCCGGTGATCCATCCGGACAGCTCCGGTGATCTTATCCGGATCACAAACCCCGACTCGATGGATCGATCGGGGTTTGGGGATGCCGAGGTTGTCGACTTCCTGCCCCGCCGATGCGACGGGTACCCTGAATCGGTCACCCCCTGTAGCTCAGTGGATAGAGCATCCGGTTTCTACCCGGCTGGTCGGGAGTTCGAATCTCTCCAGGGGGGCTTGTGACCGACAGCTGGCGCGATCGACCGTCATGGATGCGATGGAGACCGCACCGCCGACGTTCAAACGTGCGATGACTGCGCTGGATACACACCCCGGCGGCTCGGCGTCGGCGCCGCTCATTAGGATGGTGCGCATGGTGGGGGCTTCTGAGAACGACCGACTCGTGTGGATCGACTGCGAGATGACAGGGCTCGATCTCGAAGTCGACGAGCTCGTCGAGATCGCGGTCGTCGTGACCGACTTCGAGCTGAGGGTGCTCGACCCCGGCTTCCAGATCGTGATCAAGCCCGACGACACCGCCCTGGCGCACATGAACGAGTTCGTCACTCAGATGCACACGACCTCAGGACTCATCGACGAGATCCCGAACGGAGTCAGCGCCGCCGAGGCGGAGTTCCTGGCGCTGGAGTACATCCAGCGGTTCGTCCCGCAGGAGGGCAAGGCGCCGCTCGCGGGCAACACGATCGGGACCGATCGGATGTTCCTCGCCAAGTACATGCCACGGCTGGATCGCTGGCTGCACTACCGCAACGTCGACGTCTCGAGCGTCAAAGAGCTCTCGCGCCGCTGGTACCCGAGGGCCTACATCCACGCTCCGTCGAAGGACGGGGGCCACCGCGCGCTCGCCGACATCCGCGAATCGATCCGCGAGCTGGCCTACTACCGGCAGGCCGTGTTCGTGCCCCAGCCCGGGCCGACGAGCGACGGGGCACGTGCGGTCGCCGCATCCGTCGTGTCGGCGTTTGCACCCGAAGTATGAGAGAATCTTCGGGTTGCTCGCACGTGCGGGAGACATGGTGGGTATAGCTCAGTTGGTAGAGCGCGGCCTTGTGGTGGCCGATGTCGCGGGTTCGAGCCCCGTTACTCACCCCAATGATTGAGGCGGATGCCGCCGCCTTCGAGGCGCTCGTCGTCGCGGAGCTGGATTCGCTGCCCGTCGATATGATCGACGGGCTCGACAACGTCGTGTTCGTCGTCGAAGACCGCCCCGAGGACGGCAGCCTCGACCTGCTCGGCCTCTACGACGGGTGGGCGTTGACGGAGCGCGACCGGTACGGTGCGGGCGAACTGCCCGACCGCATTATCGTCTACCGGGAACCGCACCTTCAGGTCTGCGATTCCCTCGACGAACTCCGGGATGAGATCCATACGACGCTCGTGCACGAGATCGCGCACTTCTACGGAATCGATGATGAGCGCCTCCACGAGCTGGGGTGGGCGTGATGAGGGCAGCGGCGCTCCCCGACACGCGTGAGGATCTGCACGTCCACGAATCGGCGGACAGGGCGCGCCCGTGGCAGACCGTGGTCTGGAACGATCCGGTCAATCTGATGAGCTACGTGGTGCACGTCTTCCGCGAATACTTCGGGTTCTCCCTCGATCAGGCGACTCAGCTCATGATGGCGGTGCACAACACGGGGCACGCGATCGTGGCGGAAGGAGCTCGCGAACAGATGGAACTGCACACCCAGGCGATGCACGACTACGGTCTGTGGGCGACCGTACGAAAGGCTCCCCAATGAGCGAGAGACTCGTCACCCTGGAGATCTCGCGGATAGAGGCGGCGCACCTCTCTGGGCTCGTGACGCAATTCCTCGAGCTCCTCCAGTCGAGCGATGACGCTCGCCCGACCGACGATCCCGCGATCGCAAGACTCGTGCCCGACGCCTACACCGACGACCCGCATGCCGCACGCGAGTTCAGAGACGTCACACAGACCGATCTGATCACGCGGCGGATCGACGATGCGGGCATCGTCCTCTCCACGCTGGGCGGCATCGTGCTCGTGCCTGCCGGCACACCCCTGGATGACCCGCGATTCACCGAGCTCGTCTCGATTACGATCGACGCGGACGAGTCGCGTGCCTGGCTGCGCACGCTGGCCGCCATCCGCCTCGTCCTTGCCTCACGCCTCGGGATCGAGACCGAAGACGACCACGACGAGGATGACACGCGCTTCGGGATCTACGACTGGCTCGGGTACCGCCTCGATGGCCTCGTGCGCGCCGTCACGGAGGACTGACCCCCGAGCACGCTAAGGGATCTCGAAGGTCAGGGTTGCGTGAGCCCGCGGATCGTCGCGAGTCAGATGGCGCTCTTCCTGCTCGGCCCATCGCGTCCAGTGCGGGCGGAAGGTCTCACCGTCCCGCGCCAGCGCACGACTCTTGCGCGACGCGGTCGGCGATTCGAGCCACACACGCACGTCCGCGAGACGCGCGGTGACCGGGGTGAGGATGCCCGAGCCCTCGACGATCAACGGCAGCGCCGGATCGACGGCATGGGCTTCCGCGTGCTGTGAGGCCGCCCAGTCCCATCGCTCCCATACGCCGATGAACCCTCGGGCGTGCGCGTTCAGGATGGTGTCGGTCGCTGTGCGCACGCCCTCGTCGAGCCCGTCCCATCCCGGATAGATCGCGTCAAGACCGACGAGCTGGACTCGTCCGCGAAGCGGCCAGCGCTGCACGAGCTCCCTGGCGAGAGTCGACTTGCCCGATCCGCTGCGACCGTCGATGAGGACGACCGGATTGGCCGCCTCGACCGCGATGACAGCCTCGAGGATCCTCGCGGCCGCCGCATGGCGCGCGTTCGCGAGCGGGTCGCTGCTACTTCTTGAGGATGCGGACGACACGGCTGAACGCGCGGCCGGCGACCCACACGAACGGGATCGCGACGGCGAGGAACACGACGATGTTCGGCTCGAAGCGCAGATCTCCACCGCGGCGGATGTAGGCGCCCAGGGGAATCGCGTACCCGCCGCCCCCACCGCCACCGTTGCCGACCTCATCGGATCCGCCACCGAACCCCGTCCACGTGAGGGCGACGGGAACGATGCGGATTCCGTCGACGTCCTGCTGCTCACCGTAGGCGCTCTTCACGCCGAATGATGCGGACTGCTTGCCGAGCTCGAGTGCGATGTTGGGCATGAGCCCACGCTACCCCTGCGGAGGCTTCGGATGCGACGGGAGTGCACCCATCGCGGGCGTCCGGCCGAGGAAGGCGGCACGAGTGACCGCCCCCTTTCCGAACCGGGCGGTCGCATCGTCCAGCGCGCCTTCCACATTGCGCCACTCTTCATCGTCGTCCCAGAGGGCGAGCGCCGCGCCCCCGGACTCCTGGAGCTTCTCTGCCCGCACACCCACGAGGCGCACCGGCTGGTGAAGGTCGATGCTGTCGAACAACTCATGCGCGGCATCCCCGATCCGCTGGCCCACCGCAGTCGGCGCCTCGAGCGTCTGCGATCGGCTGATCGTCGTGAAGTCGGCGAATCGCAGCTTCAGGGCGATCGTCGACGCCTCCCAGCCGCTCTTGCGCAGCCGCGCACCCACACGATCGGCGAGCCGACGCAACTCCGCGCGCAGCACCGCGGGGTCGGCGATGTCGGTGTGGAAGGTCTCTTCGTGCCCGATGCTCTTCTCGACGCGCGACGTCGAGACCTCACGCGGGTCGATGCCGCGCGCGAGGTGCCAGAGCCGGTCCCCCATGGCCACCCCGACGGCGCGATCGAGCGACGCACGCGGGGCATCGCGGACGTCTGCGATCGTCCGCAGCCCGCGCGACTCGAGCACCTCCGATGCTTTCGGCCCGACGCCCCACATCGTCCGCACCGACCGCGGCGCGAGGAAGGCGGCGGTGTCGGCCTCTGCGACGATGAGGATGCCGTCCGGCTTGCTCAGTGTCGACGCCATCTTCGCGACATGCTTGGTCGCAGCCACTCCGACGCTGCAGACCAGCCCCGTCTCGGCGAGCACACGGCGCCGGATCGCGCGGCCGATCTCGCCGGGGCTCCCCCAGAGCCGTCGTGCCCCGCGCACATCGAGGAATGCCTCGTCAATCGACAGCGGCTCGACCAGGGGCGTGAAGGAGTGGAAGATCTCCATCACCTCCGCCGATTTCGCCAGGTAGCGATCGAAGTGCGGGAGCACGACGATCGCGTTCGGGCAGAGGCGCAACGCCTGCCCCACCGGCATCGCCGAGCGCACTCCGAACCGTCGCGCCTCGTACGAGGCGCTGGAGACCACCGACCGGCCGTCGGGCGCGCCGATGATGATCGGCTTGCCCCTCAACGTGGGGTCGTCGAGAACTTCTACGGATGCGTAGAACGCATCCATGTCGACGTGAAGGATGCCGGTGCCGCTGTCGTCGGCATCGTCGGGCGAGACCGTCCGCCCCGTCCCGTCGCCGCGTCCCATGAATACATTCTCGCCGCGTGCGCCGACATCGGGCCCCGCCCTTCGAGGCTCACCGGGCCGCGCGACTTACCGGGCCGCGCGCTCCAGGACGAGTTCGCGCACACGGGCCGCGTCGGCCTGCCCCCGCATCGCCTTCATCACCGCTCCGATGACCGCCCCCGCCGCCTGGACCTTTCCGTCCCGGATCTTCTCGAGCACGTCGGGCTGCGCGGCCAGCGCGTCATCGATCGCGGCGATGAGCGCACCGTCGTCCGAGACGACGGCAAGGCCCCGAGCATCCACGATCTCCTGGGGTGTGCCCTCACCCGCGATGACGGCCTCCAGCACCTGGCGCGCGAGCTTGTCGTTGAGCGTTCCGGCATCGACGAGCGCCTGCACCGCAGCAACGTCGGCGGGAGACACGAGGTCGGCGGCCTCCCGCCCCTGCGCGTTGGCGAGGCGGGCGATCTCGCCGGTCCACCACTTGCGGGCAGCCGCGGGGGTCGCGCCCGCGACGATCGTCGCCTCGATCTCGGCGAGGATGCCGTTGTTCGCGGCGTCCTGGAACTCGAGATCCGTGAAGCCCCACTCTGCTTTCAGGCGACGACGGCGCGCCGCGGGGCCCTCCGGGAGCGCGGCCCGGAGCTCATCGATCAAGGCGGGCGAGGGAACCACCGGGAGGAGGTCCGGCTCGGGGAAGTATCGGTAGTCGTCGGCGTCGGACTTCGGCCGGCCCGGCGAAGTCGTTCCGGTGTCCTCGTGCCAGTGCCGGGTCTCTTGCGTGATCGTGCCGCCCGCCGCGAGGATCGCCGCCTGCCGCTGGATCTCGTAGCGCACCGCGCGCTCGACGGAGCGCATCGAGTTCACGTTCTTGGTCTCGGTGCGAGTGCCGAGCTTCTCCTGTCCACGGGGACGCAGTGAAACGTTCGCGTCGCAGCGGAGGTTGCCGCGCTCCATCTTCGCGTCCGAGATCCCCAGCGCCAGCACGATGTCGCGGATCGTCTGGACGTACGCCTTCGCGATCTCGGGGGCACGGTGTTCGGACCCGTAGATGGGCTTGGTGACGATCTCCACGAGCGGCACGCCCGCGCGGTTGTAGTCGACGAGCGAGTACTCCGCGCCCTGGATGCGCCCGGTCGAGCCGCCGACGTGCGTGAGCTTGCCGGCATCCTCTTCCATGTGCGCGCGCTCGATGGGCACCGTGACGATCGTGCCGTCCGCGAGCTCGACATCGACCGAGCCCTCGAACGCGATCGGCTCGTCGTACTGGCTGATCTGATAGTTCTTACCCAGATCGGGGTAGAAGTAGTTCTTGCGTGCGAAGCGGCTGGACGGTGCGATCGAGCACCCCAGCGCGAGCCCGAGCGAGATGGAGTAGCGGACCGCCTGCTCGTTGACGACGGGGAGGGACCCGGGCAGACCCAGGTCGACGGGTGCCAGATCGGTATTCGGCTCGCGCCCGAACGAGTTGGGCGCAGCCGAGAACATCTTGGTCTTGGTGTTCAGCTCGACGTGCACCTCGAACCCGAGAACGGGTTCGAACCGCTCGAGGGCCTCGTCGAAACTCAGCAGCTTATCCGCGCTTCTTCCGTGCGTCGCCATGATCAGGCCTTCTCTCCGAGCGTCGGAGCCTTGTCGAGGAGCGGACCGCCCCAGCTGTCCACGAGCAGAGCCTCGAGCGCAGCGCCCACGCGGTAGAGGCGTGCGTCTTCGCGCGCGGGCGCCAGGAACTGGATGCCGACGGGCAGGCCGTCCTCGGCGGCCAGGCCCGACGGAATCGAGATGCCCGGAACCCCCGCGAGGTTGGCGGGGATCGTCGTGACATCGTTCAAGTACATCTGCAGCGGGTCGTCGATCTTCTCGCCCAGCCGGAACGCCGTGGTCGGCGCCGAGGGCGTCGCGATCACGTCGACACGGGCGAACGCCTCATCGAAATCGCGCTGGATGAGGGTGCGCACCTTCTGCGCGGAGCCGTAGTAGGCGTCGTAGTAGCCGGCCGACAGCGCGTACGTGCCGAGGATGATGCGTCGCTTCACCTCGTCGCCGAAGCCCGCATCACGGGTCGCGGCCATGACATCCTCCACCGTGCCCACGGCCTGAGTCCGAAGACCGAAGCGCACCGAGTCGAACTTGGCGAGGTTGCTGGATGCCTCGGCGGGGAGGATCAGGTAATACGCGGCCACTCCGTACTCGAAGTGCGGGGCGCTGATCTCGACGATCTCGGCCCCCTGAGCCTCCATCACCGCCAGCGCGGCCCGGAATGAACCCGACACACCGGCCTGGAACCCGCTGTCGGGAAGCTCTGCGATGACGCCGACCTTCAGTCCCTTGAGCACATCGCCGCGCGCGCCCTCCCGCGCCGCGTCGGCGAAGGACGGCCACGCGTCGGTGAGCGACGTCGAATCGCGCGGGTCGTGGCCGCCGATCACGTCGTGCAGCAGGCCGGCGTCGAGCACCGTCCTGGTTACCGGACCCACCTGATCGAGGCTGGACGCGAGAGCGATCGCGCCGTACCGGCTCACGCCGCCGTAGGTGGGCTTGATGCCCACGGTGCCGGTCACGTGGGCAGGCTGGCGGATCGAGCCTCCCGTGTCAGAGCCGAGGGCGAGGGGCGCCTCGAAGGCGGCGACGGCCGCGGCCGAACCGCCGCCGGACCCGCCCGGGATCCGGTCGAGGTCCCACGGGTTGTGGGTGGGGCCGTAGGCCGAGTGCTCGGTCGAGGAGCCCATCGCGAACTCATCCATGTTCGTCTTGCCGAGCGGCACGAGACCGGCGGCCCGTGCACGCGCCACCACGGTGGCGTCGAACGGCGACAGGTACCCCTCGAGGATCTTCGATCCGCTCGTCGAGGGCATGTCCGTCGTGACCAGCACGTCCTTGATGGCGAGCGGAACTCCGGCCACGGGGCCGAGATCCTCACCCGCGGCCCGTCGGCGATCGATGTCGGCGGCGGCATCCAGAGCGCCGGCATTCACGTGCAGGAAGGCGTGGACGTCTCCGTCCACCGCGGCGATGCGATCGAGGTGCGCCTGGGTGGCCTCGACGCTCGAGATCTCGCGCGAAGCGAGCTTCGCGGCGAGGTCTGCCGCGGAGAGCCGGATGATGTCGCTCACTGCTTTTCGTTCCGTCCCTGTCGGCTCCGTCACTGTTCTTCTCCGAGGATCGCGGTGACGCGGAACCGGCCGTCGGCCGCATCCGGGGCGTTCTGCAACGCCTGAGCCTGCGTGAGGGTTTCGCCCACGACGTCGGCACGGCAAACGTTCTGCAGCGGGATCGGGTGGCTGGTCGCGATCACATCGGGAGTGGCCACCTGCGAGACCTTGGCGATGTTGTCGACGATCGCGTCGAGCTGTCCGGTGAGGCGCTGTACCTCGTCGTCGCTCAGCTGGATCCGGGCGAGCACACCGAGATGGCGCACGAGATCGGGGGTGATTTCAGACACTCCGCCAGTCTAGTTTGCGCGGCTCGGCCTCACCGCCGCGTGCCGGCTGCGCGTGGCCCCGCAGGGCTGCACGCGGCGGGTTTAGGCTGGCCGGGTGACAGTGACGTACGACCCCCCTCGGCCCTGGATCGCCAGCTACGCGCCCGGTGTTCCGAAAGATCTGGCCCCGATCACCGGCTCGCTCATCGACATCGTCGAAGCCTCCGCACGTGACTTTCCGGATGCTCCCGCCCTGCAGTTCTTCGGGCGCGTGACGACGTATCGCGAGCTGCTCGCGCAGATCGACCGTGCCGCCGCGGGCCTGCGCGCCCAGGGGGTCGGCGCCGGAGACCGAGTCGCGATCGTGCTGCCGAACTGCCCTCAGCACATCGTCGCCTTCTACGCGATCCTCCGGCTCGGGGCGATCGTCGTCGAGCACAATCCCCTGTATACGCCGCGCGAGCTGCGCAAGCAGTTCGAAGACCACGGCGCGACGCACGCCATCGCGTGGAGCAAGGTCGTGGGCAGCATCCAGGACTTCCCTGCCGATCTGCAGGTGTCGAGCATCGTGTCTGTCGACATCACGAAGGCCATGCCCTTCGGCACGCGGATGGCGCTGAAGCTGCCGATCGCCAAAGCACGGGAGGCGCGCGAGGCCCTCCACGAGCGTGTCACCGGCACGACCGCGTGGGAAGACCTCCTGAAAGTCGGGTCGCTGCCCGCCACGCACCCGAAGCCCGCGACCGACGACCTCGCGATCATCCAGTACACGAGCGGCACGACCGGCACGCCCAAGGGCGCAGCACTCACCCATCGGAATCTGCTCGCCAACGCCGCACAGGCCGTCGCGTGGGTGCCCTCGATCACACGCGGGAACGGGTGCGTCGTCTACGCCGTGCTGCCGATGTTCCACGCCTACGGCCTCACGCTGTGCCTCACGTTCGCGATGTCGATGGGCGCGCGTCTCGTGCTCTTCCCCCGATTCGACCCCGACATGGTGCTCGAGGTGACGAAGAAGCACCCGGCGACCTTCCTGCCGCTCGTGCCTCCGATCGCTGACCGGCTCCTGAAGGCCGCGCGGGAGAAGGGGGTGTCGCTGCGAGGCACGGAGATCGCGATCTCCGGCGCGATGGCGCTCCCCCACGAGCTCGTGGTGCCGTTCGAGCAGGCCACCGGCGGATTCCTCGTCGAAGGCTATGGATTGAGCGAGTGCTCCCCCGTGCTGATGGCGAACCCCGTGGCCGACAACCGCGTGCCCGGCACGGTGGGCCTGCCCCTGCCGGGCACGGAATGCCGCATCGTCGATCCTGACGAGCCGACGAGGGTCCTCGGCGCGGGCGAACGCGGCGAGCTGGTCGTGCGCGGACCTCAGGTCTTCCAGGGTTACTACGGCAAGCCGGAGGAAACCGAAACGGTGTTCGCCGACGGGTGGTTCCGCACCGGCGACATCGTGACGATCGACGAGGCCGGTTTCGTCCGCATCGTCGATCGCATCAAGGAGCTCATCATCACGGGCGGGTTCAACGTCGCCCCGACAGAGGTCGAGAACGCCCTTCGGCAGCACCCGCAGGTGCAGGACGCCGCCGTCGTCGGGCTGCCCAGCGAGCACTCCGGCGAAGAGGTCGTCGCCGCGATCGTGGTGGAGCCGGGTAGCGAGATCGACGTCGAAGCCGTGCGCGACTTCACCCGCGGCATCCTCACTCCGTACAAGGTGCCGCGGCGCGTCTACGTGGTCGACGAGCTGCCGAAATCGCTCATCGGCAAGGTGCTGCGCCGACAGGTGCGCGAGTCGCTCCTCAACCTCACGACCGGCGCCTAAGCCTCGGCCGGCGCGCCCCCGACGGCGCCGTCGAGCGCGCCCGGACCCTCTGTCACCAGCAGATGGAACTGCGCCGCGTCGATGATCCGCACGCCGAGCTCTTCAGCCTTTGCGAGCTTCGAGCCCGCGCCCGGGCCGGCGGCGACGAAGTCGGTCTTCTTCGACACGCTCGACGCCGACTTGCCTCCTGCGTCGATGATCGCCTGCTGCGCACCCTCTCGCGAGTAGCCCTCGAGCGAGCCGGTCGCCACCACGGTCACACCGTCCAGCACCCCACCCCGTGCAGTGGCCGCCCCAGGACCCGGATGGCCCGGTGTGGTCAGCTGGGCGCCCGCGGTCGTCCACCGATCGACGATGTCACGATGCCAATCGACGTCGAACCAATCGATCAGCGCGTCGGCGATGATTCCTCCCACCCCATCAACGGCGGCGAGCTCGTCGCGAGAGGCCGCGCGGATCGCCGCGACCGAACCGAACCACTGGGCGAGGGCGCGCGCGGCCACGGGACCGACGTGCCGGACGTTGAGCGCGACGAGGAAGCGCCACAGATCCTTCACCTTGGCGGCCTCGATGTTGGCGAGCAGCTCGGTCGCGGCACGCGACAGGATGTATGCCTCGTCGCCGTCGAACGGACCGTCGGGCCGGTACGCGGCATCTGTCTTCTTCCGCTGCCGCCGGAAGGGCGACCGCGTGTCGGGCGTTCCGTCCTCGTTCAGGCGCGGAAGCCCCGTCTCGGCGTCGCGGACCACCACATCGATCCCGAACAGGTCTTCGGCGCGCAGGTCGAACAGCCGGGCCTCGGTCTCGAGCGGTGGCTCTTCGGGACGGACCGGCTGCGTGAGAGCCGCCGCCGAGACCTCGCCGAGACCCTCGATGTCGAGTGCACCCCGCGAGCCGATGTGCTCGACACGCCCGCGTACTTGCGCGGGACACGACCGTGAGTTGGGGCACCGCAGGTCGATGTCGCCCTCTTTCGCCGGCGCCAGGGGGAAGCCGCATTCGGGGCAGTGGGTGGGCATCACGAATTCGCGCTCGGTGCCGTCGCGCAGTTCGACCACGGGGCCGAGCACTTCGGGGATCACGTCGCCCGCCTTGCGCAGCACGATCGTGTCGCCGATCAGAACGCCCTTCGCCTTCACGACGTCCTGGTTGTGGAGGGTGGCCTGGCGCACCACGCTCCCGGCGACCCGCGCCGGCTCCATGACCGCGAACGGCGTGGCCCGGCCGGTGCGCCCCACCGAGACGACGATGTCGAGGAGCTTCGTGTTCACCTCTTCCGGAGCGTACTTGTAGGCGATGGCCCACCGCGGTGCGCGGCTGGTGGCACCGAGCTCGCCGTGGAGCGCGAGCTCGTCGACTTTGACGACGACGCCGTCGATCTCGTGCTCGATCGAGTGACGGTTCTCGCCGAATCGGCGGATGTAGGCGTCCGCGCCATCCGGACTGTCGAAGACCTCGAAATACCGACTGGTCGGCAGGCCCCAGGTTGCGAGCAGTCCGTAGATCTCGCTCTGCGTCGCGACGGGCGGATCCGGCCACGCCCCGATGCCGTGCACGGTGAGGCGAAGCCGCGACACGCGCTGACGCATCGCCTCGAGCTGGCGCTCGTTCTTGCCCTCGGCCTTCTGACGCAGCGAGCCGCTCGCGGCGTTGCGCGGGTTGGCGAAGAGACGATCGCCCATGGAAGCCTGGTACGCATTGAGCGCTTCGAAATCGGCCACGTCGAAGAACACCTCGCCGCGCACTTCGACCAGCGGAGGATGGCCCGTGCCCGCAAGTCGCTGCGGGATGCCGCTGATCCGGCGGACGTTCTCCGTCACATCCTCGCCGACACGACCGTCGCCCCGAGTGGCGGCGGTCGTGAGGCGACCGTGCTCGTAACGGAGCGACAGCGCGAGACCGTCGATCTTCAGTTCGCACAGGAAGTGCACGGAGCGGCCCGCATCGCGCTGGACCTTCGCGGCCCAGGCGAGGAACTCGTCATCGCTGAACACGTTGTCGAGACTGAGCATCCGCTCGGCATGCTCGACCGGATCGAACAGCGTGCCGGATGCCGCACCCACCGTCAGCGTCGGCGAGTCCTGGCTCTGCAGCTCGGGGTGGAGTCGCTCGATCTCTTCGAGCCGATGCATCCACCCGTCGTACGTCTGGTCGTCGACGACCACGGTGTCGCGCCCGTAGTATGCGTCGCGCGCGCCGATGATGCGGTCCACGAGCGACTCCACCTCATCGCGAGCTTCGTCGAGCGGGAGCGAGGAGATGTCCGAGCCGTCAGTCACCCCGTCAGTCTAGAGACGGGCTCCGACGTCGAACCGGCTAGACCCCCGCGGGAACGGCCGAGACCGTGCGGTCGATCGTGAACTGGCCGAGTACTCGCGTTCCGACGTAGAGCACCGCCGTCTGGCCGGGGGCCACACCGTCGAGTGCCACCTCGGGGGTGACCACGAGCGCACCGGATGCCGCATCCCTGCGCGCTGTGGCCGGCACAGGCTCTGCGTGCGCACGGATCTGCACATGACAGTCCCACTCATCGTCCGCGGGCGGTGCGCCCGTCCAGCTGTAGCGGGCGCCCGAGATCTCGGAGATCGCGAGAGCCTCCTTCGGACCGACGACGACGGTGTTGGAGACCGGGCGCACCTCGAGCACGAATCTCGGCTTGCCGTCGGCGGCCGGCACGCCGAGGGCGAGGCCGCGCCGCTGGCCGACGGTGAAGGCGTGCGCGCCCTCGTGCGATCCCACCACGGCTCCCGTGCGATCGACGATGTCACCCGTCGCGGTGCCGACCTTCTCGGCCAGCCAGCCGCGGGTGTCGCCGTCGGGGATGAAGCAGATGTCGTGACTGTCGGGCTTCTGCGCGACCGTGAGACCGCGCGCCGCCGCCTCCGCGCGGACGACGGCCTTGGACGGCGTCGCGCCGAGCGGGAAGTACGTGTGTGCCAGCTGCTCGGCCGTCAGCACGCCGAGCACATAGGACTGGTCCTTCGCGGCATCCGACGCCCTGTGCAGCTCGAGACCGCTCTCGCCGTCGATGAGCGTCGCGTAATGGCCGGTGCAGACCGCGTCGAAACCGAGTTCGACGGCCCGTTCGAGGAGTGCGGCGAACTTGATCTTCTCGTTGCAGCGCATGCAGGGGTTCGGGGTGCGACCGGCCTGGTACTCGGCGATGAAGTCATCGATCACGTCGTCGCGGAACCTCTCGGAGAAGTCCCACACGTAGAACGGGATGCCGAGCAGATCGGCGGCCCTGCGCGCATCCAGCGAGTCTTCGATCGTGCAGCAGCCCCGGCTCCCGGTGCGGAGGGTGCCGCCCGCGCGCGATAGGGCCAAGTGCACCCCGACCACGTCATGACCGGCGTCGACGGCGCGCGCAGCGGCCACCGCCGAGTCCACGCCACCACTCATCGCCGCAAGGATCCTCATGCGTCCAGTCTACGAGCGGGTGACTGCACGGCGTCCGGGAGCCCGTCAGCGCCGCGCGGAGGGCACCGCCCGCTCGTACGCCTCGGGCAGTGCGGCGAGGAACGCATCCACATCCGCTCGCGTGGAGGCGCGGCCGAGGGTGAGCCGCAGGACCGAGCGGGCGGCGTCGTCGTCCCTGCCCATGGCGAGCACCACGTGCGACGGTTCGGGCACGCCGGCCTGACATGCCGATCCCGTCGAGACGGCAATGCCTGCGCGATCCATGAGAAACAGCAGGGCGTCGCCGCTCGCCCCGGGGAACAGCACGTGGGCATTGCCGGGCAGCCGATCGGTCGGATCGCCGAGCAGCTCCGCCTCCGGCACCAGAGTGCGGATGCCGGAGACCAGCGAATCCCGCAGGTCTGCGAGCCGCGCCGCTTCGGCCTCGCGCTCGGCGTCCGCCAGCTCTGCCGCGACCGCGAACGCCACGGCGCCCGCGACATCCTGGGTCCCGGAGCGCAGGCCGCGCTGCTGCCCTCCGCCGTGCTGGAGCGCGGAGAGGGTCGCCGCGCGCGACACGACCAGGGCACCGATCCCGACCGGTCCGCCGATCTTGTGCGCCGACACGCTGAGCGCGACCAGGCCCGTGCCGCCCGCGGCCTCCGCCCGCCAGCGACGGAACGACACCGGGACATGACCGAACGCGCTGACGGCATCGAGGTGGAAGGGCACTCTCCCGGCGCTCGCCGCCTGAGCGAGCTCGGCAACGGGATTGATCGTGCCCGCCTCGTTGTTGGCGACCAGCGCGGTGGCCAGCGCCACGCCGTCGCCCGCGCACGCCGCCGCGAACGCCGCCGTGTCCACCCGTGCCTGACGATCGACGCGCACAGGAACGACCCGCGCGCCCTGCGTCGCGGCCAGCCACTGGACCGCATCGAGCGTGGCGTGGTGCTCCGCATCGGGCAGGACCACCGCATCCGTCCCCGCACTCCGACCCCACCAGAGCCCCTTGACCGCGAGGTTCACCGACTCGGTGCCGCCCGAAGTGAGGACGACCTCGATGGGGTCGCAATCGAGCACGGCCGCGATCCGCTCCCGCGCCTCTTCCAGGATCCGCCGCGCGTCCTGCCCACCGGCGTGGATCGACGAAGCGTTTCCGACGTGCTCGGTCGTCGCGATCCAGGCGTCTCTCGCCTCCGGCCGCAGCGGTGTGGTGGCGGCGTGGTCCAAGTACACGCGATCCCGGCGCACCCGGCCGTGGTTCGACTGCATCACGGACCCCGCTCCCCGCCGTGTACGTCCCGGCGTCACGGCATTACTACTGTAGAGCGCATGGTCGATTCACTCGCCGAGACCACGTCCCCGGCGTCGCTGCTGCGTTCGGACCTCGACCAGCTGGGAGTGACACTCCATGCGGGCGGCGGAACCCTCAGGGTCTGGTCGGCCCACGCGAGGTCGGTGGAGCTCCTGATCTTCGACGACACCGACCTCGACTGGATCACCGATCGCGAGCCGCTCGCCCCGGTCGGCGGCGACGTGTGGAGCGTGACGACCCCCCTCCTGCGACCGGGGGTGCGCTACGCGATACGCGTCGACGGCCCGCACGAGACCGGCAACACGTTCAACCCTCGGACGATCCTCGTCGAACCCTATTCGCGCGGGCTCGTCAACGGCGGATTCGACGACTGGCGCTCGGTGGTCGTGGACGGATCGTTCGATTGGGGCGGAGTGGCAAAGCCGGCGATCCCCCTCGACCGCACGATCATCTACGAAGGCCACCTCAAGGGCCTCTCCAAGCGGCATCCCGACGTTCCGCCTGCCCTGCACGGGACCTATGCGGGCCTTGCGCATCCCGCGATGATCGAACACTTCCTCACGCTCGGGGTCACGAGCATCGAGCTCCTTCCCGTCCACGCGTTCGCCTCCGAGCCGCGCCTCCTCCAGCTCGGCCTCACGAACTACTGGGGCTACAACACACTGAACTTCTTCACCCCGCACGCGGCATACGCCACAGAGGCGAATCGGCGCGAGGGGCCGGAAGCGGTGCTGCGCGAGTTCAAGGGAATGGTCAAGCTGCTGCACGCGGCCGGGCTCGAGGTGATCCTCGACGTCGTCTACAACCACACGTCGGAGGAAGCCATCGGGGGTCCGCGCACGAGCCTGCGCGGCATCGACAACCGTGCCTACTACCGCCAGCAGGACGACGGCGCCTACATCGACGTCACCGGGTGCGGCAATTCGGTCAACACGTCAACCGACGCCGCAGCCCGACTGATCCTCGATTCCCTCCGCTATTGGGCGAACGACGTGCAGATCGACGGCTTCCGCTTCGATCTGGCGGCGACCCTCGGCCGTGACGCGACGCACGCGTTCACTCCGGAGCATCCCCTGCTGCGTGCGATCATCGACGACCCCGCCCTCGCGGGGGTCAAGCGGATCGCCGAGCCGTGGGACGTGGGGATGGGCGGCTGGCAGACCGGCAATTTCGGCGAGGGGTGGGCCGAGTGGAACGACCGCTACCGCGACCGCGTCCGCAACTTCTGGCTGAGCGACGTCGACTATGCGCGACGTGCGTCGGCGGCACCGGTCGGCATCGGCGGATTCGCCACTCGCCTCGCCGGCTCATCCAACACGTTCAGCGACGAGCGCGGCCCGCTCGCGAGCGTGAACTTCGTGACCGCCCACGACGGGTTCACGCTTCGCGACCTGGTCAGCTACGACGTCAAGCACAACATGGGCAACGGCGAGCAGAACCGCGACGGAGCAGACACCAACCGCTCGTTCAACCATGGCGCAGAGGGACCCACCGACGATGCCGGCATCCTCTCCGTTCGGCGAAAAGCGATGCGGAACCTCCTGGGCACGCTCCTTCTTTCCGCGGGGGTACCCATGCTGACGGCGGGCGACGAGTTCGCCCGCTCCCAGCGCGGGAACAACAACGCCTATTGTCACGACTCCTCCCTCACCTGGCTGTCGTGGGACCACGAACCGTGGCAGGAAGACCTGCACCGGCACGTGCAGCGCCTCATCAGCCTGCGTCATGAGAACCCCGCGCTTCGCCCGATCCGCTTCGCGCACGAGGACAAGCGGATCCCCAGCGCGTCGTCGATGGACTGGTACGACGAGCACGGCGAGACGATGTCCGGCGACCGGTGGACGAGTCCCGCGAACCGGACGCTGCAGTATGTCGCCGCCTCCACCCCTGAGACCGAGGAGTTCAACCGGATCCTGCTGATCGTGCACGGCACGGAGCAGCCGGTCGAGGTGACCCTCCCGGAAATCGAGGGCGTCATCGCGTACGAATCGCTGTGGTCGAGCGCGGACGAGCGGCCGACGGACCAGATCACGATCTTCGCGCCCGGCGACACCGTGACCGTAGAGGGTACATCGATGCACCTGTTCCGCGCCACGTGAGTCCCCCATGCTGTGCCGGGCAACCCGTGCGCGGTAGGTTCGTGAGGTGGCCACGAAGACGCGTCCTGAGACGCAACGCCCCTGGCGATCGATCTCCCCGATTCCCGTCCGCCCCGCTGCGGACCCCCCGTCACTGAGTACCTCACCGAGCGACACGATCACCGGCCGGATCCCGATGGCCCTCGCGGTGCCGTCCGTTCCGGGCGGCCTCTTCCCTCCCCGTGCGTATGCGGGCGAGGTGGTCCCCTTCCGGGTCACCGCATTCCGCGAGGGGCACGACCTCATCGGCGTGCATGTGCGTCTGTTCTCACCGAGCGGCGACGAATCGCTGCACCGGCTCCGGCCCCTCCATGACGGATTCGACCGGTGGGAGACCCTCATCGCCCCCACCGAGGAGGGCGTCTGGTCGTTCCGGTACGAGGCGTTCGCCGACGAATTCGCGACCTGGGAACACGCCGCCGACCTGAAGATCGCCGCGGATGTGGATGCCGCGCTCATGCGCGAGATCGGAGCGTCGCTGTTCGGCCGCGCCGCCGCCGACGCGGAGCGCCCGCGACCCGAGCGACAGACGCTGGAACGTGCTGCTGCGGCGCTTCGGGATGCGTCGATCAGCGACGACACCGCGCTCACGATCGTGCGGGACCCGGCCATCGCCGCGTTCTTCGCGGATCGACCCATCGCTTCGCTCACCACGATCGGGCCACGCCACGAACTCGTCGTGGAGCGGGAACGGGCCGGGGTCGGGGCCTGGTACGAGTTCTTCCCGCGTTCAGAGGGAGCCAAGCGCCTGAAGTCGGGCGAGATCAAGAGCGGCACGTTCCGGAGTGCCGCGAAGCGTCTTCCCGCGGTCGCGGCGATGGGCTTCGACGTCCTCTACCTTCCGCCGATCCATCCGATCGGCCGGCTCAATCGCAAGGGGCCCAACAACACCCTCGACCCCCGCGAGGGTGATCCGGGCAGCCCATGGGCGATCGGCTCGGACGAAGGCGGACACGACACGGTGCACCCCGAGCTCGGCACGCTCGCCGACTTCCGGGCGTTCGTGCGCGCCGCTCGTGAAGCCGGCATCGAGGTCGCGCTCGATCTGGCGCTCCAGGCCGCGCCCGATCACCCCTGGGTGACGGCGCATCCCGAGTGGTTCACCACACTGCCGGACGGATCGATCGCGTATGCCGAGAACCCGCCCAAGAAATACCAGGACATCTACCCGATCAACTTCGACAACGACCCGGAAGGCATCAGGGCCGAGGTGCTTCGCGTGGTCCGGCATTGGATCGCGCAGGGCGTGCGGATCTTCCGCGTCGACAACCCGCACACCAAGCCCCTGCAGTTCTGGGAGTGGCTGATCGCGACCGTCGAGGCGGAGAGCCCCGGCGTCGTCTTCCTCGCAGAGGCCTTCACCCGTCCCGCTCCCCTGCAAGGACTCGCGATGGCGGGATTCCAGCAGAGCTACACGTACTTCACCTGGCGGAACACGAAGGCGGAGCTCGAAGAGTTCCTGCGCGCGCTCGCGGAAGACACCGCGGACTTCCTGCGTCCGAACCTCTTCGTCAACACGCCCGACATCCTCACCGAGTACCTCCAGTTCGGCGGCAGGCCCGCTTACAAGATCCGTGCGGCGCTGGCAGCGACCGGCGCGCCCTCGTACGGCGTGTATGCGGGGTACGAGCTCTACGAGAACGTTGCGCGCCCGGGTTCGGAAGAGAACATCGACAACGAGAAGTACGAGTACAAGCTCCGGGACTGGGCGGGCGCCGAGGAGCGGGGCGACTCGCTCGCACCGTACCTGACGCGGCTCAACGAGATCCGCCGCCAGCATCCCGCGCTCGGTCAGCTGCGCAACCTGCGCGTGCACTGGAGCGACGACGACGCGATCCTCGTGTTCTCAAAGCATCTGGATGCCTCGGTCTCGCCGAGCGGGCAGCCCGACACGATCATCGTCGTCGCGAACGTGGATCCTCACTCGGTGCGCCAGACCATGATCCACCTGGATACGACCCTCTGGGGGATCGCCCCGGGCGAGCCCTACGAGGTGGAGGAGCTGATCACGGGGGCGGTCTGGACCTGGGCCGACCACAACTTCGTCCGGCTCGATGCGTTCAACGAGCCCGTGCACATCCTCTACGTCAGGAAGACGCCATGACCACACTCGACGACGACCTCCTCGACGCCGTTGCCGGCGGACGCCATCACGACCCGCACGGCGTTCTCGGCATCCACGAAGACACGGATGCCACCGGCGCCAAGGTCTGGCGCATCCGCGCACGCCGACCGCTCGCCGCCACCGTCACGGCGGTGTTCGCCGACGGCACGCAGGTCCCGCTAGAACACGTGCGCTCCGGCATCTGGGAGGGCACACGGGAAGGCGATGCCGCACCGTACGTGCTGCAGACCTCCTATCCCGACGCTCCCGATTTCGTGACGGACGACCCTTACCGTCACCTCCCCGCGATCGGCGAACTGGACCTCCATCTCATCGGGGAGGGCCGCCACGAAGAGCTCTGGCGGGTTCTCGGCGCGCACGTGCGAGTGCTCGACGGCTCGCGCGGGACATCGTTCACGGTCTGGGCGCCCAACGCACGCGCCGCGCGCGTGGTCGGCGACTTCAACAGTTGGGACGGCAACACCCACGCGATGCGGTCGATGGGCGCCAGCGGCGTGTGGGAGCTGTTCATCCCCGGCGTCGAAGCCGGCGCGATCTACAAGTTCGAGATGCTCTCGCGACGCGGCGAATGGGTGGTCAAGGCCGATCCGATGGCCCGCTATGCCGAAGTGCCTCCCGCCACGGCATCCGTGGTCACCGAATCCTCCTACGCGTGGGGGGACGACGAGTGGATGCAGCGACGGGCGCGCAGCACCCCGGTGTCGCAGCCGATGTCGATCTACGAACTGCATCTCGGTTCGTGGCGCCCCGGGCTCTCGTATCGCGATGCGGCCGACCAGATCATCGACCACGTCACCGCGCAGGGGTTCACCCACATCGAGTTCCTGCCGCTGGCAGAGCACCCGTTCGGTGGGTCGTGGGGTTACCAGGTGAGTGGCTACTACGCCCCGACGAGCAGATTCGGTTCTCCCGATGACCTGCGCTACCTTTTCGACCGCCTGCACCAGGCGGGCATCGGGATCATCATGGACTGGGTTCCGGGCCACTTCCCGAAGGATGCCTTCGCCCTGGCGCGATTCGACGGCGAGCCCCTCTACGAGCACAGCGACCCGCGCAGAGGCGAGCACAAGGACTGGGGCACGCTGATCTTCGACTACGGTCGCAGCGAAGTGCGGAACTTCCTGGTGGCGAATGCGCTGTACTGGTTCGAGGAGTTCCATGTCGACGGCCTCCGCGTCGACGCGGTCGCCTCGATGCTGTACCTCGACTACTCGCGCGAAGAAGGCGAGTGGATTCCGAATATCCACGGCGGCCGCGAGAACCTCGAGGCGATCCACTTCCTGCAGGAGGTCAATGCGACCGCCTACAAGCGCTACCCCGGCATCTCGATGATCGCCGAGGAGTCCACCAGCTTCCCCGGCGTCACCGCCCCCACGAACGCCGCCGGCCTCGGCTTCGGCTTCAAATGGAACATGGGGTGGATGAACGACTCGCTGCAGTACATCAAGCGAGACCCGATGTACCGCTCGCACCACGAGGGCGAGCTGTCGTTCTCCTTCGTCTACGCGTTCAGCGAGAACTTCATCCTGCCGATCAGTCACGACGAGGTCGTGCACGGCAAGGGAAGTCTGTTCGGGCGCATGCCCGGAGACCACTGGCAGAAGCTTGCGAACATGCGCGCGTTCCTGGCCTACATGTGGGGACACCCCGGCAAACAGCTGCTGTTCATGGGCCAGGAGTTCGGGCAGATGTCGGAGTGGTCCGAGGGGCGCGGTCTGGACTGGTGGCTACTGGATCAGCCCTCGCACGCCCAGCTGCAGGACTTCGTGGCCGCGCTCAACGCGACCTACCGCGACCACTCGGCGCTCTGGGCGCGCGACAGCGACGGCGCAGCCTTCTCACGGCTGGGCGGCCCATCGTGGAACCCGAATGTGGTGGCGTTCTCGCGCCGCGACTGGCACGGCAACACGATCGCGGTGATCTGCAACTTCTCCGGCGAGCCCGTGCACGGATACGAGCTCGACCTCCCCGAGCGGGGCGCGTGGCACGAGATCCTCAACTCCGATGCGGAGGCGTACGGCGGTTCCGGCGTCGGGAACATGGGGGTCGTGCACGCCGGCGATGATCACCGCGCGACCATGGTGCTTCCGCCGCTCGGGGTGCTCTGGCTCCGGCACGAGACCGAAGCCCATCTCCCCTCGCCCACCCAGGGCTGACGTGAGCCGCGAACGCATCACCGCGCGCTCCGGCCGCAGTGATGCGTTCCGGCTCAGAACAACAGCGACGCCAGCTGCCCCCGCGCTCGGATGACGCGCGGGTCGGCGTCGCCGACGAGCGCGAACAGCTCGAGCAGGCGCTCGCGCACGGGCGCGCGCTCAGGGTCCGGGAGAGCGGCGAACAGCTCGAGGAGACGACCGAACGCATCCTCGACGTGGCCGCCGGTCATGTCCAGGTCGGCCGCGGCGAGCTGCGCGGGGATCTCGAGAGGGTTCGCGGCGGCGGCGTCGCGTACGGCCTGAGGATCGGCTTCTTGCACGCGCGCCAGCAGGCGCACCTGGCCGAGGCCCGCGCGTGCGTCGGCATCGCGAGGGTTTTCGGCGAGGGCGCGCTCGTACGCACTCACGGCCCGGACGTAGTCGCCCGCCTCGATCGCGTCGAAGGCCTCGGCGTGGAGCGGCGGAAGCTCCGGCTCCTCCGGAGCAGTAGCAGGCCCGCCCTCATCGCCGGAGACGGAAGCGGTGCCGGTCACGCCCTGCTGGGCAGCGATCTGCAGCAGCTGGGCGAACACCTCTCGCACCTGCTGCTCGGGAACCGCACCCGTGAACATCGGCACCGGCTGACCGGCCACGAGGGCGACCACGAGCGGGATGGACTGCGCACGGAACGCCTGTGACAGCTGCGGGTTGGCGTCGACGTCGACTTTGGCCAGCACGATGCGGCCGCCGAGCTCGCGCACGACCTTCTCGAGGATCGGGCTCAACTGCTTGCAGGGGCCGCACCACTCCGCCCACAGATCGACGACGATCGGCACGACCCGCGACAGCTCCAGCACCTGAGGGAAGGTCGCGTCGGTGACATCCAGGACGAGCGACGGGACGGATGCTTCCGCTCCGGCCGGCCCCGCAGTGCCCTCGGCAGTCGCGGGAGGCTGCGGCCGATTGCGGAGCGACGACAGATCGACGGCGCCGCGCAGAACGGCACCGGGGGCGGGATCGGTCACGGGATCACCTTTGCGTCGAGGGGGTTGGAGGAATAGCCGAGCAGTCGGATCTTCTCCGTCGAGCCTTGACCAGGCACGTAGAAGAACAGCTGATCGCTGTACGTCGTGGTGAAGCCGGTGGAGGACTGCTCGGCACCGGCCAGCGTCTTGACCATGGCGTTGTTGTTCGCCTTGATGACCGCATCGGCGTTCGTGGGCTTCACTGTGTCGATCTCGTTGACGTTCACCGCGACGATCGCGCCGCTCTCGAGAGTGGCCAGCGCCAGGGGCGCCTGCGATCCGGCGGTGGATTCGAACGTCAGGCTTCCCGTGGAGGCGGCGGTCTGGTTGAACGAGTCGAGTCGCTTCTGGCGGTCTGCGGCGATCGACGCACGGAACTGGTCGCCCTCCGCGACGAACTGCGACGCGTAGGCGCTGTCGGCGCCCTTGTTCAGAACGTCCGCGTAGGCTGCCGCGAGCTCCTCCGGAGCCATCACGAGGAACGACGAATCCGGTGGCACCTGGCTCGCTCCGACGTACTCCGCTGCCAGGTCGGGCATCTGCGTCGCCGCTTCGAGCGTCGACAGGTAGGACAGCTTGTACGGCGACCATGCGTCCTTCTGCGTGAGCAGCATGATGCTGGCGGTCTTGTCTGCCGCGTCATCGACGACGGCCATCACCGTGCGCGGCCAGCCGTCGACCGCCTGGGGCAGCACGATCCGGAGCGAGCTGGTCGGGATGGCGGCGAGTGAGGCGAAGTCGGGGATCCCGCCGCGCAGCTTGTAATTGGTCGCGCGCTCGGCAAGGACGGCACCGTCCAGTCGTGAGGACGCGAGCGTCTCGTCGCGCTTGCCATCGGCATCCGCGACGGTCTGGGCGATCCTGGTCAGGATGCGGTCGGCCTGGGCGGTGGTGACCGCAGGCGGCTTCTGCCCCTCGGGCACGATCACGCTCTGGGTCGGGGACGGAGTCGGACTGCCCGCAAAATCCGGCCACGAGTCGGCGGAGCATCCCGACAACAGCAGTGCGGAGACGGCAACGACGGGTACAACGGTGAACGCACGCCGCCGAGTGAGTGCACGCTGTCGGGTTCCCGCCGAGATGACGCCCTTGTCCGCGCCCTCCACGGCGAGATCGATCGGCTCTGTGACAGGCATCGGAAGGCCCTTGCGTCGCGGACCGCGAGATCGCCGCACGTGCCGGATGCCAAGGATGTAGAGGATCACCCCGACGACCATCAGGATGCCGCCGCCGAGGATCAGCGGACCCGCCCAGGGGGTGGCGTTGCCCACCGCCCAGGACACCGACACCTGCGACGGCGCAGGTGCCGTGCCGTCGGTGGCCACCAGGACGCTCATGGTGTCGGGGAGCTGGAGGGGCGCGATGAGCACGCCGTCCTGCTGGAACTCGTCCAGCCACAGATCCGATCCGACGGGGCTCCGCTGCGCGGTAGCGGTGGTCGTCTGGCTGGAGTCCGTTGGGCTCGCGCTCGGCGACGGGCTGGAACTCGCGGCCGGTGCCGCCTCGGGCTCGGTGTCGGTCGTGACGACCTGCCCGTCGGTGCCCAGCGTGACCGCCTCGTAGGCGGAATCGGCGAGCCAGGCCTTCATGTCGGCGGTGCGGCCGTAGGAGGCGAAGATCGTGCCGTCTCCCTCCGCCCGCAGCGTCTGCGAGCCGGGGAGCTTGTTGAGGACGGCCCCGTCGATGAGGATGTACGGCGCCTGTTCGGCGGAGATCGTTGCAGTCTCGGTCTTGGGTCCTTGAAACACCGTGCGCTGCGCGATGCCCCCGCCGATCATCACGGCGGCGAGCACGAACGCAGCGACCGCCCACACGAAACGCACGTATAACACCTCTCAGAGATCCGCGATAGAGCAGGCGGATCGTCGACTCGACGTTCCAGACTAGCGAAGACCAGCTGAAAACAGCCCGGGAAGCGCCATTCCCGGACCTGGACGTGTTGTGTGCGTATCCTGACGTGACATGTCCACAGATCTTGCCGAGAACGCAGGGAGCTCTTCGTGAAGGTTCAGAACCCGTTCGGCGTCGCGTTCGTCGCGACTCTCGGCGTCGGTCTGGGGCTGCTGTTCATCAGCAGCGTCACGACTCTCTCCACGATCCTGCTGTATGTCGGCACGGCCCTGTTCGTCTCCCTCGGACTCGAGCCGATCGTGGCGTTCCTGGAACGCCGCAAGCTGAAGCGTTGGCTCGCGGTGCTCATCACGATCCTCGCCGTGCTCGCCCTTTTCGCGGGAATCGTCCTGCTCGTCGTCCCGATCATCGCGGGCCAGATCAGCCAATTGGTCGCCGCGATCACGGAGTTCATCGCGAGCAACCCCAACATCGACGACTTCAAGAACTGGGCACAGGGTGTGTTCCCGAATCTCGACGTGAATGCCGTGGTCGCCTACGTGCAGGACTTCGTCGCCCACCTCGACGTGGGATCCATCGGCCAGGGCGTGCTCGAGGTGGGTGCATCCATCCTGTCGGGGTTTGCCGGGGCCTTCGTGATCCTGATCCTCACGATCTACTTCACAGCTTCCACCCCGTCGCTGAAGGCTGCCGTCTACCAGCTGGTTCCGGCATCCAAGCGCGCTCGATTCATCGATCTGGCCGAGCAGATCACCGACTCGGTCGGGTACTACGTCATGGGTCAGGTGGGCCTCGGCGTCATCAACGGGGTGCTCAGCGCGATCTTCCTGTCGATCATCGGCGCACCGTTCCCCGCGGTGCTGGCCGTCATCGCCTTCTTCTTCTCGCTCATTCCGCTCGTGGGCACGCTCATCGGCTCGGCGATCATCGTGCTGACCTGCCTCATCCCCGGGCTGGGATCGCCGACCACTGCGCTCATCGCGGCGATCTACTATCTGATCTACATGCAGCTGGAGGCCTACGTGGTCTCGCCGCGGGTGATGAACCGCGCGGTCTCGGTCCCCGGCGCGGTCGTCGTGATCGCCGCCCTCGCGGGAGGGTCCCTGCTCGGACTGCTGGGTGCCCTCATCGCCATCCCTGTGGCGGCGAGCGTGCTCATCATCTACCGACAGGTCGTCATCCCGCGCATGAACGAGCGATGATCCGAGACCGGACTACTCGTCCCATTCCGTGGGCAGCGGCAGCGCGGCGGGGTTGACCGCCGCCACGATCTCGGTGAGCACGCGCCGGGTCTGCTGCTCGCCGACCCACAGGTGCTTGCCCCCTTCGACAGGAATGAGCACGGCCTCGGGTACCGACGCGAACCGCTCCGCCGCGGCATCCGGTCGCAGGTAGTCGTCGAATTCCGGGATCAGCGCGATCAGCCGGCGCCGGTCGCCGTCCCACGCGGCGATGTCGACGTCGGTCGCACGGTGCAGCGGCGGCGACAGCAGGATCGCACCCTCGATGTCGTGGTCGCGCCCGTACTTCAGCGCCAGCTCGGTGCCGAAGGACCACCCGACGATCCACGGGTGCGGCAGATCGCGCTCGCGCACGAAGTCCATCGCCGCGGCGACGTCGAAGGCTTCGGCGCGACCACCGTCGAAAGCGCCGTCGCTGACGCCCCGGGGCGAGGCCGTCCCGCGGGTGTTGAACCGGAGCACGGCCAGGTCGGCGAGGGCGGGCAGCCGCGCGGCGGCCTTGCGGAAGATGTGCGAGTCCATGAAGCCCCCGGCCGTGGGGAGCGGATGCAGGGTCACCAGGGTGGCCACAGGTTCCGCCAGGACCGGACGCGCCAGTTCGCCGACGAGACGCAGACCGTCGAGGGTCTCGAGTTCGATGTCTTCGCGAAGTGCGGGCAGCTGCATCGGGCCACGAATCTCCATGTCAGGCGATCCTCCAGCAGTGCGTGTGCCAGTGCCGCCGGGCGGCGAGGTCGGCATCCGGGCCCAGCACCCCATCGGCGCGCCAGGTCACCAGATGTGCGACGCCGGGCTCGACGGTGCGCCCGCAGCCGGGGCAGATGTACGCCTTCGTGGCCTGGGCACCCGAGACCGGTTGGACGATCCATTCCGTTCCGCGCCGCACCTCGGTGCGTTTCCAGCCGGCGAGCAGACGCTCGAAGGAGTCGTCGCCCCCCGCATTCGAGCGGTGACGGTGTGAACGAGGCATGAGGTGCCCGCTACCACCAGTTGTTCGAGATCCAGAACGAATAGGCCCCTGCCCAGCTCCCGTAGCGGCCGACCGCGTAGCCGGTTCCCCAGCGGAGATTGTCGACGGGGTCGTAGCCGTTACCGGGGACCTTGCTGCAGGGCAATGCCTGCACGAGACCGCACGCCCCCGATGAGCTGTTGGTCGCGTTCGGGTTCCAGCCACTCTCGTGGCTGACGATGTAGTCGACATAGCCCCAGTCGCTCTGCGCGATTCCCGCAGCCGTCATCCAGTCTGCCGAGCTTCCACCTCCGGTATAGAGCGGAATGGATGCCTGAGCGCCGCCGTTGCCGCTGTCCGAGCCCGATCCTGAGCTGGAACTCGACGCGGATGGCTCGGGCGTCGGCGTGGGCTTCGGGGTGACGTACACCTCGTAGTTGCCGCGCTCCAGATCGACTGCGGCGGCAGCCTGACCGGCCGCGTACCCCGCGGCGAACTGCTGGCTGTCGCTCATCGCACTCGAATAGAGCGAGACGGCGGCGGGCTCGTCCGCGCTCGCGCCGGCGAGGGCCACGCCCGTCGGCCCGACGTACGCTGCCGCGAAACCGACGACGGCGAAGGCCGCGAAGGCCGCGAGCACTCCGCGACGCCGCCCCCATCGAGGAGTCGGTGGGCCGCTCCTCGGAGCAGACGCCGACTGCCGTGAGCGGCGTGAGGCATCTCGGTTCGCCCGTCGGGATGGCGCAGGCATCATCTCGTTACCGGAAGTCACAGTAGAGCGAGTCTACCCAGACCTGGGCGAGGCCGCCATCCGTGCCTCCGGGGAGGGTCGTCATGCGACGGCGAGCATGACCTCTACCACAGCGTCCAGCACGGCATCCACCTGCACTTCGCGGTAGCCGCCGCGCTGCATGCGGAACGCGACCGCACGCACCTGCTCGACGGTGACCGAGTCGCCCGTCTCGAGGTACCGGGCGAGCTTGTCGGTGACAAGGTCCACCTCGTCGATCCGATAGCCGTACTGCAGGACGCTGACGCGCTGGAAGCGGCGCCCGCGTGGGCGCGCCAGCCGATCAAGGACGACTTGCGCGGTCTCACGCGTGCGACCGACCCACTCCCTCGCTCCCGCGATCTCGAGCGCCTCTTCTCGCTCCTGCGCAGCGAAGGCGTCCTCGATGCGCGACAGAGCCGCGTCGACGGACGCGATCACGTATCCCCGACGCGTCAACGAGAATGCCGCGTTGCGCACATCTGCCGCCGTGAGCGGGGCCGAGGTCGTGTCGGCATCCGCCTCGAAAGCGATGCGAGCACGCGAGAGAAAGGCGTCGACGGCGCGACGCTCGTACCCTTTCGTGCGGCCCGTCGTGATCGGGAACGGCGCGGGCGCCGGGGCGACCGAATCGGTCTGGGGATCGGGAATCGTCGTCATGAGGCCGCCAGTGGAGAGAGCAGGTAATAGAGAGCAAGCGCCGCCGCCGCGGACGGAAGAATCGAATCGAGCCGGTCGAGCACTCCCCCGTGCCCGGGCAACCAGGAACTCATGTCCTTGATGCCGAGATCGCGCTTGATCATCGATTCGCCGAGGTCACCGACCGTGGCCGTCCCGAGGATGACCACGCCGATGATGAGTCCCGCCCACCACGGCAGCCCGAGCATGAACTGAGCCAGGAGCGCCCCGGCGATCAGTGCCGCCAGCATGGCTCCGGCGAATCCCTCCCAGGTCTTCTTCGGACTGATGCGGGGCGCCATGGGGTGCTTGCCGAAAGTGAGGCCGGCCGCGTAGGCGCCGGTATCGGCCGCGACCACGGTGATGATGAACGCGAGCACCCACCACTCGCCCCCGTGCTGGCTGAGCAGGACGACGCACAGGCTCGTGAGCAGCGCGACGTAGAGCTGCAGGAAGCCGGCGATGAGGGTATCGCTCAACACCGCGCCGTATGTACGGCCGTCCTTCACCACCATCTGGGCGACGAGCCGCCACACGATCACGAACGCGACCGCGGCGAACACACTCACCCACAGCAGCCACAGCTGGGGGAAGAAGTAACCCGCCACCACGAGCAACGTGGCGGCGATGAGTTGCGGCACGAGGTCGACTCTCCTGCCGGCCTTCTGCAACGCTCGCGAGAACTCGAAGATGCCCAGGATGCTCGCCGCCAGGGCGAAGAGGATGAACACCCACTTCAAGAAGATCAAGGAGAGGACCAGCACGGCACCGATCGCGACTCCGATGATGGTCGCGAGGATCAGATCCCGCCCCGTGCGCTCCTTGATCCGCTCGTTCGCTTGATCGAACTCGGCGCGGGCATGTGCGACCTGATGCTCGAACTCGCTGCGGGCCGCGCGCACGTGCGAGAGTGGCACTGCGTCAGGCTGGATCGTCCGCGGGTCGGGAGGAGCCGGATCACGCCGGGCGCTCGCCTCGCGCCGCGTCAACGGCGGCTCCGCGCCCTGGGGCGGATCGCCACCGGCTTCCGCGCCGGATGAGTCGGACATGTCGGCGCGTCAGACTTCGAGGAGCTCGATCTCTTTGCGCTTGAGTGCCTCATCGATGGTATCGACGTGGGCACGCGTGAGCGCATCGAGCTCTTTCTCCGCGCGGGCCAGCTCGTCCTCGCCGATGTCGCTCTTGAGTGCATCGAGGTCGTCTTTGGACTTGCGACGGATGCCGCGCACGTGCACCTTCGCGTCTTCGCCCTTGGTCCTCACGAGCTTGACGAACTCCTTGCGGCGCTCCTCCGTCAGCTCGGGGAGGGTGACGCGGATCAGGTTGCCGTCGTTGGTCGGGTTGGCGCCGAGGTTGGGCGTGTCACGGATCGCCTGCTCGATCGCCTTCAGAGCCGATTTGTCGTACGGGGTGACGATGATCGTGCGGGCCTCGGGGTTGTTCAGCGACGCCAACTGCGCGAGGGGGGTGGGCGACCCGTAGTAGTCCACCAGGATCTTCTGGAACATCTGCGGGTTCGCTCGCCCCGTTCGAACGGTGCTGAAGTCCTCCTTCGCAGCCTCGACAGCGCGATCCATGCGCGCTCCGGCATCAGCCAAGACGTCGGCGATCACTGTGACTCCATTCGATTGATACTCCAGGTCAGTCTATCCGCGGGGGTTCCAGCGTTGGGGACGCCGGTGGCGCCGTCCCGGGCATGCCCGCGCCCGCGGCGGCACCGTCAGACCGTGACGAGGGTTCCGATCGGCTCCCCGAGAAGCGCGCGGGTCACGTTCCCCGCCGGCTCCATGCCGAAGACGCGCATGTCCATGCCGTTGTCCATGCACAGGCTGAACGCCGTCGAGTCGACGACCTTGAGCCCCCGCTGGAGCGCGTCCAGGTAGGTGATCCTGTCGATCTTCGTCGCCGTCGTGTCATGCCGGGGGTCCGCCGTATACACGCCGTCCACCCCGTTCTTGGCCACCAGGACCTCGGACGCGCCGATCTCCAGCGCCCGCTGCGCCGCGACGGTGTCGGTCGAGAAGTAGGGCAGGCCCGCTCCCGCACCGAAGATCACCACACGTCCCTTCTCCATGTGCCGCTCGGCGCGACGCGGAATGTACGGTTCAGCGACTTGCGTCATCGCGATCGCCGACTGCACACGAGTGGCGGCGCCCGCCTGCTCGAGGAAGTCCTGGAGCGCGAGCGCGTTCATCACCGTGCCGAGCATGCCCATGTAGTCCGCACGCCCGCGGTCCATCCCGCGCTGGCTGAGTTCGGCACCCCGGAAGAAGTTGCCGCCACCCACCACGATCGCGATCTCCACGCGATCCACCGCTGCGGCGATCTCGCGCGCGATCTGGCTGACGATATCGGGGTTCACTCCGAGCTGCCCACCCCCGAACGCCTCACCCGAGAGCTTCAGCACCACTCGTCGCGTCTTACTCGCCTCATCCGTCACGTGTCATCCTCTCGTCGAGTACAAGCTATCGAAGCCCGGCACGTCCGGGCACGGAAAAGGCCCGCACCGATTCCGATGCGGGCCTTGACGCGGTGTTACGCGCCGACCTTGAAACGAGCGAAATCGGTCAGGGTGATTCCGGCGTCCTTGGCGACCTGCGCCACCGACAGCTTGTTGTCCTTGGCGTAGTCCTGGTCCAGGAGCGATACCTGCTTGAAGAAGGCGCCCACGCGACCCTCGACGATCTTGGGCAGGGCCGCGTCGGGCTTGCCCTCGTTGCGCGAGATCTCGGTGACGATCTGGCGCTCCTTCTCGACGTCCTCCTCGGGCACGAGGTCGCGCGAGAGGTAGGAGGGGTTGGCGAACGAGATGTGCTGAGCGATGCTCCGCGCGGTCTCTGCGTTCTCACCCGAGTAGGCCAGCACGACGCCGACCTGCGGGGGCAGGTCCTTGCTGGTCTTGTGCAGGTAGATCTCGAAGTGCTCACCCGACAGGGTGCGTACCCGGCGCAGTTCGACCTTCTCGCCGATGATGGCGGCCTCGTCCGAGATGAGGGTCTCGACGGTCGTGTCACCGGCGGGCGCGGCCAGCGCGGCCTCGACCGAGTCCGCGGCGACGGCGGCCGCCGCATCGGCGACCTTGTCGGCCAGTGCGATGAACCGGTCGTTCTTGGCGACGAAGTCGGTCTCGCAGGCGAGCTCGATGAGCGTCACCTTGCCGTCGACCTCTCGGGCGGCGACGAGTCCCTCGCTGGTGGACCGGTCCGCGCGCTTGGCGTTGCCCTTCGCACCCTTCAGGCGCAGGATCTCGACGGCCTTCTCGACGTCGCCGTCGGCCTCTTCGAGCGCCTTCTTGGTGTCGACCATTCCCGTGCCGAGCTGCTCGCGCAGCGCTTTGATGTCGGCGATCGTGAAGTTTGCCATGTGTGGCTGCTCCTAGTTCTGATGCAATCTGATGCGTTCTGTGGATGCTGTGGCGTGACCCCGCAGGGATCTCGCCGATCGTCCTCTTCGAGGGTGTCGGCCCGGTGAACGGGCCGACACCACGCGATCGCTCGCGGAAGGACTACTTGCTGGCGGCGACCTCGTCGACGGCGACCTCGTCGACGGTCTCGCCGGCGGCGGCTGCGATGGCCTCGTCGTGCGCCTCTGCACCAGCAGCGTCGGCGGCGGACTCGGTGGCTGCTTCGCCCTCGACGGCCTGCTCGGCCTCGACGGCGTCAGCGAGATCGGATACGGCGATCGACTCGTCCGCGACCTTCTCGGTCTCGGCCGAGGACTGCTCGGGCGCGCCCTGCTCGAGCAGCTCGCGCTCCCAGTCGGCCAGCGGCTCGGCCTCGGCCGACTCGTCGGTCGGGTTGTGACGCTGGATCAGGCCCTCGGCCGCAGCGTCCGCGATGATGCGGGTGAGCAGGCCGACCGAGCGGATCGCGTCGTCGTTACCGGGGATCGGGTACTGGAACTCGTCCGGGTCGGCGTTCGTGTCGAGGATGCCGATGACCGGGATTCCGAGCTTCGTGGCCTCGTTGACCGCCAGGTGCTCGCGCTTGGCGTCGACGACCCAGATCGCCGAGGGCGTCTTGGTGAGGTTCCGGATACCGCCGAGCGACTTGTGCAGCTTGTCGAGCTCGCGCTTCTTCAGCAGGAGCTCCTTCTTTGTGAAGCCGCTGTCGGCCGGGTTCTCGTAGTCGAGCTCTTCGAGCTCCTTCATGCGAGCGAGACGCTTGGAGACGGTCTGGAAGTTGGTCAGAAGGCCACCCAGCCAACGCTGGTTGACGTAGGGCTGACCGACTCGCGTCGCCTGCTCGGCGAGGATCTCCTGCGCCTGCTTCTTGGTGCCGACGAAGAGGATGGTGCCGCCGTGGGCGACGGTCTCCTTGACGAACTCGTACGCCTTGTCGATGTAGGCGAGCGACTGCTGCAGGTCGATGATGTGGATGCCGCTGCGCTCGGTGAGGATGAAGCGCTTCACTTTCGGGTTCCACCGGCGGGTCTGGTGTCCGAAGTGCACGCCGCTGTCCAGCAGCTGACGAATGGTGACGACGGCCATGGCCGTTCTCCTGTTCTCGGCGCGGAAGCGCCGCTTTCGGTTTCTTCCGCCGCACCTGATGGCCGGCGATCCTGGTACTCGGCGCACGCCCGCTCCCACGACATTTCGTGGGAGACCGGTGAGGGTGGATGCCATGCGCCTCGATGATCTCGAGGGGCACTGTGAGCACGCGAAGTCACCCCGACGAGCGGGGTGCTGGCACAACTATATCAGCTGGCTCTGCGGGATCAGGTGGCTCTGCGGGATCAGGCGCCTCTGCCGGGCTCCGTTCCTCCCCAGCCGTAGGGTCGACGCCGAACTCCCCAGATCCGTATGCGCATGCCCTCGGCCCTGCGGGCGCGCGTAACGATGGTGTGATGGATGCCGCACTCCGCCGCCGCGGACGGGAGAGCGAACGAGCGCACTCACCTGCGACGCGCGTCATGGGCTCGGTGCTCCTCGTGCTGTCGCTCGTCGGGTCGAACACATCGATCGCGGTCGCCGCAGAACCTCCAATCCCACCGACCGCGTCCGCGGAAGACCTTCGCGCACTCGGCTGGGTATGGCCCGTCGCCGTCGTGCACGTGGTGCGCCCCTACCTCGCTCCCTCGCACCCCTACGGCGCCGGCCACCGCGGGATAGATCTGGAGGCAGCGGTGGGCTCCGCGGTCCGTGCGCCGGCAGCGGGCACGATCGCGTTCGTCGGCGAGGTCGCCGGTCGCGGCATCCTCACGATCGATCACGGCGACGGTCTCGTCACGACCCTGGAACCGGTGCAGAGCACGCTGACGGCGGGTGCTCCCGTGGTGCGCGGCGACCAGGTGGCCACGCTCGCGCTCGGCGGTCACGCCGCCGCATCGACCGTGCATTTCGGGGTTCGACGCGCCGGCGAGTACATCAACCCGATGCTGCTGTTCGACGGGGTCCCTCGCGCGGTGCTGCTCCCCTGCTGCTGATGCGCCGCTCCGCTCGGTGCGACCTATGCGCGCGGATGAGCCAGCCGGTAGGTGGCGGCCAGCCGTTCACTCGACACGTGGGTGTAGATCTGAGTCGTACCCAGGCTGGCATGCCCCAGCATCTCCTGAACGGCGCGCAGATCCGCGCCCCCGTCCAGCAGGTGGGTCGCGGCGGAGTGGCGAAGGGCGTGCGGCCCGACGGTACCCGATCCCACGACAGGGCCGAGCTCGCGCGCGACCACGTCGTAGACGGTGCGGGGCGAGATCCGTCCCCCGCGCGCACCGAGCAGCATCGCGTGCTCGGCAGGCTCGTCCGGTGCTCGCCGGGCGAGGAGCGCCGGGCGCCCGCGGACGAAATACGCCTCGACCGCACGAAGCGCGGGAGCCCCGAAGGGGACCACGCGCTCCTTGGAACCCTTTCCGAGGACCCGCACGGTAGCCCGTGCCCGGTCGAGGTCGCCGACGTCAAGACCGCAGAGTTCGGACACGCGGATCGCCGCACCGTACAACAGCTCGAGGGCAGCGTGGTCGCGGAGCGCGATCGGGTCGCCGTCGGCAGCACGGGTGGCCGCAGCGTCCAGAAGGTCGGACATCGCTCCGGCCGTGGCGATCCGCGGGAGCGAGCGACCCCGCTTGGGCGCCATCAGCCGCAGGCTCGGATCAGCCGGGATGTGCCCGGACTCCAATGCCCAGTCGAAGAACGCGCGCACGGCAGCGGTGCGTCGTGCGATCGTCGACCGCGCCAGACCCGCTTTCGTCGAACTCCACAGCCACTCCCGAAGCTGGTCGAGGTCGACGTTCGCAAGATCACGGTCGCCGATCGTCCCGACCAGATCCGCCAGATCGGAGCGGTAGGCGCGCACGGTGGCGGGTGAGAGGCGCCGCACATCCCGCAGGTGCGTGGTCCAGGCATCCACCGCCCCATCGATCCGCATCCCCCCAGCATGACGGGTGGGCGCCCGAGCCGGGCTGACGACGCTCCGGTGCGGGCGTGACGGGTCAGCGAGCGTCGGTGACCAGCCGCCACCCCCGTGGACCGCGTTCGACATCGCCCTCCAGCGCGAAGAATCCGAGCAGCGCTCCCACCTCGTCAGGGTCCATGCCCGCCTGACGGGCGATCTCCACCGTCTCGCGCCATGTGCGAGTGCTCAGCGCATCGCGCACTCTCGTGGAGTCGTCCGTGCGGGCGCCGCGGCCTCGTTCAGACCAGGCGACCGCAACAGTGTCGCCCGCCAGTTCGCGAACTTCGTCGGGAGTGGTGACACACCGGGCGTCGAATTCTCTGATCAGGCGATGGCAGACTGCCGATGTCGCGCTCGTGATCGGCCCGGGGACAGCACCGAGCGGGCGACCGAGCGAGGCCGCGTGGGCGGCGGTGTTGAGCGACCCGCTCCGCCATCCCGCCTCGACAACGACGGTGGCGTCGCTCAGCGCCGAGATGAGGCGGTTCCGCTGCAGGAAGCGCCATCGAGTGGGCGCGGATCCGCAGGGCACTTCGCTCGCGACGGCACCGCCCTCCGCGATCCGGCCGATCAGATGCGCATGGCCGGCCGGGTAGGGCCTCTCCACACCCCCGGCGAGGAGGGCGACCGTCAGCCCTCCTGCTCCGAGCGCGGCGCGGTGAGCAGCACCGTCTATCCCGTAGGCGGCACCCGACACCACCCCGATGCCGCGTGCCGCCAGATCACTCGCGAACTGCGACGCGACGTGTTCGCCGTAGGCGGTCGCCGCACGCGCTCCGACCAGTGCGACCGATGGCTGCAACCGACCCAGTGCGGCCGGGTCTCCGCGCACCCACAGCCCGAGCGGAGCGTGCGCTCCGAGGTCGCCCAGCTGACTCGGCCAGTCACGGTCACCAGGCTGGAGCAGACGTATCCCGTGGCGCCGCGCGACCTCCCACCCTGCGCCGATCCCCGCCGCGTCCAGTCGCGGCCGCCAGCGTCTGCGGCCCGCACGATACTCGGCCGGGGAAACCCCCGAGGCCTCCGCGATCGCCCCCGTGTCCGGCGTGTCCGACCGCGCGGCGGTGAGGGCGTCGACGGCACCGAGGGCGGCGATCAGTCGACCGGCCACGCCGTCACCGGGCTCCGTCAGAGCGTTCCAGACGGCCAGGGCATGACGAGCGACGGCTTCACCATCGTCGGCGAGCGCGTCGGGGTCGACGAGACCGGCGAGCTGCATGCGGGCAGAGACCGGCGACGGTTCCCGTGCGGTCACGGGGTGATCCCCTTCTTCAGGTACAGCGCACGGCCGACATGGCCCAGCTCCAGGCGCTCGTCTCCTGCGAGGTCTGCGATCGACCAGGCGACCCTCAGCACCCGGTCGTAGCCGCGGAGAGTCAGCGCGCCTCGCTGCAGAGCCGCGTCGAGCGGCCTGCGGACCACTCGATCAGGAGCGACCGGACCGTTCCGCAGCCACGTGCCGGCTACCTCCGCGTTGAGCCGCCATGAGGTGGAGCCCAGGCGGCGCGCCGTCCGCTCCCGGGCCAGGAGCACGCGCTCACGTGCAGCCGCCGTGGAGATCGAGGACGACGTCTCGGGCCCCGTGAGGGATGACACTCGCTGCAGGGCCAATTCGATGTCCATGCGGTCCAGGAGCGGCCCTGACAAACGCGCCGCATAGCGGCGAATCGCGTTCGGTGCGCAGACACATGCTCCGCCGACCACTCCGTAGTTGCCGCACGGGCACGGATTGGTCGCGAGAACGAGCTGGAACCTCGCGGGGAAGGATGCGGCGATCCCCGATCGATGGATCCGGATCGCCCCGCTCTCCAGCGGCTGCCGCAAGGCGTCCAGCGCGTGGGAGGCGAACTCTCCGGCCTCAGCAAGGAATGGAAAGTACACCCCGGTGTATGCACCAATGCTAGCCGCCGCCTACGACCTTGCAGCCTACGTCGCTCGCGTAGTCGCCGTGAAAAACGGGGACGGACGGACGGACGGGCAAGATAACGGCGAGGAGTTCGGTGATTACGTTCTGACGTAGAGTTGGCGTATGGGCGTGCATGATGTTGAGGCGCGGTTGAGTGCGTTGGAACAGACAGTCACGGAGTTGCAGGGGCGTTTCGCTGCGGACGCTTCCCGCCCCAACTCGGACATGTCCGGCTCGACAGCTGAGGCGTTGTGGGCATTGGAGGGTCTGAAAACTCGTTCCCCCGAGGGCGGGGCGGTGCTCTATACCGGTGCCGTCGATCTGCCGACCGGAGGCGCCGTGCAGTGGCAGTACAGTCTGGCTGCGTCCGAGGTTCTGGCGCAGGACTGGACGAAGCATGCGGACTTGTTGGATGCACTGGGGCATCCGATTCGTTTGGCGATTCTGCAAGCCGTGCTGCAAGGGACGGTAACCGCGTCGGGGTTGGTCGAAACGCTGGAGAGCGGGACGAGCGGTCAGGTCTATCACCATCTGAAAGAGCTGACCACGACGGGATGGCTCGCCCCTGCCGGTCGTGGCGCGTACGAGGTTCCCGCGGCTCGGGTGGTGCCATTGCTGGCGATCCTGGTGGCTGCGGGGACGCCACGATGAGGCCGCCCGTTCCCTGGTGGGCAGCCCAGATTCTCGGATTGCCGGGAGCCGTGTCCTTTCGCCGCTACGTGCCGATCATCCGCGACGCGAACGCGCTCGAAGAGCGGATGCGCGCGCTGGATGACGACGCGCTCCGCGCCGAAGCGGCGTCGCTCGCCTTCCGCACCGGAGAGCGGCGGCTGCAACGAGAGGCCACAGCGCGGTATCTCGCGGTTGCGCGGGAAGCGGCGGCACGTACGGTGGGGCTGCGCGCGTTCGATGAGCAGCTGCTGGGGTGCTGTGCGCTGTTGTCGGGTCATGCGGTGGAGATGGATACCGGTGAGGGCAAGACCCTTGTCGGCGCTCTCGCCGCCGCAGGTTTCGCCGCCGCGGGCAGGCGGGTGCACGTGATCTCGGTGAACGACTACCTCGCTGAGCGCGATGCGACCTGGATGGGGCCGTTCTTCGATCTTCTCGGGGTGAGCGTGGGATGGATCGGCCAGCACACCCCGCATGACGACCGCCGTACCGCGTACAAGTGTGATGTCGTGTACGCGCCGGTGAGCGAGGTCGGGTTCGACGTGCTCCGCGACCGCTTCACCGTCACCCCGGAAGAGCGGGTGGCTCCGGTGTTCGATGTCGCGATCATCGATGAAGCGGATTCAGTGATGATCGACGAGGCGATGGTCCCGCTCGTGCTCGCCGGTTCCTCCGAGCACGAGGCCGACGAGTTCGACCACGCCACTGCACTCGTGGAGGCTCTCGTCCCGGATGAGGACTTCACCGTCGACGCAGACCAGGCCACCGCCAGCCTGACCGACGACGGACTCGACCGGCTGGAGGCGAAGCTCGGCGGGATCAACCTCTACGACGTGGAGCATCTGGGGATGTTCACCCGCATCAACCTCGCCCTGCACGCCCGGGTCCTGGTGCACCGTGACGTGGACTACCTGGTGGCCCACGGAAAGATCACACTGATCAACACCACCCGGGGACGGGTCGCGCATCTGCAACGATGGCCCGACGGCCTCCACGCCGCACTCGAAGCAAAGGAGCACCTGCCCGTCTCCGCGCCCGGGGTGATCCTCGACCAGATCACCATCCAAGACCTCCTCCTCCAGTACAAGACCACGGCCGGAATGAGCGGCACCATCACCGCGGTCGCGGAGGAACTCATCGAGTTCTACCGGCTCCCCGCAGGCCGCGTCGAACGACACGAACCCAACCAGCGTATCGACACCCCCGACATCATCGTGCTGACCGAAGAAGCGAAAACCGCGGCCATCATCAGTGACGTGACAACACGACACCAGACGGGGCAGCCGGTCCTCGTGGGGACACAGAGCGTCGCCGAGTCCGAAGCCCTCGCCGCCCGCCTCGACGCGACCGGGGTTCCGGTGCGGGTGCTGAATGCGAAGAACGATGCTGAGGAAGCCGAGATCGTGGCACGTGCGGGCGAGTACGGCGCTGTGACGATCTCGACACAGATATCCGGGCGGGGCACCGACATCAGGCTCGGAGGCTCTGACGGGCGCGACCGGGACCGGGTCGTGAAAGCAGGGGGCCTCGCTGTGATCGCGACAAGCCGATACCCCTCCCGTCGACTTGACGCGCAACTGCGCGGGCGGGCCGGACGGCAAGGCGACCCCGGCGTCAGCTGCACTTTCCTCAGCTTGGACGACGACGTGATCCAGTTGCATGCCACCGACCGCATCGTGACCCGCATCCACCGGGAACAGAGCACGTTGCCCGGCGTCACACGCCAGAAGATCGCCGACCAGTGCCAGGCGATCGCGGAGAGCCAGCGCACCGACCGCCATCGTGCGACCTGGGTCTACAACCGCGCCATCGCCGCACAACGAACAGCCGTCCTCGCGCACCGCGAAGAGATCATCGACAGCTCGGTCGCGGACGGACGAGTGCGCGACCTCATCGCCGAGCACTGGCAGCGCCTCGTAGATGCTCGGGGGCTGGCACGCGTGTCAGAGACCACCCGGGCCGTCGCGCTGTTCTACCTGGATGAGCAATGGGTCTCGCACCTGACCGTCTTGCAGGAGATCAGGGACGGCATCCATCTCCGCGCACTCGGCGGCGAGAAACCGGCCGACGAGTTCCACCGGCTCGCCCTCCGCGAGTTCCACGGCTTCTTCGACCGCACCTACCGCGAAGTCGCGGACTTCATCGCGGGACTCAGTCCCGACGATGTCGGCCGCGATCTCACAGAGTTGGGGCTCCGACGCCCCTCCGCGACCTGGACGTATATGGTCACCGACGACCCCTACGGCAACCCCGGAGACCGCTTCATCCGCCGGGTCGGAAGGTTCGTCCGCTCCACAATCCTCAACCTCGAATAGCGCGAGGTCGGCCAGGCACTGCTGGCGCAGCCTGGTGAGCTCTCACGATGCCGCATTAGTTGTTCGGTTCCTATCAGCGAGGAATCTCCCAGGTCTTCCAAGGTGGCCGCGCACCGATGTGAGCCTCATTTCCGGTGATCTGCATGATCCCCCGTGCACGACATCGAGGATGTCGTAGAAGATGAGCGTATGGGTGTGCTCTTTGACGATCTGGTATTCACGTCGTATGCGCAGATGACCTTGACGACGGGGACGGTCGAAGCGCCGATCCCTGATGTCGCGTTCGTCGGTCAGGAGAACGGGCTGTGTGGGGCGGCAGTCGCCGGGGCGCTGTTTCTCATCACAGGAACGCACACCGGCGATGTCCCTGTGCGAGTCAGCCTGTGGGACGAGGCGCCCGACCTCAGCGAGTGGGAGGAAGTGGTCGAGGCGAGCATCGTCCCCGCCGGCGAAGCCGCATTCGCCGGGTGGGCAGACGATCCGGTGGTGCGCTTCGACCTACCCGCCCCCAGCTATCGCGTGCGATGGAACGCCAAGGGGCTGGACGCCGGCCACGCTCAGGACAACACTGCAGATCACCCCGCACCCGACGCCTACGAGCTGATGCTCTGGCCAGCACCGTACTCAGCCGACGCGATCCTGCGACGCACCGCAGCGCAGGCCGCGTACTGGCATGACGAGGGATTCACCCGTCGCTAGCCAGCGCTCTCGTGCTACGGGAGGCGGAACAAGTCACCTGGTCTACCCCGTCGCTGCCGCGAGTCTGGTGCTTCCGAAACAGCGACGTGACCTCGCCCGCGTAGCACTTCAGTTCCCATCAGCAAGGAATGGAAAGTACACCTCGGCTGGGTGACTTCATTGTAGCCGCCGAGGGGGTTGTTGACGGGGTTGATCATTGGTGCAGGTCTCAGGCCGGCGATCGCCGACTCAGATCAGGCGGGGGCGAGGTAGACATTGCCTCGGTCTGAGATCTCGTAGCCAGTGGTCAGGCTGCGGGTGAGGCCGAGGTTCTTGAGTTTGCGGATGTCGATCTTCACTGCGTCCTTGTCGCGATCGAGAATCCTCGCTAGTTCCGCCGCGCGCGTGCCCGGCTGCTGTCGGATCAGCCGGAGAACTTCTCTTGTCCAGGGACCGTGGCTGCTGCGAGCGTCAAGTCTGTCCAACGCGCGAGTGATTGCTGCGCGCTCATCGGCGGCTAACTCGGTGGTGGCGGCGAGTTCGATGCGTGGGTCCGCTCCTCCCCATGACAGTTGGATTCGGAAGACTGGATGGGCTGGGTCTCCGCGCAGACTTGCGATGATCTCGGCGGCCGTGCTGAATCCGGCGTGCTCCGCGTCTGCTGGGGTGATTGACGCCGCGTCGGTTTCCTGTATTTCGTCGACGACCATGATCCCGGCGACCGAGTGGAACCGGTGCCCCGCCGAGACGCGCGGGGTCTCCCACCGACGGAAGACGACCGTGATCTCACCACGAGCGATGCTCTCGGCAACAACGTTGGTGAGGATCATCTGTCAACTCTACGAACGACTCTCACCCCGTGGTGCTCCCCCGCGGCGTTGGAATTGGCATTACATCTTGGATTCGCCGAGTCGACCCTCGAGTTCTTTGAGGGTTCGACTTTGCTGTTCGTTGAACAAGGCGCTGGTGTATTCGGAGACGAGGTCGGCTGTTCCGCTGAGGTCGATCGGCGGTTCTGCCGCGGCGAAATCGTCGATCGCGATGCTAAAGGTAGTCATGAAGTCCTCGACCAGATCGGCGACGTCCTGCTCGGTGCTGTCGGGGCCGAGCCGGGCGAAGCGTTCGGAGATGCGGGTCACCTCCGGCGCCAGCCCTGGCGCGCTGAGTCGCTGGTAGAAGTTGGCAAGGTGCGGCATTCCGTCCTCGCCGACAAGGTGGGCCAGGAGCACGGACTGATCCCGGTCGATCTTCATCATTTCCGGCGACAGTCCCGTGGCTGCGAACAGGGCGAGGAATGGGGCCAGCTCGGGTGGAAGGTCTGGGGCGGCGTTGTGATCGCGGAGTCGCGCGATCAGGTCTCGTTGTTTGGTGAGGTGGCCGATCTGCCTAACCAGTTCCTCGTCCAGCTCATCCAGCAACCCTTGGGCATCGTCGTCGGTGTCGTCGAGAAGGTCAGGCATTCTCTCTAGCGGGATGCCGAGGGAAGCGAGGCGTTTGATCCGCAGGACACGGATCAGATCATGGACGTTGTACTCTCGGTAGCCGTTGCTGCGACGCTCGGGCTCCGCGAGAACACCGACGTGATGGTAGTGACGCAGCGCGCGGACGGTCACTCCGGAGAGTCGCGCCAGTTCACTGCTATGCACCGTCGGCCTCCGCCTTCTCGCCTCTCACTGCCTGTTCGCTCTGGGGTTCCAGACTACGCAAGGACCGTGCTGACAGGCCGAGGACGAGGGCGATCAGCCATAGCGAGGCGAGAAGCACCGCTGCGACATTCACCCCGACGTACTCGGTCAGTACCGCAGCGGCGACGATTCCGACCGGCGGGGCGGCGGTCATGATCGCGTTCTGTGTTCCCATGATCCGTCCCCGCATCTGCTCGGGGATTCGCTCGATCATCAGCACCCCGACCAGGCTGCCGAACAGTCCGCTGGACAGCCCGACAACGAACGCCCCGGCAAACACCACCCACACCGAGGACAGGGAGGCGATGATCCCAAACCCGAGGGTGCTGCCGATCAGCCCGGCCAGGAACCACACTCGCCGGCGTCCCCTCGTCCCAGCAACCGCGTAGACCGTTCCGCCGACGAGCATCCCACCAGCGAGGGCGGTGAGAACGAACCCGAGCATTCCTGACTGCTCGAGCAGCGTGAAGTAGACCGGCAGAATCAGCCCTTGCAACGAGGCGAGCACGATCACCGACACAAGACTGAGCGTCGTCGTGACCAGCAGGAATGGGCTTCGGAACAGCACCCGCCACCCGTCACGCAGCTGTGACCACCCATTCCCCGTCGTTGTCGCCGCCGCGCCGACCGCAATCACGATCACCCCAACGCGGTGCGGGATGAACAGGGTGAGTAGTGCGGCAGCCAATGAGGTTGCCGCGGTGATCCACAACACCGTAGACCCGTCGAAAAGCACCATTAGCGCACCTGCCATCGCCGGGCCGAGCAGCAGCGCGACTGCGCCCAACGCCTCACGGATGCCCATGAGCCGTTCCGCAGCGATCCCACCGTGACGCACGATCGCCGGCAACAGAGCATCCCTCGCTGTCATTCCAGGCACGTCACCCAGCGAACCAATGACGCCGAACAGAATGAACCACCCCAAGCTCAGCCCCGAGATCATGTCGATCAACGGGAGAGCTGCGACCGCTGCCGCCGAGACGAGATCGGTCACGACCGACGATGTGCGGCGGTTGATCCTGTCGATCACCACCCCCATCAGCAGACCAGCAAGCACCGCCGGGATCGCGGTGGCTGCGGCAACCGCACCAGCGCCCAGGGCGCTGCCAGTGACCTGCAACACGATCAACGGCAGAGCAACCCCAGCGATCGAGTTGCCAAGCAAGGACAGCAGTTAGGACGCCAGGTACGCCAAGGGAATGAGCTTCATACATCAAGTCAGAACCATGACGTAAGGGCGGAGTCAAGCCCCGCACAGGTGAGCACTCCCCTAGACGAACTTGCCTACGTCCGTCCTGTCTGCTCGCAGCGCTCATCGCCGGCACCGAATACCTCGACGGCCAGCTCCGCACCACCCTCAGCGCCATACCCAAGCGAGGGCGTGTGCTCGCGGCGAAGTTCATCGTGATCGCCTTGCTCGCCCTGCTCGTCGGCATCATTGCCACTGGCACGGCTGTCCTCCTCAAACATGCCGTACTCGGCGAACATGGGCTCTCCCTCGGAGAGTTCACCGCGGCTATCGAGTGGAACCTCGTCGGCGTCGCCGTGAACTACACGCTGATAGGACTAATCGCCGCCGCCGTCACCATCCTCGCCCGCACATTCATCGTGACCCTCGTCGTACTCGTCCCGTTGGTGCTCGGACTCACCATCTCCCTGCTGGGAGTCATCCCGGCCCTGAAGTTCCTGCCGGACCTCGCTGGAATCCAACTCTTGACGAGCTATCCGGGAATCGGACTTCTCGACCCAATACCAGGCGGATTCGTCATGGCGACGTGGACCGTGCTGTTCGGGGTCGCGTCCTGGCTCATCTTCCGCAGACGTGACACCAATGGCTGAGGATGGCGTCAGCGGCCGGCGCCCGAACAGACCTCACCTCTGGGAAGCAGATGCTGAGGAATGGCGGGGCGAGCTTCTCACCGCTCGTCACTCGGGCTCGCTCTCATCACATCCCGGTTGATCCCGTCGCGTTCGACTGCGTGAAGCTGATCGTCGTTCGTTCAGGCAGCTCTCTCCCGTTCAGCGAGTCCGATACTCGCACGTGAAACTCGGAGATGCTGTTGTCGCGCGGTCGAGTAGGAACAGCCCGCAAGAGCGGACGTATCCACAGTTGGTGAGTGGAGGTGCCGCCTATTCACTACTTGGGCGGCTGATCGTGATGGTTCCGCTGGTGAGCGCGTCGCGGAGGCATCCGGCAATGCGCTGCGCATCGTCCTCGGTTGAGTCCGCACGCAAGGTGAGCCCGTACCCGGAAGCAGGGAGGTCCGCCGTCATCACCGCCGTGTCGACGCTCGGGTCGCCGTCGCATCGCTCGTCACCTGCGAATCTGGGGTCGCTGACGCCGACCGACCACTCCTGCCCTGGACCGTCGACCACGGTCGGCTCTGAGACGCCCGCGCATCCGACGACGCTCCCTGCCATCATGACCGCGACGCTCATGGCGAGGAGGCGGGCCGCGCCTCGAGTGCGGCGGTGGCGGCTCGGCACGCGGGTGATGCTGCTCATGGTTTGGTGCTCCATCGTGGTGCGGTTCCTGTCGATAGTGGCGGTCGAACCGGACGAGGTGCTATCAGGCCGTGTTCGTATGCGGCGATGACGAGTTGGGCGCGATCGCGGGCGGCGAGTTTAGCGAGCAGGCTGCTGATGTGGGTCTTGACCGTGTTGTGGGAGACGGTCAACTCGACGGCGATGTCGTCGTTGGAGCGCCCGCGGGCGACGAGCGTCAGGACATCTGTCTCACGCGGGGTGAGCTGAGCGAGACCCATGGGCGTGTCGGTTGGGCGGTGGTCGAGGTAGTGCTCGATCAGGGTTGTGAGGATCGTGGGGGCGAACAGTGATTCGCCGTGGTGAACGCGGCGGATCGCGTCGATGAGTTGGTCGGGGCGTGCGTCTTTGAGGATGAAGCCGCTGGCCCCGGCGCGGAGCGCCCCGTAGACGTATTCATCGAGGTCGAACATGCTGAGCACGAGCACCCGGGTGTCCGTGAGGCTCGGTGCGTGGGTGATCTGCCTGGTCGCTTCGATGCCGTCGAGTTCAGGCATGCGGATGTCCATGAGGACGAGGTCGGGGCGCAGCTCACGAGCTGCGGTGACCGCCTCTGCCCCCGTGCCTGCTTCACCCACCACGCTGAGGTCGGGTTCACGATCGATGGCGATGCGGAGGCTGTGCCGGAGCAGAGCCTGGTCATCGACCAGCAGCAACCGGATCTGCATGGGGCGCGTGCTCATACAACCTCGTCGGGTATGTGGGCAAGGAGACGGAAGCCTCTCCCGGTGGGTCCGGTGGTCAGGGTGCCGCCGTGCACGGCGACGCGCTCGCGCAACCCGCGGAGCCCGTTGCCTGTTCCATTCTCGGCCGACCATCCGGCTACGGGTCCTGCGTCGCGAACATCGACGGTGATACCGGAGTCATCGCGGTGAATCAAGATGTCGCTGCGTGTGTGCCCGGCGTGCCGCAGGGTGTTGGCGAGTGCTTCTCGGACGACGGAGCAGATGGTGAGTTGTACGCCGGGGGAAACGTCCCCGAGGTCGCCTTGTTTCAGTGTGACGGTGAGTCCGACGCTCTGTGCTGTCTCGATGATGCGCGGAAGGTCCGTGAGAGAGTGCGCCGGGTGGAGGGGGGCCGGGCTGTCGCTGGCGGTGCGGAGCACGGTGAGCATGTTCCGTAGTTCTGTCGTGGTCTCGCGTCCGATTCGTTCGATGTCGGTGAAGGCTTGACGACGTTCGGCCTCGTCGTGCTCGTCGGTGAGGTTCGCCGTGGCAGCCCGTACCGTCATCAGCCCGAGCCCGTGGGAGGCGAGGTCGTGCAGATCGCGGGCGATCCGCAGCCGCTCGGCCTGCACGGCTTTCTCTGCGGCCCATTCGGTCAGCTGTGCCTCGTAGGCGCGACGTTCGGCGCGGGAGCGTAACAACGCCCACATGGTGACCCCGATTGCAGCCGCGAGGATGAGTGAGATCGCGACGATCAGATAGGGGGCAGTCGGCTCCAGCGCGAGGAGTGCGAGGAGGAGCAGCACGAACACGGCGACCGCGATCAACCATGCGCGCGACCTCCGCGATGGCCTGTCACTGTGCTCCATACTCCTCAATCTTAGAAATCGGGGGCGGGGATGTCCTCACCCCGTGGTGTGAGAAAGGCGGGAAAGACCACCCCTGGCTGTGGTGTGCTGCCTCTCGCCGCCTGCTGGCATGGGAGTCATGTTGACCTTCGAGCACGTGACCAAGCGCCGCGGTTCCCGCGACATCCTCACCGACATCACCTTCCACGCTCGCCCCGGCCGGGTGACTGGGTTCCTCGGACCCAACGGGGCGGGGAAGTCCTCGACGCTACGCATTTTGCTGGGTCTGGACCGGCCCACGTCCGGGCAGGCGCTCGTGGACGGGCGGCGGTTCGCGTCGTTGCGTGACCCGCTGCGCAGTATCGGCGCGGTCCTGGACGGGTCCGGGGCGCACCGTTCACGCACCGGTCGCGCGCATCTGCGCTGGGTTGCCCGCTCCGCAGGCGTGAGCAACGCCCGGGTTGAGGAGGTGCTGGAACTGGTGGGGATCGCGGACGCGGGGAACAAGCGGGTGTCCACGTACTCGCTGGGTATGGGTCGACGCCTGGGGCTTGCCGCCGCGCTGCTGGCCGACCCGCAGGCACTCGTGCTGGACGAGCCCGTGAACGGCCTGGACCCCGAGGGCATCCGATGGATACGACTGTTCCTGCGAGAGCAAGCAGAGGCTGGCCGAACCGTGCTGCTGTCCTCGCATCTCATGGGCGAACTGGCTGAGACCGTCGATGACGTCGTGGTCATCGTCGGCGGCCGCATCGTCGCCGACGGCACCTTGGCCGAGGTAACCGGTGACCACAAGAATCTCGAGGACGCGTTCTTCGCCCTGACTGGCGACCGGGGCATGCGATGAGGGCGCTGCGCGCGGAGCTGTCCAAGCTCGCCACGCTGCCGTTCGTCTGGTTGGCCCTCGCTGCCGGCATCGTCGTTCCTACCGGGATCGCCGTCATCACCAGCCTGACCACCACTCCAAGCGCGGACACCGGCTTCTCCGAACTTGCCATCGGAGTGCTCGGCGCGATCATCCTCGGCACCGCTGCGATCGGCAGCGAATACACCGCCGAGGGCGAAGAATCCGCCGGTAGCCGGCAGGTCACCACCACCCTCATCGCGACTCCTTCCCGTGTTCTCCTGCTGCTCGCGAAGATCACCGCGGTCATCATCGCCACCGCGATCCTCGCCGTCGTCGCGATCACCCTGGTCTTCGCGACCGTGCACCTGTTGCTCGGCCCAGACGCGCCTCCGCTAAGCGGTGACACCTTCGCCCGCGCAGGCGGCGCAGTCATCTACTGGGTCCTGATGGCGCTGCTCGGTTTCGGACTCACCGTCCTTACCCGCAACGGCATCATCCCAATGGCTGTTCTCGTCGCGAACTCCTCGGCAGTCACCGTCACCTACCTGCTTGCACAGAGCATCCCCGCCGCGAACTACCTTCCCGACCTCGCCGGTATGCGCATGTTCACCACCATCCAAACCAGCGTCAACATCGACCCGCTCACCGGCGGACTCGTCATGACCGCCTGGGTCGCAGCCCTCCTCCTCGCCGCCGGGGCCGTATTCACCCGGAGAGACGCATGACCACGACCACTGCCACACGTACCCGCGGGAGAGCATTCGCGGACGCAGTCCGCACCGAAGCATCCAAACTATGGTCGCTGCCCGCGACCTGGCTCCTCCTCGGCGGAACGCTCGCGCTCACCATCGTCCTGTCGATCGCGTTCGGCACCAGCGCGAACCTTGGCCCCGGCCAGACGGTGAACATCCTCGACTACGGCGTCACCGCCGTCACCTGGACGCAGTGCGGCTTCTTTCTCCTCGGCGTCATCGCCAGCACCTCCGAATACATCGGCGGACAGATCCGTACCACCCTCGTCGCCATTCCCGACCGGATCGCCTGGAGGCTCGCAGCGACCGTCGCGCTCGTCCCGTTCGCGTTCGTCGCGGGCTTCCTCGTCGTCGGCGCGAGCATCACCACCATCCTTCTCACCACAGGTGCTTCCGTTACCGAAGCCGACCTCGGCTTGGCCGCGCGAATCATCACAAGCGCAGCCGGCTACCTCACCCTCATGGCTGTCCTCAGCTCGGCCCTTGGATTCCTCATCCGGAGGGCAATTCCGGCGGCGGCGATCCTGCTCGTCTACCTGCTCATCCTCAGCCCCCTGCTGCAAAGCCAGAACTGGTACTTCCTCCCCGACATCGCCTCATACACCCTCTGGTTCGCCAGCATCCCCGATACCGCACCACCGGCGCTCGTGTCCTGGCTTGTGCTGCTCGCCTGGACTCTCGCATTTCTGATCCCGTCGATCAGCATTGCCAACAGACGCGACACGTGAGGCACCGGGCAGCACGAGCAACCCCGCGAACGGTGATGGATGATGACTGACAGTCTCCTCGGTCTCGCCCACTTGACGGGGCCGCTCGCGGCCATCGAAACCATTGCATGCGCCTCGACAGGGCCTGTCGCGCACGCTGGGATGAAGATCATCCACGTGATGAACAGCTGTGCGCGGTTGACGACAGCGCGCGAAGAGCTGGCGCTGTCTCGCGGCGAGGTGCTCGTACTTGCCGCCGGACAGGTGTCAGCGACCACGCCGGAGCCCGGGTTGCGGACTACGAGGCGGGGATGTCGGTCAAGGACATTGCAGTGAACCACCACGTGCGTCGGGGAAGCATTCCGAAGTTGGTTGTCGCGAGCGGTGGAACACTGAGGTCGTGTGGCCTCAGCTCAACTGGCCGCACCCGCGCGCTTGCTCTCTACGACGAGGGCTTCACTTTGCAGGAGGTGGCCGCCTGCGTCAACGCGGATGAGAAAACCGTGCGTGCCGCGATAGTCGGACTCGGCGGCGCGATTCGACCTCGTGGGCGTCGCGCGGGAGTGAAGGCGTGACGTACAGCGATTGAGCGTGGTCGAGAAGTGTGCTCTCTGGTGCCTCTGTGACGCGCTTGACTGGACAACCCTTACTCGGTAAGTTGGTGGCTGGCTTACTGAGTAAGGGGTGTGTCATGTCGATACCGAAGGCGTTCTTGGTACTGCTGTCCGAGAGTCCGATGAATGGGAACCAACTGAAGACAGCGTTCGAGTCCCGCACTGGATCGACCTGGCCTTTGAACATCGGGCAGGCATACACGACGTTGCAGCGGCTTGAGCGTGACGGTCTGGTAGGACCGCTCGCCGGTGGTGATTCGGAGCTCTACGAGCTGACCCGAGACGGGCGCGCTGCGGTGCGCGAGTGGTGGGATTCCCCGGTTGAACGTTCTCGCCCCACGCGGGATGAACTGGCGATCAAGCTGACGCTTGCTGTGGCGGCTCCTGGTGTGGATGTGAGCCTTGTGGTGCAGCGGCAGCGCACGGAGTCGATGCGGATGTTGCACCAGTACACGCGCCTCAAGGCGCAAGCGAAGCAAGCTGCTGCGCAGGATTTGGCCTGGCAGCTTCTGCTTGACTCTCTCATCTTCCAAACCGAGGCAGAGATTCGTTGGCTCGATCACGTTGAAGCCACGATCGTTCGCGAAGTGTCCGCCGAGAAGTCTTGGCCGGTAAGCGCCCCCGAGCACGCGCATCATGAGACCCAGGAAGGGGTCAGCCGGTGAGCGCCGCGTTGATCGAGTTCTCTGAGGTAACGCGCACGCATACGTCGGGTGACACACTCGTGCATGCGCTGCGGGACGTGAGTTTCCGTGTCGATTATGGCGAGTTGGTCGCGGTGATGGGTCCGAGCGGATCGGGCAAGAGCACGCTGCTGAACCTCGCGGGTGCCCTTGACTCGCCTACTTCGGGGCGGGTGCTCGTTGCGGGGGTGGACATCTCGAATGCTTCGAGCGTCGAGCGTGCGAGACTGCGCCGCCAGTCGATCGGGTTCGTGTTCCAGGACTACAACCTGGTGTCCTCCCTTACGGCCAAGGAGAACGTCGCCTTGCCGCTGGAGCTTGACGGAACTCCCGCGAGCGAGGCAGCGGAACAGGCTTCCATCATGCTTGCGCGCTTGGGGCTGCTGGACCGCGGTGATGAGTTTCCTGATCGGCTTTCGGGTGGGCAACGGCAGCGAGTCGCAATCGCAAGATCGGTGGTGGGGTCTCGCTCGCTGATCCTCGCTGATGAGCCGACGGGAGCGCTGGATTCCGCGCTGGGCGAAGAGGTGATCGCTTTACTTCGGGCGCAGATCGGCCCGGATTGCGGTGGCATTCTCGTTACTCACGACCCTCGCTATGCGGCGTGGGCGGATCGAACGGTGTTCCTCAGGGACGGTCGGATCGTGGCGGGGACCGAGCCGCTCAGCGAGGTGGAGTCGCTCATCGCTCCTGGGTCTGGGCATTCACCCGGTACGGCATCATGACCAAGGGAACACCACGACGGCCCAGCGCTCGGCGGCGGCAAGCGCTACTCAGTCGCCTCGCGATGAGGGATGTGCGCCGCAATCTGACTCGCTACCTACTGGCTGCGCTCGTGATCCTGGTGACCGTTGGGGCGGGTACCAGCATGGACGTTCTTCTTCGCTCTGCGCAAACCTCAGATGAGACCTACTCCCGGCTGACATTGGGGGCGACCGCGCAAGCGCGCGTGCAATGGTTCGGGGACGCAGTCTTCCAGCAGACGCCGCGCGCTGACGTTGGCAGTGGAGGCGGGCGCGACGCACCGCTGGAACAGGTGGAGAGCACGCTCCGCTCGATACTCCCGGCTCACAGTGAGCTTCACGAGACGCTGACCGGGCTCCTCGCGCTCCGTTCAGGCGACGCGCTGACGGACGGCCTTGCCGCAGTGGAGGCCGACTTCACGGACGCGACGTTGCGCAGCCTGATTGATGTCTGGCAGGGGGAAGTGCCGGTGGCCTCCGGTGAGGCTTCGGTGAGCCGCACGGTTGCGGAACGGTTGGGCCTTTCAGTGGGCGACACCTTCGAGGGCGGCACTGATACCGCAGAGCAACTGACAACACTCACTCTCGTCGGCATTCACGAGAACAATGCGCTCGGCCCCGATATTGCTTTGGCTGATGGCACCCTTCTGGCCGTGGGTGACACCTACTTGGATGGCGCATCCACGGTCTGGTTCCTGACTGGCCCTGATGTGCCGTGGGCAGACGTGCTCACCCTCAACGATGCTGGATTCGTGGCGATCAGCCGCTCCGTTGTCATGGACACTCCTGAAGCGGTGGATGTGCCGATCTACCGCGACGGTAAAGCACACGAAGCCGAAATGATGCTCGGCGTCGCTCTCGCAGTCACCCTGTCGGCAGTTATCGGTGGCACGATCATGGCACTTCTGATCGGTCCGGTCTTCGCTATCGGAGCCCGTCAGTCGCGCCGAGATTACGGGCTGCTCGTCGCCCAGGGCGCCACCGGGCGAGACATCCGCGGGGTGATGATGCGCAGCGCCGTACTCGTTGCGTCGCTCGCGTCGATAGCCGGAGTGTTGCTCGGTGTGATCGTTGCCTCGCTGATCGTCTTGGTCACCAGCCTCACTGGAAGCATCGCATACCCCAACCTGATCGTTCCTGCGCTCGATCTCGTACTCATCGCCGTCTTCGGCGTCGTCGTCGCCTTCGTTGCCGCTTGGGCGCCGGCCAGACGCGCAGCGAAGGCCGATCCGATCGCTTCTTTGAGGGACACGGGCGACGAGCCCGGAAGCATGCCACGCGTCCGCTGGGTGCTGATCGCTGTCCTCGTGCTGCTCGCACTAGTTACTTTTGTGCTGGGCTTCGCCAGCGGGGTGCGCGCCTGGTATATCCTCACTGGTCCCTTCTTGACGGTCGTGCTCATCCTCATGATCCGTCCGATCCTGCCGCTTCTGGGAAGGTTCGCGCACAGGTTGCCGACAGCCGAGCGGGTAGCGATTCGTGATGCGGTGCGGCGCTCAGACCGGACGATCCCCTCAGCCACCGGCACTGCGGCGGCGATCGCGGTCGCCGTGGCAATCCTTGTCGTAACGGCGACCCAGTACGCGACGGTGGCCGCAGAGTGGCATCCTCGCGCGAACGAGGGAACCATCATGATCTACGACGGCTTCTACACCGAGTCTTCTGGCAGCGAGAACCCCTTCGAGCAATCAACGAGCGAGCAAGACGCGGGAGCCGCATCTTCTTCGAGCTCGGAGCAGCGCAACAGCATCAAGAGCACCATCAATCAGTTCGTATCGGGGACCGAGCTCGTTGACGTGAACATGCTGAGCCTCACTGGGGAACGATTCGCCCGCTTCACTATCGACCCTGCTACGGCGTGCCCGGCCTGGGCCGACTTCTCCGAGGAGTACAACGAGGCCATTGCTGACCCGGACAAGTACGAACAGGGCGCCGATGTAAATGGCTACAACTGCCAGATCGACAAGGCCGCCACGGATATCAACCGGCAGCCGATGTGGCGCTCGACAGAGCGAACGAACGTCGTGGTCGATGACGGCACTCTCGTGACCGCACTCGGTCTCCCCGGATATGAACAAGCCGCAGAAGCGCTCCGATCAGGACAGATCGTGCTCACTCGAACGATCGACCAATGGTCAGACGGCTCAGCACATTTGGGGATCTATGAGGAAGACGCGACCGCAGAAGCCGCATGGGAACAACGGCTGGAACAGGCGGAGGATCGAGGCGAACGCTTCTTCGAGAACCCGCCCGACCCGGTCATCCTCGACACCTTGATCGCGGATGCCGTCGTGGTGGACTGGGGATCACAGCAATGGCAGGCGTTCATCCCGCCGCAGATACTCGAGCAAGCTCCGTTGGCGGACTTCGATCCTGTCGTTGAGCACGTCGGGATGATCGCGACAACGGAAGTCCCTCTCGCTCAAACCGAGCTTGACGAGCTTCGAGATCGCCTCCTGCTTCTTGGTATCCATCAAGTCACCGCCGCACGGGACTACTCGAACCCAGGACTTGCGACCACTCTTTCCATCGTCACGGTGATCGCCGCGCTCATCTCGATCACAGCCGCGGTGGGCACCGCTCGTCTCGCACTCACCGACATGCGCCGCGACCTTCGCGTCCTCCACGACGTTGGCGCGTCGAACCACACGCGCAGGCGCATCAGAACAGCGGCCACACTCACCGTCGGACTACTCGGCAGCGTGATCGGTGGTCTTGCAGGTGTGGCACTCGGCATCACGATCTCGCTGAACACCGTAAGCACGAACCTGATCGACCGTGGCGTATGGGAACTCACCCTGCCTTGGATCCCAGTCGCGCTCATCGTAATCGGTGCACCCTTGATCGCAGTCGTTGCTTCGTCCATTTGGACGCGAGCTGCAGAGAGTTCAGCTGCGTAGACCTTCACGCTTCGAGATGCGCTCATGGACACGCAAGGACCAGGACCAGAGACACCACTGATCCCGGCCGCCGTTCGCATCTTCATCACTCGCGAACGGACTTCACACCTGGACCGCAGGTGCTGAGGAGTCATGCGGCAGTCTTCTCGCCTTTGGCAGCTCGGACTCGCTCGCACCACCTTCCCGTTGATCCCGTCGCGTTTGACTGCGTGAAACTGATCGTCGTCCGTTCAGGCAGTGCGCTGCTGTTCAGCGAGTTCGGCACCAGGCATGTGAATGTCGGCGACGTCGTTCTCCTCGCCGCGCAGACGCTGTGCGGTTCCGAACCGGAGGGCAGCATCACGACCACCACGATCTACCTCGATCGTGACTACCTGATCGATCAGGTGTTCTGGCAATACGCCGCGCAGTTCTGTGACCGCCACAACGCGCGCGACTTCTTCGATACCCACTACTCGACACCCGCCCAGATCGTTCGGATCGGCGAGGACCGGGCCGGCCTTCTCATGCCGTGGTTGGATGAGCTCGCCGCACTCAGCCTGAATGGACCGAATCCTGAACGCTTCCTCCGGGCGCAGGCGCTGCTCTTCTCGGTGCTCGACGTCGTCGTGCCATTCATGACGATCACTGCGCGTACTGCGAGCGCCGGTCGCGCCAGCGCTGGAGTGCCATCTGCTCCGCGGCATCGGCAGTTCAGGCCGCTTCGCATCGAAGCCCGCCACGTTGCGCAGATCATACGAGATGACCTGTCACGCCAATGGACTGTGCAGGAACTGGCGGAGGCGGCGCATTTGTCACCGTCACAGCTGAGGCGTGTGTTCGTGGAGGCATTCGGGAAGGCACCTATCGCGTATCTGACGATGGTGCGCACCGAGCGGATGGCCCATCTGCTCCGCTCGACTGACCTGCCGATCAAGCTGATAGCAGCAGAAGCGGGCTGGGCGGATGCCGACTTCGCGGCACGGCAGTTCCGACGGGCTCTCGGGGTATCGCCGAGCGTGTACCGACGGTGAGTTTGAACAACGGTGTTTAGGTCTCTCAAAGTGGACCTTCCCAAGCGATTCTCAAACAAGCGCCCGGCGCTGAGAACCCTGATTTCCCGTGTTCTTAGGGGCTCCGAGGGGCGCGGACCGCGCGCTCGGGCCACTCAGAGACGCGATACGCGAGGCGCGGTCGCGAAAAATCCGGCGAAGTCTCAAACACGAATGACTCCTGCGCGGCGCACGGAGTTGGTCGCGGACTACGAGTCGGGGATGTCGGTCAGGACCATCGCGGCGAAGCACGGAGTGCATCGAGGAAGCACCCCCAAGCTTGTTCGCATGGCGGGTGGGGCGCTGAGAGCCTCCGGCCTGAGCGACACTGCTCGTGTCCGCGCGCTCGCCTTCTACAACGAAGGGCTCACCTTGCAGGAGGTCGCTACTCGGCTCGATGCGAATGAGAAGACTGTACGCAATGCGATAGTCGCGCTGGGAGGCAGGATTCGACCTCGTGGACGCCGAACAAACCCCGATGCCTGATGCGCAGATGAGAAAATGGATGTCGAGCATCACCAAACGCAACGGAAGGGAGCCGTCATGGATGTCAATACACCCGTTTCGATGACTCCGTGGCTGCGGTCCCCCTCTGATGGCGAGCTCCCGCTCTTGCCCGATGAGCAACTGACCGTGGGCGAGGTCGCATCGCTGGTCGGGGTCAGCGTTCGGACCTTGCATCACTGGGATGATGTCGGGCTTGTGCGTCCGCAGTCTCGCACGACGAGCGGATACCGTGCATACTCTGCACGGGACGTGGCACGCATTCACCGGGTGCTGGTGTATCAGGAGCTCGGGTTCAGTCTTACCCGTATCGCGGCGATCCTGGACGACCCGGCCGTCAATGCGGCCGCGCAGCTCCGCCAGCAGCGAGGACTTCTCGAAGACCGCATCGGACGGTTGCAACAGATGGCGGATGCGATCGACCAGGTGCTCCACTCGCAGGAATCGGGCCTGCGACTGACGGCGCAGCAGCAGGCCGAGATCTTCGGGCGTGGATGGCGTGAGGACTGGGCGGACGAGGCACGCGATCGGTGGGGAGAGTCCGACGAGTGGTCACAGTTCGAGCAGAACGCGATGACCTTCTCGGAAGCTGATCGTAAGCGGATGCAGGAGCACGGAGAAGCGCTCTATGCCGAGATGGCGGAGGCGAAGCGCGCCGGTGTCGCGCCGGGCACGGAGTCCGCGAACCTGTTGGCGGAACAGCACCGCACGATGGTCAGCCAGTTGTTCGAGTGCACCCACTCGATGCAGGTCTGTCTCGGCCAGCTCTACGTCGGGGACAAGCGGTTCTCGGCATTCTTCGCCGGCTTGGAACCCGGCCTCGCGGAGTGGCTTGCCGAGGTCATCAACGCGAATGCCCGCAGCCAGGGCATCGATCCTGACCACGCAGTGTGGGAGTGATCCCGGCACCTGCTTCTTGACCCTCACGTCGCGTGAGGCCACACGCTGGTGCGTATGGCGGCATCAACGGTCACGAGCGAAGCGCCCGCGTACAGCGAGGCGCAGGCGATCGACAGCGTGCGCCATCCTGTCGCCAGGCGCATCGCCGACGTACTGCGCAACCGGTCCAGCAGACCCAAGATCATCCTGATCGATGATGCGGAGAACATCGAACAGGCAATCGCGTCCGGCATTCAACTCGACAGCCTCTACAGCACCACCCGCTCGATCGCATCAGGTCAGAGCAATCCACAACACGTCAGCGATGACGTTCCCCATCACCTCCTTGACGATCGGGTCGCGAGCGAGCTCTTCGGCGGTCAGAAGCACGCTCGAGCGTTCGCCCTCGCACGCGCGCCGCGAACACCGGTGCTCGATGATCTTCGCGGAACACGCGGAGACCTTGTCGTACTCGACGGTGTGCGACTCGTCGGCAACATCGGCGCAATCACTCGCACGGCATGCGGACTGGGTGCCGCGGGCATCATCCTGCTCGACAGCGGCCTGCGCACCACGTTCGACCGCAGATTGATCCGCGCCAGTCGAGGGCTCGTTTTCTCGCTCCCCATCGTTCTTACATCGCGAACGGAATGCGCGCAGTTTCTGCAACACGAACGAATCAGCATCGCAACCCTGTCAGCAGACGCCGAGAGCCCGTTACGCACCATCCGCTCGGTCACCGATCGCATCGCCATCGTCCTGGGAAGCGAACGCAACGGCGTTTCTCAGGGACTCAACGACTTGGCGAACCATCGCTACTCGATCCCAATGACGCCGGGCGTGGAGTCTCTCAACGTCTCGGTGGCAGCAGGGATCGCCCTCTACGAGCACGGTGCTGCGTAGCAATCCACACGACCGACCCCAGACGGCCTCTGCGTCAGGACGGCGAGGACCGCGACAGCGACCAGTCACCACACGGCAATTCTCTGCTCTGACGACCTCGACGCGAACCCACCATCGGCCCGTTGATCCGATCGCGTTCGACTGTGTGAAGCTGATTGTCGTCCGTTCAGGCAGCGCTCTGCTATTCAGCGAGTTCGGCGCCCGACACGTGAAGGTCGGTGACGTTGTACTTCTAGCCGCTCAGACGCTGTGCGGGGCGGAGCCCGAGGGAAGCGTTTCTACGACCACGATCTACCTTGACCGCGATTATGTGATCGATCAGGTGTTCTGGCAGTACGCCGCGCAGTTCTGTGATCGGCACAATGCTCGCGACTTCTTCGACGCCCATTACTCGACACCTGCACAGATCGTTCGGATAGGCGAGGACCGAGCCGAGATGCTGATGCCCTGGCTGGATGAGCTCGCTGCTCTCAGCCTGGATGGGCCGCGTCCTGAGCGGTTTCTCCGGGCGCAGGCGATGCTCTTCTCGGTGCTCGACGTCATCGTGCCTTTCGTGACAACGACAGCAGGCACAACGAAGGCCGGTCGCGGCAGCGCGGTAATACCTTCTGCTCCGCGGCATCGGCAGTTCAGACCGCTTCGCATCGATGCCCGACACGTTGCGCAGCTCATACGAGATGACCCGGCGCGCCGATGGACTGTGCAGGAACTGGCGGAGGCAGTGCATCTGTCGCCGTCACAGTTGAGGCGCGTGTTCGTGGAGGCGTTCGGGAAGGCACCCATCGCTTATCTGACGATGGTGCGCACCGAACGTATAGCGAAGCTGCTCCGCTCGACTGAGCTACCGGTCAAGCAGATCGCAGCGCAGGTGGGATGGGTCGATGCCGAGTTCGCGGCCCGCCAGTTTCGTCGGAGCCTTGGGGTAACGCCGAGCGCGTACCGTCGGTTCGTGTGCGCTCCCAATCTGTCTGATGGCGCGCAACGAGCAGTGGACTGCACACACGCGCCGGCGACGAGCTGATGTCATCCTGTGACGACAACCACGGAGGCGAACGATAGGCGGTGAACCTCGCCGACTCTTCGGCTTAGCCTTCTATCGTCAAGGCATCGACCGCCCGTTCGTCGCCCGCAGCGGGCATGTAACCATATCGTCCGATGTCGACGCGCTTCGTGAAGCGGATGTCGAGCGCGTCCGACCCAAGCGGGTCCAGAGGGTCGGTGTTCTCCATGACGATGACCTGACCGTCAAAGTTGTCCTCGATGTCGCGGTAGAACGCCCGGACGACGCCCTCTGGCGGCTCATCGTCCGTCTCTGTGGATTGGTCCGGCGGTCGGTAGGTGACGAGGGGCGAGTCGAGTATGACGAATCCAGGGTGAGGCAGGTCCCGGTCAAAGCAATACTGGGCGAGGGCGAGTGTGAAAGCGGCATGCAGCACCGCACGCACCCCCTTGCCGTGTGCTGAGCGCCGCTGGTCGCCAGCGATGATGTCGAGTTCGTTTCGGTCGTAGCGGACGGAGGCTGCGGACGGGTAGTCCCACTCGGCGAGGCGCTTGGAGATCTCGGCCGAGAACTCTCGCACTGCGGTGAGGCTCAGCCCCGCAACCGCTGTTGCCACTTCCGCTTCAGTCTCGTCAGCGATCCGGCGGATCATATCCTCGAAGGTCTTGACTTGCTCGTAGAGGCCCAGGTGCTTTTCGATCTCGCTGCGCTTAGCAAGAAGATCACGGAGATTCCCCTTCTCCGGGGCCATATCCGCGTCGACCTTCCCGATGCTCTTCTGGAGCGCCAATACATCTCGGTGGATTGAGCTGATCGACGCGCGAAGGACCTCGGCCCGCACGTCCAGGCTCTCCATCGTCACGCGGAGGTCATCGAGAAGGCCCTGGGTCTTCCGGGTCTCAGAGTCGACTGAGAGGCCAAAGCTGGTCACGTCGCCTTCACAGTCCAGATTGAGATGCTGACTGGCCGGTTCCGCACCGCAGAACACACAGGTCCCGCTTCGGAAGTACCCGAGCAGGTTTCCGGCCTCCGCGATCATCTCAAGGCGTGCCAGGTCACTCTCATATTGCTTCTGCAGGAGAGTGAACCGCTGCCGGAGGGCCGCCGCATCCGAGTATTCCGATCGCTGGGCGCTGTCTGCGGATTGAAGCTCATTGTGCTGGCGGAGCAGTTGACCGCGCTGTTCTGTGAGGCTCCCGATCATCGTGCTGTGCTTGTCAATTGTGCGGTTGAGCTTGCCGAGCTGCGTCTTGAGCTCTGCCGGCTCCGCGACGTCTTGGAGCTGCGACTCAAGTTGGCTGAGCATTCTCTCGACAACTTCCTGCCGAGCACCGCGCAGCCGTTTCTGCTCTTGCGCCGAGGGAACCGCGGTCAATGCGGAGTCGTCTTCACCCGCGAGTAGGAGTTTGAGGACCGAGACCTCCTTGGTTTTATTGACCGGGTTGCCGCTGAGTCCGGGTGCTTCTTCGGCCTGCATTTCCGTCTCGCCGATGAGGCATAGGCGGGTCAGATCGCGGAAACTGAGCATGTGAGTCTCATTCCGCGCGTTCTTCCTCACCTGCTTCTCGTCCAGGCCAACTTGGTCGAGAAGGAACCTGGAAACGTTCTTGGTGTTCGCCGCGCTGTGCTTTGCGGAGAGCGTCTCGTCCGGAGGAGTCGAGGGCTCGACGCGGATGTCGGCTCGGTAGAGGGAGATTCCGCCGCCTTCCACCGATCGTGCGAGTGTGACTCGCTCACCAGTGGGGAGCTCAAGACCCAGCAGGACACGGCTGTAGCCCTCTCGCTCCGGGATCTCCTTGAGTTCCTTGGCGCCGAGGACGAAGTCGATCGCGTCGACGATGAACGACTTGCCCGTGTCCGACGGGCCGTGGATGACAGTGACGTGTGGGCTGAAGTCGACCGAGGCCGGGATCGTATTCGTGCCGGTGAACGTCAGATGCGAAAGTGTGAGTCGTCCCATCAGATGCCGTTCCCGATCTCGTGCTGCGTGACCTCAAACTCCTCGGACCAGTGCGAGGAGATTTCCCTCATGCGCTCTCGCAGGCGTGCATCATCAACGCTGCCCAGTTCTTCAACGACCCAGTGTGCACGGTCATGCAGGGCATGCGCGTAGTCGCTCTCGAGTAGCTTCAGAAAGCTCTCGGAACTCTCGTTGGCCCAGAACTCGATACCGCTGGCTTCAGCCGACATCTCCGCGAGTCCCGCCCGGATCATGACGTGGAGACCGTCTTCGATGTGCTGTCGCTTCACCCCTAGTTCACCGACTCGTACCGGGATCGGCGGATGGAGGCTCTCGGGGCCGTCGAGGTCCGCACTGTGCAGCAGTCCGTAGTCGAGGAGCACCAGTCGGTTGATATCAAGGTGCGCGGGGAAAGCTTCGACCAGAATCATTAAGACGCGCATCCCCACTTCGAGGGGACTGTTGAGCGGGCTAAGCATCATCGGTCACCCACGTCAGTTGGTCGGCGTTGGCAAGCTGGTGACAGATGCCTTGACGATCCTGGAGCTTCGAGACCGAGATGAGCCGATGCGCGCCCAGGTCGAGCTGACCAGACTGTGTGAGAACAGCTCGGAGTCGGTCAAGGCCGCTGGAGTGGTGCGCTTCTGCCGTATCCACTACGCCGGTGTAGACGTCGTCTTGGAGCAATTCGAACGTGCCGTCGGGCACCGAGTCCCTGGCATACAGGCGCAACGCCTCAGCGGAGTAGAACGCCTCCCGTTGCCGCTGTAGGTGGGCACCATACGTGGCATGTGCGGCAACCGAGTCGGTATCGGAGCAGGATGCGGGGTCCTGCTCGTGGTAGACATCCACAAGTTTCTTGACGTAGGTCGCTTCGTTCGGCGCAGGGGCCTCCGGCGTGGGTCCGACAGGTGGCCGTTCAGGTAGGGATGTCCCGAATCTGTCGGCGTAGTACGGGGTCTTGCGGTGTATGTCGAGCATCTCGTTGAGCTCGAGCGACTGGAAGACCGAGAAGTCCGAGGTCTCGGCGAGTTCACGGATGGATCGCAACGCTTGTTCGTCGTACAGCCGCGTAGCGGTGCCCCCGGCATCGAGCAGTTCGAGGAACTTCCTTCGAAGCTCCGTTGGCTTGCTCAGTAGACGATTGAGCGTGGGGCCGCAACCCCGCGGTGCGACGAACACATATCGGTCCGGAAGGCTATAGAAGGCGTCCACGACGCCGTGGAAAATCTTCAACATCTCGGGGAACGCATCCGACAGAGTGAGCGATCCATCGTAGTGCTTGGCTTGGAAGCAGTCCCATGCGTCTTCTAGGCCACGATCAGTCTTGAACGCGGCCACATCGACGCCCCGGTCTCCGGAGCCTCCAAGCTGCTTGATCTGTCGATATGAGATGGCGACCCCGGTTGCCCACTCGGTGATGAAGACTTCCCACTCGTCGGGCGAGTAGAAATAGATGCGGTGAGCAGGCGGTACAGGCGATCCGGGGAGTGCCGGCGCTGGGGAACCCACTGCGACGGGGACAGGAAGGTCAATGAGCTCGGGTGCGCCGCTGCTTGCGTTCGGCTGGGTCGCCAATGACACGCGGGCACCTCCTCGTTCCTTTGTCGTCTCGTCCCAACTCTATGAGACGACGAGGGCTCCCTCTGCGATCGTCCGTCAGCGGGTCGAACGAAACTCGATGCTTCTTGCTTCCCGGAATCAGACGACGGAGCGCTACTGCGTCACGGTCACGGTACCGCAGTGGTCGATCAAATCGCTTGCTTGACCAACTCGGTGGTCGTTCGATGTTGCGCGCGAGCGGCGACCGCCTCACGCACGCGGACGCGGGCGAGCAGGATCAGGCTGACGGGTCCCATGATGATGAACTTCATGGTGTTCCACAGGCAGAGGAGGACGAGGAGGTTGAGGCAGCCGGGGCCGTCGTCGGTGATGAGGGCGGTGAGGGTGCTCGCGGCCAGGAGGTAGGGCACGGCGAGCAGCATCGCTGGGATGCCCCACTTCAAGCCTCGGCGGGTGCGAATGGCGTCGAGGAGGATGTTGGTGGGCATGTAGCGGCGCAGGAAGGCGCGGGTGCGGACGCTGAGGGTCCAGAGTTGGCGGATCATGACGGGGTTCCTCTCACAGGCACGACGGATTGTCGGAGGCGGTGCGTGTGTGAGTGGCCTTGCGGCCTGCCCCGAGGAGCGTCATATCAAGGAGAAATCCGCCTCCGTTTCAGGGTACGACGCACTGGCGACAATCGGAAGCGCAACCGTCACAGCGATCGGCCGGCGCTCGCTCGTCGCGCTGGCCGCGACGTGGCTTCGCCGGGTTCGGCCGCCGCGAGGTCGCTGATCCTCTCCAGTGCGGCCCTCGCTCGTGCGGCGTCGATCTTCTGTACCTCGCTATCGGGGGCTGGGCCGAGAGGGGTGCTGGTGGTGATGCCGTAGCGGTCGCGGTACGCGGCGATGGTTCGTGCGTGCCTCCGCCAGGAGGCTGCCGCCTTCGCCTCTGGGGGTTCGGCGCCCAGTGAGCGCGCCCACTCGTGCTTCTCGCCGAGAGCTTGGTCGAGAAGTCCGTCGGCGCGCTGGTGGATCAGGTCGCGGCGTTCGGTGAGTGCTTTCCGCATTTCGGCGGTCATCGGGCCGGTTGCTTCGAGGATGAGACCGGCGATGACGCGGGCTGGTCTGCGGGTGCGGCCTGATCCTGCGGGGCGGGCGGTGGCGCGTGCGAGGCGGTAGTGCAGGACGGCGGCGATGTCGTCCGCATCCGTGAATCCTCGTGCCGCGGTCAGGCGCGGAAGGAGCGCGTCGACGTCGTGGTGGTTGGCTTCCGCGCGACGCAGCTCTGCGGTGAGTGCCCCGAACGTGTCGGAGCGGATCGCGTCGTCCGCCTGGTCTTGGGTGAGCCCGGATTTGCGGATGAGGGTGGCGAAGCGGTCGTGTTGGGCTGCTTGCGCGATCGTCTCGTACTCGGCCGCGAGCTGCGCGATCGACCCCCACGTCTCGTGCTCGGCGGTGATCGTCTCGTGCGCGGACAGCTCCGCTCCGACGTGCTGCAGGACCCCGTAGAGCACGCTGCGCGCGGTCGCGTCTGGGTCGTCGGCGGGGTGCGGGGTGGTGTGGTTGTCGTCGGGGTGGTCGGTGGCGACGTAGACGAGGTTCGCTTGCCGCCCGCGGGTCATCGCGACGTACAGGTTCTCCCTCGTCGTGCTGGGGTCGGCGAGGACGTGGGCGGTGTCGGTGGTGATGCCTTGCGCTCTATGTGCGGTCACTGCGTAGCCGAGATTGACGTGATCGGCCACATATCCTGCAGGCAGTACAACCGTGCCGCGTGCGGCGGTGCGGTGGACGGTGAGGGAGCCGTCGTCGCGGATGTCGGTGACGGTGAAGCGGTCGCCGTTGCGCACCCAGCCACGTCCAGCGCGGAGGCGCCGGTCGTTGCGGCGGGTGATGACCTGGTCACCGATGCCGACGCGGCTAGCGTCGTGGAGTTCGACTTCACGGAGCGCGTTCACGGTGCCGTCGAGGATCAGGTCTGCGCGGGCGCGCTGGTTCAGCGCGTGGACGGACTCGTTCGAGTCCGCGATCAGCACCGTCGCAACCCCGGCGAGGGTGTCGGCGCGCCAGGCGGTGTAGGCGGCGTCGATCATCGCCTCGGTGTCCCCACCGGTGATGCGACCGTGGCTGGCGTAGGTGTCGATCGCTTCGGAGCGACCGTGGCGGAGGTCGAGGGAAGCGGTCTTCTCCCAGGCATTGACGAACCGGTGCACGTCGACCAGTTCGGGGGCGTCGTCACGGTCGTGGACGAGGAGAGAGAAAGCGCCACCGGCAGTCACGGATTGCAGTTGCGCCCAGTCCCCGACCAGCAGCACCTTCGCCCCCACCTCCGCTGCGTGTGCGGTGATGCGGTCAAGGGAGAGGGTGCCGGCGAGGGAGGCTTCGTCGATGATGACCAACTGGCCCCGGCGGAACGTGTTCCCGTTGCGCTGGTGGGTGTCCCACCATTTCGCCGTGTTCTCCGTTCGGATGCCGAGGTCATCGGCGAGGACCTGCGCCGCGACCGCGGACGGGGCGAGACCGACGACGCTGCCGCGCCCGTGCTCCCGCTCCCACACGGTGCGCAGCGCCCGCATGGCCGTGGTCTTCCCCGCCCCAGCCGGGCCGACCAGCACATCCACCACCCGGCCCGACACCGCCACCGCCACGAGCGCCGCCGCTTGATCAGCCCCAAGGAGTCGCCCGTCGCGGTCGGGCCGGCCGGCGACCTTCTCCACGACCTCGACAGGCACCGTCGGCGCCGTTCTGGCGCGGGCGCGCTCGCGAAGCCGATCCTCCGCCGCAAGCAGCTCTTCCGAGGAGTACACCGTGGATGCCGTCGGACGAAACCTGCTCGTGCCATCGGACCTGCGGAACACGGCGGGGCTCGATGCGAGCTCGGGCGGGGTCAGCCGCAAGGAGGCGTGTTCAGCGGCGTCTACGACCATCCCGACGACGGCTTCACGATCCTGCGTGGTCGCGAACCGGTAGGGCATGGTCTGGCGCGCGGCTTCGGCGGTGAGGTTCCACCGCCGCCACGTTGACCGCTTCTCACCGACCGCCTCGACCACACTCCGCCCGAGCGACGCGATCACATCCAACGGCACGTCATCGGCGCGCAGCAACAACGACGCACCATTCGCCGTCACGGTGCGAGCCCAGGCGGTGGCGTCTTCACCGAGGAGGTGGGCTGCACGTGCCCGCCACTCTGCGGTGAGGTATGCGAGGGAGCGGACCTGCTTCTCGGGTCGAGTGGCGAGGGTGGCCCGCGCGCGGAGCTTGATGATCGTCGCCAGCGACGGTTGCCGGCCGCGGCGTTCAACGTACTCGGCGATCAGCCGGTTCTTCTCCTGCTCGATCTGCCGGGACCGTGACGAGAACTCCACCACCAGCTCCTCCGGCACCGTGGCGATCGCCCACGCCGGATTCCGGTCACGCCCCATGTTCCGTGCTTCCCATGCGACGCCGAAGGCGCGGGTGAGGTGGTCGGCGAACACCGCCTCGTGCAGCTCGGACAGCGCGACCGTCGCCGCGTGCAAGGGGCGTCCGTCGAGGGAGCGCCACTTGCCGTCGTGGGCGGTCTGCACCTTGTTCGAGATCACCACGTGCGTGTGCAGATGCGGGTCACCGGCACGGGAGTCGTAATGGTCGAACGCCGTGGCGATCACCCCGGTCACATCGGCCTGCGCGACCGCGCCGTTGCGACCCGCCGCGCCGACACGGGTTGCGGCAACCTCGCGCTCGATGAACGCAACCATCTCCGCAACCGCCGCATGGTGCGCGTCCGCAATCAACGATTGCGTGCCCGCGTCGGAGACCGCCCACAGCACCGACGCGGACTTCGGGACCGAGAACGTGAAATCGAACCCCGCAACCGCCTTCCGCGACCCCTTCGCCATCTCCTCCGCCTCGATCGCGGCGACCGCCTCCGCACGCTCCGTGACGGGAAGTTCGGGGTCGAGCCCGGCGGTGCGCTGCTGAATGCGCTCAGTCACCGTCGGATAGTTCCGATACGCGCTCCCGAGCGGATCACCCATCACAGGATCACGGCCCATACCGATCAGGAGCTGAAGCTGCGTCTCAGTGACCTGATCGCCCACCACGACCGAGCCGCCGCCGAGAACGGCGATAGCGGAGCCGAGCCACCTGCCGGGCGGGGTGCCCTCCTCGGTGTAGTAGCGCGTCAGCGGTGTCGAGAGCATCCGGTCACCGTCACCCGTGGCGACGGTGCGCAGCAGGTACTTGTAGCCGTCACCGGCAGACATCACCCGCATCGAAACCGTCACCACACACCGCCCTCTTCCTGCTCACGAGGTGGGTGCGACCGTCCTCGCGCAGCGAGTTCGCCGGCGCCTGACGAGTCAGGTGGCGGGCCGCGCTTGCAAGACGCGTGGCAACTCGTTCGAGCGAACCGCGAGGGGTGAGAGGCGTTGGCCGTCGCGGCCGTCGTCGTGACTTGGGTCGCGTCTGCTGGCCGTCGGCGGGTGGGGTGCTTCGTGCACCTGGTTGGTGACCAGCTCGGAGCCGCAGCACGACTCCGGGGATCACCGTTCCAGGAGGTTCGCCCGTGGCAGACCAGACTCCCACCGACCCGTCCGCGCCGCTGCGTGTCGGGTCTCTGTTCTCTGGCTACGGCGGACTCGACCTCGCAGTCGAGGAAGTCTTCGGAGCAAAGACGATCTGGTTCTCCGAGATCAACGAACCCGTTGCCTGCGTCTTCTCCCACCACTGGCCCGACGCCCCAAACCTCGGCGACATCACCACCATCGACTGGAACACGGTTCCATTGGTGGACATTCTCTGTGGCGGGTTCCCCTGCCAGGACGTATCGACGGTCGGGAAGATGGCCGGACTGAAACCCGGCACCCGCTCCGGCCTGTGGGCGCACATGGCAGCTGCAATCGACGCACTGCAACCTGAGTGGGTCGTGATCGAGAACGTGCGCGGTCTGCTTTCCGCACCCGCGATCCGCGCAAACCCCGAAGGAGACGACGATGAGCGACGCAACCCTGAACATACAAGCACCGACGGTGCAACCCCTCGCGGCATGGAACCCGACCCGTGGCATCTGGGAGAAACCGCAACTCGACCTCTTCGCGCAGCAGGAGCAGTTATGCGGAGCGAGTGGTTATGCCGACCGAGTCGCCGTCGGTCTGAGACCGCTGGGTGAGCGGCGACTCCGGTCGGCATAACCGTGGGCGTGTCAGCGGTCGGTGAGGAACGCGATGAGAGCGTCCGACGCCTGGTAGCGCGCTGGTGGCCTGTCGCCGATCGCGGGGAGTCGGTCCAGGCTCCGGCGCTTGAGCTCCAGGTCGGCCTGGAGGTAGGCCTGCGTCGTCTGGATGGTGGCGTGGCCGAGCCAGAGCGCGATGCTGGCGGTGTCGATCCCGGCGTGCAGGAGCATCATCGCGCAGGTGTGTCGCAGGGTGTGCGGGGTGACGTTCTTCTCTCCCAGGCTCGGGCACTGCTCGGACGCGACCTGGACGTGCCGGGCGAGGAGTTTCGCGATCGCCGCCCGACTCAACGCCGTCCCGGTGCTGGTTGGGAACAGTGGCGTTGCAGGGATGCCGTCGAGTTCGTTGAGCCAGGCGGTCAGCAGGCGGATGGTGGGTTTCTGGAGCGGGATCACCCGGTGTTTGCGTCCTTTTCCGAGGCAGCGGAGCTGGCTGTGCGGGCCGTTCTCGATGTCCCCGACGCGCAGACCGGCCAACTCGCTGACGCGGAGCCCGGTCTGGATGCCCAAGTGCAGCAGGAGCCGGTCGCGCCTGCCGATCCAGGTCGCCGTGTCGGGGGCGGCGATCAGCGCCTCAGCCTCTGCCCGGGTGAGGAAGGACACGATGGTCGTCTTGGTCCGTTTCGCGGGGATCGCCAGCACTTGGCTGATCGTCGCGATCGCTTCCGGTGCCCGGTAGCTGGCGTAGGTGAAGAACGACCGCAACGCCGCCCGCCTCGCGTTGCGTGTCGAGGCGGAGTTGCCGCGCTCGTCTTCCAGGTGCTGGAGGAACCTGCCGACCATGTCCGCGTTCAGGTCCGCCAGTCGCAACGCTGACGGGGCGGTGCCGGTGCGGTGCTGGGCGTAGAGGAGCAGGAGCCGGAAGGTGTCGGCGTAGGCGGCTTTGGTGTGGACGCTGGCGTTCATCTGCCCGTCGAGCTTGTCGGTGAAGAACCGTTGCAGCAGCGGCGCGAGATCACTCATCATCGGCTCCGATCGCCGGGAGGCGGGCGCCGAGGGCGGCGGCCAGCTCGGGGGTGTTCTGCAGATACCAGTAGGTCGAGACGGGGCTGACGTGTCCGAGCCAGGCTGAGAGGACCGGCATCATCTGCTCGACGTCCCCGCCCGCGCGGATGTGGCCGATGAGGGTGTTCGTCGCGAAGGAGTGTCGGAAGTCATGCAACCTCGCAGCTGCTTCGGTCGTGGTGCCGGTCATTCCCGCCAGGGCGCGGATCTGACGGAACGCCTGCCCGCAGGTCGAGGTCGCCAGCCGGTCGCCGCGCCGGGTGACGAACAACGCCTCGGTCCGCCTGACGGGGAATCGCTTGTCGCGCAGCCGCTGATACTCGCCGATCGCGCTCATCGTGGTGGCGTGAACCGGAACGATGCGGGACTTGCCGAACTTCGACTCCGTCACCCGCACCCATCCGCCATCACTATCTGCATCCGAGGTGATGTCAGCGTCGTTGAGGCCGCGGGCCTCGCTGATCCGCAGCCCGGTCACCGCCAGCAGCCCGAGCAGCGTCTGCCAGGTCACGGCGCGGATCGTCGGCGTCAACCGGCCCGCCGCGCGCAACAGGGTGTTGATCTGCTCCGACGTGTAGATGTGCGGTCGCGGGCGGTGATTCACGTAGGGCCTCCCGTCGAGAACGGGGACCTCGGTGGCCGGATCGAACGAGGCGATGTGCTCAGCGAACTGCCGGACCGTGTTCAACCGGGCAAGCACCGTGCCGCGGGAGAACCGCGCAGCCCAGGAGACCGCGAGATCGTGACGGATCGTGGTCTCGCCGGCATCGTCCATGAAGTCCAGAAACTCGCCCAGCACCCGGCCCGGGACGGCGAGCGTGAACCCGAGCGCCCTCCTGGTCGTCAAGTAGTCGTCCAGCAGGTCCCGCAGGGCGCTCATCGTCCCCACCTGCCCTCAGCCGCAGCCGGCCATTCGGGGACGAGCTGTGTCAGTCGTGCGTGGTCGACCTTGGTGTAGATCGCGGTGGTTCGTAGTTGGGTGTGACGTAGCAGCCCCTGAATTTCTTGGAGCGTCGCGCCGGAGGCGAGCATCCCGGTCGCGAAGGTGTGCCGCAGTCGGTGCGGCCCGAACTCGGTGATCCCGGCCCTGGCGCAGGCCATCCGCACGATCTTCTCGATCCCGTTCGGTGCGACCGGGCGCACCGGCTCGAACATCGTCAAGAACACCTCGTCATAGCCAGCCCTGCCGCCGCGACCGTGCAGCACGTACTCCTCTAACGCGCGACCCACCTCGTCCGGCAGCGGCAACTCGTCGGCGCGGTCGCCTTTCCCCCGGACGCGGATCGTGCCGGTGCGCCAACCGATGTCGCCGAGTCTGAGCGCAGCGATCTCTCCAGCGCGGAGCCCGAGGCCGGTGAGCAGCAGCAGGATCGCCCGATCCCGCAGTCCCTTGGGTGCCTGCAAATCGAGGCTGCCCAGCAGGTCTTGGACGGTGCCCTCGGGCACCGGGTCCGGGATCGAGGACAACCGCCACCCGGTGGCGTTCGGGACGACCCCGGCCAGGTCCTGCCCGACCCTGCCGGTGCGGTGGCAGAACCGCAGGAACGAGCGCAGCATCACCAACTGCTTGCGCAACGTCGACGGCTTCTGCCCGCGCTTCGCCGCGAGGTTCACCAACTCCATCACTGTCGCCGGCGTCAACGCTCGCAGCGACTCCTCGACCGGCGTGGGTAACCAGGCCAGGAACCCGACGACCCGATCCGTGTAGACCCGTGCGGTGCTCTCCTTGACCGATCGCTCCCGCAGCAGCCAGTCCTCGAACTCCTCCAACACCTGCTGCGCGTCACCGCGGCGACGTTCCCGATACTTCGACATCGTGATCCTCCTTGATCCGTGCCGGACAGTCGGTGTGACTGCCCGGTCAGGTCAAGCGAACCGTGTCGATCCGCGTCACGGTTATGCGGAATCGAGTCCGTTAGGGGCCTTGCGCGGGTCCTTCACCCGTTCCCCCCAGATCACGACGATTATCACGAAATAGCCGACCAGACCCACTGCGCCGACCACGATCGCGATGATCGGGTGGAACCCCCAGAAGACCTCCTCGCCGCGCATCTGACCGAACACGCCGATGATCAGAACGCATCCAAACAGGAACCCGACGAGCCAGTTCACGATGTACCACGGCCAGCGGCGCGCAGGCGCTGTCTCCCCGCCGAAGCTCGCAGCATACTCGCGCGCCGGACCGAACGCTGCGACCGGGTCCTCACCCGTCTCGGCGATGTGGCTCTCGACCTGCGCGATCGCATCCCCGATCACCTCGCCCGGGACATCGCGCAGCCGCAGCGCAAGCATCAGCTGCTGCGTGTACTTCTCAACCGTTGCCATGACCAACTCCGTTCCCTTCGCCCCGCAGTAGCAACGACGTCCGCTCCGTGAACCTCTGCCACTGCGCGCGCTGCTGCTCAAATCGCTCGCGGCCGGCCACGGTGATCGTGTAGTACTTCCTCCCGGGCCCGCCCTCACCCTGACGCCACTGCGACGCCAGGGCGCCGTCTCGCTCCAGACGATTCAAGACCGGGTAGAGCGTTCCACCCTTGATCGTCCCCATCCCCGCCCCAGCCAACCGCGCAGCAATGAGATACCCGTAGGTCTCGCCCTCGGAGACCACAGCCAACGCCATCGTCTCCAGCACCCCGCGAAGCCAATCGCCAGGCCAACTCTCATCCATACCTAGATGATTGCAGCAACTAGATGGCCGGTCAATCTAGTCCCGAGTTTGCATAACACCGGAGTCCACATAACGGCGCTTATGCGGAAGTTCGCATAAGCGCCGTTATGGGAGACCTGGCCGACCTCCGGTATGACGCGCAATGGATGGGCCTACCCGCTTCCGCAATCGGCGCACCTCACCCTCGATACCGTGTCTTCATCCTCGCCCACCGCGCTCTTCCGAACGCCACTAGCGTCAGACGCGTCGCGTGGCGGGGAGACGCTGCAGCAGGTCAAGGCCCGGCGCGGCACGATCGCATTGAGCCATCAGATCATCGACCTCGCCCTCCACGGACCAACGGGGATCCGCGACCGGAGGAGCCGGACAGCCTGTGGACGCTGATTGGGCAACTCTTCAACGATGGGGAAGATACGCCGAAGCAGTGATCCGCTGGGAGCAGATCACCGGTCGAGCCGCTCCGTCGCCAGCAATCCTCAGCGACATGACTGGGCCGCGTCCTGCACCAGTGTTCGTGGAATGGCTCATGGGGCTACCGTCAGGCTGGGTCACAGCGAAGCGCTTCCGGCTCTCAATGAACCAGCAGCTCACAGCGCTGGGTAACGGAGTTCTCCCGGCTCAGGCTGCGGCAGCGCTACGAACGCTTCTTGGGCACCGCCAAGACCCATCGCACGCGGAGAGCCGGTAAGCCGAGCCACTTTCAGGGCGAGACTTCAACCCCTGGTTGATGTTGTCGGCGTCTGCTTCCTTCCTAGCGTGGAAGGGTCACGTTTATCGAGGATTGAGAGTTCGCATGTCTACAAGCCCAGCCCCGTCACCGAGAGTCCGAGGAACGGAGCTGGTGAAGACTTACGGTGAAACAACAGCGCTGGGTGGCGTCACTGTCGAGGTTCGTGATGGTGAGTCGGTGGCGGTGATGGGGCCGTCGGGCTCGGGGAAGACGACCCTTCTGCATCTGCTGGCCGGGATCGTCCCGCCGGATGCCGGCGAGGTGATTCTGCGAACTGATGCGGGTCCGGTGAGTATCGGCGCGCTCGATGACGATGCTCGTTCGGCGCTCCGGCTGCGGGAGTTTGGCTTTGTCTTTCAGCAGGGTCTTCTGCTCCCTGAACTGACGGCGGTCGAGAACATTTCGCTCCCTCTGCTGCTCTCAGGCGCAACTCGCGCGTCGGCAGAGTCATCGTCTCGGGGTCTGCTGGCATCGCTGGGGCTTGACGGTCTGGGGGAACGTCGGATCGGGCAGCTTTCGGGCGGGCAGGCTCAGCGGGTCGCCATCGCTCGCGCTGTCGTCGGGAATCCGCCGGTGGTGTTCGCGGACGAGCCGACCGGCGCGCTGGACTCGACCACCGCCTCCGATGTGCTCGATCTTCTGATGTCGCTGACCGCTCACCGTGGCCGGGCTCTCGTGCTTGTGACGCACGATGAGTCTGTCGCTGCTCGGTGTTCTCGGGTGGTGCGGATGAAGGATGGCCGGGTTGTATCCGACAGCGCGGAGTCACGGCCATGAACTGGCACGTGCTGTGGCTTCTCATCCGTCCAGGCCGGACCGGTGTCTCAACCGTTGTACTTCCTGCCGTGGCGTTCGCGGTGATCACGACGGTCGCGTTGAGCGTGGTGGCGATCGCTGGCCGGTTCTGGTTCGCTCCTGACAACGAGTTCGGTGCATATCGGCTGCTGGGCGCCGGTCTCGTCATTCTGCTGTTCGTGCCGTTGAGTACACTCTCGGCAGCGGCAGCGCGGCTTTCCGCGCGGCGGCGCGACGATCGTCTTGCAACGCTCAGGCTCCTCGGGGCCGCGTCCACTCTCGTGCGGCGGATCGCGTTCAGTGAGGCGGTGTTGATCGCCGCGACCGGCGCGGCTATCGGTGTACTTCTGTACCTTCTTGCCGCCCCGCTTCTGCTGCTCGTTCCGATGCAGGGTGAGTCTGCGCAGGCTGCGGAGATGTGGTTGCCGTGGTGGGTGACGGTGTCTCTTGCCGTCGGCGTGGTCGCGATCGCGGCACTGAGCGCGACAGCGAGCTTGCGCATGGTCGTTGTGTCACCGTTGGGGGTGCGGACCCGGAGTGAGGCTCCTCGGCTGCGGTGGGTTCGGCTGCTGATCGGTGGCGGGGTGATCGCGCTCGCGCTGGTTCTCTTGCAGTCGGTGTCCGGGAGCTGGGGCGCGACCGGGATCGCCGCGGCATACGCGGTCGCTCTGGTCGCGGTGATGTCGGTACTCGGGGTGGTCGGCCCATTCATTACCGCCCGGCTCGCAGGTCTGCGCGCTAAGAGAGCGAGCACAGCGTCCGCGTTGATCGCAGCACGCGTGGTGCTGGAGTCGCCGGCAACAGCGTGGCGGCAGGTGTCCGGGGTGGCCTTGGCGAGTTTCCTCGTCGTTCCGGCCGGGTCGATGCTCGGCTACCTCGACATGATCCAACGCACATCGCCCGTGGTCACGGACGAGAACCGAGTGCTGTTCGCCGATATCCGAACGGTGCTGCTGGTCGCGCTGGTCGTCTCTTTCCTGCTGGTCGCCTGCTCGGTCGGCGTGACCCAGGCTGCGGCGGTTCTGGAACGCGGCGCGTTCTACGTCAGCCTCGACCGTCTCGGAATGCCGCGTCGTGAGATGAACCGGTCACGGTGGGGGGCGGTGCTGCTGCCGCTTCTGGTCGCATCCATCGGCTCTGCCCTCGCGTCGACGGCGCTGGTGTTCCTGTTGGTCGCGATCGCGGTCGCGACAGCACCGCTGTTCATCGTGGGTGTGGTGCTGCTCCTTGCTGCCGGTATCGGTGCGGTGCGTGTCGCCGTTGCAGCGACGACGCCCGTGCTGCGTTCGGTTCTCGCCCGCCCCGACCGGGTGCTCTAGGACCATCCAGGGTTGGTCCGCGGGGAAGCGCATTGTCACCCACGGTTGATGTTCCGGTGGGTGGGTCGATTCCTACGTTGGAAGTAGGCCATTCCCACCGCTCCGCAGGGGCATGAAAGGACGAAGCACCGTGACGATCGAGACACGCAGCCTCAGCAAGAGATACGGGCGCAAGTACGCCATCCAGGATGTGTCATTCACCGTGGCCTCCGGCAAGGTCACGGGCTTCCTCGGACCGAACGGGGCTGGCAAGTCCACCACCCTCCGGGCGATCGTCGGTCTGGATCACCCCACGTCGGGGACGGCGCTGATCGGTGGTCGTCCGTATGCGGAGCTCGGCGCGCCGCTGCACGAGGTCGGTGCTCTCCTGGATGCGCGTTCCGCGCACCGTTCCCGTACCGCTCGCAATCATCTGCGTTGGGTGGCGGCTACGAACCGCATTGCGAAGTCGCGTGTGGAAGAGGTCATCGACCTCGCGGGACTCAGTACGGTAGCGGACAAGCGGGTAGGTGGTTTCTCTCTCGGGATGGGGCAGCGGCTCGGCATCGCGGTCGCCCTGCTCGGTGATCCTCAAACGCTGATCCTCGATGAACCGGTCAACGGCCTCGACCCCGATGGCGTGACCTGGATGCGCGGTCTGCTGCGCGGGCTCGCGGACGAAGGTCGCACCGTGTTCCTGTCCTCGCATCTCCTCGGTGAGCTCTCGTTGATCGCCGATCACGTCATCGTGATCGGCAAAGGCCGCATCATCGCCGACAAGCCCCTCTCCGAACTCGTCGACACGACCGAGACGACCCAGGTGCGCACAGCAGCCGTCGCCGACCTGGTAAAGGTACTGACCGGTCCTGAGGTCAGCACGACCGTCCTCTCCGCGGACACGGTGGAGGTGTCCGGGCTCTCAGCGGAGCAGATCGCGGAGCGCGCGAACGTCGCCGGCATCGTGCTGTATCAGATCGCCCCGGTGACCAGATCGCTCGAGGACGCCTACAACGAACTCACCCGCGACGCGGTGGAGTACCGCGCCACCGGAGCAGGATCATGACGACGCTCACAGCGACGCCCGTGACCGCACGGCGGGTCACCTCCCTGAGCGCGGTGAACGCGGAACGCATCAAGTTCCTCACCCTGCCCTCATACACGATCTCTGCTCTCGCGACACTTGCGCTGCTGATCGGGCTGGGCGTGCTGAGCTCGTTCGCAATGGTCTGGCAGGCCGAGGACGGCGGTCCCGCGCTGGGGCCGGTGGTGCCTGGGCTGGTTCTGGATGGTGTGCAGACCGCGCAGGTTCTGCTCGCGATCGTGGCGACGCTCTTCGTCACCTCCGAATACGCCCAGGGCACTATCCAGACCAGCGTCATCGCCGTCCCCAAGCGCATCCCGATCCTGATGGCAAAAGCCGCGACCGTCGCCTCCGCGGGGCTACTCATCGGTGTTGCCGGGAGTGCGACGCTCATGTTCGCGGCTCCTGCGATTCTCGACCAGGCCGGCATCGGGGTCGACTGGTCCGCGCAGACGCCGGTGCAGGTGATCCTCGGGTGTGGTCTCTATCTGGCGCTGATCGCCGTGCTGGCGCTGAGCCTGGGGGTGCTGATCCGGAACACGGTGGGTGCTTTCCTCACCGTCGTCGCGCTGCTCACGGTGGCACCGCTTCTGCTCAGCGCCGTGCCGATCGAGTGGGTCGCCAAAGCGACTTCGTATCTTCCCACCATCGCCGGCATCCTCGTGCTGTACCCAGACAGCCCCATGTCACCACTCACCCCGTGGCAGGGCCTCGGCGTCCTGGCCGCCTGGGCGACCGCCGGGATGGTCGCCGCAGCACTCACTCTTCGATTCAGGGACGCGTGACGCCGTGAATCGTTCCGACACTCAAGCAGGAGCCATGACCGCCACAACCCGTTCCACCGCCATCCCTGCCCGACTGCGTCTCATCGACGTCATCACCGCCGAACGCATCAAGTTCTTCACGCTGCGATCCAACCCCATCCTCGTATCCGTGGTCGGGGCACTGATCGCGCTCTCGGCGCTGCCGTCCGCGATCGCGCTGACTGTGCCATCCTCCAACCCCGGAGCTGCCGTCAACACGGTCACCAGCGTCGACTCGCTCCGCTTCGTGGACACCGTTCTGTGGATGCAGATCGTGTTCGCCGTGATCGCGGTGCTCTACGCGACCAGCGAGTACACCAGCGGCCAGATCAAACTCTCACTCACCGCTGTACCCTCCCGCATCCCGGTACTCGCCGCGAAAGCCATCGTCATCTCAGTGATTGGCTTCGTCGTCGGCACGGTTGCCGCGCTCATCGCCGTGTGCGTTCCCCTGCTGATCCTGCCCTTCGGGGACATCGCCTACGACTTCGTACTCGGCTATGCGCTGCTGCTCTCGGTCGCGTCCGGCATCTACCTCGCCCTCACCGGGGTCGTGGCCTTGTGCATCGGGGCGCTGATCCGCAACGTCGTGGTCGCGATCATCATCCCCGTCGCCGTGTTCAGCATCGTGCCGTCTGTGCTCGAATCCATCGGAAACGACACCATCACCATGCTCACCGGCTACCTCCCCACGGTGGCGGGTCGCGTGATCCTCACCACGTTCGAGAACCCCGCCGGCCTCACCGCCTGGCCGGGTCTGGCCGTTCTCGCCGGATGGGCTCTCGTCCTGCTCGCGCTCGCGAGCTGGGCGCTTCGCGCCAGAGATGCGTGAGAGGAGGCAGCCCATTGACCATCATGGTGCTCCCGGCAGCCCGCTCAGGACTGCACGAGACAATGGAACCGACGAGAACCCGCGAAACAGGAAGACCCATGCCAGAGGACACACCCGCTCCCCGCGTCAATGCGGATGAGTTCGCGCTGCGTCCCTGGCCTCCCTTTCGCTGGCTGAAGCGTCACCCCAAAGTCATCGACATCCTCATCATTGTCCTTGCTGTCGCCCCGCAGATCGTCGCCCTCATCTATGCCGGCGGCGCGCAACCCTGGACCGCGTATGCGACAGTCGGGCTTACCGGGCTCGCACTGATTTGGCGCCGCTCTCACCCGGCGGCGGTGCTGGTCGCGATCTCCCTCGCCGGGACGATCCACCCGGCCACCAATCAGACCATCGCCCTGGCCTTCGCTGTCTACACCGTTGCCTCACGACTCTCCTTCGGGCGGACCGCGGCTGTCGCCGGCGCGAGCCTGGCAGTCTCGGCAGCGGGGGCATTCATCTGGCAACTCATGACCCAAGAGCCCGTGATCCCGAGCAGTGTGATCGACCCGTTCGTGCTTCTCGCGCTCGCTATCGGTATCGCCGTTCGCGGGCGACGGGCGCAACGGGAAGCAGTTACGGAGCTGATCAACCAACGCATCGAGAACGCGCGCACTCTGGAACGGACGCGCATCGCGGCGGAAATGCACGATGTGGTCGCGCACTCTCTGTCGGTGATGATCGCGTTGGCGAACGGTGCGGCAACCGCGTGGCAGAAGCACCCCGAACGATCCGCTGACGCACTCGACCACCTCTCCGCCGTCGGGCGGGGCGCACTCACCGATATGCAGCGAGTGCTCCATCTTCTCCGCGACTCCGACGCCGACCTGGACGCAGCGCTCCACGAATCCGGGCACAACCTCCCTGACTTGGAGAACCTGGTCGAAGTGTTCCAGGCCGCCGGCCTCCCGGTCGTTCTCACCCGCACAGGAAGCGTCATCACCGACGACCCCGCGCTGAACACCACCGTTTACCGCATCGCACAGGAATCCCTCACCAATGCCCTGCGCTACGCGACAGGCGCCACACGGGTCCAGCTCAGCATCAGTCGGCACGAGAACACGCTCCATCTACACGTCACAGACGATGGAAATGGTGCCACCACCGGAGACCAACTCGGCTCGAAGAAGGGCTTGATCGGGATTCGCGAACGCGCCGCCGCCTACGACGGTGAACTCGTCGCCGGGCGAACGGTCACCGGCGGATGGCAAACCATCGTCACACTCAGAGTCCCGCAAACCGGGGAGGTGACCCATGACGAATGAGGCCACCACCCGGATGATCCGGGTTCTCGTCGTTGATGACCAGCCGCTCGTGCGGAAAGGGAACGCGCTCGTTCTCGACACTGCGGACGACATCGAAGTCGTCGGTGAAGCGGCCGACGGCCTCGAAGCCATCACCCTCAGCGCTGACCTCACCCCCGACGTCGTGCTCATGGATGTCCGCATGCCAGGAATGGACGGCATCCAAGCAACCAAAACGATCACCAGCAGGCAACCCCTGACACGGGTCGTGGTCTTCACTACCTTCGACCTCGACGAGTACGCCTTCGGAGCCCTGGAAGCGGGAGCGAGTGCGTTCCTCCTCAAGAGCACCACGCCGGAACTCCTCACCCGGGCAGTGCGCACCGTGGCCGGCGGCGAGTCGGTGGTCGAGCCTCGGATCACGACCAAGCTCATCAGCCACTACACGCTTAGCACCATGCACGAAGCAGACCCCCACGTGCACGCTCTGCTCTCGTCACTCACCCCACGTGAGCATGACGTGTTCCTCGCCATCGCCCAAGGTCTGTCGAACCCTGAGATCAGCGAGAGGCATCACCTCTCACCGGCGACCGTGAAGACCTACGTGAACCGCGTCTTCGCAAAGCTCACCGTCCGCGACCGCGTTCAGGCGGTCATTCTCGCCTACACGCACGGGATCATCCCCGTCCGCGAGTAAACATGATCGCCAGATCAACCCGATCCGCCCTCGAAGGCACATCGGGTTCCTCGAAGACGCCCAGGCAACGACTCGCGCAGACCTGTACTGAACCACGGCGTTGACGGCATGCACCGATCACGCCTCAGAGCCCCCGAGTACGCGCCCGTTGCCGCGCGCACGCGAACCGATCACGTCGCTATCGAACCGGTTGCGTTCGACTGCGTGAAGTTCATCGTCGTCCGCTCTGGCAGCGCGCGACTGTTCAGCGAGTTCGGTGCCCGCCACATAAGCATCGGCGACGTCGTGGTGCTCGCAGCAAACACCCTCTGTGGGGCTGAGCCCGAGGGGTGGATAACGACAACAACCCTCTACCTCGACCGTGACTATGTGATCGATCAGGTGTTCTGGCAGTACGCCGCACGCTTCAAGGATCGGCTTGATGCCAGCACGTTCCTCGATGCGAACTACGCGGAACCCGCGCAGGTCGTTCGGATCGGCGAGGAACGTGCTGGATTGCTGATGCCGTGGCTGGACGAACTCGCGACACTGAGCATCGACGGCCTGCAAGCAGAACACTTCTACCGGGCGCAGGCGCTCGTCTCAGCCGTCCTCGATGTCGTCGTTCCGAGTCTTACCGTCACAGACCAACGGGTCACGTCAACTCAGCGGAGCACGATCGTGCCGTCCGCGCCCAGACACCGTGCGTTTCGACCGGTGCGTGCCGAAGCCCGGAGGGTTGCGGAACTCATTGCCGGTGAGCTTGATCGTCGGTGGTCAGTGCCCGAACTGGCGGCCACGGTGCATCTGTCGCCATCGCAACTCCGACGAGTCTTCACAGCGTCGTTTGGGAAGTCGCCGATCGCGTATCTGACGATGCTGCGCGCGGAACGGATGGCCCATCTACTCAAGGTCACCGACTCGCCGATCTCGATCATCGCCGCGTCGGTGGGGTGGGGTGATCCTGATTTCGCAGCCCAGCAGTTTCGCCGTAGTGTCGGGGTCGCTCCGAGCGAATATCGCCGGATCAGCCGCGAAATCCCGTTGCCGACAGACCCCGAGTGAACGCGCGTGCGTCCGGGTGAAACGACCATGATCCGGTGCTCGGATCACCGGGGCTCCTGCTTCTGGGGTAGAGGTGGGCTGACCACGTCGGGTTCAGTGATGCACCTGGCGGTCGCTCACAATCTGTCCGTCGTCCGTCTCGATTGCGTTTCCTGAGTCCCTTCGCGCACCTTCTGGTCGCAGAGGTCACCCGCCGTGTGCGGGTACCTGCGGGAGGAGGACGGCGATGGCAACCAGCGAAGAGGCGCGAGCGGCGCGGGATTCGAAGCTCGATGCGCTCCATGAACAACTCACCGGCGCGGTGGAGTCGTTGGTGTCGGGTGAGGACTGGAAGCAGGCGTTGGAGTTCGCGGCCCGGTTCCGTGCCCGCTCGTTCAACAACACGCTGCTGATCTTCGTGCAGCATCAGGCCGCGTTCGAGGCAGGCCGGGTGCCAGAACCGGTACCGACGTATGTGGCGGGGTTCAAGCAGTGGCAGGCGCTCGGTCGGCAGGTTGAGAAGGGCCAGTCGGGGTACATGATCCTCGCCCCGGTGACGGGCCGGTTTGCTTCGTTCACGCCGAAGGTGGCGGAGTCGTGGCGCAGGCTCGGCCGCTTCGAGAAGCCGAAGCCCGGCGAGGCGGTGCGCTCCCGCATGGTCGGTGTCCGCCCCGCCTACGTGTGGGATGCGTCGCAGACAGCGGGCGATCCGATCCCCACGACCCCGTCGCCACGGCTGCTCGCAGGTGAAGCTCCCGATGGTCTTTGGGAGGGCATCGCGGCGCAAGTCGAGGCGGCGGGGTTCACGGTGTCGCGGGTGCCGCACGAGGGCATGATCCATGGCGCGAACGGCCTCACCGACTTCAGTGCGCGGACGGTGGCGGTGCGGGAGAACATGCCTGACGCCGCGCAGGTGAAGACCCTCGTGCACGAGCTCGCGCACGTCCTCCTGCACGGACCAGACAACGCCGATGCGACGGGGCATCGCGGGATCGGTGAGGTCGAGGCGGACTCGGTCGCGTTGATGGTCGCCGCAGCACATGGCATGGACACCAGTGACTACACGGTGCCGTATGTGTCGGGGTGGGCGGCGACGGTGCCGGAGAAGTCCCCGGTTGAAGTTGTCCAGGCCACCGGCGAACGAGTCCGCAAGAGTGCCGCTGCGATCCTCGATCAGCTCCCGACACCCCAGATCGGTAACGGTGACCCGCCCGGCCTGACCCGCGATACCGCGGCGAAGGAGCCACCCGAGACGGCGGTCGAGACGGCGGCTGATCCGTTGAGCGAGGAGCCGCGCCGCCCGGTCGCATCCTCAGTGAGGAGCCTCTGATGAGTGCCGTCGATCTGTTTTCCGAAGTCAGCCGGATGCCGCTCCCCGAAGCTGCAGCGCGATTCGCTGCGGCGGGGGTGCCGGTGTTCCCGTGTGTGCCGGGTGAGAAGCGGCCGCTGGTGCGTCGCGGGTTCCACGACGCCACCAGCGATCCAGCCCAGGTTGCGGCCTGGTGGTCGAGGTGGCCGGCGGCGAACATCGGCGTCCCCACCGGTACCCCGTCTGGAGTGGAGGTCGTCGATGTCGACGTCCACGCCATCGGCACCGGATTCCCCGCTTTCCGCAACGCACATCGTGAAGGCCTCGCTGCGGGGTGGGCGGCGCTGGTGCGCACGCCCTCCGGCGGGCTGCACGCCTACTATCCGGCAGACCCAGATCGGTCGCAGTCGTCGTGGCAAGCGGCACGGGCGCACATCGATTTCCGGGGTGACGGCGGATACATCATCGCCCCGCCCTCCCGCGTGCTCCGCCCCGGCGGGGTACGGACCCCGTACCGGCTGATCGTCGCCGGGAACACCCCGGCACCGGTGGATGCAGCGCGGCTGCGCGACTTCCTCGACCCCCGCACCCCGATTCCACTCGACCGTGCCCGTGCTTCTCGGCTTGAGCGACGGGGTTCGGATGCGAAGGTGCTCGCGGGCTGGGTGGCTGGGCGTGGCGAGGGCGAGCGGAACCGAGGCCTGTTCTGGGCCGCCTGCCGTCTCGCGGAAGCCGGCACCCCACCCGATGCGACCCTCGAAGCGCTCGGCCCTGCGGCAGAGCACGCGGGGCTGAGGTCACGGGAGATCATGGCGACGATCCGCTCCGCCTACCGCGCCACCCACCCAGCGAGCCGTGCGGTGGAACCCGTGGCGGATCAGCGGCGTCTCGTGCGCGAATCACCGGGGCGGGTGCTGTCATGAGCGCCGCCGAGGCGGTGATGCCGCGGGGCCGCCGGTTGGCGGTCGTCACGGCGATCACGGGGACGGTGTTCATCGCGGCTGGGGCGTTCTGGCTGTCGTTCACCGCATTGGCTGATCTGGCGCGGCGGTCAGGGATCGATGCGGGGCAGGCGTGGGCGTGGCCGCTGATCGTGGACGGCATCATCGTCGTCGCGACCGTCGCCGTCGTCGCCCTCGCCAGTCAGCACCGCCGCACCTGGTACCCCTGGACACTCCTCGCCGCAGGGGCTGTCGTGTCGGTGACGGCGAACGCGATCCACGCGATCATCGCCGCCGACACCGACGTCCCCAGCATCCTTGCCGCCTCAGTCGCTGCGATCCCACCGCTCGTGCTGCTGGCGATCACGCACCTCACCGTCATCCTCACCCGCCCCCTGGCTCCCACCGCGGACGCAAGCGAGACCGTGCCCGAGCAAGACGTGGCCGAACGCACGGAGGCAACAGATGGTGCTGCCGCACCGCGGGTGGACACCGCGCCGACGCATACGACTCCAGCCCCGCTGGTTCCCGTGAGTCAGCGACGGACGAAAGCAGCGCGGTTGCGGGAGGTGGAGGGGTGGTCGAACAAGCAGATCGCCCGGCACCTGGGCGTGCACCCCTCCACCGTCGGCCGCTGGTTCGCCAGCGAAGTGAAGGAGGAGACATCGTGAACGACGACACAGACCCGGCCCGTGCCGAGGCGCTGGAGATTCGTACCGAGCCGGCGGCGGCGGCGGCGGCGGAGGGTGAACGGTCAGCGTTCGCCGTGCGCCGAGACCCCTCACTCACCTCCGACGATGCCGGGGAACGTTCGTCGCGGGTGGGGCGTGGGATCGCATGGGTCAGGCCGACTGACCTGATCGCGTCGGGCACCGCTCGGATTGCCGGGCGCGGCATCAACGTCCAGGCGGAGCTCGCGCGCAGGGCCCGTCGTGCACCGGGCCAGGCCTACCGAGCGACACGCAATGGTGTTCGAGATATCCGGGATCGCCGCGCTGAACGAACGGTTGCCGATGACGCGTCGGTGTTCGAGTCGTTCGAGGTGTTCGAGTCGCAGGATCGGCGTCGCTCCTCGTCGTGGGTGCGCCCGTCTGGGATTGGGCTGGGGTGAAAGGCCATGTACCGGAATCGGTGGCGAGATGTCGGTGGGGTGCCGGTGCGCACCTTCCTTGAAGGAGGTGCCACCATGCCACAACATCACAACACAGGCCCCAACCGCCGCGGGCAGGGTTTCGAGAACTCAGAACGACTCCGCGAACTCCTCACCCGCCTGAACGACGATGGACCGGACGCCTGGCGAACGGACGCGGAAGCGGCAGCGCTCATGCGGCACGCCGCCCAGAAGTACGCGGCTCTCGCGAGGAAGCATGGGCTTGATCCGTGGGAGGCGTCGGCGGCGGCGTTCGAGGCGATGCGCACCGCAGCCGTCCGCCGGGCGGATGACCCGTGGGCGGTGATCACCCGCGCCGTGCAGATCACCTGCATCGCAGAGAACCGTGCCAACGGGCTGCTCTGTTCGGTGCATCAGGCGCGCAGGCCTCGGTACTCGAGTTTCCATGACGCCGAACGCTTCTCCGACCGCGAAAACCCTCTCACCGACTACCATCCCGCATTCCGTGCCGACCCTTTCGCCGATCCTTTCGGCGGCGACGAAGACGATGTGCGTGAGGAGGCGTTCGAGGACACGGGGTCGACGCGGGTGGAGTCCGCGATGGAGGACACCATCGCGTTGCTGTGCTGGCACGGCTGGGGACCAGAACTCGCCCGCGCCGCCGTGGAGTGCATCTGCGCCCGCCTCGCCGAGTCCGTCTCCCGAGCCGGCGCGTACGAGTCGTTGCGAAGGGACCGGCACACCCGCGCTCTCCTGGACATCCCGGCTCCGTCTTGGTACCGGCTGTTGCGGATCATCCTCGGGACACCGGACCTGCACCTGGCGGGGACGAACGCGGCACGCGGTGTGCTGCTGCGATTGCTGATCGATGAGTCCTTGCGTCATCTCATGGATGACGCGGACCTGGGTGCTGCGATCAAGGTCGCCGCCCCCGGCGTCATGCGGGGGCGGTCATGAGCGAGCTGGGGCATATCGAGCTGGAGCGGGCGGTCGATTCGATCTGGTCCGGTCGACGGCATCGGGAGGACTACGGCGACCTCGACCCTCTGGTCGAGTCGATCAGCCGGGATGGGCTGTTGCAGCCGATCACGATCACCCCGGACGGGATGCTCATCTGCGGTGCCCGCAGGTTGGCCGCGATCCGCAGGCTCGGGTGGAAGACCGTGAACGTGTGGGTGCGATCCGGTATCTCGACCTTCCTCGGGCAGCTTCTCGCTGAGCAGGACGACAACCTGCTCCACAAGCCCCTCACCCGCACCGAGGAAGCCGCCCTCTACGCCGAGCTGAAAGCTCTCATGGTTGAGGATGCGGCGGGCAGGCAGGAAGCGTCACGGTTCACCTCGGAACAGGAAAACCCCAGGTCACACGGTGCCGCCACCGTGGCGGCACCGCAGAAAGGCGAAACCCGGCAGCAAGCAGCGCTCATGGTCACCGGCCGCAACTCCTACACCTCCTTGGAGCGCATCAACGAGTTGCAGCAGATCGCCGCTGATCGCTCACAGCCCGAGGACGTGCGGGATCGGGCGCGAGAAGAGCTTGACCGGATCGACGCGGGCGAATCGATCACCGGAGCACAACATCGCATCCGTGCAGCGCAAGCCCTCGCCGAACTCGACACCCTCGCCGCCGACCCCGCACAACCAGCAGGCATCCGCGACACCGCCGCAGCCGGAGCCGCACGCATACGGGAACTCGAAGACACCGCGCGGCCGGCAGACTTGCAGCGGCTGGCCGAGATCGCGGTCGAGCGCGCGAAGACCGCGACGAAGAAGCGCCCCAACCAACTCGCATCCACCCGCCTCCATGCGGTTGAGGAACCGGCACGAGAGTTCCTGCCGGTGCGGTCGTTCGTCTACCTCTGGGATGAGCTCTCCACCTGGACCGAACGCTACGACCCGGAGACCATCGGCCCCGCCCTGTCGAACGAACAGTGGGCAATGTTCGAGCACGCGGTCGCCGCAACGATCGCCTTCCTCGATGCCGCGCGCGCCGCACGGGATGCACACCGCGACACCGCCTGACATTCCTCGACCTTTCCTCCTCCGGGCGCGTGGGTGCACCTATCTGGTGATCCGCACATTGTCGGGAAGGACACCAGGATGGACCCCACCGCTCGCCGCCGCCGCACCATGCTCATCGCCGCCATCGCCGGCGCCCTCATCCTGCTCATCCTCGTCGGCATCGGCTTCTACGGACTCATCCGCGGGCCACAGCCCGCCGACCCCGGAGACGCCGTCCCGACCGACAGCTCAGCGGCGACGCAACCCGCAGACACGCCTTCGAGGCCGGAGCCGGTGGTCGTGGCTGGTGGACCGGAGGCATTCGCGGCGGCGTTCGCGGAAGCGCTGTTCACCTGGAATACCACCAGCGGATACGGACCCACGGACTATGCGCAGATGATCGCCGACGTCACCAAAGATCAAGAGGCCGACGCGGCGGCCACTGATGTGCGCGCCTATCTGCCAACCCAGGAGGCGTGGGCGCAGTTGCGCACGCATCAGACGAGGCAGTGGCTCACCATCGACGCGATCGAGATCCCGGCCGTGTGGGAGGAAGCGGTCGCGCAGGCGGCGCCGGGGCAGATTCCCGACGGCACGATCGCGTACACGATCTCCGGCACTCGCCACCGCACCGGCTACTGGGGCGCCGACCCCGTCACCACCGCGCATGAGGTGGCGTTCACCGTGTTCCTCACCTGCACCCCCGAACGAAACCCGGCACCGCCGCCTGCCGATCCGATCACCGAGACCTGCGCGCTCTTGCGGCTATCGCAGCTCGACAACCCGCTGCGGTGACCGATCATGCTCAAGAAGCTCCTCGCATCTCTTGCCATCGCCGCCGTCTGCTTCGGCCCCGCGACCGTTCTGCTCTCCGTGGCTGTCCTCGCGAACCCCGCCATCGCCGCGTGCGCTCCGGGGTCGTTGATCGTGGGGCCGATCCCGGACTCGCTTACCGCGACCACGAAGAACGGTGAGACGGTGACGTTGAACCGGCAGCAGCTCACCCATGCCGCAACGATCATCACGGTCGGCGGGCAAACCGACGGGGTGGGGCGTCCTGGTGTTGTGATCGCGTTGATGGCGGCGCTCACGGAGTCGCATCTACGGATGCTCGCCAACACCGGCACCTACCCCGAATCAGCGAACTACCCCAACGACGGCGACGCCTCCGACCACGACTCACTCGGCCTGTTCCAGATGCGCCCGCAAGCCGGCTGGGGCACCGTCGCAGAGCTCATGGACCCGAACTACCAAGCGAGAGCGTTCTACGGCGGACCCACCGGCCCCAACCACCCCTCACCGCGCGGACTCCTGGACATTCCGGGGTGGCAGCAGCTCGACCCCGGCGAAGCAGCGCAGGCCGTCGAGGTGTCGGCCTACCCGGACAGGTATCAGAACTATCAGCCCGTCGCCGAAGCGATCCTCACCGCCCTGACCAAGCCCGCACCATCAACCGGCGGCGGCAGCAGTGGCGAGGTCTTGGTGCCGGAGACCACCCGGGTCGTGTTCCCACTCCCGGAGGGCACCTGGGTGCGGACGAGTCCGTTCGGGTGGCGCACCGACCCGATCACCTTCGAGCAGGCATTCCACTCCGGCAGCGACTACGGCGCCGCCGACGGCACCCCCATCTACGCCGTCGCCGACGGGATCGTCACCCATGCCGGATACACCGGCTCCTGGGGTGGTCTCATCATCGTCGAGCACACCGTCGGAGGGGAACGCATCGCGTCGTACTACGCACATATGTGGGAGTACGGCATCCACGTCGCTGAAGGGATGACCGTCACTGCCGGGCAACACATCGGCGATGTCGGCTCCTCCGGGAAGTCCACGGGCCCCCACCTCCACCTCGAAATCCGCCCCGGCGGCGAGGGTCAGCCCGCGATCGACGCCGACCAATGGCTCAGCGACCAGGGTGCGGAAGGCATCATCGGCGGCACCGGTTCTCGGGCGTCCTGCACGCTGGGCGGGGGTGGGCGCTGATGGTGTTCCCCGACTTCGGCGGTGTCGGCGCCGACAGCGAACTCCGTGCGGTCATTGGTGCGCTGCTGATGTTCGTGCTCATCATCGCCGTGCTCATGCTGGTCGTCTCCGCGATCATCTGGGCCATCGCCTCATCCACCGGCAACGCGCACACCGCGACCAAAGCCAGAATCGGAGCCTGGGTCGCCCTCGGCACGGCCGCACTCGCCGGAGCCGGGGTCGCATGGGTGAACTTCCTCCTCGGCGTCGGTGAGAACCTCTAGTCGCCGCGCGCTACGGCACCGTTCGGATTGCGGTGATCGCACCGTGCGGGCGGACACCGGGATCGGTGCGCGTGTGCGTCTCGGTCACGGTGAACCCCGCTTCTCGGACGAGGATGCTGAGTGCGTCAACGGGCCACCGGTAGGCCGTGGTGATCGCGTGATCGAACGGCTCGAACACTGGCCCCTCGAAGAACCCGATCACGAGACCACCTCCGGGCCGGAGAGCGCGAGCGAACTCGACCAGCGCCGCCGCCACTTCGGCTGCTTGGGCGTGGATGAGTGAGTACCAGGCAAGCACACCGCCCAGCGACTCTTCGGGCACGTCCAGGTGCTCGGCTCGCCCCTCACTGAACACGACGGGCGGGTGCGCGGAGCGGGCATGCATGATGAACTCAGGCGTCGGATCGATACCGGTGACATCGACGCCCAGCGCGTGGAGATAGGCGGACCAGTGGCCGGGGCCGCAGCCGACATCGAGCACCGGCCCGGTAAGTGTCTTCGCCCAGGAACGCACGAGTTCACGGTCAGTTTCGGTGACGGCCTCCATCAGGCCGAGGTGTTCCGCGTACTCTGCTGCGCGTGCCCCATAGGCGCGCTGAACCTCAGCCAGCGTCATGGCTTCTGGTGCAGGTAGAAGGCGTTGAGCCTGGTGCTGAACTCCTCGGCCTGCTGCACATTCCACTCGTGCCCGGCGCCGGGCACGAGCTGCAGTTCCGCCCCGGCAATCCCACCGGCGAGCTCTCTGGCAGCAGGGATGTTCGGACGGTCTTTGAGGCCGCACAGCACCAGTGTTGGTGCGCTGATCTGCGCGAGCTCAGCCCGGAAGTCGGTCTGCCCAACCGCGCGGAGCACGGCCAACATCCGCTGCTTGCTCATCCCAGGCTGCGCGACGACACGCGCGGGGAGGATGCGCATGATCGCGTTCTGCACCTTCATCAACGCCGGGTTCGGGTGTACCTGGCTGCCTGAGAGGACGAGCGAGGCGACCCGTTCCGGGTAGTCGATCGCGAACCGTGTGGCGACCATCCCGCCGAGCGACAGCCCACACAAATGCGCTCGGTCGATGCTGCGACGATCGAGCTCATCGCGGATCGCCGTCGCCGCGGCAGTCAGAGAGAACTCGTGATCGTCGGCATCAGTGAGCCCGGCAATCGTCGGGGCGAATCCGGTGAACCCCTCCGGCAATGCCGCAATCTGCGTGTTCCAGGAGTCGGGGCCGGCGCCGATGCCGTGGAGGAACACGACGGTCTGCGCGGCGGGGGTCATCACTCAAGTTTACCGGCGGGGCTTCTCCGTCCGGGAGGCGGGAGCGTACCTGGCTGGCAAGTCCGCCTCCTTACTGGCGGTGTGAGTCGAAGGAGCACCCTGTGATTGATATTGATCCGAACGGTACCGGGCTTCCCGGGATCGAGCAGTTGCGCATCATCGTCGGCGCGGTGATGACCGTCGGCCTGATCCTCTCCGTCCTCGCCCTGATCGTCTCCGCAATCGTGTGGGGCTTCGGCGCGAACAGCAGCAACCCGCACCTCGCGTCGCGCGGGAAGGTCGGGGTGCTCGTGTCGTGTGGGGCGGCGATCATCTGCGGCGCCAGCGTGACGCTCATCAACTTCTTCTGGGGCGTCGGACAAGCCGTCTAGCCCCACCGCGCACGAGGGAAGGAGTGAGCGATGAGTGTGTGTGATGTTCCGGTGATCTCGGCCGTGTGCGACACCGTCGGCCAAGGCGCCGCCACGTTGATCGCGGCCCCATTTGACTGGCTCGCTCAGGCCATGGGAGGCGCCGCCGCGTGGCTCTTCGAAGCCGTGTGGGCGGTATTTGACACCACCACCCTTGTCGATGTCACCGACGAGGGCTACATCGGGGTCTACAACATCCTGTTCGGGGTGGCGGTGTTCGTGGTGCTGATCTTCTTCTGCCTGCAACTGATCACCGGCCTCATCCACCGCGACCCCACCGCCCTCACCCGCGCCGCCCTCGGGGCCGCGAAAAGCATCCTCGGCTCCTTCGTCGCCATCGGCCTCACCGGGCTCCTGTTGGAGATCACCGATCAGCTCGCGGTCGGGATCGTGCAAGCCACCGGGAACACGATGGAATCCATCGGCGACCGCATCACCCTCCTCGCCGCAGGGTTCGCGGGGATCAACATCGCCGCCCCCGGTGTCGGGGCGATCGTCACGATCTTCCTCGCAGGCCTCGCCATCAGCGCGGCGGCGATCGTGTGGTTCTCCCTCCTGATCCGCAAAGCCCTCCTGCTCGTCGCGATCGTGTTCGCACCCATCGCCCTCGCCGGGTTCTCCTGGGACGCCACCAAGGGGTGGTTCGGGAAGTGGGCGACGTTCGTGATCGCCCTGATCCTGTCGAAACTCGTCCTCGTGGTGATCTTCCTCGTCGCCATCACCCAAGTCTCCGCACCGATCGAACTGGATCTCGCGTCGATCAGCGACCCCATCGCCGGAGTCGTGCTGATGTTCATCGCCGCGTTCGCCCCCTACATGACCTACAAGTTCGTCAGCTTCGTCGGGTTCGACATGTACCACTCGATGAGCACCGAACAAGAAGCCAAATCCGCCCTCAACCGCCCCGTCCCGGTGCCGTCCGCACCGAAGACCGACGGGGCGAAGAAGGTGCTCGACGGCGCCGGCGACAAGGGGGGCGGTGCGGCACCGTCTGGTGGAGGCACCCCATCCGCATCGACTGCTGCACCTACTGCGGGCGGGAGCGCAGCAGCAGGTGGTGCCTCCGGCGCTGCCGCAGGTGCTGGTGCAGGCAGCGCGGGAGGTGGAGCTGGTGCGGCCGCTGCTGGGACAGGTGCTGGTGCGGCCGGTGCTGGGACAGGTGCTGGTGCGGCCGGTGCTGGGACAGGTGCTGGTGCAGCCGCTGCAGGGCCTGCGGCTGCGGTCGTGATCGGCGCGCAAGTCGCCAAAGCTGCGGCGACCGCGGGACCGGAACTCGGTGGCGCAGTCGGTGGGGCTGCGGAAGGTCACGCGGCCGGTGCGGGTGAGACCGTGCAGCCGGCACCGCCTCCCGCACCGAACCACACGCCCACGGCACCGCCCACGTCGCCGTCTGTGCCACCGGCGAAACAGACACCACCACCGGCTCCGAAGCCGATGAGCGGGAAGGAGTAGCCGATGTCGAACCAGCAGAGCACGGTGGAGTTTGGGTTGCGGGCGGTGCAGTTCTCCCGCCTCACCCGCCGCGGCATCCTCCTCGGCCTCTCCCTCCCACAACTCATCGCCCTCGCCATCGGCGTACTCGCAATCGTCGGCGCCCTCTACGCCGGCGGCGGGATACTGCTGGCCTGGACCGCACCCGTCTGGCTCCTCAGCGCGACGCTGGCGTGGACGCCGGTTGGTGGCCGGAAGTTGATCGAGTGGGTACCTGTCACCTTCCGGTGGGTCGCCCGCACACAGAAACGGCAGACCGTGTTCCGCCGCAGGATCGTGAAACCAAGACCTGCCGGAACACTCACACTCCCCGGCGATGCGGCAGCGCTCCGGGAGTGGGAGGACCCGGAGACGGGGGCGGCGATGATCCACGACCCCCACGCGCAGACGCTCACCGCGATCATCGCGGTGTCGCATCCCGCGTTCGTTCTCCTCGACCCGGGTGAGCAGGAACGCCGCGTCGCCACCTGGGGCAGAGTGCTCGCCACCGCCTGCCGATCCGGCAGGATCGCCCGCCTTCAGGTCTGCGAACGCACTCTCCCTGACGGGGGCTCCGGTCTGGTCGAGTGGTGGCGGCAGCACGGGCGTGATGACGGGTCGTGGACTTCGACCGTCTACCGGGAGCTCATCGACCGTGCCGGACCTGCCGGTGAGCGCCACGCGACCACGATCAGTCTCGCGCTCGACCTGCGCGCTGCAGCACGTCAGATACGCACGAACGGCGGTGGGATCAAGGGCGGAGCGGCGGTGCTCCGGCAAGAGATGACCACGCTCGTGACCGCGCTGCGTGCCGCGGAACTCACCGTCGGCACCTGGCTCACCCCAGGCGAGGTTGCCGTGATTCTCCGTTCCGCCTACGACCCCGCCGCTGCCGCGCTCCTTGAACGCCATGGTGACATCGGCCGCTCACTGGCGACGGCGGGGCCGGTCGCGGTCACCGAGTCATGGGATCGGCTGCGATCGGACTCCGCGCACCATGCGGTGCTGTGGATATCGGAGTGGCCGAGGTCTCAGGTGTATCCAGGGTTCCTCGCACCGGTGCTGTTGTCCTCTGGTATCCAGCGGGCGTTCTCACTGATCTGTACGCCGATCCGTTCGGATCAGGCGGCGAGGGACATCAGGAAGAAGAAGACCGAGCTGATCTCGGACGCGGCGCAACGCTCCAAGATGGGGCAGATCGAAGACGCGTCCCAAACCGCCGAATACGGCGACGTCCTCCAACAAGAAGCCGACCTCACCGCCGGGCACGGCGTCCTCCGCTACACCGGCCTCATCAGCGTGTCCGCACCCACCCTGGACGTGCTCGACACCGCGGTTGCGGCGATCGAACAGGCCGCGATCCAAGCTTCCTGCGAGACCCGGCGTCTCGTGGGTCAGCAAGCCCAAGCCTTCACCGTCGCAGCGTTGCCGCTGTGCCGCACCGTCTGAGGAGAAAACCGATGCCAACCTTCAACAGTCCGACCGCGGATGCCGCTGAAGTCTCCGAAGCGCTCCGTGGGCTTGCGCACGCATCCCGCGTGTTCGAGGACCCCGCCGACACCTACGCGGTGCTCGGTGACCTGCTTGCTGGGGTGCGATCACTGCGGCAGGTGCTCGATCAGCTTGCGACCGCGCACGTCACTCACCGGGTGCGTGCGCATGACGATGCCGGGGACCAGACGGTCGGCGCGACGAACGCGCTGACCGCGACCGCAGAGCTGCAGCAAGCCGCCGCGTTACTGGATGCGGTGCATGACCGGGTGGATGCGGCGATGGCCGCCTCCGGGCGGATCGCCTGGCACCCCGAACCGGTACAGCCCGCCCAGGTGTCGCGGTGGGTGAGCGTGGTGTTCCTGCAGGGCCAGGACGCCGACGAAGTGCTGGCGGTCATTGACCGTGACGGTACGGATGCGGCGATCGAGCACTTGGCTGGGTTCGACATGGGCGATGAGACCACCCAGGCGGCACTCGTCAACGGATATGTCTACGACACCATCCCCACCGGTCACCTCGACCGCATCACCACGAACGGCGAATACACGTTGACGTACAACCACGACCACGGGCACGTCTCCCTGCTCCGCAGACAGCCCGAATCGCAAGAGTTGGCGGCTCCTGCGTCGAGGACTGCACCGGCACGTCAAGGGGCGCGTCGGCAGGCACGGGTGGTCGAGGATGACGATGACTGGTTCGCACCGTCTCAGTCGTCCTCGATGTCGCGGGGGCGAGCACTGTGAGTGAACGGCAGAAGCTCCACACCGCGGCACTGGTAGAACCGGCCGGCGAACGTCGCACGCAGCGGAAGGCACGCAAGCACGCTGCAGCGAAGATCGAAACCAACGCCCGCAAAATCGACCAGGCAGCCGAACGTGAGCGGATGGCGGCGGAACGGGCCGAACGCCGCAACACCACCTACCTCCCCGCAGCAGGAGAATCCGGGGCTGCGGCGCTTCGGACACCGGGCAGGTTTCGTCTGCCACGCCATCAGGACACCTCCGCGACGCTCGCTGGCGCGTATCCGTTTCTTGCCGAAGGGGGCCTCGGTGCTGACGGGGTGTTCGTCGGCCAAGACCTCTACTCAGGTGGCTCGTTCGTCTACGACCCCTGGACCCTCTACGCCCGCGGAATGATCACCGCCCCCAACATCGTCCTCGCAGGCATCGTCGGGTCCGGAAAGTCGTCGCTTGCGAAATCCCTCTACACGCGGTCGATTCCGTTCGGACGGCGCGTCTACGTCCCCGGCGATCCGAAGGGCGAGCACACCGCCGTCGCGGAAGCCGTCGGCGGGCGCGCCATCGTCCTCGGCCACGGGCTCCGCAACCGCCTCAACCCCCTTGATGAAGGTCACCGCCCCTCCGGGGTGAGCGACGCGGAATGGACGGCGCAGGTCGCTTCCCGCCGCCGTGAGTTGATAGGTGCGCTTGCGGAGACGGTGCTGGATCGGGTGCTGTCGCCGTTGGAACACACGGCGATCGATCTCGCCCTCCAAGACGCTGTTCGATCCAGCGAGGTGCCGATCCTGCCGATGATCGTCGACCGTATCCTCGCCCCCGACGCGGCAACCGATACGGATGGGCGGCTCGCGGAAGACGGGCGTCTCGTCGGTCACGCACTCCGCCGTCTCGTCGCGGGCGATCTCGCGGGGTTGTTCGATGGGCCATCGACGGTGCGGTTCGATCCGTCACTGCCGATGGTGTCGCTCGATCTGTCGCGGGTGGCGGAGAACAGCACGCTGATCTCGGTGCTGATGACCTGTTCGTCGGCGTGGATGGAATCGGCGCTGATGGACCCGAATGGTGGGCACCGGTGGGTGATCTACGACGAAGCCTGGCGCCTCATGGCCTACCCAGCCCTCCTGAAACGCATGGATGCGCAGTGGCGGCTGGCCAGGCACTATGGGATCGCGAACATGCTGATCTTCCACAAACTCACCGACCTCGACAACGTCGGCGACTCCGGCTCCGCCATGCGCGCCCTCGCCAACAGCCTGTTGGCAAATGCGGAGACACGGATCATCTACCGGCAAGAACCCGACCAACTCGGAACCACCGCCGCAGCACTCGGACTCACCGGCACCGAACAGAAACTCCTCCCCGGCCTCGGCACCGGGCAAGGTCTCTGGCGGATCAAGGAACGATCCTTCGTCGTGCAACACCAGCTCCACCCGGCCGAGCTCGCCGCGTTCGACACGACCGCGCGAATGAAGGGGTAAACGCTTAGGTTCAGGATTCCTGAAGCCTGATTCCGCGTGATTCCGTCGATCTGCGGGCTGTTGTGAGGGTGCAAGTTCCCGCCGCAGCCTACTCAGTTTCGGTGACCAGCTTGGCGTGCGGGTTCGTACCTATCCCTCGATTGATTCGACACGACCGTGGGAGCAGAACCGATGGACACGATCAACGAGCTTGCAGCCGACGAGCGCACCGCGAGGGTCATCCTCGCGGTCGCGTCCGAACCTGGTGATGCGGTGACGGGGTGGATGATCCGCACCCTCGGCGCAACCGAGACCGTCACCCGTGCCGTCGCCGACGAGGTACCGGCAGAGCCTGATGGTGATACCTGGCAGCGACGCCTCGCTCCCCGCATCGACGCGGCCCAGGCGCGGCGGGTGCTCGCGGAGACCGAGCGCCACGGAATGCGGGTGCTGATCCCCGGCGATGCGGACTGGCCGGCGTCCGTCAATGCGCTGGGCGATCACGCACCCGTCGCACTGTGGGCGAGAGGCGACACCGGGCTGTTAGCCGGCCCGGTGTGGGATCGCCTCACCATGACTGGGGCGCGGGCGTCCACCGGGTATGGGGAGCACGTCACGGCGGAGTTGGTGCAGTCGGCGGTGGCGGACTCTCGCACGGTGCTCTCCGGTGGCGCGTATGGCATCGATGGTGCCGCGCACCGGACCGCGCTCACGTCGGGTGGTCCCACGGTCGCGGTGCTCGCGGGCGGCCTGGACCGCCCGTATCCGGCGGGCCACACTGAACTCCTCGCCCGTGTCGCCAAGGAGGGTCTGTTGCTGTCGGAGTTGCCGCCGGGGGCGGCGCCCACGAAGTGGCGGTTTCTGCAACGCGGCAGGCTCCTCGCTGCCCTCTCCGGCACCGTCATCATCGCCGAGGCTGGCTTCCGATCCGGCTCCCTCCACACGGCCGCCCGCGCGATCGAACTCGGCCGTCCGGTCGGCGCGATCCCTGGGCCGCTGACGAGTGCTGCGTCTGCGGGGTGTCACCGGCTGCTGCGCGACGGGCTCGGGTCGATCATCACCGGCTATGACGACGTACGCGAACTGCTGCACGGAGTGCGCGAGGGTGCGCAACGTGCGGTGCGGGAACGGGCGGGACTCGAGGTAGACCCGCTCGATCAGCAGGCACCAGGCCAGCGGCGGATACCGCATAGTCCTGCACTGTGAGGCCGAGGGCCAGGTTGGTGCACCTGCTGTGAAGGCGACCCGGTGTCGGGTTGCTGTTCGCAGAGCGTCAGGAGGCATCTCGTGTCAGGATCACTCGCCCACATCTCGCAGCCCGTGGCTGCGCCGCCAAGGAGAGGGGTGCGGCGCTGGCTGTCGGTGCTGCTGGCCCTGTTCCTGCTCGCCGGGTCGCTCGCACTGAATGCGCCGGCAGCTCATGCGGGCGGTCTCGGTGTCGGGTACGACATCGGGATGGGGTTCCTCGGTGCCTACAACACCGATGTCGACGGGAGGCAGGCATACTGCGCCGACCTGGGCGCAGACTCGCCGTTCGCGCAGACCCACGGACCGGAGACGGTCACGTCGCTGGATTCACTGTCCAGGCAGCAGCTCGCGGAGCTGAACTACGTGCTGGATCGGTGGGGGCAGTCCGGCGACCCGAACGTCACCGCGGCGGTGGCACTGTTCGTCTGGTCGATCACCGACCCGGGAACCTACAACTCGCACGGCATGTCCGGCGATACCTATTACGTCGGCCGCGCACCGGCGTCGGAGCGGGGAACGATCCTCGCCAACCTCGCCGCGATGCGTCAGGAAGCCACCGTCAACGCGGTCACCGACCCTTCGCTGACGCTGAGCCTCGACATGGCGGATCAGTACGCCGGCACCCTCACCGTCGCCACCCATCCTGCGGGCCTTACCGGCACCGCGACACTCACCGATGCGGTCTTCGCCGACGGATCAACGATGCGCACGATCGGTGCCGGTGCGCACCCGATCACGGGCACTCCGGCTGACGGGGTGCCGTCGTACCAGATCCGCGCGTCGATGAACATCGCTGCCGCCGGGTACGGCGCTGCACTCGACCTGTATGTCACGCCCGGGGCGCAGCGCCTCGTCGCCGCTGTCGCAGGCTCGTCCACGGGGCTGTCCGCCTCAGCGTCGTCGCCGGTGATCGAGTTGGACTTCCAGCCGGAGATCACCACCCAGGTCGCCTCCCGCTACGTCACCGAGGGTGACGCGTTCGTGGATGGGCTCACGGTCACGGTGTCAAAGGGCACCTGGATTCACCTCGACGGGAACCCCATCGAGGTCACCGCGACCGGAACCTTGTATGGGCCGTTCGATGAGCAGCCCACCGAAGCAGACACCCCGCCGGCCGGAGCCCCCGTCGTTGGCACCGAAACGGTCACGTTGACGGGTGCGGGGTCGTACACCTCGCCGGGCACGATCACCGCCCCGGAATCGGGGTTCTACACGTGGGTGTGGGGCATCGATAAAGACGCGCACGGAGCGAATGCGAAGTACCTCACCGATTCGTTCACCGACCGGTTCGGGCAGGTAGCGGAGACCTCGGTGGTGCCGTTCCAGCCCGTCGCCGTCTCCGAAGCCGACCAGCGCCTCGCGATCCCTGGTGATGCGCTAACGGACACGATCACCGTGTCCAGCAGCAACGGTGCGTGGCTGAAGAAGGACGGCACACACATCCCGGTGGTGTTCGAGGGCACCGCCTACCAAGTCCCCGGCACCCTCCCCCCGGCACAGGACGCGGTGATTGACGACAATGCGGTGCCGCTCGGCACGGTGACGATCACTGCGGACGGCCCGGGCGTCTACACGTCGCCGTCGGTGGTGGCGCCGTCGGGTGGGTTCGTGACGTGGGTGTGGGAGGTGAAGAAGTCGTCGCAGCCGGAGTGGGTGCGCGACTACCTCGCCGCAGACTGGCAGGACGACTACGGCATCAACGTCGAGACGACATCCGTGCGGTGGCCGATCACGGCGACGTCGCTGATGCGGGAGTACAACGTGCACCCCGGCGGTCGCGCCTTCGATGTCGTCACCGTCAGCGGGTTCCCGGCAAACCACGGTGACTTCACCGGCGACGGCTACTGGAACGCCGACCTCGACGAACTCCGCTACACCGTCTACGGGCCTTTCGCCACCGACACCGAACTCACCGACGACCTCGACCTCACTGCCGCGCCGGTACTCACAGAACTCACGACGCCGGCCAGGAACGGGGTCTACAAGCTCGGCTACACCGACGACGACAAGATCGTGCCCACCGAACCAGGGTTCTACGTCCTCGTGACGACGTTCGAAGGTGATGACCGGGTGCAGCCCTATCAGTCGTCTCCGGCGGATGTGCTCGAACGGTTCTACGTCCCACCCACAGGCACGGAGGTGCCGGTGACGGTGATCACGCAGGCGACACCGGAAGCGCTCATCGGGGAACCCTTCTCGGACACGGCGCTCGTGCAGGGCACGAAAATTCCCGACGGCGCGTACCTGGTGTTCCGCGCGTACGGGCCGCACCCGGCAGAAGCCGGGGCGGTGTGTGAGACGCCGTTCTACGTCAGCGACGAGATCCCTGTCACCCAGGCCGGCATCTACCACTCCGGCACCACCACCGTCACCGAGCCCGGGAACGTGTACTGGGTCGAGACGCTGTATGGCGCCGACGGTGAGGTGATCGCTGAGGGGACGTGTGGGGCGCCGGGTGAGACCACCGTCATCAGCGAACAGCCCGACGAGCTGCGGGTGAAGACGAACGCGGTGTCGACTGTCACGCTGGGTGAGCCGGTGCATGATGTCGCGACCGTCACCGGCACTGTGCCGGAGGGTGCGCGGCTCGTGTTCGAGGCCTACCGGCAGGAAGGCGAGAACGCGACGTGCACGGCGGAAGAACTCGTGTTCACCTCTGCCGTGATCGACCTCGACGGTCCCGGCGACTACGCGTCGGACGAGGTGGTCTTCGATCAGGTCGGCACCTACTACTGGGTGGAGACCGTGATCGACAAGGACGGCACGATCCTGCACCGCGGCCTGTGCGGCGCACCGGATGAGACCACCACCGTCACCCCTGTCCCAGAGGAGCCGGGCAAGCCGGGTGCACCGGGTGAGCTGGCGCAGACGGGTGCGGACGGCGGCTGGTGGCCGCTCGGCCTCGCCGGTGGCCTGATCGCCGCCGCGACCGGCGGGGTGCTGCTGTTCGGGCGTCGCCTCGCGATCGCCCGCGAACGCGCCGGGTACGTCCGCGAAGAGGACGAGATGTTCGAGGAGTTCAGGGCCCAGTTCGAGGGAGCAAAGGAGGAGTAACCACAAGCTGCTGGCCCGCTGGCGTCCCCACTACGGCGGGTCAGTATGGGAGGGCACGAACCACCCCCAGGTTCGTGCCCTCCCATCTCTCTGCGTCCAGGGCTGCGCAGGTGCACCTGCATGGCGAACACCCCTGCACTTCTCGGAGAGGACCGCCCTGTGACGCCGAAACCCCGCTACCGCCGCACCGACCCCGATTCGGGGCCCCCGGCAGCATCTCTGCCTCCGAGCGGTGGGCCGATTGTGGTGCCGGTGGTGGAGTTCACCATCGGTGCGGACGGTGCGATGACGGTCACCGTCGACGGGGTGCCGCACATGCCGGAGCCGTTCGCGCCGGACTGGCGGCGCGAATCATTCCCCGCGATTCTCGACGCCCTCGCTGCCCGCTACCGCACCCCGCTGCGGGTGCAGGTGCGGGAAGCGGACGGCTCAACCTTCACCGACATCATCACCCCGCCCCGCGAACGCCCCACAGCGAGGCCATGGGAAGCACCGGTGCCAGAGGTGGCGTCACCGCCGATGTCTGCCGCTCAGCCGGTGCTGCATCAGGTCGCAGGTTCGGGGTTTGTGCCGGGTGAGGATGTCGCGGTCGCGATCATCCACGCCCACTCCGATGCCAGCCCCGACGGCACGGCCCGTGCGCTCCTGACCGCGGAACAAGCTGCGGCTGCGGTGACCGGTGAAGTGCTTCTCCTTGGTCGCATCTCCGGCACCCTCGCTGTCAGCAGGCTCCTATGAGTACCCCACGGCAGGGCGGGGCGCTCGGTGATGAGTTCGCCAACCTCGGGATCGTCGCCCTCATCGCCGCGGCGGTTCTCGCTGTCATCCTCCGCGTGGCCGGCACGATCGCCGCGTGGGTGACGGGTATCGCGCAGCCGACCGGCGGGATCGAAGCCGGCCTCGGCGTCCTCCTGCACCCCGCCGACCCAGGGAGCCCGCTCGGTGCCGACGGGCTCAACGCCATCGTCTACTGGACCGTCGCGGGGCTCCTGATCGTCGGCGTGGGTGCGGCGGTTTGGTGGGTGTGGCGAACGTTCCGGGATCACAGTCGGCGAACGAAGATTGATCCGTATCGGATCGTCGGGATCGCGACCCGCACCGATGTTGCTACCGCCGCGTCGGAGAGGGCGCTGCTGCGTCGCGGCGGGCAACTCCGCCCGTCACTGTCGAAGCCCGAGACACACGACGTGGGCTATCTGCTCGGTGCATCGCGGGGCGTGAGCGTCTGGGCAAGCGTCGAAGACTCGATCCTCTTGATCGGGCCACCACGCTCCGGCAAAGGCCTCCACGTCGTCATCAACGCGATCCTCGACGCACCGGGGGCGGTCGTTACGACCTCCACGCGCCCGGACAACCTCACTGCCACTCTCACCGCTCGCAGTGCCGCTGGGCGGCCGGTGGCGGTGTTCGACCCGCAGCACCTCGCCGAAGGCATTCCGGCGGGGCTTCGCTGGTCTCCGATTCGTGGGTGTGAGGACCCGTTGACGGCGATGATCCGCGCCACCGGACTTGCCGCCGGCACCGGCCTGTCCGCGGGTGGTGTCGAAGGTGGTGACTTCTGGGAAGGGAAAACCCGCACCGCACTCCAAGCCCTCCTTCACGCCGCAGCTCTCGATCAACGCACCCCTGCCGAGCTGTTCCGGTGGACCCTCGACCCTGCCGCAGCGTCGGATGCGGTCGCGATCCTCACTTCGAACCCGAACGCTGCGACCGGGTGGGCGGACTCGCTGCAGGCGATGATCGACTCCGACCCCCGCACGAGGGATTCGATCTGGCAGGGCGTGTCGCTCTCACTCGCAGCCCTTGCCGACCCGCGCGTGCTCGACGCCGTGAGTCCCGGCCCGGACGAGCGGTTCGACCCGGAAGAGTTTCTGCGTAAGCGCGGCACCGTGTATCTCCTCGCGACGGGTGCTGGGGCGAACAACAGTGCGGCGTTGGTGTCGGCGTTCGTGGAAGACCTCGTCGAAGCAGCCCGCCGCCTCGCCGCAAGATCACCCTCAGCCCGACTCGACCCGCCCCTGCTGCTCGCCCTTGATGAAATCGGGAACCTCGCACCGCTCCCGTCCCTGCCGACGCTGATGGCGGAAGGCGGGGGCACCGGGATCACGACCATGCCGGTGTTGCAGTCGCTCGCCCAAGCCAGGGAAAAGTGGTCGGACAACGCAGCCGGCGCGATCTGGGACGCCAGCATTGTGAAGATCATCCTCGGCGGCGCATCCAACAGCCGCGACCTTCAAGACCTCACCACGTTGATCGGGGAACGAGACGAGATCACCGACTCCACCACCATCGGCGACCACGGCTCCCGCACCGCGCAACGCTCCATCCGCAGGGTGTCGATCATGCCGCCCGACGTGATCCGCACCCTCCCATTCGGCACCGGCCTCATCCTGCTCCGCGCCGCCCCGCCCATCGTCGCGAAACTGCGCGCCTGGACTCGCCGCAAGGACGCGAGCGAGCTGCAGGATCAGCGGCGCGTGGTGGAGGAGCTGCTGCAAGGCGGCGCCCCGCCACCCGCGGGCCATGAGGGGGCGGCGGGCGCACCTGAGTGACAGAGCACCCCGAACCGTGGGGCGCCGAACGTCACGAGGAGTGTCCAATGGCCATCCACACGCAAGAGTCCCTGTCCGGGTTCATCGCCTCCGAACCCCACCTGTCCCTCACGGAGAAGGGCGATGCGCGCCTGTTCGTGAAGATCGGGCAGGAACACTACCGCCGTGAAGACGACGGATCGTTCACGCAGACCGAGACCACGTTCCACGACCTCGTCGCGTTCCGCAAGACCGCCGAACGCGCACACCAGCGCTTCGCGAAAGGCGACAAGTTCGTCGCCGAGGGCTACACCCACACCCACGACCGCACCGACGACAACGGCCAACCGATCAAAGTCGAGGAGTTCGTCGCGAAGAAGATCGGCCACGACCTCGCCCGCACCCCCTACACCGTCGACCGACCCCGACGCACCCCAGAATCCGACTCATTGGATGCCGGACTCGAGGATGCGACGCTGTCGCCCGACGCGCCACGTCGCACCTCCGCTGCCACCGCTGCTGCGGTCGGGAGGTGAGGACGGATCATGGTTGATGAACTGTCAGACACGGGCGATGTCGATCCGGGTGAGGTGGCGGAGGACGAGTTCGATGAGAGCTACGACCCCGACACCGACACTCTCGCCGGCGCAGATGAGGAGGATCAGTCGGGGCCTCCGGGGCCGGTGAACTGGAACCTCCTCAGCGCCGACGCCGCAGAAGAAGAATGGCTGGCGCTCAACGAGTGGGTGCACTGGCTCCGCCACACCTACGGCCTGCCTGTCGCGGTGATCCCGCCGTTCTGGCATCGCCACCCGGAGTTGGTGTGGGAACTGTCCGCGCTGCACATCCACTGGCTGTGCGCGATCCACCCCGAAGCAAAAGGTTCCGCGATGCTCGTCTGGCACCGCGACTTCGCCGACGCCCAAGATCGCCTCCGGCACTGGACCGCGGCCTGCGGCACCCGCCTGAACACGGACCGCCCCACACGCCGCATCGCCTGGCCCGGCGAACCCGACACCGACCCCATCGAAGACACCGTCATATCGAACCGGGAGGAAGACTTCGTGGAATACATGCACGCCGACGTCCAAGCCCGGCGCGCCGAGGAGGACGCCTTCTACAGAGATCTGGTAGGCGAGGTGGGATGAGCGAGTCAGTTCCGTGCCCCTCAGCCACGACCCTCGCAGGACTCGTAGACCCCAGCGACTACCCCGACTTCGATGCGGGGTGGCGCGCTGGTGTCACCCGTGGCATCGCGAACCCCGCACCGATCGAGGTAGTCGAAGACCTTGCTCTCCTCCTCGACTCAGCTGAGCTGGTCAACAGGATCAACCCACTGGAGTAATCCTTATCCGATCCTCAATCGGTCCGCGTCCCGGCAGGGCGTCGACCTGATGGATCATCCGGCGTAGGTAGTTCCGCTTTTCCTTGATTCCCTTGCCCTCCCACGAGCGAATCACGTCAGGGCCGTCGGCGATCATCAACTCGTCCAACTCCACCACATCCACTCGACGCTTGAGAGCATCGATACGGTTCTGGGCGTCCTCAATAAGCCCGAGAAGAACCGTCACCATCGCTCCCTTGTATGCGCCGGTTCCCTGCTTCACCAGGAGTGCATCTTTCTCTGCGGTCGCGTCATCAAGCTGGGCGAGGAGCGCATTCACCTCGCCGTCTGCCCGAGCCAGCCTCCGCCGAGCTCGGGCCTTCGCTAACGCGTCATCAGTGATCTGGGAGAAAAACCAGCCCAGCACGTACGCCTCAGCCTTGCGCGCGCTGATAGTGCAAGCACCAGGGCAGTTCCCTGCACCACGATGCCGGTTCGTCATGCAGCGGTACACATACTCGGTCTCGGAATCGCCACCAGCGCGCATCCGTGTCTTTTGATGACCGTAAAGACGTCCGCCGCACTGACAGAACAGCAGACCCGTGAGGAGCCATTCATGTGAGCCCCACGGCTTCCGCGCCTTGGACGTCTTGGCCTGCTCCAACAAGCGCCGAACACGCAACCAGGTCGCACGATCGCACACGGGCTCCTGCGAGATCACCGGTTCGCCACGCGGGTCCCGCGCGATGTAGTCGAGAAGATCGAGCTTCACGCCTCGCTGATGCTCAGGAACCTGCCGCATCCGGTACCCGATCATCCGCGGCGAAACCAGTGAACGGTAGATGGTCGCTTCGTACACGTACGCACCGGAAGCCGTCGTGATCCCGTACCGGTCCTCCCAGTAGCGACCGATCTGAGACAGGCTCTTCCCGGCCAGGACCATGTCCACCGCGTCCTTCAAAGCCTGGTGCTCTACCGGATGAGGGACCAGCCGAATTCCCGTGCGCCCCAACGCATCCGTCACGCGCGGCCCCGATATCCAACCGAAAGGCGGCGTTCCACCATGATGAAAGCCAGCCTCAGCAAGGTGGCGCTTGGAGGCCAGTTGCCGTTCGCTCATCGAATCCGTCTCGACCTCGGCCAGTAGAGCCTTGATCCCGGTCACCAGCTTCGCTCCCGCGGTAGCCGTGTTCAGCTCGTCGGTCGAGTCCTGATGCGAACGCAGCAGAACGCTCGCGCGCTGGCAATCACCGATCCACTCAATGCACCTCGCAGCAATGCGGTTAGTGCGGTCAAGCTTCCAGAACGCGACCGCCTTCACCTTCTCAGCCTTGATGTCCAGATTTAGTTGACGCCAGCCCTTCCGCGTCTTCTGCGCCGATGAGCTTGCAGAGTCGTTGTCGATGTACTCCCCCATCACCGTCCAACCGCCCTCGGCCGCAAGCATCCGCGTCAGATCTATCCTCTGCCGCTCGATCGCATCCGCCTTGTCCTTGTGGTACTTCGACAACCGCAGGTAAAGGTAAATCGGCCGTGTCCCAGCCAAGGCCGACTCCGGACCGGTCTGAGCGAACGCGGGATAGACCACAGACCGAGTGGTCCGTCCCGGACGTGCGTGCGTGCCTGGCCGCTTTTCAAGAGTCACCATGTACTTCCTCCTTGGATCAGGAGGTGTACTTTCCATCCCCCAACTCGTCGAGGAAGAGCACGCCCTCGCTCGCGCGCGCGATCGCCCCCGGACGGATCATCCTGCTGCCGCCGCCGACCAGCGCGGCCGCGCTCGCGCTGTGATGAGGAGCCTCGAAGGGGGGCGTGTGCACCAGCGCGCCCACCTGCTCGCCCGACAGAGACCGGATCGACGCGACCGCCAGAGCCTGTGCGTCATCGAGCGGCGGAAGGATGCCGGGCAGACGGCGCGCGAGCATGGTCTTGCCCGCGCCGGGCGGACCACTCATGATCACGTGATGGCCCCCGGCCGCCGCGACGATCATGGCCTCCACCGCGTCGACTTGGCCGATCACGTCCGCGAGATCGAGTGCCGCGGCCACCTCGGTCACGGATGGAGTCGAGAGCACGGGATCGAGCAGTCGCTCCTCGACATCGGCTCCGTGCCACCGTGCGACATCGGCCAGGCACACCGCGCCGAGAACCTCGACCCCGCTGACCAGACGTGCCTCATCGATGTTTCCGAAGGGAACGACCACGCGCCGGATTCCCGACCGTGCGGCAGCCAGCACCGCGGGCAGCACACCCGGGACGGGCCGCAGCCGACCGTCGAGTCCCAACTCACCGATGTGCACTGTGGAAGCCACCGATTCGGCGTCCATCCGTCCTTCGGTCGCGAGTGAGGCGATCGCGATGGCGATGTCGAACCCCGACCCCTGCTTGGGCAGGCTCGCGGGAGACAGGTTCACGGTCAGTCGTCGCCGCGGGAGGGGCAGTTCGCTGTTCGCGCACGCGTTGAAGACCCGCTGCACGGCTTCGCCGAGCGCCTTGTCGGGAAGCCCGATGATCTTGAAATCGGGGATCTGATTCGACAGGTCCGCCTCGACCTCGACGAGTTCGCCGTCGAGGCCGACCAGCGCGACGGACAGGGTGCGTGCGACGGTCACGCGACGTCCTCGATGTGCTCGATGCTGCCGATGCGTGGATCCTCACCGATGATCCCCACCGCGTCGATGCGCAGTCGGCGCCCCTGCACATCGCCGGGGTGGGCCGCGATCCACGCGATCGCCAGGCGCCACAGTCGGCCGCGCTTGCGCGCGTCCACGGCTTCGAGGGGATGCCCGAACCGTGCGGTCCGCCTCGTCTTCACCTCGACCACCACGAGCTGCGTCGCCGTCGCGACGACGAGGTCGAGCTCACCGCCGGGCGAACGCCAATTTCGGTCCAGCACCGCGTAGCCGCACTCTTCGAAGTAGCGCGCGGCGCGCTCCTCGCCCGCTCGGCCTAGGCCGTCCTTTTCTGCCATGCATCGATCGTGGTCGCCGCCACAGGCCTGGACGGCACGAACGTTCGCACATGTGCACAGTCCGACGCCGACGAGGCACTGGGGAGGAATGCACGCCCTCCGACAACCCGCGATCGTCCCGTCCGGGAGCGCGCCTAAGATAGACGCACCATGGATGACGAAGTCTTCGAAGACTATGACCGCGAACTGGAGCTCGCCCTCTATCGCGAGTACCGGGATGTCGTCGCACAGTTCCAGTACGTGATCGAGACGGAGCGCCGGTTCTATCTGGCGAACGAGGTGAACGTCGTCCGCAAGGACACCGAGCACGACTTCTACTTCGAGATCTCGATGACGGACGTGTGGGTGTGGGACATCTACCGCGCCGATCGCTTCGTCAAGTCGGTGCGGGTGCTGACGTTCAAAGACGTCAACGTCGAGGAACTGTCCCGACGCGACTTCCACCTCCCGGAAGAGCTGTCGCTGGACTCCTGATCTCTTTCAGAACAGCGTCGGCGCGTCCGCGATCGACCACGACGCGCGATGGTGGGCGCTGATGCCGTGCGCGCGGATGGCGTCGCGGTGCTCAGGACTCGCGTATCCCTTGTTGCGTGCCCACTGATAAGCCGGAAGCTCGTCATGGAGCTCGACCATGAGCGCGTCGCGCGCGACTTTCGCGATGACCGATGCCGCCGCGGCGCTCGCGCAATCGCGGTCGGCTTTGATCACCGGTCGTACGGTGAGCCCGGTTGCGCCCGCCGGGCGGATGTAGTCGTAGTTGCCGTCCAGCAGCACGATCGCGTCCTCGGGCACGACCCCGACGACACGCAGTTGCGCGATCGCCCGGATGGCGGCGTTTCCGAGCGCGCGCATGATGCCGACCTCATCGATCTCCGCGGAGCTTGCCCACCCCACCGCACTGGCGGACACCCACGACGATGCCCGGGCCGCGACATCAGCCCGCCGCGCCTCGGGGACGAGCTTGGAGTCGCGCAATCCCGCGGGGACGCGCCTGCGTGCGTCGCGGGCATCCACCACGGTCGCACCGACGGCGACCGGTCCGGCGAGGGCGCCGCGGCCGACCTCGTCGCACGCGATGACGAGGGGATGCTCGCGCAGGAGACGTCGTTCGAGCGTCAGGCGCGGCTCGACGACCGTCATGGCGAGGTCGTGCTCCCCGTGCCCGTGGACGGGGTGCCGGCGGGCGCCGGAACCCCGGCGAAAACATCATGATGGAAGTCGAGCAGGCCGAAGCGAGCCAGCGGCCACGTCGTGAGGAATGCGCGCCCCACCACGTTGTCGAGTGGGACGAATCCCCGGCCGGGCTGGTCGGTGTTGTACCGCGAGTCTCGAGACTCGTTGCGGTTGTCGCCGAGGACCCAGAGCGAATTGGGCGGCACGGTCACGTCGAAGGGTACGGAGGAGGCCGGGTCACCCGGCCGCAGGCGCAGGTACGAGGACTCGTCGATCGGAACGTCGTTCACGGTGATCTGGCCGATTCCGTTGCAGCAGACGACGTGGTCGCCCGGGAGCCCGATGATGCGCTTGATGAGATGGTCGTCGCTGTCGGGCGCGGACAGACCCACGAGCGAGAGCGCCCAGTCTGCGGCCTCGACGATCGCGGGCCGTGCCGGCTTGGCCGGTGCGGTCAGCCACCCGCCGGGATCGCGGAACACCACGATGTCGCCGCGCGAGAACCCGCCGAACTTCGGCGTGATCTCGTCGACCAGGATGCGGTCGTCGATCTGCAGCGTGTCTTTCATCGACCCTGAGGGGATGTAGAACGATCGCACCAGAAAGGTCTTGACGAGGAACGAGACCAGGACGGCGATCAGCACGATCACCAGAACATCGCGCAGGAAGGTCAGCCAGCCGCGCCGACGTCGTGGAGGTGCGGCGGCGGGATCGGGTGACGGCGTGGGGCCCGTCGGGGCCGTCTTCTCGGTCGTCATGAATTCCTTCGCCGGTCACCGGGAATCGGAGAGCCGCACCGTGAAGAATCGTACACGGCGCACTCCCCCGCAGATGGGGAAACCCCGTGACCTGTGGCCACGGGGTTTCGCGCGGAAGAGCGTATGAACCGCGTCAGCGGTCGCGCTTCTCCTTGATCTTGGCCTTCTTGCCGCGCAGGTTGCGAAGGTAGTAGAGCTTCGCACGGCGGACATCGCCACGGGTGACGACCTCGATGTGGTCGATGACCGGGCTGTGCACCGGGAACGTCCGCTCGACACCGACCTGGAAGCTGATCTTGCGGACCGTGAAGGTCTCGCGGACACCGTCACCGGAGCGACCGATGACGATGCCCTGGAACACCTGGATGCGCGAACGGGTGCCCTCGGTGATGTTCACGTGCACCTTGACGGTGTCACCGGGGTTGAAGTCGGGGATGTCGGAGCGGAGCGAAGCCGCATCGACGGAATCGAGGATCTGCATGGTCGATCACTTCCTGAGGCCGCCACAGGTCGACCGCGAGAGAGAGGAAAAGGATGTCATGTGCCCGATGTCGCCGGATGAAGCCGGACGACGGACTCCCCTGAGGCAGAGCCGGGTCAGGGCACAAAGATCCATTCTGCCACGGATGCCGCATCCGTCAAAAACGGCTCAGATGGTCGGCGGCTGCTTCTCCGCGATGACGAAGACGTCGTCGCTGACAGGTGCCGATCGCGGGGGCTCTGCGGGAATGTACCCGACGCCTTCCGCGGTTCGCAGGACGACGGCCGCAGATCCGCGTGCCTCGCGCCACAGCTGCCACAGCTCCAGCCAGAACAGACCGACCGCGACGAAGATCGTGAGCACCATCACGGGCGCCCACCATGCCTGATTGAAGAAGCCGAGCGAGATGGTGAGGAGGTGCCACACGGTGAAACCCGCCACATCCCACCAGGACACCGCGCGATGCGCGCGAACGGTACCTCGGGCCCTCACCAGCAGCGTGAGGATCAGTTGGCCGATCAACACCGACGGAATGGCCAGGAAGAGCACCCACACGAATGCCCAGCCCCCGGCGTTGAACACGCCCCAGCCGACCAGCAGCCAGAGCGGAAGGAGGAAAGCGGAAGGGATGAGCCATCCGTAGAACGCCCGACGAACCCACATGGCACTGATCGTACGCCCGTCGCGACCGCGCGGCACCGGTGGAGAGGAGACGCTGAGCAGCCTCTCAGCCCGTGCCCCCGGCATCCGACAGAATGGAGGGGATGAAGGGATCACGATGATCGAATTGCGCACGCCGGCAGAGATCGAGGCCATGCGACCGGCCGGGCGCTTCGTCGCCGAGACGCTCGCGGCGATGCGCGACGAGACCAAGGTCGGCACGAACCTGCTGGCGATCGACCGGCGTGTCCACGAGTTGATCCGCCGGGCAGGTGCCCAGTCGTGCTACATCGACTACCACCCTTCGTTCGGCGCCAGCCCCTTCGGCAAGGTCATCTGCACCTCGATCAACGACGCGGTGCTGCACGGACTCCCGCACGACTACGCGATCCGCGACGGCGATCTGGTCTCGCTGGATCTTGCGGTGTCGATCGACGGATGGGTGGCCGACTCCGCCGTCTCGTTCGTCGTCGGAACCCCGAGGGACGAAGACCTCGCGATCATCGACACCACCGAACGCGCGCTGGCCGCGGCGATCGCGGCGGCCACGGTGGGCAACCGGATCGGCGACATCTCCGCGGCCATCGCGGCCATCGCTCACGCCGACGGCTACTCGATCAACACCGACTTCGGCGGCCACGGCGTCGGCCACATCATGCACGGCGACCCGCATGTCGCGAACGACGGCAGGGCAGGGCGCGGATATGCACTGCGTGAAGGTCTCGTCGTGGCTCTGGAGCCGTGGTTCCTGCAGACCACGGACGAACTCGTCACGGACCCGGACGGATGGACGCTGCGCAGCGCCGACGGATCCCGCGGTGCCCATTCCGAGCACACGATCGCGGTGACCGCCGACGGACCGATCGTGCTGACCGACCGCAGCTTCCTCGGCGTGGACTGACATGCCCGCTGCGGCGGTAGAGGTCGAGGGGCTGGTCAAGGCCTACGGGCACAAGGTCGCGGTCGATGGCGTGTCGTTCGACATCCAGCCCGGCGAGACGTTCGCCCTCCTCGGACCCAACGGCGCTGGAAAGTCCACCACGATCGAGATCCTCGAGGGATACCGCCACCGCAGCGGCGGCACGGTACGGGTGCTCGGCGTGGACCCCCACCGAGGCGGCCTGGAGTGGAAGGCGCGCCTCGGGATCGTGCTGCAGACCACGGGCGAGAGCGGACCGGTGACCGTCCGCGAGCAACTCGCTCACTTCGCCGCGATGTACCCGCAGCCGCGCGACGTCGACGAGGTCATCGCCGCGGTCGGGTTGGAACCGCAGCGCAAGACGCTCATCCGCCGCCTGTCGGGAGGTCAGCGACGACGCGTGGACGTCGCCGTCGGCATCATCGGACGCCCCGCCCTCCTCTTCCTCGACGAACCGACCACCGGCTTCGACCCCGCCGCTCGCCGTCAGTTCTGGGACCTCATCCATTCCCTCAAGGATGAAGGGACGACGATCCTGCTCACGACCCACTACCTCGACGAAGCCGCGCAGCTCGCCGATCGGGCGGGCGTCATCGCCGGAGGGTCGCTCTTGGACATCGCGCCCATCGATCAGCTCGGCGGTGCGGAGGCGCGGATGCCCGTGGTGCGGTGGTGGCACGAGGGCAGCAGGCGAGAAGAGCGCACCGCCGAACCCGGCGCCCTGACGGCGCACCTCTTCCGCGAGCTCGGGGAGGTTTCCGGTCTCGAGGTCGTGCGGCCCAGCCTCGAAGACGTCTATCTCGCGATGATCGGTGCAGCCGAGGCCGGCTCGACCCCCGCCCGCCCCGCATGAACGTCCGCGCCGGAGAGCGGATCGCCCCTCTCCCCCGGGGCCGGTCGGCGCGGATCGGCGGGCTCCGCGTCGGTTACGAGGTGCGCGCATACTTCCGCCAGACCGACACCCTCTTCTTCACGTTCCTCTTCCCGGTGCTGATGCTGGCGATCTTCGCGACCGCCTTCAGCAGTCAGTCGTTCGGGCCCGCGGACGCGACGATCAGCGCGGCGGCGTACTACCTTCCGGGAATGCTGGCCGCCGGCATCCTGCTCTCCGGCCTGCAGAACCTCGGCGTCGACATCGCCGTCGAGCGCGCGGATGGGACGCTGAAGCGATACGCGGGTTCGCCGATGCCGATCGGCAGCTACTTCATGGGCAAGATGGGCCAGGTGGCGGTCACCGCGTCGCTGCAGGCAACGGTGCTGATCCTCGTCGCGTGGGCCGTATGGCACGTGGAACTGCCGTCGACAGCCCAGGCCTGGGCGACTTTCGCGTGGGTCTTCGTGCTGGGAGTGTCGTGCTCCGCCGTTCTCGGGATCGCGGTGAGTGCGCTCCCGCGGTCGGGCAAATCCGCCCAGTCCGTCATCGTCCCGATCGCCCTGATCCTCCAATTCATCTCCGGCGTGTACATCGCCTTCGACGTCTTGCCGGAATGGATGCAGCAGATCGCGAGCGTCTTCCCGCTGAGGTGGACCGCGGCCGGGATGCGGGCGGTGTTCCTCCCCACCGCATTCGAGGGCGCGGAACCCGGCGGAACCTGGGCCCTCCCCCTCGTCGCCATCGTCTGCAGCGTCTGGCTCGTGGTCGGGCTGGTCGTGTGCGCTCTTACGTTCCGGTGGAATCCGAAGGATCGCTGAGCAGATCGGGACGCCGTGCGCGGGTGCGTTCCAGCTGTTGGTCTCGCCGCCACGCCGCGATCGCACCGTGGTTGCCGCTCAGCAGCACCGGCGGCACCTCGTGCCCGCGCCACTGCGCCGGCTTGGTGTACGACGGATACTCCAGCAGGCCGTCTTCGTGCGACTCCTCGACCAGGCTCGCCGGGTTGCCCACTACTCCCGGGATGAGGCGCCCGATGGCCTCGATCATGGCCATCGTGGCGACCTCGCCACCGTTGAGGACGTAGTCGCCGAGGCTCATGAGTCGCACGTCGCCGAGCGTGGCCGCGTGCGCGAACACCCGCTCATCGATTCCCTCATAGCGTCCGCAGCCGAATACCAGCCGTGAAGCCGTCGACAGCTCTCGCGCGGTCGCCTGCGTGAACAGCTCTCCCGCGGGCGAGGGAAAGATGAAGGTCGGGCGCTCACCCGCATCCGCAGCGATCGCGTCGAGCGCCGCACCCCATGGCTCGGGCTTCATGACCATCCCGGCGCCGCCGCCGTAGGGGGTGTCGTCGACAGTACGGTGCCGGTCGTGCGCCCAGTCGCGCAGGTCGTGCACACGCACTTCGAGCAGACCGCGATCGCGCGCCCGCCCCAGAAGAGACACCTCGAGTACGTCGAAGAATGACGGGAAGATCGTCACGACATCGATGCGCACGTCAATCCTTCGGAGAGTGGTCCTCGGCCGGCTCGGGCACGGCGCTCTCCGGAGGCGCCGGGTCGTCCGGGAGGTCCTCGAACAGCCCAGGCGGAGGGGTAACGGTCACCCGCCCCGCAACGATGTCGACGACCGGGACGATCGCCTTGACGAACGGGACGAGGACCTCGCCCTCGCCGTCCGGGCCGCCGGGCGTCCGCACGATCAGGAGGTCCTGCGCGGGGAAGTGGTCGACACGGATCACGCGACCCACCACGACGCCGTCGCGCACCACGTCGAGCCCGACGAGCTGGTGGTCGTACCACGCGTCGTCCTCGGCCACGGCGGCATCGTCGTCCTCATCGATCCAGAGGATCGCCTTGACAAGACTCTCGGCGACGTCACGGTCGTCGACGCCCTCGAAGAACGCGACCGGATGGCTGTTCATCCAGCGGAACTCGCGCACCGTGAGCGGCTTGCCGTGCCAGGGGGATGCCTCGGGCACCTGCAGAGTGAAGGTCGCACCGGGGACGAACCTGCCGTCCGGATCATCGGTGAACAGCTCGAGCTTGAGCGCGCCCTTGAGACCGTGAGCCTTGACGAGTCGCCCGACACGCAATTGCGTGCGAGGCGTCTTGTCTCCCTGGACGGGTTCTTCCGATGTCACGACGTCAGTCATCGGCGACGTCGACGCGAACGCGTCGACCGTCGGCGAGTGCCGAGATGAGCGTGCGCAGTGCCTTGGCCGTGCGACCGCCGCGCCCGATGACGCGACCCCTGTCATCGGGGTGCACGCGCACCTCCAACACGTCGCCTCGCGGCGAGGAGGAGGAGCGGATGTTCACGTCGTCCGGGTGATCCACGATCCCCTTCACGACGTGCTCGAGCGCGGCGGCCAGCACGATGGCTACTCTGCGTCGGTCGCGTCAGCGCTGTCGGCGGCCGGAGCCTCTTCGACCTTCGCCGACGTCTTCTCGACCTTGGGCTGGAGCACCGACTTCTTGGCGGAGTCGACCTCGAACGGGGCCTTGGGCGCCCGCACCTTGACGGTCGAGACCGCGTTGGCGTCGCCCTTGAACTTGCCCCAGTCGCCCGTGAGCTTCAGCAGCGCGGCGACCTGCTCGGTCGGCTGCGCGCCCACCGACAGCCAGTACTGCGCGCGCTCGGAGTCGACCTCGATGAACGAGGGCTCCTCCGTGGGGTGATACTTGCCGATCTCTTCGATCACGCGACCGTCGCGCTTGGTGCGCGAGTCGGCAACGACGATGCGGTAGTACGGCGCACGGATCTTGCCGAGGCGCTTGAGACGGATCTTGACAGCCACAATTCTCCTGAATGGTGTGATGAGGAAGGAACCGATCGTCCGGGAGAGTGGGGTGCACACCCGGCGGAAGCTCTGAGGAGGACATTGGCGCTGGATAGAGGGTCGAGCACCACGTCCGACCCTCCATTCTTCCACATGACACAGGGTTTCTCGAACACCTCCGGATGAGGGTCTGATCGGACAGTGCGTGCCAGACTGAGCGGATGACGGTGCCGTTTGCGACATCCTCCCGCTCGTCCGTGGGCATCGAGTGGGAACTCATGCTTGCCGATGGCGACTCCGGTGACCTCGTCCCCCGGGGCCCCGAAGTGATCGATGCCCTCGCCGAGTCGACCGCGTTGGAGCGGTTCACCGTGACGGGCGAGCTGCTGACCAACACGGTCGAGGTGACCAGCGGAGTCGGTGACACCGTGGAGGCCGCCGTCGAGGACATCGCGGATGCGATCGCCGCCGTCCGCACCGTGACCAACCCCCTGGGCATACAGCTGCTCTGCGCAGGCAGCCATCCGTTCGCCCAGTGGTACAACCAGCAGGTGACGGACAAGTCCAGGTACCACACGCTCATCGAACGCACCCAGTGGTGGGGGCGCAACATGATGATCTGGGGCATCCACGTCCACGTGGGCGTCGAGGACGTCAACAAGGTCTTCCCGATCATCAACGCTCTTTCGGTGTACCTGCCCCACCTGCAGGCGCTGTCGGCGTCGAGCCCTTTCTGGGCGGGCGAGCGGACCGGGTACGCCTCCAACCGCTCCCTCGTCTTCCAGCAGCTGCCCACCGCAGGACTCCCCTGGCCCTTGCAGAACTGGTCGGAGTTCGAGGGCTATCTGGACGACATGGAGCGGACCGGGGTGATGGCCGACGCGAGCGAAGTGCGCTGGGACATCCGGCCCGCTCCTCGGTGGGGCACGATCGAAGTCCGTGCGTGCGACGGCATGTCGACGCTGCCCGAGCTGGCGGCAGTGGCCTCCCTCGTCCAGGTCCTCGTGGAGCACTTCTCACGCGAGCTGGATGCCGGGCGCGAGCTCGCGACGATTCAGCCGTGGTTCGTCCGGGAGAACAAGTGGCGGGCGGCACGGTACGGACTGGACGCGAGAGTGATCGTGGATCGCGACGGCACGGAAGTGGAGGTCACCCGCCACCTCCGCGAGCTCGTGGAACGGCTCGGCGACGTCGCCGTCGACCTCCGTTGCGCGCGCGAGTTCGCCGGTCTGGAGACCATACTGAGCCAGGGCGCGAGCTCCACCCGGCAGATGCTGGTCGCCGACGCCGCGGGCGGTGACCTGCACGAAGTCGTCCAACACCTCATCCGCGAGTTCCGCGCCGGACCCACGCTCCGCGATCACCTGGCCTCCCTCGGGCACTGATACGCCGAGTGCGCGCTTCGGGTGAACGCACCCGGAATCCGTTCAGCGAGTGTGCGTACCGTTGTGGGGTGTCCAAGACCCGTGCGCGCGCAGCAGTCGCCGTGCTGCTGCTGACGCTGCTGATGAGCAGCGGGTGCGCGGCCACCGTCCCGGCCTCCGAGGTCGGGCTCGATCCGTCTGCGACGCCGTTCCCCGCCGCACCCGTTCGCATGCCGAGCGCGGGCGAGACAGCCCCGGCATCTGTGCCGGCGCCCGTGATCGTGACGATCGGGGATTCGATCATGGCCGGCTATGGGCTCGACCCGGGCGAGGACTGGCCGACCCTGCTGGCCGATCGCACCGGAGTCCCTGTGACCAACCTCGCCTGCAGCGGCGCCGGCTTCATCGCGGACGGCGACTGCGGTTCCGACTTCGCGGGGCTCATCGACGCCGCGATCGCCGCCCACCCCACGATGGTCATTCTGCAGTCCTCCGACAACGACGACGGCCAGAGCGACGCCGACCTCGACAATGCGGCGATGACGACAGTGGTCGCGCTGCGCGCAGCGCTGCCGGACGCTCGCATCGTCGGCCTGAGCACACTGTGGAATCAGCCGTACGACGCGCCCGATGAGATCGTCTCCAGCACGATCGCGCTGCAGACCGCGGTGGATGCTGTCGGGGGCACCTTCGTCGACATCGGCCAGCCGCTGCAGAACGGACAGGACCTCATGCAGTTCGACGACGAGCACCCGACGGCCGCGGGCCAGCAGGTGCTTCTGGACGCCATCACGTCGGCCCTGGCCGGCGCGGGCATCTACGTCTAGCAGGTCACGGCGAGATCAGCCCTTGCCGAGGAGCTTCTGAAGCTCGGCGAGGTCGGCTTCGGTCGGCGCACCCTTGGCGCCCCCTCCGAGGCCGAAGCCCGAACCGGCAGGCGCGGTGGGAGCGGCCGCCGCGGCTCCTGCGGCCTCCGCCGCGCGTTTGGCGGGGTTGCCCGACCTCGAGATCGCCCGAGCCTTCGGCTGCTTCCCGCGCTTGGAGGACGCTCCGGGTCGGCCCGCTCCCGGAACCGGCCCCATCCCGGGGATGTTGGGCACGCCGCCGCGCGCGACGGTCTTCATCATCTTGGCAGCCTGGTCGAACCTGTTCACGAGTGCGTTGACGTCGGTCACCGTCATCCCCGAACCGCGCGCGATCCGCAGGCGGCGCGAGCCGTTCAGGATCTTCGGATTGCGACGCTCCCCGAGCGTCATCGACCGGATGATCGCCTCGGTGCGGTCGATCTCCTTCTCGTCGAAGTCGTCCAGCTGCTGCTTCATCTGCCCCATGCCCGGCAGCATGCCGAGCATCTTCTTCATGGAGCCCATCTTCTTCATCTGCTGCATCTGCTCGAGGAAGTCCTCGAGGGTGAAGCTGTCGGTCGCGATCTTCTCGGCGACCTTGAGGGCCTCGGCCTCGTCGAACGCGTTCTGCGCCTGCTCGATCAGCGTCAGGATGTCGCCGAGGTCGAGAATGCGGGAGGCCATGCGGTCGGGGTGGAACGGCTCGAGGTCATCGAGACCTTCACCCGTCGACGCGTAGATGATGGGACGCCCCGTCACGGATGCGACCGAGAGCGCCGCGCCTCCGCGCGAATCGCCGTCGAGCTTGGAGAGGACGACACCGGTGAAGTCCACGCCCTCCTGGAATGCTTTCGCGGTGTTGACAGCGTCCTGACCCGTGAGGGCATCGATCACGAACAGCACTTCGTCCGGATCGGTGGCCTTGCGGATGTCGGACGCCTGCTTCATCAGCTCGGCGTCCACACCGAGCCGGCCCGCGGTGTCGATGATGACGACGTCGTGCTGCTGGCGGCGGGCGACCTCGACACCGTCTCGCGCGACCTGGACGGGGTTGCCTACGCCGTTACCGGGCTGCGGCGCGTAGACCGCAGCACCGGCCTGAGCGGCGACGACCTGGAGCTGGTTGACCGCGTTGGGGCGCTGCAGGTCGGCCGCGACCAGAAGCGGGGTGTGCCCCTCCTTCTCGAGCAGCTTCGCGAGCTTGCCCGCGAAGGTCGTCTTTCCCGATCCCTGCAAGCCCGCCAGCATGATCACCGTCGGCGGGTTCTTCGCGAACTGCAGGCGGCGCTGCTGGCCACCGAGGATGGCGATGAGCTCTTCGTTCACGATCTGCACGACCTGCTGTGCAGGGTTCAGCGCCCGGTTGACCTCGTCACCGAGCGCGCGCTCGCGCACTTTCGCGGTGAACTCCTTGACGACGGGCAGGGCCACATCGGCATCGAGAAGTGCGCGCCGGATCTCGCGGACGGTTCCGTCGACGTCGGCCGGGGTGAGCTGACCCTTCTTGCGAAGGTTGCGGAAGGTCTCGGTGAGTCGGTCGGAAAGGGTGCCGAAAGTCGCCATGATCCGCCAAGTTTACGCGACGGGAGCGGTGATCAGGATGCGGCGGTCGGGAGGGTCGCCACGACGGCGAGGGCCCGATCCAGGACGCCGGAGAGAGCAGTGCGTCCCGGACCTTCGTGAGCCCATCGCTCCACAGCGGCCAGCACCGCGCCCGCGTACGCCGCGGCGAGGACCTCCGCGCGCAACGCGTCGTCGCCTCCGCGACGAAGGCGCGCAGCTACCGCGCTCGCGATCCGGGCGCGCCGCATCGCCGACTCGCGCTCCAGTTCGAGCTCGATCCCCATCGCAGTGGCGTTCGCGATCGCGAGCGCCAGGCTCTCCGGCTCGAGATCGTCGCCGATGGCGGCGATCCCGCTGCGCACGGCGGACGCAGCATCCGACCCGGTGTCCGCCTCGAGCTTCTCGATGAGCGCGGCGATCCGCTCATCGAACGCCGCCCACAGCACATCGCCCTTCGACGAGAAGTAGTTGAAGAAGCTCGAGCGGCTCACCCCTGCGCGTGAGGTGATGTCGGCCACGGACGTCGCCTCGTAGCCGCGTTCCAGAAAGAGCTCGCACGCGGCCTCGGCGAGCACTTCGCGCGACGACGCACGTGGTCTGCCGCTTCGCGTCACCGGGATCATCGCTCAAGGCTATTGTGCGGAGACCGCGTACACGAGGCGTATTGTTGGACGCGATCCAACAACGATGAGATGCGAGGAGCGGCTGTGCTCGAGATCCTGAACGCCGGACTGGCGCCGACGTACGTTCCGTATCACGAAGGCTGGGCGCTGCAACGCCGCGTGCATGCCGAGGTCGCCGCAGGTGAGCGTCCCGACACGCTGATCCTCCTCGAGCACGAGGCCGTCTACACCGCGGGCAAGCGCACGGAGCCCCAGGAGCGGCCGACCGACGGGACCCCCGTCATCGATGTGGACCGGGGCGGCAAGATCACCTGGCACGGCCCCGGCCAGCTCGTCGGGTATCCGATCGTGCGCCTGACCGAGCCCATGGACGTCGTCGCGCATGTGCGGCGCATCGAGAGGCTGCTGATCGACGCGCTCCGCGTGCACGGCGTCGAGGGGTACCAGGTCACCGGCCGCAGCGGCGTGTGGGTGCGGCGCCCGCTTTCGGAAGACAAGGTAGCCGCGATCGGCGTGCGCGTCGAGAAGGGCGTGACGATGCACGGCTTCGCCATCAACTGCGACAACTCACTCGCGGGCTTCCGGGGGATCATCCCGTGCGGGATCACCGATGCCGGGGTCACGACGGTCAGCGAAGTCGTCGGCGCCGACATTACCCCGTCCGACATCCTCGACACCGTCACCCGCACGTTCCAGCGCGAGTACGAAGGCGCCCTCGCGTGAGCGCGTCAGGACCGGACGGGCGAAAGCTCCTCCGCCTCGAGGTGCGCAACGCCGAGACCCCGATCGAGCGCAAGCCCGAGTGGATCAAGACCAAGGCCCGCATGGGGCCCGAGTACACGGCCCTTCAGCACCTCGTGAAGGACGAGGGGCTGCACACCGTCTGCCAGGAGGCGGGGTGCCCCAACATCTTCGAGTGCTGGGAAGACCGTGAGGCCACGTTCCTGATCGGCGGCTCGCAGTGCACCCGCCGCTGCGACTTCTGCCAGATCGACACCGGCAAGCCGGCCGACTACGACACCGACGAGCCTCGCCGCGTCGCCGAGAGCGTCCGCCAGATGCGGCTGCGATACGCCACGGTCACCGGCGTCGCCAGGGACGACCTCCCCGACGAGGGAGCGTGGCTGCACGCCGAGACGGTGCGTCGCATCCATGCGGAGAACCCCGGCACCGGTGTCGAGATCCTCGCCACTGATTTCTCCGGCAATCCCGCCCTGCTGAGCGAAGTCTTCGAGTCCCGCCCCGAAGTCTTCGCGCACAACGTCGAAACCGTCCCGCGGATCTTCAAGCGCATCCGTCCCGCGTTTCGTTACGAGCGGTCACTGGATGTCCTCACCCAGGCTCGCGACTTCGGGCTCATCACCAAGTCCAACCTCATCCTCGGAATGGGCGAGGAACCCGAAGAAGTGGTCCAGGCCCTCCAGGACCTGCACGACGCCGGCACCGACATCATCACCATCACCCAGTACTTGCGGCCCACTCCGCGCCACCTGCCCGTCGCCCGGTGGGTCAAGCCGCAGGAGTTCGTCGAGTTCAAGGACGAGGCCGAACGCATCGGCTTCCTCGGCGTCCTGGCGGGCCCGCTCGTCCGCTCGTCTTACCGCGCAGGTCGGCTGTGGGCGCAGTCGATGGTCTCGAAGGGCCGTGAGATCCCGCCCCACCTCTCTCACATCGCCGAAGCGGCGCAGCTCGGTTTCGCGCAGGCGGTGTGATCCGGCGAGGGATCGTGGAGGTCGACGGGCTCAGTCTGCGCTGGTGACCGACTGGACTTCGCCCTCCGAGCTCAAGTTCACCAGCAGCACATCGTCTGTGGCGTCCGGATCGAGTGCGTACTCGAGCACGGCGAACGGATCGGCACCGCCGTGCTCATCCGCGAGGATCGTCATGCTCATGAGCTGGAGCGAGCGGATGATGTCGATCGGCGTGTCTCCGGAGATGTCGACCAGCAGCTCCTCGATCGCATCTCCGAGCGCCTCCTGCTGCTGCAGGGTGTACTCGGTGACCTCGCTGGCGCGGTCATCGAGCTCCGAGACCATGGCGTTGCGCGCGGCGAGGTCGATCGCCTCGATCGATGAGACCATGGCGGCGGCGACGTCGAGTGCCGCCTGCGACACGTCGTCCTGGTCGGGAGCGGTCAGATCGACAGTGACGGTCTGGTCGCCGAACTCGACGTTCTCCGACCAGAAGATCGAGCCGTCCGGTCCGGACTCCAGAAGCCCGAAGAAGTCGTGTTCGATCGCCATGTCCCCATGAAACCAGCGAGACGCCCTCGACGGTAGTCCGAACGGGCGTGTCCGGGATTGTTTTCGCCGTATCGGCCGATCACTCCACCAGGGACGCGGCGAAGACGTGCGGTGTGAAGCCTGTCAGGTCGCCGATTCCCTCGCCCTGCCCGAGCAGCTTCACCGGTATCCCGGTCTTCTCCTGCACCGCCAGCACGAACCCGCCCTTGGCCGACCCGTCGAGCTTGGTCAGGACGAGTCCCGTGACGCCCGCGTGCTCGAGGAAGGCCTGCGCCTGCAGAACCCCGTTCTGCCCCGTCGTCGCGTCCAGCACGAGGAGAACCTCGCTGATCGGCGCCTGCTTCTCGATCACGCGGCGGATCTTGGAGAGCTCGTCCATCAGGCCGCCCTTGGTGTGCAGGCGCCCGGCGGTGTCGACGAGCACGATCTCAGTGCCCGTCTGCTTCGCGTACTCGATCGTCTGAAAGGCAACGGATGCCGGATCCTGGCCTTCCTGCTGAGGCCGGACGATCGCCGCTCCCCCGCGTTCTGCCCACGTCGCGAGCTGATCCACGGCGGCGGCGCGGAACGTGTCGGCCGCTCCGACGACGACCGAACGGCCGTAGCGCTGCAGGAACTTCGCGAATTTGCCGATCGTGGTCGTCTTTCCGACGCCATTCACCCCCACGACGAGCACGACGGCCGGCCGCTCCGTCAGGCGCAGCGTCGTGTCGAACTTCGCGAAGTGCTCCTCGAGGGTCTCGCGCAGCATCCGCTGCAGGTCCTTCGGGTCGGTCGTGCGGTACCGGTCGACCTTTTCGCGCAGTTCATCGACGATGCGCTCGGTGATGTCGGGGCCGAAGTCGGCGGTCAGCAGCGCAGTCTCGAGGTCGTCCCATGTGGTCTCGTCGATCGTCGGTTTCACGAACACGCCGCGCAGCGCGCGGCCCAGCGACCAGGAGCTCTCTGCCATGCCCTAGAGCTTACGAGGCCGGACTAGGAGGCGACGCGATCGCCGACGCGCTGACCGACGACCGCGGAGACGCCATCCTGTCGCATCGACACGCCATAGAGCGCGTCGGCGATCTCCATCGTGCGCTTCTGGTGCGTGATGACGATGAGCTGACTGCTCGCGCGCAGCTGTTCGAACACGCCGAGCAGGCGCCCGAGGTTCGCGTCGTCGAGGGCGGCTTCCACCTCGTCGAGGATGTAGAAAGGGCTGGGGCGCGCCTTGAAGATGGCGGTGAGCAATGCCACTGCCGCGAGCGAGCGTTCCCCGCCCGACAACAGCGACAGACGCTCGATCTTCTTTCCCACCGGCCGGACCATGACCTCGATGCCCGTCGTGAGCGGAGAGTCGGGATCGGTCAGCGAGATGCTGCCCGTGCCGCCCGGGAAGAGGATCGGGAAGACCTCGCCGAATGCGACGCGGGTGTCTTCGAACGCGGCGAGGAAGATCACCTGCATCCGCTCGTCGAGCTCCTCGATGATCGTCATCAGGTCTTTGCGTGTCTGAGTCAGGTCGGCGAGCTGCTCGGTGAGGAACTTGTGCCGCTGTTCGAGGGCGGAGAACTCCTCGAGTGCGAGCGGATTGACCCTGCCGAGCTGGGCGAGCTTCCGCTCGGCATCCTGCAGGCGGGTGCGCTGGACGGCCCGGTCGAAAGGCTCGCCTCCGTCTGCGTCTGGCCCGTATTCCGAAATGAGAATGTCTTCCTCGAGGCCCAGTTCCGACATCACCCGTTCGAGCAGACTCGACGCGTGAAGCCGCTTCTCGTGGATCTTCAGCTCGAGACCGTGCACCATCTCGGTGAGCCCCGAGAGCCTTTCGCGGACGGATGCCTCGCTCGTGCGCAGGTCGCCGAGCTCGGCCGTCACCGCGGTGCGCGCAGACTCCGCTGCGGCGAGTTCGACGCGGGCCTGGCTCACCGACCGGTCGACCGAATCCAGCAGGGCGGGGAGCTGGCCGGCGACGTCGGCAGCGACGTCGCGCTGCGCGCGCCTGATGACGGCGCGCCGGGCGGCCTCCTCCGCCGCCGACCGTTCGCGCTCACGCTGGCGCACGAGGCCCGCCACGCGCGCCTCACCGGCTCGCACGCGTTCCTTGAGCGTCTCGACGTCCAGACGTGCCCGCATCTCGGCGTCGCGCGCGGACTCCAGTGCGCTCAGCAGCCCGTCGCGGGCTGACGCGTCCAGGATCGGGCGGGGTGCCTCGACCGCGGCAGCGTATCGATCGTCGGCGACGCGCGCGGCGGACTCCGCCTCCTCGACTGCGGCTTCGGCCTGGCGCACGCCGGCCGCGAGCCGATCGCACTCCGCGACGGCGGCCTCGTGGCGGACGGTGGCGCGGTTCACATGCTCGGCGTGCGCGGCGAGCGCGGCGTCGTGCGCGCGCAACGTCTCGAGGGCGGTCTTGGTCCGGCGCCGTGCATGATCGAGCTCCTGCACGGCATCGACGAGCGCCTCGCGCAGGCTGTCGGCGATCACGGAGACCTCGCTGAGCCGCTCGGTCGCCGCATCCCGCTCGGCTGCGAGCTCGAGGCGCGAGCGCCCGCTCCCCGACCCGGCGCGGACCGTGTGCGCGGTGACGACCTCACCGGCGCGGGTGACGATCGTGACAGGATTCGAGTTCTCTCTCGCCGCGAGCATTCCCGCTGCGGCGGCCGCGGCATCCAGGTCGTCGGCGATGACCGTGCCGGCCAGAATGCCGAGAATCCCTTCCGGGGCGCGCACCACCTCGGCCGCCGCCACGATCCCCGGGATCGACGACACGGGGCGCGCCGTGTGCACGGCATCGGCGATCGCGATGTCGACCACGCCCAGGTCGTCGCCGCGCGCCGCGCGGGCCAGGTCGTAAGCCTCGTCGCGCGTACCGACGAGAACCCCCTCTGCCAGCGGCCCGAGGGCTGCCGCGATCGCGGCTTCGAACCCGGGGGTCACCTTGACCGCGTCGCCGATGAGTCCGCGGATTCCCCCGCCGCCCCGCGCGACCAGCTCCGCGGCAGCATTGCGGATATCAAGAGCACGTCCGAGAGCTCGCGTCTGAGCGGTGAGCGCCTCGACCTCGCGCTCGGCGGCATGCAGGCGCTCGCGCAGGGCGCCGACCTGCGTCTCCGCGTCGGCAGCCAGGCGCTGCGCCTGCTCGTATGCGCCGGCCTGCTCGGCCGAGCCGCCTTCGGGAACCAGGTCGGGCTCGACGCCGGCGAGCACCTGCTCGGCTTCGGCTCTGCGCGTCGTAGCCGCATCCAGCGCGGCGCGCTGCCGCTCGAGCCCGGCGCGCACAGCGGCGAGAGTCGATGCGGCCGCTTCCGCGCCGCCGCGCAGTGCGGTCAACCGCATGTCGTGCTCCGAGACGAGTGCGCTCTGCTCGGCGATGTCGACGTCGAGCGCATCGAGTTCGGCCCGTGCACGCACGACGTCGCGGCCGGCGGCGGCCGCGGCATCCTGCGCACCCCCGAGGCCGTCCGAGATCTCGTCGATCTCCGCGCGCGCCTCATCGATCGACGCCTGTGACACCGTCGGATGCTCGAGCGCCGTGTCATCGTCCGCGCCGAGCAGCGCGAGCCGCTGGCCGGTGAGCGAGTAGAGCGATCGAAGCCGCTCCTGGACGCGCTCGAGCGCGAAGGTCACGCCGCGTGCATCGTCGACGGCAGCGGACTGCTGGCTCGATTCGAGCTGCGCGATGCGTGCGCGCACGTTCTCGCTCTGGTCCTGCAGCACGAGTCGCTCCGTGTGGCGTTCCTGCTCGCTGCGGGCGTGGTCGGCGAGTTCGGCTCGCAGGCGGAGCAGCTCGTCCGCGAACAGCCTGGCCTTCGCGTCGCGGACGACCGCCGCGATCGTGGCCGCCTCTCTCGCGATCTCGGCTTGTCTCCCGAGAGGTTTGAGCTGGCGCCGCAACTCACCGGCGAGGTCGTTCAGGCGCGTGAGGTTGGCCTCCATCGCGTCGAGCTTGCGGAGTGTCTTCTCCTTGCGCCTGCGGTGCTTGAGGATGCCGGCGGCCTCCTCGATGAACCCGCGCCGGTCTTCCGGCGAGGCCTGGAGGACACTGTCGAGCCGGCCCTGGCCGACGATCACGTGCATCTCGCGGCCGAGACCGGAATCACTCAGGAGCTCCTGCACGTCCAGCAGGCGGCAGGTCGACCCGTTGATCGCGTACTCGCTCGCACCGTTGCGGAAGAGCGTGCGGCTGATCGTCACTTCGGAGTACTCGATCGGGAGGACGCCGTCGTGGTTGTCGATCGTCAGCTGCACCTCGGCACGACCGAGGGGTCCGCGCGTGGCCGTTCCTGCGAAGATGACGTCTTCCATCTTGCCGCCGCGCAGCGTCTTGGCGCCCTGCTCGCCCATCACCCAGGCGAGTGCATCGACGACGTTCGACTTGCCCGAACCGTTCGGACCGACGATCGCGGTCACACCCTGCTCGAAGGCGAAAGTCGTCGACTGGGCGAACGACTTGAACCCTTTGAGCGTCACGCTCTTCAGGTGCATGAACGCGCCCTTTCCGGCCGATGGATTGCGCGTTCACGCTACCGGACATCGGGCCCCAGGCCCGGCAGGCGGGCCGATGCCGCCCCGCGGCAGCATTCCGGCGACACCAACGGACACGCCCGAGAGTCCACGAATTCTGTGAATCAGCTTGACGCGTCCACGTCGACCGCGCTAACGTCTTCCTTCGCGTACGAAGTCGAAAGGAGGTCACCATCATGATGCTCATGAACCACGCCGCCAGCTCTGCAGCCACCATCTCCGGTATTGCTGCGATCGCTGCGCCATTCAGCCGCACTCCGTTCGGAGGAGTCGCCCGTGGGGTGACCCCCGCCTTCCGCGCAGCCGCAGCCGCGTAGTCGCTCCGTACCCTGCGAGGACTCCGCCATCCGGCGTGACCTCGAGGGTCTCCCCGGTCCGCGTCGGGCTCGTCAGCCCTCAGCGCGCTCCCGTCCTTTGCGCTCTCTGCGCTCGGACCCTGGCCTTCGGGCCCACTCGACGACATCCACTCGAAAGAATCCTCATGAACGATCTTCTGGGTTCCGTCCGGTCACCCGGCCTGGAACGGCACCGGCTCCTGTCCCACCCGCCGCATCTCGGCCCGCGTCCGTCGCTGAGCGATCGCCTGGCGATGCGGATCGGCCTCTGGCTGCTCCTGCGCGGCGAACGACGGCTCCGCCTCGGCACCGATCACACCGAGCACGCTCGCCTGTTCGCGAACGAGCGGGCACGGGAAGTCCGCGAACGCGCATTCACCGGCGACCACCTGCTGAGGCAGCTTCGCGCGTGACGTCCGTCGACCCGGGCTCGCTCCTGCGGGCCCGGGTCACCCCCGACCTCTAATGAACAACATCGACCGACATCGAAGGATCCACCATGTACGCTCCACCCACCGGCCTTGAGTTCCGGCAGATCGCCATCCCGACCTCGATCGAATCGCCCGACGCCGCGGACTTCATCGAGATGGTGCGGGTCCGAAACCTCGTCTATCTGGAGATGAACGGTCACGACGACGAGCGGATCGCTCCCGAGGAGCTCCTGCCCGCCATGCAGCGGACCGACTATGAGATCCGCCTCGTGTGGCTCGCCGTGCAGGACGGCGAGACCATCGGGCGCGTCGGTGTCGACATTCCCCTCGAAGAGGATTCGAAGGTGGTCTTCTGGCGGATCGAGCTGCTCCGCTCGTCGTGGGGCCGGGGTGTCGGCACGGCCGGTCACGCCCTCGTGGAGCGCGTCGCTCGCGAGCACGGCCGGACGGTTCTGCAGTCGTGGACCTCCCACCCCGATGCGCCGGGACCACGATTGTCGCCACCGACGGGATTCGGCAGCATTCCCGACGACCACGCCGCCCGCTTCTACCGGCGGCACGGCTACTCTCTGGAACAGGTCGAGCGCAACAGCGCCCTCGATATCCATGAGGCGTTGCCACGGCTGAGGGACCTCCATGCCGAGGCGCTCGCCGCGTCGGGAGACTATCGGATCGTGCAGTGGTTCCTGCCCACTCCCCCGGAGTTCGTCGCCGGCTATGGCTGGATGAAGTCGCGCATGATCACCGACGCGCCCGCCGCGGCGATGGAGTTCGACGAAGAGGAGTGGGACGCCGCTCGCCTGCGCCGCCACGAGGCGATCTACCTGGATGCCGGTCGTCCGATGCAGGTGACGGCCGCCCAGCACATCGCCACCGGCGAGCTGTGCGCCTTCAACGAGCTGGTGATCGGCAGCGACCTGACCGAGGCGACTCATCAGGAAGACACGCTGGTGCTCGCGGAACACCGGGGGCACAGGCTCGGGCTGCTCGTCAAGTGCGCAGCCCTGCTGGCCTGGCGCGACTTCGCCCCGGATTCGCCGCGCGTGCTCACCTACAACGCAGAGGAGAACCGGCCCATGCTCGACATCAACGAGGCGATGGGGTTCGTTCCGATCGCCTACGGAGGCGCGTGGAAGAAGGTCCTCGATGCGTGAGCACGATGCCACCCGAGAGGTCGAGATCGTTCCCGTGCAGATCCCCCGGGATCCGCACGGGAACGACGCCGCGGACTTCCGCAGCGTCATCCGGCTCGGCAACCTGATGTGTCGACATGATGCCGGCCACGACCACCTCGACCAAGAGCCGCAACAGGAGCTGCCCACGTGGCTCGACCAGACCGATACGACGCGGATGGCCTACCTCGCCCGGCGCCACGGCGTGGACATCGGCGCGGTGACCCTCACCATCCCCAACGAGGTGGGCACGACCACGGCCGAGTTCGATCTCTGCGTGCACCCCGACCACTGGAACGAGGGCGCCGAGCAGGCGCTGCTGCACCGCGTGGAGCAGATCGCGAAAGACCGCTCGCGCGACATCATCCAGACCTGGACGCTTCATCGCCCCGGAGCGGGAGGCCCGCGCCTCACGCCTCCGACCGGTTTCGGTTCGATTCCCGCCCACGATCGCCAGACGCTGTTCATGATCGAGGAGGGCTTCACGTTCGAGCAGACCGAGCGCAACAGCACGTTCGACCTGCGGGGGCCGTTCGATCTGGTCGAGCGCCTGCATCGTGAGGCGCTCGACGCGGCCGGCGGTGACTATCGCCTTGTGATGTGGACCGCTCCGACGCCGGCCGAGCATGCCGAGGGCTTCGCCTACGCGATCTCGCGCATGGCGACCGATGTGCCCAGCGGCGGGATGGTCTTCGACGAGGAGACGTGGGATGCCGCCCGCGTCGAGCGCCGGGATGCTCGCCTCCTCGCCGGCGGCCACACCGTGTCGGTCGCCTGCGTCCAGCACACGCCGAGCGGTCGGATCGTGGCCTTCAACGAGCTCGTGATCGGCGCCGACCACACTCGATCCACGCATCAGTACGGCACCCTGGTGCTGAAGGAGCATCGCGGTCACCGTCTCGGGACGATCGTCAAGACGGCCAACCTCCTGCGTTGGCGCGAGCTGGTGCCCGAATCGCCGCGCGTCTCGACGTTCAACGCCGAAGAGAACCGTCCCATGCTCGACATCAACGAGGCCATCGGGTTCACCGCCGCCTCATACGCGGCCGCGTGGAAGAAGGTGCTCGCGTGACCGGCGGAGCTGATCAGACGGATGCCGCGGGCCGCGGCATCCGTTGACAGCGCGGGCAATAGTGGCTCGACCTGTTCATGAACGACGCGCGGACGATCGGCCGGCCGCAACGGTCGCACGGCTGGCCGGTACGCCCGTAGGCGTGGAGGGAATGCGCGAAGTATCCCGCCTGCCCGTTCACGTTGACGTACTGGGCGTCGAAGCTCGTCCCGCCCTCGGCCAATGCCTTCTCGAGGACTGCACGCACCTCGGCGAGAAGCCGGTGCGCCGTGCGGGTGGACAGGTCGCGCGCGAGTGTCTCTGGATGCACCCGTGCGGCCCACAGCGCTTCGTCGGCGTAGATGTTCCCCACACCGCTGATCGCCGTCTGGTCCAGCAGCACCCGCTTGATCGCCGACGTCTTGCGCGCCAGCGCGGCCCGGAACAGACCGTCGTCGAAGGCGGGGTCGAGGGGGTCGCGGGCGATGTGCGCGACCTGCGTGGGGACGGTCGCCTCGGCGGTTCCTCTCCCGCCCGGTGCGCCATCCGCAGTCGGAATGAGCCGGTCGATCGCGAGTGAGCCGAAAGTCCGCTGATCGGCGAACACGAGCGCCAGTTCTCCGTGACGGGGATGCTCCAGGTCCAGGCGTACGCGTTCGTGGCGCTGGGCGGGGGCTCCTGCTTCACGCAGCAGCATCTGACCGCTCATTCCCAGGTGGGCGATGACGGCTTCGCCCTCGCCGGCGGATCGGGTCGCCAGCGGGAGCCAGAGGAACTTTCCGCGGCGGGCGGCACCGACGAAGGATCGTCCGGCCAGAGCGGCCTCGAAGTGGGAGGCACCACCGGAGTGCCGGGTCAGCGCACGCTCGTCGACCGCGCTCACACCCGTGATGATCGCACCCGTCACCGCCGGCTCGAGGCCCGCACGAACAACCTCGACCTCAGGGAGCTCAGGCACGGTCTGCGAGCTCGTGCCACGCCCGCAGGGCCGCCGCCATCTCGGCGTGCTTCTTGCTCGTGCCCGTGCCGTTCATCGACACATCGCCGACCGTCACCGTCGCGATGAACGTGCGGTCGTGATCCGGGCCGGAAGACTCGACGCCGTACGACGGCGGCGCGAACCCCCGGCGGGCGGCGAGTTCCTGAAGACTCGTCTTGGGATCCATCGCGGCGCCGTAGCGCTCCGGATCGGCCAGGAGGGGCTCGACGAGACGGAGGACGAGGGACGTCGCGGCGTCCGGACCGGCGGAGAGGAACGTGGCCCCGATGATCGCTTCCATCGTGTCGGCGAGGATCGAGTCCTTGTCGCGGCCACCGGTCTGGTTCTCGCCGCGGCCGAGCAGAATGTAGGCGCCGAGTCCGATGCGTCTCGCGACCTCTGCCAGAGCGACCGTCGAGACGACGCTCGCGCGACGCTTGGCGAGCTCGCCCTCGTCGAGGTCCGGATGTCCGGTGAACAGACGCACCGTGACCGCTTGCCCGAGAACGGAATCGCCGAGGAACTCGAGCCGCTCATTATGCGGCATCTGACCGTGCTCGTACGCGAAGGATCGATGGGTGAGGGCAAGCGACAGAAGCTCGGGATCGATGATGACCCCGAGCTTGTCGGTGAGCGTATGCCGCTCGAGTGTGACGTCAGTCAAGATTCGCCGGAAGGCGATCAGACGTCGGCGACCTTGCGGCCCTTGTACTCGAGAAACAGCTCGGTGCCCTGCGAGTCGGTGACGACCTTCGCCTGGTGCGGACGGCTGTAGACCGTCTTGCCGTTCTCGACCGTGGCGGTCAGCGTGATGGGCGCCGCCTTCCACTGCGCGCGACGGGACCGGGTGTTCGAGCGGGAGACCTTCCGCTTCGGGGGGTTACCTGCCATGGCTTGCTCTCTTCTGTGCTGTCTTCGTTGTGTACGGCGGCGATCAGGCGCTACGCGCGGCGCGGCGCTTCGTCGTCGTGGTCTGGGGTGTATTCCTGGAGCGCGGCCCAGCGTGGATCGGAGGGCGTGCGCTGCTGTTCGCCGGGGGTGTCGGCCAGCCGCTCACCCGTGATCGCGTCGAGACCGGGGCAATCCGGCTGGCACACCGGCTGAAACGGGAGCGACAGAACGATCGCGTCCCTGACGAGAGTTTCAAGATCCACGTGGTCGTCTTGAACCTCGAAGTCAGTTGCTTCTTCTCCAGGATACGCGAAAAGCTCCTGAAACTCGACTTGGAGGGGCTCGGCGATGTCGGTGAGGCAGCGTCCGCAGATGCCGGTGTACTCGGTTTCGACGCTGCCGGAGATCAAAATGCCCTCGTGCACCGACTCGGCACGCACGTCGAGCTCGAGGGGCTCACCCCCGGCGACGGCGACGAGCCCCTCTCCCCACTTCTCCGGGGCAGGCGTGTCGATCGTGAACTCGCGCATCTCTCCCGCGCGGTGGACGATGTCGCGCACTTGAAGGGCGAACGGTCCGGGGCGATGTCTTCTCACAGGGGTCCATCGTACCGGCGCGTGGAGACGAGGGCGCCGTACCGCTCGGGCTTCACGCGCGCTGGGCACCCGTGTCGAGGAAACGCGCGACGGCGGGCGGCACGAACGGCGACACATCGCCGCCCAGAGCGGAGACCTGGCGGACGAGAGAGCTCGAGACGAGGGCGTGCGCGGGGTCGGGCAGAAGGAAGACAGTCTCCACGTGCGCGAGATGGCGGTTGACGATCGCCATCGGGGTCTCGTAGGCGACGTCGACCTGCGAGCGGATGCCTTTCACGAGGACGCCGGCCCCGACATCGGTCGCGTAATCCACCAGAAGTCCCATGCTCCATGCGGCGATGACCACGTCGCCTTCGATGTCACTCTCGGCGATCGACCGCTCCAGGAGCGTGAGTCGCTGAGCGATCGGGAGCATGGCTTCTTTACCGGGGTTGTGCACGACGAGCACGTGCAGCTGGTCGTAGAGCGACGCCGCGCGACGGATCACGTCGAGGTGACCCAGGGTCGGCGGATCGAACGACCCGGGGACGACGGCGATCCGGCTGCTCATGCGACAAGCCTATCGAGGGGATGCCGCTAGTTCTTCGCGAGCGCCGCGCGCTCCTGCATCCCCACGCGCCGTTCGATCGTCGCGGCCAGACCCGGATGCCGCAGGAGCGCGGGATCGTCGATGAGCACGCGCTCCGCCTCGGCGCGCGCCTCGGCGATCAGGTCGGCGTCCTTCACCACCCGCAGCAGGCGGAGGGAGGACCGCGCACCCGACTGTGCTCCGCCGAGGACATCGCCCTCCCCGCGCAGCTCGAGATCGACCTCTGCCAGAGCGAACCCGTCGGTCGTCGCGGCGACCGCGTCCACTCGCGCACGGGCCGGCGTGCCGATCGGTGCTTCGGTCACGAGCAGGCAGAGCCCAGGAACACCGCCTCGCCCCACGCGGCCGCGCAGCTGGTGCAGCTGCGAGACACCGAACCGATCGGCTTCGAGGATCGCCATGGTCGAGGCATTCGGCACATCGACACCGACCTCGACGACGGTGGTCGCCACGAGTACATCGAGTTCACCCCGAGCGAATCGCTGCATGACGGCATCCTTCTCGTCCGACGGCATCTTGCCGTGCAGGATCGCGACGCGTACGTTCTCGAACGCGGGATGCCGTGACAGCAGGTCGGCCGCCTGCACGACGCCCCACCGGATCCGCGCCGCCTCGCCCTCCACGACCTCGACGGGTTCGTCGGCCGTGTCGTCTTTCGTGGACGCCTCCGCATCGATCGCCGGGCAGACCACGAACGCCTGGCGCCCGAGGGCGACCTCCTCGGCGATGCGGTCCCACACCCGCCCGAACCACGCCGGTCGCTCGGCGAGCGGCGTGACGAACGTCTGGATGCCGGCACGGCCCGCGGGCAGCGTGCGGATCGTGGAGACGTCGAGATCGCCGAACACCGTCATGGCCACGGTGCGCGGGATCGGCGTCGCGGTGAGCACGAGGGCGTGCGGAGACAGCCCCTTGGCCCGCAGCGTCTCGCGCTGATCCACGCCGAACCGGTGCTGCTCGTCGACGACGACGAGCCCCAGCTCGGCGAACGTCGTCGTCTCGCTGAGCAGGGCATGCGTCCCGATGACGATCAGTGCCTGACCGGAGGCCACGCGCAGCGCCGCCTTGCGACGCTCCGCCGCGGTCATCTGACCGGTGAGGAGGGTCGGCATGAGCTCGGGGGCGAGCTCGGGCCCGAGCATCCGCGCGATGGAGCGCACGTGCTGACCGGCCAGCACTTCGGTGGGCGCGATGAGTGCGGACTGCCCCCCGCTCTCGGCGACCTGCAGCATGGCGCGCAGAGCGACGAGAGTCTTTCCCGATCCCACCTCGCCCTGCACGAGCCGGTTCATCGGCCAGTCGCCGACGAGATCGACCGCGATCTGATCGCCGACCGCGACCTGATCGGCGGTGCGCGCGAACGGGAGAAGCGCGTCGAAGCGCTCGAGCAGGCCGCGGGGAGAAGCAGGGCGTGCGGTCGCCGAGAGCGCGCGGACGAACTGCCGTTGCTGGAGGAGCGCCGCCTGCAGCACGAAGGCCTCGTGCATGCGCAGCGTCGCCCTCGCCTGCTCGATCTGGCTCTCGAAGTCGGGTCTGTGGATGCGCAGGAGCGCGGTGCGCGCGTCGAGGAGCTCATGCGCCTCGCGGAAGGGCTCGGGAAGCGGGTCTTCGACCGCACCGAGCCCGTCGAGGACGAGGGCTGCGATCTTCTGGAACTGCCAGCTCGCGATCGTGCTGGTGGCCGGATAGATCGGGATCGGGAGGTTCGCATACGCTTCGGCCGTCAGACGCGCCTCGGCTTCGTCGTCGAACAGCTCGTAATCGGGATGGGCGAGCTGCTTCGCACCGCGGTACTCACCCACCTTCCCCGAGAAGATGCCACGACGACCGGCGTGCAGATCCTTGATGCGCCACGACTGGTTGAAGAAGGTGAGCGAGAGCTCGCCCTGGCCGTCGCTGATCACGACCTCGAGGAGGGACCCCTTGCGGTTCTGCATGCGGCGCTCGTTCGCGCGTCGGATCTCGGCGACGATCGTGACCGGTTCGCCGAGTGGGAGCGACGAGATCGGAGTGAGCTCACCCCGGCGTGCGTAGCGGCGCGGATAGTGGGCGAGCAGATCGCCCACCGTCTTCATCCCGAAGGCGCGCTGCAGAGCGGTCGCCGTCTTCCCGCCGACGGCGCCGTCGAGCCGCGAATCGAGCGTGAACGACATGTCCCGAGTCTAGGCAGGGGCGGCGACGTGCCGCTGGGCACTCCATCGCGGCATCGCATATTGTGGCGGCATGATCCGACGCTTCGTGTCGCGCCTGTACTGGGCGTGCAGCCGCTGGACCCTCGCCCCCCAACTCGCACCCACCCGGCCGACGGTCTTCCTGGGGGCACCGCACACCTCCAACTGGGACTTCGTCTTCATGCTGGCCGTCGCCTGGCGACGCGGCGTGCGAATGCGCTGGCTCGGCAAGGCCAGCCTGTTCCGCGGCTGGCGCGGCCCGCTCATGCGCGCCATCGGCGGCATCCCCGTCGATCGCGCGGATGCATCGCGCGTCGTCGGCGACGTGGTCGAACGCATCCGCAGAGGCGAGGTCTTCGGGCTCGTGATCACCCCCGAGGGTACGCGCGGGGGTGCCGAGTACTGGAAGTCGGGGTTCTATCGCATCGCCCGCGAGACGGGTCTCGGCGTGACCCTCTGCTTCGTCGATCGCACCACGATGACCACGGGGCTGGGGCCGACGATCGATCTCACGGGCGATGTTCGGGCCGACATGGACCGCATCAGGGCCTTCTACGCCGACAAGGCGGGCTTCCGCCCCGAACTGCGCATCGAGCCGCGGCTGCGCGACGAGCGCACGGCCGACGAAGACACGGCCTCGGCGCCCGCATGATCTCGTGACGCGCATCATCGCCGGACGCGCCGGCTCCGTCACCCTCGAGGTCCCCGACGCGGGAACCCGCCCCACGAGCGACCGCGTCAGGGAATCGCTGTTCGGCGCGCTCGAATCGATCGACGCTCTCCGCGGCGCCGAGGTGCTCGATCTCTACGCAGGATCGGGGGCGCTCGCGCTCGAGGCGATGAGCCGGGGCGCGGCATCCGCGGATCTCGTGGAGAAGACGCCCAAGGCCGCGGCGGCCGCAGAGCGCAACGCCGCTCGCGTCGCGAAATCGCTCGGATCCGCCGCCGGCCCGATGAGAGTGCACCGGGCGAGCGTCGAGCTGTTCCTGCGCGCCGCCCGCGGCCCCTACAGCCTGGTCTTCATCGACCCGCCTTACGATCTTGCGGAATCCGAGCTCACGGGCGCCCTCATCGCTCTGGGCCCCTCGCTGCACGCGGACGCCATCGTGATCGTCGAGCGCGCGCGCCGCTCCCCCGCGCCGGACTGGAACGCGGCAGACCTGCACGCCCTCCGCGACCGCCGCTACGGCGACACCACGCTGTGGTGGGGTCAGCCCCGTCCGGTGTCCCAGTCGCGATAAGGATCCCAGCCGCCCCGCCCCTGGAAGGGGTCACCGTCGACGAGCAGGGGCGCGTGCGTGCGATCGTGCACGGATCCGATACGCGTGAACCCTTCAGGCAGCTCCCCACCCGCGGGAAACGTCGCCAGAAGCGCGTGGTCCTCGCCGCCGGACAGCGCGCGCGCGGCGTCGGGCCCGAGACACCGCACATCGATGTCGATCGTGACCCCCGAGGCATCCGCCATACGCGTGGCATCCAGAGCGAGTCCGTCCGAGACGTCCATCATCGCCGTGGCTCCGCGCTCAGATGCGAGGGGCCCCATTCCGATGGGCGGTCGCGGCCGCAGCTGGCGCGTCACCGCGGTGGCGTCGCCCGTCTCCACGAGACGCTCGGCGAAAGCCTCGCTGGTGAGCGCGTTCGGTGTCCCGTCGGAGTCGGCGAACCGCGTGAACAGCAGCTCGAGACCGCGGGCCGCCACTCCCATTTCACCCGCGATGGCCACCACATCGCCCGGATGCGCTCCGGAACGCAGCACCGGCTCGCGTCCGTCGAGAACGCCGAGTGCGGTCACGGCGACGGTCAGCGTGTCGGAGACGGTCAGATCGCCGCCCTCGACCACGCAACCGGGCGCGAGCTCATCGCACGCGGCACGGAGCCCATCGGCCAGGCCCGCGACGAAGGAGATGCGGGTGTCGTCCGGCATCGCCAGGGCCACCAGGAGCGCCGTGGGCCGGGCGCCCATCGCCGCGACATCGGCGAGATTGACCGCCGCGGCCTTCCAGCCGATGTCGAACGCGCTCGACCACGCGAGACGGAAGTCGGGTCCGTGCACGAGGGTGTCGGTCGTCGCGACCACCCGCCCGTCCGGCACGGCGAGCACCGCTGCGTCGTCACCGGGGCCGACGACCGCCGCCGACGGCCCGACACGGTCGAGGATGCGGCGCAGGATCGTTCCCTCGCTGAGCTCGCCCACGGTGGGGTCATCACGCGATGTCATCCTGAAAACGTACCGGCTCTTCGTCCGCGCCCCGCGATCCCCCGGGTTAGCCTGGAGGTGTGCTCCGCCCCCGCCGCCTCTCCGCCGTCGCCGGAGCCGCCGCCGTCGGCCTCGCACTCATGGCCGCGCTCTCCGGGTGCACGTCAGCCGTCTCGCTCCAGCCCGCCGCCGCAGCCAACGACCCCGCGTGCGCAGACATCACCGTGCACCTTCCGGCGTCGGTCAGCGGCCAGGATCGCCGCTGGACCGATGCGCAGGCGACGGGCGCGTGGGGAGACCCCGCCTCGGTCATCCTCACGTGCGGCATCACACCCCCCGGCCCCACCACCCTGCCCTGCACGCCGGTCGCGGGTGTGGACTGGATCATCGACGACACGGATGCTCCGCGGTACCGGGTGACCACGTTCGGCCGTGTTCCGGCCGTCCAGATCTACCTGGACAACGACGTCGTCAGCAGTGCCGACGTCCTCGACACGCTCTCGCGCATCGTGGCGACGCTCCCCACCGACGGATCGGCGTGCACCGATACCGCCAGCGCTACCGCATCTGCGACCCCTTAGCCCGCAACGCGCTCCAGCGCGGTATCGATGAGCTCCGAGATCAGGTCGGAGTACGACAGCCCGGACGCGATCCAGCACTTCGGGAACATGGAGATCGGCGTGAATCCCGGCATCGTGTTCAGCTCGTTGACGACGGGCCCACTGTCGGTCACGAAGAAGTCGACCCGCGCCAGCCCACGCCCGTCCACGGCGGCGAAGGCGCGCAGCGCCATCGCCTGGACCGCGTCGCGCTCTTGATCGCTCAGGTCGGCGGGGCAGACCACCTCGACCCCGTCGCCGCCGAGGTACTTGCCCTCGAAGTCGTAGAACTCGCGCGTCGTGAGGACGATCTCACCGGGAAGGGATGCTCGCGACCCGGCCCCGTCGCGCCCCTCGAGCACGCCCACCTCGATCTCCCGGCCCGTGAGCCCCTCTTCCACGAGCACCTTGTCGTCCTCGGCGAACGCCACCTCCAGTGCCGCGGCGAGCTCATCGGTCCCATGCACCTTCGACACCCCGACGCTCGAGCCCGCCCTGGCGGGCTTGACGAACCACGGCAGCGCGAGATGGGCGGCGCGGGCGGCGACAGCATCCGCATCTCCGCGCCATTCGGACTGCCGCACCGTGATCCAGGGGGCGACGGGGACCCCCGCGTGCTGAAGGGCCACCTTCATGAAGTGCTTGTCCATGCACAGCGCGGAATCGAGCACGCCACCGCCCGCGTACGGCAGCTCGATCGTGTCGAAGAAGCCCTGAATGGTGCCGTCCTCGCCGTGCGGTCCGTGCAGGATCGGCAGCACGACATCGACGCTGCCAAGGTCGTCGATCGTTCCGTCGGTGCGCCGAACGGCGAAACCGTGCGCCCCCGCCGCCTCCGGCCACACGATGCGCGTGCCGTTGTCAAGGACGGCGGGCATCGCGGAAGGATCGAGCGCGAACTTGTCCGGATCGTCGTCTTCGAGCACGAACGCGCCGTCCCGCGTGATCCCGACCGGGATCACGCGGTAGCGATCACGATTGATCGCGCGGAGCACGCCTCCCGCCGTTGCGGAACTGATCGAGTGTTCGCTGGAGCGACCTCCAAAGAGCACCACCACCGCCGGCTTGTCCATTCTGCGTCCTCTCGCCTTGCGGCTCGTCGTCGTCGGTCGTGAGGTGGGGCGCGATCTCGCGCGGATCCATCGTGCCGTCGAGCACCCGTTTGACCTGCTCGACGATCGGCATCGCAACCCCCGCCTCGCGCGCGAGCTGGAGGATCGGCGCCACCGACGCCAGACCCTCCGCGGTCTGATTCATCTGCTTGACGACATCGGCCAGGCTGAGACCCTGACCCAGCAGGCGCCCCGCGGTGTTGTTGCGGCTCAACGGCGACTGGCAGGTCGCGATCAGATCGCCCAGGCCGGCGAGGCCCTGCAACGTCTCCGGCTCGGCACCCTGCGCGACCGCGAAATCGGTCATCTCGACGAGACCCCGTGTGATGATCGACGCCTTCGTGTTCTCGCCGTAGCCGACGCCGTCGACGATCCCGATCGCCACGGCGATGAGGTTCTTGAGCACCCCGCCGAACTCGGTGCCGATCACGTCGGTGTTGACGAACGTGCGGAAGTAGCGGTTGCGAGCGCGCCGGGCGACCGCCTCGGCGGTCTCCTGGCTCGTCGAGGAGATCACCGCCGCGGTGGGCTGCTCCCGCGCGATCTCCAGCGCGAGGTTGGGCCCCGAGGCCACCGCGATCCGCATCGGGTCGCACGCGAGCTCCTGCTCGATGACCTGGCTCATCCGCAGCCCGGTGCGTCTCTCGACACCCTTCATGAGCGAAACGATCGGCACGTCGCTCATCGAGACGAGAGCGCGCACCGCCTTGAGGTTCTCACGGACGGCCTGGCTCGGGATGGAGAGGTAGATCTGCTCGGCACCCTCGAGGGCTTCGGACAGGTGGTGGCTCGCGCTCATCGTGCGTGGGAGATTGACACCGGGCAGGTAGCCGCTGTTGCGCTTGGCCTCGTTGATCTCGGTCGCGAGCTCGGGCCGGCGCGCCCACATCGTCACGTGGGCCCCGCCATCGGCGAGCACCTTGCCGAAGGTCGTGCCCCAACTGCCCGCACCGACGACGGCGACCCGGGGCAGGGCGGCATCCTGCTTACGGCTCAAGGCGGCCCGTTTCCTTCTGCCCGTGCGACGCAGGATTCCACCGCTCGGCGGGAGCCTTCTCGTTCCGGAGGTCTTCGAGGAGCACGGTGATGGCCGACATGAGCCGATCCGTGGCCTCGGCGAGTGCCGCGGGCTGGGTGTGGCGTCCGACGAGGTCGGAGATGTCGACGGGTGCGCCCACCGCCACGGTCACGAGCTTGCGCGGCGGCCAGAGGCTGATCTTCTTCCCGTAGCGCGCCATGATCTCCTGCGCACCCCAGTGGGCCATCGGGATGAGCGGGATGCCGGACTCCAGCGCGAGCCGCACGGCGCCGGTCTTGCCGCGCATCGGCCACATCCCGGGCTCGCGGGTCAGCGTTCCCTCGGGGTAGACGATCACACCGCGCCCGTGCTCGACGAGAGCCTCGGATGCCGCAATGGTCTGGCGCGCCGATGCGCTGGAGCTCGATCGCGCGACGGGAACCATCCCCGTGGCACGCAGCGCGGCGCCGAGCACCGGGACCTTGAAAAGGCTCTCTTTGGCCATGAAACGAGGCGGGCGGCCCAGACGCCAGACGGCGACGGCGACCACGATCGGGTCTATCTCGGTGTAGTGGTTCGGCGCCAGGATGTACGCGCCGTTGCGCGGAAGAGAATCACCCTTCCGGATCCGGACCTTCGCGAGCAGGCCGAACAACGGCACGACGATGGTCGCCAGCATCCAGAACACGAACGGCCGCGGCTCACGCGCGTCTGACCCGGTGGAGGGCGAAGTCTCTGCCACGCGCGTCAGCCGATGACGTCGAAGTCGGCGCCGAGCGCCTGGAGCTTGGCGAAGAACTTCTCGTAGCCGCGGCGGATGATCCCGACGTTGCTGACCACAGACCTTCCTTCGGCCGCGAGGGCGGCGATGACGTAGCTGTACCCGCCACGCAGGTCGGGCACCTCGACCTCGGCGCCGTGCAGCGGAGTGGGTCCGTTGATGACGGCAGCCTGCTCGAGGGCGCGCCGCGGCACGCGCCGCCCGGGGGCGTCGATGCCCTGCTTGTGCACGACGATGTCCGCACCCATCTGCACGAGCGCCTCGGTGAAGCCGAGCCGGTTCTCGTAGACGGTCTCATGCACGACCGACTCGCCTTGGGCCTGCGTGAGCGCCACGATGAGCGGCTGCTGCCAGTCGGTCATGAACCCGGGGTGTACGTCGGTTTCGACGACGACAGGCTTGAGCTCGCCGCCGCGGCGGAACCGGATCCCGTCCTCGCGGACGTCGAAGTCGCCTCCCACCTTGCGGAAGACGTTCAGGAAGGTCAGCATCTCCTGCTGCTTGGCCCCCCCGACGAAGATGTCGCCGTCGGTCGCCAGCGCCGCGCACGCCCACGAGGCGGCCTCGTTGCGGTCGAAGATCGCCCGGTGATCGTACCCGCGGAGCGAATCGACGCCCTCGATGAGGATCACCCGGTTGGGCTCGTACGAGATGATCGCGCCCATCTTCTGCAGCACGGCGATCAGATCCATGATCTCCGGCTCGATCGCCGCGTTGCGCAGCTCTGTGGTCCCCTTGGCGCGGACCGCCGTCAGCAGCACCTGCTCGGTGGCGCCCACACTCGGGTAGGGCAGCTCGATGTCGGCGCCGTGCAGGCCGTGGGGAGCGGTGATCCTGATGCCCTCGTAGCTCTTGTCGACGACCGCCCCGAATGCGCGCAGCGCGTCCATGTGGAAGTTGATCGGCCGGTCGCCGATGCGGCACCCGCCGAGGTCGGGGATGAGCGCCTCTCCCAGGAGGTGCAGAAGAGGCCCGCAGAACAGGATCGGGATCCGGGATGCCCCCGCGTGCGCATCGATCTCTTCGAAGTGCGCCGAGACCGCGCCGGCCGGATCGAGGTGCAGCGTGCCCTCTTCCTCTCCGTCCACGACGCGGACGCCGTGCACCTCGAGGAGGGAGCGCACCACCTGCACGTCGCTGATATCGGGGACATCGCGCAGAACACTGGGGGTCTCGCCCAGGAGGGCAGCGACCATCGCCTTCGTGACGAGGTTCTTCGCACCCTTGACCTCGACACGTCCGGTGAGCGGACGTCCACCGCGAATGGAGAGCACCTCTCCGGACAAGCCCTTCTCCCCCGCCTTCGAATCGGCTGCGTCGCTGAGAAGAGTCTTCATCCGGTGGAACCTCGCTTGTGTGGGCCTTGGGTGTGTCAAGGGGTACGGCTGTCGGTCGGAACGCCCTCGTAAGGCGCCCTCCCGCATCAGGGGACGGGTATCGTCCGCGGCCGCCACGCCTCCCGGCGGGCCTCGAACTGCGCGATCTTGTCTTCGCTGCGCAGCGTGAGCCCGATGTCGTCGAGCCCTTCGAGAAGCCGCCACCTAGTGTAATCGTCGATGTCGAAAGCGACCGTGAGGTCACCGATCGTCGCGCGCCGCGCTTCGAGGTCGACCGTCATCGTGGTGCCCGGTTCGGCGTCGATGCGCGCCCAGATGCGCTCGAGGTCGTCCTCGGTTATGAGGCCGGTCACGAGACCCTGCTTGCCCGAGTTGCCGCGGAAGATGTCTCCGAACCGAGGGCTCAGGACGACGGCGAACCCGAAGTCGCGCAGTGCCCATACCGCGTGCTCGCGGCTCGAGCCGGTGCCGAAGTCCGCACCTGCGACCAGGATGCTCGCGCCCTGGAAGGCGGGCTGGTTCAGCACGAACTCGGGGTCCTGCCGCCAGGCGGCGAACAGGGCGTCGTCGAAGCCCGTCTTCGTCACGCGCTTGAGGTAGACCGCGGGGATGATCTGGTCGGTGTCGACATTCGACCGCTTCAGCGGCGCGGCGATACCGGTGTGCGTCGTGAACTTGTCCATGTCAGGCCTCGACCTTCTGCAGGGCGGGGAGATCGCTGGGACTGGAGAGCGTCCCGCGCACGGCCGTGGCCGCCGCGACGAGGGGTGACACCAGATGGGTGCGGCCGCCCTTGCCCTGGCGTCCTTCGAAGTTGCGATTGGATGTCGACGCGCACCGCTCACCGGGCGCGAGCTGATCCGGGTTCATGCCCAGGCACATCGAGCACCCGGCGAAGCGCCATTCGGCGCCGAACGCCTCGACGATCTTGTCGATCCCCTCGGCCTCGGCCTCGAGTCGCACGCGGGCCGATCCCGGCACCACCATGACGCGCACACCGGGGGCCTTGGTGCGGCCTTCGATGATCGACGCGAAGGCACGGAGGTCTTCGATGCGGCTGTTAGTGCACGAGCCCATGAACACAGCATCCACCGACACGTCCTTCATGGGCGTCCCCGCAGCGAGATCCATGTATTCCAGAGCGCGTTCCGCAGCGGCCCGTTCGTTGGGATCGGCGATGTCGGCAGGCGTCGGCACGACGTCCGAGAGCGAGACACCCTGCCCGGGGTTCGTGCCCCACGTCACGAACGGCTCGAGCTCATTCGCATCGAGGAAGACCTCGGCGTCGAAGACGGCGCCCTCGTCGGTGGGGAGGGTCTGCCAGTAGGCGACCGCCGCGTCCCAGTCGGCGCCCTGCGGCGCGTGCGGCTTGTCTTTCACATATGCGAAGGTCTTCTCGTCGGGGGCGACCATGCCTGCTCGCGCGCCCGCCTCGATCGACATGTTGCAGATCGTCATGCGCCCCTCCATCGAGAGGGCGCGGATCGCACTGCCGCGGTACTCGAGCACGTAGCCCTGCCCACCGCCCGTACCGATCTTCGCGATGACGGCGAGGATGATGTCCTTCGCGGTCACACCAGGCTGGAGTTCGCCCTCGACGGTGATCGCCATCGTCTTGAACGGCTTCAGCGGCAGGGTCTGCGTCGCCATGACGTGCTCGACCTCGCTCGTGCCGATGCCGAAGGCCATCGCGCCGAAGGCGCCATGGGTCGAGGTGTGGGAGTCGCCGCACACGACAGTGATTCCCGGCATCGTGAGCCCGAGCTGGGGGCCGACGACGTGCACGATCCCCTGCTCTTTGTCGCCGAGCGAGTGGATGCGCACACCGAATTCCTCGGCGTTCCGGCGGAGCGTCTCGATCTGCGTCCGGCTCGTGAGGTCGGCGATGGGCTTGTCGATCGCGAGCGTCGGGGTGTTGTGGTCCTCTGTCGCGATCGTGAGATCGACCCGGCGAAGGGGCCGCCCCTCGGCGCGGAGGCCGTCGAACGCCTGCGGACTCGTCACCTCGTGCACGAGATGCAGGTCGATGTAGATGAGGTCGGGTTCGCCGTTCTCGCCCTTCACGACGAGATGGTCGTCCCACACCTTCTCGGCGAGGGTGCGAGGGCGGTCGGGAATCGTGGAAATGGGGGTGCTCATTGCTCCGTCGTTCTCCTGAAGAAGAGGATCAAGCCCGCAGTGAACTCCGCGACGAGGGAGGCCTGGGAATTAGGACTCGTCGCGGCTGCTAAGGAGAAGGCGAGCGATCCGCACCTGAGCAGACTACCACCGGCGCACCGGGGCCCGTCCTGAGCCCAGCGTGTCGGCCGTCCCGGTCGCGTCGTAACACTGCTTCTCATTCGATCGGGATTTCGCGGGGTCCGTGCCACTCTGGGTTGTCCACGCACGACCCGGGAAGGCCACGATGACACAGTCCGCCGACGAGGGCTTCACGACTCGTCAAGTCCACGCAGGATCGGATGCCCGTGCCGCGCGCCCGCGCGCACTGCCCATCTATATGACGGCAGGGTTCCCGTTCGACGGCTTCGACGACGCGGCCGCGCATTTCGACCAGGGCGATGGATTCGGCTACACCCGCACGGGTAACCCGACCGTCGACGCGGTCGAACGCAAGATCGCCTCGCTGGAGGGCGGCGCGCAGGCGCTCCTGGTCGCGAGCGGTCAGGCTGCCGTGACTGTCGTCCTTCTCGGACTGGTGTCGGCCGGCGAGCACATCGTGTGCGCCACCCACATCTACGAGGGCACACGCGGACTCATCCTCGACAACCTCGCCCGCCTGAACATCGAGGTCGACTTCGTGGACGACGTGAACGACGTCGCCGAGTGGGAGTCGAAGATCCGGCCCACGACGCGCGTCCTGTTCGCGGAGTCGATCGCCAATGCCCGCAACGATCTGCTCGACATCGCGTCGATCGCGCGCGTCGCCGACGGTCACGGCATACCCCTCGTCGTCGACAACACCTTCGCGACGCCGTATCTGCTGCGCCCGATCGAGCACGGCGCAGCGATCGTCGTGCACTCGGCCAGCAAGTTCCTGGCGGGGCAGGGCTCGGTGCTCGGCGGCGTCATCATCGACGACGGGCGCTTCGACGCGGTCCGCTCCGGAGCGCTCTACCCCCATTTGACCGGGACGGGGCGCCTGGGCGGCTCGAGCCTGGCAGAGCGGCACGGCGGCCTCGCCCGCATCGCGTATCTGCGCGAGACGGTCGCCCCTCGGCTCGGGCCGACACCCTCGCCGCTCAACGCGTTCCTCGTCGGCCAGGGTCTCGAGACCCTGAGCCTGCGCGTCCAGCGGCAGTCCGAGAACGCGCTGATCGTCGCCGAGTGGCTCAGCACGCGACCCGAGGTGGCCTCTGTCGACTACGTCGGCCTGCCGTCCCACCCCCATCACGCCCTCGCCGGACGCTATCTGGCACGTGGCAACGGTTCGGTGTTCACCTTCACCCTCCGAGGCGGCATCGACGAGGCACGCTCCTTCGTCGAGGCGCTGCGGGTGATCACGCACATGACCCACCTCGGCGACGTCCGGTCTCTCATCCTCCACCCGGGGACGACGAGCCATGTCCGGCGCACTCCCGAGGAGCGCGAGGCCCATGGCGTTCTGCCCGGCACCCTGCGCCTGTCGATCGGGATCGAGGACTCCGCCGACCTGATCGCGGATCTCTCGCGCGGATTGGATGCCTCGCACCCCCCTCTCGAGACCGTCGAGGCGGTGCGCGAAGAGTCCGGCGCGCTCGACGTCGTGGTCGCCGCGTGAGCCGGCCCCAGCACTTCGGCTGGTTTCTCGCCCGGGGATTCGGTCCGCACGGGTGGGGGCATCCCTACCTCGACTGGAACTACCGCTGGACAGAGCCCGCGCTGTACCAGGACTCCGTGCGCGCGCTCGAGCAGGCCGGATTCGACCTGCTGATCATCGAAGACGCGCCCTCTCTCGGCTCGCCCCGCACGATCGACCTCCGGATCCGTCACGCCTTCGGCGGCCCCAAGCACGACCCGCTCCTGCTCGCGCCCTACCTGTTCGCCGCGACCAGCCACCTCGGGGTCGTGCCGACCGTGAATCCCGCCGCCTCCCTGCCGTACACCGCGGCCCGGCAGTTCGCGACGCTTCAGCACCTGAGCGGTCATCGACTGGGAATCAATGTGGTCACCGACACGGGCAGCGCACGACACTTCGGCATCGCACCGCAGCTCGACCACGACGGCGCGTACGACCGTGCGGAGGAGTGGCTCGCCGGCATCCGGGCACTCTGGAACAGCTGGGGCGACGGTGCGCTCATCGCCGACCCGGCGCACGGCCGGTACGCGGACGGAGCGCTGCTGGCACCGGTACAGCACCGCGGCGAGTACTTCTCGTTCGACGGACCGCTGAACGCCATCCCGTTCACCGACGGCGAGCCGGCGATCGTCTCACCGGGCGGGTCCGGACGTGGACTCGCGTTCGCGGGGGCGAACTCCGCCGTCCAGCTCGCGCTCGCCCCGCTCGATGAGAAGAGCATCACGGAGTATCGCGCGAAGATCCACGCCTCGGCCGTCGCGCACGGACGCTCACCGGACGACATCAAGATCCTGTTCGCGATCCAGCCCGTGATCGTCTCGTCGCCCGAAGAAGCGGATCGGCTGGTCGCAGCATCCCGCCACCCGGATGAGGCGGCGATCCGGTACATCGCCGAACGGCAGTCCAGCGACCTCGAGACCGACCTCACCGCCCTCGACCTCGACGCTCCGCTCGATCTCTCGGTCTTCGGCGAACACGTGTCGCACGGCAGCATCCGGCGCCTGGTCGGGGCCCACGACGCGGATACACCGCTGCGGACGATCCTCGCCGCCCACGCAAAGCTGGGACGGATCTCGGACCGTTCGGGTTTTGTGGGCACCGCGAACGAGTTCGCCGACCTCATCGAGGAACTGGGCTCATGGGGCAACGACGGCGTGCTGCTGTGGGGCGACCTGCACCCGGTCACGGTGCACCGGGTCCTCGACGACCTCGTGCCGATCCTGCGGCGACGCGGCGTTCTGCGGACGGAGTACGCCGCGGGCGGACTGCAGGCGAACCTCCGGGCCTTCTAGCTGCTGAGCTCGGCCTTCTTCTTATCGCGCGCCGAGGCGATGAGGCTCGCGATCGTCGCGACCGCCATCGAGGCGATGATCACGCCCAGCGACATCCAGGTCGAGATCTCGGGGGCCCACTCGATGTGCTCGCCGTTGTTGATGAAGGGGAGCTCGTTCACGTGCATCGCGTGGAAGACGAGCTTGAGCCCGATGAACGCCAGGATGAACGCGATGCCGTAGTGCAGGTAGCGCAGTCGATCGAGCAGGTCGCCGAGCAGGAAGTAGAGCTGACGCAGACCCATCAGCGCGAAGATGTTCGCGGTGAAGACGATGAACGGGCTCTGCGTGATGCCGAAGATGGCGGGAATCGAGTCGATCGCGAACAGCAGATCGGTGACACCGATCGCTGCGAAGACGATGATCATCGGCGTGAAGATCTTCTTGCCGTTCACAACGGTCCTCAGCTTCGCGCCGTCGTAGTCGTCGCTGATGTCGACCGTGCGCCGGAGGAGCCGCACGACGAAGTTCTCCCTCTGCACGTCGTCATCGTGCGCGCCACCGTGGGGAAACGCCTGCCGGTACGCCGTCCACACCAGGAACGCGCCGAACACGTAGAAGATCGGGCTGAAATTCTCGATCACGGTGGCCCCGACCAGGATGAACGCCCCGCGCAGGACCAGGGCGATGATGATGCCCACCATCAGGACTTCCTGCTGGTAGCGCCGCGGGACGGCGAACTGAGCCATGATCAGCACGAAGACGAACAGGTTGTCGATCGAGAGGCTGTACTCGGTCAGCCATCCCGCGACGAACTGCCCCGCGTACTCTCCGCCGGCGAAGATCCACATGAGGCCCGCGAAGATGAGCGCCAGGCAGATGTAGAACACCACCCAGAGAGTGGATTCCCTCGTCGACGGGATGTGCGGGCGCTTGAGGATGAGGAGCAGGTCGGCGGCGAGGATGAGCGTCAGCACGACGAGCGAGCCGATCTCGAACCAGAGCGGGAGGGCGAGGTCCATTGCGGGCCTTTCACGGGAGGGGGCGACGAATCGTCGAAAGTCTCTCCCCCGCGGTGCCGGAGACCGGCTGCGCGGTGCGTGCCCGGGTCGCTCGCAAGCTCCCGTGATGACGGACACGCGATGACGGGATACTCCCTCTCGCCCTACCAGGATACAGGGCGGATCCGGTGCCTCCGAACCGGGGCGCCCGCCCGTGAGACGATCCGGTTCCTTCCGACACTTACCGGGTGAGAGACAATGAAGCACCGATCGGGTGGGACAGGGGCGAACCAGTGGTGACGGACGACGCGGAACTCGTGGCGTTGGCCGCCGGCGGCAGCGAACACGCGTTCCGCACGCTCTACCGGGGCTACGTGCGGCCGGTCTACTGGCTCGCGCATGATCTGGTGGGCAACTCCGCGGACGCGGAGGACGTGACGCAGGAGACCTTCCTGGTCGCGTGGCGGAAGCTCCCAGGCCTGCAGCTGGCCGGGGACTCGCTCCTGCCCTGGCTCGTGACGATTTGCCGGTTCCAGGCCGCCAACCGCATTCGCCGGCAGCAGCGCGAGCGCACACACACCACGGACGCGCCCGATGACTCGGTGCCCGACACGGTCGACGTCGCCCAGCAGGTGATCGACGATCAGATGGCCGCGTCGATCCTCGCCGAAGTGGGCCGGCTGAGCCCGACCGATCGCGAGATCTTCCGGCTGTGCGCCGTCGAGGGCTATGCCTACCAGGCGGCCGCCGACGAGCTCGGCGTCGCGCACGGCACCGTCCGCAATCGTCTCTCCCGCATTCGCGGCCGCCTTCGGACGGTCGTCACCGAAACGGAGAGCACATGAACACCGCATCCATCCCCCCGGTTCCGGATGCCGCGCCAGCGCGGCTGCCGGAGCTCAGCGACGTCCGCATCGATGCCATGGAGGACGCTCTGTTCGCCGACATCGCCCGCGAGCGCGGCCGATCGGCGACGCGCCGGCGCCGTGTGTGGCTCGGGGCAGGCGCGGCAGCCGCCGTGATCGTCGTCGCGGCCGTGATCGCCCCGACGGTCGTGGGGCTGGTCTCGCCCTCGAGTTCGACGTCGTCGACCATCGCGTCCGCGCCGGTGCCGTTGAGCGACTCAGCGGCCCAGAGCGAGATCGCCAAGGACGCCGCGGGCGTGGCGGGATCATCCGCGCTGCCCGGCGCCAATACCGCCGTCGATCCGCAGGTCATCACGACCGCCTCCGCGACGATCGCCGTCGAGGACGTGGCCACCGGGGCTCAGCGCGTCGGAGCGGCGGCGACGGCGCTCGGGGGGTCGGTCGAATCGACGACGATCGGGCAGTCGGGGGTGGTCTTCCCGATGGGCGGCGCGGCCGACAGCATCCCCGTCGCCCCTTCTCCTGACGGCGGGTGGGTGACGGTACGGGTGCCGTCCGATCAGCTGAGCGCCCTCATCGCCCAGCTTCCGGGCATCGGCGAGGTGACGGCATCCTCGATCACGCGTCAGGACGTCACCGATCAGACGATCGACCTCCAAGCCCGAATCGACGCGAGCCAGGTCTCGATCGATCGCCTCACGCAGCTCATGGCGCAGGCCACGAGCACCGCGGACCTCATCGCCGCCGAGTCAGCGCTCGCCGAGCGGCAGGCCACCCTCGAGTCGTATCAGCAGCAGCTGAGCTACCTCTCCGGGCAGGTCGAGATGTCGACCCTGACCGTGAACCTGACAGCGAAGAACACGGCCGTCACCGCCGACCCCGCGGGATTCGGCGACGGCGTCGCGGCGGGCTGGAACGGACTTGTCGCGACCCTCAACGGCATCGTCATCGCGGTCGGCTTCCTGATCCCGTGGATCGCGGTCATCGCCGTGATCGCGGCGGTCGTCTGGGCGATCGTCAGCATCGTCCGACGGGTGCGGTCGCGTCGCAACACACGGCCGTCCGCTGAGGAGCCCGCGCGCGGGCAGCCCGGGGACTGAGTCCGCTCAGGCACGCACCGCGAACACGATCAGGTTGTCGGTGTAGTGACCGATCGCCGTGTCGAACGACCCGGCGCACGTGATGAGCCGCAGTTCGGGTGCAGGCACGTTGCTGTACACCTCCGCGGTCGGGAACTCCGACTTCGCCGACTGCGCGGTGCCGGTCACGCGGAACGTGAGGTCGGACCCGTCGGACATCGAGATGACGACGTCCGCCCCCACCGCGAGTTCGCCGATGCGGGCGAAGACCGCGGGGGCGGTCGGCGAATCCACGTGACCGGCGATGATCGCCGGTCCGATCTGTCCGGGGCTCACTCCCCCGGCGAACCACCCGGCCGAGTCGTAGTCGACCGGCGCGTTCAGCCTGCCTCCTTCGCCGATGGCCAGGTCTTCCACGCCCGTGTCCACGCCGATCGAAGGGATCCGAACGCGGGTGGGAGTGGGGACGGATGCCGAGGCATCGGCCGAGGCCTGCCCTCGCGGGTCCTGCAGACCCCCCGCGGCGAAGGGGTTCGACGACGGTGTCGCCGAAGACGCGACGCCCGGACCCGGAGAGCCCGTGACGCTCATGCAGCCGCTGAGCATGATCGCCGCGACGGAGGTCGCCGCGAGGCCCGCGACGACGCGTCGCGGGATGCGCATCAGCCGGCCACCGCCGCTCCGGTGACGACCGCCGAGCCACCGGGCCGGAGGGCATGGGTGGCGGACGGGTGGGCGGCAAGCCAGCCTCCGCCGGTCTGAACTCCACCGATCGGCACGACGGGCGCAGCCGCACTGTCGAGGACGGGAAGGATCGTGAGACCTCCGCGGGCGTTGTCGAGCACGAAGAGCGACGTGACGCTGCCGGCGGCGACGGCGACGTCGGCCGTGTCACTGACTCCGGTGCCGGTCAGCTGAAGCTTCCAGGTCCCCGCGCGGACCTCGGCATAGGACGATGCCGATCCGGCGCGGGCAGCCGTGGCGATGGCGGTCCCCGTCGAGGTCCGCACATCGACGGTGGGAGTGATCGTCGAGGCCTGGATCACGCGGATCCGCGCATTCCCGCTCGCGGGGCTCGTGAGATCGTCGGTGAAGGGCTTGATCTGCAGCGAGCTGCTCGGACCGTAGGCCGCCATCGTCGTCGCCGTTGCGGCGCCCACCGTCACCGTGCCGGAGATCGCGAGCTTGCTCCAGTCGCCGGTGCCCGCGGCGATCATGCTCACCGTGTAGTCGCCCGGCTGCAGCGCTTTGTACGGCGACACGTCGCCGTATCCGATGCCGTCGAGCTCGAACACGACGGAACCGCCGCGCAGCGCGGACACCCGGATGTCGACCGCCTTCGTGTCGGGAGAGAAGTGCCCGAGCCGGAGCCAGCCGGTAGCGCCGGCCGCCGCAGGGACCGAGAGCGCGGCCTCGCGGGGAGCGGCGACAGCGGCCGCGGGTGCCGCGAGCGCGGCACCGAGCACCATCGCACCGAGGACCGCGAGCACGCGTGCCCGTGGGGAGACGTGAAGATTCATGGCGTCATTCCTTCCGTTCGTTCTGCTCAGCCGACGGCCGGCATGACGGCGTAGCGGAGCACGACGCTCGCTCCGTCGATCGTGATGTCCTGAGGGGCGTACGTACCGCGAAGACCGCTGAGGAGCGCGGACGCATCGGGCGTGACGGCTCCGTCCTTCACGAGGGCGACATCGCCGACCTCGCTGATGGCGACCTGCCGGAACGGCTGATCCTCTTCGCCGGCGATCACCGGGAACGACGTCACGGCGACGTCGCTCGCTGCCGCGAGCGTTCCGAGCACGGCCACGATGCGCGTGTCGACCCTTCCGGCGGCCAGTTGCGACCGGTCGGCGACCGAGAGGCGCACCGACGCGTTCTCTGCCAGCTGGGCGCCGAACTCCGCTCGGGTCTGCGCGTCGCGGCGGCTCGCGAACGAGGCGAGGGATGCTCCTTCTGGTGTGACCTTGCGCACCTGGACGACGTCGGTGCCTGAGCCGAACGAGGCGACGAGCGTGGAATTGTCCACGGCTTGGCCCACTTGTCCCGAGGCGATCACGGTGCTCGCGGCCGCGGGAGTGGTCACCACGAACGCCGCGTCGCGCCAGTTCGTCGGCTGCTCGACGGATGCCGCGCCCTGCGCGCTGTCGTAGACGAACAGGTCGTCCGCGGACCATCCCGCTGTCAGGAGATCGCCGGACATCGGTGCATCCACGATCAACGCCTGGTTCGGAGCGGAGTTGGCGATGAGCCAGGACGCCGCGGCGTCCTGCGCAGCCGTTCGTCCTGTACCTGCGACCGGTGGTTCAGTGCCGTTCCCCGCGGTGGCGGCGACCGTGGCAGAAACGCTCAGGAGCCCGACCAGCAGGTAGACCGGGATGAGGCTCAGGAGCGCTCCGCGGTACGTCGCCAGCCACCCGCGCCTTCCCGCGGGGGCCGCCACGACAGGCTTCTGCACCACCGGCTTCTGCACCACCGGCTTCTGCACCACCGGCTTCTGCGCAACAGGCTTTTGCACCACCGGCTTCTGCGCGACGGTCCTTTCTGCGGCCGTCGACGGAGTTGAGGATGCTGCAGCGGATGCGGGGATGGCGGGCTTCGGCGGAGGAACGACCGCAGGCGGTGCCGGGCTCTTGGCGACGGTCGGCTGCACGGACGCGGCGGCGCTCGCGGAGGTGGCCGGCTTCCTCGGCGCGGACTGCTTCGTGGGCACGGCCGGCTTTTTGGGCACGGCCGGCTTCTTCGCAGGCGCTTTCGCGCTCGGGGCCTTGCGCGAAGGGACCGCGGGCTTCGCCGCCCCGGTCTTCTTCGCGCTGGACGCCGCGGGAGCGCCGGTACGCGGCGTCGACGACTTCGGAGCGGACCCGGAGGGGGGCATCGGGTGGGAGGGCATGAGCGTACGACTCCAGACATTCGGCACCCGTCGCGCGAGCGACGTCGGGTGGTGACGGTGATGTTCTAGAGGTGATTCGGCACGGACGTCGAATCGGATGGGAGCCTTCCGCGGACCCTGCGTCAGGCGCTGGCCGGGCTCCACTCCGACACGCTGTTCAGCGCGGCGATCTCTTCGGGCGTGAGCGTCACGCGGGCTCCATCGAGCAGGTCGGCTACCTGAGCGACGCGGGAGGCGCTGGCGATCGGCGCAGCCACGGTGGGCTGTGCGCGCAGCCAGGCGAGCGCGGTCGCGGCGACGGACACACCGTGAGCCCTGCCGACCCCCTCCAGCGCGTCGATGATCGCGAGACCCTGCGGCGTGGCGTACTTCGACGCACCGGCGGCACGCGGCGAGCCTTGAGCCCCGGCATCCGTCGACCGGTATTTGCCGGTGAGGAACCCGCTCGCGAGCGCATAGTAGGGCACGAGACTCATGCCGTACTCTTCGGCGAGGGGGATGATGCTCTCCTCGACGTCGCCCCGGTGAACCAGGTTGTAGTGCGGCTGGATCGCGATGGGGAGGGCGCTGCCCGCGGCCTCGGCGATGGTCATCCATTCGCGGATGCGCTCGGCGCTGTAGTTCGATACCGCCGTGTAGCGCACGAGACCGTCGGCGACGAGCTCGCCGAATGCTCCCACGGTCTCTTCCAGAGGCACTGTCGCATCGTCGAAGTGGGCGTAGTACAGGTCGAGGACGTCCACGCCGAGACGCTGGAGGGAGGCCTCCGCCGCCGCGCGGATGTTCCCCGCCGAAAGACCCTTGAAATCGGGATGCTGGCTGACCTTGGTCGCCACGACGACACCGCCCGGCCGGCGCGAGGCCAGCCATTCGCCGATGATCCGCTCGCTGTCGCCGCCGGTGTTGCCCGGCACCCATGCGCTGTAGGCATCCGCGGTATCGATGAAATCGCCGCCGCCCGCCGCGAACGCATCGAGGATCGCGAACGACTCGTCGCGATCGGCTGTCCACCCGAAGACGTTGCCGCCGAGCGAGAGGGGAAGGATGTCGAGGGTGCTGGTTCCGATGCGCGTCATAGTGACGTCAACGACCGCAGTCCGGAGGTATTCCTACGGGATCGGGCGCTCGCGCAATGCCCACAGCGCGACGGCGCTGGCAGCGGCGACGTTCAGCGAATCCACTCCGCCCGTCATCGGAATCGTCACCACCGAATCGGCCGCCTCCAGCGCGCGCCTGCTCAGCCCGTCGCCCTCGGCACCGAGCAGGAGCGCGACCCGGTCGGGAGGGTCCGCGGCGAACGCGTCCAGGGGAAGCGCACCGTCCGCGAGCGCGAGCGCGGCGACGTGGAACCCGGCATCGTGCAGCTGACCGCGAGCCTCGCGCCACTCCGGAAGCCGCGTCCACGGCACTTGGAAGACCGTTCCCATACTCACGCGCACGCTTCGCCGGTAGAGCGGGTCTGCGCAGCGCGGCGAGACGAGCACCGCGTCCGCCCCGATCCCGGCAGCGCTGCGGAAGGCGGCGCCCACATTGGTGTGGTCCATGATGTCTTCGAGCACGAGCACGCGGCGCGCACCGTGAAGCACCTCGGCGACGGTCGGCAGAACGGGCCGGTGCATCGCCGCCAGGATCCCGCGATGCACTGCGTACCCGGTCACCCGCTCGGCCACCTCCGCGGCCACCACGTACACCGGCACCTCGTCGGCGATACCGTCCAGCGCCTCCACGTCGGCAAGCCACTTCTCCTGGACCAGGATCGACCGGGGTCTGTGGCCGGCAGCGAGAGCCCTGGTGAGAACCTTCACGGATTCGGCGATGTAGAGCCCGCCGTCGGGCTCGAGAAGACGGCGCAGCGCAACGTCCGTCAGCGACCGATAGTCGGCCAGACGCGAATCGTCCTCGGACGAGATGTGCACGATCGGCATGGCGTACCTCCCGCATGAGTCTCGCAGGCCCGCCGGGGCCGCCTGAAACATCCCGGAAAACCGAGCCGCCTACACTCGAAGCTCGGGGAGGTGATCGCATGACGACTCTGACGGAGCTCGACACGCAGGCGGCGGCCATGCTCGACCGCGCGATCGACGCCTTGGCCGGGCGCCGGGTGGCGATCCTCACCGGCGCCGGGGTCTCGACGGATTCCGGCATCCCCGACTATCGCGGCAAGGGCGCGCCCACGCGGACCCCGATGACCGCTGAGCAGTTTCTGGGGAGCGCCTCCGCCCGCCAGCGCTACTGGGTGGGCAGCCACCTCGGCTGGCGGTCGTTCGCCGCTGCGGGACCGAATCCGGGGCATGAGGCCATCGCCTCGCTCGAGACCTCCGGGATCGCAACCGGCGTGATCACCCAGAACGTGGACGGCCTGCACGTGCGCGCCGGCAGCCGCCGCGTCGTGGAGTTGCACGGCACGATGCGGCGCGTGTTCTGCACGCACTGCGGCCAGGTGTTCGATCGTCGGGATCTCGCGGCTCGCGTCGAGAACGACAATCCCTGGATCACGGTCGATGAGAACGTCGTGCTCGGCCCGGACGGCGACGTGCGGCCTGAGACCGCCGTCGACTTCCTGGTGCCCGACTGCACGGTGTGCGGCGGCATGCTCAAGCCCGACGTCGTGTTCTTCGGCGAGTACATCCCCGCCGAGAAGTTCCGCGAGGCCGAGCAGCTCGTCCAGGCCAGCGAAGCCCTCGTAGTGGCCGGGTCCTCGCTCGTCGTCAACTCAGGCATCCGACTCGTCGAGCGAGCCCGGCGGCGGCGCCTGCCCGTCGTGATCGTGAACCGCGGTGGGACCAGGGCGGACGGTCGCGCCACCGTGAAGATCGACGCGGGCACGAGTGAAGTGCTGAGCGCGCTCGCGACCGCCCTGCCCGCCGCCCGCTGAGTCCGGAGAAGGCATCGTGACCATCCTGACGCTCGTGCGCCACGGCGAAACCGATTGGAATCGCGATCGGCGCATTCAGGGCACCACCGACATTCCGCTGAACGACACGGGACGCCAGCAGGCACGGGATGCGGCGACCGCACTCGCCGCCGAGCTCGACGGCCCCGTGGTGATCGTCAGCAGCGACCTGGCGAGGGCCCGAGAGACCGCGCAGATCATCGCCGCGCAGCTCGAACTGCCCGAACCCCGCCAGTTCGCCGAGCTTCGCGAGCGCGCCTACGGGGTGGCGGAGGGCATCAGTTCGGACGAGTTCTTCAGCCGCTGGGGCGACTGGCACACCGCCGAGGTGCCCGGCGCCGAGACGCGGCCGCACCTGCGCGCCCGTGCCCTCGGGGCACTGCGCCGGGTGAGCGCGCAGGCTCGGCGCGACACCGCTCCCGTCGCCGCGTCTCTGGTGGTCGTGACCCACGGCGCGCTCATCCGGGAGGTCATCCGGCACGCCACGCGCGAGGAGTTCCCCGCAGACGGCGAGCGGCTGGCGAACGGATCGGCGACGACGTTCCTGCTCGAGCGCGAGCGACTCCGGCTCCTGTCCTACAGCGGGGTCGTGGCCTAACGGTCGACGCGGCTCAGCACCAGTCGGGCATGTCGCAGCACCGGCTCGTCGACCATGCGCCCGGCGTAGGTGAACACTCCGCGCTGCGTGCGAGAGGCCTCCAGCACGCCGCGGGCCCAACTCGTCGTCGCCGCATCGGGCCGGTACGCGTCACGAATCACATCGGCCTGGCTCGGATGGATGCACGCGGTGGCGGCGAATCCGGATGCCGCGGCATCCGCCGCCTCGGCAGCGAGGCGCTTCGTGTCCGAGATGTCGAGGTGCACGGCATCGATCGCCGCCTTGCCGTTCGCACCCGCGGCCAGCAGCACGCGGGAACGGGCGTAGCGCGCGATGTCGCGATAGGCGCCCTTCGGCTTGCGACTGGACGTGCCGCCGAGGCTCGCGACGAGGTCCTCCGCGCCCCACATCAGCGCGACGACCTGATCGTGTGCGGCGAGCTTCTCCGCCGCCGCGATCCCCTTGGCCGTCTCGCAGAGGGTGATGAGCGAGAACCGCCGGTCAAGAGCCTTCAGCGACTTCGCGCTCTCGGCCTTCGCGATCATGACGGTGCGGTAGTCGGTCTGGGAGAGCGTGGCGATGTCGGAGACGAACGCGTCCGTTCCCGGGGGGTTGACCCGCACGATCACCCTGTCGGGGTCGAGCTCCGACTCGATCACCGCGCCGCGGGCGGCCGATTTGGCATCGGGCGCGACCGCGTCCTCCAGATCGAGGATGACGGCGTCGGCACGGTCCAGTGCCTTCGCGAACCGCTCGGGCCGGTCTGCGGGGCAGAAGAGCAGGGCGGGGCCCATCCCGAACGTGACAGCCTCGCTCACGCCGAGGCCTCCGCCCCCGTCGCGGGCGCGGCATCCCGGAACCACATCAACGCGACCCTCGTCGCCGTCGCGACGATCTCGCCGTGCTGATTGCGACCCGTATGGGCCATCGTCACGACACCCTGACCCGGGCGAGAGGCCGATGCCCGCTTGGCGATGATCTCCGTCTGAGCGGTGAGGGTGTCGCCGGCGAACAGCGGCGCAGGAAACGCGATGTCGGTCAGGCCCAGCTGCGCGACGAGCGTCCCCTGCGTGAGCTGGGTCACGGACAGGCCCACAACCGTCGACAGCGTCCACATCGAGTTCATCAGGCGCTGGCCGAACGGCTGGGTCGCCGCGTACGCGGCATCCAGATGCAACGCCTGCGCGTTCATCGTGAGCGAGGAGAACAGCACATTGTCGGCCTCGGTGGCGGTGCGCCCTGGACGATGGGAGTACCGGGCGCCCACCTCGATCTCATCGAAATACAGCCCGCGCTGCACGATCTCGCGGGCGGGAGCGGGTGCGTCGTGTTCCGTCACGCTGTTCACGCTACCCGCCGATTCACTGGAGGCCGAGTGCGCGCGAGATGACGAGCAGCTGCACCTCGGTCGTGCCCTCGCCGATCTCGAGGATCTTCGAATCGCGGTAGTGGCGCGCGACCGGGTACTCGTTCATGAACCCGTTGCCGCCGAAGATCTGTGTCGCGTCGCGCGCGTTGTCCATCGCCGCGTCGCTCGCCGTCAGCTTCGCGACGGCCGCCGCGGTCTTGAACGGCTTCCCGGCGTCGCGCAGCCGCGCGGCGTGATGCCAGGCCAGGCGGGCGTTGTGGACCCGAAGGTGCATCCGGGCGATCGTGAACTGGACGTTCTGACGGGTGGAGAGGGCCTCGCCGAACACGGTGCGCTTCTTGGCGTAATCGATCGATGCCTCCAGGCATCCCTCCGCCGCACCCGTCGAGAGAGCCGCGATGGCGATCCGCCCTTCGTCGAGGATGTGCAGGAAGTTCGCGAAACCGCGACCGCGCTCCCCCAGCAGATTCGCCGCGGGAACCCGAGCATTGACGAAGGAGAGAGGGTGCGTGTCGGATGCGTGCCATCCCACTTTGTCGTAGGCCGGCTCGACCGTGAACCCGGGTGTGCCGTTCGGCACGACGATCGTCGAGATCTCCTTGCGCCCGTCGCGCTCGCCGGTCACGGCGGTCACCGTGACGAATCGGGTGATATCCGTTCCGGAGTTCGTGATGAACTGCTTTGCGCCGTTGATCACCCACTCCGAAGCGTCGTCGTCGAGCCTCGCCGTCGTGCGGGTGGCTCCCGCATCGGACCCCGCTTCCGGTTCGGTGAGCCCGAAACCGGCGAGCGCGCGACCGGCGAGGAGATCGGGCAGCAGCTCGCGCTTCTGCGCCTCGGTGCCGAAACGGAACACCGGCATCGCGCCGAGGCTCACCCCTGCCTCCAGTGTGATCGCGATCGACTGGTCGACGCGACCCAGGGCCTCTATCGCGAGGCAGAGCGCGAAGGAGTCGCCGCCCTGTCCGCCGTACTCCTCGGGGAACGGGAGTCCGAACAGCCCGAGCTCGCCCATCTGCGCGACGACGTCGAGCGGGAGAGTGTGAGTGCGATCCGCCTCGTACGCGCGGGGAGCGACGACCTCCTCGGCGAATTCGCGCACCGTCGCGGCCAGCTCGCGCTCGTCCTCGGTCAGATCCGGGTGGTCCATGTCTCTCCTATTCGCCGTTCGCGCTGACGTGCGCGAGCACCTGGTCGCGCCGCACCTGGTCACCCACCGCGGCATCGAGCCGCACGACGCCATCGTGCGCTGCGATCAGCGGGTGCTCCATCTTCATGGCCTCGATCGTGAGGATGCGCTCCCCCGCGGCGACCGACGCGCCGTCGGCGACGTGAACCGCGACGACCGCGCCGGGCATGGGTGCGCGGAGCTCCGGATCGGTCGCGTGTGCGGTGCGTTCGCGCCGTGCGCGCCGCAGATCGGCCGCCTCGCGGCGCGACAGGGGGCGCAAGACGTAGGCCGTGCCCGCGTCGTGCACCCACACGCGCCCGTCGCCGTCCGGCCCGGCCACGACGGCATCGCCCGGATCGCCGGTTGTCGCGGTGACGATCTGGCCGCTCGCGGTCTCGAACCGTTGGGCCACGACCGACGGCGCCGCGCCGGCGCGCCACCCTCCGCCGGAAGCCCAGAGCGCGCTGACGGCACGCCTCGGCTCTAGCGAGGGGTGCGCGACGGCGAGCTGGGTCGCGACGGCGGTCAGCGCAGCCATCGTCGGCTCGGGATCCGTGTGCGGGGGCATCCGGTCGATCAGACCGGTATCGAGATCACCGGCCCGCACCGCGGGGGCCCCCAGCAGAGTGCGCAGGAATCCGATGTTCGCGTCGACCCCGAGCAGGACGGTGCGGGCGAGGGCATCGTCGAGCCGCTCGAGGGCGGATGCCCGATCCTCGCCCCATGCGATGACCTTGGCGATCATCGGGTCGTAGTCGGCCGAGACGATGCTGCCGGTCTCCACCGCGGCATCCGTTCGGACCCCCGCCGGCTCACGCCACATCAGCACCTCGCCCGTCGCCGGGAGGAAGCCGCGTGCGGGAGCCTCCGCGTACACGCGGGCCTCGATCGCGTGGCCGTGCAGACGCACGTCGTCCTGCGCGATCGGCAGGTGTTCGCCGGCGGCGACGCGAAGCTGCAGTTCGACCAGGTCGAGCCCCGTCACGAGTTCGGTGACCGGATGCTCGACCTGCAGGCGCGTGTTCATCTCGATGAAGAAGAACTCGTCCGGACGGTCGGCGGCGACCAGGAACTCGACGGTGCCCGCCCCTCGGTAGTCCACGCTCTCCGCCGCCGCGCGGGCGGCAGCACCCAGTCGTGCGCGGGTTCGTTCGTCGACGACGGGCGATGGCGCCTCTTCGATCACCTTCTGGTGACGCCGCTGCAGCGTGCACTCGCGTTCGCCGAGGTGGATGACGGCCCCGTGGGCATCGGCCAGGACCTGCACCTCGATGTGACGAGGCCCATCGATGAGGCGCTCGAGGAGCAGGGTGTCGTCGCCGAAGGCGGCAGCCGAGACGCGTCGGGCGGCGGCGAGGGCATCGCGGAGTTCGGACGCCTCGCGCACGACCTGCATGCCCTTCCCTCCGCCCCCGGCGGACGGCTTGATCAGGAGCGGCAGTCCGATGCGCTGGGCCTCGGCGAGGATGTCATCATCGTCCATCCCCCGCGCACTGAATCCCGGCACGACGGGGACTCCGTGTCGTGCGACGTGCGCTTTGGCGCGGATCTTGTCGGCCATCACCTCGAGCGCACGCTCATCCGGCCCGATGAAGACGATGCCGGCCGCCGCGCACGCCTGCGCGAAGCCGGCGTTCTCGGAGAGGAAGCCGTAGCCCGGGTGGATCGCCTGCGCACCGGTCTGGAGCGCTGCGCCGATGACCGCCTCGACGTCCAAGTACGACAGGGATGCTGCGGCGGGCCCGATACGCACGGCCGCGTCCGCCTCATGAACGTGCGGCGCATCCGCATCGGCGTCGCTGTAGACCGCGACCGATCGGATGCCGAGGCGTCGCAGCGTGCGGATGACTCGTCGGGCGATCTCGCCGCGATTGGCGACCAGGACGGTATCGAACATGCCGCTCACATCCGGAACACGCCGAAGCGCGCCTCGGGAAGGGGGGTGCGCGCGACGACGTCGAGCGTGAGACCGAGCAGGTCGCGCGTATCCATCGGATCGATCACACCGTCGTCCCAGAGCCGGGCCGTGGCGTAGTACGGGCTGCCCTGCTCGTCGTAGCGTGCGCGGATCGGCTTCTCGAATGCGGCCTGGGCGTCGGCCGACCACTCTTCTCCGCGCGCTTCGAGCTGGTCGCGCTTCACGGTGGCGAGCACCGACGCTGCCTGCGGTCCGCCCATCACCGAGATGCGGCTCGCGGGCCAGGTCCACAGGAACCGCGGCGAGTACGCCCGCCCGCACATCGAATAGTTGCCCGCACCGAACGAGCCGCCGATCACGACCGTCAGCTTGGGCACTCGCGTGGTCGCCACGGCGGTCACCATCTTGGCGCCGTCCTTCGCGATGCCCCCGGCCTCCGCATCCCGTCCGACCATGAAGCCGGAGATGTTCTGCAGGAAGAGCAGCGGGATGCCCCGCTGGTCGCACAGCTCGATGAAGTGCGCGCCCTTCTGCGCCGATTCGGAGAAGAGCACGCCGTTGTTCGCGACGATGCCGACCGGGTGACCGTGGATGTGCGCGAAACCCGTCACCAGCGTTGTGCCGTACTCGCGCTTGAATTCGTGCAGCTCACTGCCGTCGACGAGGCGCGCGATCACCTCGCGGACGTCGTACGGCTGATTGACGTCGACCGGTACGACGCCGTACAGCGTGGCCGGGTCGACGACGGGAGCACGGGTCGCTTCGACCTCCCACGCGGGCATCGGTGGCGACGGAAGGGTCGCGACGATGTCGCGCACGATCTCGAGTGCGTGCTCGTCGTCATCTGCCAGGTGGTCGACGACGCCCGAACGCCGCGCGTGCAGCTCTCCCCCGCCGAGTTCCTCGGGGGTCACGATCTCGCCGATGGCGGCCCTCACGAGAGGCGGACCGCCGAGGAAGATCGTGCCCTGGCCCCGAACGATCACGGTCTCATCGCTCATCGCCGGCACATAGGCTCCGCCCGCGGTGCACGATCCGAGCACCGCCGCGATCTGCGGGATCCGCTCGGCCGACATGCGCGCCTGGTTGAAGAAGATGCGCCCGAAGTGGTCGCGATCGGGGAACACCTCGTCCTGCATGGGGAGGAATGCTCCGCCCGAGTCGACGAGGTAGATGCAGGGCAGACGGTTCTCCAGCGCGATCTCCTGTGCACGAAGATGCTTCTTGACCGTCATCGGAAAATACGTTCCGCCCTTGACCGTCGCGTCGTTGCAGACGACCATCACGTGGCGGCCGTGCACGAGACCGATGCCGGCGATGACCCCCGCGGCCGGCGCCTCATCGTCGTAGAGGCCCGTGGCGGCGAGCGCGGCGATCTCGACGAACGGACTTCCCTCGTCCAGCAGCCGGTCGACACGCTCGCGGGGCAGCAGCTTTCCGCGCGCGACATGCCGTTCGCGTGACGAGGCGGGCCCGCCGAGGGATGCTCTGGCCAGCCGCTCCCGGAGGTCCCGAGCAAGAGCGGACTGGGCGTCGGCATTGCGCGTGAACATCTCACCGCGATGGGCGGCGGTCGGCAGCACGGCCATGTCATCTCCGTCGACGTCACGATCGGATCACACCCGTTGTCCGGCGCGATCGCATTGGTTAGTGTTCACTAACTGTAAATCTAGGTTAGCGGGGGTTAACTGAAATGGCAAGTGGGCTGACCGAACGCGATCGCGCGAAGGCCGACCGGCAGTCGGCGCTTCTGCGCGAAGCGGCAAGGCTGTTCGCCGATCGCGGTTTCGCGGGGGTGAGCCTGGAGGATCTCGGCGCCGCCGTCGGCGTCAGCGGTCCTGCCGTCTACCGCCACTTCGCCAACAAGCAGGCACTCCTCGGCGCGATCCTCGTGCGGGTCAGCGAGAGGCTGCTCACCGGAGGGCGGAGCGTGGTCGCCGCGCTCGACGATGCGGATGCTCAGCTCGAGGCGCTGGTGAGGTTCCATGTCGACTTCGCCCTCGCCGACGCGGATGTCATTCGCGTGCAGGACAGGGAGCTCGAGAGCCTGAGCGACGACGATCGCCACCGCGTGCGCCGCCTGCAGCGCGAGTACGTCGGGATCTGGATGGCCGTCCTCGCGCGCCTTCACCCCGGCCGCTCCGAGAGCGATCTGCGCGTGCGGGCGCACGCCTGCTTCGGACTCATCAACTCCACGCCCCACAGCGTCCGCGGGCAGCGCGGCGTGCCCTCCGACAGCGCCGTGCGCAGCATCCTCGAATCGATGGCCAGGACCGCTCTCACGGTCTGACCGGATTCTCGCGAAGACAGGACCTGAGTCGGCTCCCCGGACTCGGGCGGTGCGCCAGAGTGAGAGCATGACGTTCTCACTTCGAAGCGCGCCGCTGGCGGGATTCGCCGCACTGGCCGCGATCGCCTTGGTCATCACCGGCTGCACCGCCGAGCCGCCGACCCCCGTTCCCACGGCCAGCGACGCATCGGCGCTGCCCCCCGAGATCCTCGCGATCATGGACGACCCGAACTACGAGGGCGGACGCTGGGGACTCAGCCTCATCGACCTCGAGACGGGGAAGACCGTCCTGGCGATGAACCCGGACGAGAAGTTCCGAATGGGCTCGACGGCGAAGATCCTCTCCGTGACCGCGGCGCTCGACAAGCTGGGAGCCGACCACCGCATCGACACGCCCGTCATCGCGACGGGGCCGATCTCCGGAGGCACGCTGACCGGAGACCTCGTGCTGCGCGGAATGGGTGACCTGACGCTCGGCGCAGGGGTCAAGGCCGACGGCACGATCGATGTGCAGACGTTCGATCACTACGACGCCAACGTGCTGCCCGGACTGGCGACCCTCCCCGCGGAGGATCCGCTGTCGGGACTGGATTCGCTGGCCGCTCAGGTGAAGGCCGCGGGAGTGAACCGCGTGGCCGGCGATGTGCTCGTCGACGACCGGCTGTGGGACCCGGTCGTCCTGGACAAGATCCCGATCACCCCGATCGTGGTCAACGACAACCTCATCGACTTCGTCGTGACACCCGGCGCTGCCGCCGGCGATCCCGCCACCGTCACCTGGCGGCCCCAGACGGCCGCATACCAGCCGGCCTTCGCCGTGACCACCGGGGCGACCGGGAGTCCCATCGATCTCGACGTCACTCCGGGGGACGGCGGCGCGCTCGCGCTCGCCGGCAGCGTCCCCGCCGGTGCCGCGCCCGTCGTGCACACCTACCAGGTGCCCGACCCCGCCACGTGGGCGCGGACCCTGTTCATGGAGGCACTGGTGAGGGCCGGCGTAGAGGTCACGTCGGATCCGCTGACGGCGAATCCCGTCGCGTCCCTGCCCGCGGCGGCAGAGCTCGACGCGTCGGCACCGATCGCGGTCTACACATCGCCGCCGTTCGCCGAGACGGCGCGCCTGATCAATAAGGTGAGCCACAACCTCGGAGCGAATCAGCTCCCCCTCCTCCTTGCGGCGCAGGAGGGGAAGCGCACTCTCGATGACGGTCTCGCGATCGAGATGTCGGTGTTGGAGAACGGCGGTCTCACCACCGACGAGGTGACGGTGACCGATGGCCAGGGGCTTCCGGACAACGTGATCACCCCGGCCGGGCTGACCGACTACCTGAAGTACCTCACCACGACCGCGACCTTCGACACCTTCTACGACTCCACTCCGATCCTCGGCGTGGACGGCTCCCTCGCCTCCGTGCTTCCCGCCGGTGACCCGGCGATCGGGAAAGCGCACGCGAAGACCGGAACCCTCGTGGGCGCGGACGACGCGACCGGAGGGTTCGTGCTCGAGACGAAAGCGCTCGCGGGCTACCTGGACGCGAAGAGCGGCAAGAAGTACGGGTTCGCCATCTACGTCAACGACGTTCCGCTGGGGAAGGATCCGACGGCCGTGCAGGGCAAGGTCATCCAGGCGAACGCCGACATCGGCAAGATCACCTCTCTGCTGTACGGCCTCTACTAGGCCACCAGCGCACATTCCTGAGCACACACGTTCGTGAACACACGTTCCCGAACAAAGAGAGACCCGGGTTCCGAAGAACCCGGGTCTCTCTGCATGACTTCAGCGGCTGCGCGGTTCAGCCTTGTGCGCGACGGTTGGTGCGCTGCGGGGAGCGGGAGCCTCGCCCGACCGTGTCGCCGACGCGCATCCCGCCGGAACGACCCTGGCCCGTACCCTGAGCCGGGCGTCCCTGAGCGGGCCGGCCCTGCCCGGAGCCCTGAGCCGGCCGGCCCTGCCCGGAGCCGCCCGATCGCTGGGAGGATGCCCCCGCGCTGCTGCTGGCGGCGCCGTCGCGCGCGGCGCGCTTGCGCTGGGCGTTCGCGCCCTGCGAGCGACCGGCGCCCGACTGCCCACCGCCGGAGCGACCGGCGCCGGAGCGCCCACCGCCCGAGCCGTGCTGCTCCTGGCGGGGCTGCGGCTTCACGTACTCCGCCGCGGGACCGACGAGCTCGGTCACCCGGGGCGAATCGTGACGCACGGCGACCGGCGTGACCGCGATGGCGGCCTTGCGCAGCAGGGCCTCGGTGTCTTTGCGCTGAGCGGGAAGCATGACGGTCACGACGTCACCGGCGCTGCCGGCGCGCGCGGTGCGACCCGAGCGGTGCAGGTACGCCTTGTGCTCCGTGGGCGGGTCGACGTGCACCACGAGCTCGACGTCGTCGACGTGCACGCCACGGGCCGCGACATCGGTGGCCACGAGGACCCGCACCGATCCGTCGCCGAACGCGGCGAGGTTGCGGTCACGCTGCGGCTGAGACAGGTTGCCGTGCAGGTCGACCGCGGGGATCCCCTGGTCGGTCAGCTGCTTGGCGAGCTTCTTGGCGTGGTGCTTGGTGCGCATGAAGAGGATGCGGCGACCCTTGCCGCGAGCGAGGGCGTGCACGAGATCGCGCTTGGTGTCGGCATCCACCGTCTCGAAGACGTGGTGGGTCATCGCGGCAACGGGCGAGTTGGCCTCATCGACAGAGTGGAGCACCTCGTTCTGCAGGAAGCGGCGCACGAGCTTGTCGACGCCGTTGTCGAGCGTCGCGGAGAACAGCAGCCGCTGACCACCCTGCGGGGTCTTGTCGAGGATGCGCGTGACCACCGGCAGGAACCCGAGGTCGGCCATGTGGTCGGCTTCGTCGAGCACCGTGATCTCGACCGCGTCGAGCGTGACGAATCGCTGCTGCATGAGGTCTTCGAGCCGGCCGGGGCAAGCGACGATGATGTCGACGCCGGCCTTGAGTGCGTCGACCTGGCGCTTCTGGTTGACGCCGCCGTAGATCGTGGTGGTCTTGAGGCCGTACGCGGCGGCGAGCGGTGCGAGCACCGCGTCGATCTGCGTGGCGAGCTCACGGGTCGGAGCCAGGACCATTCCGAGCGGGCGGCCGGCGCGGCGGTTGCCGCCGGCGAGCTTTCCGCCGAGGCGCGCGACCATCGGGAGCGCGAACGCGAGCGTCTTGCCCGAGCCGGTCTTTCCACGGCCGAGCACGTCGCGGCCGCCGAGGGTGTCGGGAAGGGTGTCGACCTGGATGGGGAAGGGTTCGTTCTTGCCCTGTTCGGCGAGCACGCGCACGAGCGGTGCCGGAACGCCGAGCGAGGCGAAAGAGGGAGTGTCGGTGGACATGGGTGTGCCTTTCGGGCGGGCTGCTCCGTCCGCCGCTCAGGCGGGGAGGAGCCGGTGCAGCAATCGTGGTGCACCGAGGAGTGGCGAAGGCGTCGGGCGACGCATCCGTTCGCCGTGAGAAGCTTCAGCATGTTTGCGGGGCTCGAGGCCTGCCGCAGCATGAAGGGGTCGTTCTGACGACGCAGGGAACCCGGATCGGGTTCGCAAGTGACTTCAGTCTAGCGGACGCGGAAGAGCGCGAAGCGCATGCGCGCTCCGCGCTCTTGACCGCGACCCCGCATCGAGTCAGCGCAGCAGCATCGCCCTGCCGGGTTCGCGGAGCACATCGGCCACGGCGACGAGGAACCGAGCACCCTGCTCGCCGTCCACCAGCCGGTGGTCGAACGACAGGGCGAGCGTCATGACATCGCGGAGAGCGACCTCTCCACGGTGCTCCCACGGCTGCCGTCGAACGGCGCCCAGCGCGAGGATGCCCGCCTCGCCCGGGTTCAGGATCGGTGTGCCCGCATCGATGCCGAAGACGCCGACGTTCGTGATCGAGAACGTCCCGCCGGTCATGCCGGAGGGCGCAGTCTTGCCTGCGCGAGCCGTTGCGGCGAGCTCACCGATCGCATCGGCGAGCTCGACCAGACTCATCTGCTCGGCGTCCGGAATGTTCGGGACGACGAGCCCGCGGCCGGTCGCCGCCGCGATACCCAGATTGACGTAGTGGTGCGCGACGATCTCGCCGGCCTCGGCGTCCCACCGAGAGTTGAGAGCCGGATGCCGGGGCAGCGCGAGGCAGACGGCTTTGGCCGCGACCGCCATGATCCCGATGCGGTGGCCCTCCAGCATCCGATCGTCCCGGAGTGACGCGACCAGCTCGGTCGTGGCGGTGACGTCCACGGTGAGGAAGGTCGTCACATGCGGCGCGGTGAAGGCGCTGCGCACCATCGCATCGGCGGTCATCCGGCGCACCCCGCGAATGGGCGTGCGGGTCGTGCGCGGCGCGGCTCCGGCGACAGCCGCGGTCGGAGCGGGGGCCGGCACCTCCCTCCGGCGGGCGAAGTCCTCGACGTCGGATCGGGTGATCACGGGGCCCGCTCCGGATGCCTCGACCAGCGCCAGATCGATGCCGAGGTCCTTCGCGAGCTTGCGCACGGGAGGCGTCGACCGAGGACGCTCGCGGACGCGCTCGTCGGCACGGTCCGCGACCTGCATGATCGCGTCGTGCGGCGCAGCCACCAGGACGGCCGCGTCTGCGCTGGCAGGTGCTGTCACCCCACCGCGCACGCTGCGGGCACGCCGCTGCGGGCGCACGGTGCTCCGGGGAGCGGCGCCGTACCCGACGAGATTGGGCTGCGCCTTCTCTTCGACCTCGGTGGTCTCTTCGACCTCCGCTCCCCCTTCGACGCGGGGGGCTTCTCCAACCCCGCCGCCCAGGTCGAACGAGACCAGGACCGATCCGACCGGAACGATGTCGCCCGCTGCGGCATGGAGCGCACGGATCACCCCGGCGTGCGGAGAAGGAAGCTCCACGACCGCCTTGGCGGTCTCCACCTCGGCGATGACCTGATTGAGGGTCACCGTATCGCCCTCCGCGACCAGCCACTGAACGAGTTCAGCCTCGGGCAGGCCTTCACCCAGGTCGGGGAGACGGAAGTCCACGATCGCGGAGTCGGTCACAGCGATACCCCCGTCATGCTGTTCGGCCGATCCAGCACACGGTCGACGGCATCCAGGATCCGGTCGAGATCGGGGAGATGGTGCTTCTCGAGCTTCGCGGGAGGGTAGGGGATGTCGTGTCCCGTCACCCGGACGGGGGCGGACTCGAGGTATTCGAAGCACCGCTCTGTCACGCTCGCGACGATCTCAGCCCCGACGCCCGCTTCCCTCGCCGCCTCGTGGGTGACCACGACGCGGCCGGTCTTGCGCACGGACGATGTCACCGTGCGGTAATCGACGGGTGACAGCGAACGCAGATCGATGACCTCGATCGAGACGCCGTCGTCTTCCGCGGCGATCGCCGCATCCAGCGCCGTCGTCACCTGAGCGCCGTACGTGATGAGCGTCACGTCCGAGCCTTCTCTCGCGACACGGGCGAGCCCCATCGGCGGCGCATCGGCGATGTCGACACCCATGTCGACCTCGCCCTTGGCGTGGTACAGCCGCTTCGGCTCGAAGAAGACGACCGGGTCATCCGAGGCGATCGCCTGGCGCAGCATGACGTGCGCGTCTTGAGGGTTCGAGACGGCGACGACGCGGAGCCCGGAGGTGTGGACGAAGTACGCCTCGGGCGATTCGCTGTGATGCTCGGCCGCCCCGATGCCGCCCGCCCACGGGATGCGGACGGTGATCGGCATGTTCACATTGCCGTGCGAGCGATAGTGCAGCTTCGCGACCTGGCAGACGATCTGGTCGAACGCCGGGTAGACGAAGCCATCGAACTGGATCTCGACGACGGGCCGGTAGCCGCGGAAGGCGAGCCCGACCGCGGTTCCCATGATCCCCGCCTCAGCGAGCGGAGTATCGATCACACGCATCGCTCCGAATTCGGCCTGGAGGCCGTCCGTGATGCGGAAGACCCCGCCCAGGCGCCCGATGTCCTCCCCCAAGAGGAGCACTTTCGGGTCGTCGGCCAGTGCGCGCCGCAGACCTTCGTTGAGCGCCTTCGCCATCGTGAGAGTGGTCATCGACTCGTTCCCTCCGCGCCGGCGAACCCGTCGAGGTACGCCGCGAAGTGCTCGCGCTGTTCGTCGAGCCCCGCGTGCGGTTCGGCGTAGACGTGATCGAAGACGCCGATCGGCGCGCGCGAGACCGCGCCGAGGCATGCGGCGCGCACCTCCGAGCCCAACCGGTCGGCGTCGGCGGCGACGTCGGCGGCGAACTCGTCGTCGAACGCGTCCAGGGACCGCAGCAGCCTCTCGACGCGCAGAAGCGGGTCGCGGCGACGCCACCGCTCGAGCTCCTCCGGGTCGCGATACCGGGTCGGGTCGTCGGATGTCGTGTGCGGCCCCATCCGGTAGGTCACCGCCTCGATGAACGCGGGCCCCTCACCGCGACGCGCATGACCGAGCGCCCAGCGCATCGCCGCCATCGAGGCGAGCACATCGTTCCCGTCGATGCGCATGCTGGGGATGCCGAAGCCGGGCGCCCTCCCGGCGATCGGGTACTTCGCCTGTACGGTCACCGGCTCGGAGATCGCCCACTGGTTGTTCGTGCACACGAACACCACCGGGGCACGGAACGATGAGGCGAACACCATCGCTTCGTTCACGTCGCCCTGACTCGTGGCACCGTCGCCGAAGTAGGCGGCTGCCACCTGGTCGGTGCCGTCGCGCTGGATCCCCATCGCGTACCCGACGGCGTGCAGAGCCTGTGCGCCGATGATGATCTGGAGCGGCGCCGTATTGATCGCCGCCGGGTCGTAGGTCGAGTGCTCCTCGCCGCGCCACGTCAGCACCAGATCGGCGGGGCTCGCGCCGCGCACGTGGATGACCCCGGTCTCACGGTAGCTGGGGAAGACGAAGTCGTCCGACCGGAGCGCCCGCGCGGTGCCGATCTGCGTCGCCTCCTGACCGAGGCACGGCGCCCAGAGGCCCAGCTGACCCTGACGCTGGAGGGCGACGCCCTCGGTGTCGACCCGACGGACGAGCACCATGTCGCGGTACAGGGATTGGAGTGCTGTCGTATCTACGTCGGCCACCCAGGGGTCGAGCTCCCGATCGGCGACGCGCTCGCCGTCCTCGGTCAGCAGCCGCGCGACGTCCTCGACGTCGACGGCCGGGTCTGCGGTGGGGGTCAGGGTGTGCGCCATCGTCATACCTCTCGGTGAGATCCGCCCTCGTGAGGCCGATCTGCTAGAGCACCGGCGTCTTCGCCGATCACCGTCGACGTTACGTCCGCGGTACACCTAGCTCAAGCATCCGACGATTGCTTGAGCATGTTGCCAATCAACAGGCCGGAGCGACTGATATTGTTTCGCACTATGGGAAACCTCGATCGCGTCGACCTTGAGCTTCTGGCCGCTCTTGCGGGCGACCCGCGTGCCACCGTCGTCGCCCTTGCCGATCGCCTCGGGCTATCGCGCAATACAGTGCAGGCCAGAATGGCAAAGCTCGAACGTTCGGGCGTGTTCCTCTCGTACGAGCGCGCCCTGTCGCCGAATGCGCTCGGGTTCCCCATCAAGGCCTTCATCAGCGTCATGGTGCGACAGGCCGACCTCCCCCGCATCACCGCCGAACTGCAACGAGTGCCCGAGGTGGTCCAGGCGCATGGGCTCAGCGGGCAGGTGGACCTCCTGGTGAAGGTCGCGTGCCGAGACACCCAGCATCTCTTCGACACGGATGCTCGCATCCTCGCCATCGAGGGCGTCGAGCGCACCGAGACCTCGCTCGTCATGGGCGAGGTGATCGGCTACCGCGTCGCGCCACTCATGGAGCTGGCACGGCGGGAAGCGTAGCGACCTCCGTCGTCGGATTCACCGACGATCCCGCGTCGGCGCGCACGAGCACGACCCCGACCAGGATCAACGCTCCACCCGCGAACTGCACGGGTGCGGGCACCTCGGCAAGGAGCAGCCACGCGAAGCCGAGGGCGAACAGCACCTCCGACAGGCCCACGAACGATGCGACCCGAGACCCGATCCGGGGTACCGCCTTCACCCCCAGTGCGTAGCCGAGCGTCGTGCCCACAGCACCTACCCAGAGGAGGGGCACGAACCACGGCACCTCCACCCCGGCAAGCACGACCGAGACCGGGGGCGCGATGAACGGCATGACGCCCGACCCGCAGAGGACGGCCATGATCACCGCGCCCGTGATCAGGCCGCCCGAGGCCAGTGCGAGCGGAGGCAGGTCATCGCTCACGTGCTCGGCGATGAGGAAGTAGGCGCACACGCAGACCGCCGCGCAGAGCGCGAGAATCGTTCCGAGCAGGTCGAACGCGGCTCCCGAGATGTCGACGACGAGAACGAGACCGACGATCGCGACGACAGACCCCCAGAGCACAAGCGCGGAAGGCCGTCGACGTGTTCGCACCCACGCCAGGACCACCAGCATGACGGGGGCGAGGTACTGGATCAGAAGTGCGACAGCCACTGGCATCCGCTGCATGGCGGAGAAGAAGAAGAGCTGGCAGCCGAGCACGGGCATGAGTCCGAACGCGAGGATGATCCATCCGTGTCTGCGGACGAACCCGGGCTGCCTGCGGACGGTGCGGATCAGGGCGGGCGAGAGGATGAGGGCAGCAACGCCCATGCGGACCAGCAGTGCGGCGCCCAGCGACCAGCCCGCCTCGAGGAGCGGCTTGACGAGCGGGCCGCTCGACGAGAAGGCCAGGGCGGACGCGACGGCCATCACGAGACCGGACGTGCTCATGCGGCGTGCGGCGGGGGCACCGACGATCCGAAGCGAGGCGGTGGAGGCGACCATAGTGTCTCACTGTCAGGAGTAAACGGGGGTACGCTAGTGACTCTAAGGGAGCCGGGCGTCAGGAGTCAACATGGTCTTCATTCATGACACGAAGCAAGCGCTCGACGCTGCGGTCTCGCTCGTCAACACCCTGCCCGGCTACGACGGAACAGACACGCTGCAGACTCGCGCCGACCTCGAGTCGTACCTCGTCGTCAACCCGTACACGGGCGTCAGGCATCTCGATGACGCTGAGGTGGCGGCGGTCCGTACAATCCGCGCGCGCCTGCGCGAACTGTGGGACGTCGATCGCGAGGGAGCTGTCCCGCTGGTCAACCAGATGCTTCAGGACGGGCATGCCCTCCCCCGCCTGGTGATCCACGACGGATACGACTGGCACATCCACGCTACGGCCGACGATGCAGAGCTGGCGACGCGAATCCTCGTCGAAGCGGCGATGGCCTTCGTCGACGTCATCCGGTCTGACGAGTACGACCGCGTGCGCATCTGCGCTGCGGACGACTGCGATTCCGTCTACATCGACTATTCGAAGAACGGGTCGAAGCGCTACTGCGACACCGGCAACTGCGGAAACCGGATGAACGTCATCGCGTATCGCCAGCGGAAGGCGCAAGAAACCGCCTGATCGCGGATGCCGCGGGCCCCGGCGTCTCGTAGTGGATGAGGTGGCCGACATCAGGAATCTCGACCAGTTCGGCGTGCGGGAAGAGGGTCGCGAGGCGGCGCTCCGCCTCGATGGGGGTGATGTCGTCCTTCTGCGCCGCGACGAGGAGCGTCGGCACCTCGATGGCCGGCGCGAACTCGCTGACGTCGTGCGAGACGCTCGTCACGAACGCGTCGTGCAGCACGTCGCGATCCGCGAAGCGCGAGAAGTACGTGTCGTGCTGGTCGTGCACGAAGCGGCGCAGCTCTTTATCGGTGGTCTTGGCCATCGTGACGCTCATGACCCGTACGACCAGCCCGTTGCGAAGGATCGCCGTGCCCAGTCGCTCCGGCAGGCGAGCCCCAGCCCAGTAATAGAAGATCGCGAGGCGCGTCATGATGCCGCGCGGACCCTCGAGCGCGGGGGCGCCGATGGGATTGACCAGGATCAGCCCGGGGGTCGCGAGGCCGCCCGCGACCGCAGCTGACGCCACGATCGAGCCGAACGAGTGCCCCACGATGACGGCACCCGGCGCGACCGCACTGACGAACGCGCGCAACCAGTCGGTGTATGCCGCGAGGTCATGGGTCCGCCCCGGCAGCGGGAAGGTCTCGCCGAAACCCGGCAGATCGGGAGAGATGATCCGCATCTCCGGGAGCAGCGCAACAACCGCCTCGAGCCCGTGGTGCTCGCCGCGGAAGCCGTGAACCGCAACGATCGTCTTCTCCGCGTCCGCCGGACCGTATTCCCAATAGGCAGTGGCCCCTCCGACGAGCTCCACATCGTGCCGTGTCGGGCGGAGCGACCCGAGCGGAGCGGTCGGATGGGGAACGGGCACGGATCGATCGTAATCGACATGACCCGCACACCTGCCCGGCGGCAGCCGTCACCGACACAGCGCCGACGTGGGCGTACGCTGAGCGCGACATGCGCGACGAATCGGGGGTGAGCGAGCTGCCCGACCCACCGTCGAAGCCCGTGAAGCGCTGGGTGAACTTCTCGATCACCGCGGATGCCGGGACCACGAAGATCGTCGTCTCGGCATCCGCGGGGGCCCGTCATTGGAATTTCGACAGAAATGTCGCCGCTGTCCACGAGGTGCTTGTCTGAGGTGCGGTGACCAGGCGCGTGGACTCGCTGGCGGTCGTGGCAGTGGAGCCGGCGTTGATGGAACCGGTCGTTCCTGCGCGGCCCGTTTGGGTGGCTGCCCCGGCTCTCACGATCGATGCACTCTCTCGGGCTTCGCGGATAATGAGCGTCGGCTGCGCGGTCATCACCTTGAGCAAGGCGGAGGCAGCGGCTCCTACCGCCAGGGCGACTACCTGCGAAATCCAGGCGAACGAGGAGTTGAAGAACGCGGTGGCATTTGCGTCGAGATCGGGTGCCAGCGTCGTGACGATGAGTCCCGCGGACAGTGCGGCGCTGTACAAGTTCGCGCCAATGCCGACAATTGCAGCGACCACGGGCGACATGCCCACCGCGGCTAGTCCTCCTTCCATGGTGAGGACCGCCAGCAGTCCGGTTACCGTTGCCGTCGCCGATACGATTGCGCCCACGAGCGCGAGCGCGCCCAACACGACGACGCCGATCGCATCGCCGAGGGCAATATGGCCGGTGGGGTCGGTTTTCGTGACGGGGTTGAGGTCGGCGTAGTTGTACGTGTTGTGCAGCTCCGCGGTGTCTTGCGTGGTGAACCGCATGGTGGCCGGGTCGAACATGCGCGCCTGCAGGTACTGCTCGCCTGCGGGGGTGGTGTGTTCGCCGGCGTATTGGAACGGCTGGTAGGACAGCTCTCCTATCCACGCTGCACCCGTGTCGGCGCCCCCGCCGGTCCGGGTCGTTGTTCCGTAATCGGCGTAGGTGTACCGGGTCGTGGGGGTGCCGTCTGCTGCCGTGAGAGCGGTCGTATTGCCGTGCCGGTCCTGCGTGTAGTAGACCGTGTCCGCTCCGACCGCCGCTCTCGATTCCGGCCCCGTCGTGGTTCGGGACTGCCGGGCGGTACCGATCAGGTAAGACGCCGTCCCGGTCGAGTTCTCACCTTCGCTGTGCGTGTCGTTGATCAGTGTGCTGTCGTCCCAGTAAAAGCTCGCCCGAGCGGATTCGTCGCCAGGGCCGGCGGCAATGAGGTGTGCGCGCTGCCCGGTCGCCCAATACCCTGTCGATACGGTCTCCCCGGAGGAGCTCGTCTCGGTCACGGGCCGGTTGACGGCGTTGTACGAGTAGGCGGTCCCGTCGACAGCAGTGGTGAGATTGCCGGCCGCGTCGTAGGTCGGGGCGGCGTGGGAGCGCGTGCCGTCCGCTGCGGTCGTCGTGATGCCCGCGATCTCTCCGGTCGGGGTGTAGGTGAACTCCCGCACGGTCGTGGCATCGACCCCGGTGCCGGGGTTCGGGGCGGTGACGGTCTCGCGAGAGATGTCACCCGACACGGTCATCACGTAGGTCGTCTCCTTGACCATCGATCCATCCACGGTGTCACCTCGATGAACGGTGGAGTGGGTGAGACGGTCTTGCTCGTCATACTCATACGTCGTGGTGGTGGTCGTCGGATCGCCCCCGTCCGCGAGATCGGAGGTGGTATCGATGCGTCTCGTGAGGTTTCCACGACCGTCGTACGTGTACGAGCGGGCGTCTTGGATGCTCCCATCCGACCCGGTCGTCGTCTCGGTCGCGATCTCGTCGAGCGAGGTGAACGTGTACCGCGTGGTGACGCCGTTGCCGCGGGACAGCTCTCTCGTACGCCCGTACTCGTCGTACGTGTATGCGACCCGGCCGATTTCGGTGCCGTCGGGGCTGACCTGCACCGCGGCAGTGAGCAGCCCCGCCGGATCATGGGCATAGGAGGTGGTGTTCCCGGCGGTGTCGGTCGTGGAGGTCTTGCGACCGTTGTCGTCGTAGGTGTGGGTGATCTGCTTCCCGTCCGGGTATGTGGTGCTCGTGGTGTTCTTGAACCCGTCGTACGTGTAGGAGACCTGCGTACCGGCCCGGTCGGCCGGATCGAAAACGGCAAGGAGGTTTCCCGTGACGGGGTCGTACTCGTATCCGGAACGGACATCGTCCCCGATCGGGGAGGTCGTGACCGTTTCGGTCAGTTTTCGGGTCAGCGGGTCGTACGTGTTGACAGTCGATCGGCCGTAGCCGGTCAGTGCTTTCGCGACATGCCCGTCGGGGGTGTGGGTGTAGGTCGTGGTCGACCCGACCTGGTCGGTCTCGGACAGCACCCGACCAAGGATGTCCAGAGTGCGGGTACCCCCGGAGCGAGACTCGGCGCCCGCGCTCAAGGTCTTCTCCACGCTCGTCCCGAACTGGTCGAACCGGCGCTCCGCGACGATCGGCACTCCGTCGGAGTCGTGGCGCGCGAGAGTGGTGCTGGTCGGGTTGCCGAACACATCCAGCTTCGTGCTAGCGACCGTGGTCTCGTCCGATGTGGATGTCTCACGCCCGAATCCGTTGAACACTGAAGCAGTCGTGGGGACGGGTTTCTGATCCGCTCGAACGCCGCTGGACCGGGTGACCTGCCCGACCTCGTCCAGAACGCTCGTCCTGACGTATTCCGCGTCCGAGATGTTCCCCGTAGGGGTCAACCCTGTCGTCACAGTGTGGGCGATGTCGTCGTACTGGGTGATCTTGGCGAGCCCATTCGACGCGACGGTTTCGCGCTCCCGGCCGAACACATCCTGCTTCGTGACCGTCACCGCACCCCACGCGTCCGTGACCTCCACGGTCCCCGGGTCCGGGTAGATCCGCGACTCCACCACCCGCACATGCCCATCGACAGGCGCACCGTCCTTCAGGTTGTCGGTGACCTTCACGACCCGACCCAGCACGTCCGTCTCGGTCGTGGTGACCACCCCGTCCGGCGCGGTCACCACGGTCGCGTTCACCCCATCCGCCTGAACGGTGAGGTAACGGGTGCGGGTGAGGTTACCCGCAGTGTCTGTCCGCGCGGTCACACGCCCCGATGGGTCATACGAACTCGTCGTCGTATTTCCCAGTGCGTCGGTCTCGGAGATGGTCTGCTCGGTCAGGAGATCGGAGACGTGGCTGGTGGTGACGGCGAGATCCGTCCCCGCGGCGGCCGTGTCCGTGATCTTCTGAGTGCTCGCTGCCAGATCCACGTCCCTGGCATGCGTGGTGACGACGGGGGTACCGGTGCCTCCCTGTCCGAACACGCGTTCCTCGGAGACGAACCCATCGGTCCGCACAGCCCGCTCCGTCCTGCCGGTTCGGGTCAGGACTTCTCCTGCCTTTCCGGCTAAGGACTCCTCGACGACCGGCGCCGTCCGGGTCGGGTTCAGTTCGTAGCGGGTCTGTGAGACCAGCCCGTCCGTCGTGCGCACAGTCTCCGAGAGGGGCAGGCCCACGGGCAGGACGCCACCCGCGAGCACGGTCTCGTCATACACGGTCTCGGTCACAGTCCCATCCGGCGAGGTGTGGGAGACCATGTGCCCGTGGGGGTCGAACTCGTACGCGTCGGAAGTGGTCCGTTCACGGCCCGCATCATCTCGGTAAGTCACCTCGGCGGCGGTGGGGCGGTTGAACTGCGCCGGCAGGTCCCACGGGTCAGGGACAGTCCCGCCATCCGTCCCGGGATACCGGAACGCCTGCTCCTGAATGACGACCGGCCCTGATTCGGTGGTCACCTCGACGGAGCGGCCGATGAGCAAGTGGGTGGAGTTGTACTCCGAAATCACCCGGGTCGCACCGTCGGAGAGTGCCGTTCGGTACCGGAAGGCACCGTCACCGGACGAGAACACGTCTCCCTCCCCCGCGTACATCGGCCACCCCGATGCGACCCCAGACTCGGCATCCCACTCCCGCACAGACAGCACCGCCCCCGTGAGTCCATCGATGACCCGGACGCGGTCCACGCCGGCCGATCCGTCGACGAGGGGCTGCCAGGACACATCGGTGACCGCGCCCGACACCCCGGTGATCCGCGCGATCAGCCCGGACGAGTCGTAGTCGACCGACACCCGACCCCCGACGGCATCGACCACGCCGGCGACCCGGCCTCCGTCCAGCTCCACCTCTCCCCCGACCGACGCAGCGCCAGGGGGCGTTGCGGTGGCCCGAGTGACGTGGACAGCGGACGGGTTCGACCAGTCGACCCCGGTCACGACACCCACGGGGTCGACGACCCGCATGAGGCGGTGCGAGCCATCGGACGCCGGGACCCAATCCGTCCGGTTCTCCGAGTCCTTTATCTGCGTCAACGGCTCACCGTCCGCGTTGAAATACGTCGTCGTCCCGCCGGTCTGCGACAGTTCGAACGCGTACTCCCGCTCGGCGACCATCCCATCCGTCCGGGCGGGGACCACCCCACCGGTCTGGGAGAACACGGCGTCGCCGAGCACGTACCCGGCCATTCCGGACGGGGCGCTCGCGTCCGCGTCGTAGTCGCCCCCGGATACGGGGAACACTTTCACCCCACCGTCCACACCCACATATGGCACACCCGACAGGATCCATCCCGCACCCAAACCCACCATGTCCAGGCCGAGCGCCCTGGAATCCCAACGCAACTCCAACCCCGCCCGCGGAAGAACGAACGACAACGAACCCACCCGCTCGTCGATCTGACCATCCACCCCGTAGCCGAGGTCGAAACTGCCCACCACCGGCGTCGCCAAAGCCGAGTCGGCGAGCTGACCTGTCGCTGCAGTGGCTGAGACCGCACCCGACCCCAGCACCACGCACCCCACCACCAGGACGCCGACGCCCACACCCCACACACCTCGGCCGATTCCGAAGACAGACGACGACACAGTACCCTCCCAGAACGATTTGATATGCGAAACACTAATATATATCAGCGGGACTCGTGACCGGTGTCGGAGGGGATGCATACCGTAGTCGACATGGACCCGAACCTGCACGCCCCCCTGGCGGCGGATGCCCACGACTCGACGCCGGCGTGGGCACGAGTCATCGGGGTGTTCGACCTCGAGACGACCGGTATCGACGTCACGACAGACAGGATCGTGACGGCCCACGTCGGGCTCCTCGACGCGAGCGGTGCCGTCATCCTCTCGCGCGATTGGATCGCCGATCCGGGCATCGACATCCCCGAGTCGGCGGCGGCGATCCACGGCGTCACCACGGCGGACGCGCGTGCGGTCGGGTCGCCTGCGGGCGACGTCGTCGAGCAGATCGTCGACGTGCTCCGCTCACTGCTCGATGCCGGCATCCCCGTCGTCGCCTACAACGCGGCGTACGATTTCTCGCTGCTCGCGCACGAGGCCCACAGGCACGGCGTCTCCCCCTTGCGGGATCCGGCTCCCGTGATCGATCCGCTCATCATCGACAAGACGTATGACCGGTACCGTCGCGGCAAGCGCACGCTCGCGGCCGTGGCCGAGCACTACGCGGTGGGGCTGGACGATGCACATCACGCCTCCGCAGACGCCGTTGCGGCTGGGCGTCTCGCGCAAGCGCTCGCGGAGCGATTCGCCCCGCTTCTCCCGCCGAGGCTTGAAGAGCTTCACACTCGGCAGATCGCGTGGGCGCGGGCTCAGGCGGCCAGCCTGACCGAGTACTTCATCCGGATCGGGCGTCTCGACCCCGACGAGCGCCTCGACGGCGGTTGGCCGGTGCGATAACGCCCCCGATGCACGAAGAAACGCCCCGCCGAAGCGGGGCGTTTCTATCGAGCGAAGCGAGGTGAGCTAGTTGCTCGACCCACCGCCGAAGCCCTTGAAGCGCTGGTTGAACTTCTCGACGCGACCGGCCGAGTCCATGATGCGCTGCTTGCCCGTGTAGAACGGGTGCGACGCCGACGAGATCTCGACATCGATGACGGGGTACTCCACACCGTCGAGCTCGATCGTCTTGCTGCTGGTGACCGTCGAACGGGTCAGGAAGGTCTCGCCCGAACCGAGGTCGCGGAACACGACGTCCTGGTAGTTGGGGTGGATGTCAGTCTTCATGGTGATCCTCTAGGGAGTGGAGCTCTGGATTGTGCCAGGGCAGAAAGTCTGTGGTGCGAGCGCACCAAGGAACGATTCTATCAGGGATGCCGCACGATGCGGAATCATGCGCCCTCCGCCCGCCCCTGCGGTGCGGAGGCGTCAGGATCTGCGCGCGATGGCGGCGTACCGGCCGTCATGCTCGCTGAGCTCGATCGACAGCCCGAAGGCCCGGGACAGAGTCTCAGAGGTGAGCGCCTCCGCAATCGGACCAGCGGAGACCGCAGCGCCGTCTCGCAGAAGCAGCACGTGAGTGAAGCCCACCGGAATCTCTTCGACGTGGTGCGTCACCATCACCATCCCGGGCGTGGACGGCGCCTGCGCATAGCCCGTCAAGAGCGCCAGAAGCTCCTCTCGCGCGCCGAGGTCAAGGCTCGCCGTCGGCTCGTCGAGCAGCAGGAGCTCCGGATCCGTCATGACGGCGCGCGCGATCTGCACGCGCTTCTGTTCACCGTCCGACAGTGTGCCGAACGTGCGGTCGGCCAGGTGATCCAGCTTCCACTCGGCGAGCACCCGGAGCGCCCGGCGCTCGTCGATGTCTTCGTAGTCCTCGTTCCAGCGTCCGAGCACCGAGAAGGCGGCGGTGAGTACGACGTTCAGCACGGTCTCGTCACCCGGAATCCGCCTTGCCATCGCCGATGACGCGAAGCCGATCCTCGGACGCAGTTCGAACACGTCGCTGCGTCCGAGCACCTCGCCGAGGATCGTCACCCGACCCGAAGTGGGGTGCATGAGCGTGTCGGCCAGCTGGAGCAGGGTCGTCTTTCCCGCTCCGTTGGGGCCGAGAATCACCCACCGCTGATCGTCCTGCACCGTCCAGTCGAGATGATCGACGATGTTCCGGGTGCTTCGGCGGACGACGACGTCGGAGAACTCGAGCACCTGCGGCATGAGCCCAGCCTATCGGCCGCGACCGGCGACCTCGGCGTAGAGCGCCGCCGTGGCCTCGGCGATCGCACCCCAGCTGAAAGCCGCGGCCGCGCGCGCGCGGCCCGCTTCGCCGTAGGTCCGGGCACGCTCGCGGTCGGTCACGACCTCGGTCAGGACACGGGCGAGATCTGCGACGAACCGCTCCGGGTCGACCGGGGTGCCCGTTCCGTCCTGCACCTGCTCGATCGGGACCAGTCGCCCCGTGACGCCGTCCACGACGACCTCGGGAATGCCGCCGGTCGCTGTGCCCACGACAGCTGCCCCGCACGCCATCGCCTCGAGATTGACGATCCCCAGCGGCTCATACACCGACGGACACACGAACGTGGTCGCAGACGACAGGATGGCGCACAGCTCGTGCCGCGGCAGAAGCTTGTCGATCCAGACGACACCGTCACGGGTGGTCTGCAGATCGCGTACGAGACCCTCGACCTCGGTCAGGATCTGGGGCGTGTCCGGGGCGCCGGCGCAGAGGATCACCTGGACATCTGCAGGGAGCTCCGCCACGGCCCGCAGCAGGTAGGGCAGGCCCTTCTGCCGGGTGATGCGACCGACGAAGACGACGGAGGGACGATCGGGGTCGATCCCGTACTCGGCGAGCACCGCAGCATCCTCGACGGGGTGCCATTCCTCCACATCGATGCCGTTGTAGATCACGCGCACGTCGGCGGGATCGAGCGACGGGTAGCTCCGCAGGATGTCTTGCCGCATGCCCTCGCTCACGGCGATGATCGCCGCCGCACCCTCATATGCCGTCTTCTCGATATAGCTCGACACCGCGTAGCCGCCGCCGAGCTGTTCCGCCTTCCACGGGCGGAGCGGTTCGAGGCTGTGGGCCGTGACGATGTGGGGGATGCCGTGCAGCAACGACGACAGATGCCCCGCGAAGTTCGCGTACCAGGTGTGGCTGTGCACGACGTCCGCGCCGGCGACATCCGTGACGATCTCGAGATCGGTTCCGAGGGTCTGCACCGCTCCGTTCGCGCCGGCAAGCTCGACCGGAACCGCGTAAGAGGTCGTCCCCGTCTCGTCGCGGGCACCCCCGAACGCGCGCACCTGCACGTCCAGCCGCTCGCGCAGTGCCTTCACGAGTTCCGTGACATGCACTCCCGCGCCGCCATAGATCTCCGGCGGATACTCCTTCGTGATGATGTCGACTCGCATGTCAATACGCTAGTCCCCGGCCCTGGCGCGGCCTAGTGTGGTGCCATGCCAGCAGCGCCGAAGGTGTTCGGAATCATCCTCGCGGGCGGGGAGGGCAAGCGCCTCATGCCCCTCACCGCCGACCGAGCCAAGCCCGCCGTCCCGTTCGGCGGCCAGTACCGTCTCATCGATTTCGCGATCTCGAATCTGATCAACTCGGGGCTGAGACAGCTCGTCGTACTGACGCAGTACAAGTCGCACAGCCTCGACCGGCATATATCCCAGACCTGGCGGATGTCGCCGCTCCTCGACTCGTATGTTGCATCCGTCCCGGCGCAGCAGCGGCTCGGCAAGCGCTGGTTCTCCGGATCGGCTGACGCGATCCTGCAGAGCCTCAACCTGATCAACGACGAGAAGCCCGACATCGTCGTGGTGATCGGCGCCGATCACGTGTACCGCATGGACTTCCGTCAGATGCTCGCTGCGCACATCGAATCCGGCGCCCGGGCGACCGTAGCCGGCATCCGCCAGCCCATCGGACTCGCCAACCAGTTCGGCATCATCGATGTCGATGCGAAGGACCCGTCGAAGATCAAGCAGTTCCTCGAGAAGCCGCAGAACCCGACCGGCCTGGCCGACTCCCCCGGTGAGGTCCTCGCCTCGATGGGCAACTACATCTTCGACGCGGAGGCACTCATCGAGGCCGTCGAGACGGACGGCGAACTCCCGACCTCCAACCACGACATGGGCGGCGACATCGTGCCCTATTTCGTCGGACGAGGCGAAGCCGGCGTCTACGACATGAAGCGCAACGAGGTGCCCGGCTCCACCGACCGCGACAGGTCGTACTGGCGGGACGTGGGCACGATCGAGTCGTTCTTCGACGCGCACATGGATCTGATCTCGACCCTGCCGATCTTCAACCTCTACAACATGGACTGGCCCATCCACTCGCAGACGGTCAACTCGCCACCGGCGAAGTTCGTCCGCGACTCGGTCGGCCGCATCGGCAACTCGATCGACTCGATCGTCTCGCTCGGCTCGGTGCTCTCGGGGACTCACCTCGAACGCAGCGTGATCGGTCCGTGGGCCCTCGCCGCCGGCGGGTCGACGATCACCGACTCGGTCATCTTCGACCATGTCCGCGTCGGGCAGGGCGCCCGCATCCATCGCGCCATCCTCGACAAGAACGTGGTCCTGGGCGACGGAGCCACCGTCGGCGTCGACCGCGATCACGATCTGGCCAGGGGCTTCACCGTCACCGAGACCGGCATCACGGTCGTCGGCAAGGGTATGCGGGTCGACTGACCTCTGCGCGGGGGCTCCCCGCGGATCCCGCTAACGTGTGAGGGTGCCCGACGCCCCCACCCGCCTTCTCGTCGTCCTCGACGCGGATTCGACCCTTATCCGCAACGAAGTGATCGAGTTGATCGCCGACGAAGCGGGTCGCGGCCCCGAGATCGCGGCGGCGACCGAGGCCGCCATGCGCGGCGAGGTGGATTTCGCGGAGAGCCTGCGGTCGCGCGTCCGAGCCCTGGAGGGGGTGCCGCTGTCGTCGTTCGCGCGCGTTCGCGCGCGCATCGAACCCACCCCCGGCGTCCGAGAGCTCATCGACGCCGTGCACGAACGACACGGCGTCGTGGGAGTCGTCTCAGGCGGCTTCCACGAGATCCTCGACACGGTCGCTCCCCAGCTAGGGGTCGACCGGTGGCGGGCGAATCGACTCGCCTCGAAGGACGAGGTGCTCACCGGAGTCATCGACGGCGAGATCGTGGATGCTGCGGCCAAGGCCGCGTCGCTTCGTGAATGGGCCGATGAACTCGGCGTGTCGGCCGCGCGCACGATCGCGATCGGCGACGGCGCGAACGACCTGCTGATGATGGCCGCTGCAGGCCTCGGGCTCGCCTTCAACGCCAAACCCGCGGTGCGCGCGCACGCGGACCTGGTGATCGGGCCGGTGGATCTGCGCGAAGTGATTCCGCTGCTGCCCTGAGCAGCGCCCCGAAGGTGGCCGGGGGCGATGCGCGCCCGTCAGTGCCCCATGCCGAGGCCGCCGTCCACCGGAATCACGGCACCCGAGATGTAGGACGCGTCATCCGACGCGAGCCACGTCACGACCCCGGCGACCTCGTCTGTCGTGGCGAAGCGCCCCGCCGGGATGTTCTTCTTGTACTCCGCCTGGGTCGCCTCGGGCAGGACTGCGGTGAGGTCGGTCTCGATGAAGCCGGGGGCGACGACGTTCGCCGTGATGCCCCGTCCGCCGAGCTCTCGCGTGAGTGAACGCGCGAAGCCCACCAGGGCGCTCTTGGAGGCCGAGTAGTTGACCTGACCGGCTCCGCCGTAGAGGCCGACGACACTCGAGATGAGGATCACGCGCCCCCAGCGCGCGCGGAGCATTCCCTTGGATGCGCGCTTGACGACGCGGAAGGTTCCGCCGAGATTGGTCGCGATCACGCTGTCGAAATCGTCCTCCGTCATCCTGAGCAGGAGTGTGTCGCGCGTGATGCCCGCGTTCGCGACGACGATCTCGACGGGCCCCAGTTGCTGCTCCACCTCGGTGAACGCGGCATCGAGGGCTGCGGCATCCGTCACGTCCGCGCGCACCGTCAGCGTGCCCTCGGGTCCTTCGCCGGATCGGGCTGTCACTGCGACCCGGTACCCCTCCGCGACGAAGCGCTCGGCGATGGCACGGCCGATGCCGCGGTTTCCCCCGGTGACGAGGACGACGCGATCGCTGGGCATGTAGGCCTCCTGGAGCTCGGCGGATGATCCGCACCAGCCTACCGGCGCGGGTTTGACACCCGGGTTGCGGCGCTGGGACGCTGAAGGCCAGCATCCGTGACGAAAGGCGCATCGTGAGCGACACCTCCCCCGGCCAGAATCCTCAGGTCCCCGCCGTGCCGGCGCCGCCCGCTCCCCCCGCCTATGGCTCGCCCGCGCAGCCGAGCGCCTATCCGCCTCCGAGCGCGTACCCACCCCCGGCTCCGTACGGAGCGCCCGCTCAGCCTGCCCCCTACGGCGCTCCTCCGCAGCCGGTCTACGGCCAGCCCGGTGCCTACCCGCAGTACGCGCAGGCTCCGTACGGCGCGTATCCGCAGCCGGTCAAGACCAACACGCTCGCAGTGATCTCGATGATCGCCTCGATCGTCGGATTCCTCTGGTTCCTGCCGTTCATCGGTTCACTCGCCGGCGTGATCATGGGGCACATCTCGCTGCGTCAGATCTCCCAGACGCAAGAGGGCGGACGCGGGCTGGCGCTGGCGGGAGTCATCGTCGGGTACGTCGGCCTCGGGCTGTTCATCCTCGGCGTGATCGCCTTCTTCGCATTCATCGGGTTCGCCGCCACGCAGGGTGCGCGTTATAACAACATCTGAGTCCGATCGCACGCCGCGGACGGGGCCGAGAGGCTCGCACGCGGCGTAGTCTGTGATCATCGTGAAGAGTCAGGCGAATGCGCAGTCGGCGACGTCCCTTCCGCGGGCGCCGCGCGACGAAGCGAGCCGTCGGTACACGAGGTACCTCGTGATGATGGGCATCCGCATCGTGTGCTTCGTGCTGATGGTGCTGGTCACTCCGTACGGCTGGTACACGTGGGTCTTCGGTGCCGGGGCGATCTTCCTGCCCTATATCGCCGTCGTCATCGCCAACGTCGGCGACGATGTGCATGAAGTGGATGCCGAGAGCCCGGAGCGTGCTCTGCCGCAAGCGCCGAGCACACCGGTCGTACGTGAGGCGGAGGCGTCCGCGCCTCCGGTGATCCTCATCCACGAGAGCCGCCCGATCGACGGGGCCGGCCAGGGCGACGGTCCGGCCTCCGGGCCCGGCGCATGAGCCCACGGCACGACGCTGACTCGGATCCGGGCGCGTCGACCGCGGAGTGCTCGAGAGCGGGATGCCGCGAGCACGCCTCCTGGCGGATCACCTGGCGCAATCCCCGTATCCACACCGGTGACCGCCGCAAGATCTGGGTGGCGTGCGATGACCACGTCGAGTACCTGCGCGCGTTTCTCGCCGCGCGCGAGTTCCCCGTGTCGGTGAGCGCGCTCACATCCGCCGGAGGCGTGTTGTGAGCCGCGCCACCGCTCCCGCCGCGGTGCGCTGGACGATCTACATCGCCGTCGCGATCGTGTTCGCGATCGCGTGCGGGTTCCTCTCGAATTGGCAGTTCTCCCGGAACGCGGAGCGATCCGAGCAGCTCGCGCTGGTCGCCGCGAACTACGACCGCGAACCCGTGTCGCTCGACTCGGCGATCCCCCTGGGCACGACGCTGGCACCGCAGGACGAGTGGCTCCCCGTCGAGCTGACGGGGAGATACCTGGACGGTGAACAGATCCTGGTGCGCAATCGACCGCACGGCGGGACGGCAGCCTTCGAGGTGCTCGTACCCTTCCAGCTGGACGATGGCCGCGTCCTCCTCGTTGATCGAGGGTGGGTTCCGCCCGGAAACCACCAGCCGGACCCGGATGTCATTCCTGCCGCACCGACGGGCGACGTGTCGGTGATCGTCCGGCTGCGGCCGGGTGAGGCCCTCCCCACCTCCGGCCGGTCGGCACCCGACGGTCAGGTGCCGACGATCAACCTCCCGCTGGTCGCGGATATGCTCGACCCGGCGTCAGCGGCCAAGCTCGAGCAGTCGGCTTACGGTCTCATGATGTCCGAGACCCCGGCCCCCGACACACGGCCGCAGGCCGTCGACCCGCCGTCGGACGACCCAGGACCCTACCTGTCGTACGCGATCCAGTGGATCCTGTTCGCGATCATGGGCTTCGTCTTCATCTGGTACGTGATCCGCAGCGAACGACGGGCCCGGCGAGAGGATGCCGAAGACCGTGCCGCGGCCGCCGCCGGCGTCGAGCTTCCGACCCGCACGCCGGCCAGGCGTCGACGCGACCGCGACGCCGAAGACGAGGATGCGCTGCTCGACCGCACCCGCTGACCCGCCTCCGCAGCGACGGAAGATCACGCGAGCGTGATCAGCTCCTGGTACTCGCGGTTCCAGATGTCTTCGACGCCGTCGGGAAGGATGAGGACACGCTCGGGGTTGAGCGCCATCACCGCGCCCTCGTCATGCGAGACGAGCACCACGGCGCCCTCGTAGTGCGAGAGCGCGCCGAGGATCTCTTCGCGCGACGCGGGATCGAGGTTGTTCGTGGGCTCGTCCAGCAGGAGCATGTTCGCCGACGAGACGACGAGAGTCGCCAGCGACAGGCGCGTCTTCTCGCCGCCGGAGAGTACGCCGGCGGGCTTGAGCACATCGTCGCCCGTGAACAGGAACGAACCCAGCACCTTACGCGCCTCGGTGGCGGTGATGTCGGGCGCCGCCGACATCATGTTCTCGAGCACCGACCGATTGACGTCGAGGTTCTCGTGCTCCTGGGCGTAGTAGCCGACCTTCAGTCCGTGGCCGGGTTCGAGCTCACCCGTGTCGGGCTTGTCGACCCCCGCGAGGATCCGCAGGAGCGTCGTCTTGCCCGCGCCGTTGAACCCGAGCACGACGACCTTCGACCCGCGGTCGATCGCGAGATCCACATCTGTGAAGATCTCCAGCGAGCCGTACGACTTCGACAGACCCGTCGCCATGAGCGGCGTCTTTCCGCACGGCGCGGGCTTGGGGAAGCGGAGCTTCGCGACACGCTCCTCCTGACGCACCTCGTCGAGGCCGGACAACATCTTCTCCGCACGTGCGACCATCTGGTGGGCGGCGGCGGCCTTCGATGCCTTGGCGCCGAACCGGGCGGCCTGCAGCTGCAGTGCTGTCGCCTTCTTCTCGACGTTGACGCGCTCCTTCTTCCGGCGCTCTTCGTCGGCGACCCGCTGGCGCAGGTAGTTCTTCCAGTTCATGTTGTAGACGTCGATGACCTGACGGTTCGCGTCGAGGTAGAAGACCCGGTTGACGGTCTCGCCCACGAGTTCGACGTCGTGGCTGATCACAATGAGGCCACCGCGGTAGTTCTTCAGGAACTCACGCAGCCACACCACGCTGTCAGCGTCGAGGTGGTTGGTCGGCTCGTCGAGGATCATCGAATCTGCATCCGAGAACAGGATGCGGGCGAGCTCGATCCGGCGTCGCTGGCCGCCCGACAGCGTGCTCAGCGGCTGATCGAGAAGTCGATCCGGGAGCGAGAGGTTGTGCGAGATCGTCGCCGCCTCTGCCTCGGCCGTGTAGCCGCCCAGAGCTTCGAAACGCTCCGTGAGCTGGCCGTACCGCTTCATCGCCTTCGCGGCGACGGCCTGATCGTCAGCACCCATGGCCAGAGCAGCCTCGTGCATCTCGATCGCCAAGGAGCCGAGGCCGCGTGCATCGAGGATGCGCGTGCGGGCGAGCATCGATGGATCACCCGAGCGGGGATCCTGCGGCAGGTAACCGAGTTCGCCCGATCGCTCGACGCGGCCGTCGGCCGGAAGCAGATCGCCCGCGAGGACCTTCGTGAGCGTGGTCTTGCCGGCGCCGTTGCGGCCCACGAGCCCCACTTTGTCACCGGGTGACACGCGGAAGGAGACATCCGACATGAGGATGCGGGCTCCCACGCGGATCTCGAGGTCGTGAACGGCGAGCACAGCAGACGTCCGTTTCTTGAAGTCGGGGATCGAGGGCGGCGAAGTGCCAGCCCCCAAGTATAAGTCGGCACGCGCCCCGACCCTTCCCGGGGGCGGCACACGACGGATGCCCCGGCTACGACGGCCGGGGCATCCATCGGGTAGAGCGCTCTCAGCTCTTGGCTGTCGCGACTGCCGCGGCGAGCTTGTCCGTCATCGTCGGGAGCAGCCACGGGAGGCTGAGCGCCGTGGGCGAGACGGCACCGACGTTCTCCGCACCGACGATCGCGGCCACGGCGCCCTTCTTGACAGCCGGGATCAGCAGCCCGCGGTCCGAGCTCAGGAATTCATCGAGCGCGCTCTGCTCTTCCGCCTGTGTGAAGATCACCTGCGCGTCGATCCTGTCGAGGCTCTCATAGCTCACGGTCGTGTAGAACGTCCCCTCTTTGTTGTCGAGCGCTGTCACGCTCGACGGGGTGACGAATCCGAGGTCTTCGAGGATCTCGACGCGCGGATCGGCGGGCAGATACATGTAGAACGTGTCCACGTCGTCGTCGATGTACGCGATCGAGGTTCCGGCGAACTCGGGATGCGAGGCGGCCGCGTCGCTCACGAGGGTGTCGAGGTCACCGAGCAGCTGGGCCGCCTGATCCTTCATCCCGAGTGCCTCGCCGGTGATCGTGATGACGTCGCGCCACGGCGTCGTCCAGGCCGCTTCGGGGTACGCGATGACGGGGACGCCGGCTGCGGTCACCGCGTCGAACTCCTTCTGCGTCAGCCCGGAATAAGGCGCCAGGAGCACGTCGGGGTCGGTCGCGAGGAGCTCCTCGACCGAGATCTCGCTGGCGGACGAATCGAGGATCGTCGGGGCATCGCCCCCGAGCTGCTCGATGGCGTCCGAGATCCACGGCGACATCTTGTCGTCGCCGCCGGAGTAGTTGTCGGCGGGGATGGCCACGGGCACGATCCCGAGCGCGAGGACCGCGTCGGTGGCACCCCATCCCCACGTCGCGATACGGGTGGGCGCGGCCTCGATCGTGGTCGAGCCGAGGGCCGAGTCGATCGTGACGGGGAAGCCGATCTGCGCGACGGCTCCTGCGCTCGCGGTGGGCGACGTCGAGGCCGTGCCGGCGCATCCGGCGAGAGCGAAGGCGGCCGCGGCGGTCGCGGCGATGGCGAGGGCCAGCCTGGTACGTGGACGGGTCATGTGTCGTGCCTTTCTGTGGTGGGCTGTGGTCAGTGCTCGTCGGCGCGCGCGTGCGCGCCTCCGGGTACCGGGATGACGAGCGGAGTCTGCGTGAGCGGGTCGGGGATCACGAGGGCGTCCAGGGCGAAAGCCCGCGCCACCACTTCGCGGGTGAGCACGTCGGACGGCCGGCCGTGTGCGACGACCCGGCCCTCCGACATGACGATGAGATCGTCGGCGTAGCGCGCCGCGAGGTTCAGCTCGTGAAGGACGACGACGATCGTGGTGCCCTGGGTGCGATTGAGCTCGCGCAGCAGATCGAGCACCTCGAGCTGATGGCTGAGGTCGAGGAACGTCGTCGGTTCATCCAGCAGCAGGATCTTGGGGTCCTGCGCCAGAGCCATCGCGATCCAGACCCGCTGTCTCTGCCCGCCGGACAGATCACCCACCGGGCGGTCGGCGAGCTCGCTGACGCCCGTGCGGGCCATCGCGTCGTCGACGTGCGCGGAATCCGCCGCGCTCCACCGGCGGAAGACCCCGCGATGGGGGTGGCGGCCGCGAGAGACGAGCTCGGCGACGCTGAGCCCGTCGGGAGCGATCGGATGCTGGGGCAGCAGCCCGACCGTGCGCGCGAAGCGCGACCGCGCAATCGTGTTCACATCGACGTCATCCAGTTCGACGCTCCCGGCGAGCGGAGCGCGGAGGCGAGCGAGCACCCCGAGCAGCGTGGACTTTCCGCACGCGTTGGCGCCGATGATCATCGTGATCCGCCCGGGGGCGATCTGCAGATCCAGACCCTCGATGACCCTGCGGCCGGGGTAGCCGGCATCGAGGCCACGCGCGACGAGGCGCGGAGCATCCGTGGCATTCGGGGAGGTCACAAGTGGCGTCCTTTCGAAGTGGCGAGCAGACAGAGCAGGAAGACGGCGCCGAGAGCGCCGGTGACGACGCCCACGGGCACCTGGAGTCCCGGGATCCCGAACTGTGCGATCAGGTCGGCGACGGCGAGCAGCGCACCCCCGATCAGGGCGCTCGTACCGATGCCGATGGCGCCGTGGCCGAGCAGCGGGCGTGCGATCGCCGGAGCACACAGCGCGACGAACGAGATCGGCCCGAGGAAGGCGCACGTGACCGACGTCAGGAGCACGGCGACGGTCACCGTCGTCACACGGACGACACCCGGGCGCACCCCGAGCCCCGACGCGGTGGACGGCCCCAGCTGCACGATCGGCAGCCAGCGCGCGCAGAGGACGACGGCCGGGATGCTCGCGAGCACCACTGCTGCCACCGTGACCACCTGCCACCACGGTGTGGACGACAGGCTGCCGGTCAGCCAGAGCAGGGCCAGCTGCGTCTGCTCGACCTTGGCGCGCACCATCAGGAAGTTGATGACCGCCGCGCACAGGAATGACACTCCGATCCCCGCGAGGATCAGCCGGTAACCGCCGTCGAGCTGAGCCCGACCGGCGAGCAGGAGGAGTCCGGCGACGGCGATGCCTCCCCCGAACGCGCCAAGCGCGAGAAGCGGCCCAGTGGTGCCGAGCACCAGCAGGACGAACACCGCGGTGACACCGCTGCCGCCGGAGATGCCCAGGAGGTCGGGGCTGGCGAGGGGATTGCCGAGCAAGGACTGCAGGAGGGCGCCGGCGAGCCCCAGCGCGCCGCCGGCGACCAGCGCCATCGCGACGCGCGGAGCCCGCACCTGGAAGAGGACGTAGGACTCGATCCGTTCACCGCCACCCCACAGGGTGCGCCAGAGCGCCTCCGGTGAGAGGGCGTAGTCGCCGATCGAGAGCGCGACGGCCGTCACCGCGACGACGATCGCCGCGACGATCCAGAGGACGAGGGTCGCGCGCCGACGCGCGCCGCGCCGCACGCCCAGGACGACGCTCGCCCGCGGGAAGACGGGTTCCTCGAGCGTCGTCACAGCGACACCTCCGTTCTGCGCAGCACAAGGGAGATGAGGACGGGTGCTCCGATGAACGCCACGACGATGCCCGCCTGCACTTCGCCCGGCAGCGCGATGACCCGGCCGGCGACGTCGGCGAGGAGCAGCACGCTCGCTCCCGCCGGGATGCCGACCACGAGCAGGCGCCCGTACTCGCCGCCGACCACCGCGCGAAGCGCGTGCGGCACGAGAAGTCCGAGGAAGACGATGGGGCCCGCGATCGCTGTCGCGCCGCCGCACAGGAGCACGGTGGCGAGGATGCCGACGACCCTCGTTCGTGCGACATTGTGGCCGAGACCCGTTGCGGTGTCCTCGCCGAGCGCGACCAGATCCAGCCCGCGCGCCGAGGTGAGCGAGAGCACGAGCCCGATGAGGATCGGAATCAGGACGATCGCGACAGCATCCAGTCCGCGTGCGGTGAGGCCGCCCACCGACCAGTAGCGGTAGACGTCCAGAGCGACGGTGTTCGTCGTCAGGATGAGCATGGTGACAGCCCCGAGCCCTGCCGTGACGGCGGCTCCGGTGAGGGCGAGTCTCGCAGGATTGCTCCCGTCCGGTCCGCGTCCCCCGATCGCGGCGACGACGACTGCTGCGATCGCCGCGCCGCCGAAAGCGAACCAGACGAAGCCGCTCGGGGTGGTGATGCCGAGGAGCGTGATCGCGGCGAGCACGGCGACGGATGCTCCGGCATTGACTCCGAGCAGCCCGGGGTCGGCGAGGGGGTTGCGCGTCAGCCCCTGCATCACGGTGCCGGCAACGGCGAGTGCAGCGCCGGCCACGATCGCGATCACTGTGCGAGGGAGACGCTGCGTGAGCACCACCGTGTGGTCGGGGTCCGAGCGGTCGGGCGACAGCAGCGCTTCGAGGACGGTGGCGGGGGCGATCGGACGCGCGCCGACACCGAGGCTCAGCACGACGGCGACGACGAACACGACGATCATCCCCGCGAGCACCAGCCCGGTCCGCCGCCTTCGGGCGGTGGCGATCATTCGACGCGTTCGGCCTGACCGAGACGCCAGTAGCCCATGAAGGCGACGCGCTTGCGGTCCACGCCCCGGTCGGATACCAGCATCCGGCGCAGTTGCTTGACGGTGGCGGCTTCGCCTGCGATCCAGGCGTAGAACTCCCCCTCGGCGCCCTCGGGGCTGTCCCAGAGCAGCTCACGATCCACGTCGATGTCGTCGAGCTCCTGCGTGCGCGGCGCGGCCGCGCGCTCGAGGACATCGGTCGATCGGCTCGCCCAGGCGCTCACCGCCTCGATGAGCGCAGCGCCGTGCGCTCGCTCGTGGCGCGCGATCCAGTGCACGCGGAACCCGCTGGCGCATGCGGGCGGCACGACGTCCTCTGCCGTGGCCACCTCGATGAAGGCGTCGACCTCGTGCGAGTCGTCGAGAGACTCGAGGATCGCGCCGATCGCGGGGGCGGCCGTCTCATCGCCGGCGAGCAGCAGCCGCGTGGCGTTTCCCGGGTGCCAGTCCAAACCGGTCGCGGAGTGCGGGCTCCGCTCGTCGGGCCCGACGATGATGAGCTCCTGGCCGGGCGCCGCCGTCTCGGCCCATGTGCCCGCCGGGCCGGCCCCGGGATGCACGACGAAGTCGACGTCGAGCTCGCGCGCATCCGGATCGATCCGGCGCACCGTGTACGTGCGAAACGGGTTGCGCTCCGACTCGGGGAGCGCCCTCCACCGGTCGTACCAGTCCCCCGCGGCATCATGCTGACCGAAATCGCCGTACTCGCCGTCCGCTCGCGGAAGAACGACCTTGATCCGCTGATCCAGGCCGGCCGTACCGAAGTAGGCCAGATCGTGATCGTGGAACGTCACACGCACGAAGTGCGGCGAGAGACGTCGAACACGTGAGACGGTCGCTCGATAGGGGCGGTAGGCGGGCCGGGAGATGATCTCGGTCGAGGACATGTTTCTTAGGTTAGCCTCACCTACTCCTTAACCTCAATTCGATGCGGTGACACCGCCCGCAAGAGCCCCTACACGCGTCACGGCCTCACGGAGGAGATCGGGGTGGCACGCGAAGTTGATCCGCACGTGCCCCACGCCCTCGTCGCCGAACAGCGGCCCGTGATGCAGGGCCACTCGCGCTTCGCGGCGGATCTTCGTCGCGGGGTTGTCGCCCCACCCGTAGTCCGAGACATCCACCCATGCGAGGAACCCCGCATCGGGTATGCGGTACCGCGCCTCGGGCAGGTGATCGGCGAGCAGGTCCGCCAGGAGCGCCCTGTTGGCGGTCAGGGCCGCCATGAGGCTGTCATGCCACTCATCGCTCTCGGGCGAGTAGGCAGCCACGTTCGCGAGCGCCCCGAACAGTCCCGTCCGCCATTCGACCTCCCAGGGCAGCGTCTGCAGAGCGTGGGCCTGAGGGGTCGCGCCCGCGATCATCACCGCGCACTTCAGCCCCGCCAGGTTGAAGGTCTTACTCGCACTCGTCACCGCGTAGCCGACCCGGGCGGCCGCGTCCGATGCGGCGAGGAACGGCGTGAAGGCACGGGGATCGTACGCGAGAGGGCCGTGGATCTCGTCGCTGATGACGGTGGCGCCCGCGCGCTCGGCGATGTCCGCGAGAGCGGCGAGCGTCTCGCGCGTGTGAACGGTGCCGGTCGGATTGTGCGGATTGCACAGAAGAATGGCGCGCGCTCCCCCGGCCAGGGCGGCCTCGATGCCGTCGAGGTCGAGATGAAAGCCCGTCTCTGTACGGACGAGCGGTACTCGCTCGACGATGCCGCCCGCCTCCTCGACCGTGTCGAAGAAGGGCGGATACACCGGCGTGGTCACGACGACGCGGTCCCCAGGCGAGATCACGAGGCGCAGGATCTCGACGACCCCCATCATCACGTCGCCGGTCCAGAACACGTGCGAGGGGTCCACCGACCATCCGAGGCGGCGCTGCGCGAATCCGACGAACGCGTCCCGGATGCCGGGGTCGGGCGGGGTATAGCCGGTGTCGCCGAGCTCGACCGCCCTGGCGAGAACTCGGGTGATGGCCGGGGCGAGCCCGTAGTCGGTCTCAGCGACGAACATCGGGATCACGTCGGCCGGATACTTGCGCCACTTCGTACTCGAACGCTGGCGCAACTCGTCGATCGGCAGGGCCTGCAGCGGGGTCGCACTCACTTTTTCAGGCTAACCGCGCGGCAACGGCGGCGCCCCTCACCTGTCACACGGCGTCGCGGGGACGTCGCTCAGATCGCGAAGCCGAGTGCCCTCATCATGTCGCGTCCGTCGTCCGTGATCCGCTCAGGGCCCCACGGCGGCATCCAGACCCAATTGATGCGGAAACGCTCGACGACGTTGTCGAGCGCCTGCGCCGTCTGCTCCTCGAGCACATCGGTGAGGGGACACCCGGCGCTGGTGAGGGTCATGTGAATCACGAGAGCATCGTTCTCGTCATCCCACGCGAGGTCGTAGATGAGTCCCAGATCGACGACGTTGATCCCGAGCTCGGGATCCATGACGTCCTTCAGGGCTTCGGTGACCTCGTCGAACTTCTCGGGTGCGAGCGTTGCGGTCATATAACGATCCTACGCGTCCGCGTCGACGGCGGGCTCGACGAAACGATCGTAGCCTTCGTCTTCGAGGCGCTCAGCCAGCTCGGGACCGCCCTCTTCGACGATCCGACCGGCGACCATCACGTGAACGAAATCGGGGTGGATGTATCGCAGAATGCGGGTGTAGTGCGTGATGAGCAGAACGCCGAGGTTGGTCTGCTCCTTGGCGCGGTTCACGCCCTCGGACACGATCTTGAGCGCGTCGACGTCGAGGCCCGAATCGGTCTCGTCGAGCACGGCGATCTGCGGGCGCAGGAGTTCGAGCTGGAGGATCTCGTGGCGCTTCTTCTCGCCGCCGGAGAAGCCCTCGTTCACATTGCGCTGGGCGAACTTCGGGTCCATGCGGAGGTTCTTCATGGACGCTTTGACGTCCTTGGTCCAGGTGCGGATGGACGGCGCCTCGCCGTCGATCGCGGTCTTGGCCGTGCGCAGGAAGTTCGTCACGGTCACACCGGGGATCTCGACGGGATACTGCATCGCCAGGAACAGACCGGCGCGCGCACGCTCGTCGACGGTCATCGACAGGACGTCTGCACCGTCGAGCGTGATGGAGCCGCTCTCGACGTGGTACTTGGGGTGACCGGCGATCGTGTAGGCCAAAGTCGACTTACCCGACCCGTTCGGGCCCATGATCGCGTGGGTCTCACCCGTGCGGATCGTGAGCGTCAGGCCGTTGAGGATGGGCGTTGTTCCGGCATCCGTCTCGACCGTCACGAACAGATCGCGGATTTCAAGGACAGGCATGTGTGCTTCCTTCTTCAGAGCTCTTTGAGGACGGCGGGGTCGATGAGGACGTCATCGCCGTCGATGGTGACCGCATACACCGGGACCGGCTCGTACGCGGGGAGGTTCAGTGGGCGACCGGTACGCAGCGAGAAGGCGGAGCCGTGGGCCCAGCACTCCAGCGTGTCGTCGTCGACGAACCCTTCGGACAGCGAGACGTCGCCGTGGGTGCAGACATCGCCGATCGCGTGGACCTCGCCGTTCGAGTCGAGCACGACCGCGATCGCGACACCGTCGATCTCGACTCGGTGGGCCTCGTCCTGCTGCAGCTCGCTGAGCGCGCACGCGCGGGTGGCGCTCATGCCGCCTCCGCCGGGGTCAGCTCCGCCTCGATGGCGGCGCTGAGTTCTTCTTCGAGGGCCGGGATGCCGAGCTTCTGCACGATCTCGGCGAGGAATCCGCGCACGACCAGGCGGCGCGCTTCTTCTTCCGGGATGCCGCGAGCCTGCAGGTAGAAGAGCTGCTCGTCGTCGAAGCGCCCCGTGGCGCTCGCGTGCCCTGCTCCGCGGATGTCGCCGGTCTCGATCTCGAGGTTCGGGATAGAGTCCGCGCGCGCACCTTCGGTGAGCACGAGGTTGCGGTTTGCCTCGTAGGAGTCGGTACCGGTCGCATCGGGTCCGATCAGCACGTCGCCGACCCACACCGTCCGCGCGCCGTCACCCTGCAGAGCGCTCTTGTAGAGCACGTTCCCGCGCGTCTGAGGGCCCTTGTGATGCAGGTAGACCTGGCTCTCCAAGTGCTGACCGGCGTCGGCGAACGAGAGCCCGTAGATCTCGGCTTCCGCCCCCGAGCCGGCGAGCTCGATCGACGGGTTCAGCCTGACCACGGCACCGCCGAGGCTCACCACGATGTGCCGCAGGTACGCGTCGCGATCGACACGAGCCTGGTGGGATGCCGCGTGCACGGCGCCGTCGGACCACTCCTGCACGGTCACCACGGTGAGATGGGCGCCGTCGCGCACGATGATCTCGACGTTCTGGGCCAGCAGGGCCTCGCCGCGGTGACGCAGGAGCACGGTCGCCCGCGAATGCGCCGACGCCTCGATCACGATGTGGCTGTGGGCCACCGCGCCAGGCGCGGTGACATCGATCTCGACGGGTTCGGCGAGCTCGATCGAGGCGGGGATGCGAAGGTGCAGCGCCGACGTCGTGCGGGTCCAGGCCACGGCGGCGATCACGTCCTCGGGCTCGAAGACGTCGCCACGCGGGCTCTGGCCGATCGCGAGCGTGCCCTGAAACACGTCCTGCGCGCCACTCACCGTCATCTCGACCGGGTTCGCCGACGCGTCGGCGTCGACGAAGAGCGGAGCCAGTCGCGCGACCGGCGTGTGCGTGAAGTCGACCTCGCGCCCCGTGGGAACGCCGAAGTCAGCGGGGTCGTACGAGCGCGGGCGCTCGGAGCGGGTCTGGACCGGGACGAAACCGCCGTCGGAGTGGGCGGTGCTGCCCACGACAGCGACCCCCGACGGTGTGGTGGCCGGGGCTTGGGTGAGCGACGTCATTCAGCCCACGATTCCGTTCATCGCGAGAGCGATCATTATCCGACGCTGCCTTCCATGCCCATCTCGATGAGCTTGTTCAATTCCATGGCGTACTCCATCGGCAGTTCACGGGCGATCGGCTCGATGAATCCGCGGACGATCATGGCCATCGCCTCGTCCTCCGGCATCCCTCGGCTCATGAGATAGAAGAGCTGCTCCTCGCTGACCTTCGAGACGGTCGCCTCGTGGCCGAGCTGCACATCATCGACGCGGATGTCGATCGCGGGGTAGGTGTCGGAGCGCGACTTCGTGTCGACCAGCAGCGCATCGCAGCGCACGGTGTTCGCGGAGTGGTGCGCGTTCGCCTCGACGCGGACCTCGCCTCGGTAGCCCGCTCGGCCGCCGCCGCGGGCGATCGACTTCGAGACGATCGAAGACTGCGTGTACGGCGCCATGTGGATCATCTTGGCGCCGGCGTCCTGATGCTGGCCGGGCCCCGCGAAAGCGACCGAGAGCGTCTCGCCCTTGGCGTGCTCGCCCACCAGGAAGATGGACGGGTACTTCATGGTCACCTTCGAACCGATGTTGCCGTCGATCCACTCCATGGTCGCGCCCTCGTGCGCGATCGCACGCTTCGTGACCAGGTTGTAGACGTTGTTCGACCAGTTCTGGATCGTCGTGTAGCGCACACGCGCGTTCTTCTTGACGATGATCTCGACGACGGCGGAGTGCAGCGAGTCCGACTTGTAGATCGGCGCCGTGCAGCCCTCGATGTAGTGGATGTACGAATCCTCGTCCGCGATGATCAGCGTCCGCTCGAACTGACCCATGTTCTCGGTGTTGATGCGGAAGTACGCCTGGAGCGGGATCTCGACGTGCACGCCCTTGGGGACGTAGACGAACGACCCGCCCGACCAGACGGCCGTGTTGAGTGCCGCGAACTTGTTGTCGCCGGCGGGGATCACCGTGCCGAAGTACTCCTCGAAGAACTCGGGATGCTCGCGCAGAGCCGTGTCGGTGTCCATGAAGATGACGCCCTGGGCCTCGAGATCTTCACGGATCTGGTGATAGACGACCTCGGACTCGTACTGCGCGGCGACCCCGGCGACAAGGCGCTGGCGCTCGGCTTCGGGGATTCCGAGGCGCTCGTACGTGTTGCGGATCTCCTCAGGAAGGTCTTCCCACGACTGCGCCTGCTTCTCCGTCGAGCGCACGAAGTACTTGATGTTGTCGAAGTCGATCTCGCTGAGATCGGCCCCCCACGTCGGCATCGGCTTGCGCTCGAAGAGCTGCAGGCCCTTGAGCCGGTTCTTCAGCATCCATTCGGGCTCGGATTTGAGCCCCGAGATCCCCCGGACGACGGCCTCACTGAGCCCGCGCTGGGCGATGGCTCCCGCGGCGTCATCGTCGTGCCAGCCGAACTCGTACTGGCCGAGGCCGGCGAGCTCGGGTCGATCGATGAGCACGTCAGACACAAGCACTTCAGACATAGTCACACTCTCCTCTAGGCCGCAACGGTGTCATCCGCCCCGACATTCCGATCGCACGGTGAAATCACCGTGAGGAGAACGTCGCTGGTGGGCCCTCTCAAGTGGCGCCGTCTTGCGCGCCTACACTGTCAGTGATGCGAATCGCGCGTTGCGCGCAGCATCCCGAACACCTCGATTCTACAGGCTCCGCTCCCCCATCGTGGGTCGCGGATCCGCCTCCGGCCACGTCCTGGAGGGCATTCCCAGGAGGCCCAGACGCGATGTCCGCCCAACCGACCGCATCTTCTCGACCCGGCATCGGCCGCCGGCTGTGGCTGTGGCTGCCCGAAAAGGTCGATCGCCGTGTCGTCGCGGCCGCCTGGGCGACGCTCGTCGTCCAGATCGGGATCGTCGGCACCGGCGGCCTCGTGCGCCTCACAGGCTCGGGGCTGGGCTGCCCCACCTGGCCGCGGTGCACAGATGATTCGCTCATCGCGACCCCCGAGATGGGCATCCACGGCGTCATAGAGTTCACCAACCGCGCGCTGACATTCGTGCTCGCGATCGTCGCCATCGTCACGTTCATCCTGATTCTGCGGATGCGGCGCGAGCGGCGCGACCTGTTCTGGCTCGCCCTCCTCGTCGGGCTGTACATCCCCGTGCAGGCGGTGCTCGGCGGCATCACCGTGCTCACGAAGCTCAATCCCTACGTCGTGGGGCTGCACTTCTTCGCGTCGGTGCCGCTCGTCGCGATCGCGGCGGCGCTCGTGTGCCGGGTGTACGCCGCGCCCGGGCCTCGCGAGCGGGGCGTGCCGCGCTGGTACGCGATCACCGCGCACATCACGAGCGCGGTGGTGCTGATCACGGTGATCGTCGGCATCCTCGTGACCGGCTCGGGCCCCCACGCCGGCGACAGCGCGGCTTCGCGCAACGGACTGGACCCCGAGTTCATGCAGCACGTGCACTCGTGGCCGGCCTATGCGACCCTCGCGCTGACGGTGGTACTCCTGATCGGTGCCTGGCGCACGCAGGCCGCACGACGGCTCAGGCTCTGGGTGGGGCTCCTGCTCGCGGTCGAACTGCTCCAGATCGCCGTCGGACTGTGGCAGGCACGGCTGGGGCTGCCCATCGTCCTCGTCAACATCCACATGGTGCTCGCGATGATGCTGGTCGCCGCGATGACGGCGGTCGTGATGCACCTGAAGCTTCCGGCGCCCGCGACGATCGCCGCCGCACCCGCCGACGCAGCCGAGAGAGCGCGCACCCCGGGGTGACTCGAATGGCGAACTCATAGCCAACTCATGGGCGACACACACAGCGCGCTCGGACTGACCGACCAGGCTTACGTATGCCGCGGATCCCGCGGCGCCCGACATCCAAGGAGAATCCCCCATGTCCATTAGTCCCGCCACGACCGCCGGCCGCCGTCCGGGCCTGCTGCGGAGCATCCCGTTCTGGATCCTCCTCGTCGGCTCGCTCGCGAGCGTGGGGGTCGGCCTCTGGCTCGTCCTCGACAAGATCTCGACGATGACGAGCACTCTCGCCGACGGATCGGCCACGGGCGTCGAGGTGTACGCCGGACAGTCCTGGGTGATCGTCGGCGGAGCGCTCCTTGCTGCCGGACTGTTCGGACTCGTGACCGTTCTCGCGCTCGCCGCGGCCCGCTCCTTCGTCCCCGCCCCGGCCCCCGCCGCACTCGAGGTCATCGAGTGGAACGACGAGGATGACGCTGACGACGCGGCATCCGTTCTCGTGACCGAGCCCGCCGCTGCGGCCCCGGTCGACGCGACGCCGGTCGCTGCCACGCCGGTCGCTGCCACGCCGGTCGACGCGACCGAGTCGCCCGCCACTCCCGAGTCGCCCGCCACTCCCGAGTCGCCCGCCGAAGAGTCGAGCACGACGCCCACGCGCTGATCTCCGTGCGACGGCCCGCCCCTACCCGGGGGCGGGCCGTTTCGCGTATCCGGCATCGAACGAGGTCTGCACAGCTCCGGGAGTCTGCACAGCCTCGGGAATCTGCACAGCCCCGGGAATCTGCATAGCCTCGGGAATCTGCACAGCCTCAGTAATCTGCACAGCCCCGGTAATCTGCATAGCCTCGGGAATCTGCACAGCCTCGGAACAAGCATCCCGATACTCTCCGAGACCATGCATTTCTCCGAGGTTGCGCGAGACACCACGCGGCATCCGCACCCCTCCCTCACCGCTTCACCCGACCGCGCGATGCAGTCCTTGGGCGACCGCATCCATGATCGTGGCTTGAACTCGCGGCCAATCCTCCAGCACCTGTCGATAGCCGAACCGCAGGACGTGATAGCCCATCAGCATCAGCGCCGCGTCGTGCGAGATGTCGCTCACGCGCTGCTCATCGACGTGGTGCCCGCCGTCGAGTTGCACCACCAGCCGATCACCGATGAGGGCGTCCACCCGGTGCCCGGCGATCCAGATCTGGACGAGGATCCTCACGCCGAGCCACCGCAAGCGTTCGATGAAGATCGTCTCGAGCCCCGAGTCGCGGTACGGCTGAATCGCCGCGAGCATACGAGCCGCTGCGCCGGGGAGCCTCAACTGCGCCAGCTCCTCGCGCACGATCATGCGCTTGTCGAGCGCCGATTCCCACACCGCGAGGGCAGCCTCATGTGGCTGACACCGCGCGATCAGGACGAGTGCGTTCGTGAGCGAGTCGACCAGGTCGTCGGGATGCCTCGGCACCAGGGGGACCGACCAATGCGTCGTCGCTCGGTGCGGAGCCCGCACTGCCGAGTGCGGGTCGGCGCCGACGTGGCAGCTGTCTTCAGCGAGCACCCAGAGACCCGTGCGCCGCGCGAGCGTGACGCATGTGAGAACGACACCGTGGCGTGCGGCTGCGACGAGTTCGGGATCCGCGCCGGGAAGCGCCACCCAGTCACGGCGGACCCGTATGAGGCGCCCGGAGTCGAGCGCGAGCGCGATGGTGTGGCGCGAGTGACCCGCGTTGCGGAGCGATGTCACGCGCGCGACGTCGTGCTTCTCGGTGACCGCAGCGATCAGGTCGGCGTCTGCCCGACGACGTCGATCACGCCCGCGCGCTCGGGCTTCGGGGGGTATCGTCACCCCCCGATCGTGCCCGGTGCGATGGCCGGGGCGACCCCCGAACCGGCTATCCGAGCACAACGGCCTCTTCGAACCGCATGGGGAGGAGGCGATGCCCACCCGGCCGGCCCGCACAGCCTCGGAGAACTGCACAACGTCGGAGCCGTCGCGCCGTTCCGCTCCGAAGAACCGCAGAACTCCGAAGAACCGCAGAACTCCGAAGAACTGCAGACCTCCGAAGAACTGCAGACCTCCGAAGAACCGCAGAACTCCGAAGAACCGCAGAACTCCGAAGAACCTCAGACCTCCGAAGAACTGCAGACCTCCGAAGATCGGAAAACGGCCGGAACCGCGCTCAGGTCAGAACGGCAGCAGCGGATCGACCGCGATCGCCACGAAGAGCAGCGTGAGATACGTGATCGACGCGTGGAAGACGCGCATGGGCCGCGGTTCCGTGCCGCGCACGGCACGGGCGTACAGACGATGCGACTCGTAGATGAACCAGCCGCCGAACACCACGGCCGACACCGTGTAGACGAGCCCCATCGACGCGACCGGGACGAGCAGCAGCGAGCAGGCCACCGTCGCCCACGCGTAGAGGATGACCTGCAGGCCCACCTGCGAGCCGGTGCGCGTGGCCCCGAGCATGGGCACGTCGACGTCGTCGTACTGATCCTTGTACTTCATCGACAGCGGCCAGTAGTGCGGGGGCGTCCAGAGGAAGACGAGCGCGAACAGGATCATCGGCGTCCACGACAGCGAGCCCGTCACAGCCGACCAGCCGATCAACACGGGGAAGCACCCCGCGATGCCACCCCAGACGATGTTCTGCTCGGTCCGGCGCTTCAGGATCATCGTGTAGATGACGACGTAGAAGAAGATCGCGCCCGCCGACAGCACGGCGGCGAGCCAGTTGGTCGTCAGTGAAAGCCAGACCGTGGAGACGGCCGCGAGAGTCCACGCGAAGATCAGCGCGCCCCGGGGCGAGACCTCGCCCGTGACCAGCGGCCGGTTGACGGTCCTCTGCATGTGCGCGTCGATGTCACGGTCGAGGTACATGTTGAACGCCGCAGCGGAACCGGCGCTGAGCGAGCCACCGACGACGGTCGCGAGCACGAGCCAGAGATTCGGCAGGCCCCCCTGAGCGAGGATCATCACCGGCACCGTCGTGACCAGGAGCAGCTCGAGCACCCGGGGCTTTGTCAGCGCAACGTAGGCGCGAACCGTCCGTCCGAGGGATCGCCCGCCGGTCTCGATGGGGAGGCGAGACGTCGCTGTGATGTCCATCGTCCCCCGAATCCCGCGTGTGCCCAGACCTGTTCAGTCTATGGCATCGCCTCCGACCGGCCGCGTCGGCGATGTAGGCCCGGGCCGTCACATGACGGCGGGATGCCCGCCTCGCGGCGTGCCCCTTCGCTATGCTGGAAAGACACGCGCGCCCATGCGCCGATCCCCATTCCTCCTCGTGTCGAGGGCCGCGGACCGGCTTCGGCTGGGCGCTCCCTGACGAAAGGCGGCCGGGTGTCGGATCTGCAGTGGGATGAAATCGATAGGCGCGCGGTGGACACCGTCCGCGTGCTCGCGGCGGACGCGGTGGAGAAGGTCGGCAACGGCCACCCCGGCACGGCCATGAGCCTCGCTCCCGCCGCCTACCTGCTGTACCAGCGGGTCATGCGGCACGACCCGTCCGACACGCACTGGATCGGCCGCGACCGCTTCATCCTCTCCGTCGGCCACTCGTCGCTGACGCAGTACATCCAGCTGTACCTCGGCGGCTTCGGTCTCGAGCTCGGCGATCTCGAAGCGCTGCGGACGTGGGGTTCGAAAACCCCGGGACACCCCGAATACGGGCACACGGACGGCGTGGAGATCACCACGGGGCCGCTCGGTCAGGGTCTGGCCTCGGCGGTCGGCTTCGCCTACGCATCCCGCTACGAGCGCGGACTCTTCGATCCGGATGCTGCGCCCGGCACGTCTCCGTTCGACCACTACATCTACGTGATCGCGGGCGACGGCGACCTCGAAGAGGGCGTCACGTCCGAGGCATCCAGCCTCGCCGGGCACCAGCAGCTGGGCAACCTGATCGCGATCTACGACTCCAACCAGATCTCGATCGAGGACGACACGAATGTGGCGTTCACCGAGGATGTCGCCCAGCGCTACGACGCGTACGGCTGGCACGTCCAGACGGTCGACTGGAAGAAGACCGGCCAGTACATCGAGGACGTGGCCGAACTCAATGCGGCCATCGAGGCCGCGAAGGGCGTGACCGACAAGCCCTCGATCATCATCCTCAAGACGATCATCGGCTGGCCCTCCCCCGGCAAGCAGAATTCCGGCAAGATCCACGGCTCGGCCCTGGGCGCCGACGAGCTGAAGGCCACGAAAGAGGTCTTGGGGTTCGATCCCGAGCAGAGCTTCGTCGTCGCCGACGACGTGATCGCGCACACCCGCGAGCTGGTGGAGCGCGGCGCAGCCGCTCACGCCGAATGGCAGAAGGGCTTCGACGCCTGGGCCGAGGCGAACCCCGAGCGCAAGGCGCTCCTGGACCGTCTCGAGGCGAAGGAGCTCCCCGAGGGGATCGCCGCCGCGCTCCCGGTCTTCGAAGCCGGCAAGGACGTGTCGACGCGTGCCGCGTCGGGCAAGGTCATCAACGCGCTGGCCGCTGAACTGCCCGAACTGTGGGGTGGTTCCGCCGACCTCGCGGAATCGAACCTGACGACGATCACCGACGGCAAGTCGTTCATCCCCGTCGAGTGGTCGACGCATGAATGGTCGGGAGATCCGTACGGGCGTGTGCTGCATTTCGGTATCCGAGAGCATGCGATGGGCGCGATCCTCAACGGCATCAAGCTGCACGGGCCGACGCGCCCGTTCGGCGGCACGTTCCTCATCTTCAGCGACTACATGCGTCCGCCCGTACGGCTGGCGGCACTCATGAACGTCCCGACCGTGTTCGTCTGGACGCACGACTCGGTCGCGCTGGGCGAGGACGGACCGACCCACCAGCCCGTCGAGCAGCTTGCTGCGCTGCGCGCGATCCCGAACTTCAACCTCGTGCGACCCGCGGACGCGAACGAGACAGCGGTCGCATGGCTCGAGATCCTCCGCCGCACCGCGGGGCCGACAGGCATCGCGCTGACCCGCCAGAACGTCCCGACGTTCGAGCGGGGCGAGGGCGCGGCATCCGGCGACACGTTCGCTTCGGCGGACAACGTCGCGCGGGGCGCCTACGTGCTGATTGACGCTCCGAGCGGAGAGCCCGACGTGATCCTGATCGCGACAGGTTCCGAGGTGCAGCTGGCTGTCGCCGCCCGCGAGACCCTCGCGGCAGAGGGCATCGGCGCGCGCGTCGTCTCGGCGCCGTCGCTGGAGTGGTTCGACGAGCAGGACGCCGCCTACCGGGCATCGGTGCTGCCCCCGTCGGTCACGGCCCGCGTATCTGTCGAGGCCGGAATCGCGATGCCCTGGCGCGGGCTCATCGGCGACCGCGGACGCAGCGTGTCGATCGATCACTTCGGCGCCTCCGCCGACTACAAGACCCTGTTCCAGAAGTTCGGCATCACCGCCGACGCCGTCGTCCAGGCGGCACGCGAGACCCTCAAGGAGAACGCCGAATGAGCACCCCCACCGCCCACCTGTCCGCAGAGGGCGTCAGCATCTGGCTCGATGACCTTTCGCGCCAGCGCATCATCACCGGAAACCTGGCCGACCTGATCGCCACCCGAAACGTGGTGGGGGTCACGACCAACCCCACGATCTTCGCGGGCGCGCTCTCGAAGGGCGAGGCGTACGAGGGCCAGGTCGCGGTGCTCGCACAACGCGGTGCCAGCACCGACGAGGCGATCTTCGAGATCACGACCGACGACGTGCGGGCCGCATCCGACGTGTTCCGTCCGGTGTTCGACGCCACGAACGGCGTGGACGGGCGCGTGTCGATCGAGGTCTCACCCGACCTCGCCCACGACACCGAGGCGACGATCGCGCAGGCGAAGGAACTCTGGGCCACGGTCGACCGCCCCAACGCGCTGATCAAGATCCCCGCCACGAAGGCCGGGCTCCCCGCGATCACCGAGGTCATCGGCTCCGGCATCTCGGTCAACGTCACGCTGATCTTCAGCCTCGAGCGCTACGCCGCCGTGATCGATGCCTACCTGGCCGGTGTCGAGCAGGCCAAGGCCGCCGGGATCGACATCTCCACGATCCAGTCGGTCGCCTCGTTCTTCGTGTCGCGCGTCGACACCGAGGTCGACAAGCGCCTGACCGCGATCGGAACCCCCGATGCCGAGGCTCTGAAGTCCAAGGCCGGCGTGGCGAACGCTCGCCTCGCGTACGAGCTGTTCGAGCGCGAGTTCGCGACCGATCGCGCGAAGGCGCTTCTGGATGCCGGTGCCACCGTGCAGCGACCCCTCTGGGCTTCGACCGGCGTCAAAGACCCGGCCCTCCCCGACACGCTCTACGTCACCGAGCTCGTCGCCGCCGGAACGGTCAACACCATGCCGGAGAAGACGCTGGAGGCGACGTTCGATCACGGCGTGATCTCCGGCGACACGATCACGGGCAACTACGCCGACGCGCACGACGTGTTCGACAGGCTCGCCGCGGCGGGAGTCGACTTCGCGGATGCCACCCAGGTGCTCGAGGACGAAGGGGTCGAGAAGTTCATCGCCTCCTGGCACGAGCTGCAGGCGACGGTCACGACCGCTCTGCAGAGCGCTCTCGAGACATCCAAATGAGTTTCGACATCCACCTGACCGGTCACGTCAAGTCGGTCGTGGAGGCGACGCTCCCCGGGCTCATCGGCGACATGGTCGCGTCGGGCATCACCGCCGGCGACGCGTCGCTCTGGGGTCCCGCCGCCGAGGCTGAGGCGAGCAAGAGATTGGGCTGGGTGCAGGCGGTCACCGTCTCGCGTCCGCTCGTCGCCGAGATCGAGGCGCTTCGCGCCGAGCTCATCGAGAAGCAGGTCACGCGTGTCGTGCTCGCGGGCATGGGCGGATCGTCCCTCGCGCCCGAGGTCATCGCGCAGACCGCGGGGGTCCCGCTCGTCATCCTCGATTCGACGGCCCCCGGGCAGGTGCTGGCCGCGATCGACGGCGACGCCGAAGCAGGCGGCCTCGAGCGCACCGTGCTCGTCGTCTCGTCCAAATCCGGCTCGACCGTCGAGACGGATTCGGCCAAACGCGCCTTCGAGGCGTCATTCCGTGACCTCGGCATCGACCCGCTGGAGCGGATCGTCGTCGTCACCGATCCCGGCTCGCCGCTGGATGTATCCGCACGCGCGGAGGGCTACCGCGTCTTCAACGCCGACCCCACTGTGGGCGGTCGCTACTCCGCGCTCACCGCCTTCGGCCTCGTGCCGGCCGGCCTGGCCGGCGCCGACATCGCCGAGCTCCTCGACGAGGCGGAGGCGACCCTTCTCGAGGTCGCCATCGACAGCCCCGAGAATCCCGCGCTCGTGCTGGCCGCCGCGATCGCCGGCAGCCAGAGCAGCAACGGAGCATCGGCGCGACGCGACAAGCTCGGCCTCATCACCGACGGCACCCACATCATCGGCCTGCCCGACTGGATCGAGCAGCTCGTCGCCGAATCGACGGGAAAGCAGGGTACCGGCATCCTGCCGGTCGTCCTGCTCCCGGTCTCGCCCGAGCTCGACTCGAAGCCCGCAGATCTGCAGATCGTGCGGCTCGTGGACGAAGCGACGCGGTTCCATCTTTTCGAACACCACGAGGGCGAAGTTCTGATCAGCGGCTCGCTGGGCGCTCAGCTGCTCGTCTGGGAGTACGCGACGGCGATCGCCGGACGGATGCTCGGTATCGATCCGTTCGACCAGCCCGACGTGGAATCGGCCAAGGCCGCCACGCGCGCCCTGCTTGACGCTCGCCCCGAGCGCACCGCCCCGGCGTTCGCCGCCGACGGTGTCGAGGTACGGGTTTCGGACCCCGCACTCGCCGCTTCGGGAACGGTTGCGGGAGTGCTGGATGCGCTGTGGGCCCTCGTTCCCGCCGACGGCTATGTCGCGATCCAGGCCTACGTCAACCGCCTCGACCTCCCCCAGCTGCAGGGGCTTCGCGAACTCGTCGCCGCGGACTCCGGTCGCCCCACGACGTTCGGCTGGGGTCCCCGATTCCTGCATTCGACCGGGCAGTACCATAAGGGCGGTCCCGCCAACGGTGTCTTCCTGCAGATCACGGAGCGCACCGACGTCGACCTCGAGATCCCCGGTCGGCCGTTCACCTTCGGCGAGCTGATCGAAGCGCAAGCGGCCGGCGATGCGTCTGTGCTCTCCGACGGGCACGGACGCCCGGTCGTGACGATCACGCTGACGGATCCGCAGGTCGAGGTTCTCGCACTGTTCGAGGCTGCGCAGTAAGCCATGGCCGTGGAGATCTCACGCGGGCACAACCCGCTCCGCGACCCGGAAGACGGTCGCCTCAATCGCATCGCCGGGCCGAGTGCCCTGGTGATCTTCGGCGTGACGGGCGACCTGTCGCGCAAGAAGCTCATGCCCGCCGTCTACGATCTCGCCAACCGCGGTCTGCTTCCACCCGGCTTCGCACTCGTGGGGTTCGCTCGACGCGACTGGGAGGATGAGGACTTCGCCGAGGTGGTGCACGACGCGGTCAAGCACTACGCGCGCACCGAGTACCGCGAAGAGACGTGGATTCAGCTCCTGCAGGGCATCCGGTTCGTCTCCGGCGAGTTCGACAACGCCGAGTCTTTCCAGCACCTCCGCGAGACGATCGAGAAGCTCGACGTCGAACGCGGCACGATGGGCAATCACGCGTATTACCTGTCGATTCCGCCCAAGGACTTCCCGGTGGTCGCGCAGCAGCTCAAGGCGTCGGGGCTCGTCGGGGACAACGCCGATGAGGACGAGCACTGGCGGCGTGTCGTCATCGAGAAGCCGTTCGGCCATGACCTCGCGTCCGCACGCGCCCTCAACGACTCTCTGAGGTCGGCCTTCCCGACGGACTCGATCTTCCGCATCGATCACTATCTGGGCAAGGAGACGGTCCAGAACATCCTGGCGCTGCGCTTCGCGAACGAACTCTACGAACCCATCTGGAACCGCAACTACGTCGACCACGTGCAGATCACGATGGCCGAAGACATCGGGGTCGGCGGGCGGGCCGGCTACTACGACGGAATCGGCGCGGCTCGCGACGTCATCCAGAACCATCTCCTGCAACTCCTGGCCCTCACCGCCATGGAGGAGCCCATCAGCTTCGACGCGAAAGAGCTGCGGGCCGAGAAGGAGAAGGTGCTCGCCGCGGTAAAGCTCCCCGACGACCTCGCGCAGGCCACGGCGCGCGGTCAGTATGCCGGTGGATGGCAGGGCGGTGAGAAGGTCCTGGGCTTTCTCGAAGAGGACGGGATGGACCCTCAGTCGACGACCGAGACCTATGCCGCCGTCAAGCTCGAGATCAACACCCGCCGCTGGGCGGGTGTGCCGTTCTACCTCCGCACGGGCAAGCGCCTCGGGCGCCGCGTCACCGAGATCGCGGTCGTCTTCAAGCGGGCGCCGCAATTGCTTTTCGCCCGCAACCAGACCGAGACCCTCGGGCAGAACGCGCTCGTGATCCGCGTGCAGCCGGACGAGGGCGTCACGATCCGGTTCGGGTCGAAGGTGCCGGGTGCGGCCCTGCAGGTGCGCGACGTCACGATGGACTTCGGCTACGGCCACGCGTTCACCGAGGCGAGCCCCGAAGCGTATGAACGCTTGATCCTCGACGTGCTCCTGGGCGACCCCCCGCTCTTCCCCCGCCACGAGGAGGTGGAGCTCTCCTGGAAGATCCTCGATCCGATCGAGGAGTTCTGGGCGAAGCAGGGTGGCCCGCTCGAGCAGTACTCCCCCGGTTCGTGGGGTCCGCCTTCCGCCGACGAGCTCCTCGCCCGCGACGGCCGTACCTGGAGGCGCCCGTGATCGTCGAGCTGCCCGACACCACCGTGAGCAAGATCTCGCGCTCGCTCGTGAGCGTCCGCGAGGAGGGCGGCGCCGTCGCCCTCGGACGAGTGCTCACCCTCATCATCGCCGTACGCCACGGCGCCGAGGAAGAGGTCATCGAAGCGGCCAACGACGCGTCGCGCGAGCATCCGATGCGCGTCATCGTGCTCATGACGGATGATGACCCGCACGAGAAGCCCCGCATCGACGCCGAGATCCGCGTGGGCGGCGACGCCGGCGCGAGCGAGGTCGTGGTGCTGCGCGCGTACGGTGCCGCTGCATCCAACGAAGAGAGCCTGGTCACCGGTCTGCTGCTGCCGGATGCGCCTGTCGTGGTGTGGTGGCCGGATCACCCGCCGGTGGTCCCGTCGACCTCTCCGCTCGGGCGGATCGCCCAGCGGCGAATCACCGACGCGTCCACGCGCCCGTATGTTCCTGGCCGGCTCACCGCGCTCGGCGAGAACCACGCTCCCGGCGACACCGACCTGGCGTGGACCCGCCTCACGCATTGGCGTGAGCAGCTCGCCGCCGTGCTCGACCAGCCGCCGTACGAGCAGGTCACCGCGGCCGAGGTCCGTGGAGCGAGCACGTCGCCGTCCACGGCACTTCTGGCCGCATGGCTGCGGCTCAAGCTGGACGTTCCGGTGACCTGGACCTACCTGCCCGCACACGAGTGGACGGACGGCATCAAGTCCGTGCGCCTCGTGCGCGCCGGCACCTCATCGGACACCGGGGCAGACATCCTCCTCGAGCGCTCGTCGGCCGCCATCGCGTGCCTGACCCAGCCTGGCCAGCCCCAGCACGATCTCGTGCTCCCTCGGCGCTCGTTGCGGGAATGCCTCGCCGAGGAGCTCCGCCGCCTCGATCCTGACGTGCTGTACGGTCGGGTGATCACCACGGGCTGGGAGCTTCTGGGACCGTCCAGCACACAGGAGACAGATGGCTGAGTTCTTCACCGAGAAGCGGGTCGTCATCAGCCCGGACCCCGCGCATCTCGCCGAATCGGTCGCCGCACGCTTCCTCAAGGTGCTGCTCAAGAAGACGAGCGCGGGTGAGACTGTCCACGTCGCGCTCACGGGCGGCACGATCGGGACGGCCGTGCTCGTTGCGGCCGGCGCCAATCCCAAGCGCGAGAACATCGACTGGTCGCTCGTGCACTTCTGGTGGGGGGATGAAAGATTCGTCCCGGCCGACTCCGATGACCGCAACGACAAACCCGCGCGTGCTGCTCTGCTGGACCGTATCGCGATCCCCGCAGAGAACATCCATGCGATGGCCTCGAGCGACGGAACACTGGATCTGGATGCTGCGGCGATCGCTTACGAGGACGAGCTCGCCCAGTTCGCTCCCGCGGATCGCTCCGAGACAGGACCGTGGCCCTCGTTCGAGATCTGCTTCCTGGGCGTGGGGCCTGACGCACACATCGCGTCACTGTTCCCGGATCGTGCGGAGATCGGCGTCACCGATCGTGCAGCGGTCGCTGTCCGCGATTCGCCCAAGCCCCCGCCGGAACGGATCTCTCTGACGCGACCGGTCATCAACTCGTCCGAGCGCGTATGGATGGTGCTCGCCGGCGTCGACAAAGCGTCCGCTCTCGGCCTCGCGCTCGCGGGTGCGAGCTATCTCAGCGTCCCCGCTGCGGGTGCAAAAGGCCGGTCGCGCACCATTCTGTTCGTCGACGAGGCGGCCGCCGAGAAGGTGCCGCAGGAGCTCATCGATCGCGAGTATTGACACGCAAACGACTCAATGCGAGCGAAGCCCGCGTTGAGTCGTTTGCGTGTCAAGGTTGAGTAAGGCGCGCCAGCGCCGCATCGAAACCTGGCCGACGCGGTACGTCTGGCCGCGGATCTCTATACGCTCGCTACTCGGTCATCGAACCGCGTACCGCGCGAAGGATTCGGTGGCTAGTCCTGGCCGCGGCGCTCTCGCAGCTGCTGGAGGGCGTCGTCGAGAAGGGTCTCAGCCTCTTCTTCCGTACGACGCTCTTTCACGTAGGCGAGGTGCGTCTTGTACGGCTCGGTCTTGGCCAGAGCCGGCGGATTCTGTTTGTCACGACCGGCGGGGAGGCCGGAGTGCGGCGAATCGATCGTGTCGGGGATCTCCTCGTCGGGGATCCCCGCGGAGAAGTATCTGACCGTCTCGTTGCCGAGCGCATCCCAATAGGAGATCGCGATCCGATCGGCGTGGAAGCCGTGATCCTGCTCGCCCATTGGTCCTGCACCGACGCGTGTCCCTCGGATGGCGTTGCCTCCTGTGGCCATGTCAGAGGCCCTGGATCTTCGTGATGAGGCCCAGTGCCACGATCGACACGAACCACGCGAGGGCGAGGATGACGGTGAACCGATTCAGGTTTCTCTCCGCGAGTCCCGAAGAACCCATCGCGGAGGTCATGCCGCCGCCGAACATGTCGGAGAGGCCACCGCCGCGGCCCTTGTGCAGGAGGATGAGGAGCGTCAGCAGGAGACTCGTGATTCCGAGCACCACCCACAGGACGAACTGGAGGATGTCCACAGTCGTTCAAAGCCTTTCGCTGCGATCCCGCGGATCGCACAAGGGTCAAGTATACGGGGCGGACCCGCTCAGACGCCGACGTGCTTCTGGAATCGGATGATTGCGGCGAATTCATCGGCGACGAGGCTGGCGCCGCCGACCAGCGCACCGTCGACATCGGGCTCGCGCATGAAGCTCGCGATGTTCGATGACTTGACCGACCCGCCGTACAGCACGCGGGTACGAGCCGCAGCGTCCGCACCCAGCTTCGAGGCGACGACCTCACGCAGCTTCGCGCAGACCTCTTGCGCCTGCTCGGGTGTGGCGGCCTGCCCGGAGCCGATCGCCCAGACGGGTTCGTACGCCACGACGATGTCGGCATCGGCGGGCACCCCCTCGAGTGCGACCTCCAGCTGGCCCACGGGGACGGCGCTGGCGCCGAACTCCTCGAGGTCGGCGGCGGTCTCGCCGACGCAGATCACGGGAACGAGTCCGTGACGCAGCGCCGCCTGCACCTTCGCCGCCACGACCTCGTCGGACTCCGCGTGGTACTCGCGGCGCTCGGAGTGGCCGATGATGACGTACTTCGCATCGAGCTTCGCCAGGAACTGGCCCGACACCTCACCGGTGTATGCCCCCGAGTCCTTCGTCGACAGATCCTGCGCGCCCAGCGCGAACGGGATCTTGTCTGCGTCCAGGAGCGTCTGCACGGTGCGCAGATCGGTGAAGGGCGGGAACAGCCCGACCTCTACGCTGTCACTCTCGTGCTTGGCGTCCTTGAGCGTCCAGTGCAGCTTCTGGACGAAGGCGACCGCCTGCAGGTGGTCGAGGTTCATCTTCCAGTTGCCTGCGATGAACGGTGTTCTTGTCGTCAGGACCATCCGAGGACCTCCAGTCCGGGAAGCTTCTTACCCTCGAGGAACTCGAGGCTGGCGCCACCACCGGTGGAGATGTGGCCGAAATCGTCGTCGGCGAAGCCGAGCTGGCGGACAGCGGCGGCCGAATCGCCGCCACCGACCACGCTCAGGCCCTCGACATCGGTGAGAGCCTGGGCGACGGCGCGCGTGCCTTCCGCGAACGCGGGGATCTCGAAGACGCCCATCGGGCCGTTCCAGAAGACCGTGCGGCTGTCGCGGATCACCGCGGCGAAGCGGGCGGCGGTCTCAGGTCCGATGTCGAGTCCGAGACCCGATGCGCCGAACGGGGTCTCCTCGATGGCGTCGGCCGCCGTCACGACATGTTCCGCGTCAGCGCCGAACTTCGAGGCGACGACGACGTCGGTCGGGAGGATGAGCTCTACGCCACGCTCCTCGGCCGTCGCCATGTACTGCGAGACGGTGTCGAGCTGATCGGCCTCCAGCAGGCTCGCGCCCACCTTGTCGCCCTTCGCCGCGAGGAAGGTGAACAGCATCCCTCCCCCGACGAGGATCCGGTCGACCCTCGGGAGGAGGTGCGAGATCACGCCGAGCTTGTCGCTCACCTTCGATCCGCCGAGCACCACCGTGTAGGGGCGCTCAGGGTTCTCGGTCAGGCGGTCGAGTACGTCCAGCTCGGTCGCGATCAGCAGCCCCGCGGCGGATGGCAGGATCTCGGCGAGGTCGTAGACACTCGCCTGCTTGCGGTGCACGACCCCGAATCCGTCCGAGACGAGCGCGTCGCCGAGGGCGGCGAGCTGCTCGGCGAACGCGTGACGCTCTGCGTCGTCCTTCGCGGTCTCACCCGGGTTGAAGCGCAGGTTCTCGATAACCGCGACGTCGCCGTCCTCGAGGGCGGCGACCGCCTCGTGGGCCGACTCCCCCACCGTGTCGCGAGCGAACGCCACCGGCTTGCCGAGCAGCTCGGACAGGCGCTGCGCGACCGTCGCGAGGCTGTACTTCGGGTCGGGCGCGCCGTCGGGGCGCCCGAGGTGGGAGCAGACGACGAGATGGGCGCCCTGATTGATCAGGGCGTTGAGCGTCGGCAGGGATGCTCGCACGCGGCCATCGTCCGTGATGACGCCGTCCTTCAGGGGGACGTTCAGGTCACAACGGACGATGACGCGCTTGCCTGCGAGCGAACCCAGCGAATCGAGGGTGCGCAGAGCCATGGTGGCGCTTAGAGGCTCTCGGCGACGTACTCGGTGAGGTCGACCAGACGGTTCGAGTAACCCCACTCGTTGTCGTACCACGCCGAGACCTTGACCAGGTTGCCGCTGACGTTGGTCAGTTCGGAGTCGAAGATCGACGAGTGGGGGTTGCCCTGGATGTCGCTGGACACGATGGGGTCTTCGGTGTACTGCAGGTAGCCCGCGAGCGCACCCTCGGCCGCGGCCTTCTTGTAGACCTCGTTGATCTGGTCGACGGTGAGGCCCTCGGTCGGCGTCACGATCGTGAGGTCGACGATGGATCCCGTGGGAACCGGAACGCGGTAGGACGAGCCGCTGAGCTTGCCGTTCAGCTCGGGCAGCACGTGGCCGATGGCCTTGGCGGCACCGGTCGACGCGGGCACGATGTTGATCGCGGCGGCACGGGCACGGCGGAGGTCGCTGTGCGGGCCGTCCTGCAGGTTCTGGTCAGCCGTGTAGGCGTGAGCGGTCATCATGAAGCCGCGCTCGATGCCGAAAGCGTCGTTGAAGACCTTGGCCAGGGGGGCGAGGCAGTTCGTCGTGCAGGACGCGTTCGAGATGATGACGTCGGTCTCGGGGTTGTAGTCGCCCTCGTTGACTCCCATGACGATCGTGACGTCGTCACCGGTCGCGGGGGCGGAGATGAGGACCTTCTTCGCGCCGCCGGCGACGTGCTTCTTGGCATCCTCTGCCTTGGTGAAGCGGCCGGTCGATTCGATCACGATGTCGACGCCGAGCTCGCCCCAGGGGAGGTTTGCCGGGTCGCGCTCTTCGAAGACCTTGATCGACTTCCCGCCGACGGTGATCGAGTCGGCGTCGTACGAGACCTCTTCGGCGAGGGGCCCGCCGACGGAGTCGTACTTGAGAAGGTGGGCGAGGGTCTTGTTGTCGGTGAGGTCGTTCACCGCCACGATCTCGAGATCGGCGCCCTGTGCGAGGGCCGCCCGAAGGTAGTTGCGTCCGATACGGCCGAAGCCGTTGATTCCGATCTTGACGGTCACGGAATATCTCCTGATTGTCGTGCGCGAAAGCGCGGTTGGTGCGGCTTCAGACGGAGGACAACGGCGTCCCGGCGGGCCATCCCGCCGGGACGCCCACAACTGCTACGACAGTACCAGCAGACCCGTTGTCTTCTCACGGGCGGCGGTGAAGCGCTGCTGAACGTTGCTCCAGTCCGCGATGTTCCAGACGGCCTTCACATAGTCGGCCTTGACGTTGAGGTAGTCGAGGTAGAACGCGTGCTCCCACATGTCGAGCTGGAACACGGGGATCGTGCCCTGCGCGGTGTTGGACTGCTGGTCGAACAGCTGCTGGATGATCAGCTGCTGGCCGATCGTGTCCCAGCTGAGGACCGCCCATCCCGAACCCTGGATGCCGGTGGCGGCGGCGGTGAAGTGCGCCTGGAACTTGGCGAACCCGCCGAAGAACTCGTCGATCGCGGCGGCCAGCTCACCTTCCGGCTCGCCCCCGCCGTTGGGCGAGAGGTTCGTCCAGAAGATCGAGTGGTTGACGTGTCCGCCGAGGTTGAACGCGAGATCCTTCTCGAGCTTGTTGACGTTCGCGAGGTTGCCGCTGTCGCGGGCCTCCGCGAGCTGCTCGAGCGCGGTGTTGGCGCCGGTGACGTACGCCTGGTGGTGCTTGTCGTGGTGCAGCTCCATGATCTTGGCGCTGATGTGCGGCTCGAGAGCGGCGTAGTCGTAGGGGAGGTCGGGCAGCGTGTAAATCGCCATGTTCTCTTCTTCCGGTCGGCGCGGCGCCGAGGCCCGGAGCCGCGAGGGTGACGTTTTCATCCTAGTGATGGGCAACGTCTCGGCGACCGGGTTGCTTCCCCGCGTGACACGGTCTAGCGGCGAGACGGTCGCGCGGACTCAGTCCTCGGCGCCGACGGGAACAGCCGATTCGGTGTCGGGGATGCCGTCCACCTCGGCCTTCTTGTCGGCCATCGCGAGGAGGCGGCGGATGCGGCCGGCGACTGCGTCCTTCGTGAGCGGCGGATCGGCGTGGTGACCCAGCTCGTCGAGGCTCGCGTCACGGTGGGCGAGACGCAGCTCGCCGGCTTCGCGGAGGTGCTCGGGCACCTCGTCGGCGAGGATCTCGAGCGCGCGCTCCACACGGGCGCACGCTGCCACGGCGGCCTGCGCCGAGCGGCGGAGGTTGGCATCGTCGAAGTTGACGAGGCGGTTGACGCCCGCGCGCACTTCGCGCCGCTGGCGCAGCTGATCCCACTCGCTCGCGGTCTTGGCCGCGCCCATCTCAGCCAGTGCGGCCCTGATGGCCTCACCGTCACGAACGACGACGCGCGGCACGCCACGCACTTCGCGGGCCTTGGCGGGAATCCCGAGCCGGTGCGCCGCACCGACGAGCGCCATAGCGGCCTCGGACGACGGGCACGCGATCTCGAGCGCCGCGGAGCGGCCCGGCTCGCTCAGAGTGCCGGACGCGAGGAATGCGCCCCGCCAGACCGCGGCGAGATCGGCCCGCGAGCCGGTGGTCAGCTTGTTCGGAAGTCCGCGGACAGGACGCCTGCGCTGATCCAGCAGACCGGTCTGCCTGGCGAGGGTCTCGCCGCCCTCGATCACGCGGACCGCATAGTGGCTGCCGTTCCTCGCGCCCGAGCCCTGGACGTGGACGAGCTCGGGGCGCACCCCGTAGATCTCCACGAGGTCGCGTGCCACGCGGCGCGCCAGGAGGTCGGAGTCGAGTTCGGCCTCGACCGCGACGCGGTTCGCGATCGAATGCAGTCCGCCGGAGAACCGCAGGATCGACGTGAGCTCGGCGACTCGGGCACTCGGCCGGGGGTCTCGGACGGCGGCGAGTTCTGCCTTCACGTCGGTGGTCAGCGGCACGGCACTCCTCTGGTCGATGTCCTGATGTGTTATGTCTCACCCGGCCCGCGACACGTCGTGAAAATGTGTGGTGCGGCCGGGACGACGGTCCAGCCTACTCGCGACCGAGATCGCGATGAATCGTACGTACCGCCACTCCGGGTTGCTCGGCCAGGCGAGCGGCGAGCTCTTTGGCCATCACGACAGAGCGGTGCTTACCGCCCGTGCAGCCGATGGCGACGACGGAGTGCCGCTTGTTCTCACGCTGATATCCCTGGAGAACGGGTTTGAGGGCCGCGGCGTAGGCGTCGACGAACTCTTCGGCGCCCTCCTGTGCGAGCACGTACTCGCGTACCTTCTCGTCTTCACCGGTGAGTGCGCGCAGATCCTCGTTCCAGAAGGGGTTGGGCAAGAACCGCATGTCGGCCACGAGGTCGGCATCGGTGGGCAGACCGTATTTGAAGCCGAAGCTCATCACCGTCATGGTGTGCCGCGGAGCATCCTCGACCGCGAAGAGCTCGACGACCTGAGTGGACAGTTGATGGATGTTGTAGTTCGACGTGTCGATGATGATGTCGGCGCTCTCGCGCACGAGCGCGAGTCGTTCGCGCTCCAGCCGGATGCCGTCGATGATCGTTCCCTCGCCCTGCAGCGGGTGCGGGCGGCGCACCGCCTCGAAGCGCCGCACGAGCACTTCGTCGGACGCATCGAGGAACAGGACGCGCACCTGACGCGCATCCCGCAGCACCCGGGTGACCTCGGGGAGCTGCGCGAACAGGTCACGGCCACGAACGTCCACGACCACCGCGACTTTGGGGAGTGCCCCGGCGGCGAGCTCGGTGATCTCGAGAAGCGGGCGGAGCATCTGCGGCGGCAGGTTGTCGACCACGTACCAGTCGAGGTCCTCGAGCGCGTCCGCGGCCGTCGACCGGCCGGCACCCGACATCCCCGTGACGATGAGCACCTCGCCCGGTTGGCGCGCTGCGTCGGTCATGACCACCCCCGTCGTCACGTCCACCCTAGCGAGTCGTGAGGTGGTCGTGAATCGCGAGGGCGAGCTTCGGGCCGATGCCCGGGAGCTCGGCGATCTCTTCCGGGGCAGCATTCTTGAGTGCGGTGACCGAACCGAAATGCCGAAGGAGAGCCTTGATCCGGGCATCGCCGAGCCCCGGCACTTCCGACAGCACGCTGCCGATGTCGCGACGCCGGCGTTTGCGCTGGTGCGTGATCGCGAAGCGGTGGGCCTCATCACGCAGTCGCTGCAGGAGGTACAGTGCCTCGCTCGTGCGCGGCAGGATCACGGGGAAGTCCTCGCCCGGAAGCCAGACCTCTTCGAGGCGCTTCGCGATCCCGCAGAGGGCGATCTCTTCGTGGCCGGCGTCCGCGAGGGCGCGGGCGGCCGCCTCGACCTGTGGTTTACCGCCGTCCACGACGAGCAGCTGCGGACGGTACGCGAAGCGCGGCCGTTTGCGGGTGGTGACCACGTCACCGTCGGCCACCGCCGCGGCCAGCGGATCGGCCGGTTCGTCGGGCTCCTCCGCACGGTCGACGTAGGCGAGTCGGCGTGTGAGGACCTGGTAGATCGAGTCGGTGTCGTCGGTGGTCTCGGGAATAGAGAACGACCGATACTGATCCTTGCGGGCCAGGCCGTCCTCGAAGACGACCATCGAGGCCACGACGTTCGTCCCGCCCAGGTGCGAGACGTCGAAGCACTCGATGCGCAGCGGTGCCTCGGCCAGTCCGAGCGCGTCCTGAAGATCGGTGAGCGCCTGCGCGCGCGCGACGTAATCGCTCGTCCGGCGTGTCTTGTGCAGCATGAGCGCCTGCTGAGCGTTGAGCGACGCCGTCCGCATCAGCTCCGCCTTGCGTCCCCGCTGCGCCACCTGGATCGTCACGGGCCGTTGACGCCGCTCACGGAGCCACTGTTCGAGGTCGGCCGCGTCTTCGGGGAGGGACGGCACGAGCACCTGGCGGGGGATGTCGGCGGCGACCGCGTCGCCGTATGTGCGCTGCAGCACCTGGTCGACCAGGTCGGCTCCCGCGATGTCGAGCTCCTTCTCGATCGTGAGGGCTCGCACACCGCGGACCCGCCCGCCCCGGATCACGAAGTGCTGCACGGTCGCAGCCAGCTCGTCCTCGGCGATGCCGAAGAGGTCGGCGTCGGTATCTTCGGCCAGCACGAGGGCACTGCGGTTGAGCACCGCATCGATCGACTGGAGTTTGTCGCGATAGACCGCCGCGGCCTCGTAGTCCATGGCTGCGGAGGCCTCCCGCATCCGCTGCGTGAGCGCCTTCGTGAACCGCTGGTCACCGCCGGACATGAACGCGATGAAGTCATCAACGATCGCGCGATGCTCTTCGATCGTCACGCGACCGGAGCAGGGCCCACCGCATCGGCCGATCTGGCCCGGGAAGCACGGTCGACCGGTCTGCATCGCCTTCTTGTACGACGCATCACTGCAGGTGCGGATCGGAAAGACCTTGATCATCAGGTCGATGGTGTCGTGCACCGCCCAGACCTTCGGGTACGGGCCGAAGTACTTCGCCCCGGGGATCCGCCTATTGCGCGTGACGATGACCCTCGGTGCCTCGTCAGCCAGGGTGATCGCCATGAACGGGTACGACTTGTCGTCTCTGTAGCGCACGTTGAACGGCGGATCGAACTCTTTGATCCACATGTACTCGAGCTGGAGCGAGTCGACGTCGCTCGCGACGACGGTCCATTCGACCGACGCCGCGGTCGTCACCATCCGCCTGGTGCGCTCGTGCAGCGACCGCAGGGGCGCGAAGTAGTTCGAGAGGCGCGCGCGCAGATTCTTCGCCTTGCCGACGTACAGCACCCGCCCGTCGGCATCACGGAAACGGTAAACACCGGGATTGGTCGGGATCTCGCCGGGCTTCGGCCGATACGAGAGCTGCGACATGCGCTCGGGACCAGCCACGTCAGCCGGCCTTGCGGGCCGCCTCCGTGCCGAGCACCTCTGCGAGGAAGGCACCCGTATAGCTGCTCTCGACGCGTGCGATCTGCTCGGGCGTTCCGGTCGCGAGCACTTCTCCCCCGCCCGCGCCGCCTTCCGGCCCGAGGTCGATGATCCAGTCCGCCGACTTGATCACGTCGAGGTTGTGCTCGATCACGATGACCGTGTTGCCCTTCTCGACCAGGCCGTTCAAGACCTCCAGCAGCCGCCGCACGTCCTCGAAGTGCAGGCCGGTGGTCGGCTCATCGAGGACGTAGATGCTGCGGCCGTTGCTGCGCCGCTGCAGCTCGGTCGCGAGCTTCACGCGCTGGGCCTCACCGCCCGACAGCGTGGTCGCGGACTGACCGAGGCGCACATAGCCGAGTCCGACGTCGACGAGGGTCTTCAGGTACCGGTGGATCGCTTGGATGGGTTCGAAGAAGTCCGCAGCTTCTTCGATCGGCATCTCCAGCACCTCTGCGATGTTCTTGCCCTTGTAGTGCACGGCCAGCGTGTCGCGGTTGTACCTCTTGCCGTGGCAGACCTCGCAGTCGACATAGACGTCGGGCAGGAAGTTCATCTCGATCTTGATCGTGCCGTCACCGGCGCACGCCTCGCAGCGGCCGCCCTTGACATTGAAGCTGAAACGCCCGGGCTGATAGCCGCGCGCCTTGGCCTCCGGGGTCTCGCTGAAGAGGGTGCGGACCCGATCGAACACGCCGGTATAGGTGGCCGGGTTGGAACGCGGAGTGCGCCCGATCGGCCCTTGGTCGACATGCACGACCTTGTCGAGATCATCCGTCCCGGTCACTCGGGTGTGCTTGCCCGGTACGCGCCTTGCCCCGTTCAGACGCGAGGCGAGCACCTCGTAGAGGATGTCGTTCACGAGCGACGACTTGCCCGACCCGCTCACACCGGTGACAGCGGTCAGCACGCCGAGCGGGAAGTCGACCGTCACGTTCTTCAGGTTGTTCTCGCGCGCTCCGACGACCGTGATCTTGCGACTCCGGTCCAAGCGTCGCCTCTTCTTCGGCGTCGGGATCTCGCGGCGGCCCGACAGGTAGTCGGCCGTCACCGACTCGCGCTCGGTGAGGAGCGCGTCCAACGGCCCCGAATGCACGACGCGGCCGCCGGCGACACCGGCATACGGCCCGATGTCGACGATCCAGTCGGCGGCGTGGATGGTCTCTTCATCGTGCTCGACGACGATCAGCGTGTTGCCGAGGTCGCGCAGGGTCACGAGGGTCTCGATCAGGCGGCGGTTGTCGCGCTGATGCAGACCGATCGACGGTTCGTCGAGGACGTAGAGCACGCCGGTGAGCCCCGAGCCGATCTGAGTCGCGAGCCGGATGCGCTGCGCCTCGCCGCCGGAGAGGGAGGCGGCCGCTCGGCTGAGGTTGAGGTAGTTCAGGCCCACCTGGATCAGGAAGTCCAGCCGCACCCGGATCTCGCGCAGCACCTGTGCGGCGATCTGCGCCTCGCGATCGGTGAGCTCGAGGCGGCCGAAGTAGTCACGCGCGTCGGCAAGGCTCAGGCGCGAAGCATCCGCGATGGAATGCCCATGCACGAGCACTGCGAGCACTTCGGGCTTCAGACGATCGCCATTGCACACCGCGCAGGGCACCTCGCGCAGGTACTCCGACCAGCGCTGGCGCTGAGTGTCGGACTCGGCGGTGCTGTACTGCCGCTCGATGTAGGGGACGACGCCCTCGAAGCCCGATGCGTAGCGCATCTCACGCCCGTACCGGTTCTTCCAACGCACGGTGACCTTGTAGTCCTCCCCGCGGAGGACCGCCTCCTGGATGGCGGCGGGCAGCTTGCGCCACGGTGTGTCGAGCGAGAAACCGAGGTCATCGGAGAGGCCTTCGAGGAGCCGCTCGTAGTACTGGAAGAGACCCTTGCCCTGCGTGGTCCACGGGATCAGCACGCCTTCGCGGATCGAGAGGGCGTCGTCGCCGAGCATGAGGTCGACGTCGACCGACATGCGGGTGCCGAGTCCGGAGCACGTCGGGCACGCGCCGAAGGGTGCGTTGAACGAGAACGTGCGTGGCTCGATCTCGGTGAGCTGCAGCGGGTGGCCGTTCGGGCACGCGAGCTTCTCGGAGAAGGACTGCCATGCGGCGTCGCCTTCTTCGTCGACGAAGTTCACCTGCACGAGACCGCCGGCGAGGCCGAGCGCCGTCTCGACGGAGTCGGTGACACGGCTCAGGATGTCGGGACCGGCGACGAGGCGGTCGATGACGACGGCGATGTCGTGCTTGTAGCTCTTCTTCAGCACCGGGGGCTCGGCGAGCTGGATGAGCTCACCGTCGACGATCGCCCGGGCGTAACCCTTGGCGCCGAGCTCGCGGAAGAGGTCGACGAACTCGCCCTTCTTCTGCGAGATGACCGGCGCGACGATCTGATAGCGGGTCTTCTCGGGAAGCTCCATCAGCTGGTCGGCGATCTGCTGGACCGTCTGGCGCTGGATGACGGCGCCGCACTCGGGGCAGTGCGGCACGCCGATGCGCGCCCAGAGCAGGCGCATGTAGTCGTGGATCTCGGTGATCGTCCCCACGGTCGATCGCGGATTGCGGTTCGTCGACTTCTGATCGATCGACACCGCCGGGCTGAGGCCCTCGATGAAATCGACGTCCGGACGGTCGACCTGGCCGAGGAACTGGCGGGCGTACGCGCTCAGCGATTCGACGTATCGCCGCTGGCCCTCCGCGAAGATCGTGTCGAACGCGAGGCTCGACTTGCCCGAGCCCGACAGACCCGTGAACACGACGAGTGAATCGCGAGGGATGTCGAGATCGACGTCCTTCAGGTTGTGGACGCGAGCACCGCGAACACTGAGTTTTCCGGGCGCGACGACAGGGACGATAGGCACTGGTCAATTGTAGGCGCGGCCTCCGACACCGGTCTCGGGGTTCGCTCTCGGCTCAGCCGGTCTGCGCCGGATGACGCCCCGATCGAGCCGAGACCCCAGCGCTGCCCGAGAAGGGCGCGAGACCATCGCGGAGCGCGGCGAGCTGCTCGGCATCCACCCCCACACGCGCCATCACCTGACCGGGCACGTCCAGCGCACGAGCGCGCAGCGCATGCCCCTCCTCGGTGAGGTCGATGTCGAGGATGCGCTCGTCGTCGGCGCGCCTCGCGCGCGTGACGCGGCCCTGCGCCTCGAGGCGTTTGACGAGCGGCGAGAGGGTGGCCGGATCCATCGCCAGTTCTGCGGCGAGGTCGCCGAGGGACCGCGGCGCCCTCTCCCACAGCGCGAGCATGACGAGGTACTGCGGATGCGTGAGACCGAGCGGATCGAGGATCGGACGGTAGATCGACACCACGTTGCGCGCGGCGGTCACGATGGCGAAGCACACCTGGTTGTCGAGCTTCAGCAGGTCGTCGCGGTCCATCGGTCGATCCTATCTGCCCTATTACTTAGTACACTAATTAGTATGACCACCCCGGATGCCCCGTCCCCGCGCTCGACCCTCCGTCAACGCGTGCGGGAGGCGGGCGGATGGTACGAGTACCTCAACAAGAAGCTGATCCGCGTCGCGGGGCCCGCGTCGGTCGGCCCGTACGAAACGACGCCCGAGCCCGACCGCACGGAGCGGGCATGCCCGCTGTGCGGTCGGCCGATGTCACTGCACACGTTCGACAGATCAGGTCCGAAGCCGCTCATGCACTGCCCCTGAGCCGGCTCGCCGGCGGGTGGGTCAGGCGTGCCCGGCGCGCTCCATGGCCCTGAGCTCCTTCTTCAGATCCTGCACTTCGTCGCGGAGTCGGGCGGCCAGCTCGAACTTGAGCTCGCCCGCCGCGGCGAGCATCTGATCGCTCAGATCGGCAATGGTCGCCTCGAGCTGATTCGCCCCGTCTGCGGCGATGCCCGTGCGGCGAAGGCCCGGGGTCGGCGACTTGCCTTTGCCCGTCGCGCCCGCGCGGCCTCCGCGTGACAGCATCGCCTTGGTGTCGGCGCCCTCACGGGCCAGCGCCTCGGTGATGTCGGCGATCTTCTTGCGCAACGGCTGCGGATCGACGCCGTGCTCGAGGTTGTACGCGATCTGCTTGTCGCGGCGGCGGTCGGTCTCTTCGATCGCGTTGCGCATCGAGTCGGTCATGTTGTCGGCGTACATGTGCACTTCGCCCGATACGTTGCGTGCCGCGCGGCCGATCGTCTGGATCAGCGAGGTGCCGCTGCGGAGGAACCCCTCTTTGTCGGCGTCGAGGATCGCGACGAGAGAGACCTCCGGCAGGTCGAGGCCTTCGCGGAGGAGGTTGATGCCCACCAGGACGTCGTACACCCCGGCGCGCAGCTCGGTGAGCAGCTCGACACGGCGGAGGGTGTCGACATCCGAGTGCAGATAACGCACCCGCACGCCGTGCTCGCCGAGGAAGTCGGTGAGCTCTTCGGCCATCTTCTTCGTGAGGGTCGTGACGAGGATGCGCTCATCGCGCTCGACGCGCACGCGGATCTGCTCGAGCAGGTCGTCGATCTGGCCCTTCGACGGCTTCACGATGATCTGCGGATCGATCAGACCCGTCGGGCGGATGATCTGCTCGACGACGCCGTCGGCGATGCCCATCTCGTACCGCCCGGGGGTTGCCGAGAGGTAGACGGTCTGACCCACCCGATCCTTGAACTCGTCCCACCGGAGCGGCCGGTTGTCGAGGGCGCTCGGAAGCCGGAAGCCGTGCTCGACGAGCGTGCGCTTGCGCGAGGCATCCCCCTCGTACATCGCACCGATCTGCGGCACGGTAGCGTGCGACTCGTCGATGACGACGAGGAAGTCGTCGGGGAAGAAGTCGAGCAGGCAGTGCGGAGCCTCGCCGGGCTGCCGCCCATCGAGATGGCGGGAGTAGTTCTCGATGCCGGAGCAGAACCCGAGCTGCTGGAGCATCTCGAGATCGAACGTGGTGCGCATGCGCAGGCGCTGGGCTTCCAGCAGCTTGTTCTGCGACTCGAGCTCTTTCAGGCGCGCTTCGAGCTCTGTCTCGATCGTGCCGATCGCGCGCTGCACGGTATCGGTGCCGGCGACATAGTGCGATGCGGGGAAGATCGGCACCGACTCGAGCTTCTGGACCACATCACCCGTGAGCGGGTGCAGCATGTACAGCGCTTCGATCTCGTCGCCGAAGAGCTCGACGCGGATCGCGTACTCTTCGTAGACGGGGATGATCTCGATCGTGTCGCCGCGCACACGGAAGTTGCCGCGCGAAAAGTCGACGTCGTTGCGGTTGTACTGCATCGAGATGAACTTGCGGATGAGGGCGTCGCGGTCGTACCGCTCCCCCACCTGCAGGGCGACCATGGCCCGCATGTACTCTTCCGGCGCACCGAGGCCGTAGATGCACGAGACGGTGGACACGACGATGACATCGCGGCGGCTGAGCAGCGAGTTCGTCGTGGAGTGGCGCAGCCGCTCGACCTCCGCGTTGACCGACGAGTCCTTCTCGATGAAGGTATCGGTCTGGGGTACGTAGGCCTCGGGCTGGTAGTAGTCGTAATAGCTGACGAAGTACTCGACCGCATTGTTCGGCATGAGCTCGCGGAACTCGTTGGCGAGCTGCGCCGCGAGAGTCTTGTTGTGAGCGAGCACGAGCGTGGGGCGCTGCACCTGCTCGACCAGCCACGCGGTGGTCGCCGACTTGCCCGTGCCGGTGGCGCCCAGGAGCACGACGTCGGTCTCACCGGCGTTGATGCGCGCCGCGAGCTCGGCGATCGCCTGCGGTTGATCACCGCTCGGAACGTACTCGCTGACGACCTCGAAAGGACGGACCGAACGCGTTGCCTGCATCCCTCCAGCGTAGGCGCGACCTCCGACATCGGGGCCGCCGTTCGCCGAGCGCGGATGGCCCCGTCAGCGACCGGCGCGCGTCCTGATGCGCTCGGCGAGCGTGCCCCAGAGCTCGTCGGTCCGGGCGATCGTGTCTGCGAGGTCACCGGACGTGTCGATCACCGCGTCGGCGATGGCCAGCCTCTCCTCGTCGGAGACCTGCGAGGCGATCCGGGCGCGGGCGTCGGGCTCGGTCAGGCCGCGGATGTCGACGAGACGCCGCACACGGACGTCTGCGGGCGCGTGAGCGACGACGATGAGCTCCCACGGGTCGTCGGCGCGCGCCTCCACGAGGAGCGGCACGTCGTAGACGACCACTCCGTCGGGGTCCGTCGCCAGCGCCTCGCCGATCCGTCGCTGCGATTCGACGCGTACCGCGGGGTGAACGATCGCATTCAGCCGGGTGATCGCGTCGGAGTCGCCGAACACCCGCGCGCCGAGCGCAGCACGGTTGAGGGCACCGTCGGATTCGATGATGTCGGCACCGAATTCGGCCGCGAGAGCGTCGAGGACGGGTGATCCGGGTCGCTGCACGTGGCGCACGATCGCGTCAGCGTCGACGATCGTCGCGCCGTGCTCGGCGAGACGGCGGGCGATCGTGGACTTGCCCGAGGCGATTCCTCCGGTGAGTGCGACGAGCGGCATGATTCGAGGATGCCACGTCCCGCCCTGGATTCCGCCCAACCACCCCGCTCCCGCCGACCCGCTCCCCGGTGTCGTGCTCGCACAGGGCTGATTGGGTGGGAGAGGGGTGGGTGGGCGACGTGCGCGGGTCAGAACCCGTCGAAACCGCCGAAATCTCCCCCGCCGAAATCTCCCCCGCCCCAGTCAGCGCCGCCGGCGTCGGCCGAACCCGCGTCGGTGGCCGAGGCATCCGCCGACCCGTCGCCGTAGCCCTCGTCGTACGCGAACGCGGGCTCCATGAACGCGCTGACGAGCGCGGAGCCGATCACGTAACCGGCGACCGTCCCGAGGATGGACGAGCCCACCATCGCGCCGAACCCGGGGCCCTGGCGGCCGCCGCCCGAGCCGAGCGTGCGCTCCATGAATCCCGGGTTCATCGACTCTGCACGCGTCGCCGCGCGGGCCATCGACTGCGGATCGGTCGAAGCAGGGCGCTCGGCGGCGGAAAGGCCGGCCGACAGATCGGCCAGCACCTGCTGACGCTGCGGCTCGGTCAGCTTCGCGAACGCCTCGGCGTGGACCTGCTCGATCGTCTCGGGAGGCGCCGTACGCAGCAGGTACCGATAGCGTTCGATGGCGATCTCGTCCTCGCTGCGCGGCGGCTGATTGGCGGCCTGCGCGGGCCGGTCGTAGCCGGTCGCTCGCGTCGGAGCCTGACGCGCGGCGTCGTCGTTGCCCATCAGGCGGTCCCAGAATCCCATGTGTCCTCCGTCGTCGTGGGGACTCCTCACGCTATGTCCGAAGGCTCAGAGGATGCTGGGACCACCGCATCCATTCGCCGCCCGCGTATCGCGCCGTCAGCCCCGGAGCGCGAGCGCCTCGCTCACCCAGCGCGCATGCCGCTCCCACGGGTCTCCCGTGCCGTCCCGCACGAGGTCGATGTGGGCGCGGAGGGAATCCGTCAGCCGGAACCACTCGGTGGTGCCGTAGCGTTCGGCGCCGAACTGCAGGTGGCGTCGATGCTCCTGGCGCCGGTCTCCGCGCTCGAAGGCCAGCAGCTCATCGTGACGGATCGCCGCGAACCGCTGACGCGGGTTGGCAGTGGTGCCGATCTTCACGCGATCGGCGAAGCGGAGGTAGTAGACGACATCGATGCGCGGGGGCGGCAGCTCGCCGTCGACGATGTCGCCGTGGCGCCACTCGCAGACCGCGCACAGCCACCCGGACGGATACCGCACGCCCGCCCGTGAGCCGCACAGCCGGCACGGCGCGGGGAGCACGTCGCTCACGCCCGCCGTGGCCCCGGCCCACTCGGCCGCCAGCGCCAGGTGCCCCTCGCAGAGGGCGATCGGCGCATCGGGCGGCACCGGGCCGAGGCATCCGTCACCGACGATGCACGATGAGCGCGACGAATCGAGGGGCACGAGGCGAACGTAGCCGAGGGGTCGGACATGACGGTACGACGAAGGGCCGGAACCCGAAGGTTCCGGCCCTCTGCGTCACGTCAGCGACGCGCTATCAGGATCTCAGCGGATCAGCGACCCGAGAGCTTCTCGCGGAGCGCCGCGAGAGCCTCGTCGTCGGCGAGGGTTCCGCCGCCACCGCTCGTCGACGCCGAAACGTCGGACGAGAAGCTCGAGGACGACTCGACGGCCGGAGCGTTCGCCTCGGCCTCGAGGGCCTTGGCAACGGCAGCCTTGTGCTGCTCCCAGCGAGCCTGGGCAGCGGCGTACTCCTGCTCCCACTTCTCGCGGGCCTCGTCCGAGCCTTCCTTCCAGGCGTTGGTCTCGGGGTCGAAGCCCTCGGGGTACTTGTACTCGCCGTTCTCGTCGTACTCGGTGACCATGCCGTACAGCGCCGGGTCGAACTCGGTGCCGAACGGGTCGATCGCCTCGTTCGCCTGCTTGAGCGACAGCGAGATGCGACGACGCTCGAGGTCGATGTCGATGATCTTGACGAAGACCTCTTCGCCGACCGACACGACCTGCTCAGCGAGCTCGACGTGCTTGCCCGACAGCTCGGAGATGTGCACGAGACCCTCGATGCCGTCTGCGACGCGCACGAACGCACCGAACGGAACGAGCTTGGTGACCTTGCCCGGAGCGACCTGGCCGATCGCATGCGTCCGGGCGAAGACCTGCCACGGGTCTTCCTGCGTCGCCTTGAGCGACAGCGAGACGCGCTCGCGGTCCAGGTCGACCTCGAGGATCTCGACGGTGACCTCCTGGCCGACCTCGACGACCTCGGACGCGTGCTCGATGTGCTTCCACGAGAGCTCGGAGACGTGCACGAGGCCGTCCACGCCGCCCAGGTCGACGAACGCACCGAAGTTGACGATCGAGCTGACCGTGCCCTTGCGGACCTGGCCCTTGTGCAGGTTGTTGAGGAACGTGGTGCGCGACTCGGACTGCGTCTGCTCGAGCAGGGCGCGGCGCGAGAGCACGACGTTGTTGCGGTTCTTGTCGAGCTCGAGGATCTTGGCCTCGATCTCCTGGCCGAGGTACGGCGTGAGGTCGCGGACGCGACGCAGCTCGATGAGCGACGCCGGCAGGAAGCCCCGGAGGCCGATGTCGACGATGAGTCCGCCCTTGACGACCTCGATCACGGAGCCGGTGACGACACCGTCGGTCTCCTTGATCTTCTCCACGTCACCCCAGGCACGCTCGTACTGCGCGCGCTTCTTGGACAGGATGAGGCGGCCCTCTTTGTCCTCCTTCTGGAGAACGAGCGCCTCGACGGCGTCGCCGACCTTGACGACCTCGTTGGGGTCGACGTCGTGCTTGATGGAGAGCTCGCGCGAGGGGATGACGCCCTCGGTCTTGTACCCGACGTCGAGGAGCACCTCGTCGCGGTCGATCTTCACGACGGTTCCTTCGATGAGGTCGCCGTCGTTGAAGAACTTGAGGGTCAGTTCGACCGCGGCCAGGAAGTCCTCAGCAGATCCGATGTCGTTGATGGCGACCTGCTTGGTGGCCGGGGCGGTCGTTGCGGTAGTCATGTAGTGGGTTGTCCTTGTTGGGTTGGGTGTCGGGCTGCGGCCGCACACGCACGCACGAGGGCGAGCGGATGCTTCGGGCCGAAGCGGGGTGGATTGATTGTGCGATGTCTTCTCGTCCCGGCAAGCGGGGCGCGGCAAGAGAGCCACACGAGTGACGCTCTAGAGTACCAGAACGGCCAGGACGACCGGAATGTTCCTGCATCCTGCTCAGGGACCGACACGACGACGCGAGCGAGGAAGAATGACCGACGCATCCCCCCACGTGCAGTGTGCTGCCGGAGAGTTCATCGGCGCGGGACTCGGCACCGTGGACGTGTTCCGCGGCATCCGCTACGCCGCCCCGCCCATCGGCGGGCGCCGGTGGCGTGATCCGCTGCCCGCTCCGTCCGTCGTGGGGCCGATCGACGCGACAACCTTCGGTGGGGTCGCTCCGCAGCAGATCAACCCCGCCCTGACGCTCGGCCCCGGCGCCCGTCAGGACGAGGACTGCCTGTTCTTGAACGTGTGGCGCCCTGCGGGGGCTTCCGGTCGCGCGCTGCCGGTCATGGTATGGCTGCACGGCGGCGCGTACACCTTCGGGTCATCGAGCCAGCCGCTGTACGACGGGGGCGCCCTCGTGGAGTCCGGTGACGTGGTCGTCGTCACCGTCAACTATCGGATCGGTGCCCTCGGGTTCCTCGACCTGTCGTCGTTCAGCACCACTGACCAGCAGTTCGACGGCAATCTCGCGCTGAAGGACATCCTGCTGGCGTTGCACTGGGTGAAGGACAACATCGAGGACTTCGGCGGCGACCCCTCGAAGGTGACGGTCTTCGGGGAGTCGGCGGGCGGCGGCCTGGTCACCACGCTCCTGGCCACTCCGAGCGCCGCGGGCCTGTTCTCGCGCGCGATCGCCGAATCCTCTCCGGCCACGAGCGTGTACGGACCAGCGCGCGCACGCAGCGTCGCGGAGCGGTTCCTGCGCGAAGTGGGCGGGGATGCCGCATCCGCTCGTTCTCTGCCCGCTTCTGAGATCGTGCGCGCCGCCATGGCGGTCTTCGCCGCGGTGCCGACCGAAGTGCCCGGCACGCTCGCCTTCGCGCCCGTCATCGACGGAACGCTGGTGCCCGAGGCGCCGGCGACCGTGCTCAAGGAGGGGCGCGCCCTTCCCGTGCCGCTGATCATCGGCACCAATCACGACGAGGCCTCGTTCTTCCGCTTCATGAAGAGCCCGCTCATGCCGATCACGGGGCCCGACATCGAGCGCATGTTCGCGGCGATGCAGGTCGAGAACCCCACTGTGGAACTGCCATCGCGAGAGGCCGTGCTCGCGAGCTACGAGGGCGTCCGCCAGAAGATGCTCGGGCTCGGGATCGCCCGCGACATCGCGTTCCGCCTGCCCACGATCTGGATCGCAGAAGGACATGCGGCTGTCGCACCGGTCTGGCTCTATCGATTCGACCACGCCACGCGCGCGCTCCAGGCGATCGGGCTCGGCGCGACGCACGGTGCCGAACTGGCCTACGTCTGGGGAAACCTGCCCACCGGCCGGAAGGATCCGACGTTCCTCCTCGGCGGACGCCGCACCGCGGAGCGGATCTCGGGCCGTGTGCGTGCGCGATGGACGGCATTCGCCCGCGGCGGGTCGCCGGACGCACCGGATGCCGTCGCCTGGACGCCCTACGACGCTCACACGCGCGAAACCCTCGTGATCGACGCCGACGACCGCATCGTCGCCGACCTCGACGCGCCTCTCCGCGCGGGGTGGGGCGACACGGTGCTCGCGTTCCCTTGAGGTCCGCGTCACGTTCGACGCACGAGCACAGGAGAAATCACCGACACAGGACGATAGAAGGCCGAACCCTCCTGTCCTCGTGCGTCTTCCTGCACCGTGCGGACGCTAGGGCCGCAGCAGCACTTTCGTGGCGCGGCGTTCGTCCATCGCCGCGTACGCCTCCGCGGCCTCGCTCAACGGGAGTTCGAGGTCGAAGACGAGCCCCGGCTTGATCGCCCCCGAACGCACGTCGGGCAGAAGCTCTTCGATGTACCCGCGCACCGGAGCGACACCGCCGTTCACGCCGACGTTGCGGCCGAACATGCGTTGAATGGGCAGCACAGGACCACCGTTGGGCACGCCGACGTAGCCCACCATCCCGCCCGGTCGCGTCGAGCGCAGTGCCTGGTCCATCGACTCCTTCGTGCCGACGCACTCGAGCACGCGATCGGCTCCGATCCCGCCTGTGAGCGCGCGAACGGCCTCGACCCCGGCATCGCCGCGCTCCTCGACGATGTGTGTCGCCCCGAACGCGCGCGCGAGGGCCTGGCGCTGCGGATGCCGCGACATCGCGATGATCGTCGTCGCGCCGAGCCGCTTGGCTGCGATGATCGCGCACAGCCCCACGGCGCCGTCGCCGACCACCGCGACCGCTTCACCCGGCGACACGCCGGCCGAGACCGCCGCGTGGTGCCCCGTCCCCATGACGTCGCTGAGGGTGAGGAGGCCCGGGATCTCGTCATCGGCCACGGGACCCGGCACGACCACCAGCGTGCCGTCGGCAAGGGGCACGCGCACCCGCTCGCCCTGTCCGCCGTCGGCGAATCCGCCGACCCGGTCGTCCGTTCCCCACCACCCGCCGTTCAGACACGACGTGCTCACCCCGTTCCGGCAGTTCGCACACGTGCCGTCGCACACATAGAACGGCGCGATGACGAAGTCGCCCGCTTGCACGTTCTCCACCTCCGAGCCGACAGCCTCGACGATGCCGACGAACTCGTGGCCGATCCGCTGGGGCTCATCCGTCGGCGTGATGCCGCGATAGGACCACAGATCGGACCCGCACACGCATGCCGCGACGACGCGCACGATCGCGTCGCCTCCGGTCGAGAGCGCGGGGTCGGGGACTTCTTCGACGCGGATGTCGCGGGCGGCGTGGATGAGGGTGGCAAGCATGGGTAGAGCCTAAACGCGACCGCCCCGTGCTCGCCCCGACGTCACGATCGACTCCTAGGCTGGACGGCATGAGCGACTTCAACAGCAGAATCATCGAGGAGTTCCGCGCCCACGGCGGGCACGTCACGACGGCGGGTTTCGGCGACCGCCTGGTCCTGCTGCACACCACGGGCGCGAAGACCGGTGCCGACCGGGTGAGCCCCCTGATGGGCCTGCCCACCGAGAACGGCTGGCTGGTCGCCGCTTCCAAGGGCGGTGCTCCCGAGGAGCCCGGCTGGGCCCATAACCTCCGCGTCACCCCGCGTGCCGCGGTCGAGACGGGCACTGGGACCGTCGATGCGGTCGCTGAGGAACTGGACGGGTCCGAACGCGACAGGGCCTGGGCGCGCTTCCTTTCGGCGAGTCCGTCCTTCTCGACCTATGAGGAAAGCGCGGGGCGCACGATCGCGGTGTTCCACCTGGTGCGCTCCGCCTGAACGCTCGTCGAGCGCCGTCGACTCACGGCGAGGCGCACCGTACGCAGCGCGCGGCAGCAGGTCGCGCCCGCAGCCGCTCGAGCGGGATCTCGGATCCGCAGATCTCGCAGACACCGTAGGTTCCGCCATCCAGACGCGCCTCAGCGAGAGCGATCTGCGCGAGCTCCTGACCGGCCGCATCGCGCAGCCCGATCGCCGCCGACCACTCCCCCGACAGCGTCGAGCCCTCCGGGTCGTGCTCGTCGTCGGCAGGTGTGTCCGATCGGGCCGAGCGAATCGCCTCAACGCGCCGATCGCCGGCCGCAAGAGCCGCTTCGAGCTCGATCCGGCGCTGCGCCAGCAGCGTGGCGAACTCGCCGTAGCGCCCGCGTTCCATCGTTCGGCCGACCCTCAGCGGCGCGCGATCGCCTCGGCGATCGGCACGTCGCCGGAGTTGAATCGGATGCTGCGTCCCACCGTGGACGGATCGGCCAGCGTGGCCGCGATGACCGCCGCGACATCGGCGCGCGGAACGGTCGTGGACTCGGATGCGTCGACGTCGATGCGGCCGGTCGGCGGGTCGAGCGTGAGCCCGCTCGGGCCGAGGATCGTCCATTCCAGACCGCTCGCGCGAAGATGCTCGTCGGCTGCCGCCTTCGCCTCCGCATAGGCGAAGAACGAATTCTCCTGCGGGACGCCGTGATCGGGGCGAGCGCCGAAGTACGACACCATCACGAAGCGTCCGACGCCCGCACTTCCGGCCGCATCCATCGTGCGGATCGCCGCGTCACGGTCGACCGCGTACGTCCGCGCGGGGCTGCCGCCACCCGCGCCGGCTGACCAGACGACCGCGTCGTGGCCCGCGATCACGTCGGCGATGCCGTCGGCGTCGAGCCGTTCGACGTCGGCCACCGCGACAGCGGCACCCGTCGCCGAGATGTCGTCGGCGTGCTCGGGATTGCGCACGACCGAGGTGACCTCGTCGCCCCGCGCCACGAGGAGGGGGGCGAGCAGGAGCGCCACTTTTCCGTGCCCGCCGATGATGATGATGCGTGCCATGAGGTCAGCCTTCCTTCGTTTCCGACGCTGCCCGTTCGGCGGCAGCAGAGGTGAGTTCGTCTCGCACCGTCTTGCGGAGCACCTTGCCGATCAGCGAGCGCGGAAGCTCCTCGACCTGCACGACCCGCTTGGGGACCTTGTACGCGGTGAGGTGCTTCCGGCAATAGTCGCGCAGCGCTCCCGGGTCGAACTGCGCGCCGGAGCGCAGCACGACTGCGGCCGTGACGTCCTCGCCGCCCGAGCTGCGCGGAAGGCCCACCACGGCGGCTGCTTCGACATCGGGGTGCCCGAGCAGGGTCTCTTCGACTTCGGACGGGCTGACGTTGAATCCACCCGTGATGATCAGCTCCTTGATGCGATCCACGATCGTCACGAAACCGTCGGGAGACACCGTGACGATGTCGCCCGTGCGCAGCCATCCGCCCTCCAGGAGCACTGCGCGGGTCTCGTCGGGGCGCTTCCAATAGCCCTGGAAGACCTGCGGTCCGCGGATGAGCAACTCGCCCGGTTGCCCCTGTTCCACATCGGTCTCGGGATGCCCGGGGTCGACGACGCGGATATCGGTGCTCGGAAAGGGCACACCCACGGTGCCCGGTCGGCGTGAGGGCCCGATGGGGTTTCCGAGGGCAACGGGCGAGGTCTCCGTCATCCCGTAGCCCTCGACGAGGAGCCCCCCGGTGACCTCCTCCCAGCGGGCGACGGTCTGGACGGGGAGGCTCATCGCCCCCGAGATCGCGAACCGGATGCTGGTCAGGTCGACGCCTTTGCGCCCCGTGGCGCGCGCGAGGGCGTCGTAAATGGGCGGCACGGCCGGAAGGAACGTGGGCGGCGACTTCCTGGCCGCCGCGAGGACGAGGTCGATGTCGAACTTCGGGAAGAGCACGAGGCGAGCGCCGATGCTCATCGCGAAGGTGAGGCACAGGGTCATGCCGTACGCGTGGAAGAGCGGCAGCACGCCGTAGAAGATCTCTTCCCCCTCGTGCAGGCCCGGGACCCATGCGCGCCCCTGCGCCGCGTTGGCACGGAGATTCCGATGGGTGAGGATCGCGCCCTTGGGGGCGCCGGTGGTGCCGCTGGTGTACTGCAGCAGTGCCGTGTCGTCGAGGGCGGGGCGCGGCATCCGCTTCGACAGCTTCTTCCCGCCGACGATGTGCTCCCACGCCACGAGGTGCTTCGCCGTCGGCCGCGTGGTGAGCGCCGCGCGCGAGGCGCGCGCCTTGGCCAGCGGGAGCCGGAGAGCGGCCCGCGTGGCGAACGGGAGCGCGCGCGTGACGTCCACGGAGACGATCTGGGCCGGTCGTGCATCACGGGGCATCTCGGCGACGAGGTCGGCGACCTTGTCCCAGACGATCGCGACGGTCGCACCGTGGTCCTCGAACTGGTGGCGCAGCTCGCGCGCCGTGTAGAGCGGGTTGTGCTCCACCACGACGGCGCCGAGCCGGAGCGCCGCGTAGAACGCGACGACGTGCTGCGGACAGTTCGGCAGCACGATCGCGACGCGATCTGTGCGGGCGACGCCGAGCCGGCGGAGCCCTTCTGCGGCGCGCTCGACCTGAGCACCGAGGTCGTCGTACGTGGTCTCGGCGCCGAAGAACTCGAGGGCGACCCGGCGCCCGAATCGGGAGACCGCTGCGTCGAGCATGTCGGTGAGGGTCTCGGTGACCTCGTCGATGTCGGCGGCGACGCCTTCGGCGTACGCACTCAGCCACGGACGGGGCGGTCGATCGTCATGGTCGTTCAGCGGCTGGTCCACAAGAGCCTCCCGACCCGTCCGATACCACTCCAGCGTAGGCGTCCGAGATCGCGGCAGGGCCAGACCGGGATCACGGCGAAAGCAGAGCAGCCCCCGGTCGAGTGAGGGTCAGCACCGCTCGCGCGACGCGCGGGTGGGTCTCGAGCTGGTCCTCGAGCGCGTTCAGGCGTGCCGCGACGGTGTGCTCGACGGCATCCCCCGTCAGATCCACCGCCGCGACGAGGAACACCTTTCCCGGCCCGACGAATTCGATGTGCAGGTAGCTCACCCCGGTGATCTCGTCATGGGCGAGCAGCGTGGTCAGCACCGCGGTGCGCACGCGCGGGTCGACCGTCTCCCCGACGAGGAACCGGCGGTTCTGCTGGATCAGCACGATCGCCACCGCGGCCAGAAGCAGCCCGACGAGGATGGAGCCGATCGCATCGGGCACCGGCGACCCGGTGACCTGGTGCAGGAAGATGCCGACGAACGCGATCACGAGGCCGATGAGCGCGGCGGCGTCTTCGAAGAACACCGCCCGCAGGGTCGGGTCCGACGTGCCCACGACGTGCTCGAGCAGATGATCGTCGGCCGATGCCGCCGTCCGCCGCGCCTGGCGGAATGCTTGAACGAACGAGACGCTTTCGAGCACGAATGCGATGCCGAGCACGATGTAGGAGATGCCGAAGTACTGCGCGGGCTCGGGATCGATGAGCTCCTGCACGCCGTGCATCACCGACACGACGGCGCCGACGGCGAAGAGCCCGAACGCCGCGAACAGCGACCACACGTAAGCATCCCGCCCATATCCCACGGGATGCTGCGGATCGGCCGGCTTCACCGATCGGCGCCCTGCGATGAACAGGAACACCTCGTTGCCCGCATCGGCCCACGAGTGGGCGGCCTCGGCGACCATCGATGCGGCGCCCGTGAGGCCGGCCGCGATCGTCTTGGCAATCGCGATCAGCAGATTCGCGGCGAGCGCTATCAGCACCGTCCGCACCGACTCCGGCTGATCGGTGCCCGAATCGCTCCCGGCACCCGTACCGGGTCCCCCGCCGGCGAGGACGGTCGCCGATCGGTTCGACCTCATGGGCCTCAGCCTCCTCGGCGGCGGGGTTCCTGGACGGGCGCGGGATCAGTTCAGAGCGCGTGTGGACGCGGGGATCCCGCCGTCGCTGTACAGATCGATCGCCAGATCCTGCAGCGCGGTCAGCGCGACACGCTGCGGCATGGGGCCGTACGAGATGCGGGCGACGCCCAGGGCTTCGTACTCGGCGGCGGTGAGCGCTCCAGGGAGTCCGATGACGCTGATCTTCCCGTGGCCGATGCCGTCGACGAGGCGACGGGTGACATCGGCGTCGAGAATTCCTGGTACGAACACGAGGCTCGCCCCCGCATCGAGGTAGGCACGGCCGCGCTCGATCGCATCGGCGATGGATGCGTCCAGCGGGCGATCCCCCGCGCGAACGAACGCGTCGGTGCGCGCGTTCAGGACGAAGGGAATGCCCTCGAGCTCGCCGGCGCGGATGACGGCCTCGACCCGCGCCACCGACTCGTCGAGCGGGCGCAGGCGGTCTTCGATGTTGGCACCGACGACGCCGACCTGGATCGCGCGGCGCACGGTGTCGCCCGGCTCGTCATAGCCGTCGTCGAGGTCGGAGGTCACGGGCAGATCCGTCGAGTCGACGATCCGGCTGATCATGCCGAGCGACACGTCCAGCGGAATCGTGCCGTCCTTGTATCCGTAGGAGGCGGCGATCGAGTGGCCGGCGGTCGCGAGCGCCTTCGTCTCGGGCAGGGCGGCGACGGCGGACGCCGAGATGACATCCCACACGTTGACGACCCGGAGGATCTCCGGAGCAGCGTGGAGGGCGGACAGGGACTGTGCCTTTTCGAGCTGAGTGGTCATGGAAACACGCTAGCGGCGCAGGGCGCCGCCGGGGTCACCGGACAATGCTCCGAAGCCACGCGGCGCCGATGCGACGGCGGATGCCGCGACTACCGTGGAGCCCATGTCCCTGTCATCCGTGCGCACCTCGGTGCGCACCTCCCTCGGCACCGCGAAGCGGGCTCCGGTTCTGCAGGTCGCCAAGTCCGCGATCGCCACGATCGCCGCGTGGCTGATCGCGGGATGGCTCATTCCCGGCCCCCTGCCGGTCTTCGCGGCCATCGCGGCGCTCCTCGTGGTGCAGCCGAGTCTGAACCAATCGCTCGGCAAGGCGCTCGAGCGCAGTGTGGGAGTGATCGCGGGAGTCGTGATCGCCACGGGGCTGGCACTCTTCTTCGGGCAGAGCACCTGGGTGGTGCTCGTCGCCGTCGCGGTCGGCCTCGTGATCGCCTGGGCGCTGAAGATGACCCCCGGCACCGGCAATCAAGTCGCGATCAGCGCGATCCTCGTGCTCGCCCTCGGGGCCGCAACACCCAACTACGCGCTGGACCGTGTCGTCGAGACGATCATCGGCGCCCTCATCGGCATCGTCGTGAACGTCCTCATCGTCCCCCCGGTGTCGGTCGCACCGGCGCACCGGGCGGTGGATGCGCTCGGAAACGAGCTCGCCGCGACGCTCGACAGACTCGCCGACGCCTTCGAACGGCCGCAGTCGCCCGAGCATCTCACCGAACTCCTGGTCTCGGCGCGACTCATGCGTCCGATGCGGGATTCCGCGGAGGCGGCGATCAACGCGGGTCGCGAATCACTCACGCTCAATCCGCGGGCCGGGCGCCACCGGCAGGAGCTCGCGGAGCTCGAGCGAAGTCTCGACCGGTTCAGCCCGGTCGTGACGCAGGTGATCGGGATGACGCGAGCCTTCTGCGATCACTATGACAGCTCGATCGCCGCCGAGCCCGCAGTGCGGGCGATCGGCGAGCAGCTGCACCGGGCCGCGCACGACGTGCGGCTCGAGGTGGGAGGCGCGCCGGGCGAAGCCGCCGGCACCGAGGATCTCGAGCCGGCGTTGACGAGCCCTCTGTCGGTCGTGGCGCCGTCGGCGGACCACTGGATCCTCATCGGGTCGCTGCTGGAGGATCTGCATCGCATCCACCGCGCGCTCCGCGAGACGGCCTGAAAGGAACTCGATGCCCGAGAACGAGTCGGTCGGACCGACAAGACGCCGCGGTCCGTACCGCAAGTCCGATGCGCGGCGGCGCGAGATCATCGACGCGGCATTCGACGTCTTCGCGACCGCCGGGTTCCGAGGCGGGTCCCTCAAAGACATCGGGGCGCGGATCGGCATCGATCCGTCGACGATCCTCCATCATTTCGGCTCGAAGGAGAACCTGCTTCTCGCCGTCCTGGAAGACAAGCAGACCCGCGATGCACACAGCTTCGCCGTCGTCGACGACCTCTCGCCGGAAGAGATCCCCGGGGCGTTTCTCGCTCTCGCCGAGCGCAATGGCGCTACGCCGGGGCTGATCTCGCTCTACGCCGTGCTCTCGGCCGAGTCCACGACGACAGATCACCCCGGCGATGACTACTTCCGCCGCCGCACCGAAGAGACCCGTGCGGCGTTCCGCATCGGATTCCGGAGGATGGCCGACGGCGGCCTGCTCGCACCGGGCGTCGATCCCGACTACGCCGCGACCTCGACGTTCGCGCTCTGGGACGGCATCCAGATCCATTGGCTGATCGACCCCGCGACCGTGCGGGTGACGGACGCACTCCGCGCGCATCTGCGCGTGATCACCACCGTCGAGCTCTGAGTTGCGGGCGGCTCCGAGCGACGCATAGAGTGGCTCCTACGAAAGTCCAATGTTCATTGGACTTTCATCTCCACTCATCCGCCGAGCAGAGGCGCACGCATGCGATCCACCCCCTTCCTCACCGGCTGGTCCGTCTCCCCGAAGCGCGGACTCTTCGACGGCCTGGGGGCAGACGCCGCGCCCGCGCAGGCCGTCACTCTCCCTCACGACGCGATGATCGGATACGAGCGCAGCGCCGATGCACCCTCGGGAGAGCACAGCGGCTACTTCCCGGGAGGTGCTGTCCAGTACACGCGCACCCTCGAGGTCGACGCGAGCGAGGCCGATCTCGTTCACACGCTGGTGTTCGATGGCGTGTACCGCGATGCGATGGTCTATGTGAACGACGAGTTCGCCGCACAGCGGCCGAACGGCTACGCGCGATTCGCCGTGCGCCTCGATCCGTTCCTCCGGTTCGACGCTCCGAACACCATCCGCGTCGAGAGTCGGGCGCATCGCGATTCGCGCTGGTATTCCGGACTCGGGATCCACCGTGGAGTTTCGCTCCTCACCGGGCCGCCCGTACACGTGGCGCTCGACGGCATCCGGGTGTCGACACCCGACGTCGACGACGCCGGCGCGCTCGTCCAGGTCGAGACCACGGTGGTCAACGACAGCCTGCGCACGCTGACGCTCGTGGCGGTCGTGACACTGCGCGGGCCCGATGGCTCGGTGGTCGGCGGTGGACGCACCCCGATCACCCTCCTGGCCGGCGAGTCGGGTGTCGCGCGGGAGCGCCTCTGGGTCGCGTCGCCCGAGCGTTGGAGCCTCGAGAGCCCCGCGCTGTATCGCGCGGAGTTGACGTTGGACGCAGGCGACGACGGAGACACGGATGCCGCGACCTTCGGCATCCGCTCCCTGCAGCTCGATCCGCACCACGGCCTGCGCATCAACGGCGAGACCGTCAAGCTGCGCGGCGCGTGCATCCACCACGACAACGGCATCCTGGGAGCGCGAGCGATCGGGTACGCGGAGGAGCGCCGGATCCGCATCCTGAAGGATGCGGGCTTCAACGCCATCCGCAGCGCGCACAACCCGCTGAGCCCGGAGACGCTCGCGGCATGCGACCGGATCGGGATGCTCGTGATGGACGAGTCCTTCGACATGTGGGCCGAGTCCAAGTCGCCGTTCGACTACGCGCTGTCGTTCCCGGAGTGGTGGGAGCGCGACATCGAGTCGATGGTGGCGAAAGACTTCAACCACCCCTCGGTCGTGTTCTACTCCCTCGGCAACGAGATCCCCGAGACGGGGCGTCCGCACGGGTCGAGGCTCGGCAGGCTCCTCGCCGACAAGGTGCGCGTCCTGGACCCCACCCGGTTCACGACGAACAGCATCAACGGCCTCGTCTCGGTCATCAAGGAGCTTCCTCCGATGGGCGGGGCGGATGCCGCGCCGAACGACATCAACGATGCGATGGCAGCCGATCCCGGCGAGATGATGACGGCGATCGTGGGGTCGGATCTCGTGACCCAGCGCACCGAAGAGAGCTTCGCCGCCGTCGATGCGGCCGGGCTCAACTACGGCGACAGCCGCTACGTGTCCGACGCAGCGGCCTTCCCGAACCGGATCATCATCGGCACCGAGACCTTCGCGACCCGTCTCGACCGCGCGTGGCCTCTCATTCTGGAGAACGACCACGTGATCGGCGAGTTCACCTGGACCGGGTGGGACTACCTGGGTGAGGCCGGCATCGGCCGCGTCGACTACACCGAGACCGGGGGCGCCTTCGCCGGCACTTCGGGACCCTTCCCGTGGCAGCTCGCGTGGTGCGGTGACATCGACATCACCGGGTCACGCCGTCCTGCGTCCTATTTCCGCGAGGTCGTCTACGGTCTGCGCGATCGCCCGTACATCGCCGTCCGACGCCCGCGCACCGACGGCCTGAAGCCCGCCTCGGGTCCGTGGTCGTGGTCCGACAGCATCGCATCGTGGTCGTGGACGGTCGCCCCCGGCACTCCCGTGACGGTCGAGGTCTACAGCGATGCCGAGCGGGTCGACCTGCTCCTCAACGGAGCCGTGGTGGGCTCGGCCGGCGCAGGGCGCGACAACGGCTATCGAGCGATCTTCGAGGTGCCGTTCACGCCCGGCGAGCTCGTCGCCGTCGCCGTCGCCGACGGTGTCGAGTCCGGGCGGGACGTGCTGCGCTCGGCCTCGGGTGACATCGAGCTGCGCCTCTCCGCCGAGCGTGCGCAGATCCGGGCGGCGTTCGACGACCTGGCGTTCCTGACGATCACCCTGACCGATGCCGACGGCGTGGAGTGGCAGGGCGACGATCGTGAGGTCGAGGTCACCGCTGACGGCCCCGGGGAGCTCATCGGCCTGGGAAGCTCCGACCCGCGGACCACGCTGTCGTACCTCGGGTCGCGCACACGCACGTTCGACGGCCGCGCGCAGGCGATCGTGCGGCCGACCGGCCCCGGCGACATCACGGTCACGGCGAGCGCACAGGGACTCGGGTCGCGGACCGTTGTCGTACGGGCGGTTCGGGGCTGAGGAACGATCGTCGTCAGGCGACGAGTTCGCGCGAGCCTTCGAGCTCGCTCACGATGGCGGCGACGACGGCCCGGCCGGCCCGGTTCGCCCCGATCGTCGAGGCTGAAGGACCGTAGCCGACCAGGAACAGCCGCGGCTCGTCGATCGCGCGCGAGTCCTCGACGCGGATCCCGCCACGGGGCGTCCGAAGACGCAGCGGGGCGAGGTGGTCGAGGGCGGCGCGGAACCCGGTGGCCCAGAGGATGACGTCCGCGGAGAGGAACGAACCGTCCGGCATCCGTACACCGTCCTCTTCGATCGCGGTGAACATGGGATGCCGCACGAGCACCCCGCGCGCCTCAGCGGCGCGCGCCCACGGCGTCCAGTGCATGCCCGTCACCGAGATCACGCTGCCGGGAAGGAGTCCCTGTCGCACGCGGTCCTCCACCCCCGCGATCGCGGCCACGCGCGCCGGGATGTCGAAATCGTCCTCGATCCAGTCCGGCTCGCGGCGCGTCATCCAGATCGTCTCCGTCACGCGCGAGATCTCGTCCAGGAGCTGGATCGCCGAGACGCCCGCGCCCACGACGATCACCCGCTTGCCCGCGAACTGCTCGGCGGATGCGTAGTCGGCGACGTGCAGCTGACGACCGCGGAAGAGCTGCTGGCCCGGATAGTGCGGCCAGAACGGCTTCGTCCATGTGCCCGTCGCGTTCACCACGAACCGTGCTGCCCAGGACTCGGCGTCCGTCTCCACGAACAGGCGCCCGTGCGGGTCCTCATCGGCGCGCCGGACCGCGCGCACCGCGACCGGCCGCCGCACGTCGAGGTCGAAGCGGTCTTCGTACTCTGCGAAGTACGGCGGGAGGATGTCGCGACTCGGCGCGTCAGGATCAGCTGCCGGAACCGCGTGTCCGGGCAGCTCGTGGATCCCGTTGACCGTACCCATCCTCAGCGACGGCCAGCGATGCTGCCACGCTCCGCCTGCGGACGGATTGGCATCCAGAACGACGAACGTCCGTGCCTCAGGCGAGGTGGCCTCTCGAACCGGGACGAAGCCGCGGCGCCTCAGGTGATATGCGGCCGAGAGCCCCGCCTGGCCCGCCCCGACGACCACCACGTCGACGTCGAAGGCCGGCATCCCATTCATATGCATGGAAACCGCCGCGAGCGTGCCGCTATTCCGACGTCCTCACCAGCCGAACGACCCCGGGCCGCCTTTGAACGGCCCGACCACCCATGACGTCACCCATCCGCCGTAGAAGCCGCCGGGCTGCGGCACCGCGACCTCACCGTCGACCGTGCACCGATCCATCGGCTGCGCATAGATCGCGATGCGATCGCGGAGGAGCTCGTAGCCCGCCGAGGGCTGAGGGTAGTTCCATCCGGCAGCGGTGGCCACCGCATCCCCACCGCGCACATCGAGGTAGCGCGCAGCCCCCTTGAACTCGCAGAACGACGATCCCTCCCCCGGCGTGAGCGCGCCGTCGGCGAAATCGGCGATCGGCAGGTAGTACACCGGCGGGTGGCTCGTCTCGAGCACGCGCACGACGTCCGTCGTGTCTACGATCCGCACTCCGCCGAAGTCGATCGTCACCCGCAGATCCGTCCGCTCGATCCGAGGCGGCCGAGGATACGCCCACACCGACTCCTGACCCGGAACGATCGGGTCTGCGACAGGTCTTCTCATCTCAGCGCACCTTTCCATCGAGATACCACCAACGCTCGCTCTGGCGAACGAAGCGGCTGCGTTCGCACAGCTCGCCGCTCTCCGATCCGTCACGCCATCGCGCGCGGAACTCCACACTCCCGCGAGTGTCGCCCTCCGCCCCGCCCTGCACGTCGACGATCGTCAAGCCCTGCCAGCGGAGCGCAGGGTCGAGCGCGATGTCGTCGGGGCGAGTGCCGGGATGCCACGAGTCGGCGAGGTAGCCCGCGTCGCCGATGAAGAACGCGGTGTAGCGCGAGCGCATGACGGCCTCGGCGGTCGGAGCCGGGGTTCCGCGGAGGGCGGGAGCGCAGCAGCTCCCGAACGCCGCCCCGCTGGCGCACGGGCAGGCGTCGGCGTCGCGCACGGGAGGGAACCCGCGCTCGCTCGTCGAGCTCGCTCCCACGGCACCCTCCTCGCCTCGCCTCTCCAGCGTAGGCGCGTGACGATCGGCCGGCGCCGCCCCGCTCGCCGAGTGGTTGACTGGAGGGGTGGCGGATCTCGCGATGTTCCCCCTCGGCAGTGTGCTCTTCCCGCACATGCCGCTGGCGCTGCGCGTCTTCGAAGAGCGCTACCTCGTCATGCTCGCCCGCCTGTTGGACACGGAAGACCCGCGCTTCGGGGTGGTCCTCATCGAACGCGGTCACGAGACCGGCGGCGCCGACCAGCGGTTCCGCATCGGAACGATGGCGCACATCACCCGGCTCACCCCGCGAGACGATCACGTGTCGCTCGTGGCGCGGGGCGGGAGCCGCATCGAGGTGGTCGAGTGGCTCGAGGATGACCCGCATCCGGTGGCGCTCGTGCGCGAACTGCCCGACTTCGAGTGGGATGCGGGTCTGGAGCCGTTGCGCGACGAGGCCGAACGGATCGTGCGACGCACCATCGCGCGATCTGCGGAGTTCGCAGAAATGCCGTGGGATGCGGACGTCGAGTTGTCCGACGACCCGATCGAGTCCGCGTGGCAGCTCGCCGCGATCGCGCCGCTCGGTCCCATCGATCAGCTGGCGCTGCTCACGTCGTCGAACGCGACGGAGCTGCTCACGCGCATCGCGCAGCTCACGCTCGAGGCAGAACCGGCGCTGACGGCACCCGGCCCCGATACCGCATTCGACGACGCCTTGGCCGCACTCCTGGAGACGGACGCCGACGGCGCGGAGGACGATCCCGGAACGGACGACGAGCCGGATGAACCAGATGAAGGCGATCCACCCGGAGGCTCTCAGCCCGGACCGACGGGTCCGGCCTGAGGCTTCCGTCGTCGGGGTGGCGTCAGGCGGCGGAGACGACGGCTGCCCGGAGCCCGTCGACGAGCGGAGTGGTCGGCCGCCCGATCAGCCGTCCGAGCAAGCCGTCCGCCTGACTGAGCACACCGCCCGCGATGGCTTCATCGATGCCCACCACGAACGCGACCGTGCCCTCGTCGAGTCCGAATGACGCGAGCTGAGCCGCCTTCTCGGCGGGGGTGAGCGGCTGGTAGACCACCTCGCGCCCCAGGACGTCTGCGGCCGCCGCGGCGAGCTCGGCATAGGTCCACGCCGAGTCGCCCGCGAACTCGTAGACCTGGCCGATGTGCCCATCCTCCAGCAGAACGACGGCGGCACCTTCGGCGAAGTCGGCGCGGCTCGCGCTTGCGACCCTCCCATCGCCGACGGCCGCGGCGATCACGCCCGACTGGGCCGCGCCGGCCAGATCGGCGGCGTAGTTCTCCGTGTACCAGTTGTTCCGCACGATCACCGCGGGGATGCCCGAGTCCGTGATGAACTCCTCGGTCGCCCTGTGGTCGGCGCCCAAGGCGTAGTCGAACGTGGTCGCCTGCGGTGCACTCGTGTAGACGAGCTTCTGGACCCCGCCGGCGCGCGCGGCCTCGATGACGTTGCGATGCCCGGTGAGCCGGTCCCCCGGGTCCGAGCCAGAGATCAGCAGCACGCTGTCCACGCCGTCCAACGCGGCCGTGATCGTGTCGGGGCGGGTGTAGTCGAGCTCGACGACGCGAACTCCGCGCGCCGCGACATCGTCGAGCTTCGACGGGGTGCGCGCTCCCGCCACCAGGCGTGCGGGCTCCACGCCGCGAGCCAGGAGTGCGTCGAGGGTGAGGCGGCCGAGCTGTCCGCTGGCGGCGGTGACGAGAATGGTCATGGGTCCTCTTCCGTGGATGTGTTCGGCGAGCGGTGATCGCTCCTCTGTCCGAACCACATCGACGACCGTAACCATTCCAGACGAAGGGTACCCATTTTTAGGTAAGGTACCCACATGCAGGTAAGTCTTGGGCGAATACGGGCCCAGCATGGCGATGTGTTCACGGATGGATGCCCGACGCGCACCGTCCTCGATCACATCCTGAGCAAGTGGGGCGTACTGGTCCTTCTCGCGCTCACCGACGGCACGCTGCGCTGGGGTGAACTCAGGCGCGAGGTGGACGGCATCAGCGAGAAGATGCTCGCCTCCACGCTTCGCACCCTGGAGTCCGATGGATTCGTGCACCGCCGGTCCTACCCCGAGGTGCCGCCCCGCGTGGAGTACGCCCTGACCGACCGTGGTCGCGAGCTGATGGAGCGGATGCTGCCCCTGATGGACTGGGTCGCCGGCAACGCGACGGTCATCCTCGGCGGCTGACGCACCGCGAATCGATCTCTGCCATGATCGGCGGCATGGGCTCAGATCGGAGCCGTGATCCTCGAGGAGTGCGCAATGCGCAAGTGGGCGGTAGTGGCGATCCTGGCGGCCGCGCAGTTCGTGATGGTCCTGGACGGCACGGTCATGAACGTCTCGATCTCCACCGTCGTGGTCGACCTCGGCACGAGCGTCGCGGCGATGCAGGCCGCGATCACGTTCTACACCTTGACCATGGCGGCGTTCATGCTCCTCGGAGCCAAGCTGGGTGACGTGTGGGGCCGCCGTCGCGCCTTCGTGATCGGTTCCTGCGTCTACGCGGTCGGTTCGCTCACGACCGCGCTCAGCCCCAACATCGGTGTGCTCATGATCGGCTGGTCACTGATCGAGGGGCTCGGCGCCGTCCTCGTCATCCCCGCGATCGCCGCTCTCATCGCGGACAACTACGAAGGTCGTGCGCGCATCACCTCGTATGCGATCATCGGCGCCGTCTCGGGGGCGGCTGTGGCCGCAGGCCCGCTCATCGGCGGATTCGTCACCACCTACTTCAGCTGGCGCTACGTGTTCCTCTCCGAGGTCGTCATCATGGCGGTCGTCGTCGGCTTCACCCGGCTCATCTCCGATCCGACCGGCTCGGCGCGACGCTCGCGGATCGATGCGCTGAGCGTCGTACTGTCGGCGCTGGGCCTCCTCGGCATCGTGCTGGGCATGCTGCAGAGCAAGACGTGGGGATGGATCATCCCCCTACACTCCCCCGAGGTGTTCGGGGTGGCTGTTGCGCCGCTGGGCATCTCACTCACGACGTGGCTGATCCTCGGGGGGATCGCGCTGCTCGTCGCATTCGCCGCCCGGCAGCGGCACCTCATCGCGGCGGGACGCTCCGCGCTCCTGGACGTCTCCCTCCTGCGGATCCGGCGCCTGCGCAGCGGGCTGAGCGTGCTCGGGGCGCAGTACGCCATCACCGCCGCGCTGTTCTTCATGGTGCCGGTCTACCTGCAGATGACGCTGGGGCTGGATGCTCTCTCCACCGGCATCCGCATCTTCCCGCTGTCGATCTCACTCATCATCTTCTCGATCGTGGGCACCCGCCTCGCGACGATCTGGTCAGCACGCCGTATCGTGCGGCTCGGACAGGTGATCCTCGTCCTCAGCTCTCTCGTCCTGCTCGGCACGATCGACATCAAGCTCGACACCCTCGCTTTCGGGATCGGGATGTTCACGGCCGGGGCCGCACTGGGCCTGCTGGCCTCGCAGCTGGGCAACGTCAACATGTCGAGCGTGGGCGAAGACAAATCCAGCGAGGCGGGCGGGCTCCAGGGTGTCTTCCAGAACCTCGGCTCGTCACTGGGAACCGCGCTGATCGGCTCGGTGCTGATGAGCACCCTGGCGATCTCGTTCAGCGCCGGAGTCGCCTCCAGCCAGCTTCCGGACGACGTGCAGCAGACGGTGGCGACCGCGACCGAGCAGGGCGTCCAGATCATCCCGGCCGCATCGGTCGAGAAGATCGCCACCGACGCCGGCCTGTCCGACACCGACGCAGCCGATCTCGCGACGATCTACAGCTCGTCGCAGATCCAGGCGCTGCGCATCGCCTTCCTCGCGCTCGTACTCCTGTCTCTCGGCACCCTGTTCTTCTCCCGTGGTATCCCGAACGACGTTCTGGGCAGGGCTCCGAGCGAATCCCCGGCAGCCGAGCCCTCGAAGGCCGGTTCCTGAGGCGTCAGGCCACCGCGCCCCGGGCGTTGTAGACGACGGTCTCGGCCTCGCCGTATGCGCGATAGACGGCGACCGCGTCCTCGTGCCCGACGTTCGTCGTCACACGGATCCCGCGCCGCTCGAACTGCTCGGCCCAGTCGGCCACGACGGGGCCCTCGTCGAAACCCGTGAGCTCTTCCAGAAGCGGGCCCTCGCCCGCGACGACGAGCGAGCGGATGCCGCTCCACATCGTGGCGCCGTAGCACATGACGCAGGGGCGCCAGTTGACGACGAGTTCGAGATCCGCGCCGTCCGCGCCGAGATCCCAGCGTCCGAGCGCGGTCTGCGCGAGGCCGAGGGCCGTCACCTCGGCGTGCATCCCCGTCAGGCCCGAGCTCAGGACGATGTTCACGCCCACCGAGATGAGCGCACCCGTCGCCGCATCCACCACGATCGCGGCGAACGGGCCGCCGTTTCCTTCTCGCCAGTTGCGGTCGGCGAGCCGGTTGACCAGCGCCATCCGCTCTTCCTTCGAGGCCAGTGACAGCGGCAGTCCGGGCAGCTCGGCGATGAGCCAGTCGGGCAGCGACGCGTGCAGAACGGTCGCGATGTGCGCCGGAGAAGTCGAGGATGCGGTCATGCGACCATCCTGCACGGACGGTGTTTCGGCGGCATGAACGGCCCCGGACGGGCGATTTTCGACGGCTCACTGCGACATATGCCGCCGCGAGAGGCGGCTTACGTGTACGCTCGAGAGTGATCCACATTCTGACCGCGCACCAGTGCGGTGAGAATGGCACGTCGAGACCGACCGCGATCACCTCCGAATACGGCATCGCCGTCACATGAAGAACCCTCCCCCACCTCTGGTGGCGCGGAGCGAGAGAAGACTGATTCCCCCCTCACGGCACCTCGAGCATCGCTCAGGTCATCTGCGACCGGGCACTCCTGCGTCCACTCTTCGTGGCACCTCTCCTCGATCCTCCGGCCGAATCCGGCCCCCGCATCTGTCCACACCTTGCACGGCGTGGTCATTAGGCACCGCAAGAGCCGTGCCGAACACCTAAAGAAAGAAGACATCATGGCAACTGGAACCGTGAAGTGGTTCAACTCCGAAAAGGGCTACGGCTTCATCGCCCCGGCCGACGGCACCCCCGACGTGTTCGCGCACTACAGCGCGATCGTCTCCTCGGGCGGCTTCCGCAACCTCGAAGAGAACCAGCAGGTCGAGTTCGACGTCGCACAGGGCCCGAAGGGCCTGCAGGCGGAGAACATCCGCCCGCTCTGAGCCTCGAATGACGAAGGCCGCTCCGCTGACGCGGGGCGGCCTTCGTCATTCCCCCGGCGCCCCCTCTCCTTCACCCCCGCCCCGCGCCTCTCCCTCACCCCGCCCATCTCGCCGCGCCGCCCCTCTCCGTGCGCGAAACACAGGGGCGGATGGGTGATAGCGGGTGGCTCGGCGCGGGTGGCTCGGCCGGCGGCTACGCGAAAGGCCGCCCCGCGTACGCGGAGCGGCCTTTGCAAGGGATGCGGCGGAGGCTCAGACCCGGCGGAACTGAGCCACCATGTTGCACTCGAATGGGTCGCGGGCGGACAGTCCGACCTTGTTGAGGTACTGGATGACGATCCAGTACGACTTCAGCATCGTCGTCTCGGTATAGGGAACGCCCAGCGTCGCGCAGTGCTCGCGCACGATCTCACGGGCCCGAGCCAGGTGCGGGCGGGGCATGTTCGGGAACAGGTGGTGCTCGACCTGATAGTTGAGGCCGCCCATGAGGATGGTCGCCCACCAGCCGCCGGAGACGTTGCGTGAGGTGCGCACCTGCTTGGTGAAGAAGTCGAGCTTGGCATCGGCGTCGATGATCGGCATGCCCTTGTGGTTCGGCGCGAAGGACGCACCCATGTAGATGCCGAAGACCGCCATCTGCACGCCGATGAACGCAAAGGCCATGCCGAGCGGCAGGAAGAGGAAGATCGGCGTGAAGAGCAGCGCGAATCGCAGGACGATCAGACCGAGCTCGAGCCAACGGCCTTTGACCTCGCCCCGCTGCACCAGGTGGCGGATTGCGATGAAGTGGAGGTTCAGTCCTTCGAGCGTGAGCAGAGGGAAGAACAGCCAGCCCTGGCGTCGTGTGATGGCCCCCATCAGACCAGACGTCTTGGCGGCGTCCTCTTCAAGGAATCGGATCGTGTCGACCTCGATGTCGGGGTCGCGGCTCACGCGGTTGGGGTTCGCGTGGTGACGCGAGTGCTTCGAGTCCCACCACGAGTAGCTCATGCCGACGACGAAATTGCCGAGGATCATGGCAAGCCGCTCGTTGGCCGGGCCGGACGCCAGGATCTGCTTGTGCGCCGCCTCGTGTGAGAGGAACGCGACCTGGGTGAAGAGGAATCCGAGCGCTGCCGCGATGAGGAGCTGGAACCAGCTCGCGCCGAGCAGCACGAAACCGGTGATCGCTCCGCCGAAAGCGAGGACGATCGCCGTGCCGACGAGGGCGTAGAACCCCTGTCGCCGCCGGAGCAGACCCGTTTCGCGGACGAGCTGGGAGACCTCGGTGTACGCCTTGGTCAGCCGGGGGAAGTCACCGGTCCTCGCGTAGGTGGAACGGATAGGGCCGAGACGGCTTTCAGGAACATTGACAGCGACGATGAGACACCCACTCGATTGGCAAACCCGCGGAAGCAAGTCCGTAGTCGGAAGCCAACGGCGTCTGCCGATCGCTGTGGGCCCACTCTACGCAGGGGAACATGCCAGCCCGGGGATGTACCGCACATGTCCTGGCAATGCGCAGGCGACGCCCAGCCTGGGGGGGCGGTATCAGCGCGCGCTGACCTTCACCGTGAAGGTGACGTTCTGGATCCCGCCGTTGCTGTTGCTGAGCACGATCTGCGTCGTGCCGACCGCGAGGGCGTTGACGCCAGGGTTGAACGTCGCAGTGGAGTCGACGTGGCCTTGCACGAATTCGGCGACCGCGGGGTCGGCGACGACGCCGGTGTAGCTGTCGACCGCGAGGCTGCCGGTGTTGATGTCGAGCATCTGCCCCACCTGGAGGTCGACGGTCGATCCCTGGAGCGCGCCGACGTCTTTGACGACGGGCGTGGTGACCGGCGTGACCGCCGGAGCGCACGCGCTCATCGCGAGGCCGAGGGTGAGGATGGCGGTGGCCGCGAGCAGTTTCGTGATCTTCACGCCCGTCAGTATCGCAGGTCGCGACCCGGCTGTCCGGTCGGGCTGTGGATAACGTGAACGGGGCCTCCGTATTCGACATTACGGTGGTGCCGTGAAATCCCGGTTCTCCCCCGTCGCGCTCTTCCTGGTCGCCGTCATGATGAGCGGATGCTCAGGCCTGCCGGAACCCGTGGTCACGACGCCGCACACCACCGACGCCATGGCGTTCACGGCTGCAGAGCAGACGTACCGCAACTACATCGACGCCCTCAACCACGTGGACCTGAACGACCCGTCGACGTTCGAGGCCGTGTACAGCTGGACAACGGGCGACGTCGAGACCGCTACTCGCGAGTCGATGACGCAGATGCAGTCTCTCGGATGGGTCGTGTCCGGCGACGCCACGATCCTGCTCGTGGTTCCCCATTCGATGGGCGGGCGCGACCCCGTGACCGCCGATCTCGCGGTCTGCGTCGACGTCGGAGCCGTGTCACTCGTCGATGCATCCGGGGCATCCGTGGTCGCCCCTTCGAGGACGGATGTGCAGAGCACATTGGCGACGCTGGAAGCGAACGCCGAGAGTCCGACCGGCTGGCTCCTTGCCGAGGTCGTCGGTCGGATCGGCGAACCGACATGCCCGAGCTCCCTTTAGACGTTCTGACGGAAATCCACTCGCCCGAGGCCGACCTGTGGATAACTTTCGCGGCGTACCGTACTAGACGTTACGGTAGTGCCATGAAGTCACCGATCCCTTTCATCGCCGTCGCCCTGCTGGCGGTGATGATCAGCGGATGTTCGGGCCAGCCCTCACCCGAAGCATTCACCCCCACGCCCGCGTTCGCCAGCGAGGAAGAAGCGTTCGCCGCCGCCGAGCAGACCTACCGCAACTACGTCGATGCGCTCAACAAGGTTGATCTGAGCGATCCGCACACCTTCGAGGAGGTGTACGACTGGACCACGGGCGACGCGTACGCCACAGCCCGAGAGACGTTCAGTCAGATGTCAGCAGATCGCTGGACCGTGTCGGGAGAAAGTGTCGCAAGCGTCGTCGTGCCCCTCTCCACGGAGGGCGGTTGGATGGCTCACACCGCATTCGCCGTGTGCCTCGACGTGTCGAGAGTGGAAGTCGTGGACAAGTCTGGGCAGTCGAAAGTGAGCGCCAATCGAGGTGCCGTTCAAAGCATGAAAGTGTCGCTGACGTCCTCCTCTGACAGTCCGACGCGGTGGCTCGTCAGCACTATAGAAGGTCGGGATGGTGATCCGGTTTGCGACTCATGAGAGGCCTCGCCATCTGCGTCATCGCGTTCTGCGCTGTTGTTGTCACGTCGACCGCAGCACATGCCGCGGAGTGTGGAGACGTTGGTTGGGCCGAACATTGTGATGTCGAAAACTCGGGGTCGAGCGTCGATATCGGTGGTTCGGTCACGCACCCCGGCAGCGGCAACAACGACTCCTCCCCAGACGAGGGCACCGCGCCGGCCCCGGCACAGACCACCCCGGGGGTGGCGCCCGATGACCCGTGTCACCGGATCAACCGGTGCAACATGGACTACGAAGTCGGACTCATCCGCGAAATCACCCTCGCCGACCTCGTCTCCTTCACCCCCACCCCACCCACCCTCACCAACGAACCCGCCGGATACGGCATCACCAAACGACCCACCAACTTCATCGCCACCAGCACCACCCAACTCATCCCCGGACGACTCCTCGACCTCGACGTCACCGTCCGCTTCACCCCCACCGCCTACCGATACGACTACGGCGACGGCACCACCCAAACCACCAAAACCGGCGGAAAACCCTGGGCCGACCTCCACCTCACCACCTGGGCCCGCACCGACACCAGCCACGTCTACACCGAACGCGGCACCTACCCCATCACCGTCACCACCCTCTACACCGCCGACGTCAACTTCGGCAACGGCTGGAGACCCGTCACCGGAAACGTCGAAGCCACCACCGGCAACTACACCATCCGCGTCCTCGAAGCCCACACCGCCCTCGTCAACAAAAACTGCATCGAAGACCCCCACGGCACCGGCTGCCCCACCCGCTGAACGCGGCGTCGCCGCACCCTGGCAGGATGAGCGCATGTCCGACCGCTTGATGCTCCTCGATTCCGCCTCGCTGTACTTCCGCGCGTTCTACGGCGTGCCCGACACCGTCAAGGCACCTGACGGTGCGCCCGTCAACGCGGTGAGAGGGTTCCTCGACATCATCACGCGACTGGTCACCACGTACCGACCCACGCACCTCGTCGCCTGCTGGGACGACGACTGGCGCCCCCAGTGGCGCGTCGATCTGATCCCGACGTACAAGACGCATCGCGTCGCCGAGGTCGTCGAGGTCGGGCCAGATATCGAGGTCGTCCCCGACCCGCTCGAAGTGCAGGTGCCCGTGATCCGCGAAGCGCTCGGCGCCCTCGGCATCAGGATCGTCGGCGCGGCAGCACACGAGGCCGACGACGTCATCGGCACGCTCGCGACCAAGGCGGCGCTCCCCGTCGATATCGTCACGGGCGACCGCGACCTCTTCCAGCTCGTGGATGACGCCCGAGCCGTGCGCGTGATCTACACGGCGCGCGGCATGAGCAACCTCGAGATCGTCACCGACGAGGTCGTCGTGAAGAAATACGGGGTGCTGCCGGGCCAGTACGCCGACTTCGCCACCCTTCGCGGCGACTCGTCCGACGGGCTGCCCGGTGTCGCCGGCATCGGTGAGAAGTCGGCGGCGACCCTCCTCGCCGCGCACGGCGACCTGCAAGGCATCATCGCCGCCGCCGAGGCCGGCGAGGGCATGTCCGCCGGGGTCCGCGCCAAGATCCTCGCCGGACTCCCCTACCTCGAGGTCGCCCCGACCGTCGTCGAGGTCGTCAAAGACCTCCCCGTCGACGACGCCGGCGCGCGGCTGCATCCTCTGACAGAACAAGAGCGAGCGGATGCTGTCGCCCTCGCCGAGCGCCGCGGCCTCGGTACCGCGATGGACCGTATCGTGACCGCTCTCGCGACCCTCGACCCACCTCGCCCCTGACCTCGTACTCCGCGGGGAGTACGCGCGAGCGGTCCCGTGGTCAGACGCCTCCCCGTACAGGCGGGCGTACGATCGAGCCCATGCCAGGCGCCGAGTGGAACCGATCGGCGCTGGAAGCGGCGCCGCGCTTCCCGCCTCCGCCCGCAGTCACGCTCCTCGTCCCCGTCGCGATCGCGTTCATCGTCCAGGTGCCCGCGACGATCGCGATCTCGGTCTGGCAGCACGTCGGCCCGCTCCCGGCCTTCGCCAACACCCTGTTGGCCGCAACATCCGCTCTGGCACTGCTCGCGGCACGCCGCTGGCCCGGCCCGACGGTCGCCGTCGTCGCGGCGCTTGCGACGATCGATCTGTTCGTCCCGCCCGACGCCGGGCCGCCCTCCATCGCGCTCGCGTTCGCCATCATCGGAGGGGTCGTCCGCGGTGCACGCACGTGGGCTCTGGTCGCGGTCGGCACGGCGTGGGTCACCGCCGTGGTCACGGCCGGAGTGGTCGGCCAGAGCTGGCATCCGTTCCGCATCGCTCTGGTGACCGTCGGATTGGCGGCGTGCTTCGCGATCGGCGAAGGCATTCGCTCCCGCTTCGAGCACGCAGCGGCCCGAAGAGCGCAGCTCAGCGAGCGCCGACTCGTCGCAGAGCAGGAGGAGCGCACCCGCATCGCGCGCGAGCTGCACGATGTGCTCGCCCACTCCCTCAGCCAGATCGCCGTACAGTCCGGCGTCGGCCTGCACCTCTTCGACCGCGAGCCTGAGCGCGCGCGCGAGGCCCTCGCCAGCATCCGCTCGCTCAGCGCCACCGGACTCGATGAGGTCCGTGGCGTGCTGACCTTCCTCCGCGGCGATGAAGGGGGCGCGCCTCGTACGGCGCCGCTCACTCCGCAGCCGCAGCTGGCCGACCTTGCTCCCCTTGTCGCGCAGCGCTCCAGCATGGGACTGACCGTCACTCTCGAGGACCGACTCGGTGGGGCGATGCCGTCCAGCGCCGTGCAGACCACCGCGTACCGGATCGCACAGGAGGCTCTCACGAACGTGGTCCGCCACTCGGCCGCCGTCACGGCGACGGTCACCCTCGCCCGAGTCGGTTCCGACCTCGTCGTCACGATCGAGGACGACGGCACCGGCGTCGAGGAAGCGCGCAGCGAGGGCGCCGGCATCCGCGGCATGCGCGAGCGAGCCGCCCTGGCCGATGGCAGCCTCGCGATCACCCCCACGGCGCGCGGCGGCACGACCGTGACGGCGCGCCTGCCCTGGGACGGCCCCCAGTGAGGTCCGTCGCGTGATCCGCATCGCACTGGCCGACGACCACCAGCTGGTGCGCGCCGGGTTCCGCGCGCTCCTGGACTCGGAGCCTGACATGCAGGTCGTGGCCGAGGCATCCGGAGGTGAGCAGCTGCTGCGCGAACTGCGTCGCACACCGGTGGACATGGCACTCCTGGACATCCGGATGCCGGACGGCGACGGACTGTGGACCACGGAGCAGATCGCAGCCGACCCGCACCTCGACGGTGTCAGAGTGATCATCGTCACCACCTTCGAACTCGACGAGTACGTCGCCAGGGCGATCCGCGCGGGTGCGAGCGGGTTCCTCCTGAAAGACACCGAGCCGGTCGAACTGATCCGTGCGGTGCGGGTCGTCGCCGACGGAGATGCCCTGCTGTCGCCGCGCGTCACGCGCCGACTGCTCGAGCGCGCGGCGATCGGGCTGCGGGATGCCGAGGCTCCACGCGAACTCGCGGCGCTCACCGAGCGTGAGACCGAGGTCCTGAGGCTCGTCGGGAAGGGCCTGACGAACGATGAGATCGCCGCCGAGCTGTTCCTCTCACCACTCACCGCGAAGACCCATGTGTCTCGCGTCATGCAGAAACTCCATGCGCGTGACCGCGTGCGTCTCGTCGTGATCGCCTACGAATCCGGTCTCGTCGTGCCCGGATGGCAGTAGGCCGGCAGAGACCTACTCCGGGGGAAGCATCCCGGTTCGCTCCCCCGGGCGGATTCGCCGCCGATCGCCGCAGCGTTGACTCGAGGTATCGATCGGGAGGCACGAGCCGCCCGATCCCGACCGAGAGGATCAGCAATGTCATCGACTCTTGCAATCGCGGCACCCGCGGTCGCCGCGCACTTCGGACCGTGGGGATGGGGGCCCGGGCCGTGGCTCCTGCTGATCCCGCTCTTCTGGATCATCGTGCTCGGCATCTTTTTCGCGGTGTTCGGGCGCCGCTGGCGCCGATCCGCGCGTGAGAACGGCTACGGCCCCTACGGCCGCGCCAGCGCCTCGGGCCAGGCGGAGGTCACGCTCGCGGAGCGATTCGCGAAGGGTGACATCGACGAGGTCGAATACCGCGCTCGCCTCGAAGTTCTCAGAGCCAACGCCGCGCGATCCTCCTGAGCCCGTCCTCTGATCTTCCTGAGCCCGCCGTGCACCGGGTGCCGCGCCGCCCGGTGCACGAAGCCGTCTGAGCGCCGTCAGCGGGTGCGGGAAGTCCATTCGCGGAGACGCTCCAGCGTCCAGGTCGTGACGATTCGCTCGGGCGGAACACCCGCCCGCTCCGCGCGTTCGGCGCCGTAGTCGATCAGCGAGAGCTGGCCGGGCGCATGCGCGTCCGAGTCGATGGAGAACAGACACCCCTCATCCAGCGCGATCGCGATCAGGTCGTCCGGCGGATCCTGGCGCTCGGGACGCGAATTGATCTCGACCGCGACCCCGTGCTCCGCGCATGCGCCGAACACCGCACGGGCATCGAGCGTCGAGGGCGGGCGCGTGCCGCGTGACCCCTCCACAAGCCGCCCTGTGACGTGCCCGAGCACATCGACACGGCCGCTCGAGAGCGCCCTGACGAGGCGGCGGGTCATGGGTCCGCGCTCCATCCGCAGCTTCGAGTGGGCAGAGGCCACGACGATGTCGAGCTCTTCGAGCAGCTCCCGCTCCTGGTCGAGACCGCCTTCCTCCAGGATGTCGACCTCGATGCCCGACAGCAGCGTGAAGTCCTCCCCGCTCAGGCCCGCGACGATCGTGAGCTGGGCCCGCAGCCGCTCCGGCGACAGCCCGTTGGCCACACGCAGCCGCGGCGAATGGTCGGTGAGTGCGAGGTACTCGTGGCCGAGCGTGCGTGCCGCATCGACCATCAGATCGATCGAGGTGAGCCCGTCCGACCATTCGCTGTGGCTGTGCAGATCGCCACGCAGCAGTGGCCGAAGGGCCGACGTGCGTTCGACCCCCGCCCGTTGCCGCAGGTCGGCGAGGTATGCGGGCACCTGGCCCGCCAGGGCTTCCTGGATCACGGCGAAGGTCGAGTCGCCGATTCCCTTGCGACGGCGGAGGGATGCTGCGTCCCGCAGCTGCTCGTCCGTCAGACCCGCGATCGCCTCGGAGGCAGCGCGAAACGCCTTCGACTTGTATCGCGACGATCGCTCGCGTTCGAGGAGCGTCGCGATCTCGTTGAGGGCGTCCAGAGCGTGCACGGCCCCAGCATACGAACGACCTCCGACGACACGTCGGCACGAGGCGCGGTTACGCGCTCGCGAGCTCCTGGGTGACCGCGACCCACTCCTCGAGCTTCGCCTCGGCCGCACCGCCGTCGATCGCCGCTGCCGCCGCATCCTGCGCCTCCGCGAGCCGCTCGAGGATGGGGCGCTGCACTTGCGTCGCATCTTGAGCCAGCTGGAACGCCACGAGTCCCGCGGCCGCGTTGAGCACGACGATGTCGCGCACCGCTCCGCGCTCACCGGCGAACACCCGTCGCACGATGGTCGCATTGTGCGCCGGCTCGCCACCCAGCAGATCATCGATGTCGGCGAGCGGGATGCCCAGGTCGCGCGGGTCGAGATCGTGCTCGTGCACATCACCGCGGCTGATCTCCCACAGCCTGCTGTGGCCGGTCGTGGTCAGCTCGTCCAGCCCGTCGTCACCGCGGAAGACCAGCGCCGTCGCCCCTCGTGTGCGGAACACGCCGGTGATGAGCGGGACACGGTCGAGGATCGCGACGCCGACCGCGTTCGCCTCGGCTCTGGCCGGGTTGCACAACGGCCCGAGGATGTTGAACACCGTCGGCACGCCGAGTTCGGCTCGGGTCGGGCCCGCGTGCCGGAAGCCCGGATGAAACGCGCTCGCGAACGCGAACGCGATCCCGGTGCGATCGAGGCTCGCGGCGACCGCCTCGGGCGAGATCGTCAGATCGACCCCGAGTGCGGCCAGCACATCGGAAGAGCCGGACGACGAACTCGCCGCCTTGTTGCCGTGCTTGAGGACCGGAACGCCGGACGCTGCGGCCACCACGGCCGCCATCGTCGACACGTTCACCGTCCCGAACCTGTCGCCCCCCGTGCCGACGATGTCCAGCACGTTGGGGTCGACGGGCAGGGGGACCGCGGCCTCGAGGATCGCGTCGCGGAACCCGACGATCTCATCCACAGTCTCGCCTTTCGCGCGGAGCGCGATGAGGAAGCCTGAGAGCTGAGAAGGCGTCGCAGCCCCCTGCATGACCTGACGCATCGCCCACGCGGACTCGGACACGCTCAGGTCGCGTCGCTCCAGGAGGGTGGTGAGGAGATCCGGCCACCGGTACAGCTCTGCCATGAGCAACGATCCTAGTCAGGGCCGGTGTCGCGGACTCGCCAGGTGACCGCGGGGGATGCATCGGCGTCGTCACGGGGCTCCGTGCGTTCTCCGAGCACCTTCCTAGGGTGCTCCTAAGTTCGATGAGGCCAAATCGATGCCTCAGATGGGAAACTCATGCTCTGAAGTCGGCCATAATGACTACGTGACGACCACGCCAGCGACCTACTCTCAGGCGATGCGTTCCGTCAAGCGACCGGATCCGGTCGCTGTCGGCACCATCGTGTGGCTCGGCAGCGAGGTGATGTTCTTCGCGGGTCTGTTCGCGATCTACTTCACCCTTCGCAGCACCTCCCCGGAACTGTGGGCTGATCGGTCCCAGCTTCTGAACGTCCCGTACGCGTTCGTCAACACGGTCATCCTCGTGCTGTCGTCCGTGACGTGCCAGATGGGTGTGTTCGCGGCCGAGCGCTTCCAGCCTTACACCGTCAAGTCGAACTCGTTCTGGCAGCGCTGGGGCATGGTCGAGTGGTTCTACCTCACCTTCGCCCTCGGAGCGATCTTCGTCTCGGGCCAGGTCTGGGAATACGCGCAGCTGGTCGCCGAGGGAATGCCGATCGACGCCAACTCGTATGCGTCGGCCTTCTACCTCACGACCGGCTTCCACGCTCTGCACGTGACGGGCGGACTCATCGCGTTCCTGCTCGTCATCGGCCGCGCGTTCGCCGTCAAGAACTTCGGGCGCAAAGAGATGACGACCGCGATCGTCGTGTCGTACTACTGGCACTTCGTCGACGTCGTCTGGATCGCCCTGTTCGCCGTCATCTACTTCCTGAAATAGAGCGGAGCACTTCCCGAAATGTCACGAGAGAAGAAGCGGCGTTCAGGCGGACGTCGCAGCCCCCTCGCAGCCGCAGCATTGATCGGCATCGGTCTGCTCCTGACCGGCGGCGTCTACGCCGGCGCGTCCGCGGCGATGGCCGCGACCACAGACACCACGGTCACCTCCACGCTCACCGCGGACGACGGCAAGAAGCTGTTCCAGGCCAACTGCGCCACGTGCCACGGGCTGGCGCTCGAGGGCACCGAGAACGGGCCGTCGTTGTACGGCGTGGGCGAGCTCGCCGTGCACTTCCAGGTCAGCACGGGTCGCATGCCGCTGCAGATGCAGGGGCCGCAGGCCCCTCAGAAGCCCGTGCAGTTCACCGATGACGAGATCGCCGCCATGGCCGCCTACGTGCAGTCCCTGGCACCCGGCCCGACCTTCCCCTCGAAAGAGGTCACGGACGCGCAGGGCGATGTCGCCAACGGCGGCGAGCTCTTCCGGGTCAACTGCGCGATGTGCCACAACGTCGCCGGTGCCGGCGGCGCGCTCACGGAAGGCAAGTACGCCCCCAACCTGCACACGGTCACGCCGTTGAACATGTACGCCGCAATGGTCACCGGACCGCAGAACATGCCGGTGTTCAACGACATGAACCTCACGAAGGAGGAGAAGCGCGACATCATCTCCTACCTCGTCTACCTGCAGAACAACGAGTCGCCCGGTGGCTTCTCGCTCGGATCGCTCGGACCTGTGTCCGAGGGCCTCTTCATCTGGATCTTCGGGATCGGCACACTGATCGCCATCACGGTGTGGATCACCGCGAAGTCCAACTGATCGACGACAACAGACCGGAACGCACGAGGAGCACCATGGCACACGAGGACGACGCGCTCGAGCACGAGAGGGCTTCATGGAAGCCCTCCCCGGGGCTCGCTGTCGCGGTCACCGATCCGGTGCAGCCCCCTGCCCTTCCGCCGCATCGCGAGCGGATCACCGACAAAGACCCGGCGGCGATGAAGCGCGCCGTCCGCACGGTCTACACGCTGTTCTACCTGTCGGTCGCCGCGAGCATCTGGGCTGTGGCCGCCTACATGATCTTCCCGATCGAAGACGGCCAGATCGTCAGCATCCGCGACAACAATCTCTTCATCGGTCTCGGCATCGCCCTCGCGCTGCTCGCGATCGGAGTCGGTGCGATCCACTGGTCCAAGGCGATCATGTCCGATCGCGAGTTCATCGAGCCGCGTCACGCCACGCGCGGCCGTGACACCACGCGTACCGCCGTCGTCGAGGCCTTCGCGGTCGCGAACGAGGAGTCCGGCTTCGGGCGTCGTGCGATGATCCGCAACTCGCTGTTCGCTGCGCTCGTCGCATCGGTGATCCCGGGAATCACCCTGTTCCGCGGGCTCGCCCCCCAGAACGAAGACCCGGTGGAGCTGCTCAGCCACACCATGTGGAAGCAGGGGATGCGACTGGCGCACGACCCGTCGGGAGAGCCGATCCGCGCGGCGGACATCACCCTCGGCTCGGCGGTTCACGTGATCCCGGAAGAGCTGGCCTCGCTCGGCCATGCCGAGGGCTACCTCGACCAGAAGGCCAAAGCGATCGTGCTGCTCATGCGGATGCTTCCCGAGCAGATCACCGAGGCCCCCGACAAGAAGGACTGGTCGTACGACGGCATCGTCGCGTACTCCAAGGTCTGCACGCACGTCGGCTGCCCCGTCGCGCTCTACGAGCAGCAGACGCACCACCTCCTGTGCCCGTGCCACCAGTCGCAGTTCGACGTGTCCAACGGGGCTGCCGTGATCTTCGGACCGGCTGCGCGCCCCCTGCCGCAGCTGCCCATCACGATCGACGCGGAGGGCTACCTGATCGCTCGTAGCGACTTCCTCGAACCCGTCGGCCCGAGCTTCTGGGAGCGCCACTGATGACCACCGCATCTGCCGCCGGTCCGGCCATCACGACGGAGACCGGCACGACCCGATTCCAGTCCACCGTGAAAGAAGCGCCGCTCGGCGGTCGCTTCCTCGGTGCGACGGCGAACTACATCGATGAGCGCACCAGCCTCTCCGGACTCGTCAAAGAACTCGGTCGCAAGATCTTCCCCGACCACTGGTCGTTCATGCTCGGCGAGATCGCGCTCTGGAGCTTCGTGGCTGTGCTGCTGTCCGGCACATTCCTGACGTTCTTCTTCCAGGCATCGATGGTGCCGACGCACTACACGGGTGCCTACATCCCGATGCGCGGCGTCGAGATGTCGGCTGCGCTCCAGTCGACGCTGCACATCTCATTCGACGTGCGTGGCGGGCTCCTGGTACGCCAGATCCACCACTGGGCAGCGCTCGTGTTCGTCGCGGGCATCGGCGTCCACATGCTCCGCATCTTCTTCACGGGTGCGTTCCGCAAGCCCCGCGAGCTGAACTGGGTCATCGGCTTCATCCTGTTCATCCTCGCGATGGCCGAAGGCTTCACCGGCTACTCGCTCCCCGATGATCTACTCTCGGGCAACGGTCTTCGCATCATCGACGGGATGATCAAGGGAATCCCCGTGATCGGCACATGGACATCCTTCCTGCTGTTCGGCGGGGAGTTCCCCGGCGACGCGATCGTGGGGCGCCTGTACACGCTGCACATCCTGCTGCTCCCGGCGATCCTCGTCGGACTCCTCGTGCTTCACCTCATGCTCATGGTGATCAACAAGCACACGCAGTTCGCCGGCCCGGCGCGCACCAACAGCAACGTCGTCGGCTACCCGATGATGCCGGTGTACATGTCGAAGATGGGCGGCTTCTTCTTCATCACCTTCGGTGTCATCGTGCTGATCGCGTCGCTCTTCACGATCAACCCGATCTGGGCGTACGGTCCCTACGACCCCTCCCCTGTGTCGGCCGGTACCCAGCCCGACTGGTACATCGGCTTCGCCGACGGGATGCTGCGACTGATACCGCCGCATCTGGAGAGCGTGTTCTGGGGCCACACGTGGTCGTGGAACATCCTCATCCCCCTCGGCATCATCGGTGTGTTCATCGTCCTCGTACTGATCTACCCCTTCATCGAGGCGTGGGTCACGGGCGACAAGCGCGAGCACCACATCGCCCAGCGGCCGCGCAACGCTGCGACACGAACGGCCATCGGTGCGGCCGGCGTCACGATGTACGCCGTCATGTGGGCCGCTGCCTCGTCCGACATCATCGCCACGCATTTCCAGCTGACGATGGAGGGCGTGATCCACACCCTCCAGGTACTCCTGATCCTCGGGCCGATCATCGCCTACTTCGTCGCCAAGCGGATGGCGCTCGCGCTCCAGAAGAAGGACCGCGAGATCGCACTCCACGGCTACGAGTCCGGTCGGATCGTGCGACTGCCCGGCGGCGAATACATCGAGGTGCACCAGCCCGTCGACGAATACGATCGCTGGAAGCTCATCGGTCACGATGCCAACGAGCCGCTCGTCGTTCGCCCCAACGCACAGGGGCGCATCCCCTGGCACGAGAATCTGCGTGCATCGATGTCGCGCTGGTTCTTCGAGGACCGCATCCTGCCGCTGACCCAGGCCGAGCTCGATGCGGCTGTGGCGCACCAGCACCACGAGCTGGAGCACATCGCCCACGACGAGGACGAAGAGCTCCAGGGCGCTCACGAGCGCGCCGGTGTTCCGGACGCCCCGCACCACCCGATCGACGACGGTCACTCGTCTGAGACAGCGGTGCGCCCCTCGAACGTGATCATCCCGGACGACCGAGGCACCAAGAGCTGAGACTGACCGGCCCGGAAGCCCCGGCACGACCCTCCCGAGTGAGTGGGCGTGCCGGGGCTTTCGGTTTGCGCCGGGGTTTCCGAACATCTCAAAGGATGCCGGAGGCTGAAGTCGTCTCGGACGGCCTGTAGGGGAAGGTTCTCGGCCATTCATCCTCTCGCTTGCACGCCCCGAGCACCGTGGAAGGCAGGAATCGAGCGAGGCATGACCGCGGACAGCGCGGTGGAGACCTCACGCGCGTCCTAGCCTGAACGCATGATCAGCGCCCTCGAGTACTTCACCGCCAAGCTCAGTCACGAGACAGACCCGTCCGACGTCTACGCCGCCCAGAAGGCCGGCGACCGATTCGTGCTCGTGGACGTCCGCGGCGACGAGGCGTGGGCACAGGGCCGGGTGGCGGGCGCCGTGCACATCCCGCATGCGGAGATCGCACGCCGCGCACCCCTCGAAATCCCTCGCGACATGCCCGTCGTCGTCTATTGCTGGAGCCCGGGCTGCAACGGTGGGGCGAGAGGTGCGCGTGCGTTCGCCGAACTCGGGTACGCCGTCAGAGAGATGATCGGCGGTTACGAGTACTGGGTGCGCGAGGGCCAGCCCGTCGAGAACAACGAGGGCGCCCTCCCCCGTACGTTCGACCCGCAGGTCATGGTCGTCCGCGTACCTGCCGGGTAGACCGGCCGACTCGGGCCGCGCGGCACGCGCAGCCCGGACCGATCACGCCGACTCGAACTCTTCGCGGAACCGGACCGCGGCCGACCCCGCGAACTCGGGCCGTTCGCGATCGGGAGCGCCGCGCTCGACATCGCAGACCACGGCGGTGACGTTATCGCGCGAACCGGCCTCGAGCGCGAGTCGCACGAGTGCATGAGCCACATGCGCAGAGGTTGCAGAGCTGCTCAGCGTCGTCCGGAGATCCGCCTCAGGCAGGTAGTCAGAGACCCCGTCGCTGCACAGCATCCAGCGATCGCCGGCATAGGCACTGTGCTCCGTGACCGTGACCGTGTCGGTTTCGCCCCCGTGGAGCGACGCCGTGATGATGTTGCGACGAGGGTGGGATGCTGCATCCGCCGGCGAGAGCAGTCCGCGGTCGACCAGCTCCTGCACGTAGGAGTCATCTCGCGTCTCCCGGGTGAGCACGCCGTCGCGGAGTCGATACCCGCGAGAGTCACCGGTGTGGGCGACGATCAGCTCGGAGCCCTCGCCGACGAACAGCCCGGTGAACGTCGTGGCCATGCCCGTCAACGACGGATCGCGCCGGGCGTGCGCTCCGACATCCCAATTCGCCTCGCGGATGCGCACGGCCAGATGCACCGCGTCGCGGATGTCGCCCGAACCAGCCACCAGGCGATGTACGAGCGCCGCTGACGCCAGATCTCCTGCCGGGCCACCACCGACACCGTCAGCGACGCCCGCGCCCCAGGACGCCGCGAAGGCAGCGTCCTGGTTGACGTCGCGATAGGCACCGGCGTCTGACGCGGCTGCCGCTCTCAGTCGCAGCACAGAATCAGCGTGCGAAGTATCCGCGGTAGTACTCGTACACCCAGCCGACGATCGCGACGAGGAAGATGCCGATGCCGATCGGGAACATCCAGGTGCCCACGGCGAGGCCGATCATCCCGACCGCTGCCGAGAAGGCGAGCACGATGGGCCACCACGACCACGGGCTGAACTCACCTAGCTCGGGGTCGCCGTCATCGATGTCGGCGGTGAGGACGTCTTCCGGAAGCTCGCCGCCCTGCGCCATATGGACCCGCTGCACGTAGAACGCGATCAGCGAGCCCATGAGCGCGGTGAACAGCAGCGCCACACTGCCGACCCACTCGATCGCGTGATACCACGGCAGATCAGGGTGCGCCAGGATGTTCCACACCGTGTAGGTGACGAAGACGAGGAGGAAGAAGCCGCTCAGCAGCCACCAGAGACCGACGTTCGTGCGCACTTACTTCACCTCTCCAGCCGCGACGTCGCCCACGGGCGCTTCGGGTGCGTCCTTGGCCGGACCCACACCCACCGGCACACCTGCCTCGGGGTGGTTGAGGTCGAACGCCGGACGCTCGCTGCGGATCCGCGGGATCGACGTGAAATTGTGGCGCGGCGGCGGGCACGAGGTCGCCCACTCCAGTGACGCACCGTAACCCCATGGATCGTTGACCGTCACCTTGGGTGCCTTGCGTGCGGTGATCCACACGTTGAAGAGGAAGGGGATCATCGATGCGCCGAGGATCATCGCGCCGATCGTCGAGAACTGGTTCTGCCATGTCCAACCATCGGCCGCCGAGTAGTCGGCGTAGCGACGCGCCATACCGTCCACACCCAGCCAGTGCTGGATCAGGAAGGTCATGTGGAAGCCGATGAACAGCATCCAGAAGTGGACCATGCCCAGACGCTCGTTCAGCATCTTGCCCGTGAACTTGGGCCACCAGAAGTAGAACCCGGCGAACATCGCGAACACCACCGTGCCGAAGACGACGTAATGGAAGTGTGCGACCACGAAGTAGGAGTCGGACAGCGCGAAGTCCAGCGGCGGCGATGCGAGGATGACGCCCGTGAGGCCACCGAAGACGAACGACACGAGGAATCCGAGTGCGAACATCATCGGCGTCTCGAAAGTCACGGAGCCTCGCCAGAGCGTGCCTATCCAGTTGAAGATCTTGACGCCCGTCGGTACCGCGATGAGCATCGTCATGAGGGCGAAGAACGGCAGAAGCACGGCGCCGGTGACGTACATGTGGTGAGCCCACACCGCTACCGACAGGGCGGCGATCGCGATCGTCGCGTAGACGAGCGTCTTGTACCCGAAGATCGGCTTTCGGCTGAAGACCGGGAAGATCTCCGAGACGATGCCGAAGAACGGCAGCGCGATGATGTACACCTCGGGGTGGCCGAAGAACCAGAACAGGTGCTGCCAGAGCAGCACGCCGCCGTTGGCCGGGTCGTAGATGTGCGCACCCAGAACGCGGTCGGCAGCAGCAGCCAGGATCGCCGCGGCGAGAACCGGGAAGGCCATCAGGACCAGGATGCTGGTGATCAGCGTGTTCCACGTGAAGATCGGCATGCGCCACATGGTCATGCCGGGGGCGCGCATCGTGATGATCGTCGTGATGAAGTTCACCGCGCCGAGAATCGTCCCGAATCCGCTCATGCCGAGGCCGAGCATCCAGAGATTGCCGCCTGCTCCCGGTGAGAATGTCGCACTCGCGAGAGGCTGATACGCGAACCAGCCGAACCCTGCCGCGCCCTGCGGGGTGAGGAAGCCCGACACGGCGATCGTGGAGCCGAACAGGAAAAGCCAGAAGGCGAACGCGTTCAGTCGCGGGAAGGCGACGTCGGGGGCGCCGATCTGCAGCGGCATGATGACGTTGGCGAAGCCGGCGAACAACGGCGTGGCGAACATCAGCAGCATGATCGTGCCGTGCATCGTGAACAGCTGGTTGTACTGCTCTTTCGTCGGGATGATCTGCATCCCCGGCTCGAACAGCTCGGCGCGGATGATGAGGGCCATCACACCGCCGAGCATGAAGAACAGCACCGATGCGATCAGGTACATGTACCCGATCGTCTTGTGGTCAGTGGAGGTGATCCACTTGACGATGATGTTGCCCTTCTGCTCGACGCGGGTCGCGCTGAGCAGCGCGGCCTGTCGCGGCGGGAGGGTAGTCGGGCGACCCGGATTCTTTTCCTGCAGAGGAAGCGTGGTAGCCATCACTCGCCACTTTCGTTCGTCGTCGCCCCGGTGCCGGGCAGATTCGCCAGGCGGTCATATGCCTTGTTGATGTCGCCGGTCTGACCGGCGGCGCGCAGCGATGCGAGGTACTTCTCGTACTCCGCGTCGCTGACGACCTTGACGTTGAAGAGCATGGCCGAGTGGTACTCGCCGCACAGCTCGGCGCACTTGCCGGCGTACGTGCCCTCGCGCGTCGGGGTGAACGACCAGTAGTTGTCACGCCCGATGTACATGTCCTTCTTGTACAGGAAGTCGATGATCCAGAACGAGTGGATGACATCGCGGGACTGCAGCTTGATCTTCACCGTCTTGTCCACCGGCAGGTACAGCGTCGGGAGCTTGGCCTGGTCGACGTCGCCGTTGGCAGCGGGGACAGCCTGCACGCCCATCGTCCAGACGGCGTCTGAGGCGTCCGCGTTCTGGCCGTCGTACTGGAAGTCCCACGCCCACTGCTTGCCGATCGCCACGATCGAGACGTCCGGGTTCTCGGTCTGGGTCTCCAGGACCGCCTGGTCGCGAGCGGTGAAGGCGAAGAAGCCGATCACGAGGATCAGCGGCACGATCGTGTAGAAGATCTCGATCGGCATGTTGTAGCGCAGCTGCACCGGGAGGCCGGACTGGCCGCGGCGACGGCGGTAAGCGATCGCCGCCCACCCCATCAGGCCCCACGTGACGATTCCGACGACCAGCAGCACGATCCAGGAGTTGACCCAGAGTCCGGCGACCATGTCGGTGTGATTCGTGGCGGCGACGCCGTCGTCGGTGAAGCCGGGGAGGAAGCCGTGCAACTCGGTCGTCGAGCAACCCGCGAGAGCAACAGCCGCCGCGATGCCGATGGGGAGTGCGGCCCAGCGGAGGCGGCGTGTGGAGGGCGCTCGATTCGAGGGCACAATGCACCTTTCCGGACGTGGAACTGACTCCGCCAGTCTAGAGCAAGCTCCCACCGTATTCAGGCCATCCGCACAGGTCGACTCGCGTCGGGAGACCTGTTCCGGCACCGGGTCAGAGGCTCGGCGGATACGCCGAACGGCGCCTCGCGCGGTGCGCGGGCGCCGTTCGACCGACCTCTGTGACTCAGGCCGGATGGTCCGGGGGAATCAGTGGAAACTGTCTCCGCACGCGCAGCTGCCCGCGGCGTTGGGGTTGTCGATCGTGAACCCCTGCTCGGAGATCGTGTCCTTGAAATCGATCGACGCTCCGTCGAGGTACGGGACGCTCATGTCATCGATGATGACCTCGACACCGTCGAAGTCGACCGTCTTGTCGCCGTCGAGATAGCGCTCGTCGAAGTAGAGCTGGTAGATGAGGCCGGAGCACCCGCCGGGCTGAACGGCGACACGTAGACGCAGGTCGTCACGGCCCTCCTGCGCGAGCAGGCTCTTCACCTTGCTGGCGGCCGTGTCGGTCAGCAGCACGCCGTGTTCGCGGACGGTCTGCGGGGTCGACAGTGCAGTGTCGGTCATGGCTCTCCTCGAGGGCTTCGGTGTACGCGGACACCTTGATTCTACGCCCGACGGCGGCGGATGGGCTCGACGCGCGCTCAGACCGACCGTGCGTCGAGCTTCTCCAGGAGCAGCGCCTCCGAGATCACAGCGTGCCGGAACGTGTCGATGTGCAGGGACTCGTTCGGGCTGTGGGCACGCGTGTGAGGGTCTTCCACACCCGTGACGAGGATCTGCGCGGCCGGGAACTCGCGCACGAGGTCCGCGATGAACGGGATCGAGCCGCCCACTCCGACATCGACCGCGCTCACTCCATACCCCTCGCCCAGCGCGTCCCGCGCGGTCTGCACCGCCCAGCCGGTCGTATCCACGAGGAAGCCGTCGCCCAGGTCGACGTCGGCGAACTCGAGCTGCGCGCCGAACGGCGCGTGCGCCTCGAGATGCGTCTTGATCGCCGCGTACACCTCACCGGCGGCCTGACCCGGGGCGACCCGCGCGCTGATCACGACGGTGATCGATGGGGCGAGGGTGTTGGATGCGGCAGCCACGCTGGTCGCGTCGATGCCGGTGATCGTGATCGAGGGCTTGTTCCAGATGCGACCGAGGATCGAGCCTGTGCCGATCGGCCGCACGCCGTCGGGCAGCCCCGCCTCGTCGCGCAACGTGGCCTCGTCGTAGTCGGGGGTCGCGGCATCCCGCGCGGTCATGCCGTCGACGGCGACCGCACCGTCGTCGTCCCAGAGCGTGGCGAGGAGCTTCACCGTCGCCAGCATCGCGTCGGGCACGGCACCCCCGAACATTCCCGAGTGCGAGGCGTGGTCGAGCGTGCGCACCGTCAGGGTGAACCGCGCGTTGCCGCGCAGCGAGACGGTGAGCGCGGGCGTGTCGGCATCCCAATTGCCGGAGTCGGCCACGACGATCACGTCGGAGCGCAGCGCGTCGGCGTTGTCGGCGAGGAACTGCGCGAAGGACCGGGATCCGTACTCCTCCTCGCCCTCGATGAAGAGCGCGAGTCCGAGGTCGAAGTCGTCGCCGAGCGCCTCCTTCAGAGCGCGGATCGCGGCGATGTGGGCCATCACCCCCGCCTTGTCGTCAGCAGCCCCACGGCCGTACAGTCGTCCGTCGCGAACGGTCGGTTCGAACGGAGGCGTCTCCCACAGCGCGTCGTCGCCGGTCGGCTGAACATCGTGATGTGCGTAGAGCAGCACCGTCGGGCGGCCGTTCTTCGCCGCCCGGGTGGCCAGTACCGCAGGCTGGCCGCGCTCGGCCGTCCCGGGGATCGCCGCAGTCGTCACGCTGACCCGGTCGAAGACCCCCGTTTCCTCAGCGAGGGCGGCGACGGCCTCCGCGCTGCGCAGCACCTGCGATTGGTCGAAAGCGGGCCACGCGATGGAGGGGATGCGCACGAGTCCGCCGAGATCTGCGAGGGCGGAGGGGATGCCGGAGGCCGCGGCCTCGCGAACGGAGGCGGGACGGGACAGGTCGGAGCTCATGCGGGTAATCTTAAGCCGTACCCCTTCTCCGTCCGATCGAGGATCCCCGTGGCCAAGTCCCCTGCAGCACCCGCATCCAACGATGCGCCCTCCGAGGGGACCGTCCTGAACGGCACCCCTGCCGGGCCCGTGAGCAAGGGACGCGCCACGCCCACCCGGGCCGAGCAGGAGGCCGCGCGAAAGCGGCCGCTCGTCGCCGACACCAAGGAGGCCAAGGCGCGAGCCCGCGCCGAACTGGCCCAGCAGCGCGAGAAGGCCCGCGCCGGGATGGCAGCGGGCGACGACAAGTTCCTCCCCGTGCGCGACAAGGGGCCGCAGCGCCGCTTCGTGCGCGACTACGTCGATTCGCGGCTGCACCTCGGCGAAGCCGTGATGCCCGCCATGGTGCTCGTCATCCTGGCGACGTTCGTGCCGCTCACCGCCATCCAGTACTGGTCGTTCATCGCGCTGTGGATCTTCATCATCTTCGTCATCGGCGACATGGTGCTGCTCTCGATCCGGGTCAAGGCGGCCGCGCGCGAGAAGTTCGGCGCCGATCGCACCGAGAAGGGCCTCGGGTGGTACGCCGCCATGCGCACCATCCAGATGCGCTTCATGCGCCTGCCCAAACCGCAGGTCAAGCGCGGCACCAAGGTCGTCTGAGCGACTCAGCCCGAACCGGCGGCGATCAGCCCGCGCGCAGACCGCGGTTGATCTGGCGCGCCCAGAGCGGCCCGCGGTAGATGAATCCCGTGTAACCCTGCACAAGGGTCGCACCGGCATCCAACAGCGCCCGCACGTCCTTCGCGATCTCCACTCCCCCGACCCCGATGACGCAGAACCGCGGATCCGGTGCCGTCGCGCGGACGATCTCGACCACGCGCAACGCGCGAGCGCGCACCGGCGCTCCGGACAGGCCGCCCGCGCCGCAGGCTTCGACCGTCGCGGCATCCGTCGTCAGGCCATCCCGCGAGATCGTCGTGTTGGCCGCGATCAGGCCGGCGAGGCCGAGGTCCAGGGCGAGCCGGGTGATCGCCTCGATCTCATCGTCGGCGAGGTCGGGGGCGATCTTGACGAGCATCGGGGTCGACCCGGCGGCGTCCTTGACGGCCGACAGGAGCGGAGCGAGGGTTTCGACGGCCTGGAGCGTACGAAGACCCGGGGTGTTCGGCGACGACACGTTCACCGCGAGATAGTCGGCCAGCGGGGCGAGCAGGGTCGCGCTCCGCACGTAATCGGCCGTCGCGTCCGCGACCTCGACGGCGCGGCTCTTGCCGATGTTCGCGCCGATCACCGGACGGTCGGTGCGGGCGCGAAGGGCACGGAGCCGGCGGGATGCAGCATCCGCCCCCCGGTTGTTGAACCCCATACGGTTGATCAGCGCGCGATCCCGGGTGAGTCGGAACAGTCGCGGTCGCGGGTTGCCCTCCTGTGCAAGGGCGGTCACCGTGCCGATCTCGACATGACCGAACCCGAGCGCTCCCAGCCCGTATGCGCCGACCGCGTTCTTGTCGAAGCCCGCGGCGATGCCGAAGGGAGACGCGAACTCGCGGCCGAGCGCGCTCGTGCGCAGCGCGGGGTCAGGGCGCGTGAGGGCGCGCGCGGCCCAGGAGAACGGCCAGATGCCCGCGAGACGGATGACGAGCATCCCCGCGTGATGCGCGGTCTCGGGGTCGAATCTCGTCAGGAGCGTGCGGAAGAGGAGGGGATACATCCCCGCCAGGCTATCGGCCGAGCGTGTCGGACGCCGACTCCGGGTCGGTCGCGGCCCGGTGCGGGTCGGTCGCGTGATCGGCGCGGAGCTGCCCGATCGCGGATTCGAAGTCCTCGAGCGAGTCGAAGGCACGATAGACGCTCGCGAATCGGAGATAGGCGACCTCGTCGAGGTCGCGCAGCGGACCGAGGATCGCCAACCCGATGTCGTTCGCGTCGACCTGCGACGATCCGGTCTGTCGCACCGCCTCCTCGACGCTCTGGGCGAGAAGCGCCAGGTCGGCATCGGTCACGGGGCGCCCCTGGCAGGCCTTGCGAACCCCCGACATGACCTTCTCGCGACTGAACGGCTCGGTCACGCCCGAGCGCTTCACGACGTTGAGGCTCGCGGTCTCGACCGTCGAGAATCGTCGCCCGCAGTTCGGGCACTGACGACGACGCCGGATGCTGAGCCCGTCGTCGCTGGTACGCGAATCGATCACGCGCGAATCAGGGTGACGGCAGAAGGGGCAGTGCATAGCACCGACAGACTACCCCGACCGGCAGCGTGCACTGCGGCACCCTGCGCGCAGGCCGAGACGATCAGTCGTCGAAACGGGCCTCGACCGCTTCGCCGTGCGCGGGGAGGGCCTCCGCATTCGCGAGCGCGACGATGCGCTCGCGCACCTCGGCGAGGGCGGCGCGGTCGTACTCGATGACCTGCTGAGGCCGCAGGAAGGTAGAGGCGGAGAGGCCCGACGAATACCTGGCCTGTCCCCCGGTCGGAAGCACGTGGTTGCTGCCGGCGAGGTAGTCGCCGAGGCTGACGGGCGAATCGGCTCCGACGAACACCGCGCCGGCGTGCACGAAGTCCTCCGGGCGAGGGGCTTCGAGGTGCAGCTCGAGGTGCTCGGGGGCATACGCATTACTGAACGCGGTCGCCGCCGCGAGGTCATCGACGAGCACGATCGCCGACTGCGGGCCGGACAGCGCGATCGCCACCCGCTCGGCGTGCCGCGTCGTCGGGATCCGGATCGCCGCGGCACGCGCCACCTCTTCCGCCAGCACGACGGACGAGGTCACCAGCACCGCGGCGGCCTGCTCGTCGTGCTCGGCCTGGCTGATGAGATCGGCTGCGACCAGCCGGGGGTCGGCGCTGTCATCGGCGACGATGAGGATCTCGGTCGCGCCGGCTTCGGCATCCGTCCCCACCAGGCCGGCGACCGCGCGCTTGGCCGCTGCGACGAAGTTGTTGCCCGGCCCGGTGACGACGTCGACGGCCTCCAGACCGATCGACTCGACACCGTGGGCGAATGCGCCGATCGCTCCGGCACCCCCCATCGCGTACACCTCGTCGACGCCGAGCAGCCGCGCAGCCGCGAGGATCGCCGGGTGGACGCGCCCGTCGAAATCGCGCTGCGGCGGGGAGGCGAGGGCGATCTGCGACACACCGGCGACCTGGGCAGGGACGACGTTCATCACCACGCTGGACGGATAGACGGCTTTGCCGCCCGGAACGTAGACGCCGACGCGCCGGACCGGCTGCCAGCGCTGCGTGACGCGCGCCCCCGGCCCGATCTCGGTCACCACCGAGGGCGGGACCTGCGCGGCGGATGCTGTCTGCACTCGGCGGATCGCCTCCTCGAGCGCGTCTCGGACGGCGGCATCGAGGCCTGCGAGAGCGTCATCCAGGTGTGCACCGGGCACACGCACGGCGTGCCCGGTGACTCCGTCGAAGCGCTCGGCCTGGGAGCGCAGCGCCGCCTCGCCATCGTGGGCGACATCCGCGACGAGCGCAGCAGCCGTGCTGAGTGCTTCCTCACGCGCGGCGGTGGCACGGGGAACGGTGGCCAGCAGTTCGACGGCAGACAGGCCGCGACCGCGCAGATCGATCGTGCGAAGCATCCGTCCAGGCTATCCGTCCGCTGCGCGGCGCCCGAACCGGGTCACCCGCGAGTGATCCCCGACACGTCGTGGAGGTAGCCGACGGTGCCGTCTTCGTGCCGCACGACGAACGAATCGCCGCGATCCTCGATCACGAGAGCCCACGCGCTCGGGCCGATGCGGAACAGGGTTGCTCCCTGCGCGTCGACGACGTCGCGCTCGACGGGCGCGAGCGCCCAGAACGCCTGATGGCTGACGGCGGGCTGCGACCCGGTCCCCTGGACGGGCTCGTACGTGCCGCGCGTGGACGCCGGGGTCCACGGTTCGTCCGAGTCGGCCGTCGCCGGCTCGAAAGCCCCCGCCGAGCGATCGATCGCGATCGTGTCCGACTCGGCCGCATCGGCGAACGCGGCCGAGGCGGCGTGAGCGCCGGGGGCGACGGCGTCATCTGCGGTCGCCGGACGCGCCACGGGCGCGGGTCGCGCGACCACGGGGCGGATCGGCCGGGCGCTGCGATGAGCGGGAACCTCGCGACGGCCCTGGAAGTCTTCTTCGAACGGGGGGATCACCGGTCCGAACACCGTGAGCGCGACTCCCGCGAGCATGAGGACGAGCTCGACCCACATCACCCACGAGCGCACCCAGGGGCCGCCATCGACGACGATCGCGACCGTCTCCCACACCAGCTGGATCCACAGGACCGCAGAGACCGTGAATGCGACGGACGCGAACTGGTCGATGCCGAGCGAGCCGACGCGCCGGATGCCGTCCGGCGACAACCGGCGGAGGACGATGAGGAACACCGCCGCGGTCGGAACCGCGATCGTGAGGATCCACAGCAGCCCGGACGTCCACACCGAATCGAACCTGAGCGTCGTCACCGAGAAGAACGACACGATGAAGGCGACGACCCAGATGCCGACGAGCGCCACCTCGCGGATCGAGAACGGGCCCACGCCATACTGAGGCCCGTACTGCGGGGACGCGGTCTCATCCGCGTGGAGGGAGTCCGTCCCGACCGTGGTCGATTCGGGGGTGGTGTCCTGGTCGATTTGTTCGTCGGTCACGATCATCCTTCCGGGTCGGGCGCATCGCGCACGAGGTCAGATACTACCCGCGAGGGCTGAGGGCGTCAGGTGCGTCAGCCGAGGCACTGGGGGCCGAGAAGGCCCTTGAGCTCGCCGTAGAGGTCGGCGGTCACTCGCACGGGGTGGGGCACGTCGAACACCTTCGCGGTCGACCCCGAGTGGAGCTTGACGGTCACCTCGGTATCGCCCCTGTGCCGCTGCAGCGTCTGCAGGAGCTCTGATACCAGCTGCTCGCTCGCGCGCCGCTCGGGCATCACCAGAACGAGCGGGCCCGACGCGTCGACCGACCCCAGGTCGGGAGTGAACGCCGACTGCGCGTGGAGGTTCAGACCGTCGTCGCGCCGCGACACCCTGCCACGCACGACGAGGATCGAATCCGCCACGAGAGACGATGCGAACTCGGTGTACGTGCGGCCCATGAACATGACCGTGACCTCGCCGTTGAAGTCCTCGATCGTGATCATGCCGTAGGGGTTGCCGCTCTGTTTCGCGACGCGGTGCTGCACACTCGTGACGAGGCCTGCCACCGTCACCTGGTCGCCGTCGGTCACGTCCTCCGACGACAGCAGGTCGTGGATGCTCGTCGACGAATGCTTCGCGAGCGGGATCTCGAGCCCGGCCAGCGGGTGGTCGGACACGTAGAGGCCCAGCATCTCGCGCTCGAAGGCCAGCTTGTCTTTCTTCGTCCACTCGGGTCGATCGGGCACCTTGACGGGCGCGACCTCTTCGGTCTCGTCGTACAGGCTGTCGAAGTCGAATCCGATCGCCCCCGTGGCGGCCTTGCGCTTGATCTCGACGGCCGCCTCGGTCGCGTCCTCGTGGATCTCCATCAGCGCTCGGCGCGTCGCGCCGAGCGAATCGAAGGCGCCCGCCTTGATGAGCGATTCGACCGTGCGCTTGTTGGCGACGTTCGTCGGAACCTTGTCGAGGAAGTCGTGGAAAGACGTGAACCTCTCGTCTGCGCGCGCCTCGACGATCGACTCGACCACGTTCGATCCGACGTTGCGCACGGCGCCCAACCCGAACCGGATGTCGTCGCCGACGGCGGCGAAGTACTTGATCGATTCGCCGACGTCGGGCGGGAGGACTCTGATGCCCATACGACGGCACTCGTTCAGGTACACGGCGAGCTTGTCCTTGGCATCGCCCACGCTCGTCAGGAGCGCCGCCATGTACTCGGCGGGATAGTGGGCCTTGAGATACGCCGTCCAGTACGCGATGAGTCCGTATGCCGCCGAGTGCGCCTTGTTGAACGCGTAGTCCGAGAACGGCAGCAAGATGTCCCACAGGGTCTTGACCGCGGCGTCCGAGTAGCCGTTGGCGTGCATGCCCGCTTCGAAGCCCTCGTACTGCTTGTCGAGCTCGGACTTCTTCTTCTTGCCCATCGCGCGCCGAAGAATATCGGCTTGGCCGAGGGTGAAGCCCGCCACCTTCTGGGCGATGGCCATCACCTGCTCCTGGTAGATGATCAGGCCGTAGCTGGTGCTGAGGATCTCCGCGAGCGGCTCTTCGAGTTCGGCGTGGATGGGAGTGATCTCTTGCTGCCCGGTCTTGCGCAGCGCGTAGTTGATATGCGAGTTGGCACCCATGGGTCCCGGCCGATACAGCGCGATCACGGCCGAGATGTCTTCGAAGTTGTCGGGCTTCATGAGCCTCAGGAGCGACCGCATGGGGCCGCCGTCGAGCTGGAACACACCCAGCGTGTCGCCGCGGGACAGGAGCTCGTACGCCGGCATGTCGTCGAGCGCGAGGTCTTCGAGAACGAGCGGGATGCCGCGGTTCGCCTCGATGTTGTCGAGCGCGTCGTTGATGATCGTGAGGTTGCGCAGCCCCAGGAAGTCCATCTTGATCAGCCCGAGCGCTTCGCACGACGGATAGTCGAACTGCGTGACGATCTGGCCGTCCTGCTCGCGCTTCATGATCGGGATGATGTCGATCAGGGGTTCGCTCGACATGATCACGCCCGCCGCGTGCACGCCCCACTGCCGCTTCAGGTTCTCTAGCCCGACGGCGGTGTCGAAGACGGTCTTGGCCTCGGCGTCCGTCTCGATCAGCGTGCGGAACTCGGAGGCCTCTTTGAACCGCGGGTGCGCTTTGTCGAACATCCCCTCCAGCGGCATGTCCTTGCCCATGACCGCAGGCGGCATCGCCTTGGTGAGCTTCTCGCCCATGCTGAACGGGAACCCGAGCACGCGCCCCGCGTCCTTGAGTGCCTGCTTCGCCTTGATCGTGCCGTACGTGACGATCTGCGCGACACGTGCGTCGCCGTACTTGTCGGTCACGTACTGGATGACCTCGCCACGGCGGCGGTCGTCGAAGTCGACGTCGAAGTCGGGCATCGACACGCGGTCGGGGTTGAGGAAGCGCTCGAAGATCAGTCCGTGCTGCAGGGGGTCGAGGTCGGTGATTCCCATCGCGTAGGCCGCCATCGACCCTGCGCCCGAGCCACGCCCCGGCCCGACGCGGATGCCGTTGTCTTTGGCCCAGTTGATGAAGTCGGCGACGACGAGGAAGTAACCGGGGAAGCCCATCTGCGTGATGACGCCGGTCTCGTACTCGGCCTGCGCGCGGACCTCGGACGGGATCCCCGTCGGATACCGCTTGTGCAGCCCGGTCTCGACCTCTTTGACGAACCAGGACTCTTCGGTCTCGCCTTCGGGCACAGGGAAGCGCGGCATGTAGTTGGCGCTCGTGTTGAATTCGACGTCGCACCGCTCGGCGATGAGAAGTGTGTTGTCGCACGCGTCGGGATGATCGCGGAACACCTGCCGCATCTCGGCGGGCGTCTTGACGTAGTAGCCGTCGCCGTCGAATTTGAACCGCTTCGGGTCATCGAGCGTGGATGCCGACTGCACGCACAGGAGCGCGGCATGACTCTGGGCATCGTGCTGATGCGTGTAATGAAGGTCGTTGGTGCCGACGAGCGGGATGTCGAGGTCTTTCGCGATCTTCAGGAGGTCTGACATGACCCGCCGCTCGATGCTGAGACCGTGGTCCATGATCTCGGCGAAGTAGTTCTCTTTGCCGAAGATGTCTTGGAACTCCGCCGCCGCGGCGCGCGCCGCGTCGTACTGGCCCAGCCGCAGACGGGTCTGCACCTCGCCCGACGGGCAGCCGGTCGTCGCGATCAGTCCGGCCGCGTAGGTCTGCAGCAGCTCGCGGTCCATGCGGGGCTTGAAGTAATACCCCTCGATGCTCGCCCGCGACGACAGCCGGAACAGGTTGTGCATGCCCTCGGTCGTCTCGGACAACAGCGTCATGTGGGTGTAGGCGCCTGAGCCCGAGACGTCGTCGCTGTTCTGCTCGGGTGTGCCCCATCGCACGCGCGCCTTGTCGCTGCGATGCGTGCCGGGGGTGACATATGCCTCGATGCCGACGATGGGCTTGATGCCCGCGTCCTTCGCGGTCTTGTAGAACTCGAACGCGGCGAACGTGTTGCCGTGGTCGGTCACGGCGATCGCGGGCATGCCCTGACGCACCGCCTCCTGCACCAGAGGGCCGACCCGGGCCGCCCCGTCGAGCATCGAGTACTCGCTGTGCACGTGCAGGTGAACGAAGGAGTCGGATGCCACGGATCGAGGCTACCCGTCCTCACCGACACCCGGACACGAGTGCGCGGATCGCCCGCACACTCGGCCGACCCGCTTTACGGTGGAGACATGCCGACCCCCGATTTCGTCCTCGAACTCCGCCGCCACGTCGGGCACATGCCGCTCTGGCTCGTGGGGGTCACCGCCGTCATCGTGCACGAGGGCATGGTGCTGCTGGGCAGCCGCAGCGACAACGGCGCGCTGACCCCGATCACGGGGATCATCGACCCGCGGGAGGAGCCTGCCGACGCCGCGGCGCGCGAGGCACTCGAGGAGGCGGGCGTCGTCGTCCGGGTCGAGCGACTCGGGTGGACGCACGTGATCCCGCGGGTGGAGTACGACAACGGCGATGTGACGGACTACCTCGACATCACGTTCCGCTGCGCGTGGGTGGATGGCGAGCCGTATCCCGCCGACGGCGAGATGACGGACGTCGGCTGGTACGCCCTCGACGCGCTCGACGGGCTGGATCGCCTCGACGACGAGATGCGGGCCCGGATCGCCCACGCGCTGACGGACGGTCCCGCAGAATTCGCCGGCGGCCGCTGACACCCGCTTCACGCGGTCGGCGGCCCTCAGTCGGCGCGCAGGACCTCGAGGGCGTGCGCCAAGTCAGACGGATAGGGCGATTCGAATTCGACCCACTCCCCCGTTGCGGGGTGGGAGAAGGCGAGCCGGTGCGCGTGCAACCACTGCCGGGTGAGCCCGAGCCGCGCGGACAGCGTCGGGTCGGCTCCGTACAGCGGGTCACCGACGCAGGGATGCCGGTGCGCGGCCATGTGCACACGGATCTGGTGTGTGCGCCCGGTCTCGAGGTGGATCTCGAGGAGCGAAGCGCCGCGGAACGCCTCGAGCGTCTCGTAGTGGGTCACCGAGTCCTTGCCCGTCGGCGTCACCGCGAACTTCCACGAGTGTGTGGGGTGCCGCCCGATCGGGGCGTCGATCGTGCCGGAGAGCGGATCGGGATGGCCCTGTACGACCGCGTGATAGATCTTCTCGACCTCACGCTCCTTGAACGCCCGCTTCAAAGCGGTGTACGCGTTCTCCGACTTGGCGACGACCATGAGCCCACTCGTACCGACGTCGAGACGGTGCACGATTCCCTGTCGTTCGGCCGCACCCGTCGTGGCGATTCGGAAGCCGGCGGCGGCGAGTGCTCCCAGCACGGTCGGCCCGTCCCACCCCAGGCTGGGGTGTGCGGCGACCCCGGCGGGCTTGTCGACCACCACGATGTCGTCGTCGTCGTAGACGATCCCGAGGCCGGGCACCGCGATCGGCACGATCTCGGGGTCGCGCTTGGGCTCCCACGACACCTCGATCCATGCTCCGCCACGGAGCCTGTCCGACTTCGACAGCGTGCGGCCGTCCATGGTCACATCGCCCGCGTCGGCGACCTCGGCCGCGAATGTCCGTGAGAATCCGAGCATCTTGGAGAGGGCGGCATCCACCCTCACCCCTTCGAGCCCGTCGGGCACGGGGAGTCCGCGCGACTCCACGTCAGTCCTTCGCGGGGTCGGCGGAGGCGGGAGCCTCGCCGGGAGCGCCCACCTCGGGATCCGCGGCGGGAAACAGCGGGTCTCGATCGTCGCCGATGCCGTCGATGGCGGGCTCATCGTCCTGCGCACGCGAATCGTCGTCTCGGCGCTCGCGGGTGCCGTCGAACCGCAGGCCGGTGAAGACGAGGATCGCCACGCCGATCATCATCGTCACGATGAACATGTCGGCCACGTTGTAGATCGCCGGCATCATCCACGGCGTGTTGATGAAGTCCACGACGTGTCCGACTCCGAAGCCGGGAGCACGGAACAGACGGTCGGTGAGGTTGCCCAGCACCCCGCCCAGCAGGAGTCCGAGCACGATCGCCCACGCCCGCGACCGAACGCGCGTGATCATGAGCCAGACGATCGCGATCGCGACCGCAGCCAGCGCGAGCGAGAAGATCCAGGTGACGTCCTCACCGAGCGAGAACGCGGCACCCGAATTGCGGATGAGGTAGAAGATCAGGAAGTCGCCCAGGACGTGGACGGGCTCTTCGGGGGGAAGATTCTGGATGGCGAAATACTTCGCCAACTGGTCGGCGGCCAGCACCAGGATCGCGAGTACCGCGATGATGGTGCCGGCCGCCGCCGCTCGGAGGGGGGCTCGGCGTGTCAAAGACCCGGCCTAGAGGCCGATGGCCGAGACCGGTGTCGCGCCGGAGGACGTCGCCGTCGTCTCGAGGTCACGGAGCTTGCCCTCCATCCAGCTGCGAAGCTGGGTGCGGTAGTCGCGCTCGAAGTTACGGAGTTCGGTGATGCGGGCCTCGAGGACGCCGCGCTCCTTGTTGAGGCGCTCGAGCTCCTCACGTCCCCGCGCTTCGGCCTCGGCGACGATCGATGTCGCCTGCGACTGCGCCTCGGAGATGAGCTGGTCGCGCTGGGCGATGCCCTCCGCGACGTGCTCGTCGTGGAGACGCTGCGCCAGCTCGATGATGCCGGCGCTCGCTGCGGCAGGAGCCGCGGAGGACTCCGCCACGGGGGCGCTCTGCTCGGGGGCCGCCTCGGCGACGGGGGCCGCCTCGACGGGAGCGGCGGGGGTGGCGCTGGCGGCGCTGCCGGACTCGAGCGCAGCCACCTTGGCCTTCAGCTCGTCGTTCTCGGCGATCGTCTTGCGCCATTCGACGACGATCTCGTCGAGGAAGTCATCGACCTCGTCGGGGTCGAAGCCCTCCTTGAAGCGGACGTGCTGGAACTGCTTGGTGACTACGTCATCCGGGGTCAATGCCATGGTGTTTCCTCTTTCGAGAGTTCAGGTCGAGGACCGAATGTCCGGGCTGATCGACCCGTTCCGGGCGACCGTACCACGCAAGCATAGTCGCCCGACTTTGAGGTCGCGAGAGACCGGCGTCACACGCGATCGGACTCAGATGAAGGCGCGCGTGATACCCAGGAGCACGAAGCACAGGAGCATCGTGATCGCGAACGCGAAGTCGATCGCGATCGCCCCGACGCGCAACGGAGGGATGAAACGACGAAGGAGCTTGATCGGCGGGTCGGTCACCGTGTAGACGATCTCGGCGAGGACGAGGCCCGCACCACGCGGACGCCACTCCCGATTGAACATCGGGACCCAATCGAGGATGAGACGAACGAGCAGAACCAAGACGAAGATCAGGATCAGCGCGTTGAGGATCTGGGCGACAACGCTGACGAGATTCACCTCGCTAGGGCTGCGAGAACGGGACCGACTCGGGATCGGCCTGCGCCACCGCGCCGTCTCCCGATACCGCGACGTTCTCGGGCGAGAGCAGGAAGACCTTGCTGGTCACCCGCTCGATGCGCCCGTAGAGCCCGAGCGAGAGTCCGCTCGCGAAGTCGATCAGCCGACGCGCGTCGGCATCGCTCATCTGGGACAGGTTGATGATCACGGGGATGCCGTCGCGGAAGTTCTCGGCGATGACCTGCGCGTCGCGATACTGCTTCGGGTGCACAGTGAGGATCTCGCTGATCATCGCCGGAGCGGGCTGGCGCACGACAGTGGGGCGATGCAGTGGCACGACCGGCGCAGCCACCTTCTCGACCGCCTGAGCGCGTCGCCCGGCGGGCTGCGCGGCAGGCTCTTCGTACACCTCTTCCTCGTCGGCGAGGCCCAGGTACACCATGGTCTTCTTGAGCGGGTTCGACATCGGATCCTCCGTTCGATCGTCTGGTTTGAGGTTAGTCGCGGGCGGGCCTCGGGCCCGTGATTGCGGAGCCGATCCGCAGGTGTGTCGCGCCGTAGGAAATGGCCGCGGGGAAGTCTGCCGTCATGCCGGCCGAGATCCAGTCGGCATCCGGAGCAACCGTGCGGAGCCGCTCGGAGTATCCGGCGAGGCGAGCGAACGCCGCGGCGGGCTCCTCGCCGAGGGGCGCGACGGCCATCACGCCGCGGAGAGCAAGAGTGCGGCACCCGCGGACGTGGGTCGCGAGCGCCTCGAGCTCGTCTGGGCGCACTCCCCCGCGAGCCGGGTCGTCGGTCAGATTCACCTGGATCAGCACATCGAGCAGGGGCGCGGCATCCACACCGTCTGCCTGACCCGCCGCGTCGAACGCGTCGGCGATGCGTTCGCGGTCGATGGAGTGGACGACGGATGCCGCGGCGCGGATCGCGCGCGCCTTGTTGGCCTGCGCCTGCCCGATGAAGTGCCAGCGGAGCGGCGGTTCCCGCATCGAGTGCAGTTCTGCGACCTTGCCGGAGAGCTCTTGCTGGCGATTCTCGCCGACGTCTCGCACACCGAGCACTGCGAGCTCTTCGATCAGCGATACGGGGTGGAACTTCGTCACGACGATCCGCGTGACGTCGCCCGGGTCACGCCCGGCGCGCCGCGCGGCGTCGTCGATGCGGGCATCGACGTCCGCGAGGCGGCCGGCGAGTAGTGGATCGACGACGACCACGCGGTTCTCCGTGAGCTGTGGCGGCTATTTCAGGAAGTCGGGGATATCGAGATCGTCGTCGCCGAAGGCGGAGTCGTACGTCGCGTCGGGCAATGCTGCTCCCACCGACACCGACTCCTTCGCTGCGGTCTCCGTCTCGAGCTCGCGGGCAGCCTCGGCCGCGGGCGTCACCGGCATCAGGGGCGCGGACGCGACGCGACCGGCGGTGACCGGATCGATCCGCAGCGACGGCTCTCCACCGTCGAAGCCCGCTGCGATCACGGTGACGCGCACCTCATCGCCGAGCGTGTCGTCGATCACCGTTCCGAAGATGATGTTCGCCTCGGGGTGAGCTGCTTCCTTGACGAGCTGAGCGGCATCGTTGATCTCGAAGATGCCCAGGTTCGAACCGCCCTGGATCGACAGCAGCACACCGTGCGCACCCTCGATCGAGGCCTCGAGGAGAGGGGATTCGACGGCGAGCTCGGCTGCCTTGATCGCGCGGTCGGCACCACGGGCCGAGCCGATCCCCATGAGGGCCGAGCCCGCCCCCTGCATGACCGACTTCACGTCGGCGAAGTCGAGGTTGATCAGACCGGGAGTCGTGATGAGATCCGTGATCCCCTGCACGCCGGCCAGCAGGACCTGGTCTGCGGTCGCGAACGCCTCGATCATGGAGATGCCGCGGTCACTGATCTCGAGCAGCCGGTCGTTGGGGACGACGATGAGGGTGTCGACCTCTTCCTTGAGCTTCGCGACACCGACCTCCGCTTGACTCTGCCTGCGGCGACCCTCGAACGAGAACGGCTTGGTGACGACACCGATCGTGAGTGCCCCGATCGACTTGGCGATCTTCGCGACGACGGGTGCACCGCCCGTTCCGGTCCCACCGCCCTCGCCCGCCGTCACGAACACCATGTCGGCGCCGCGCAGCGCCTCTTCGATCTCTTCTGCGTGGTCTTCGGCTGCGCGCCTCCCCACCTCGGGGTCGGCGCCCGCGCCGAGACCGCGAGTGAGCTCGCGACCCACGTCGAGCTTCACGTCGGCGTCGCTCATGAGGAGCGCCTGCGCGTCGGTGTTGATCGCGATGAACTCGACACCGCGAAGGCCGAGATCGATCATGCGGTTGACGGCGTTGACGCCGCCACCACCCACACCGACGACCTTGATCACGGCGAGGTAGTTCTGGTTCTGGCTCATGCCGTCCTCCGTTGTGTCCAGCTCTTGTCCGTACATTCGGGCTCTGTCGCCCTCGGGCGAACCTTAAACCTCAAGTAGAGGTATAAAGTGTTGCCGGGTATGCAATTCCTGAGTCGAAAGTATGCGGCGCACGCACCTCGGCCCGGAGAATCGCGGCGTGTCGCGACATCGCGCCGCGAAGTCGTCTCGACCCGAGGTTGAGAGTATTCAGCGGACGACGATCGCCTGCGGCGATGACACATCGTAAACACTGACGGATGCCGGCGGCCTGGCTCGCATCGTCGTCTCAAGCACGAGCGCCTTGAGGGCAGATTGGTCGGCGTTGCCCCACACGATCTGCGTGTTCGTTCCGAGAGTGAGCGTGACATCGTCAGGGCTCGAGGCGGTCACTGCGGTGACCTGAGCCCTGACCGCGTCGGGGAGCGCACGGAGCACGAGGCCCGCCGCGGCGAAGGCAGGCGACTCCGTGCCCCCGGTGATCGTGAGCAGCGGCAGTCCGGCCGGCATCGCCGCACTCGTGGAGAGCGCAACCCCCGCGGCATCCACGACGCTGAACCCGGCGCGGCCAGAGACGACTCCGACCGGAGTGCGCTCGACGATCCGCACGATCAGCTCGTGCGGCGGCCGCGCCTCGAGCGTGTAGGTCTCGACGAGCGGAAAACCGACCAGCGCTGCTTTGACCGCACTCTGGTCGACGCGTGGGAGAGGCGTCCCGAGCTGGCTGCTCAGCGCATTCTCGACCGCCTGCGGATCCAGCTGCGATGTGCCCACGACGCGGATCTCCTCGACAGCGAACAGCGGGCTGTATGCCGCACCGAGCGTGGCGAGGATGAGCACCACGACCGCAGCCGCCGATCCGATCCAGACCGCCCGCCTGCGCCGCTGGCGACCGGTGAAACGGCGCACCTCGGCCCGGAGGGCCTTGCGGCGCGCCCGCGCCGCGCGCCACACGTCGCGCAGGCCGAGCGGCGGCTCGGCCTCGCGGGGCGCTGTGGTGTCAGCGCGCACCGTGTCCCCCGCGGCGACCGGCAGAGCGGACGGCCGCAGCGCCGTGAGGACACCCGCCGTCTCGATCGCGGTGGTGCCGGACTGCCCTGGCGGGTCGCGGCGTTGCGTGCCTGGAGCGTTCTGGGGGCCGCGGGGCGGCGCACCCTCGTCGATCGAGACCGCGTCGGCGGCTGCCGCCGGCTCAGCGGCTCGGCTCGGTTCCGGGAGGGGCAGAGGAGATGGGCGGCGCATACGCCCTACTCCCCGGCACGCGTGGTGCTCGGGCGACCGAGCGCCTCCAGCACCTGGGGGATGATCAGGTTCACATTGCCGCAGCCGAGGGTGATCACGAAGTCACCGGGGCGGGACACGGCGGCGGTGTACTCCGCCGCCTCCTGCCAATCCGCGACGAAGTGGACGTGATCCGCGTCGTCGAACTCGGCACTCACGAGCTCGCCCGTGACCCCCGGGATCGGATCCTCGCGTGCGCCGTAGACGTCGAGGACGACAGTGTGGTCGGCATATTCCTCGAGCACAGCGGCGAATTCGCCGGCCATCTGCTGCGTTCGCGAGTAGGTGTGCGGCTGGTGCAGCGCGATGATCCGACCGTCGCCGATCACGGTGCGGGCGGCCGCGAGCGCGGCGGCGACCTCGGTCGGGTGGTGCGCGTAGTCGTCGTAGACGCTGACCCCGTGCTCCGTGCCATGGAGCTCGAACCGGCGCGCGGTGCCCGCGAAACCCTCGACCGCGCGGACGGCAGGCTCGAGCTCGTACCCCAGGGTGAGGAGCACGGCGACGGCGCCGGCGGCGTTGACCGCGTTGTGCACGCCGGGTATCGCCAGGCGCGCCGACACGGATGCGGCGTCCGCCGTGATCGTGAACCCGACGCCGCCGTCGGTGCGGATGTCGTGCACCCTCACGTCGGCAGCATCTGCCACGCCGAACGTGCGCACGTGCGGATGCGACAGCCGGGCAGCGACCCGGAGAGCACCCGGATCGTCGGCCGAGATCACGACCGCGTCGCGCGCGTCGCCCGCGAAGCGGGCGAACGCGCCGACGAAGGCGTCGTCGGTGCCGTAGTGGTCGAGGTGGTCGGGATCGACGTTCGTGATGAGCGCGACCGAGGTGTCGTAGAGCAGGAAAGTACCATCGGATTCGTCGGCCTCGATCACGAAGAGGTCGTCGCTGCCGGTGGCACTCGAGACCCCGAGCTGCGCGATGACACCGCCGTTCACGAACGACGGGTCGGCGCCCAGAGCGCGGAGGGCCGTGACGATCATTCCCGTCGACGTCGTCTTGCCGTGTGCACCGGCGACGGACACGAGGGGGCGTCCGCCGATCATCCAGTGCAATGCCTGCGAGCGGTGGATGACCGAGAGCCCGCGTTCCTTCGCCGTGACGAACTCGGGATTCTCCGGCCAGATGGCGCCGGTGTGGATGACGGTGTCGGCGTCGCCGAGGTTCGCGGCATCGTGCCCCACGTGCACGCGTGCGCCGAGTGCCTCGAGCTGCCGCAGACCGGGGCTGTCTGCCCGATCGGAGCCCGACACGCGGATGCCGCGCGCGAGGAACATGCGAGCAAGCCCCGACATCCCCGAGCCGCCGATGCCGATGAAGTGCGCGGCCTCGATGTTCTCGGGCAGAGGAAGGCTCAGGTCGGGTCTGATCATGACCCGTCAATCCTAAGTTGGCCCCGCAGCCGCGTGGCCTTCGGCGCGCTGGGCGTCGCGCGCACAGTGATTTCGCCAGAGAGCTCAGGCTCCGAGCGCCTCATCGATCATCGCGATCACGTTCGCCGTGCCCGAGCGGGTCCCGACGGATGCCGCAGCCACCGTCATCGCCGAGCGCCGGGCGCTGTCCGCGAGGAGGGGGACGATCTCGGTGCGCACGCGGTCGGGGGTGAATTCGCCGTCGGGGATGAGGAGAGCAGCGCCCGCGCGTACCGCTGAAGCCGCGTTGAGTGCCTGCTCACCGTTGCCCACCGCGTACGGCACGTACACCGCCGGGATTCCCAGAGCGCTGATCTCGCTGACCGTCGCGGCACCCGCACGGGACACGATCAGATCCGCCAGAGCGAACGCGAGGTCCATGCGGTCGACGTAGCGTCGCAGCGCGTAGCCCCGAGCGCCGGGGTCGACGAGCTCGGACCGCTCACCGGTGACGTGAATCAGCTGCCAGCCCGCCTCGAGGACATCGCGCCACGACTCGGCCAGGGCGTCGTTGAGGCGCTGCGCGCCGAGCGATCCGCCGAAGACGAGCAGCGTCGGCGCGGCGGGGTCGAGACCGAAATACTCCGCGGCCTCGTCGCGCCGGGCGGCGCGGTCGAGTTCGACGACTTCGCCGCGGAGCGGCATCCCCACGACGCGCGATCGGGCGAGCCGGGTGCCCTCGAACGCGACGCCGATGCGCGCCGCCCGTCGTGCGCCGAGAATATTGGCGAGTCCGGGCCTGGCATTGGCCTCGTGCACGACGACGGGAACTCCTTCCCGACCTGCGGCCACATACGCGGGTGCGGAAGCGTAGCCTCCGAAGCCGACGACGACGTCGACCGAATGTTCGCGGATGTGGGCTCGAACCTGTGCGACGGCACGCTGGAACTGAGCGGGAAAGCGCACCGCGGCACCGTTCGGACGGCGGGGGAAGGGCACCTTGTCGACGAACAGGAGCTCGTATCCGCGCAGCGGCACGAGTCGCGCCTCGAGTCCTTCACGGGTTCCGAGCACCAGGACGCCGGCCGCGGCATCCCGTTCGCGAAGACCGTCCGCTACGGCCAGCAGAGGGTTCACATGACCGGCGGTGCCGCCCCCGGCGAGCAGATACGTCGTCACCCTGAGACCCTACCCGGAGCTTCGCCGAGAGACGCTCAGGATGCCGGGACGCGAGCCCGCCCGGTGCGCTGCGGTGGCGCGGCGGTGCGCACGGGCAGCGATCTCGCGAACGACAAGAGCACGCCGGAGGCGACCAGGGCCGACAGCAGCGACGTTCCACCCTGCGACATGAACGGCAAGGGCACCCCGAGGACGGGGAACACGCGGAGCACGACGCCGACGTTCAGGAGCGCCTGCCCGACGATCCAGACCGTGATGCCGCCGGACACGATGCGCACGAACGGATCATTCGTCTTGCGGATCACGTGGAAGGCGCCCACCGCGAACAGCGCGAACAGCGCGAGCACGACGGCACAGCCGATGAGCCCCAGTTCTTCCCCCACGATCGCGAAGATGTAGTCGTTCGCCGCGGCGGGAAGCCAGTCGTACTTCTCCTTCGAGTTGCCGAGGCCGAGCCCGAAGAGCCCGCCGCCGGCGAGCCCCCAGATGCCGTGCAGCGGCTGGTAGCAGTCGTTGTAGTAATCGGCGAGGCAGTTCGGATTGAGAAAGCTGAGGATGCGCCGCATACGGTCGGGGCTGGTCACCGCGAAGAAGTAGATCGCACCGATCGCGGCGATCAGCGGAAGGATGAAGATCCGCAGCTTCACTCCGGAGAAGAACAGCGCTCCGAGGGCGATGAGGGCGAGGATCATCGCCGTGCCCAGATCGTGCCCCGCCATGACCGTCGCGATCACGAGCGCGGTCACCGGCACGAGCGGGATGAACACGTGCCGCCACAACCCCAGCAGCGTCTGCTTGCGGTAGAGCACGTAGCCGATCCACAACGCGAGGGTGAGTTTCAGGAACTCAGCCGGTTGAGCCTGGAATCCCGCGATCTGGATCCAGTTGCGGTTTCCGTTCGCCTCCACACCGAGCCCTGGCACGAAGACGAGCATCTGGAAGAGGATGGCGCCGATCAGCGCCGGCCAGGCCATCCGCTTCCAGAACGTGATCGGGAGGCGGCTGGCGATGAACATGAGCGGGATGCCGATCACGGCGAACACCGCCTGCTTGATGACCGCTTCGTAGGGCGGCTGCCCAGCGGCCGTCGCGGTCGCCGATGTCGCCGAGAGCACCATCACGAGCCCGAAGCCGGTCAGGAGGAGCGCGGTCGAGGCGATGAGCAGGAACTCGCTCGGCACCGGCGCGAAGACACGTCCGAGTGAGACCCGCGCAGCGAGACCCCGTCTGCGGTGTGCGTCAGCCGGCAGCTCCCGCGGACGCGCCGGGGGTGCCGTGGTCGTCGTCGCCATGGTGTCCCCTCCCGATCCGATCGCGCACCGCGGCGGCGAAGCGACGCCCGCGGTCGGCATAGGACGTGAACTGATCGAAGGAGGCCGCGGCGGGGGCGAGCAGAACCACGTCCCCATCACGGGCTACTCCGGCGGCCAGTTCGACCACCCGCGCCATGACCCCTTCAGTCTCCGTGTGCGCGACCTCGAACAGCGGGACTTCGGGCGCGTGTCGCTGGAACGCCGAGACGATCGGGGCGCGGTCGAGGCCGATGACGATCGCCGCGCTGACCGCCTTGCCCCTGGTCGCCACCAGTTCTCCGATGTCGACGCCCTTCAGCAGCCCTCCGACCACCCAGACGGCTCCGGGGAAAGCCGCGAGCGACGACGCGGCGGCATGCGGGTTCGTGGCTTTCGAATCGTCCACCCAGGTCACGCCCTCGGACACCGCGACCACCTCGATGCGGTGGGGATCGAGGTGGAAGTCGCTGAGTGCGTCGCGGATCGCGGCCGGTCCCACGTCCAGCGACCGCGCCAGGGCGGTGGCCGCGAGGATGTTCGACACGATGTGCGGGGCGGCCAGCCCCACCTCGGCGAGCGCATCGATCGTCGTGATCTCGAGGGCGCTCGTGCGCCGGTCGTCCAGGAATGCCCGATCCACGAGGATGCCGTCGACCACGCCGAGGTCGCTCGGCCCTGGGATGCCGAGGTCGAACCCGATCGCCCTGGCACCTTCGACCACCTCGGCGTCTTCGACCATTCGCCGGGTCGCGGCATCCGCCTTGCTGTAGACGCACGCTACCCGCGTATTGGCGTACACGAACGCCTTCGCCGCGCGGTAGGCATCGAACGAGCCGTGCCATTCCAGGTGATCGTCGGCCAGATTGAGGCAGACTGCCGCATGGGGCGACAGCGGGTCCGGGCCGCTCTGCAGAGACAGGTACCAGAGCTGATGGCTGGAGAGTTCGACCACCAGGACGTCGAACCCTTCCGGATCGCGCACGGCGTCCAGGACGGGCACGCCGATGTTGCCGCACGGCACAGCGCGCAACCCGCCGGCCATCATCATCGTCGCCGCGAGCCGGGTGGTGGTCGTCTTGCCGTTCGTGCCCGTGACGAGCACCCACGCGGCGGGCGTGCCGTCGGAGCGCAGCACTTTGTCGCGCACTCGCCAGGCGAGCTCGACATCGCCCCACAGCGCGATACCGCTGGCCCGTGCCCACTCGATCACCGGATGCCGCGGGGAGAAGCCGGGTGAGGCGATGACGACCTCGGGAGCGAAGCCGGACAGCGCGGCCGGCACGTCATCGAGCGGTCCCGTCCAGAGCGCGACTCCGAGCACGGGCAGGATCCGCTCGTAATCGGCATCCGCGGACTCGGAGACCACGAGGACATCCGCGCCGAGTTCGGCGAGCGTGTCGGCGACCGAGAAGCCTGTCACCGACATCCCGAGCACGGCCACCCGCAGTCCGGACCAGTCGGCGTTCCAGCTCGTCAGCGCGTCCAGGCGCGTGGCGCTCATGTTCGCGAGAGCCATTCGACGTAGAACAGTCCGACGCCCGAGATGGCCAGCATCCCCGAGATGATCCACATCCGCACGACGATCGTGATCTCGGGCCAGCCGCGCATCTCGAGGTGGTGATGGAACGGGCTCATCAGGAAGAGCCGTTTTCCGCGGGTCAGCCTGAAGTAGACGCGCTGGGCGATGACCGATCCGGAGGCGATGGCGTACACGCCCGCGATGAGGACCAGCAGGATCTCGGTGCGGGTGAGGATCGCGAACGCTGCGACGACCCCGCCGATGCCCATCGACCCGACGTCGCCCATGAAGATGTCGGCCTTCGGCGCATTCCACCAGAGGAAGCCGATGAGAGCGCCCGCGAACGCCGCACCGACGATCGCGAGGTCGAGCGGATCGCGTGTGTCGTAACACGCGGTCAGGTTGGAGGGCACGGCTGTGCAGGCTTGCTTGAACTGCCAGAACGCGATGAGGCTGTAGGCGCCGACCATGAAGCTCCCCGCGCCGGCGGCGAGACCGTCGAGACCGTCCGCGACGTTGGCACTGTTGGATGCTGCGACCCCGATGAGCGAGATCCACGCGAGGTACAGCAGCCATCCGAGGATCGGGCCGAGTGCCATGAATGACAGAGCGGGGATGTCGCGGAACACCGAGACGTAGGCCGCTGCGGGAGTCTGCCCGACACGGTCGGGGAAGTTGAGCGCGACCACGGCGAAGGGCACGAGGACGATGATCTGCCCGACGACCTTCCGCCAGCCGCTGAGTCCGAGGCTGCGCTGGCGGTGGACCTTCATGTAGTCGTCGATGAATCCGACCGTCCCGAGGCCGACCATCATCCAGATGACCAGCCACCCCGACACGGTCGGCGGATTGTTGCCGGTGTACGCGCCGACGAGGTAGCCGATGACGGTGCCGAGGATGAAGATCGTCCCGCCCATGGTCGGGGTGCCGCGCTTGGCGCCGTGCGACGGATTGCTGATGTCTTCCGGGGTTCGGATGACCTGGCCCCAGCCCCACTTCCGGAACAGCCGGATGAACACCGGGGTCAGGAAGAGGGTGAATGCCAGCGAGATCGCGGCTGCCGTCAGGAGGGATCTCACGAGAACGATTCTCCCAGACGATCGCCGAGGAACCTGAGCCCGGCCGAGTTGGAGGATTTGACCAGCACGCGATCGCCGTCCCGCAGCTCGCCGAGCAGGTACGTGTAGGCCTCATCGGCGGTCGGGAAGAAGATCGCCTCGCTGTCCCACGATCCCTGGCTGACAGCCTCCAGATACATGCGCCGGGCGTCGGTGCCCACCACGACGATGCGCTGGATCCCGAGGCGCACCGCGAGCAGTCCCACGCGGTCGTGCTCCTCCCCGGCGTATTCACCGAGCTCGCTCATCGCCCCGAGGACGGCGACTGTGCGCTCGCCCTCGCCCGTGATCTCGGCGAGGGTCCGCAGGGCTGCGGCCATCGAATCCGGGCTCGCGTTGTACGCGTCGTTGATGATGCGCACCCGATCGGAGCCGAGGGGCTGCATCCGCCAGCGCTCGGCGAGCTCGACCGTCTCGAGACGCTCGATGCACGTCGCGAGCGGAACGCCGAGAGCGGTCGCTGCGGCGATCGCGGCGAGGGCGTTCATGACATGGTGCGCGCCCAGGACCCGCAGGCGCAGGGTGAGGGTCCGGCCATCAGCGGTGATCGAGCTGGAGGTCCCTGATGCGGTCACTTCGACATCGTCGGCGCGCACATCGGCGCCGGCGCCCCGTCCGAACCAGCGGATCGATTGGCCGCGCTCCGCGGCGATCGGCGCCATGGCGGCCACCCGCGGGTCGTCGGCGTTGAGAACGGCCAGGCCGCCCCGCCGAGAGACGCGGACGAGCTCGGACTTCGCCTCGAAGGTGGCCTCGATGCCGCCGAACCCGCCGGCATGAGCCATGCCCACCATGAGGACGATCGCGATATCGGGTTCGACCAGCCCCGCAAGGCGAGCGATCTCACCCGGACCGCTCGCGCCGAACTCGCTGACCAGATACCGAGTGTTCGGTGTCACGCGCAGCATGGTGAGTGGAGCACCCACCTCGTTGTTGAATGAGGCGCGCGGAGCAACCGTCTCGCCCTCGAGCTCGAGGATGCGCGCGAGCAGGTTCTTGGTGGTCGTCTTGCCGTTGGACCCGGTGATCCCGACGACCTGCAGGTCGCCCGCCGCACGTGCGCGCGAGACGACCTCGCGGGCGAGGTCGGCGAGCGCCGTGACGACATCGACGACCACGATCTGCGAAACGGCCGCCTCGACCGGGTGCTGGACGAGCGCGACAGCAGCACCCGCGGCTGCGGCACCCGCGACGAACAGGTGCCCGTCGGTCACTTCGCCGGGCTTCGCCACGAAGATGTCGCCGGGGCCGATCAGCCGCGAGTCGGTGTCTACCGCCCCGGAGACGATCGTGTCGGGGGTGTCATCTCGACCGAGGCGGAGTTCACCCGAGACGGCGTCGGCGAGCTGGGCGAGCGTGAGGGCGATCATCGTGTCTCCGGCCGTGTGGCGGGTCAGTCTGCGCGGATGCTCACCCGAATTTGGGGAGCAGCGTGGGCTGGGTGGTCGAAGGCATCACGCGATACGTCTTGAGGACCTGAGTCATCGCCTTCTGGAACGCGGGCGCATTGGCCGAAGACGAGGTTACCTTGGTCGGCTCGTCGAGCGTGACCGCGACGATGTACTGGGGATCGTCCGCGGGTGCGAATCCGATCATCGTGGTGAAGTAGACGCCGACCTTGTAGTGACCGTTGCCGTCGCTCTTCTCACCGGTTCCGGTCTTGGTCGCGATGCGATACCCCGGCACGGCGACCTGATCGGCGTACGAGGCCTGGAGCGCGACGTTCTCGAGCATCGTGCGGACCTGGGCGGACGTGTCTGCGCTCATGACGGGCTGCGGCGCCGGCAACGTCGGAGTGATCACGGTGCCATCGGCCTTCGTGCACGATTCGACGAGCGACAGCGGCATCCGCGTCCCACCGTTGGCGATCGCATCGTACGCGCCCACCAGTTCGGGGACGGTCGTGGTGAGGCCCTGTCCGAACGAGGTGTTGTAGGTCTGCTGGTTGTCCCACTGGTCGGGCGGAACGACAAGTCCTTTCGACTCGCCCTCGAAGCCGACCGCACTCCCCGACCCGATCCCGAACCGCTGCAGGTAGTCGTACCGCGTCTGGGTGCTCACGGTCTCGCTGAACCGCGAGATGCCGGCGTTGGACGAATCGATCAGGACGCCCGCGAGCGTGTAGTTGTACGCCGGATGCTGGAACGAGTCGTACACGCGCGCACCGTTCGCGAACTGCTCGGCCCCCGACACGGTCACCGTCGAGTTCACGGTCTGGCCACCGGCATCCAGCACGGTCGATGCGGTCAGTCCCTTGAAGGTCGACCCTGGCTCGAAAGTGTCGCTGAAGATGTGGCTGTAACGGTTCTGCGGCTCGGCCGCGTCGACGTTGTTGGGGTCGACGCTCGGATACTCCGCGGCAGCACGGATCTTGCCCGTCGCCACCTCCACGACCGTGATGGTGCCGCGGAGGGCACCCATGTCCTGCGTCTGCTGACCGATCAGCTGCTGCAGATACCACTGCAGATCGCGGTTGATCGTGAGCTTCAGGGTTCCGCCGTCGACCGCGGGATTCTGCTGCTCGGTCCCCGGGATCATGACGCCGTCCTTGCCCTTCTCGTACGAAGCGCTGCCGTCCGTCGAGGCCAGGCACGAGTTCTGCATCATCTCGAGGCCGGCCAGGGGCGTGGCATCCGTCCCCATGAAGCCGACCAGGTTGCCCGCGACTGCGCCGTCCGTATACGTGCGCGCAGGGTGCTGGTCGAAGTAGATGAAGGGCAGACCCAGATCCGCCAGGGCGCGGTACTCCGCGGTCGAGATGCCCTTCTTGAGGTACGCGAACTGCGAATTCGGGTCGGCGGCGAGCGCGTCGGTCACGATCTTCTCGACGTCGGCCGCCGTCTGACCGGTCACCGCGCCGATCTGGGCGGCGATGTCGCTGAGCGGCACGGCCACCTGCTTGCCGTCCGCGTCGGTCCGCTGGTAGTTCGCAGCGTTGGAGGGGCTGAGCTGCGCGTCGTACTGCAGGATGCTACCGGCGAGCGTCTGGCCCGTCTCGTCCACGATCGAGCCACGGGTGCCGTAGAGGGTCCGAGTGGCGCCCAGACTGTACGACTGCGCCTGCGCCATGTTGACGTCGGCGTTGACGACCTGGATGTCGACCAGCCGCACGATGAATCCGGCGAGCACGGCCAGCACGACGGCGAGGGCGATGACCGTGCGGCGGCGAGGACTGCGAGTGGCTCGTGTCGTCATGCTTTCAGTGTGTACTCGGGGTCGGCAGACCGTCGGTGAGCGCGGGGGGCGTGTTCGATACCGGCGTTCCGCCTGGGCCGGGTGTCGCCACCGGCGTGGGCTTCACACCCTGGATCGTCGCGGCCGGATCGGTCACGAGGGGCGTGTCGGTGATGAGGGCATTGGGCACGGTGGCGCGGCCGATCGCGTCCACGGACGATGCGCCGACCGCCGCCTGGCCGGATCCGAGGATCGCCCCGTCGCTGAGCCGCAGGTAGTTCGGCGATTCGTCGATGACCATCCCGAGCGCCGAGGCGTTCGCTGCGAGGTACTGCGGCGAGTTGAGTCCGGCCACGTCGTCGTTGAGGATCTGCTTCTGCCAGGTCAGCGTGCGCTGCTGCTCGTTCAGGCTCGACAGCTCGTACGAGCCCTGGGTCGTGACGATCGACAGCGCCATCTGCGCGCCGACGATCGCGAGAGCCCCGGCGAGCGCGACGATGCCGTACGCCAGGCGTGGTCGTCTGCGCCTGCTCGGGGCCTCCACGACGTGGAACCGTCGCTGGGGGACCTCGAACTCCGGAAGGAGCGATGTCGGCAGAGCCGTTCCGACGGGGTTGACCGCGCTCATGCCGCATCTCGCAGACGTTCAGCGGCACGCAGCCGCACCGGTGTGGCCCGGGGATTGCGGGCGACCTCTTCTGGCGAGGCCTGCTCGGCGCCCTTCACGATGAGCCGGAAACGAGGAGCGTGCTCGGGGAGCTCCACCGGAAGCCCTGACGGAGCGGTGGATGCTGTCGCCTCCGCCAGCGCGCGTTTGACGAGGCGGTCTTCGAGGGATTGGTAAGACATCACGACGATGCGGCCTCCGACCGGCAGGAGGTCCAGCGCGGACGGGATCGCACGCTCGAGCGCGGCGAGCTCGCCGTTGACTTCGATGCGCAACGACTGGAACACCCGCTTGGCGGGGTGCCCCGCCTGCTTCAGCGCAGCGGGGGTGGCTGCCTGGAGGATGTCGACGAGGCGCCCTGAGCGGTCGATCGGTGCGTCTGCGCGTGCCGCGATGATCGCGCGGGCGTAGCGTCCGGCGAGCTTCTCCTCGCCGTACCTTTCGAAGATGCGACGCAACTCGCCCTCGCTGTACGTGGCGAGGACGTCTGCCGCGGTCGTTCCCGAGGTCTGGTCCATCCGCATGTCCAGCGGCGCGTCCTGCGCGTAGGCGAACCCGCGATCGGCGACGTCGAGCTGAAGGGACGACACCCCGAGGTCGAAGAGGATCGCGTCGGCGGATGCGAGGCCCGCCCCGTGCACGGCTGCGGTGATCCCGTCGTACACCGTGTGAACGAAGGTGACCCGGTCGCCGAACCGGGCGAGGCGTTGAGCGGCGATGCGCAATGCGTCCTGGTCGCGGTCGAGTCCGACGAGTGTGATCCCCGGGAAGCGTTCAAGGAGGGCTTCGGAGTGGCCGCCCATTCCGAGCGTCGCGTCGACGAGCACGGCGCCGTCGCGCTGCAGCGCGGGCGCGAGCAGCTCGACGCAGCGCTCCAGGAGGACGGGGGTGTGGATGTCGTTGAGGCTCATGGTCTCTGGGGCCTTGGGTCCTTGGCCCTGATCCCCATCCGCTCTGACCTGGCACCGGGGAAGTGTGTCAGGGAATGAGCGGCTGGGAGTCACAGCCGAGGAATCAGAACAGGCCGGGAATCACCTCCTGCTCCATCTCGGAGTAGCTGTCTTCGTTTCCTTCCGCGTAGGCGTTCCACGCGTCGGCGTTCCAGATCTCGGCGTGCGCACCGACGCCTGTGACGACGAGGTCGCGTTCCAGGCCCGCATAGGCGCGCAGCGCGGGAGGGATCGTGATGCGGTTCTGGCTGTCGGGCTTCTCGGCGCTCGCGCCGGACAGGAACATGCGCAGGAAGTCGCGCGCCTGCTTGTTCGTGAGCGGAGCTTCGCGGATGCGCTCGTGTGTGCGCTCGAACTCCTCCGCGCTGAAGACGTAGAGGCAGCGCTCCTGCCCACGAGTGACGACGATTCCCGCACCGAGGTCGTCACGGAACTTGGCCGGGAGGATGACGCGGCCTTTGTCGTCGAGCTTGGGAGTGTGCGTGCCCAGCAGCATCCGAACACCACCCCCTCCGACCGGCCCCCCCGGAATGTCCACCACTTTACTCCACTTTCCTCCACTTGACTATCAATCCGTGCGCAGAATCCGCCCTCCGCTCCCCCGCGACCAGGTCCACCTCACCGACCGGAGTGCGGCACACGAAAAAAAGCACCGACCCGGAGGTCGGTGCTTTCGATGGGCCGCGCGCTCAGCGCGGCGGTCGGTGGGGGCTCAGGGGCGTTCCTGGCGCCGATCCCATCGATCGTTCATGCGATCCATGAAGGACGTGGACGTCTTCTGTTTCGTGGGGCGGCCCGGCTCGGCCTCGACGTGGGCGATGCCGCGCGTGGGCGTCACCGCGAGGATGACTCCACCCAGCATCACGAGGAAACCGAGAACCCCGACGATGATGATGCTGGTCGAGACCCCCACGACGAGCCCACCCAGACCGGCGAGCACCAGGATGGTGCCGTAGACGATGTTGCGGTAACTGAGCGTGCGGCCGTCCCGGGGCGCGCTGACGACGTCTGCGTCGTTGCGCATGAGATGGCGTTCCATCTCGTCCAGCAGACGCTGCTCCTGTTCGGACAGTGGCATGCATCCCCCTCTTACGTGTCTGGCACTGGATGTCGCAGACGGCTCGATTGTACGCGTGCCGTCGATCACTAGGCTAGGCCCGTGATGCCCGCACCGGACCCGATCGAGGCTGTTTCTCAGCGTCTGGACAACTTCTTCTCGATCAGACGGTCCGAGGCGGCCGATTGGGGGCCCGAGGCGGCGTCCCTGATCGAGTCGGCGACCGGCGCGCTCCGCGGCGGGAAGCGTCTGCGCGCACGGTTCTGCCTGGCCGGCTGGCGTGCGGTCGACGAAGGTCCGGACGCACGCTCCACCGGGTCGCCGGGCGCCGATGTGATCGCCGCCGCGGCGGCGCTCGAGGTCTTCCACGCGGCGGCGCTCGTGCACGACGACATCATCGACAACTCCGACACGCGCCGCGGCGGACCCTCGGCGCACCGCGCGCTCGAGCGCTTCCACCGCGACTCGGCGTGGGTCGGAGACGCCGCCGCGTTCGGGCGCTCGGGCGCGATCCTGCTCGGCGACCTGCTGGTCGCGTGGAGCGATGACCTGTTCGAGGAGGGGATGGATGCTGCATCCCCCGCTTCCTCCGTCGCACGCACCGAGTATGCGCGCATGCGCCGTGAGGTCACGGTCGGGCAGTTCCTCGATATCGCCGAGGAAGCCGCCTTCCGCTCCGAGCCCGACGAGCGGCACGCCGACCGTGCGCTGCGTGTGGCCTCGCTCAAGTCGGCGAGGTACAGCGTGCAGCAGCCGCTGCTGATCGGCGCAGCCCTCGCCGGTGCGGACGCCGAGCAGCTCGCGGCGCTCGCGGCATTCGGGCATCCGCTCGGAATGGCGTTCCAGCTGCGCGACGACGTGCTCGGCGTATTCGGCGACGAGGCCGTCACCGGCAAGCCCTCCGGCGACGACCTGCGCGAAGGCAAGCGCACCGTGCTGATCGCCTATGCGCGCGAGCGCCTCGCACCGTCAGCCCGGCGCGTCGTCGATGAACTCGTGGGCGACCCCGATCTGGACGGCGTGCAGATCGCGGCGCTGCAGCGCACGATTCAGGAGACCGGCGCGCTCGAACGCGTCGAGGCCCTGATCGCCGACTACTCGCGACAGGCCGAGCGCGCCCTCAACGGCGCCCGCCTGGGCAATGCGGCGGTCGGAGACCTGCGGGACCTCGCCCGCGAGGCGACGACCCGAGCGGCCTGAACCGGCGCCCGCTCACCCCATCGACTGGGCGACGCGCCTGACCTCGCTCTTGCGACCGGCGCGCAGGGCTCCGATGGGCGACATGCCGATCGAATCCTCGTGCTCGAGAAGCCAGTCGATCGCCTCTTCGTCGCTGAATCCTGCGTCGTGCAGCACGAAGATCGTGCCCCGCAGGGACGACAGCGGTGCCCCGTCGACGAAGAACACCGCGGGGATACGGAAGACCCCCTCGCGCATCGCGCCCACGAGCTGCTGCTCGTCCAGCATCCTGCGCACCCGCCCGCGCGGGACGTCGAGCATCTCCGCGATCTCGGGCAGCGTGAGCCATTCGGTCTCGGTTCGCGGGGTGGTATCTCCGGTCACCATGCAACTATCTCATCCCGCGCTCCGTCGTATGTGCGCTCCCCGTTCGGAAAGGTCCGGGCGACATCGTGTACTTTCGTCACTCTTTTCCCACAGGCCACTTCTGTTGACTTGCGTTTACATCCGTGTCACGGTTACGACGTTGACGGAGGGGGAAGATCGTGCGACGACTCAACGGATCAGAAGGCACTCGCGTTCACCGGCGGATGCTCATCGACAGGGCTCAGGCGGTCTTCGTGAGTTCCCTCGCGCTCACTCTGGCGGCCGTTCCCGCCCACGCTGCGACCCTCACCGCTGTGCCTCAGGCCGGAGCCCGCGGCAGCGAGCGGGTGCCTGTGCCCGGCGCGGCCGAGGCTGCGCCGCGGGGCGCCGCGTTCCGGGCGCCCGCCACGGAGACACTCGACGACTACACCGTCCAGCCCGGCGACACCGTCAGCGCGATAGCGGGCCGGCACGGTCTGAGCACGGCGGAAGTGCTCGCCGCCAACGCACTGACGCCGGAGTCGATCATCTATCCCGGACAGGTGCTCCGCATGACCGGCACGCCCGCTCCACAAGCCCCTATCGCCGCGCCCCCCGCCCCGCAGGCCCCGGCATCCTCCGACTACGAGATCGTCGACGGCGACACGATCAGTGGGATCGCGTCGAGCCATGGCATCGCGACGCGCACCCTTCTGGACGCGAACGGACTGGATGAGACCTCGATCGTGTACCCGGGTCAGCAGATCGTGATTCCGGGCGCGATGGTTCCGGCGTCGGCAACCCCGCCGCCCTCCGGGCCCGAGAACACCTCGGCCTACGTCGTGCAGGCCGGCGACACCGTGACGGCGATCGCACAGGCCCATGGCCTGTCGACGCAGGCGATTCTCGACGCGAACGGGCTGACCCGAGCATCCATCATCTACCCGGGCGAATCGATCACGATCCCGGGTCCGGATGCGGTAGCGGCTCCCCCGGCCGTGACGCCGCCGGCGGAAACCGCGCTCGACGAGGAGCAGAGGGCGAACGCTGCTCTGATCATCCGCATCGGGCGCGAACTCGGCGTGCCGGATCGGGGTATCGAGATCGCGCTGGGCACGGCGATGCAGGAGTCGTGGCTTCGCAACCTCGGCTGGGGCGACCGAGACTCGCTCGGACTCTTCCAGCAGCGGCCGAGCACGGGATGGGGCACACCCGACGAAGTGGGCGATCCGGCGTACGCGACCCGATCGTTCTTCCTCGGTGCGACCGGGGCCGACGGCACGCGCACTCTCGGACTGCTGGACATCGCCGGGTGGGAGGACATGTCGTTCGCGGACGCCGCCCAGGCGGTGCAGATCTCGGCCCATCCCGATCGCTATGCGGGGTGGGAACTGCCCGCCTCACAGTGGCTCGCCGCCCTCGGCTGAGCACCCGCACGTGCTCGGAACCGTATGCGCCGAGGGTGAGCCGCTCCCCGGGGCGACGCCGCCCCGTCCGTAGACTCGAGGGGTGAGCACGAGTCAGCAAGCCGATCCCCTCATCGGGCGGCTTGTCGACGGCAGGTACCGCGTCCGGGCGCGCATCGCGCGAGGCGGGATGGCGACGGTCTACGTCGCCACCGACCTCCGCCTGGAGCGCCGCGTGGCGCTCAAGGTGATGCACGGTCACCTCAGCGATGATTCGGTGTTCCAGAGCCGGTTCATCCAGGAGGCCCGCTCGGCGGCGCGTCTTGCCGACCCGCACGTCGTGAACGTCTTCGACCAGGGCCAGGACGGCGAGACCGCCTACCTCGTCATGGAGTACCTCCCTGGGATCACCCTGCGCGAGCTCATGCGCGAGCAGCGCCGTCTCACGATCGCGCAGACGGTCACGATCATGGATGCTGTGCTCTCGGGTCTCGCTGCGGCGCACCGAGGCGGGATCATCCACCGCGACGTCAAACCGGAGAACGTCCTCCTCGCCGAGGACGGCCGCATCAAGATCGGCGACTTCGGCCTCGCCCGCGCGACGACCGCGAACACGGCGACCGGGCAGATGCTCCTGGGAACGATCGCCTACCTCGCCCCCGAACTGGTGACGCGAGGCACCGCTGATGCGCGGAGCGACATCTACGCTCTCGGGATCCTCCTGTACGAGATGCTCGTCGGCGAACAGCCCTACCAGGGTGAGCAGCCGATGCAGATCGCGTTCCAGCATGCGACCGACTCCGTGCCCCGTCCCAGTGTGAAGAACCCTGGCGTGCCCGAGCAACTCGACGAGCTGGTCCTCTGGGCCACCGAGCGCTCGCCCGACGATCGCCCCTCCGATGCGACCGAGATGCTGGGCCGCCTCCGTGAGATCGAGCACGAGCTCGGCATCTACCCCCAGGTCGCTCGTGCGGTCGCCGCGGCAGGGCCGGCGACCGATGACGGCGTCGATTCGGGACCCTTCGACTCGATGGGCGTCACGAGTGTTCTGCCGTCGACGATGACGGCTCCGACCACGGCGGTCGACACGACGGACAACGCGACGCGGCTTCGCCGCAGCACGCGGCGTCGCTCGGTGAAGGGCGGCTGGATCTTCGTCGTCGTCATCCTCCTGGCGGCCCTGGCAGGCGGGATCGGCTGGTGGTTCGGCTCCGGGCCCGGTTCGATGGTGGCCGTTCCGACCGTCGCGGGTATGACTTTCGACGCCGCTCAGGCAGAGATCGCGAACGCCGGGATGATCGCGCAGCAGCGCCCCGTCTACAGCCTCGATGTCGCCGCGGGGCTTGCGGTTGGCACCGACCCCGAGCCGGGCACCCGACTGGACCGCGACACCAGCGTGGCGGTGCTCATCTCGCAGGGACCGCAACCGCAGACCGTGCCGTCGCTCAGCGGCATGAGCGCCGACCTCGCTCGGCAGACGCTCACTGCGCTGAACATCAGAGTGACCGATCCGAACGAGTCGTCCTTCACGGAGGCTGCTGCGGGCTCGGTGATCGGCGCCTCCGTCACCCAGCGCGGGGACGGCTCCGTCATCGACTGCACGGCGGGATGCTCGATCCACGAGGGCGACACCGCGTCTCTGGCTGTCTCGCTCGGGCCCGTGCCCGATGTGACCGGACAGAGCCCCGACACTGCCACCGGCATCCTGAACGGCGTGAATCTGCAGGTCTCGTCGGACAAACCGACGGAATTCAGCGATGACATCGCCGCAGGGGACGTGATCCGCATCGCCGGTCGCGATGGAGGCGGCGATTGGCGACCGGGTGAAACGGTGACGCTCATCGTCTCGAAGGGTCCGGAGCCGATCGCCGTGCCGGCGGTGGTCGGGCTGACGATCCGCGACGCGATCAAGAAGCTCGAGGCCGCGGGCCTGAAGGGCCGCACCGACATCCCCGACACCCTCGGGCTCTGGGACATCTACCGCGTGAAGGGCGTGACCCCGAAGGAGGGCACCCTCCAGCCGCCCGGCACGGCGATCACGTTCACGGACGTCGGCCTGTAGACCCTTCTATCTCGCGAGACGCGGCTCCGGAACGTTCGATCTGCAAACGAAGGTTCCGGAGCCGCGTCTCGCGAGGTGTGAGCGAGGCTCGCACTTACGTCGAGCGATCGGCGCGGCGCAGGACGCGCCGCACGCGCTCGGCCAACGCTGCGCAGTCGGGGTGGACATCGTCGTATGCGACCTCGATCACGGTGTAGCCGGCGTCCTCGAACAGCTGACGTCGTGTGAGATCTTCGCGCCACTGGCGCCTGTCGGTGCGATGGTGATCGCCGTGGTACTCCAGGAGCACGCGTGAATCGGGGTAGCCCAGATCTGCGTGCCGGACTCCGGCTGCGGTCTTCACAGCCACCTGCACGGTGGGCTCCGGCAGCCCGCGCTCCACGAGGCCGAGACGCAGAAACGTCTCTCTCGGTGAGTCGACCGGACGCCTGAGTCGTTCGATCGCCCACGCCAGCGCTTTCGCGCCTCGCTTGCCCCGATGCGCCCGGAGCTCCGCATGAAGGTCGTCGATCGAGCACAACGGCACTCGCGTCGCGGCGCGGGTGCCGCTCAGCAGGAAATCCCCGACCGCGACGAGCCATTGAGGGGACAGCGGCCACCGCCCGCGTGCGCCCTCCGACTGAGGAGTCGAAGCTCGAATCGCCCCGGGTACGGACAACTGGGCCCACACCGCCGCGGGGGAGATCACGGGCAGCAGCCCGAGCACCGACCTCGGCACGTCGGCGCGCTCGGTCTCCCAACCGACGACCTCCGTCCTCTCGATCCGATGTGCACCCGCGACTGCCAGGGTATGGAGCGGCTCACCCGAGGTCCACGCCGTCGGCAACGGCATCCCCCACAGCCGGGCCGCGGTGACGTGGCTGAACCACCGGTTCTCGCCCAAGAGCGGGACGAGTGCTTCGCAATACGAGACGAGATCGTCGCCGACGGGTCCGCTGGCGTGCAAGCCACGGAAGGGATGGCTGATGTCACGGCCGCGCAGCCTTCCCTGGCCGATGCCTGCACGGCGCGCATCCTCCGTCGAGAATGTGCCGGAGAGCAGGACGGACGGGAGAGGGATTCGCGGAGGCATCCCTCGATCCTGCTCAACTTCGGCCGCCCGACGCGGAGGTTCTCCACAGGCTCGCGAGACGCGGCTGCGGAACGTCCAGTGCACCGATGGAGGTTCCTCGGCCGCGTCTCGCGGCCTGGAAGCCGCCGGGACTACAGCTTCTCGAGCTCCTCCGCGACGAGGAAAGCCAACTCGAGGCTCTGCATATGGTTCAAGCGCGGGTCGCACAGCGACTCGTAGCGCGTGGCCAGTGTCGCCTCATCGATCATCTCGGAGCCACCGAGGCACTCCGTGACGTCGTCGCCGGTGAGCTCGATGTGGATGCCACCCGGGAAGGTGCCGACCGCGCGGTGCGCATCGAAGAACCCGCGAACCTCATCCACGACGTCGTCGAAGCGCCGGGTCTTGTAGCCGGTCGGCGTCGTCATGCCGTTGCCGTGCATCGGATCCGTCACCCACAGGGGCGTCGCACCCGAATCGCGCACGGCCTCGAGCAGCGGAGGAAGCGCGTCGCGGATCTTGCCCGCGCCCATGCGCGTGATGAATGTGAGTCGTCCGGGCTCGCGATCGGGGTCGAGCTTGTCGATCAGCGCGAGCGCGTCATCTGGGGTGGTCGAGGGCCCGAGCTTCACGCCGATGGGGTTGCGGATCTTCGAGAAGTAGTCGATGTGCGCACCGTTCAGGTCGCGCGTGCGCTCACCGATCCATACGAAATGCGCCGACGTGTTGTACGGCGTTCCCGTGCGCGAGTCGATACGGGTCATCGGGCGCTCGTAGTCCATCAGGAGGCCCTCGTGGCCCGTGTAGAACTCGACGCGGCGAAGCTCGTCGAAGTCGGCGCCCGCCGCCTCCATGAACTTGATCGCACGGTCGATCTCGTGCGCCAGTCGCTCGTACTGCTGGTTGGCCGGGTTCTCCGCGAAGCCACGGTTCCACGAATGCACCTCGCGCAGGTCGGCGAAGCCACCCTGCGTGAACGCGCGGATCAGATTGATCGTGGATGCTGCGGTGTGGTACCCCTTCAGCAACCGGGCCGGATCAGCCGTGCGCGACCCCTCGGTGAAGTCGAATCCGTTGACGATGTCACCGCGGTAGGCGGGCAGCGTCACATCGCCCCGCGTCTCGGTGTCGCTCGAGCGCGGCTTGGCGAACTGGCCCGCCATCCGGCCCATCTTCACGACCGGCATCGAGGCGCCATAGGTCAGCACGACCGCCATCTGCAGAACGGTCTTGATGCGGTTGCGGATCTGCTCGGCCGTCGCTCCGGCGAAGGTCTCTGCGCAGTCACCCCCCTGGAGGAGGAAGGCACGCCCTGATGCGGCGCGCGCGAGATGTTCGCGGAGGTTGTCGACCTCGCCGGCGAACACGAGCGGCGGCAATGTGGCGATCTCGGCGGATACGGCGGCGACGGCGTCGAGATCGGGCCACGACGGCTGCTGTTTGATCGGCAGATTCCGCCAGTGGTCGAGAGAGTCGGGCTGCTGAGGCATCCGGCTAGTCTATTGGCGGGCGGTGACCCCACGGTTCATCGCGGAGCTGCGCCGACGGCCGGCGATCGTCAGGTCGTCGCCTCTTTCGCCCTGGCCACACGGTCCTTGACGCTGGATGCGTAGACGTCGTCGTATTCCTGCTCGCCGAGGCGTTGGAGCGCGACGATGATCTCGTCGGTGATCGAGCGGAGGATGAATCGATCCCCCTCCATGCCGGCGAACCGCGAGAAGTCCAGGGGTTCGCCGATCACGATCCCCACGCGCACGATGCGCGGGACGGTATGACCGATCGGAAGCATCGTGTCGGTGTCGACCATGACCACGGGCACCACGGGCACGTGTGCCTCCAGAGCCATGCGGGCAAGACCCGTCCGCCCGCGGTAGAGCTTGCCGTCAGGGCTTCGCGTCCCCTCGGGGTAGATGCCGAGCAGGTCGCCGCGACCGAGCACCTGGAGGCCTGTATTGAGGGATGCCTCGGACGCCTTGCCGCCCGAACGATCGATCGGGATCTGCCCCGTCGCCTTCATGAACATCCGCGTGGCCCAGCCTTTGAGGCCTTTGCCGGTGAAGTAGTCGCTCTTGGCGAGGAACGACATGGGTCTGTCGATCATGAGCGGCAGGAAGATCGAGTCCATCACCGAGAGGTGGTTGCTGGCGAGGATCGCCGCGCCTTCGGCCGGGATGTTGCGGCGGCCGACGACCCACGGTCGCCAGATGGCTTTGACCAGCGGGCCGATCACGATGTACTTCATCAGCCAGTAGAACATCGCTACCCCGTTCGCCCCGCGACGATCTCCGCGGCGTCGGCGACGGCGAGGTCCGCCGCTCCGATCAGGCCCGCGTCGTTGCCGAGCTGCGCGATCGCGAACTCGGCGATCGGTCGCTCGCCGTACCCGGGCAGCGAGGTCTCGTAGGCGATGCGCACGGGCTCCAGGAGTACTTCGCCGAGTTGGGCCACTCCCCCGCCGATGACGAAGAGCTCCGGATCGAGCACCGCCTGGAATCCGCCGCATGCCTCGCCGAGTGCGGTCGCCACCCGCCGGAGCGCCTCGACGGCACCGGGGTCATCCGCGAGGATCAGCCGAGAGATGGCCGGACCGTGCAAGACGCCCTTCTCCTCGCGGAGAGCGGCCAGCGCCGCGCCGATCCCTCCCGAGTCGGCGATGTCGTTCGCCTCGCGTTGCAGCGCGCGACCGGACGCATACTGTTCGAGGCATCCGTTCTGGCCGCAGCCGCACGGGTGGCCATCGCGGATGAACCGCAGGTGACCCAGTTCGGCGGCGATGCCGTGCCCGCCGCGGAACAGCTCGTTCGCCGAGATGATCGCACCGCCGACCCCGGTGCCCATCGTGAGCATCACCATGTCGTCGACTCCGCGCCCAGCCCCGAATCGGAACTCGGCCCACCCCGCTGCATTCGCATCGTTCTCGATGGTGACCGGCACATCGATGCGCGCCTCGAGGATCGCGCGCAGCGGCTCGTCGTGCCACGCGATGTTCGGGGCGTGGATGACGGTGGCGCGGTCCTTGTCGATGAAGCCGGCCGCGGCGACGCCGACCGCGGCGACGGGGTGCCCGGACGACAGGTGGTGGGCCATGTCGACGACGGCATCGGCCAGCGCGCGCGTATCGGTGGGAGTATCGACGCGCAGCTTCTCGATGATCGCGCCGTCGCTGTCGACGACTCCCCCGGCGATCTTGGTCCCACCGATATCGATCCCGACTTTGAGCACCGCGATCCCCTTCCAGGCCACGCGGCGCGCGGCGCCTTGCAGTCTAGCGGGGTCGGGTCATCCGCACTTCCGGAGGCTCGGCGCGGGCAAAGGTTAGACTCGGAGCCACCCGAGAGATATACGCCATCGGTACCGAAGGAGTTGCCGTGATCCAATTCGAAGTCCCTGCCATCGTGCCTGCCGACCCGCACGCGAACGTGACAGACCTTCTGGTCGACCGCGTGAAGGTCACCCCTGGGCTCGCCCTGTTCGCCGTCCCGGAGGGGGACGGCTGGCGCGACATCTCGGCGAAGGAGTTCCACCGCCAGGTCGTCGCCCTCGCCAAGGGCTTCGCGGCGGCCGGTGTCGAGCCCGGCGACAAGGTCGGGTTCATCGCCCGCACGACATATGAATGGACGCTCGTCGACTTCGCCCTCTTCTTCGCCGGCGCCGTCATGGTGCCGGTCTACGAGACGAGCTCGCCCGCGCAGATCCAGTGGATCCTCTCCGACTCCGGGGCGACCGCGGTCATCGCCGAATCCATCGACCACTCCGCGCGACTCGATGAAGTCCGGGCAGACCTCCCGCTGATCCGATCCGTCTGGGCCATGCACCTCGGCGATCTCGGCAAGCTGGTCGAGCAGGGTGCCGCTGTCACCGACGAAGAGATCGAACGCCGACGCAACATCGCGGTGGGCGCCGACATCGCGACACTCATCTACACCTCCGGCTCCACCGGCCGTCCGAAGGGCTGCGTGCTCACCCACAGCAACTTCGTCGAGCTCGTGCGCAACTCTTCCGTCGCCCTGAAGGAGGTGCTCACCGTTCCGGGGGCCTCGACCCTCCTGTTCATCACGACCGCGCACGTCTTCGCGCGGTTCATCTCGATCCTCGATATCCACGCGGGGGTCAAGACCGGCCACCAGCCCGACACCAAGTTCCTTCTGCCCGCCCTCGGCTCGTTCAAGCCGACCTTCCTCCTCGCGGTTCCCCGCGTGTTCGAGAAGGTGTACAACTCCGCGGAGCAGAAGGCCGAGGCGGGCGGGCGTGGCAAGATCTTCCGCTCCGCCGCGCAGACGGCGATCGAGCACTCGATCCGTCTGCAGGACGGCAAGAAGATCCCCCTCGGGATGAAGATCAAGTTCGCGCTCTTCGACCGGCTGGTGTACAGCAAGCTGCGAGACGCTATGGGCGGCCGCGTGCAGTACGCCGTGTCGGGGTCAGCTCCGCTGGGACCCCGCCTCGGGCACTTCTTCCACAGTCTGGGCGTCGTGATCCTGGAAGGCTACGGTCTCACCGAGACCACCGCACCCGCGACGGTCAACCTCGCCACGAAGTCGAAGATCGGCTCGGTCGGCCCGGTGCTGCCGGGCGTCGGAGTGCGTCTCGCCGACGACGGTGAGATCCAGGTGCGCGGGGTCGACGTGTTCAAGGAGTACTGGCGCAACCCCGAGGCGACAGCTGCGGCGTTCGACGGGGACTGGTTCAAGACCGGCGACCTCGGCTCTTTCGACGCCGACGGCTTCCTCTCGATCACCGGTCGCAAGAAGGAGATCATCGTCACCGCCGGCGGCAAGAACGTCGCTCCGGCCGCCCTCGAAGACCCGATTCGCGCGAACCCGATCGTCGGCCAGGTCGTCGTCGTCGGAGATCAGAAGCCGTTCATCTCCGCGCTGGTGACCCTGGACTCCGAAATGCTGCCGACGTGGCTCGCCAACAACGGCCTGTCGGCCGACATGTCGCTTTCGGCCGCCGCGGCCAACCCCGCGGTGCGCGCCGAAGTGCAGCGCGCGATCGATATCGCGAACAAGTCGGTCTCGAGGGCCGAGTCGATCCGCAAGTTCACGATCCTGCCCACGGAGTGGACAGAGGCCAGCGGTCACCTCACGCCGAAGATGAGCATCAAGCGGAACGTGATCATGGCGGACTTCGCCGAGGACGTCGAGGCTCTTTACGCCGTACCGGTCAACACCACCAACGTGTCATTGGCCTAGCGGGGTCTCGATACGCTCGCTCCTCGACCCTGACACGAGGACACGCACCGCGTGCGTCGTCGGCACGCGGTGCGTCTTCTCGCGTCAGAACCAGCTGCTCTCCCGGACCTCGCGCATGGCGGTGCGACGGGTCTCGGGCGGGAGGCGATCGAGGTAGAGCCTGCCGTCCAGATGGTCTGTCTCATGCTGGAGAGCCTGGGCGAGCAGACCGTCGCCCTCCAGCACGAGCGGCTGACCGTCCAGGTCGATCCCGACGACCTTCGCGTGGGGGTACCGCACGGCCGCATGCCAGAGCCCGGGTACCGAGAGGCATCCTTCGCCGACCTCGACCGGGTCACCCGACACCTCGACGAGCTCGGGATTGAGGATGTACCCGATGTCGCCGTCGATGTTGTAGCTGAAGGCACGCAAACCGACACCGATCTGCGGCGCTGCCACCCCCGCGCGACCCGGCAGCTCCACGGTGTCGAGCAGGTCTTGGACGAGCGCGCGCACACCGTCGTCGATGTCGTCTATGGGGGAACTCGTGGCGCGCAGAACGGGGTCGCCGAAGATGCGGATGGCTCGAACGGTCATCGGATGCCTATGCCGCCGGCGCGAGGGAACGCAGGCCCTGCACGACGGCAGCGGCCAGCTCGCGCGCGGCGAGTCTGGTTGCGGGCTGCAGATCACGGAAGGTGATGGTGCTCCCCCCTCCGATGAGCGGGTCGTAGGGCATCCGGACCACGGCGCGCACGCGGGTCGCGAAGTGCGATTCGAGCTCCTCCTGGCGCACGAGCGGCGCACCGGGGCGCGAATTGTTCAGCACGACGACGGCATTGCGCGACTGCTCGGAGTACCCGTTCGTCTCGAGCCAGGTGAGCGTCTCGGATGCGAGTCGTGCTTCGTCGACACTGAGCCCGGAGACGATCACCAGCTGGTCGGCGACGTCGAGCGTGGCTCCCATCACCGAGTGCACGATCCCGGTTCCCGTATCGGTGAGGACGATCGAGTAATAGTGCGCGGCGACGGCAGCGACGTCGTGGTAATCGCGATCGCTGAGCGCCTCCGAGACGCGGGGATCGGCATCCGATGCCAAGACGTCCAGGCGCGTCTCGTCCCGTGCCACGATCGAGGAGACATCGCTGTACCCGGACACCTCCGAGTGGACGCGGACCAGATCGCGGATGGTCCTGCCGCTCGACCGCGCGATGCGCTCGGCGAGCGTGCCGCGATCGGGGTTCGCGTCGATCGCGATGATGCGGTCGTCACGGGCATCGGCCAAGGCCATTCCCAGCAGTGCCGTGATCGTCGTCTTGCCGACACCACCCTTGCGCGAGAGAACGGGGACGAATCGCGCACCGCCCGGCAGAGCCACGGCGATCCGGCGGTCGAGTTCCTTGCGCGCACGCGCGCGCTTGCCGTCGCCGAGGTTGATCCGGTGCCCGCTGAGCGAGTAGACCAGGTGCTGCCAGGTGCCTTCCGGCTCGGGGCGTACGACCTGGTGCGGGTCGAGCAGCCGGTCGGGAGTGAGCAGGTCGGATGATTCACGCCCCGCTTCGAACTCACCGAGCCGCTTCGACGTCAACGCGACATCGGGACTCGGGTGAATCCGCTCGACGGCATGAGCGCGATCTGATCGTGCCGCCAGCTCTGGATGCATCGCTTCACGCCGCGTCGTCGGAGTGGACCCGGTGGGAGTGCGTGTGGACAGCTCTCGGTCGAGGCTGGGACCGCCGGGGGCGACCGCGAAAGCCGTGGTCGGGGGCGCCGCAGGCTCGGTGTTCGCGCGAGCGGCGGGGGTCGCATCCACGGGGGCGACCAGGCCAGGGTCGGCCGTCGGCGCGGCAGGCGCCACACCCGCGGGCGGCGATGCGTACGTCGCCGCGATCGACGGGGGACGCAGCGGTTCGGCCGCCCTGACGGGCTCGTCCTGCCGTGCGCTGTCGTCACCGCGGTCGGAAGCCTCTTCGTCGTCGTCGGTCTCGTACTCGCCGATGATCTCGGGCGCGTCCTCGACGAAAGCTCCGGGCGATGATGGGGTCTCGATCTCGCCGGTCAGGACCTCACCCGTCTCGACCTCACCCGTCTCGACCTCACCCGTCTCGACCTCACCCGCCTCGAGGACGCCCGTCTCGAGAACGCCCGCCTCAGAGGCCGGCTCATCCTCGAGAATGACCTCGTGAGGCTCATTGTGCTCGCCGTGAATGGCGTGGAGCGCCTCGGGCGCCACTTCGTCGTCGACGATTCCCTCGTCCTCGAGATCGTCGTGGTCATCGACCGGAAACGAGACGCTCACCTGCTCCGTCGTGGCTCCGAGAATGCTGAAAGCGCTCGTGTCGAGGCTGCCGGCGTCGGCGAGCACTCCGTTCTCGGCGTCCCCCTCGGGGGTCTGGTCCAATCGGTCGGGCGTCACAGCAAATCACTCCAAAGGACGGGCAGGCGCGCATGGCCTGCCCTCCAGGCTAATGCGCGGGGCGGATCACGACCAAAAGGTCTCCGGCATCCACCTGCTGGGTGGCGTCGATCGCCAGCCTCTCCACGGTGCCCTCGACGGGCGAGGTGATCGCGGCTTCCATCTTCATCGCCTCGATCGATGCGACCGGCTGACCCGCTGCGACGGTGTCGCCCACGCTCACTTTCACCGTGACGACGCCCGAGAACGGAGCGGCGACCTGGCCGGGTTTCGAGGTGTCCGCCTTCTCGGACTGACGGGTGTCGACTTTGATACTCCGGTCTCGCACGTACACCGGGCGAAGCTGACCGTTGAGCGTCGTCATCACGGTGCGGATGCCCTTGGCATCTGCCTCGCCGATCGCCTCGAGTCCGACGTACAGCTGCACACCGGGGTCGATCTCGGCGATGTGCTCCTCCCCCGGCTTCAGCCCGTAAAGATAGTCGGGCGTGCCGAGCGCGGAGAGGTCTCCGTAGGCCTCGCGGTTGGTCTCGAAGTCCTTTGCCGGCCCGGGGAACAGGAGGCGGTTGAGCGTGCGACGGCGGGTTGCCGCGTCGCCCGCGAGCCCGTCGCGCTCCTCGGCGGTCAGTGCGGGCACCTCGATGGAGATCTGGCGTCCCGCCAGCACCTTGGTGCGGAACGGTTCGGGCCAGCCGCCGGGAAGATCGCCCAGCTCGCCGGCCATGAAGCCGACCACAGAGTCGGGGATGTCGTAGTTCTGCGGGTTCTCCGCGAAGTCGGCCGGGTCTGCGTTGGCGGCGACCAGGGCAAGGGCGAGGTCGCCGACGACCTTCGAGGACGGCGTGACCTTCGGGATGCGCCCCAGGATGCGGTCGGCCGCGGCGTACATGTCCTCGATGCGCTCGAAGTCATCTGCCATGCCCAGCGCGATCGCCTGCTGACGGAGGTTGGAGAGCTGTCCGCCGGGGATCTCATGGTGGTAGACGCGCCCGGTCGGTCCAGGCAGACCCGACTCGAACGGGCTGTAGAGATTGCGGACACCCTCCCAATAGGGTTCGAGATCGCTGACCGCGGCCAGATCGATGCCGGTGTCGCGCTCGGTGTGCGCCAGGGCGGCGACCAGCGCCGACAGCGACGGCTGGCTGGTGGTTCCGGACAGCGGTGCGGCCGCGGCATCCACCGCGTCCACTCCCGCGGCACTCGCAGCCAGCAGCGTCGCCAGCTGGCCGCCCGCGGTGTCGTGCGTGTGCAGGTGCACCGGCAGGTCGAACCGCTCGCGCAGCGCCGTGACGAGCTTCGCCGCCGCGGCCGGGCGCAGGAGTCCGGCCATGTCCTTGATCGCGAGGATGTGGGCGCCGGCCTCGACGATCCGTTCGGCGAGCCCGAGGTAGTAGTCGAGGGTGTAAAGGGATTCCGCGGGGTCCAGCAGGTCTGAGGTGTAGCAGACGGCGACCTCCGCGACGGCCGAGCCGGTCTCTAGCACCGCGTCGATGGCCGTCCGCATCTGGTCGACATCGTTGAGCGCATCGAAGATGCGGAAGATGTCGACCCCGGTCTGCGCGGCCTCACGGACGAACGCGTGGGCGACCGCGTCGGGTCGGGGTGTGTAGCCGACGGTGTTGCGACCGCGCAGGAGCATCTGGATCGGGATGTTGGGGATGGCCTCGCGAATCGCGGCCAGCCGCTCCCACGGGTCTTCGGCAAGGAAGCGGAGCGCGACGTCGTAGGTGGCCCCGCCCCACGCCTCGACGGAGAGCAGTCCGGGGGTCATCCGCGCCACGTGGGGTCCGACCCGGACGAGGTCGCGGGTGCGGACTCGGGTCGCCAGGAGCGACTGGTGCGCGTCGCGGTAGGTCGTCTCCGTCACCGCCAGGGGCACCTGTGCCCGCAGGGCACGAGAGAACTCCACCGGCCCCAGCGCGCGCAGCCGATCGAGGGTGCCCGAGGGCGGCGGCGTCGACAGGTCGATGGCGGGAAGCTTGCTGCCGGGAGAGACCGAGACCGGCTTCTCCCCGTACGGCCGATTGACGGTCACGTCGCCGAGCCAGTTGAGCAGCTTGGTGGCACGGTCGCGGGAGGCATTGACCGTGAGCAGCTGAGGGCGCTCCTCGATGAACGCGGTACTCAGGTCGCCGGCGACGAAGGCCGGGTCATCCAGCACGGCACGCAGGAACGGGATGTTGGTGGCCACGCCGCGGATGCGGAACTCCGCGAGAGCGCGCTTGGCGCGCGCGACCGCAGCCGGGAAGTCGCGTGCGCGGCAGGTCAGCTTCGCGAGCATCGAGTCGAAGTGCGGACTGATCTGCGACCCTGCCGCGGTCGTACCGCCATCCAGTCGGATGCCTGCACCACCCGGTGACCGGTAGGTGGTGATGCGGCCGGTGTCGGGGCGGAAACCGTGCGCCGGGTCTTCCGTCGTGATGCGGCACTGCAGCGCCGCGCCCCGCAACACGATGTTCTCCTGCTGGAGCCCGAGATCGGCGAGCGTCTCGCCCGCGGCGATGCGCATCTGCGACTGGACGAGATCGACGTCCGTGACCTCTTCGGTCACCGTGTGCTCGACCTGGATGCGGGGGTTCATCTCGATGAAGACGTGTTCACCGGCACGCTCGCCCGCCGTATCGACGAGGAATTCGACCGTGCCCGCGTTGACGTACCCGATCGACTCGGCGAAGGCCACCGCGTCGCGGTGCAGCGCTGCACGCAGCTCTTCGGAGATGTTCGGGGCGGGGGCGATCTCGATGACCTTCTGGTGGCGACGCTGAACGGAGCAGTCGCGCTCGAACAGGTGAACGGTGTGGCCCGACGCGTCGGCGAGGATCTGCACCTCGATGTGGCGGGGGCGGACGACGGCCTGCTCGAGGAAGACCCGCGCGTCGCCGAACGCGGCGCCCGCTTCGCGCATCGCTTCGGCGATCGCCGGGGGCAGGGCCGCCGGCTCCTCCACCCGACGCATGCCGCGACCACCGCCGCCGGCGACCGCCTTCACGAAGATGGGGAACCCGATGTCGGCGGCCTGGGCGACGAGTTCATCGACGTCTTCCGAGGCTTCTGTCGAGCGCAGGACCGGCACGCCTGCCGCCGTGGCATGGTGCTTCGCCGTGACCTTGTTACCGGCCATCTCGAGCGCCTTCGCCGGCGGTCCGATGAACGTGATCCCGTTCTCCGCGGCCTTCGCGGCCAGCTCAGGGTTCTCGGAGAGGAAGCCGTAACCGGGATAGATCGCGTCCGCACCCGAAGCGAGCGCGACCCGAATGATCTCGTCGACGTCGAGGTAAGCCCGCACGGGATGGCCCTGCGTGCCGATCACATACGATTCGTCGGCCTTCTGACGATGGAGCGAGCCGCGGTCTTCGTAGGGGTACACCGCCACCGTGCGGGCACCCAGTTCGAACGCTGCGCGGAACGCGCGAATCGCGATCTCGCCACGGTTGGCGACAAGGATCTTCCGGAACATCAACACCCCACAAGGCAGCCGTGCATTCGGGCAAAGTGTGTTCACAGCCTAGGGGAAGGTAACGTGGACCCTTGTGCACGTACTCTCCGTTAGCTCGCTCAAAGGCGGGGTCGGCAAGACAACCGTGACTCTGGGACTCGCCTCCGCTGCTTTTGCGCGGGGAGTTCGGACTCTCGTGGTGGATCTCGACCCCCAGTCCGACGTCTCGACCGGCATGGATATCCAGGTCGCCGGGCGGCTCAACGTCGCCGACGTCCTCGCCAATCCCAAAGAGAAGGTCGTCCGGCAGGCGATCACCTCCAGCGGCTGGGCAAAGGTGCACCCGGGCACGATCGATGTGCTGATCGGCAGCCCGTCCGCGATCAACTTCGACGGACCCCATCCGAGCGTCCGCGATGTCTGGAAGCTCGAAGAGGCGCTCGCCACGATCGAGTCCGACTACGACCTCGTCCTGGTGGACTGCGCTCCTTCGCTCAACGCGCTCACGCGCACGGCCTGGGCCGCGAGCGACCGTGTGATCGTCGTCACCGAACCCGGCCTGTTCTCGGTGGCAGCGGCGGACCGCGCGCTCCGTGCGATCGAAGAGATCCGTCGCGGTCTGTCCCCTCGCCTCCAGCCGCTCGGCATCGTCGTCAACCGCGTGCGGCCCCAGTCGATCGAGCACCAGTTCCGGATCAAAGAGCTGCGCGACATGTTCGGGCCGCTCGTGCTCGCCCCCCAACTGCCCGAACGCACGTCGTTGCAGCAGGCACAGGGCGCTGCCAAGCCCCTGCACATCTGGCCCGGCGACTCCGCTCAAGAGCTCGCAGCCGACTTCGACGCGCTTCTTGACCGGGTGATCCGCACCGGACGGATCCCGGTTCCCGGCGAAGCCCGCGCCTGAGAGCGGCCGGACATCGGTCGCAGGGCCGCGACGAAGAGCTGCACCCTGATCAGGGTGAGCAGCCGTTCTGGATCTACGCCGTGCGCACGGCCCGACGAGCGGCGAGCTCGTCCAGCACTTCGGGTGCCTGTGCGTCGAAGTCGACCAGAGTCGATTCCACTTCGCGGAGCACCTTGCCCACGGCGATGCCGAACACACCCTGACCGCGGCTGACCAGGTCGATCACCTCATCGTTCGATGTGCACAGGTACACCGACGCACCATCGCTCATCAAGGTCGTGCCGGCGAGGTCGCGGATGCCGGAGGCGCGCAGCTGCTCCACCGCTGTGCGGATCTGCTGCAGCGAGATACCCGTATCGAGGAGTCGCTTCACGAGCTTGAGAACCAGGATGTCGCGGAAACCGTACAGTCGCTGCGATCCCGAGCCGCTTGCGCCGCGGACAGTGGGTTCGACCAGCTCGGTGCGTGCCCAGTAGTCGAGCTGACGGTAGGTGATGCCGGCGGCGCGTGCGGCGACCGCCCCGCGATAGCCGACCTCATCGTCCATCTGAGGCAGCCCGTCCGTGAACAGGAGGTCTGCGGAGAAGGCGTCGTCCGGTGCGCTGCCCGTCGGGGTCTCACGAGTGGTCATGCGCATCCTCCTTCCGGACGTCTATCTCCACGCTAGATCAGGGCCGCTCCCCCGGCAACGACATCCGCGTGTGCGGGTTCGGCGTGTCGCGTTCAGGAGAGCAATCGGTCCAGGGCGGTGCGAACGAAGATCGCCCGCACCTCGTCCAGCCGCTTGGCGAGTTCCGGGGCGAGCTCGCGAGCGTGGGCGTGGGATGCTGCGTCCGTGCGCCGCAGGAGAGTCGTCAACGCCGACTCGATCAGCGCGACCTCACGCTCTGCGCTCTGCCGCACGGCCCGCACATGGCGCGGTTCGATCCCATGCCTGTCGAGGGCGACGAGCGCCCTCAGGATCGCGACCGATTGGTCGTTGTAGGCGTCCTGACCCGTGAGCACACCGGTGCTGATCGCATCGTTGAGCACCTGCGGCGACGCGCCGGCAGCCGACAGCAGCTCGTCGCGGCGGTAGCGCCGCGGCGCGGCGACGATCGAGGGCACGGCCGACGGCGGTGCGGGATCGCGCCCGGCATCGACATCGGCGAGGTATTCACGGATGACGACGAGCGGGAGGTAGTGATCGCGCTGCAGGGTCAGGGCGAGGCGGAGACGATCAAGATCGTCCTGCGAGAACTTGCGATACCCGGATTCGGTGCGCGTGGGCGTGACGATACCCTGCACCTCGAGGAAACGGAGCTTGCTGGAGGTGAGCGCGGGGAACTCCGGCGTCAGCCGCGCCAGCACCTGCCCGATGCTCAGAAGGCCCGCGGACGACGAACGTTCGCGGGCGGCAGCACCTGCCATCACCCGTCCGCTGCCTGCGGCAGGTCGGCCGGCGACACGAAGAAGTTGAGACGGAATTTGCCGATCCGCACTTCCCCGCCGTTGGCCAGCGGGGAGCGATCGACCCGCTCACCGTTCACGTACGTGCCGTTCAGCGACCGCTGGTCGACGATCTCGAACTCGCTGCCCGAGCGCGTGATCTCGGCGTGGCGGCGTGAGACGGTCACATCGTCGAAGAAGATGTCGGCTTCGGGATGGCGACCCACCGTCGTGACATCGGTGTCGAGCAGATACCGAGCACCGGCCGTCGGTCCGGACAGCACGATGAGCAGCGCGGCCCGAGAGGGCAGTGCGCCGATCGCCTCGACCTCTGCTTCGCTCAGTTCACTGCCGAACGGAACGAAGGACAGATCCGAGTCGTGCCCGAACGTCTGCGTCGTGTCGGTGGATCCGCTGTCGGGATCACCGTCGTCGGCGGCTCGCCGGATCTCGTCCGGCTGACGCTGGCGGTTGTCCTCCACGGTGATCCTCCTCGGATCCAGCCTAACCGATCGCTCGCTCGCGAAAACCGCGCGATGCGAGAGCGCCGGGCGGGCGTTCGCAATGTTTCGTCCTGTGTCGGCGGACGTGTGACGCCCCGACATCCCGCCTAACGTGGCGGGTATTCGAACCTACTGACAAGGAGACCGCCGTGTCGAGTCCACACCGCCCCACCCCGCCCCTTACGGTGCGTGAGCGTGCGGCGTGCATGTGTGTTCACGGCGGTTCCTGCTCGACGTTCGCCCCTGGGCACGCGATGCACCTCATCCAGTCGCGATTGGCCTCCGCGACCCCGTCCGAATGGGTCGATGCGATCGTCGCCTCGATCGACGACGCGGGGGCCGCGGAACTCTCCACCGTCGCCGACGGTGCGGCGCTCCTCGTGTGGAGCGGCGCGGGCGCGGCCGACGCGCTCGAAGTCGGGACGCCGGTCGCCGTCCACGAGCGGTATCACGTACTCGCGGTGGGAGACCGCTGGTTCAACGTGCTGCTGGGATGATCGGCGGGGCCGTTCAGCCCATCCGCATCATCGAGTCCTTCATCGCCATGCATGCGTCCATGCAGGCCTTGCACGACTGCGCGCACATCTTGCAGACCTCGCTCATGTCCGCGTGCTCCATGCATTTGTCCATGCAGACCTGACACATCGCCATGCACGCGTCGAGCATCGACATCATGGCCGCCGGCGTCATCCCCTGCATCCGCAGCATCGACCGCATCATGGTGTTGCACATGTCGGCGCAGTTCATGCAGGCCGGCGAGCAGTCCATCATCTGGGTCGAACACACCGTGCAGGCCTGCTCGCAGGCCGAGCAGGCATCCATGCAGGCCTGCATCAGAGTCATGTCCATCGACTCCATGCCGGGCATCGACATCATGTCGTTCGACATCATGTCTTTCATCATCATGTCCATCGCATCACTCGCTTTCCGTTCGTGGTCAAGCGAGCAGGAAAGCCCGCCTGGTCGCCATGCTACGGCGACCGTCGGCACCACGACAGCCCCGGATAGGCTCGACATCGTGCCTTCCCACCCCACGCATACGTTTCGTGCCGCCCGTGTTTTCGCGCTCGTCGCCGCCCTGTTCCTGACCGCAGCGGTCGCGCTGATGGCGACGCCCGCATACGCGCACGACGAACTCAGCGGCTCGGACCCGGCATCCGGCTCGACGGTCGATGTGCTCCCCGCGCAGCTGACACTCACGTTCAGCGGTGATCTGCTCGGCGACGCGGGAGCGACGGAGGTGCAGGTGACGGATGCCGGTGGAACATCGATCGCCGCCGGCGCGCCCGTCGTCCAGGGCAATGTCGTCAGCCAGCCGCTGGCGCCCGGCGCTACCGGGACGATCACGGTGCTCTGGCGCGTCGTGTCGAGCGACGGTCATCCGATCTCGGACCAGTTCGGCTTCACCGTTACCGCGCCCGCGACCCCGACCCCGACGCCCTCCACCTCCGCGACCACCGCGCCGACCGCATCCCCCTCACCGAGCCCGGTCGCTCCGAGTCCGACATCCTCCGTTTCCCCCGCGCCAGCGGATGGCGGTTCCTCTGCACTGCCCTGGGTCCTGTTCGGGGTCGTCGCCGCGGCGGTTCTGGGCGGCGTGGTCTACCTGCTCGTATCGCGCTCTCGCCGAGCGGCCGAGCTCGAACGGGCGCGCGTGGCGGGCGTCTCCACGACCCCCGGATCGACGCCTCCCGGGCCCTCCTCCCCCGGCTCTGACGGTCCCTCCGAGCGATAGGCTTGGGGCATGCCTCATTACGACGTCGCCATCCTCGGCGCCGGTCCCGGCGGGTACGTCGCGGCCGTCCGCGCAGCCCAGCTCGGCCTCTCGGTCGCCATCATCGAAGAGAAGTACTGGGGCGGTGTCTGCTTGAACGTCGGGTGCATCCCGTCCAAGGCGCTGCTGCGAAACGCCGACCTCGCGCACGTGTTCCACCACCAGGCCGAGCAGTTCGGCATCTCCGGTGACGTGCACTTCGACTTCGGCACCGCGTGGGATCGCAGCCGGAAGGTCGCCGACACGCACGTCAAGGGCATCCACTTCCTCATGAAGAAGAACAAGGTGACCGAGTACGAGGGTCGCGGGTCGTTCGTCGATGCGCACACGATCGACGTCACGAAGGCCGACGGCCAGGTCGACCGGGTCACGTTCGACAACGCGATCATCTCCACCGGGTCGACGGTCCGGCTGCTGCCCGGCGTGACGCTGAGCGACAACGTCGTGACGTATGAGGAGCAGATCCTCACGCGTGAGCTGCCCGGCTCGATCGTCATCGTCGGCGCGGGAGCGATCGGCATGGAGTTCGCCTTCGTCCTGGTCAACTTCGGCGTCAAGGTCACCATCATCGAGTTCCTCGACCGCGCGCTCCCCAACGAAGACGCCGACGTGTCGAAAGAGATCGCCCGCCAGTACAAGAAGTACGGCGTCGAGATCCTCACTTCGACGAAGGTCGAAACGGTCGTCGACTCGGGCGACAAGGTCACCGTGACCTACACCCCCCAGGGCGGCGAGCAGGCCTCGATCGAGGCCGACAAGGTCCTCATGTCGATCGGCTTCGCGGCCCGCGTCGAGGGGTTCGGCCTCGAGAACACGGGCGTCGAGCTGACGGAGCGCGGCGCCATCGCGATCGACGACTACATGCGCACGAACGTGCCGCACATCTTCGCCATCGGAGATGTGACGGCCAAGCTGCAGCTCGCGCACGTCGCCGAGGCGCAGGGCGTCGTCGCTGCCGAGACGATCGGCAAGGCCGAGACCATGACGCTCGGCGATTACCGCATGATGCCGCGCGCCACGTTCTGCTCACCCCAGGTCGCCTCGTTCGGATTGACCGAACAGCAGGCGCGCGATGCCGGCTACGACGTGAAGGTCGCGAAGTTCCCCTTCAGCGCCAACGGCAAGGCCAACGGCCTGGGCGAGCCCATCGGTTTCGTCAAGCTGATCGCCGACGGCGAGCACCTGGAGCTTCTCGGCGGCCACCTGATCGGCCCCGACGTGTCGGAGCTGCTTCCCGAGCTGACCCTCGCGCAGAAGTGGGATCTCACCGCCCTCGAGGCCGCTCGGAACGTCCACACGCACCCGACGCTCTCGGAGGCCGTGCAAGAGGCCTTCCACGGCCTCGCCGGGCACATGATCAATCTCTAGCGATCCCCCGCCCCCTTCATTCCGCGAGACCGGATAGGCGCGACGAAACCGCGACGGATGCACTCCGTCTCGTGTCGCCTATCCGGTCTCGCGGTCTTTGCGGGTCAGTGGCCGAGCGCGCGGGCGAGCTTTGAATCGGATGCCGCGGGTCTGCCGCCTGCGGCGAGCACCGCCGACTCGACCGCGGCGAACAACGGGCCTGAATCGGCAGGGGCGTCCGGACCGAGTTCGATCTCCCACTCGCGCCACGTGCGCACGACGCCCGTGCGTGCGTCCGTCGCGGTGACACGGTCGTCGACGAACTCCGCGACGACTCCCGAACCGGAGCGGAGTTCGTACGCCGTGCGGGTGTTGAGGATGCGAGCGATCGTGCCCAGCTCGCCCTCGGTCACCGTCGCTGCGACGGCGCGCACAGCGTCCGGCACCTCTTCGTCGTCATCGCCGAGCGGCCAGCCGAGCTCGACGCGACCACCGTCGACCTTCGGCCCCTTGATGTGCCAGCCCGCGTCCGGACCGCCGGTGCGCCGCCGCAGCGCGTACCCTGCAGCGGCCATCGCGAGCTCCGTCGTATCGAGGTATCGCGCGTCGAGCTCGCGCCGCTCGGGCTCCGCGACCGAGGTCACGCCGGGGAGCGCACTCCAATCCGGCAGTGGGGTGGCGTCTTCGACGTCGAACTTCCGCTCGACCTCGACCGAGCGCGACGCGCCGGCATGATCGGGTGCCGCGTGCGCTCCGGTCACAGCCTCAGTCGTCTCGACCGTCGGGGTTGGGATCGATGTCTTCGGTCGCCTCGATGAACCAGAACTCCGCCTCGGTCGGTCCGTCGGACTCGCCGGTGTGCTCGAGCCCGCCCTTGCGCTCGTAGACGATCTGACCTTCGCCGTAGGGAACGATCAGTGAGTCGAGGTCGGGAGTCTCCAGGGGAAGGAGCTGTCCGTCGAGGGGTCCGCCGTGCAGACGTGCAATTGCCATGCGTCGAGCCTAGTCCCGCCCACGGGAACCTCCGCGAGGCTCCTCGGTCGGGGTCAGGACGAGAAGTGAGCTCGTGGCCGTCGCCACGGCCCGGCCCGCAGCATCCGTCAGCTCTCCCTCGGTGAAGATCACGCGGCGGCCGGGCTTGATCACACGGCCGGTCGCGCGCAAGACGCCCGACTCGTGCGTGATGGGGCGCAGGTAGCGAACGGTCAGATCGATCGACGTGTACCCCACTCCGGCGGGCAGAGTGGTGTGGCCCGCGCAGCCCAGAGCCGAATCCAGCAGCGTGCAGGCGAGACCGCCATGCACAGCCCCGATCGGGTTGTAGTGGAATTCGGCCGGTTCGCATTCGAACACCGCAACGCCCTCGCTCACCTCCACCAGCGTGAAACCCATCAGGTTCGCGATCGGGGGCGGCGGGATCACCCCGTCGATCATCGCTTGGAGTGCCTCGAGTCCGGTACCCGCGCTCTGCGCCTGCGCGAGAGCGGCGGCGGGATCGGCCCAGTCGAAGGTTCGGGAACGGATGTCGGTCATGCACCGATCCTCTCGCATCCGCGTTGGCCGGGGCGCGGTACGGGCGCAGATATCGTGGAGGGCGTGAAGCCCTTCGTCCTCCTCGCCACGCGCGCCGAAGATGTGCCCGCCGACGAGGAGTACGCGCTGTTCCTCCGATATACCGGTCTCTCCGAAACGGAACTGATCCGGGTGCGTCTCGAAGCGGGAGCGATGCCCCGTTTCGCGCTCGATGACCTCTCGGGCATCTTCGTCGGGGGAGGACCCTTCAACGCCTCAGACCCTGCCGATCGCAAGTCGACGGTCCAGAGGCGGGTAGAGGCCGAGTTCGCCGCTCTGCTGGGCGACGTCGTCGAACGCGACTTCCCGTTCCTGGGCGCCTGCTACGGCGTGGGAACGGTCGGAACCCATCTCGGCGCGACGATCGACCGCACGCACTCCGAGCCCATCAGCGTCGTGCCGGTGACCCTCACCGATGCGGGCGCCGCGGATCCGCTTCTCGAAGGGCTGCCGCCGGCTTTCGGGGCGTTCGTCGGCCACAAGGAGGCGATCAGCTCGCTGCCTGCCCCCGCTGTCCTCCTCGCATCCTCCCCGCGGTGCCCGGTACAGATGTTCCGTGTCGGGCACAACGTCTACGCGACGCAGTTCCACCCCGAGCTCGACGTCGATGGCATCACCACCCGCATCCACGCGTACGCAGACCACGGGTATTTCGCCACCGACGAGCTGGAACTCACACTCGCCGCCGTCCGCAGCGCCCCGGTCTCGCATCCGAGCAGGATCCTGCGGACCTTCGTAGAGCGCTACGCTCGCTGACCCTTCCTCAGAGCGACGGCGGCGTGTGCCAGATGCGGTCGATGTAATCGCGGATCGAACGGTCCGACGAGAAGAAGCCCGAGCGGGCGACGTTCAGGATCGATGACCTGGTCCACGCGTCCTGGTCTGCGTACGCGGCATCCACCTCGGCCTGCGCCTGGATGTACGAGGCGTAGTCGGCCAGCACCATGAAGCGGTCGTCGTAGAGCAGGTTCGACACCACCGGCTCGAAGGTCGACCGGTCGCCACCTGAGAAGGCACCCGAAGCGATGAGGTCGATCGCCCAGCGCAGACCCTCGTCCGACTGGTAGAACTCGCTCGGCTTGTACCCAGCGGCCCAGAGGGCTTCGACCTCGGGCTCGGTCATCCCGAACAGGAAGAAGTTGTCGTCGCCGACCAGCTGCCGGATCTCGACGTTCGCTCCGTCGTCGGTGCCGATCGTGAGCGCCCCGCTGAGCGCGAACTTCATGTTGCCGGTGCCCGATGCCTCCTTGCCGGCGAGCGAGATCTGCTCCGACAGGTCGGCAGCAGGGATGACGCGCTCGGCCAGCGTGACGTTGTAGTTCGGCGGGAACAGCACCTGCAGCCGCCCCTCAACGCGAGGATCGGCGTTGACGACCGACCCCACGGCGTTGATGAGGTGGATGATGCGCTTGGCCATCACGTAGCCGGGAGCCGCCTTCGCGCCGAAGATGAACGTACGCGGCTGCACGTCCGACGCCGCGACGCGTCCCGACGCGATGCCCTCGTACAGAGTGACGATGTGCAGCACCTTGAGCATCTGGCGCTTGTACTCGTGCAGGCGCTTGACCATGACATCGAGCATGTGGCCGTCGCTGACCTCCAGTCCGTCGCGAACGCGCAGCACTTCGCTCAGACGCCGCTTGTTGGCGGCCTTGACCTCGGCGAATTTCGCGCGGAACTCGGGATCTTCGGCGAATGCCTCGAGGCCGCGCAGACGTTCGAGGTCGACCGTCCAGCCCGCTCCGAGCGCTTCGGTGATGAGCGACGCCAGCCCCGGGTTGGCGAGTCGGACGAACCGCCGCGGGGTCACGCCGTTCGTGACGTTCGTGAACTTGCCCGGATAGAACTCGTCGAAGTCGGGAAGCACCTTCTCGCGCAGCAGCTGCGAGTGCAGCTCTGCCACACCGTTGACCTTCGCGCCGGCGACCGTCGCGAGGAACGCCATCCGCACCGAGCGCTCGGGGAAGTCCGCGATGATCGACATGTTGCGGATGCGCATCTCGTCGTCGCCGAAGCGCTCGCGGACCGCTGCGAGGAATTCGTCGTTGATCCGGTAGATGATCTCGAGGTGCCGCGGAAGGAGTCGACCGAGCAGGTCGACCGACCATACCTCGAGCGCCTCGGGCAGGAGGGTGTGGCAGGTGTAGGCGAAGCACTGCTGGGTGATGGCCCACGCCGCATCCCACTCCATGCCCTTCTCGTCGACGAGCACGCGCATGAGCTCGGGGACCGCGATGACGGGGTGCGTGTCGTTCAGCTGGAAGATCACCCGCTCGGGAAGCTTCGTCAGATCGAAATCGGCCGACAGGCTGTGCTCGAGGAAGTCGTGGATGGATGCCGCGACGAAGAAGTACTGCTGCTGCAGACGCAGCTCTTTGCCCTGCGGGGTCGAATCCTCCGGGTAGAGCACCTTGGAGATGTTCTCGGCGAAGGTCTGCGCGCGGACGGCCTCGGCGTAGTCACCCGCGTTGAAGATGCGCAGGTCGAAGGCGCTGGAGGCGACGGCGCTCCAGAGGCGCAGCGTGTTGACGCGCCCGTTGTGGTAGCCCGGAACCATGTAGTTGTAGGGCACGGCCTGGACCGTCCAGCCCGGCACCCACCGAGAGCGAGTCACGCCGTCGTCGTCGTTGTACTTCTCGGTGTGCCCGCCGAAGCCGATCGTCTGCGCGGCCTCGGGGTGGGGGAACTCCCACGGCGACCCGAGCGTCAGCCAGGCGTCTGGCTGCTCGATCTGCTCGCCGTCGACGAAGGTCTGGCGGAAGATCCCGTACTCGTAGCGCAGGCCATACCCGGTGCTGGGCACGCTCATGGTGGCGAGCGAGTCGATGAAGCACGCCGCCAAACGGCCGAGGCCGCCGTTACCCAGACCGGGCTCGACCTCGAGCTGGCGCAGTTCGTCGATGTCGATGCCGCATGCCGCCATCGCCTCGGTGGCGATATCGGTCAGACGCGCTGCCAGGAGGTTGTTGTCGAGCTGTCGACCCAGGAGGTATTCGGCCGAGAGGTAGCAGACGCCCTTGGCCTGCACCTCGAACTGACGGCGCTGGTCTTCGAGCCAGCGGGCCATGAGGTAATCGCGCACCGTGTAGGCGAGCGCGAGGTAGCGATCGTTCGGGCTCGAGCTCGAGAGCGCCACGCCCTGCTCGTAATTGAGGTTGTTCAGGAACTCGCGCACGAACCCGTCGACGGACGACGGTGGCCCCGTGACCGGCGCGATCGCGAGCGGATGCGTCGCGCGGAGCGATGTGGAGTCGGTGGACGAGGGCGTCGGGTCGAGAGACATAGTAAGAAACCTACCCACCTGTCGGTGACGAGCGTATTTCGTGAGTCGACGCCCGCAGGAACTCGCGATGAATGGCTCAGGCGATGGGCGGCGGTGGGTGGACCGAGGCGAGGGAGACCGAGAGCAGGATGCCGATCCATGCGCCGACGAGCATCCACGGCCCGAAGGCGACACGCGTCCGCCTGTCGGCGCGACCCACCGTCAGCAGGGACACCGCATAGAGGCCTCCGAGCACGAAGGCGGCCACCGCACCGATGGCGAGCTCGGCCCAGCCCAGCCATCCGAGGTGCAGGCCGATCAGCCCTGCGAGCTTCACGTCCCCGCCCCCCAGCCCGCTTCGCGAAAGCAGGCGGAGTCCGAGATAGAAGCCGAACAGCGCCCCCATCGCGATCACGGCCCGCAGGAGGGAGAGCCATGGCGCGCCGGCCACGCACGCGGTCGTGAACAGAGCGATCGCCACCGGATAGCCGGGGAGCACCAGGCGATTCGGGAGCCGATGAGTGCGGATGTCGATGACGGCCAGAACCACGCCGAGAACCGCGAAGACCGCGAACGCGAAGATCACGAGGATCGCGGGCCACACCGACATGACAGCCAAGTCTGCCCTCGTCGGGTCGTACGCTCCGGCGCCCTGTGGATAACTACGTATCCGACCGCGTTCAGGCGGTCGTGCGCTCCTTCTCTTCGACGGCGCGCGCCCGCTCGAGCTCGTCCGTTGCGACCTGAACGCCGACCTCGGCGCGGCGCACGCGCCGCTGCGCGAATGTCGAGGCTCCGAAGCGGGCCCGCACGCGATCCGACTCCTCCTCAACACTCGTGACGATGTAGGCACCGGCGATCAGGATCACCTGCGCGCTGAGGTTGAGCCACAGCAGGAGGGCGATGAGGCTTGCGAACGACGCCAGCAGGGGGTTGGACGACGCTCCCCCGATGAACAATCCGGACAGCTCCTGAAGAACCGTGAGCCCGAGCCCACCGAGCAGTGCTCCGATCCACAGCGCCCGAGCCGATGCACGGACACCCGAAAGGGTACGGAACAGCGCGGCGATCACGACGGTGTCGAGCGCGAATACGACGAGGATCGACACCAGACGGGTGCCGACGACAGCTGCCGGAGCGGTCGACGAGAGCCCCAGCCAACCGTTGATCAGACCGACTCCGGCGGTGGCGAAGAACGTGACGGCCGCCGCGGCGACGAGGGCGGCCCCGATGACGATCGCGAGCAGAAGATTCCGGAGGATCACCCAGAGGAAGAAGGCGTCATCACTCGCCGTGTCGGCGATGGATCGCAACGCCGCTCGCAGAGATCCGATCGCCCCGATGGCCGCGCCCACCAGACCGATGATCGACACGATGGTGGCGATCGTGAGCCCTGCGGGCGCCTGGATGCTGGTGGGGTCGATGATTCCGCCCTCACCGACGAGACCGGGGATCGCGCCGTCGACCGCGTCGACCAGAGCCGTCAGCGCAACGGGATTGCCGGCGAGCCAGAGGCCGGCGAGCGAGAACCCGAGCAGCACCCCGGCGAACACGCTGAACAGCGTGCGATACGTGACGCTGTCGGCGAGCATGGGCCCACGATGTTCGCTGTAGAGCAGGAAGGCGCGGACGGCTTTGAGTCGCAGCGCCCGAGCCGTGATGCGTGCGATGAGGTTGGCCATTGCGCCACCCTACCGAGCGCGCTCGCTGCCCCTCGGCCACTTGACAGCGTCGCGCGACAGCGCCGCTCTCAGCCGGACAGCCGATTCGGATCAGGAATCCAGCACCTCGAGCCGAACGCGCACGGGGCCTCCGTCGACGAGTGCCTCCGCATCCCGAACGGCCTTCTTGAGCGGCAGGACATACGCACCGTGACCCGATCCGGGGAAGATCGATGTCTTCCACTCCGAGCGCCCTATTCGCGCCACGACGCGGACGGATCCGAAACCCCGGTACGGGCGGGGGATCTCGCGGATCGCTTCACTGAGTTCGAGCGGGAGGGAGGTGAAGAACCAGGCGGCGTCTGCGCGCGCCTCCCACTGGAATATCTCGCCCTCGAACTCCACGATCATCGCGGGCCGACGATCACTCGGCCACCGGCTCGGGGCCGGGCGGCGCCCAGGATGTGGTGCCGGCATCAGGACCGTAAGCCTGCGTGCGCCGGCGCCAGGCCGCACCCTCGGGCCAGCTCGCGGCGAATGTGGTGCCTACCCTCCACACCCGGCGCCAGAGCCCGCGCTGAGTGAGCAACGGTCGAGACGACACCGGCATCTTCAGCGTGGGGTCGTAGCGGATGCCGTCGGAGGGGCGCAGCTGGATCGTCAGGTCGAGATCGTCGTGGATGCGCGCGTTCGTGCGATTTACCCGGTCACGCACGTGCTCCCACACCGCGGCGCGCATCGCGAAGTTGGACCCGAAGATGAGTGGTTGGCCCAGCCACTTCTGGATCCAGTAATGGCCCCCGCCGATGTACCAGTGCTCGCCGAGGTAGTGCACGACGGGGTTGGAGCCGTAGAACTCGGCGGCGCCCGTGAGGACGCCGAGCCGCGAGTCGGCGACGAACGCCCGCACCAGTCGTGCGATCCAGTCGGGGTGGGGCCGCGAGTCGGCATCCATCCGCGCGATGATGTCGGTCTCGCCGACCGCTTCGTCGTACCCGCGCGCGGCGGCGGGCCAGATGCCGACCAGCGGCTCATCGAAGACCTCCGCGCCGTACCGTCGGGCGACCTCGGCCGAAGCATCCGAGCTTCCGTTGTCGACGACGATGACGCGGTCGGCGGGATGGGTCTGCGCCGACAGCGCGACCAAGCATGCCTCGAGGAATTCAGCGTCATCTCGGCACGGGATCACGACCGTGACGCGAAGCTCCAGAGACACGTTGTTCACCCTACTCGTCTGCTCTCGGGCGGGACGCGGGCGCGCGGGAGCGTGACGCGGGTGCTCGTCCGCCCCGCGATCGGCCGGCCCGGCGGAGTCACCAGAGCGGGTGGATCGCCTCGCGCAGGAGTCGGTCGTACACCTCGTGCACCGCCACGTCGAACGCCGCCAGGTCGATGGCAGTGCCGGTGTCTGCGTCGAGGAGAGCACCGGCATCGGCGTTGGACTCCGCCTGCGCGACGTTGCGCGCGCCGGGGATCACCGTCGTCACGCCCGGTCGAGAAGCGATCCATGCGAGGGTCGCCGCGGGGAGCGATACTCCCTCCGGCAGGCTCGCGGCGAGAGCCGCAGCGGCTTCGAGGCCCACGCCGTAGTCGACACCCGAGAACGTCTCGCCCCGGTCGAACGCCGCTCCCTGGCGGTTGTAGGTGCGGTGATCGTCGGCGGAGAAGGTGGTGGATGCGGTGTACCGGCCCGACAGCAGGCCGGACGCGAGCGGCACGCGGGCGAAGACCGCGACGCCCGCCCCGGCTGCCGCGGGAAGCACTTCGTCGAGGGGCTTGAGCCGGAACGGATTGAAGATGATCTGCACGTTCGTCACCCCGGGGTGCGCGATCGCGGCGAGCGCCTGCGCGCACGTCTCGACCGACACGCCGTACGCCGCGATCGCTCCGTCGGCGACGAGATCGTCGAGCGCGGCGAACGTCGCGTCGTCTTCGATCACCTCGGTGGGCGGGCAGTGCAGCTGCACGAGATCCAGCGTGTCGACGCCGAGGTTGCGGCGCGAGCGATCGGTCCAGTCGCGGAAGTTCTGCGCGTTGTAGTTCTCCGCCAGTTGCGGCAAGCGCCTCCCCAGCTTCGTCGCGACGGTGATGCCGTGCCCGGGATTCTGCGCGAGAAAGCCGCCGATGAGCGATTCGGAACGCCCGTCGCCGTAGACGTCCGCGGTGTCGAAGAGCGTGACGCCGCGTTCGATCGATGCGGCGAGTACGGCCGTGGCGTCCGCCTCACTCACCGAGCCCCAGTCGGCGCCGAGCTGCCACGTGCCGAGGCCGATGGCAGAGACGTCACGGCCGGTGCGGCCGAGCGGGCGATGCTGCATGTGGTGCTCCCTTGATGAGTGCGTGATGCGTGTTTACGGATGGATGGTGACCGGCGTGCCGAGCGGGAGCGCGGCGAGTTGGGTGATCGTGTCGGGGTCGACGCGCAGGCATCCGTTGGACACGTTGCCGGACCGCTCGTCGTGATAGTGGAAGGCGGTCACCGCGACGTCGGCACCGGCGAAACCGTCCATGGTCGGCGACTGGGTGGAGAGGTACACCAGCGGGTAGCCCCGCGTGTAGAGGAACGACTGCTCGACGCGCGTCGTCATGATGAATGCGCGACCGTGCGGCGTCGGGGTGGCGTCCGCCCCCCACCCGAAATCGGTCGCGATGCGCTGCGGGATGCCCGCTCGGACGATGTCGATCGTGCGGGCCGAGATGTTCACTTCGACCGATGCGTCGAGCGGTGCGACGACGACGTCCTGTGCGCGAAGCCACCCGGTGATCTGGGCCGGATCACCCTGCGACGGCACAGCCTGACGCCCGGCGAGCAGTACGTGCACCCAGTTCGCCTGTCGTTCGATGATGGGCACAGTGGTGCCGCCGTACGTGTAGTCCGCGGGCAGGTAGGCAACGGGCTGGCCGAGCGGATCGGCGAAGACGGGCGCGCCGGCGGCCCGGGCCGTGGCGTCCTCACCCGTGAACGCCCCGTAAGGGTCGGTGTCGACCGGAAGGGCGGGGATCACCGCGAAGACGTTCACCTGCGGGAGCGTGCCGAGGTCGTAGGCGCTTTCGTTCGCGGGGTAACCGGTCGCCGTCGGGCTCGGAGTCGGCGTCGGTGTCGCGGTGGCCGTCGGCGTCGGGCTGATCACGGGCGCGGATGCTGCGGATTCGCCCGGTCGCAGCATCCACACCGTCACCGCCCCGACCCCGATGACGGCGACGAGCGCGGCCGTGATCCAGATCGCGCGGCGTCCGCGCGGCCCGCTCGGCGCGTCGCTCTGCTCTGCATCCCCCACGTGCCCATCGTCGGCGCACGCGGCGGTTCGCGCAACTCGGCGCGCTTCAAGGTCTGGGAGGCGGGGCTCCTCAGTACTCGAAGACCAGGCGGGCGAGGACTTTGCCGGAGAGCACCTCTGCCATCGCATCGTTGACCTGCTCGAGGCGACGGGTCTCGGCGATGATCCTGGTGCGGCCTGCCGCATGCAGGGCGAAGACCTCGGCGAGATCCTGACGGGTTCCCACGATCGAGCCGATGATCGAGATGCCCTTGAGAACGGTCTCGAAGATCGACACGGTCATCTCTTGATCCGCCGGCAGAGCGACGCAGATCAAGCGGCCCCCGCGATTGAGGGAAGAGAACGCCTGCTCGAACACGCGTGGCGACGCCGCGAGCACGAGGGCCACGTCGGCACCGCCGAGATCACGGATCGCGGCGACGGGGTCCGTCTGCGCCGCATTGACGACGTCGTCGGCACCGAGTTCACGGGCCAGCTCGAGCTTTGCGTCCTCGACATCGACGGCGATGACCGACCCTCCCATGATCCGCCCGTACTGCACGGCGAGGTGACCGAGTCCGCCGATCCCGAACACGGCGACCCTTTCGGTGGGAACGATGCGGGCGACCTTCAGGGCCTTGTATGTCGTCACTCCGGCGCACGTGAGCGGCGCGGCATCCATCGACGAGACGCCATCGGGGACGGGGACGGCGTACTTGGCGCTCGCGACGGCGTACTCCGCGAATGCCCCGTCGACCGAGTAGCCGCTGTTCTGCTGCTTCTCGCACAGCGTCTCGCGCCCGTCGATGCAGTATCGGCACTCGCCGCACGCGTACCCGAGCCACGGGATCGCGACCCGCTCCCCCACCGTGCGCTCGATGACCCCGTCGCCGAGCTTCTCCACGATGCCGACGCCCTCGTGCCCGGGCACGAACGGCGGAGTGGGCTTGACCGGCCAGTCACCGTGCGCGGCGTGGATGTCGGTGTGGCAGAGCCCGCTCGTCTCCAGACGGACGAGGATCTGTCCAGCGCCCGGTTGCGGGATGTCGCGCTGCTGGATCTCCAGAGGGGCGGTGAACGATGTGACGACGGCGGACTTCATGGGTGACTCCTTCGACGCGCGTGCGGGACTCGGTGTCGGCGTGAGCACGCTGGTCCCGCCGCTCTTCGAGCCTGTCGCCTTGAGGAGGCGGCGGGCAGGGCCGAAAGTCCCTCGCAAGCCGGGTCACGGATGCTCGGGCCTGCCCTCTCATGACGGAGACGGGGCCTCAGATCATCCGCATGGAGTGGTCAGCCGATCCGAAACTCATTTGAACGGTGGGCGGAACACTCTTCTTACCGAGTACGGAGCCCTCATGCGCGGTGAGAATCACGAGGCATTCGCCGTCTGACCACACTTCGTCAGATTCGATAGCAAGGAGTCTGCTCTCGGCGAGGATCCTTTCCCGGATCTGATCGCGGAGCGCATGTGCGGCGATCGGGGAGGACGCCTCGACGATGATCCCGAGAGTAGAGCCGTCTTCTCCAGACCGGGTCGTCCATGCAGAGGCACCCAACCCGTCATCGCCCGGCTTGTTCGTCGTTCTCCACGAACGTTCCTCGGTTGTGTCAACGATCACCAACGACGTCGTGGTCCACGCGTTCTCGACGAGAACCCCGGAAACGCGTTCGGGATCGCGAAGCCCATCCCGAGACAAGGCGACGTCGAGCACGGGTGCCAGATCTTGGAAACAGAGCAAGAGAGTTCTCCTCACGGCCGCCCACGTCGGTGACATCCCGAATAGCAGCGCAACCCATGGCGGATACCACCAAAGATGCCTCTTCTCATCGAACGCATCGACCTTTGGTCGTATTGGTCGCGGAGGGAACGATCACGAGATCGCACGCACCGGCTCGCAACCGGGCGGGGTTAAGACGAAGAAGGGCCCGCGTCGCGGACCCTTCGCCGTTTCTGTCGGGATGACAGGATTTGAACCTGCGACCCCTTGACCCCCAGTCAAGTGCGCTACCAAGCTGCGCCACATCCCGAGGCCCGCACCTGAGCGCGGACAACTCCCCTATCTTAGCCGGTCGTCCGCCACCCTGTGAAACCACGCTCGACGAGCGCTGTGCAACGCCTTGCCCATGTCGGCACCCGTGGGTAGCGTCGGCCCATGCCAGACATCACGATTGCGCCCGCCACCGCCGACCGCAGCGATGACGCCGAGCACGCCCTCACCGGCGGTGGCGATGGCGCGAGCTGCCGCTGCCAGTGGTGGACGATCACCAACGCCGAGTTTCAGGCGGCGTCCGTCGACGACAAGGCCGAGATGCTCCGCAGCGAGATGAGGGCCGATCCCCCACCCGGGCTGATCGCGTACGTCGACGGCGAGGCCGCGGGCTGGATCCGCGTCGGTCCCCGTGATGCCCAGCGCCGCATCGCCCGCACCCGTGAGTTCGCCGACGCCACGCAGCCGTGGGACGATCCTTCGATCTGGGCGGTGTCGTGCTTCGTGGTGCGCAAGGAGTACCGGGGCATCGGGCTCAACGCGCGCCTGCTCGCGGCCGCCGTCGATTTCGCACGTGCACACGGGGCCGCGACCGTCGAGGGCTACCCGATCGACACCTCCGTCGGCAAGAAGTCGCCCAACAACCTCTTCCGAGGCGTGCTGTCGGTGTTCGCCGACGCGGGCTTCCGCGAGGTTGCGCGCCCCAAGCCCGACCGGGCGATCGTGGCGCTGCAGCTCTGAAGCGTTCCGCGGAAGCCGGCCGGCAGCGTCCTACGATGGACGGGCGCCCGCTCGCCAGACACCATCGCGCACAGACCTATTCGCCCACAGAGGAGTCCTGTGACCTCGTCGTCCGCCTCCGCACGGGTCGACGCATGGCTCTGGGCCGTTCGCATCTACAAGACCCGGTCAGCCGCGACGTCGGCATGCCGGGCCGGGCACGTGCGGGTCAACGGAGAGCGTGCGAAGGCCGCGCAACCCGTGAAGATCGGCGACGAACTGCGTGTGCGGATCGCCGGATTCGATCGGATGCTCGTCGTGCGTGCCCCCATCAGCAAACGCGTGGGCGCCGCCGTCGTCGCGACGGCGATGGACGACCAGACGCCTCCGCCGCCGTCGAAGGAATCCATGCCGTTCGTTCCGGTGCGTGACCGAGGAGCAGGACGCCCGACCAAGCGCGAACGCCGCGACATCGACAAGCTGCGCGGGCGCGAGGACTGACGCTCAAGCGGGCCAGCGACAGCGACCGGCTCAGAACAGGTCCTGGCCCCACGCCGCCCCGCGGACCGTGGCGCCCGCCGCGCTGACTCGCTCGGCGAGCCCGCGGTCGCTCGTGACGACGGTCACCGTGCGACCCGCGGCGACGAGAGAGACGGTCTCGGCCACGATGGCGTCGTCACCGGATGCCTCAGCCCGAACGACACGGACGGCCCCGGTCGCATCCGCGACCCCTCGTGCCGCGCCTTCGACGACCGCGACGATCTCGGGGTACCACGCGGTTGCGGGCAGGCCCAGGGCTGCCGCATCCACTCCCCCGGCGTCAAGCGCCTCGAGCCGGGCGATCACGCGCGCGGCCGCGCCGGCGCGATCCTTCCACCAGCCGTCGGGGACCGACCCCATGACGTTCGCCACATCGACGACGATCGCAGGTCGGACGGCGAGGAGCGAACGGAGCGCCGCCCACGAGTTCGCGAACCCCGGGTGCAGCGGAAGATCATCGACCTCGCCGACGGGCACCCAGGCCAGGGCGTGACTCTCGGGGTCGCTGATCACCGGTTCGAACGGCGTGACGACATCGCCCACGAGCGTGGTGTAGGTCCAGACGTCGAGGTCGAGCACGCTGACGAAACGCGGTGCGATCGCGGCGTCGGGCACACCGGCCTCCTCCGCCGCTTCGCGGAGGGCCGCGGCACGCGCGGATTCGTGCTCGTGCCGCGCACCGCCGGGCAGCGCCCAGGTGTCACCGAAGTGGCTCCACGACACCCGGTGCTGCAGCAGCACGCCGCGCGCGGGGTCGAGCGCGAGCAGACCGGCGGCGCCGAACCGCCCCCAGTATCGTTCGCCGGTCGGCGCCACGACCCACGCGTCACCGGGGTCGCGCGGGCCGAGTGGGCGGCGCGGTTCCCCGGGGGCGGGCGGCTGGATCGTCACCGGTCCAGCCTTTCACAGCACGGGCTCCAGACCGCATCCACCGCCATGTTCCGACTCATGCCTCAGCGCGTGCGGCGCTCCCGTACGCGCATGTTGACGACGATGGGCGTGCCCTCGAAGCCGTAGATCTCGCGCAGGCGGCGCTGGATGAACCGGCGGTAGCCGGGGTCGAGGAATCCGGTCGTGAACAGCACGAAGGTCGGCGGGCGCGTGGAGGCCTGGGTGCCGAACAGGATGCGCGGCTGCTTGCCCCCGCGAAGGGGGTGCGGATGCTCGGCCACGAGCTCGGAGAGGAAGGCGTTGAACTTGCCGGTCGCGATGCGCTGGTCCCACGACGTCAGCGCGGTCTCGAGCGCAGGGACGAGCTTCTCGAGGTGACGCCCGGTCTTGGCCGAGATGTTGACCCGGGGCGCCCACGCGACGTGAGCGAGATCCTGTTCGATCTCACGCTCGAGGTACCGACGGCGATCCTGGTTCTCCATGTCGTCGTCGAGCAGGCGGTCCCACTTGTTGAATGCGAGCACCAGCGCGCGACCGGATTCGAGCACCATGTCGATGATGCGCACATCCTGTTCGCTGACCGACTGCGAGACATCGAGGACGACCACGGCCACCTCGGCCTTCTCGAGCGCGGCCGACGTGCGCAGCGACGCGTAGAAATCTGCGCCCTGCTGCAGGTGGACACGCCGACGGATGCCTGCGGTGTCGACGAGCTGCCACAGCTTGCCGCCGAGTTCGACGATCTCGTCCACCGGATCGCGGGTCGTGCCCGCGAGCTCGTTGACGACGACACGCTCCTCACCCGCGGCCTTGTTCAGGAGCGAGGACTTGCCGACGTTGGGACGACCCAGGATCGCGACGCGTCGCGGCCCCCCGATCTCGTACGAGGCGACGGCCGAAACGGCCGGCAGCACCTTCATGACCTCATCGAGGAGGTCCGCGACACCGCGGCCGTGGATAGCCGAGACCGGGTACGGTTCGCCGAGGCCCAGGTTCCAGAGCGCGGCGGCCTCCGGCTCGTGACGGGCGTCGTCGATCTTGTTGGCGACGAGGAACACCGGCTTGCCGCTGCGCCGGAGGAGCTTCACCACGGCCTCGTCGGTGGATGTCGCGCCGACCATCGCATCGACCACGAACAGCACCACGTCGCACAGGTCGATCGCGATCTCGGCCTGCGCCGCGACCGACAAATCGATTCCTCGCGCGTCGGGCTCCCATCCTCCGGTGTCCACGAGCGAGAACCGCCGGTCCATCCACTCCGCCTTGTACGTCACGCGGTCGCGCGTCACGCCCGGGGTGTCTTCGACGACAGCCTCGCGGCGGCCCAGGATGCGGTTGACCAGCGCCGACTTGCCCACGTTGGGGCGACCGACGATCGCGACGACCGGCAGTGCGGGCAGGTATTCGATCCCGTCCAGACCGCGTTCGTTCATCTCGAGCAGCGCGGCGTCCGCCTCGTCGAGCTCGTAGTCCGCGAGGCTCGCCCGAAGTGTCGCTGCGCGCGCCTCGGCGAGGCCCTCGTCCAGCTCGGCCATCTTCTCGACGAGTCGGTCAGGACCGCCCTCGTATTCGTCTTCAGCGCCCATAGCGCGCTCCTGTCTCCGTGCGGACCACCTCGAGGATGGCGTTCACGGTCTGTTCGAAATCCAGTGTCGTCGAGTCCACGACGACCACGCCGGGTGCGGCGGTCATGAAGTCCACGACGGTCGAGTCGGAGGCATCGCGCCGCCGCAGCGCCGCAGCGACCGTTGCAGCGTCCTGCGTCGTGACCTCTGCGCTGCGTCGCGCGGCACGTACCTCGGGCGAGGCGGTCAGCAGGATGCGCACGGGCGCGTCCGGCGCGACGACGGTGGTGATGTCGCGTCCCTCGACGATCACGCCGGGTTTCGCGGATCCGGTCGCAAGGCTTCGGAAGAGCGACGTCAGCGTCGCGCGTACTTCGGGCACGCGGGCGACGCCGCTCACCGCATCCGTCACGCGGGGCTGCCGGATCGCGTCGGTGATATCCGCCTCGCCCACCCGCACCCAGTGCTGATCGGGATCGAGTGAGATCGCATAGTCGAAGTCGGCAGATGCGGAAACGACAGCATCGAGATCCGACGTGTCGGCGCCGAGTTCGAGCGCGTGCCAGGCGAGCGCGCGGTATGCGGCGCCGGTATCGAGGAAGTCGAAGCCGAGGCGGCGCGCCGCCTCTTTGGAGACGCTCGATTTTCCGCTGCCGGCCGGCCCGTCGATCGCGACGATGATCGGCGCGAGCTCCAGGCCGGTGGTTGTCGTGGGGTCAGTCATTCGTCGTGCTCGCGATCTTCCAGCCGCGCGCCTCCAGGCCATCGACGGCGCGGCGCACCGCCGCCGGGACCACGCTGATCTCGGCGAGGCCGAACTGCGCACCGGGCGAATGCTCGAGCCGCAGGTCTTCGACGTTCACGTCGAGTTCGCCGAGCTCGCCGAACAAGCGCCCGAGCTGACCGGGCGTGTCGTCGACCATGACCACGACCGATTCGAAGCGGCGGTTCTGCCCGTGCTTGCCGGGGAGGAGCTCGACGCCCTCGTTCCCGCGCCGGATCATGTCGGCCACCGATCGGCGAGCGCCCGGCGCCTCCGGCGCACGCAACGCGTCGGCCACGGCGGACAGATCGGCGGCGAGCGCGTCGAGGACGTCGACTACGGGCTCGGCGTTCGCGCCGAGGATCTGCACCCAGAGTTCGGGGGCGGACGCGGCGATGCGCGTCGTGTCGCGCACCCCTTGACCGGCAAGGCGCAGCGAGCCCGCCGGGGCGTCTACGAAGCGCCCGGCCAGGAGGCTCGCCACGAGCTGCGGAACGTGCGAGACGAGGGCGACCGATCGGTCGTGCTCCTCCGGCGCCATCTCCACGGGGGTGGCGCCCAGGTCGAGAGCCAGGCCCTCGACCAGCGTGAGATCGGCCGCAGGCGTCTCTTCGTCGCGGCAGACCACCCACGGGCGTCCGACGAAGAGGTCGGCGCGCGCCGAGATCGCGCCGCCGCGCTCGCGACCGGCGAGCGGATGCGACCCGATGTAGTGCGTGAGGTCGATGCCTCGGGCGCGGAGTTCACGAAGGGGTTCGAGCTTGACGCTCGCGACGTCGGTCACCACGGTGCCGGGATAGGCGGCGAGCTCCCGCGCGATGACGGCGGCCGTGACGTCAGGCGGCACGGCCACGACGATGAGCGACGGCCGATCGCCGGCGAGCGCCGCGCGCCCCGCCCCGTAGTCGATCGCGAGGCGGAGTTGAGCGGGTGAACTGTCATCGAGGACGACATCGACGCCCAACCCTCGGAGGCCGTGTCCGATGCTCGAGCCGAGCAGACCGGCGCCCACGATCCGCACCGTCCCGGTGGTCCGCGGCGCGAGCGGTGCGCCGCCGGCGACCGGAAGGCGGGATGCCGGCTGGTCGGCGCGCGCGGAGACGCCGGTCGTGTCGGTCACTGGGTCTCCTCGTCAGGCGGCGGCGAGTCATCAGCCGCCCGGCGCGCGAGGGTGAGCAGCGCGCCGCGCTCCACTTTAGTCAACTCGCGGGCCTGACCGACTGGGAGACTTCCCAGGTGGAGGGGGCCGAACTGGCGACGGACCAGTTCGACGACGGGATGCCCTACCTCGGCCATCATCCGACGCACGATGCGGTTGCGCCCCGAATGCAGCGTGAGCTCCACCAGCGATCCGGTGCCCCGGTCCGAGCTGGACAGGAGGCGGGCCTTGTCTGCGGCGATGGGGCCGTCCTCGAGCTGCACTCCGCGGGTGAGCGCGGCGATCGTCTGCGCGGTCACTCGACCGTCCACCTTTGCGATGTACACCTTCGTGACCCCGAAGGCGGGGTGGGCGAGGATGTGGGCCAGTGCCCCGTCGTTCGTGAGGATCAGGAGCCCGCTGGTATCAGCATCCAATCGTCCGACGTTGTAGAGGCGCTCCTCCCAGTCGGCGGTGAACTGGCGCAGATCGGGACGACCGCGGTCGTCCTTCATCGAGCTGACGACACCGGTGGGCTTGTTGAGCACCACGTACCGCATGGTGGAGTCGAACTGGATGGCAGTGCCGTCGACGTCGACCAGGTCGGTCGCGGGATCGACTCGGGTGCCGAGCTCGTCGACGACGACACCGTTCACCCGCACGCGACCCTCGACGATGAGCTGTTCGGCCACGCGGCGCGATGCGACGCCGGCGTTGGCGAGTGCCTTGTTCAACCGGACGCCGTCAGACCCCCGCCCATCGCCCGAGGGCCCCTCGGTTACTGAACCTGCCGAAGACTCGCTCATCGCACCACCAGATCGTCGAAGCCGTCCGCGCCGTCGTCCAGGAGCGGTGAGATGTGCGGCAGCTCGTCGAGCGAGTTGATGCCGAGATTCGTGAGCAAGGCGTCCGTGGTGCCGTAGTTGATCGCACCGGTCTCGGCGTCGGTGAACACCTCGGTGATGAGCCCCCGCGCGAGAAGCGTGCGCACCACCGAGTCCACGTTGACCGCACGGATCGAGGCGACCTGGCTGCGGCTGACCGGCTGCTTGTACGCGATCACCGCGAGCGTCTCGAGCGCGGCCTGCGAGAGCCGCGACGGCGCCTGCGTGTTCACGAACTCGGTCACCAGGTCGTCGTGCTCTGCGCGGACGTACAGACGCCAGCCTCCGCCGACCTCGCGCAGCTCGAATCCGCGACGCGGCCCGCCGGCCAGTCCGTCGTAATCCTCGACCAGCGCCTGGACCGCCTGCCGAACGGCGGGCACGGGCGCGCCGACCGCCGTGGCCAGGGCGACGAGACTCTGCGGCTCTTCGACGACGAGGAGGATCGCCTCCAGTCGCCGCGCCACCGATGCCGGATCATGCGGTCGACGCACGGCCTCGGTCGCGTCTGCGTGCGTCTCTGTCGCTTCCGCAGCAGCCTCGTTGGTGGAGGTGGAAGTCTCATCGGTCATAGTCGGCTCCCAGCGTGGCGAGGTTCTCCTCCGACCACCGTTCGGCGGTCCAGCGGAGGGTCAGTTCTCCGAGCGGCTCGAGCTGCTCGAACGACAGTGCGGCGTGACGGTACAGCTCGAGCACCGAGAGGAACCGCGCCACAAAGACTCCCGGCTGCGCGACACCGGCCACCAGCTCGCGGAAGCTCAGCGAACCCGCGGCACGCAGGAGCGTGACGACGATCGCTGCCTGCTCGCGGATGCTCACCAGCGGCGCATGCAGGTGGTCGAGGCCGACCTGCGGAATCTCTCGCGGCGTCATCGCGAGGATGGCCAGAGCGGCGAAGTCATCGGGTGTGAGCGTCCAGACCAGTTCCGGCGTGGCCCGGCGGTACTTCTCGTCGAGCCGGACAGCGCGAACGTGGCGGCGGTCCTCGGCCTGCAGCCGGGACGCGAACCACGTCGACACCTGTTTGAACGCCCGGTACTGGAGCAACCGAGCGAACAGCAGATCGCGCGCCTCCAGGAGGGCGACGGACTCCGCATCCACGAACTCGCCCTGTGGAAGAAGACCCGCGACCTTCATGTCGAGCAGAGTGGCGGCCACGACGAGGAACTCGGATGCCTCTTCGAGCTCCGCGTCCACGTCGAGTTGACGCAGGTAGCCGATGAACTCGTCGGTCACACGGCTGAGCGAGATCTCGGTGATGTCGAGCTCGTGTTTGGAGATCAGCGTCAGAAGAAGGTCGAACGGTCCGTCGAACACGCCGAGCGACACGCGAAACCCGGGGTCGGCGGCCTCGGCGGGCTCGGCAGGCTCGGCGGGCTCGTCAACCGGGGAGTCGTCAGCGACCCAGCCGTCAGGCGACAGCACCACGCGCGACCAGCTCCCGGGCGAGCCGCAGGTACGCCTGCGCGGCCGGATGCTCGGGAGCGAATTCCGTGATCGGCATGCCCGAGACCGAGGCGTCGGGGAACTTCACGGTGCGCCCGATCACGGTCTCGAGAACGTCGTCGCCGAATGCCTCGACGACGCGCTCCAGCACCTCGCGCGAGTGCAGCGTGCGCGGGTCGTACATCGTCGCGAGCACACCGTCGAGCTCGATCGTCGGATTGAGACGGTCGCGCACCTTGTCGATCGTCTCGATCAGCAGCGCGACGCCGCGGAGCGCGAAGAACTCGCACTCGAGCGGAATCACGACACCGTGGCTTGCCGTCAGCGCGTTCACGGTGAGAAGACCCAGCGACGGCTGGCAGTCGATCAGGATCACGTCGTACTCGGGCGCGACCTTCCGCAGCACGCGGGCGAGGATCGTCTCGCGTGCTACCTCGTTGACGAGGTGCACCTCGGCGGCCGAGAGATCGATGTTGGCGGGGAGGATGTCGAGCCCCGGCGTCGATGTCTCGACGATCACTTCGCGCGGATCGCGCTTGGTGTCGAGAAGGAGGTCGTAGATCGTCGGCACGTCATGCGTCTGGATGCCGAGCCCAGCCGACAGCGCACCCTGGGGGTCGAAGTCGACCGCGAGCACGCGACGGCCGTATTCGGCGAGAGCCGCCGCGAGGTTGATCGTGGTGGTCGTCTTGCCGACGCCACCCTTCTGGTTGCACAGCGAGATGATGCGTGCCGGGCCGTGGCCGTCGAGCGGCGGCGGGGTCGGGAAGCCGTGATACGGACGCCCGGTCGGCCCCATCGGGGTGCCGTCCTCAGAGACCGCCGTCGCGCCTCGTTTGCTGCCCGCCACAGACTCTCCTGACTTCGCCATGCCGTTTCCCGATTGTAGCGGCGACCGGGCCGCGCCCCGCGATGCCTCGCCCGGAGTCCGGCCCGCAACTCCCGACGCCAGACGCACACTCGCCACGCCGCACCGACACAGGAGAACGCACGGATACAGGAAGTTCGGCGACCGAATCGTCCTGATCTCGTGATTCCGCCTGCGCTCGCGAGAAGCCGGACAGCCCGTTCAGCGCGCGCGAGGGTGCGACGTCGTGTACACGTCGCGCAGCGCGTCGATCGACACGTGCGTGTAGATCTGGGTGGTCGAGACCGAGGCGTGCCCGAGCAGCTCCTGAACGACGCGCACGTCCGCCCCGCCCTGGAGCAGATGGGTGGCGAACGAATGCCGCAGCGTGTGCGGCGAAACATGTGCGGTCAGCCCCGCCCGCTCGGCAGCGCCGACGATCACGAGCCACGCGCTCTGCCTCGACAACGGCGCACCGCGGGCACCGAGGAAGAGCCGGGGTGTCGCCCTTCCGCGCCGCGACAGCTCCGGCCGCGACCGCGTGAGGTAGGCCTCGAGTGCCCTGCGCGCAAATGAGCCGACGGGGATGATCCGCTCCTTCGAGCCCTTTCCGCGTACCCGCAGCACATCGCCGTGCGAGACGTCGTCGACATCGAGCTGGACGATCTCCGACACTCGCGCGCCGGTCGCGTAGAGCAACTCGAGCAGCGCGCGGTCGCGAATCGCGATGATGTCGGCCACGAATGCCTCGGCGGGCACTCCCCCGTCCGCGGCGTCGGTCGACGGGGCAGGACCCGAGGCATCCAGCAGCTGTTCCACCTGATCGATCGTGAGCGCCTTGGGCAGGCGACGCGCGGCTTTGGGCGGCCGGAGCCTGCCGCTCGGATCGTCGTGCTCGATGCCCTCTCTCACCAGATGCCGGTGCAGGCCTCGCACCGAGGACTGCAGGCGCGCAAGGCTGGATGCGGCGGGAGGGGGCTGCTCGGATGCCCTCTCTGCTGCGAACTGCGTGACGAGTGCGGAAGTGATCTCGGCGGAATCGTCGATGTTGTGACTCTGCAGCCAATCGAGATACCCCGCCAGGTCTCGACGGTAGGCGGCGACCGTATGGTCGGACAGGCCGCGTTCGATCGATATGTGGCGAAGGTATTCGTCGACCGCTCGATCGAGCCGCATGTCAGTCCTGCGTGGGCGATGCGTTCTGACGGCGCAGAACTTCGGCCGCGGCGAGCACTCCGGTGGCGAGGATGCCGTTGCGCATGCGCCCGTCCATCACGGCGGTGACCGCGTCCGAAAGCGCCACCCACTCGATCCGGATGTCGGCTTCCTCGTCCGCACGGGCGTGCGCATCGCCGTTCGCGGTGAGCCCGCGAGCGAGGAATATGTGCACGACCTCGTCATTGCCGCCCGGAGTGGTGAAGACGCTCACCAGAGGTTCCCACTCGGATGCTGTCAGGTCGGCCTCTTCGGCCAGCTCGCGCTGCGCGGACTGCAGCGGCGATTCGCCGACGACATCGAGCAATCCGGCAGGGATCTCCCAGTCGCGGCGCCGGATGGGGTGCCGGTACTGCTGGATCAGCAGCACCCGATCGTGATCATCGAGAGCGACGATCGCCGCTGCACCCGGATGGTCGACGTACTGCCGCACGATCTCGCTGTCGCGATATTGCACGGTATCGGAGCGGACGTCCCAGATGCGACCCTCGTACACCCGCTCGCTCGAAACGATCGGCAGGTCGACTGTCTCGTCGCGGAGCGCGCTCGCGTCCGTCGAGTTCAGGCTCTCACTCACCGGCGATCACTCGTCGGCGTCGTCGAACAGCTCGCTGGCACGGTGCCGTTCGAGCGCCGCGCCGACGAGCCCGCGGAAGAGCGGGTGCGGCTCGGTCGGTCGCGAGCGCAGTTCGGGGTGGGCCTGTGTCGCGATGTAGTACGGGTGCACGTCGCGCGGAAGCTCGACGTACTCGACGAGGTTGCGGTCGGGCGAGAGTCCCGAGAAGACCAGTCCTGCTTCGGCGAGCCGGTCGCGATAGGCGTTGTTGACTTCGTACCGGTGCCGGTGCCGCTCCTCGACTCGCGCTGCGCCGTAGAGCTCTGCGGCGAGCGAACCTTCGGCGAGGTCGGCCGGGTAGAGCCCCAGTCTCATGGTGCCGCCCAGGTCGCCACCGGCGATGATCTCGACCTGCTCGGCCATCGTCGCGATGACCGGGTCTGCGGTGTCGGGGTCGAACTCGCTCGATGAGGCGCCGTCGATCCCCGCGCCGTTGCGGGCGTACTCGATCACCATGCACTGCAGTCCGAGGCACAGCCCGAGGGTAGGAATCCCCTGTTCCCGCGCGAACTTCAGCGCACCGAGCTTTCCTTCGATACCCCGGATGCCGAAACCGCCCGGGATCACGATTCCATCCAGCGCGCCGAGCACCTTGGCCGCGCCTTCCGGCGTCTCGCACTCATCCGACGGGATCCATTTGATCGCGACCTGGGTTTCGTGCGCGAACCCACCGGCCTTGAGCGCTTCGGTGACCGAGAGGTAGGCGTCCGGCAGGTCGATGTACTTGCCGACCAGCCCGAGCGTCACCTCGTGCTTGGGGTTGTGGACCGCCTGCAGCACCTTGTCCCACCGCGACCAGTCGACGTCGAGCGCCTTGCCGAGGCCGAGCGTGCGCACGATGTAGTCATCGAGGCCCTGCTCATGCAGCATCGTCGGGATGTCGTAGATGCTCGGCACGTCGACGGCGTTGACGACCGCACCCTCGTCGACGTCGCACATCAGGGCGATCTTGCGCTTGTTCGCCTCGGTCACGGGCCGATCACTGCGGAGCACCAGCGCGTCGGGCTGGATGCCGATCGAGCGGAGCGTCGCGACGGAGTGCTGCGTCGGCTTGGTCTTCTGCTCGCCGGAGGCGCCCATGAACGGCACGAGCGATACGTGCACGAAGAAGACGTTCTGCCTGCCGAGCTCGTGGCGGATCTGCCGCGCCGACTCGATGAACGGCTGCGACTCGATGTCGCCGACCGTACCGCCGATCTCGGTGATGATCACATCGGGCTGCGGGTCTTCGGTGGCCTGCAGGCGCATGCGACGCTTGATCTCGTCGGTGATGTGCGGGATGACCTGCACCGTGTCGCCCAGGTATTCGCCGCGCCGCTCGCGGGCGATCACCTGCGAGTAGATCTGACCGGTCGTGACGTTCGCAGCCTGCGAGAGCTCGATGTCGAGGAAGCGCTCGTAGTGCCCGATGTCGAGGTCGGTCTCGGCCCCGTCGTCGGTCACGAAGACCTCGCCGTGCTGGAAGGGATTCATCGTGCCCGGATCGACGTTCAGATACGGGTCGAGCTTCTGCATGACCACGTGCAGTCCGCGGGCCGTCAACAGGTTTCCGAGACTGGCGGCAGTGAGGCCCTTACCCAACGAAGAAACGACACCACCCGTCACAAAGATGTGCCGTGTCGTGCCGTTTGAGGATGAGCCGTCTGAAGAGAAGGCGCCGTTCGAATGTACCGCGTCAGTAGTTTCCGCCACGGGCTTTTATCCTATCAGTCCGGCATGATCGGATCTCCCGGGCGAGCGCCGAGACGATTCCCCCGAGTATGGCAGTTCCTCCCGACGCTGCTACGTCACGCGCGTTCGTGCGCCACGGCGAGCAGTTCCCGCGCGTGAGTGAGTGCGGCATCCGAATCGGCGAGGCCCGAAAGCAACCTGGCCATCTCCGACTCGCGCTCTGCCCCTTCCAAGCGGCGGACGCTGGATGCTGTGACCGAACCGTCGCTCGCTTTCACGACTGTCAGGTGGTTGCCCGCGAACGCGGCCACCTGGGCGAGGTGGGTGACGGCGATGACCTGCGACGATTCGGCCAGTCGCGCGAGCCGACGACCGACCTCGATCGCGGCGGCACCGCCGATTCCGGCATCCACTTCGTCGAACACGAACGTCGGGACCGGGTCGGTGGCGGCGATCACGACCTCGATCGCCAGCATGACGCGGCTGAGCTCGCCACCCGACGCGCCTCGCGAGACCTGGCGCGGATCCGCCCCGGGGTGCGGGGCGAGGAGGATGGCGACATCATCACGTCCGGCTGCCGTCGCGGATGCCGGTGAGACGACGACGGTGAGACGGGCATCCGGCATCGCGAGGGCATGCAGCTCTTCGGTGACCGCCGCGCCGAGCCTCATCGCCGCTTCGGTGCGGGCCGCCGTGAGCGCGGCGGCGACATCGTCGAGTTCGATTGCGGCATCGTCTCGCTCGCGCCCGAGCCGTTCGATCCGATCGTCGTCGTCATCGAGCTCGACGAGCCGCGCCGACCCGGTCTCGACGAGCGCGAGCGCGGCATCGAGCGACCCGTGCGCGCGGATCAGTCCGCCGAGCGCAGCGCGCCGCTCTTCGACCGCCTCGAGTTCGTGCGGGCCGGCTTCGTCGAGATCGGCGAGGTACCCCGACAGGGATGCAGCCAGATCAGCCGAACGGTAGCCGAGATCGGCGACTTGCTCGGCGAGTCCTTCCAGCGCTGGGTCGCGCGACGACGCGCGCTCCAGCGCCCTTCGCGCCTCAGCGAGGAGGATGCCGACATCCGGAACATCGCCATCGCCCGAGAGAGCATCGTGAGCGGATGCCGCCGCGACGCGCAGATCCTCCGCGTTGGCCAGTCGCTCCGCCCGCCGGTTGAGCTCCAGGTCCTCACCCGGCTGCGGATCGACCTGCTCGATCGCCGCAAGCGCCACGCGTAGGTCTTCCGCTTCGCGCGCACGCACGTCGCGCTCGGCTGTCAGCACCTCGAGGGCGGTCTGAGCCGCGCGCCACCGGTCGAAGGTCGCGCGGTACGCGACGAGGGCTTCGGCGACCGGCGCGCCGCCGAAACGGTCGAGTGCGTCGCGCTGTGCTGCCGCAGATCGCAGCCGCAGCTGGTCGGACTGGCCGTGCACGACGACGAGCTCATCGGCCAGGTCGGCCAGAACTCCGGCCGGAGCGCTGCGCCCGCCGACGGTCGCCCTGCTGCGGCCCTCGCTCGAGATCGTGCGTCCGACGAACAGCTCGGCACGTCCGTCGCCCAGCGGCTCGAGTTCGCCTCCGGCCTCGCGCACGCGATCTGCGACCGGCCCCGTCTCGGAGACGAGCCACACCCCATCGACGGCGGCCTGCGGGGCGCCGGCGCGGACGGCGCCGGAATCCGCGCGCTGGCCGAGAAGGAGTCCGAGACCCGTCACGACCATCGTCTTGCCCGCGCCGGTCTCGCCGGTGATCGCGGTGAAACCGGGACCCATCGGGAGCGTAGCTTCAGCGATCACACCGAGATCGCGCAGGCGCATCTCTTCAATCACGGCGTGTCTTCTCTCGCAGTGTCGCTTCGGTCACGGGGTGCCTTCGCTCACAGGGTCTCCGATGAGCTCGACCCCGTGATCGCGGTAGGGCCCCGCCAGCCTTCGACCGGGAGCCGGAACTTGCGAACGAGTCGATCGGTGAACGCGGAGGGGTGCAGCCGAGCGAGACGCACCGGGCGTTCCGAGCGACGCACGACCACCCGCGCCCCGGGGGGGAGATCGTGGGATCGGCGGCCGTCGCACCACAGTATTCCCGTGCCGTTCGTGCGCTCGAGCACCTCGATCGCGATGGCCGCTTCGGGGCCGACCACGAGCGGCTTCGCGAACAGCGCGTGCGCCGAGAGCGGCACCACCGCGATGGCTTCGACGGTCGGCCAGATCACAGGCCCGCCGGCGGAGAAGTTGTAGGCGGTCGATCCGGTCGGTGTCGCAACCACGACACCGTCGCACCCGAACGTCGAAAGGGGTCGTCCGTCGACCTCGATCACGACCTCGAGCATTCGCTCACGGCTGGCCTTCTCGACCGTCGCCTCGTTCAGCGCCCACGTCTCGTAGATCACTGAGTCTTCCGAATCCTTGACGCGCACGCTCAAGGCCAGACGCTCCTCGACGCGATAGTCGCGCGCGATGACACGGCGCACCGCGTCGTCCATGTCGTCGCGCTCGATCTCAGCGAGGAAGCCGACATGCCCCAGATTGATCCCGAGCACGGGCGCGGTGCCGTCGCGAACGAGCTCCGCGGCGCGCAGGATCGTGCCATCGCCGCCCAGGACGATCGCCAGCTCGATGTCGGCGACATCGACGTCGACCCCGAGCGTCCCCGTGTTCGGAGGCAATGCCATCGCCGCCGCCAGGTCGTCGCGGTCATCCGCGCTGAGTACGGGACGCGCCCCGGCCGCGGTGAGCGCCGACATGACGCGGTGGGCAGCTTCGACGGTATCGTCACGGCGCGCGTGCACGACGACAAGGATGCTACGCTCGTCGCTCATCGTTCTCCCGCCAGTCGGCTCACGGTGCTCAACCATTCTGTCGGATTGCTTCCGCGGTCAGCGGCGAAGTGCGCGACGAACTCGGCGTTGCCGTGCGTCCCCAGCAGCGGAGACGAGATCACGCCAACGGTCTGCAGCCCGGCGTCCCACGCCGACCACAGCACGCTTGAGACCGCGTCGGCACGGGCAGCAGCATCCGTCACGAGTCCGCCCTTCACGGCCGTGCGACCCACCTCGAACTGCGGCTTGATGAGGAGCACCGCATCGCCATCCGGTGCGAGCACACTGCGGATCGGCCCGAGCACGTGGCCGAGGGAGATGAACGACAGATCCGCCGTCACGATCGATGGGAGCGCATCCGTCGCGGAGGCCTCGCGGAGCGACTCGGGCGAGAGGTCGCGTGCGTTGAACCCTTCGATCGCGATCACGCCGGGATCCAGAGCGATGGATGCGACGAGCTGGCCGTGGCCGACGTCCAGGGCGATCACCGGGTCGGCGCCGCGCTCACGGAGCACTTGGGTGAACCCACCGGTGGACGCGCCGAGGTCGAGCGCGGTCCGATCCGCCACATCGATGGCGAACGCATCCAGAGCGGCCAGGAGCTTGTGGGCCGCGCGGCTGACGTAGTGGTCGGCCCCGGCGACCACGAGCGCCGCATCATCGGCGACCTGCGCCGACGCCTTCACCACTCCCCTGCCGTCGACGGTGACGAGACCCTCGGCGATGAGTGTCGCGGCATGCGTGCGGGACCGCGCGAGTCCGCGCGCGGCCAAAGCCGCATCGAGGCGCTGCGTCACGCGTGCGGACCGGACTCGAGCCGCGCGGCGAGTTGCTCGTGCAGCGCGGCGTAGGCATCGGCTCGGGCGGAGAGGGGCTGACCTTCGATGATGCGTAGCCGACTGAGCAGCTCGGGGGTCACCTCGAGCTCGGGTGCAGGGCCTGCATCACCGGTGCTCTCTGGGTCGGACATACCGTCAGGATACGCGGACCCACCCGTTTCCGCGGTCAGGGCCGGTGGAATGGATCGGCGTAGAGGCGCTCGGGAACGCGGAAACCGAAGATCCCGCGACCGGTCGCCCAGATCGCCGCGGCGCCGGCGCGAACGAGATCGATGGGCCTGTTGCCTTCACTGACGATGCGCACGTCAGCGCCGTCTATCCGCACAGCCGCGTCGCCGACGGTGGTCACGCCGCCGGCGACTTTGGTCCTCGGGTAGGGCTGGTCGAGTTCGCGCAGGTCGCCGAGGATGAATGTGGGACGCGAATCGACGGGCGCCGCCAGGACGTGCTTGGGCCGGTCGATGCCGGTCAGGACGAGCGCTGAGGCGATGCCGGCACGGTTCGCACCGAGGATGTCGGTGTCGAGCCTGTCACCGATGAACAGCGGATGCCGGGCGTCGAACCGGGCGACGGCTTCGACGAAGATCGGGGTCTCGGGCTTTCCTGCGACGGTCGCGAGCCGCCCGACCGCGGTGTGCACGGCGGAGACGAGCGTGCCGTTCCCCGGCGCGATGCCGCGGGACTGCGGGATCGTCCAGTCGGTGTTCGTGGCGATCCAAGGGATGCCGCCGTCTTCCTCAGGAATCTTCAGCGCATACGCGGCTTCGGCCAACTGTGCCCAGCCGACCTCGGGGGCGAAGCCCTGAACGACGGCCGCGGGGGCGTCGTCCGCGCTTCGCGTCACCGTGAATCCCGCCTTCTCGACTTCGACGACGAGTCCTTCGCCCCCGACCACGAGGACCGTCGCTCCGGGCGCGACCCGCTCGAGCAGCAACCGCATCGCCGCCTGAGGACTCGTGACGATGTCACGTGCGGTCGTGTCGAGGCCCAGCTCTCGGAGGTGCGCGGCGACCGAGGCATCCGTGCGTGACGCGTTGTTGGTGATGTAGCCGATTCGTCTTCCCCGCGCTGCGGCGTTGAGACTTTCGACCGCGTGAGGGAGCGCTCCCGCTCCCGCATAGACGACTCCGTCGAGGTCTGCCAGTACCACATCCACGTTGTCGAGCGGGGTCGCACCGCTCTTCGTGAAGCGATCGAGCAGGGCCATCAGGCGTGGTCTCCGTCGTCCGAGGCTGGAAGTGACGCCGCCTCATCGGCGCCCTGAGGATCGTGTGCGGGGGCATCGCCGGCATGATCATCGAGCGTGACTTCTTCGAAGACCTCCTCGACGATGACGACTTCACGATCGGCGTCGTCGTCGTCCGCAGCATCCAGCGCCTCTGCGGCCACGACGGCACGACGGTGCCACTCACGTGCTTCGTCCTCCCGGCCGAGCTCTTCGAGCACGGTGGCGCGTGCGGCGAACAGCGCGGGGCTCCACTCGAAAGCGACATCGGGGTTCAGTTCAGGAATGTCCAGTTCCTGCAGAGCCCGCTCAGCCTCGCCAAGGTCGAGCCGCGCACCGGACATCGCGATCGCGAGCTCGACACGGACCTGTGTCGGGAGCGTCGACCGGTCCACGGATCTGCCGAGCTCGAGCCCGCGGTCGGGCCGGCCGACCCCGCGCTCACTGTCCACCATGAGTGGCAGCTGATCGTCTTTGCCCGAGATCCGTCGGTATGTGCGCAGCTCGCGGAGCGCAAGGGCGTAGTCACCGATCGTGTACGCGGTGATCGCCAGCGTCTCGCGGACGATCGCAATGCGACCGGCGCGCCGCGACGCCGAGATGGCGTGGGCGTGAGCCAATTCCGGATCCTCATCGATGAGCCGCGAGGCCATCGCCAGGTGACGCGCGACTTGCTCGGCGTTCTCCTTCGTCAGGGTCTTCAGCTCGTTACGCGCGCCGCCGTTGAGGTCCTGAGGCAACACGTCGTCGGGGATCAGCGGATCGTCATGGCGCGCCCGTACCGGGCGCAGATCCTCGCCCTCGCGCTCTGGACGATCACGGCCCGCGCGGGGCGCGTGAGAGCGGTCACCATCACGCGGCGGATACGACTTCCGCTCACCATCACGGGAGGCGTACGGCTTCCGCTCACCATCACGGGAGGCGTACGGCTTCCGCTCACCATCACGGGAGGCGTACGGCTTCCGCTCACCATCACGGGAGGCGTACGGCTTCCGCTCACCATCACGGGAGGCGTACGGCTTCCGCTCACCATCACGGGAGGCGTACGGCTTCCGCTCACCATCACGGGAGGCGTACGGCTTCCGCTCACCATCACGCGGCGGATAAGACTTCCGCTCACCATCACGCGGCGGATACGACTTCCGCTCACCATCACGCGGCGGATACGACTTCCGCTCACCATCACGCGGCGGATACGACTTCCGCTCACCATCACGCGGCGGATACGACTTCCGCGGGGCACCGCTACGTGGCGGACGCGAATCCCGCGCTCGATCGTCGCGTTTCTCGTCGTCAGCCATTTCGGTCCTCTCGGCAGTCTCTCTTCAGGTGTGTTAACGCGAAATGGCCACCCAGCATTGGGTGGCCATTTCTCGAAAGAAGTCCGGCGGTGTCCTACTCTCCCACAGGGTCCCCCCTGCAGTACCATCGGCGCTGAGAGGCTTAGCTTCCGGGTTCGGAATGTGACCGGGCGTTTCCCTCTCGCTATGGCCGCCGAAACACTATTGATGTTTCATCGTTCAAAGCATGAGTGCTGCAATTGCAGCGATACATGCGGTTCTCGACCGTACATCGAGAACCACTCAGTGGACGCAAGCACCTAGGAAGGTGATTATCAAATCATCGGCTTATTAGTACCAGTCAGCTGCACGTGTTACCACGCTTCCACATCTGGCCTATCAACCCAGTAGTCTGGCTGGGAGCCTCTCGCCCGAAGGCATGGAAGTCTCATCTTGAGGCCGGCTTCCCGCTTAGATGCTTTCAGCGGTTATCCATCCCGAACGTAGCTAATCAGCGGTGCTCCTGGCGGAACAACTGACACACCAGAGGTTCGTCCAACCCGGTCCTCTCGTACTAGGGTCAGATCCTCTCAAACTTCCTACGCGCGCAGCGGATAGGGACCGAACTGTCTCACGACGTTCTAAACCCAGCTCGCGTACCGCTTTAATGGGCGAACAGCCCAACCCTTGGGACCTACTCCAGCCCCAGGATGCGACGAGCCGACATCGAGGTGCCAAACCATGCCGTCGATATGGACTCTTGGGCAAGATCAGCCTGTTATCCCCGAGGTACCTTTTATCCGTTGAGCGACAGCGCTTCCACAAGCCACTGCCGGATCACTAGTCCCGACTTTCGTCCCTGCTCGACCTGTCAGTCTCACAGTCAAGCTCCCTTGTGCACTTACACTCGACACCTGATTGCCAACCAGGTTGAGGGAACCTTTGGGCGCCTCCGTTACTTTTTGGGAGGCAACCGCCCCAGTTAAACTACCCATCAGGCACTGTCCCTGAACCGGATTACGGTTCTAAGTTAGATATCCAGAGTGACCAGAGTGGTATTTCAACAATGACTCCACATGAACTGGCGTCCACGCTTCAAAGTCTCCCACCTATCCTACACAAGCCACACCGAACACCAATACCAAACTATAGTAAAGGTCACGGGGTCTTTCCGTCCTGCTGCGCGTAACGAGCATCTTTACTCGTAATGCAATTTCGCCGAGTTCGCGGTTGAGACAGTTGGGAAGTCGTTACGCCATTCGTGCAGGTCGGAACTTACCCGACAAGGAATTTCGCTACCTTAGGATGGTTATAGTTACCACCGCCGTTTACTGGGGCTTAAATTCTCAGCTTCGCCTTGCGGCTAACCGGTCCTCTTAACCTTCCAGCACCGGGCAGGCGTCAGTCCGTATACATCGTCTTGCGACTTGGCACGGACCTGTGTTTTTAGTAAACAGTCGCTACCCACTAGTCTCTGCGGCCTCCAAACGCTTTCGGAGCAAGTCCTTATACGTCGAAGGCCCCCCTTCTCCCGAAGTTACGGGGGCATTTTGCCGAGTTCCTTAACCACGATTCTCTCGATCTCCTTGGTATTCTCTACCTGACCACCTGAGTCGGTTTGGGGTACGGGCGGCTTGAACCTCGCGTCGATGCTTTTCTTGGCAGCATAGGATCACCCACTTTTTATCCGCATCGTGTCTCAGCCTGTATAAGTGACGGATTTGCCTATCACTTGGCCTACGCACTTGCACCAGGACTACCATCGCCTGGCTTGGGCTACCTTCCTGCGTCACACCTGTTAATACGCTAACCGCCTCAGCATAGGGTCGTGTGCTAGGCCCAACGCTTCACCCCGAAGGGATCCGTCAAAGGGATTCAGACACTTAGCATTACTGGATTGGTTTGGGCGGTTCTTCGCCGGTACGGGAATATCAACCCGTTGTCCATCGACTACGCCTGTCGGCCTCGCCTTAGGTCCCGACTTACCCAGGGAAGATTAGCTTGACCCTGGAACCCTTGGTCTTTCGGAGGACGTGTTTCTCGCACGTCTTTCGCTACTCATGCCTGCATTCTCACTCGTGTGGCGTCCACGGCTGGGTCACCCCGCCGCTTCACTCGCCACACGACGCTCTCCTACCCATCAACACGGCTGGACCACGAAGGCCTACCAATAATGTCAATGCCACAACTTCGGTGGCGTGCTTGAGCCCCGTTACATTGTCGGCGCGGAATCACTTGACCAGTGAGCTATTACGCACTCTTTCAAGGGTGGCTGCTTCTAAGCCAACCTCCTGGTTGTCTAAGCAACTCCACATCCTTTCCCACTTAGCACGCGCTTAGGGACCTTAGATGGTGGTCTGGGTTGTTTCCCTCTCGACTATGAAGCTTATCCCCCACAGTCTCACTGCTGCGCTCTCACTTACCGGCATTCGGAGTTTGGCTGACGTCAGTAACCTTTTGGGGCCCATCGGCCATCCAGTAGCTCTACCTCCGGCAAGAAACACGCAACGCTGCACCTAAATGCATTTCGGAGAGAACCAGCTATCACGAAGTTTGATTGGCCTTTCACCCCTATCCACAGCTCATCCCCTCAGTTTTCAACCTAAGTGGGTTCGGTCCTCCACGACGTCTTACCGTCGCTTCAACCTGGCCATGGATAGATCACTTCGCTTCGGGTCTAGGACATGCGACTGAATCGCCCTATTCAGACTCGCTTTCGCTACGGCTACCCCACTCGGGTTAACCTCGCCACATATCGCTAACTCGCAGGCTCATTCTTCAAAAGGCACGCTGTCACCCCTACTAAGGAGGCTCCAACGGTTTGTAAGCAAACGGTTTCAGGTACTATTTCACTCCCCTCCCGGGGTACTTTTCACCTTTCCCTCACGGTACTTGTCCGCTATCGGTCATCTGGGAGTATTTAGGCTTATCAGGTGGTCCTGACAGATTCACACGGGATTTCTCGGGCCCCGTGCTACTTGGGATACTCTTCGCGCCAAGGGAGGCATTTCGACTACGGGGTTTGCACCCTCTGTGACCGGCCTTTCAATGCCGTTCGTCTATACCTTCTTGTAACGCCGACTGCTCGGCAGAGCAGTCTGAAAAGTCCCACAACCCCGAATACGCAACTCCTGCCGGATATCACACGTACTCGGTTTAGCCTGTTCCGGTTTCGCTCGCCACTACTAACGGAATCGCGGTTGCTTTCTCTTCCTGTGGGTACTGAGATGTTTCACTTCCCCACGTTCCCTCTACCCGCCCTATATATTCAGGCGGGAGTCACTGGGTCGGCAAGCCGCCCAGCGGGGTTTCCCCATTCGGACATCCTCGGATCAAAGTGTGCTTATCCACTCCCCGAGGCTTATCGCAGATTGCTACGTCCTTCTTCGGCTCCAGATGCCAAGGCATCCACCGTTTGCTCTTAAAGATTTGAAATCACATGAGTTTCGTCAGAATCGGTCTGGACCGAAGTCCAGAGTTGAAATTGACTAATGATCTATAAAGATCATCTATGTGAAATGACCCCGAAGGATCATCTCAAAGATGCTCGCGTCCACTGTGTAGTTCTCAAAGTACGGGCGGTACCTTTCCGGCTGCCGGCTGACCGGCAACAAAAAAGGTCCTGAGTTTCGTCTGACTCGACCCGAAGATCGAGGCATCCGGTCCCTCAGGACCCAACAGCGTGCATGTGCCGATCAGTTCGAACAAGACCTTTCCAGCTGCAAGCAGCGTACTGAGTCCGGGACGTCCCGAAGGGCACCTTGTCTAATGTTCCACCCATGAGCTGACCAGCTGAGAACGTATGTCTCAGTTCTGGCTCTGGATACCACCGAGGTGGTACCAAATGCTCCTTAGAAAGGAGGTGATCCAGCCGCACCTTCCGGTACGGCTACCTTGTTACGACTTAGTCCTAATTACCGATCCCACCTTCGACGGCTCCCTCCACAAGGGTTGGGCCACCGGCTTCAGGTGTTACCGACTTTCATGACTTGACGGGCGGTGTGTACAAGACCCGGGAACGTATTCACCGCAGCGTTGCTGATCTGCGATTACTAGCGACTCCGACTTCATGAGGTCGAGTTGCAGACCTCAATCCGAACTGGGACCGGCTTTTTGGGATTCGCTCCACCTTACGGTATTGCAGCCCTTTGTACCGGCCATTGTAGCATGCGTGAAGCCCAAGACATAAGGGGCATGATGATTTGACGTCATCCCCACCTTCCTCCGAGTTGACCCCGGCAGTATCCCATGAGTTCCCACCATTACGTGCTGGCAACATAGAACGAGGGTTGCGCTCGTTGCGGGACTTAACCCAACATCTCACGACACGAGCTGACGACAACCATGCACCACCTGTATAGAGACCTTGCGGGGCGTACATTTCTGCACGTTTCCTCTATATGTCAAGCCTTGGTAAGGTTCTTCGCGTTGCATCGAATTAATCCGCATGCTCCGCCGCTTGTGCGGGTCCCCGTCAATTCCTTTGAGTTTTAGCCTTGCGGCCGTACTCCCCAGGCGGGGAACTTAATGCGTTAGCTGCGTCACGGAGACCGTGGAATGGTCGCCACAACTAGTTCCCAACGTTTACGGGGTGGACTACCAGGGTATCTAAGCCTGTTTGCTCCCCACCCTTTCGCTCCTCAGCGTCAGTTACGGCCCAGAGATCTGCCTTCGCCATCGGTGTTCCTCCTGATATCTGCGCATTCCACCGCTACACCAGGAATTCCAATCTCCCCTACCGCACTCTAGTCTGCCCGTACCCACTGCAGGCTGGGGGTTGAGCCCCCAGATTTCACAGCAGACGCGACAAACCGCCTACGAGCTCTTTACGCCCAATAATTCCGGATAACGCTTGCACCCTACGTATTACCGCGGCTGCTGGCACGTAGTTAGCCGGTGCTTTTTCTGCAAGTACCGTCACTTTCGCTTCTTCCTTGCTAAAAGAGGTTTACAACCCGAAGGCCGTCGTCCCTCACGCGGCGTTGCTGCATCAGGCTTGCGCCCATTGTGCAATATTCCCCACTGCTGCCTCCCGTAGGAGTCTGGGCCGTGTCTCAGTCCCAGTGTGGCCGGTCACCCTCTCAGGCCGGCTACCCGTCGACGCCTTGGTGAGCCATTACCTCACCAACTAGCTGATAGGCCGCGAGCTCATCCCTGACCGAAGTTCTTTCCAGCTGTTGAAGATGCCTTCACAGCTCGTATCCGGTATTAGCAGCTGTTTCCAACTGTTATCCCAGAGTCAGGGGCAGATTGCTCACGTGTTACTCACCCGTTCGCCACTGATCCAGAGAGCAAGCTCTCTTTCACCGTTCGACTTGCATGTGTTAAGCACGCCGCCAGCGTTCATCCTGAGCCAGGATCAAACTCTCCGTGAAAGAATTTTGCTGCGACAAGACCGGAATAGGTCGAGCCGAGCGAGTTTGATCTGACGATCGGATGTCATTGCTGACATCTCGTTTAATCTCAAAAGAATCTCATCGGTCAGCAAGCTGACCGCGAGGTTTTTTGGCATTTGACAAGTGCACGCTGTTGAGTTCTCAAGGATCGGATGCTCCTGCTGCTCAGCCTCTCGGCCTTGCCCGCAGGGCAACTTCTCTATCTTATGCGTCGTGATCCGCCTGTCAAATCAGCGCTCTTCGACTCGAAGTCGAGGGGCAGCTGTCGATGACGACATCTCACGAAGCTAGATCAGGTGCCCTGCGTCTCGGCATGTGAGCCGGCCCGCTGGGCAACTTCTCTATCTTATCCCTTTCCGTCAGCTTGTCAAATCGGCTGTTCGTGACGATCAAGCGTCTGTGAACAGCACTCTTCGACAGCTTCGAGGAGTGGGAACCTCCATCGTAGACCCGAGGGTCGCACACACTCAAGGAGTGTGTTTCAGATGGGGGGTGGTTCTCCGCTTGAGGGGGGTGAGCCTTTCGGCCTCTCCGCTTCCCTGTGGGGCGAACAGTGAATACATTACGTGCGGGTTTCGCGCCTCGCAAATCGAAACCGCATCCCGGGCGTGTCGCCCCGGATTTCCGCGGTTCTAGGATGCCCGGCGAACTCGGAGGGCTTGAATCGCGGCACACAGCAGCAGTGTCGCGCAGGCCCACACGGCGCACGCGGGGGGAAGCACCCGATACGCGAGGTGGGCGATCGTCCACTCCGCAGTGAACGGCCCGTATGCACTGAGACCCAGGCCCCAGGCGAACATCAAGGTGGCGGGCAGGGAAGCCCACCACGCCCAGCGCACACCCGCGGGGAGGACGCGATCGAGGGATTCCGCGGCATCCCGCGCCTTCAGCCAGCCCATCCCCCACACCGCGAGGATCACGAGCCCGATCGCACTCGATCCGTGCTGCAACCACTTGTACCCGGTGAGCGGGCCCCACGCATCGTCGAGGGCGGGCAGGACTTCGCTCCCCCAGCGGCCCTCGTGCGTGAAGAGGTCCCACACGATGTGACTCACCACCCCCACCACGAGCGAGATCGCCAGGATTGCCCCGCCCCGCCAGGACGCGCGGGCGCGACCGCGCTGCGCGAAAGTCGCGCGCAGAGACGGCGCGGCAGGCGCATCCCAATCGTCCGGCAGTCGCGATGCGAGCCAGCGCGGAGAGAGCTCGCGGGTCGCTGGGCGCAGAACGGCGCGCCACGCGAGCAGGAGCACGAGCGCGACGACCGCCGTCAGCGGGACCCATCGCAGATCATGCGTCGTGTCGTAGTCCGGGCCGACACCACGCACGAACAGCGGCAGGTCGGGAGCCATCGCGCCGACCCCGATCGCCGCGGGGATCAGCGGGGACCGAACAAACGGGAGGGCGACGACGGCATGGCTCGGAGTGAAGGGCATCGCTTCGGCTCAGCACGTCCCGCTCGTCGAACGAGCGGGACGATGTGGGCGATCCGCGTCACTCCGCGTGCTCATCTGCCGGTTCCGCCCGGCGCTTCGACATCTCCCAGCGCGGGTACGACGAAGACGCCCGCGAGGGTCTTCTTGCCGCGCCGAAGCACCGACACGCCCCCGGGAAGCGCACCGTCGATGACCGCCGCATCGTCCGTGACCCTCGCACCGTCGAGGGTCACACCGCCCTGCGCGATCGCGCGCCGCCCTTCGCCGAGACTCGACACGAGTCCGGTGTCGACGAGCGCCTGGACGACGGGCGTACCGGGCGGCAGGTCGGCATGGGGCAGCTCGCGCAGTGCCGTCGCCAGGGTGTCGGCATCGAGGGCGGTGAGGTCGCCCTGGCCGAACAGCGCGTCGGATGCCGCGATCGCCGCATCCGCGGCATCCGCCCCGTGCACGAAGCTCGTCACCAGACGGGCGACCGTCCTCTGGCCGATGCGCCGGAAGGGGGCGGCCTCGTGCTCGGCCACGACCGCTTCGATCTCGGCTCGGGTGAGGAATGTGAAGACCTTGAGGCGATCGGCGACGTCGGCATCGTCGGTATTGAGCCAGAACTGGTACATCGCGTAGGGGCTCGTCAAGGCGGGGTCGAGCCAGATCGCGTTGCCCTCGCTCTTGCCGAACTTGCGACCGTCGCTGTTGGTGATGAGCGGGGTGCCGATCGCGTGGACGCTCGTTCCCTCGGCACGCTTGATCAGATCGACGCCGCTGGTGAGATTGCCCCACTGATCGCTGCCCCCGGTCTGCAGCACGCAGCCGTATTGGACGTACAGCTCGCGGAAGTCGAGGCCCTGCAGGATCTGGTAGCTGAACTCGGCGTAGCTGATCCCGTCCTCGGAGTTCAGGCGCGCGCTGACCGCATCCTTCTTGAGCATGGTGCCCACGCGGTAGTGCTTGCCGATATCGCGAAGGAACGTGATCGCGCTCATCGGCGCAGTCCAGTCGAGGTTGTTCACCAGTCTGGCCGCGTTCTCGCCGTCGAAATCGAGGAACCGCGCGACCTGGGTCTGGAGGTACCCGACCCACTCCTCCACGAGCGCGCTGTCGTTCAGCGTGCGTTCGGCGGTCGGCTTCGGGTCACCGATGAGGCCGGTCGACCCACCCACGAGCCCGAGCGGCCGGTGGCCTGCGAGCTGCAGTCGACGCATGAGCAGGAGCTGCACGAGGTTTCCGAGGTGCAGGCTCGGCGCCGTCGGATCGAATCCGCAGTAGTACGTGATCGGCGGCCCGGCGAGCAGATCGCGAAGTGCCGCCTCATCGGTGGACACGTGTACGAGCCCGCGCCAGACGATCTCGTCCCACACGGATTCGAAAGTGGGATCGTTGGCGGGTTCACGCGGGGAATCGAAGTCGATCGCGACGGGGGCAGACACGCGTTCCAGGCTATCAGCGGGGCGATGACCGACCCCGATGACAGACTTGCGGGATGGTTCTCTCCCCCGAGGCGATCCTCGTCCTGATCCTGTCGATCTTCCTCTTCCTCGTGCTCTCGGTCACGCTCACTCTGGTGATCGTGAGCAAGCGGTCACCGACCGATCCCGTGCTGATCGTCGCCGCGAGCCTCGTCGTCCTGGCCCTGCTCGTCGTGGCGGTCTCGCCGCTGAAGGTACCGATCGTCGTCGGGATGGTGCTGGCCATGCTCGGCACCGCGGTCGCCGCACTCGGCGGCGACCCGATCACCCGCCGCATCCTGGCCTTCGCCACGCACGGGAACGTGCGCGACGGCGAGAGCGGCGGCATCCTGCTGCGAGCGCCATCCCCTGCGGCGGATGCGGTGGACGCGGTGGATCCGGCCATCGGGGCTTCGTCGGGCGACGTTCGCGAAGTGATGCGCGGAGGCACCACGATCGGGTACTTGGAGCGCATCGCGGTGGTCGTGGCGATCATCGCCGGCTTTCCCGAAGCGCTGGCTGTCGTGGTGGCGGTGAAGGGCGTCGGACGGTTCTCAGAACTGGTCGCGCCCGAATCCAGGGAGCGATTCATCATCGGCACGATGTCGAGCCTGCTCTGGGCATGCCTCGTGGGAGCGCTCGTACGGCTCTCTATCTGGTGAGTCGCGGCGCGTGACCGCATGCGGGTCGGGTCAATCGCGGTGGGGCTGAAGAAGGGCGAACCCTGCGATCACGGCCGCTGCGCCGGCGCTCGCGAGCGCTTGCGAGACCGCCGGCTGCGTGATGCCCTCGACCTCAGCCAGATGTGCCTGCGTCTCTCCCAGGCATCGCCCGTACGCGATCCGGCGCGTGCGCTCGTTCATCGACACGACGAGCTGATCCCGCGCGAGCAGGTAGGCGTTGGCCAGCGCGACCGCGGCGTGGGTCGCCGCATCCTCCTCCGCTGCCGCGACCACCCGGATACGGGCGGTCTGGACCGCGCGACGCTGCAGTTCGTGAACCGTGTCGATCGCGGTGCGCGCCGCCCACCACGCAGGGCCGTCATGCAGGTCACCACTGGCGGAAGGCACGGTTCCCACGGCTCCGACCCCGACGCCGAACCGGCACTCCACCCCGTCAGGCAGCGCGAGCTGCAGCAGGAGAAGAGACGCGAGAGCGGACTCGAGCGTCGGAAACTCGCCCTGCTGCTCGTCGCCGACGGTCGGGCGGAGCGCGCGCAGGCTCACCGGGTAGTCGTGCTCGACTCGGGCTATCGTGTCGTCGAGCAGCCGCTGGGCGCTGTCTCGATCAGCGAGCTGCCGCGAACCGACGATGTCGGCTGTCACTGCTACGGTCACGGGATAAGTCTATGGCTTATTTTCTTGGTTTATAAGCTTTCGGGTTATCTTCGTGAATAAGAAGCTGCGACGACGAGTCATCCGAATCGCCCGTTGACGTAGTCGAAGGTGCGGGGATCGATCGGATCGGCGAACATGGCGTCGGTGTCGCCGTGCTCCACGATATGCCCGGGCTGGCCTTGCGAAGCGAGGAAGAACGCACACTGCTGCGACACACGCTGCGCCTGCTGCATGTTGTGCGTGACGATGACGATCGTGACCTCCTGCGCGAGCTCGAGCATCGTCTCTTCGATCACGCGCGTCGAGGTCGGATCGAGTGCGGAGCAGGGCTCGTCCATGAGCAGGATGCGGGGCTTGACCGCAAGGGAACGCGCAATGCACAACCGCTGCTGCTGTCCGCCCGACAGACCTCCGCCCGGAGCTCGGAGACGATCCTTCACCTCGTTCCACAAGCCGCCCTTCTGCAGGCACGACTCCACGAGGTAGTCCTTCTCGGAACGGCTGGCCCGGATGCCGGCGAGCTTGAGTCCTGCGACGACGTTGTCGTAGATCGACATCGCGGGGAACGGATTGGGCTTCTGGAACACCATCCCGATCTTCTTGCGCGCATCCACGAGCCGGTGCCCGGCGTCGTAGATGTCGTCGTCGTCGAGCAGCACCTCCCCCGCCAGCGAAGCGGAAGGAACGAGCTCGTGCATGCGATTGAGGATGCGCAGGAAGGTCGACTTGCCGCAACCCGACGGCCCGATGAGGGCTGTGACCCGGCCGGCCGGCATCGTGAGCGAGACGTCACGCAGCACCTGATGATCACCGAACCAGGCCGAGATCGAGCGGGCTTCGAGCTGCGACTGGGCGGACCTGGCGGCGAGCTGCGCCTCCGCCGCCGCGAGGCGATCCGCCGTCGCGGAGGCCCCGCCCAGCAGTGACACCGACGAAGCGCGAACCGTCGCGGCGGGCACGGTGTATCCCGCGCTCGATGTCAGGCCGGCCGCCGGTGCGGTGTGTGCGCGCCCGAGGAACCTCGGCTTCCTCTCGCGCTGGTCGCGGCGGTTCACCGCGGGAACGGACGCTTCTGGCGCCGCCCCCGCCGGGGGTCCGGATTCCATGTCGGGGGATGACGGTATGAATGCGGGATCGTGGACGTCGGTCGTCGACACCGACTCGAATGCGATGCGCTCCACCATCGCGCGCTCGTCCATAGACACGACGTCGGTCATGTACGGATCGGCTTCGGATGCCGCCGATGGATTCAGCGCGTCGGTCTCGGGTTCTACAGCCATGTCGCAGCTCCGGTCACAGAAGGTTCGGCAGAAGTCGGGTCAGCTGGTCGGCCGCGAAGAGGCTGGCCAGCAGGAGAACGGGCACGAAGACGATCCATGTCTTCTGAGCTCCGACGCGTCGGAAGGCCCACACGGCGCCGATCTCGGCGATGACCAGGAACTGGAGGGCGAACACGAGCGCCCAGACGGTCGTGAGGTCGGTGGCCATGGGCTTGTCCGAGGGCGGAAGGGTGACGGGCGTCGTCTGGCGCGCACCCGCCGGCTGGGCGGTGCCCACGAGCGTGGCATCGACGTAGGCGACGCCGACCGGGACGAACGGCGCGCCCCGCGCGGTCATGAGGATGAGCCGGCTCTCGCCCTTCACCGGTGCCGGCGGCGTGGGGTCGCCGGCGTACCGCAGTCCCATGACCTCGAACGTGCTCGCCCCTTGTCCGGTGCGCACTTCGAACTGATCGCCGGGCTGCAGCGACTGCAGGCGCGCGAACGGACCGCCGAACGCCGCCGCGCGACCCATGACGACGCTCACTCCGACCTGACCGGGGAGCACCGTGTCGCGCCGATGGCCGGGGCCGGCGTTCAGCACGCCCGAGGATGTGCCCTCCGAGACGACCTCCTTCACTCCGAGCTGCGGGATCGTCAGCACGGCGACGGGGGCCCCGTCCGGCAGCAGGACATCGTCGAAGTCGCCCTCGCTCACCGGCGCCGTTCCGGCAGCGAGCTGAGCGCGGTAGCTGTTGGAGAGCTGCTGCTGCGCCGCGAAATGCTCGACATGACTGACGACGAGGAGGTGGAAGACGAACGCGAGCACGAGTGCCGCCACGAGGGCGAGGACGCTGCGCACCAGGGCCTGCCCCGGGGACAGGGGTGCGTAGACCGGCAGCGGCCGCGGCATCCGTCGCGGGGGCTTCGGTGGTTTGCGCGACCGCGGAGGCCCTCCCCCCGCCGTTGCCGGACCTCCGGTCGTTGGGGCTGTCCTCGCGTCGGTGACGTCCATGCGGTCTTCGGTGATCGTCACGCGGCATCCATCATCGCGGGGACGAAGACCACTCGTCGCAGCACGCGGACGACGAGGAAGCCGATAGCCATGATGGCCAATGCCCCGACGATCAGCCACGGGAAGAAGAGCACCGTCGCGTCTCGCGTCACGGGCGCGAGCGCCGTCCCGTCGACCGTCTCGGGCGGTGTCAGGGTCACGTGCGCGTCGAGCACGGTCCACTGTCCGGCGTGGTGCAGCTGCGTCGTCACGACCCTCGTCTCGCCGGGCTGAAGCCCCGTGATCGCGACGGCGTCGACGGTGTCGATGCGGTTCGTGAACAGCTGGCTGTTCATCCAGAAGCTCGCCGTCGCATCGATCGTGCTCTTGGACGCGTTGCGCACCGTGAACCACAGTGTCACGTCGCCTTCGAGAGGGCTCGGGGAGAGCGCGGCGGCAGAGTTGAGGCCACCGATGTACAGCATCCCCGCGACGCTCACCTCCCCTGCCGGGGTCGTGCCCGTCGCTCCGGCACCCCCGCCACCGGTGCCCGAACCCCCGGCGCCCGAGCTGCTTCCCGTTCCTCTGGTCGCCCCGGTCGAGCTCGCACCGTTTCCCGCCGCTCCCACCGGTTTGCTGGCCGAGGGGGTGGGGGTCGGCGTCGTCGGGGAGCCATCGGTGATCACCACCGAGAGGTTGCCCCCGCCTTCATCGGGTGGCGGATCGGCCGCCTGAGCGCCGACCGACGCGAGAGACGAGAGGACCGCGGCCGCAAGGAGCGCTCCGAGCAATACCCCACGGCGCAGGGCACGCCGCGGAGCCGTCATGAGTCGTCTGCCTTTCCGGCAGCACTGCCCACCGTCACCTTCTCGAGAGCGGCGGCGGCAGCCTGCTGCTCGGTGTATGCGATCCACTCGCGGGCCCGTGCCTCATCATGCTTGCGGCGCCATCGGAAGAAGACCACCAGCGCGACGATGATCAAGATGAGGATCAGAACAAGCCACGGAACGGCGATCAGGATCGAGTCCCGCGTCACCGGCGACACGTTCAGCAACTGGGCAGCATCGGGAGAATCGACGAAGGGCTGCATCGTGATGCCCGGATCCAGGTAGACCCATTGCCCGACACCCGAGAGCTCGAACGTGTAGGTCGCCGAGTTGCCGGGGAGCAGGATCGGGATGCTGCCGCCCTGCGGTTCTGTGGCAGGGATACCGAACCACGTGTTCGCCGCCATCGTGAGGTTGGCCGCCAGGGCGACGTTGCCGGGATTGTCGACCGTGTACAGGATCTTCACCGAGCCGCCGAACGGGTTCCACCAGTCGCCCGCATACGCGACGTCGAAGCTGGAGATGTTGAGCCTCGGCTGCAGTTCGCCCGAGACCCGCGCATAGATCGGGGTCGCGACGCGCCGATCGAGACTGACCTGCTGGCCTTGTTCGAGCACCGATGCGACGAGCCCTCCCGCGTGGTCGCCGGGAGTGGCATCGGCGGGGAGCTGCATCGTGAAGGTGATGAGCCGCACCTCTTGGGGGTCGAGCGCGAACTGGAGGCGGTCGCTGCCGTCGTCGAATCGCACCCACGCCCCGAGTTGCGTGGGCTTCTCCGCCGTGGCGAGGAGTGAGAACGCCCCGTCCCCTCCGTTGTAGGCGTCGGTGGCGTAGACCGTGAAGTCTTGGCGCTGAGTGCCGGTGTTGCCCACGAGCACCTGATCGGTGATGCTCTGCCCCGGGTCGGCAGTGTAGGTCAAGCGCGTCCGACCATCCGGGCGGCCGTCGGCACCGGCGGGGCGCGTCGCGACCCCGACGGTGCCGGGATCGTCGGCCGCGGCGGCGGGGCTCACAGGCAGGACGCTGCCCGACAGGACTGCGAGAGCGAGAGCGAGCGCACCCCAGGCGAAGAGGGCGCGACCGCCCCGTCGGGTCATCAAGGAAGGCACGATACATCTCCGCAGATCTGAACGACGTAGGTCGGTCGTAAGGGTGAACAAGGAGTGATCGGGATGACTCCGAGAGGTGTCCATCCCCACCCCCGCCCGCGCGCCCGATGCACGCGGACGGCCGAAAACGCTGTGTGGGGAGGCCGCGGACGGCCTCCCCACACAGGTCAGAGGGTTCCTACGAGCGGAACCTCACGCTCACTTGGAAGTGAGCGTGAGGGTCAGCGTCGAGGTGTAGACACCCGCGTTGGCGCTGTCAGGCGCCGTGAAGGTGAGGCCGGCGTCGAACAGGGCGCCCGCCGTGCCCGTGGACACGAGCGGCGCGCTGGTCGCGAAGGTCGCGCCGTTGGTGCCCGTGGTGATGCCCGTCTTCAGCGTTGCACCCGCGAAGGCGGAGGGCGCGATCGTCAGCGCGGTGGCCGGGATCGTGTCGGCTCCCTTGGTGAAGGCCGAAGCCGCCGCCGTCAGGTTCCAGCCCTTGAGGTCGTTGCGGTCGTCGACCACGGTGACCTTGCCGAGCGCGGCCGTCTTGTTGGCCCCGCGCGCCACGTCCCCGAAGTCGATCGACGTCTTCTCGGCGTTGAGCGACCACAGGTCGCTCGCCGTGACCTTGGCCGTCAGGTCGACGGTGTCGGTGAGCGTGTCGCCCGAGGCGCTGAGCTTGTCGAACGTGCCCCAGGACAGAACCGTGAACGCCGCATCACCGGGGGCGACGAGCGCCACCGTGTGCGAACCGGCCGGCAGCGACGAGATGTCGATGACCGCGTTGCCCGAGGCGTCCGTGGTGACCTGACCGAGCTTGGTCGGGGTCGACCATGCCCACACGTCGAGCGTCTTGTTCGCCTGAGCGGAGCCCGCCGGCAGCGTCACCGTCGCGTCGCCCTTCGCGGGAGCGGCGATCGTGACCTTGCCTGCGTCGGTGCCCGTGGGCTGCGTCGGTGCGGTCGGCGCAGGCGCGCTGACCGTGCCCGTGAAGGCCTGGTCAGCAGTGCCTGCGGTGTTGGTCGCGCGGAGCGTGAAGCTGTACGCACCCGCAGCCGTCGGCGTGCCCGCGATGACACCGGTCGCCGCGTCGAGGGTCAGACCCGCGGGAAGCGCGCCCGCCTGGACCGCCCACGTGATCGGAGCGGTTCCGGTCGCCGCGATCGTCTGCGTGAACGCGTTGCCCTGCGCGAGCGCATCGAGCGCGGTCGTCGTGATCGCCGGGGCGACCGCCGCCGCGGCAGGCGTGGCGAACGTCCATGTGGCGAGCGCGGGGTTGGGGTTCGCGACGACAGTGATGTAGGTGTAGTCGGCCTCGAGAACGGTGTTGCCGTTGTTCGCGATGAATGCGATGCCGAGCGAGTAGTCCCCGCCAGCGTTCGCCACGCCACCGCTACCGGAAGGCGTGCCCGTACCGGCGGAGATATTGCCGCTCGGCTTGAGGTTCGGAAGCTGAATCCCCCCGGGGGTGAGCGAAAGAGGAGCGGACGCGTTCCAAGCCGCCTGGTTCTTCTCCTGGCCGCGCGGCGCGATGAACGTGCGCACCGAGCCGGCGTCCGCGGGGATCACGAACTTGCTGTTGTAGTCTGCGTCCGACTCCTCAGGGGAGCCGAGGACTGAGTCGTTCCAGCCCTTCACGCTGCCGGCGGGGATCTGGGATCCGTCCTCATCCGACAGAAGGTAGAACGGCTGGGTCGAGCCGACGGTCGGCACGATGGCGGCCGACGCTGAGAGCGCCGGGGTGATGATGAGTGCGACAGCGGCGACGGTGGCGCCGATGCCGATCCCGCTGAGTTTGGTGAACTTCTTCATGGCTGGCTTCTCTTCCTTGTCGCGCGAGTCAGTTGTTGCGGGTGACGACGGTGCCGGTGGGAGCCGAGAAGCCGAACTTGATCTTCACGGCCTTGCTGGTCGTCGGAGAGCCGGACGCTCCCCAGTACGTCAGGCTCGTCGAGGACGAGGTGTTCACGAGGTCCGAGACGCCCTGATCGAACGCCGCATTGCCGGAGGTGATCTTCGCGGTCGGCACGACGATGTAGACGGTGCGGCCCCAGTCCGAGCTGGTGTAGTACGCCGTACTCGGAGCGAGGGCGGGAGCGGTCCCCGTGTAGGGAGCCACGCCGCCGATCGCGCCTGCGGAAACGCCCGCGAAGGTGTTGATGCGTGCCGCACCGTTCACCTGCCCGATGTAGTTGGCGATCGAGAGCGGCACGATCTGGATCTCGTTGTCAGCCGGGGTGAGGACGCGCCCGTCGTTCTCCGGGACGTTGTTCCCACGGGTGTCCACAGCGGTGCCGAGGGCGCTGACGCCGATCTTGCCCAGGAACGTGGTCCACGTCCCCGAGCTGGACTGAAGACCGATGGGCTGCAGCGTGAAACCCGTGCCGCTCAGCGCAGCGCTGGCCGCTGCGAGCGTGTTCGCCGAGTAGATGCTCGTCAGCTGGGCCTTCGTGAGGTCCTCGACGACCGCCTTCGCGGCGACGGCGTCAGCGCCACCCGTGGCGTTGCCGATCTTGTACACATAGCCGATCGCGTCCTGGCCGAACGGGACGTATGTGAGGAGCGAGCCAGCCGTGCCGCCTACCGACGAACTGCGTGCGAAGTCGACCTGGTCCTTGACGTTCACCGTGTTGTAGGTGAACGCGGCTCCGGTGGTCCCGCCCACGGAGGCGACCAGCGCGCTGCGGCCCGCACCGGAGCCGTTGGGGCGGTCGAAGATCGGGCCGAAGGCTTTCGTCTGGATGCCGCCGACGCCGCCGGACACGCCGAGCGTGAAGGCATCCCAGGACGCGAGCGCCTTGCCGTTACCGCTGAGCCTCACCGACGATCCGGTGATCGAGGTGCCGTTGGCCAGCGCGCTCACAGCATCCTGGAGCGTGTCGGAACCGACGATCGAGTAGCCGTCGGTCACCGGATCGGCGTGTGCTGCCGTGCCCACGCCGAAACCGGCGAGTGCCACACCGAATGCCGCGCCCATCGCGGCGAATTTCTTGAGTTTCATGTGATCCATTTCCTTGTCGGGTGATGCAGGGGTGGAGCAGACGAGGCCGCGTACGAACGAGGCCTCAGGGAACCCGCCTTCGCAGACGGGTGATCAGTGGGACGACGGCAGCCCCGAGCGCGCCGCCGAGCACGCTCGCGGGGACCGCGAGAGCGATGGCCCCCATGTCGGGGTCGACGGGGGTCTTGCCACCGGAGAGGGCAGGGCTCGCATTTCCGGTTGCGGACGGTGAGGCGGGTGCGGCCGCGGCCGCATCGGGGGCAGCGGCCGCCGAACTGCGGGTGGCGGACGCGGGAGTCTGTGACGGGATGTACGCAGCCGGGGGTGATGAGGCCGCCGTCGGGGGCGTCGGACCCCGCTCGATCGAATCGGCTGCCGCAAGGGACTGCGCTGCCCAGTCCGCCGGGATCGTCGCGTAGCCGTCGGGAAGCTGCCCGGCCTCGACACCGAGCGTCTGGCCCTCGCTGCTCACGGCGTATCGGATGAACGACGCGTACGCGGCCCGGATCGGTGCGCTCGTCTTCGCGGGATTGTTCGCCGCGTACACCGGCATCGTCAGCGGATAGGCATCCGTCGCCGACTTCGAGGCCTCCGAACCCGAGTCGAATCCGAGCACGCGCCCGTCTGCTCCACTCGGAGACATCGCGGCCGAAGCGGCGAGCATTCCGGATGCCGTCGGGTCGACGAACCTGCCTGCGGGGTTCCGGAGGGATGCGGTGACCACCCGGTAGCGTGCGGCGGCGGCCGTGCTCGTGAGCCCGATGAGACGCTGCGCCCCGGGCAGCATCCGCGAGCTCTTCCCGTACTTCGGTGGCACCGAGTTCGGATCCCATCCGCCCGGACCCTGCGCGTCGCCGCGCAGAGTGAGGTAGGCGACGCCGCTCAGGTCGTTGGCGTAGGGGCGCCACGTGATCAGGTTGAGCGGCCCCTGATTCTTCGGGGTGTACTCGATCGGATCGGCTTTCGGGAAGTCCTCCCGATCGAGCTCGAACGCCGTGCCCGTCGGGTTCACGCTCGCGTCGGTCGAATACCAGGGATTGACGATCATCCCCCACGGGTCGGGCTTGCTCGCCAGGAAGTCACGAGCATCCTGATCGGCGGCGATGTAGGCCCAGACCGCACGCGCTGAGTCCGAGCGCCCCTGTGGCACGATGACGTCGGCGATCGCCGGACCCGACAGGGACTGCGCAGCCCACTCCGGGTCGTTCACCGCGAGGAAGTCGGGGTCCTCCGTGATGTTGTACCCGTTGGTACCGGTGAGATAGCTCGTGTTCGCCCCGGTCGGTATCGCCGACCGGTACGAGTAGCTCAGCAGCTTCGCGACCAGGCGGGGGGTCAAGTTGATGCGGGTGAACGCGGACCGTGCGGCATCGGCGTGCTCGGGGGGCAGCTTCGGGTCGTTCGGGTTCGGGAACCGGTCGATCGCGACCGAGATCGTGACTCCCGTGAGCGCGACGGCGGCGTACTGGAGCGGGTCGTTGCCCTCCGCCGTCTTGAGCGGTCGACTCGTGAGTGCGAGTGGCGCATCGACGGTGGAGGCTGCCGCGTAGGCGGCATCCGACTCCGCACCGGTCAGAAGCGCGTAGGCCGACCCACCCGCCTGAATGCACACGACCGGCTGCCAGGAGTTGACCGCGATCGCCGCGAGCTCACTCCCGGCGATCTGCCGCTCGACACCTCCGATCGGGCACCGACTCCCGACCGGAGCGAACTCGAGCTTCACCGAGAGCGCGTGCCGCCACGAATCGATGAACAGGCCCGACTGGGTGATGTTCGTCGAGCCGTTGTCGGACGTGCCGCGCGGCAGCACGACGAGCCAGCAGTCGGCGCCCTTCGTCGTGCCCCCGACAGTGACCGGCGCTCCGCAACCGAGCCCGTTGGACTGCACGGCGGTCTGGGCTTCGAACGTCACGGAGCCCTTTCCGTCATTGCCGGACCCGACCCACGGGATCTCGTTCGTCGTGTAGGAGCTGAAGAACTGGTTGTTGTTGGGATCGACCGTGTCGTCGATCGACGTGACGCCCGTCACGGGATCGGTCTTGATCCCGTCCACACGCGTGCCGTCACGAGCGACGAACGGGATGGACGTGAAGGGGGGCAGGAACGGCACGGCCGAGGGCGCCGTGTACGGCAGATCAGCCGCGGGTACCTGAGCGAGCGGATAGTTCCGATACCCGTCCCTCGTGGCACCGACGCTTCCCGCGCCCCCGTACTGGCAGGTCGTGCGATCGGGTCGGCTCGCGTCCTGCGGATCATCTCCCCAGCACATGAAGATCTGAAGGAAGTTCTCGCCGCCGTTCCCGCCCGCAGAGGGGGCGATCGACTTCTTCCCTCCGGTCCATGTGAGCCTGATGCCCTGCGACAGCAGATCCTGCGTCTGAGCGACGGTCACGCTCAGGTCGGGCATCGGTGCGGTCGCGAGGTCAGGGTCCTGGCCCTTGGCGGTGATGGTCTTGGCACTATCGTCGACGGCTCTTGCAGCTCCGCTGAAGGCGACGCTCGAGCCCGCCACAAGAGCGAAGACGGCACCGGCTGTCAGCAATCCGCTGATACCGGATGTGAACCAGGTGCGGCGTCGGGCACGCAGCATTGCAGACAATGTTTCTCCAGAGGATTTCCGGCGAGAACCCCATCGCCGACGACCTCAAGCTATGAGCGCACTGTGGCCGCCAGATGAACGACCCGGTAACGAGGCGACTCCACTCGGTGCTCGGGGATCAAACGGATAAAATCCCAGATCAGTGCCACAAAAACTGCGGCCTCTTCTGCTACTTCTCGGTGCCTTTGCCGCGGAGTCGACGCGAGACCAGCGGCGGCACGACGACGGCTGCGAAGAGCAGTGCGCCGGCGGCGAGCATGATCACCTGTGGCGTTCCCCAGCCGTCCGAAGCGAGCGTGAAAGGCGACGACACCGCCTTGCCCGCCGAGGCTGCGGACCCCGACACGAGGTTGCCGTTCGCGTCGTACACGGCATCGGATGCGCCGGCCGCACCTCCACCCGCCGCAGCGGCGTCACCGGAGGTCGCGGCATCCCCACCCGCTGCTCCCCCGCTCGCCTCGGTGCCGGTACCGCCCGTGCCGGTCACAGGAGTATCGACCAACGCGCCGCCCGTTCCTGTCGCGCACTGGGTGGGGCCCTGCTTGTCGCAGTCGGCCGGTTGGGGGGCGGTCGCCGCGAGCTGATTGCTCGATGGTGAATCGCCCGGTTTGAAGGTCGGGTTGTTGCAGGCGTTGAAGTCGACACCGCCGACCGTGCCCGGAATGCTCCCCAGGACATCGGATGCTGCCTGCACCAGGTTCATCGGAAGCGGCGAATACCCCAGCGCCGCGGCCTGCTGCTGGCCCTCGCAGATCATGTACCCGGCGAATTTGCTGAGCGTCTTGCCCTTCTCCGCGGTGAACACCTTGTTCGTCTGCGTCGGCACGATCATGTACGAGTAGCTCGACATCGGATATGTACGGGGATCGGCGTTGTTGTATACGCCGTCGAGATTCTGCGTGAGGTCGGTGTTGATCGCGGCGCCCATGAGGGCCACCGCCACCGATTGATATGTCGGCTCGACGTAATAGCCCTGATTGTTGAGGACTTTCGCGACGGGGAAGCCGGACTTCAGCGCGTACGAATACTCGACGTAGGTGATCGCCCCCTCGCCGTAGCTCTGGCTGACGTAGCCGGCGACCCCGAGCGACCCGTTCTGCCCCTTGAACGTCGAATTGACCTGAGGGAACTGCGACCGCATCCCGTATGTCCACACCGACGGAAATTGCTTCGACATCCACAGCGTGAACTGCGCACTCGTACCCGAGCCGTCCGACCGATACACCGGTGTGATCACCTTGTCCGGCATCGCCAGGGCCGGATTATCGGCTTGGATCGCCGGATCATTCCAATTCACGATGGCGCCCGTGAAGATCTTCGCGATGACCTCACCGGACAACCGCAGATTCGTGACCTGCTTGCCACCGATCTTCAGGTTGTACATCAACGAGGTGCCGCCCGCCACGATCGGCATGTACTTGAACCCCGTCGTCGGAACCTCCGGCGCAGAACCATCCTCGGGCTGCGATTGGAACGGGATCTCACTGATCGCGAAATCCACCGTCTGATTGATGAAGTCCTGCCGACCCGCGGACGAACCCGTACCGCTGTAGTTCACCGTCATCCCATAGTTCGCCGCAACGTTCTTCCGCCACTGATCGAGCGCGTTCTGCGACCACGTCGAGCCGGAACCCGAGATCGGGACGAAAGTGTCCGCATGGGCGGGAAGAGGAATGGCGGCGATCATCGCGGTGATCACCGCGATGGCACCGAACCGGGCCCAGCGGGCGCGAGCACTCACGAACGTGCCTCCTCTTTCGAAGGTGTCGGGTCTGTCGGGTGTGTCGGGTGGTTCTCCGGCCGGATCCGCTCGATTCCGCGCTGTTCGATGCGCTGCAGGTCACGCTGCGAGCCGGCAGCAGCCGCGCGGCGCTGCCGGTCGGAGAGCTGGCCCGGCCCCCGTCCGCCGATCACCCGCGCGATCAGGAAGAGCAGGAGCACGAGGAGGACCAGCACGGCAGCCGCGCCGAACCCGCGGGCGATCATGCTCGGCTCGGGTGACTTGACGAAATCGAACACCTGCAGGGGCAGCGAGATCATCGGCCCCTCGAACGGATTGATGTTCATCTCGGCCGTCACGCCCGACGTGAGCAGGACCGGTGAGGTCTCGCCGATACCGCGCGCCGTGCCGAGAATGACGGCGGTAACGAGCCCCGACCGCGATGTCGGCAGGACGACGTTCCACACGGTGCGCCACCGGGTCGTGCCGAGCGCGTACGAGGCTTCGCGCAGGTTGTTGGGCACGAGGCGCAGCACGACATCGGAGGCCCTGATGATGATCGGCAGCATCATGACGCTGATGGCCAGCGCCGCCGCGAACCCCGACCGCTGGTGGGTGACCAGCGTGACGATCGCGGCGTAGATGAAAAGGCCGGCGACGATCGATGGGAGGGCCGTCATCGCGTCCGAGATCGTGCGGACGAAGCGCGCGAACGGGCCGCCGACCTCGTTGAGGAAGACCGCCGTCGTGATCCCGAGCGGGATCGTGATGATCAGCGCGATGCTGATCTGGATCAGGCTTCCGACGATGGCGTGCGAGATGCCGCCGATGCTCAGCGGATCGAGCGGCCCGGCGAGCTTCATGGTCTCGACGAAGAAGTTCGGGTTCAGCAGAGCAGGCAGGCCCCGCACCACGGTGAAGGCCAGCACGAAGACGAGCGCGCTCAACAGGATCGTTCCCGCCGAGTAGAACAGGGCCGTCATGATGCGATCGCTCACCGTCAGGCGGTCGGCGCGCAGCGATGAGAGGACCGCATAGATGCCGAGGAAGGCGAGGAACGAGATGATCAGCCAGCCGACGAACCCGGTCATCGGGGTGAGCCACCCGAACAGGAGCGTGGCGAGGGCGAGACCGGCGGCGGCAGCGCCGAGCGCATTGAACGAATCATCGAGCGGGATGCTGCGGAGGTCGCGGCGCACTCCCCCGCTGCTGCCGTCACCCTGGGCCGGAATCGAGGTGCGCCGAGGCTCGTCGATGGCAGGATCATCGACGGACGCGTCGTCGATCCGCGATCCGGGTCGTGCTTCGAGGATGGTCATCAGTTGCTCTCCGCCCCTGATCGGCTGCGCGCGACGATCATCGACGCGCTGAAGTTGACGATGAGCGTGATGATGAACAGCACGAGCCCTGCCGCCATCAGCGCCGAGAGACCGAATTGACTCGCTTCGCCGTATCGCAGAGCGATGAGCGCTGAGACGGAGTTGGTGCCGGTCTTGAGCACCTGCCAGTTGATCGAGAAGATCGGCGAGATGATCATGACGACCGCGATCGTCTCGCCGAGCGCCCGGCCGAGCGCGAGCATCGTGCCGCCGATGATGCCGCCGCGACCGAACGGGAGCACGACGGTGCGGATCATCCCCCACCGCGTCGATCCGAGCGCGAGCGCGCCCTCGCGCTCACCGAGCGGCGCCTGCGAGAACGCTTCGCGCATCACCGACGTCTGCGTCGGAACGATCATCAGCGACACCACGATCCCCGCGATGAATGCCGACGACGTGAAGGCGCCCGCATCCGTGATCGGTGCACCGTTCGCATCCGTCACCGCGAAGATCGGGATCCAGCCGAAGTAGGTCGAGATCCACTGCGAGACGGGGATGACGTTGGCCTGCAGGAAGAAGACGCCCCAGAGTCCGAACACGACGCTCGGAACCGCGGCCATCAGGTCCACGAGCGAGATGAGCGTCGACTTGATCCTGCCCGGCACGATCTCGCTGATGAGCAGGGCTGTCGCGAGCGACAGCGGCAGCGCGATCGACAACGCGATGAGCGCGATCGTGACAGTGCCGAAGAGGACGGCGCCCACGCCGAAGCTGCCGGTCTCGGGCGACCACTCCTGCGTCCAGAGGAATGCCGGACCCGATCGTGCGAGGGCCTCGCTCGCACGGCCCGAGAGGAAGATCCCGACCGCGAGCATGATCGCCACCGTCACGCCGCCTGCGGCATAGCACACGGTGCGGAAGACGCGATCGACTCGCACAGGGCGCGACTTCAACGAGCGCGGCTCCCGCGCGTCCGCGCCGCCTGTGGACGGCGTGATGACCTCGGTGACCGAATCTGTCATGTCACCTCCGTGACGGGCTCGGTGTCTGTGCCCGGCGAGACGGATCGGCGCACGGCGTGACGATTGATTTGTGAGCGGCATCGATCGGGCGACGCGCTCCTCGGAGGCATACCCGGCGAAAGCCAGGATGGCGGCAGCAGGTGAACGAGGACCACTCGCCGTGTGTCCTGGGCGTGACGGGCTGTCGTGCGAGGGATGACGGGCGCGCGGACGCGCGTCGACGGCGGGTGTTCACGGCCCCGGACTCTTGGTCGGCGTGGGCTGCGACGTGGGCGACGCCATCGGGGTGGGCGTCGCCTGCGGGGTGGGCGGTGCCGGAGGTGTTCGCGTCACGACGACGACGATCGTTCCCCCGACGCGCACCAGCTCTCCCGGGCCCGGTGCGGAGCCGGCGACGAGGCCGGGGGTCCCCGCGTCGACCTCGGTCAGCTGCGTGGCGAAACCGGCCGCGGTCAGCGCTCCCGTCGCTTCGGCGGGTGAGAGTCCGGCGACGGGCGGCACCGCGTTGTTCCCCGACGCCACACGGAGGGAGACGGCGGACCCGACGGGAGCGAACTCACCCGCCGCAGGTGACGAGCCCAGCACGGTGTCGGCGGGTGACGCGGAGTTCTCGCGCGATACATCGCCGAGAACCAGGCCTGCGCGTGCGATGGCCGCACCGGCGTCGACGAGCGACAGTCGGGCGAGTTCGGGCATGGGAGTGGTCGGCATCGGGGTCTCGACGCCGACGGAATCCTCTGCGGTCGTCGTCGGAGTCGGTGAGGCGGATGCCGGCGCCGACGCGATCGGAGCAGGTGCCGTCGATGCCGCCACCGCCGAGATGCCGACGATCGCGGTCAGCGCCGCGATCGTGGCCGCGATCACCATCCAGGGCTGCCAGCCGCTCCGGCTGCCGGCGGGCCGATCGGCGGAGGCCTGCCGTCGTGGCGCAGGGCTCGGATCGACCGGCACGCTCGTCCGGTACACGCGCGTCACGCCGGTGCGATCCGTCTGGTCGCGCGCTCCTTCCCCCGCCCCGCCCCGGTCCGTCGCGGCGTTCGCGCCGACGGGCCGCGCAGCGCGGGCCGCCGGACCGATCGAGGAGGTCAGAGCCGCTCGCATGGCGGCAGCATCCGCGTACCGATCCTCCGGGCGCTTGAGCAGTACGGTCGTGACGACGCGATCGAGTGATCGCGGCACGTCACGGCGGATCGTGGAGGGCACCGGCGGCGGCGCAGTCAGATGTGCGCGCACGACGGTGGCCGTGTCACCCGCGAACGGCGGTCGGCCGGTGAGGGCGAAATACAGGGTCGCTCCGAGCTGATACAGGTCGCTGCGCTCGCCGACCGGCTGAGCGGACAACTGCTCAGGTGACGCGTACGGCACGCTCGCCACGACAGTCGCCGGCGCTGACCCTCTAGCGCTCAGCAGAGCGTCTGCGCCCGCGGTCGAGCGACCCGGCACATCCGCGAGCCCGAAATCGAGCAATCGGACGCTGCGCGTGAACGCCGCGCGATCGAAAGGAGGCCCGAGCAGCGCGGGATCGAACATGATGTTGGCCGGAGTGATGTCGCGGTGCACGACCCCCCCGGCGTGGGCGGCGGCGAGCGCGTCGAGCGTGGCGTCGGTCAGCGCAACAGCGGCAAGGGTGGCGAGGGGGCCGTGCGCGTGCACGTGGTCGGCAAGACTGACGCCGTGCACGCGTTCCATCGCGATCCACACGATGGGGGGCTCGGCATCGACGGCACCGGCGTCGAAGATCTCGGCGAGGCCGGGGTGGTCGATCGACTGGGCTGCATGCACCTCTTCGAAGAACGCGTCCCAGACCGCGCGTTCGACGGCGAGGTGCGGGTGGAGGAGTTTGAGGGCGACATCGCGGCCGGTCTGCTCATCGACGGCCGCGAACACCGCCGCGGTCCCCCCGCTTCCGAGCAGTGCGCGTAGGTGAAATCGGCCCGCGACCAGCCCTCCCCTCACGAGGCCGATTCCGTCATGCGAGCTGCCTCATCACGAGATCAGTTCCTCGATATCGCGGGGGGCGTCTTCGGCAGCTGCGAGCTCGCCGATCAGACGGAGCGCCAGAGCGCCGGCCTTCCGAGCGGCCGACCTGTTCTCATAACGTCGGGCGCTCATCATGACGAGTTCGTCAGCGCGAGTGACGAACCAGCCCGTGCTGCGCACGCGAGCCGCCGTCGCGGCGCGCACCTCGAGTTCGGGCTGAGACTGCAGCAGGGCGGCGATGTCTGCCATCGCTGCCCGCTCATGTCGATAGAGGCGGCAACCGCGAGCGATCTCACGTTGGTTGTCACTCACCAGTCTCCACGCGAGCACGGGGCCCGCGAGCGAGCGATCGGACTCGGGCGCACGGACGCCTGAGTGGTCGGCGACGATGTCCTCCGCGTTGCGGAGCCAATCCACGGCCGCGCGCTGATCGGGACTGTGAAACCGCGCGAACAGGAAGTGCGCGGTCATCCCCGTCCTCTTTCTCGCGCCGCGTCTGCGTAGTGGGCGCCTGGGAAGATTGCCCGCGGCAGACCACCGCCAGGAAGCCGGCGGGTGAACGAGAGGCGGACAGGTGCGCTACCGGGCGTGAACCCGGCGACATTGCGGGCATGCCCGAAGACGAGTCCGGGGATTCAGAGCCCGAGGGTGTGCGCCACGCCTTGCGTCCGGGCGATCAGCTCGGCGCGCTGCTCCTCCACTCGGACGGGCGCCGTCCCGCCGACACCCGTGCGGCTGCCGACCGACCCCTCCACGGTCAGGACGCCGCGCACGTCCAGTGTGAGGGCCGGAGAGACCTCGGCGAGCAGTGCGTCATCGACATCCGACAGCTCGATGCCGCGCTGCTCGCACGCGGTCACCAACGCGCCCGAGATCTCATGCGCGTCGCGGAACGGCACGCCCTGCTTCACAAGCCATTCGGCGACGTCGGTCGCCAGGCTGAAGCCCTGCGGGGCGAGTTCGGCCATCCGCGCAGCGTCGAATCGAAGCGTCGCCACCATGCCGGTGAAGGCGGGCAGGAGAACTTCGAGGGTCGCGATCGAGTCGAAGACCGGCTCCTTGTCTTCCTGCAGATCGCGGTTGTACGCGAGCGGGAGGCCCTTGAGCGTGGCGAGGAGGCCGGCGAGATTGCCGATGAGCCGCCCCGACTTGCCGCGCGCCAGCTCAGCGATGTCGGGGTTCTTCTTCTGCGGCATGATGCTCGACCCGGTCGAATAGCCGTCATCGAGGGTGACGAAACCGAACTCGCGCGTGTTCCAGATGATGATCTCTTCGGCGAACCGCGACAGGTCGATGCCGATCTGAGCGGCGATGTAGGCGAACTCGGCCACGACGTCACGCGCGGCGGTCCCGTCGATGGAGTTCTCGGAGGGACGGCTCAACCCCAGTTCACGCGCGACGAGCTCGGGATCGAGCCCCAGAGTCGATCCGGCGAGCGCTCCCCCGCCGTACGGTGAGACCGATGCCCGCGCACTCCAGTCACGCAGGCGCTCCAGGTCGCGCACGAGCGGCCACGCGTGAGCCAGCAGGTGGTGTGCCAGCAGCACCGGCTGAGCATGCTGGAGGTGCGTGCGACCCGGCATCACCGCCGCGGGGTGGGCCTCGGCCTGTGCGACGATCGCATCGATCAGTCGCACGATGTCTCGGGCGAGCGTACGTGAGTGGTCGAGCAGGTACATGCGCACCAGCGTCGCGATCTGATCGTTGCGGCTGCGGCCGGCGCGCAGCTTGCCGCCGAGCTCGGGGCCCACGACGCCGATCAGCGCCTGCTCGAGGGCACCGTGTACGTCCTCGTCGCCGGGAGCGGCTTGGAGGGTCCCGTCGACGATCCTCTCGGCGAGGGTGTCAAGGCCCGCGTGCATCGCCTGCTCCTCGTCCGCAGTGAGGTACCCGGCGGCGGCGAGCGCTTTCGCGTGAGCGTGCGACCCGGCGATGTCGTAGAGGGCGAGCGCCCAGTCGAAATGCGTGGAGCGGCTCAGCGCCGCCAGCTCGGGCGACGGCCCTGAGGCGAACCTGCCGCCCCACAGTGCGCCTTCATTGGTGGCGTTGCTCTGGGACTCACTCACCGGGCCAGCCTACCGAGAGCCACTGTGCGCACCCAGCCGAGCGTACGAACAGGGACACCATGGTGGTTGGCTCGGGGCCGCTTGCGGCACGTTATTCTCCACGACCGGATCGGAAAGGGCGCGCGACCTCGAGGTGGCGATCATGCCGCTGAGACGGACGGCTGTCGGAGGGTTTCCACACGAAATCGCCTCCAGGAGCGCAGCCCGAACAAGAGGACCGCGCAGGAAGCGATCACCGCGGGGAACCCCGCGACGACCCCCGCCGCCAGAGGTATGGCTCCGCAGAAGCCGCTCAGAAATCCGAGCGGCAGCGACCACTCGAGTCGAACGCCGGACCGCACCATCGACGGCGCGAGCGCGATCGTGGCCACGATGCCGATCAGCCCCGCATAGATGAGCAGGAACGCCCAGAACGTGCCCAGACCGGGGATGTCGACAGCTCCGCTATCGCGTTCGCTCGCGATCCGAAAGGCGATCATCAGTACGGCACTGGCCGCGGACGCGCTCACCAAAGCAAGGAGGTGCGCGAGCCTCCAACCGCCGCTCCGGCCCGCCACGAGACTCGACACGCCCAGTGCCAGCAGTGACGGGCCGACCACGATCCACAAGCATGCCCCGACCACCGGGCTGCCGAAAGTTGCAAGGAACATTCCAGTGATGAACGCGACTATCGCCAAGCTAGATGTCGCGATCGGCAGGACGAAACGCGTTCGCTCGAAAGCTCCCGCGGCGCGGAGTGCCGCCCGGTCTCGTTTGCTGAGGCGGCTGGCGCCGTCGGCGTCAGCGCTCTGCAGATACATCCCTTTGAGGGTGAGTTCGTGCAGATCTCGCCAGCGTCGCGGGTACCACCGCATCATCTGCTCCAGCTCCCGCTCGATCGCCCTCATGCTGTCGTCGCCTTTCCGGCCATGCCGAACAGTCGATCCTGCGCAAGCCGGATCCGCGCAGCCAGTTCGGAAGCCCTGGTTGCGAGTACCTCTCTCCCTGATCCGGACAAGACGTAATACCGCCGAGTGCGCCCTCGGATCTCCTCTTCACCATCTGATCGGATCCAGCCTCTTGTGATCATCACCTCGAAGCACGCGTACGCCGTGGCGACAGCCACCCTCCTGCCGAGTTGAGACTCGGCCTCTTTCAGCAGGGAGTATCCGTGTCGCGGACCGGCCGCAAGCCCGGTCAACATGGCGAACTGGAGATCTGTGACGGGCACGCGAAAACGTTAGCACCCTTATATTCCACCCGGCAAGAATATGGCGAGAACTGATATCCCCATATACCGTCGACTGCGAAACTGCTCCGGCTATGCACTACGGCGAACTCAATCCGGCGAGATGGAGATGCCGACGATCCCCACGAGAGACAACCATGATTCGACTTAACCCTTACCTGAGCGCCGCTGCGATCAGCTTGTTCATCGTCAGCACATTCGATGGTGTCCCCCGCACAGCGGTGGACGGCCCATCCAACAAGCTGAAGGCGCTCACGGCTACTTCCGCGTCAGCCAGCACTCCTCACCTCCTTGACGGAGCGGTCAGTGCGGATCAGACCGGCGTCTCCCTCCCCAACAGCTCAGCAGACCCGGTTGTAGTCGGGCACGGGCGGGGTCAGATCACCGTCAGGTTGCCTGGCGGTGCCGCCGCGGCCGAGGCCATCGGCGACGGGCTCGTGGGGTACGACGGAGGTGACGGCACAACTTCGGTGCCTATCGCAAAGGAGGACGGCTCCGTGCAGTTCACCACCATCATCGAATCCCCAGACAGCCCCACCTCGTTCCGATATGACCTGGACCTTCCTGTCGGAGCGAAACTCGAACAAGTCGAAGACGGCGGGGTTGCTGTCGTCGGGGGCGACGGCACCGTGCTTTACGGCATCCTTGCACCGTGGGCAGTGGATGCCACTGGAGCAGCCGTCGACACCAAGTACGTCCTGGAGGGCACCGCTCTCGTGCAGGTGGTCGACCACAGCGCCGCCAGCAAATATCCGGTCGTCGCTGACCCCTGGCTCGGTGGCACCTGGGTGCAGGAATGGGCTTGGTACAGCGGCATCGTTCGCATCGCTTTGACTCCGACGACCTTCGCGCAGTGGGCATGCCCCGGCAACGTCGTGTGCGCGGCAGCCTGGCAGGGCGCCGTCCAGTCGGAGCTTGCCGGCGTGCAGATCAACGCCGCGAACAAGGACAAGGTGAACAGGGCGACCACGGGCAACCAAATCGGGTGCCACATGGTCGTTGGGCCTCTGAAGAGCCCGTGGAATCTTGAGACGGACAAACCCGACTACGGGCTCGCCGGCTTCATCGCCGCCGCCTGCAACCCATAACGGCAGGTCCTGGACTACATCGTCTGATGCGGCGGTCGCCGACCTTCGTTCCGGCCTCCGAGAGTCGGGAGCACGGATCGATGCGCCCCGGCCGAGCCGTCGTCAGCGACCCGGACCGACCGGGGTCGACAACACACGGGAGAACCGATCCATGACCCATTCCAGGGGTCCGCGACCGACGAGCAAGGCCCAGGCGGTGCAGCCGACGATCGTGCAGATCGCGAAAGGAGCGAACGGCTCCAGCGCCCGGAATCCCCAGAGGTTCCCGGTATCGCCGAGCACCGCAGCCGCGACGATCGCCCACGCGACGATCTGCGCGGTGTATGCGGTGAGCGGCATGGCTCCGACCGCGCGCAGCGGCACCGCCGGATAACGCAGGACCGTACGGCACAGCAGCAGGCACGCGCCGACGACGGCGATCGCGAATCCACCGGAACCGATCACCTCCAGCAGGCCGGTGGAGTGCGCGCGAGCGGTCCAGAGCTGGTTCCAATACGAGAGATTCTCGGATGCCGCGTCCGTGCCGCTCACGGCGTCCAGTCCGTAGCCGATTGCGGCCAGCGCGGCGCCGGCCACGAGCATCCACACCTGCACCGCCCCCCGCCGGATGCCGAGCCGGGCAAAGCCCATACCCGCAGCGATGAACGCGATCCAGGTCACGAACGGGTAGTGCCAGCCGAGTGCGGCGGCGACCTCTTCGCCGGCGGCGGTGGCCCAGAACGGCAGCTCGTCGAGCCAGACCTGCACGAAGGGCATGACGAGCGCCAGTGCCGCAGCCAACGACAGCAGCACGCGAGCGCTGAGCGGCACGAGGAGGATCGACAGCACGAACAGGAAGGCATAGGCCTGCAGGATGACGTAAACCGGCACCCCGGTGACGACCAGGAGCACGCCGAGCAGCCACAGGAATATCGCCCGAGCGACCAACCGGATGCGCACGACGCGCAGCTGGGCGCCACGAGCGGGCCGGGCGCCGCCCGAGAGCAGCCCGATCGAGACACCCGCGATCGTCGCGAAGAGGATCGACGATCGTCCGTCCGCCACGCCGATCCAGGTCGCGGGGTCGGCGAGGTCGACCTCCGGGAGCGCGAGGAGGTGCGCGGCGAACATGCCGAGCACCGCGAGGCCGCGTGCGAGGTCGATGCCGGCGATACGCTCAGGGCCGTCGAGACGGGCCCAGCGTGTCGCCAGCCAGCCGGCTTCCGGTATCGACGGCGCGCGCTCGCTCAACGGCCAGGCCCATCCAGCCGTTTCGACGCGCTACGCGCTTCCCCAGGCCAGAAGCTCCCGGAGTCTTGACGAGGATCCTCGGTCAGCCCTGCCGCAGCAGCCATACGAGCAGCGCCTTCTGGGCGTGGAGCCGGTTCTCCGCCTCGTCCCACACGACACTCTGCGGTCCGTCGATGATCTCGGCGTCGACCTCGTAACCGCGGTCGGCAGGAAGACAGTGGATGAAGATCGCGTCCGGCTGCGCGAGCGACATGAGCTCTCGCGTGACCTTGTACTCGCCCAGATCGCGAAGGCGTGAGAGCTTCTCTTCCTCCTTGCCCATCGACACCCACGTGTCGGTGACGATCACGTCGGCGCCGGCCGCGGCCTCCAGCGGGTCGGTGTACAGCGTGACCGACCCGCCTGTCTCCGCCGCTCTGCGGTCGGCGTCGGCGATCACGTCCTCGCGTGGCGCGTACGACTCGGGGGACGCGACGCGAACGTGCATTCCCGCCGTCACACCGGCCAGGACGTACGAGTGCGCCATGTTCGAGCGGCCGTCGCCGAAGAATGACAGCGTGAGGCCTTCGAGATCACCCTTGTGCTCGCGAATCGTGAGGAGATCGGCCAGCAGCTGGCAGGGGTGGAAGTCGTCGCTCAGCGCGTTGACCACCGGAACCGTCGTACCTTCCGCCATCTCTTCCAGGCCCGCCTGCGCGTAGGTGCGCCAGACGATCGCGGCGACCTGGCGCTCGAGCACTCGGGCCGTGTCGGCCGGGGTCTCCTTGCCGCCGAGCTGGCTGTTGGCCGTCGAGATGATCAGGGGTGACCCGCCGAGGTCGGCGATACCGACCGCGAACGAGACGCGCGTGCGCGTGGAGGATTTGTCGAAGATGACCGCGACGGTCTGGGGCCCTGCCAGGCTCTTGTCGGCCCAGCGGTCCTTCTTCAGCTCGATCGCGAGGTCGATGATCTCGCGCTGCTCGGCAGCGGTCAGGTCATCGTCGCGCAGCAGGTGGCGGGTCATGCGGGAATCTCCTCTTCGGATCCGGATGCCTCGAGCATCAGCGCGTCCTCGACGGTCTTGAGCGCGGCGGCGAAGAGGCCCGCGAACTCGTCGACCTCGACGTCCCCGATCGTGAGGGCGGGAGCGAGCCTGATCGTCTCGTCGTTGGCAGCGTTGACGATGAGGCCATGCTCCTGCGCGGCAGCGACGACGGCAGCGGCGATGGGATGCCGCAGCCCGATGCCGATGAGCAGCCCCTGGCCCCGGCATCCCTCCACCAGCGGCGACTCGATCGCGTCGACGGCAGCCCGGATCTGAGCCCCCCGCTCCGTCGCGTTGCGGAGGAGCCCCGCCTCTTCGATCTCGGCGAGCACCGCTCCCGCGACAGCCGTGCCGAGCGCGTTCCCCCCGAAGGTCGAGCCGTGAGTACCGGGATAGAACAGGTCGCTCGCCGCGCCGTAGGTGATGAGCGCGCCGATCGGGAAACCGCCTCCGATGCCCTTGGCGACGGTGATCGCATCCGGCGTGATGCCCGTGTGCTGGAAAGCGAACCACTCGCCCGTGCGGCCCGCACCGGTCTGGATCTCATCCAGGATCAGCAGGGCTCCGTGACGCGCGGTCAACGCGCGTGCGGCCTCGAGGTAGCCCTCGGGAAGCTCGATCACACCCGCCTCGCCCTTGATCGGCTCGACGAAGAGCGCCGCGACCCGCTCGTCCAGCGCCGCGTCGAGTGCGTCGATCGTCGAGTCGATGAACTCGACACCGGGCACCATCGGGAGGAACGGCTCTTGCATCGCCGGCTTGCCGGTGAGCGCCAGCGTTCCCATGGTGCGACCGTGGAAGGCGCTCTTCAACGCGAGGATGCGCGGGCGGCCCTGGCCCCCGTTCTTCGCCGCGCCGTGCAGACGGGCGAGTTTGAACGCGGCCTCGTTTGCCTCAGCACCGGAGTTTCCGAAGTACACCCGGCCGGCGTCGCCCGTGCCCGCGATGCGCTTCAGCCGCGCGGCGAGCTCGAGCTGAGGCGGCGTTGCGAAGTAGTTGGAGACGTGCGCGAGGGTGGCCGCCTGACGCGCGATCGCCTCGACGAAGACCGGATGCGCGTGCCCCAGCGAGTTGACGGCGATGCCGGCCAGGAAGTCGAGGTAGCGCCGACCCTCGGCATCCCAGACATACGCGCCCTCGCCGCGGACGAGCAGAGCGAGGCGGTCTCCGAGGTTGCGCACCAGATCGCGGCCCACGTCCTCTTGCCACGTCGTCCCCCTCGGGCCCGCCACCGGGGCGTTCTGCGCTGCGCCGTTCCCCGTGCCGCCGTTCCCCGTGCCACCGTTCACTGTGCCACCACCTCTGTTCCGATTCCCTTGCTCGTGAAGATCTCGACGAGCACCGAGTGCGGCACCCGCCCATCGATGATCGCCGCCGTCTCGACACCGCTCTCGACCGCGTCCAGGCAGGCCTGCATCTTCGGGATCATCCCGGACTCCAGGCGCGGCATGATCGTGCGCAGCTCTGCCGAGGTCAGATGCGAGACGAGCGAGTCGCGATTGGGCCAGTCGGCGTAGAGCCCGGGCACATCGGTCAGCACGACGAGCTTCGTCGCCTTGAGCGCGACCGCGAGTGCCGCAGCCGCGGCGTCGGCATTGACGTTGAGCGAGTGACCGGGATGATCGAGGTCGGGCGCGATGCTCGAGACCACGGGGATGCGCCCTGCAGCGAGGTGGTCGAGCACGGGCCGCGGATCCACCGTGACGACGTCGCCGACACGTCCGAGATCGTGCTCGACGCCGTCGACGGTCACACCCCGGCGGCGGCCGCCGAACAGCCCCGCGTCCTCACCCGACAGCCCGGTCGCGAGGGGTCCGTGAGCGTTGATCCGTGCGACCAGCTGAGGATTGATCTGGCCGGTCAGCACCATTCGGACGACCGAGATCGCCTCGGTGCTCGTCACTCGGTACCCGCCTTTGAACTCGCTCGGGATCGCGAGGCGGTCGAGCATCGATGAGATCTGCGGGCCGCCGCCGTGCACGACGACCGGCTTGACCCCGACGTACCGGAGATAGGCGATGTCGGCGGCGAACGCATCCTGGAGCTCGTCGCTGACCATGGCGTTGCCGCCGTACTTGATGACGACGATCTGGTCGCGGAACCGCTTCAGCCACGGCAGCGACTCGATCATCGTGACCGCACGGGCGCTGGCCGCGGCGGGATCGGTGTCTTGGATGTCGGTCATGAGGCGTACGCGCTGTTCTCGTGCACGTAATCATGGGTGAGGTCGTTCGTGAGGACGATCGCCGTCGCCGAGCCCACTTTCAGGTCGATCTCGAGCGTCACCGCCCTCGGCGTCAGATCGACCTCTTCCCGCGGGCGATCGGGGCCGCCACGGCTGCACACGCGCACACCGTTCATCGACACATCGACGTCGTACGGGTCGAACTGCGCGGTCGTCGTACCGATCGCGGCGAGCACGCGGCCCCAGTTCGGATCGTTGCCGAAGATCGCCGCCTTGAAGAGGTTGTTGCGGGCGACGCTCCGGCCCACCTCGACCGCCTCGTCTTCCGACGCCGCGTTCCGGACGACGATGCGGATGTCGTGGCTCGCGCCCTCCGCGTCGGACTGCAGCTGTTCGGCCAGGTCGATGCACACCGTTGCGAGCGCGTCGGCGAAGGATCCCGGCGCCGGGGTGACGCCGGACGCTCCGCTGACCATGAGGGTCACCTGATCGTTCGTCGACATGCAGCCGTCCGAGTCGAGTCGGTCGAAGCTCACCCGTGTGGCGTGGCGCAGGGCTTCGTCGGCTTCGGCGGCGGTCAGGACGGCGTCCGTCGTGATCACGACGAGCATCGTGGCAAGGCCGGGTGCCAGCATCCCGGCTCCTTTCGCCATGCCGCCGATCGTCCATCCGCCTTCGGTGTGGACGACCCGCTTGGGGCGGGAGTCGGTCGTCATGATCGCGAGGGATGCTGCCTCGCCGCCGTCGGTCGACAGCTCGGCGATCCCCTGCGCCGTGCCGTCGAGGACCTTGGCCCGGAACACCTCGTCACCTGTCCCGATGAGCCCCGTCGAGCACACCAGGATGTCGCCGGCGCTCACACCGAGGAGCTCGGCCGCCCTCTCGGCGGTCTGGTGAGTGGTCTGGAAGCCGAACGACCCGGTGAAGCAGTTGGCCCCGCCCGAATTGAGCACGATCGCCTCGACGACGCCGTCCTGAATCGCCTGCTGCGACCAGAGGATGGGATTGGCCTTCGCGCGATTGCTCGTGAAGACGGCAGCAGCGGTCTTCAGCGGGCCGCGGTTGACCACGACGGAAACATCGGGCTTGCCGGTCGATTTGAGACCGACGGCGACGCCGGCGGCTTCGAATCCTCGGGGGGCGGTGACGCTCACGGCGCGACTCCGTTCACGGTGAGTGCGGTGCCCTCGGCGAGGCCCAGGGCGAGGTTCATGGACTGGATGGCAGCGCCGGCGGTGCCTTTGACGAGATTGTCGACGGCGGCGATGACCACGACGCGGCCGGCGGCGCGGTCGATCGCGAGACCGATCAGCGCGGTGTTGGCGCCGAGCACGTCGGCTGTGCGCGGGAACTGCCCCTCGGGCAGGAGCTGCACGAACGTCTCGTCCGCGTACGCGCTCTCCCACGCCTGCCTGATCTCGGCGTCGGTGGCACCCGACGTAATCGGAGCGGTGCTGGTGGCGAGGATCCCCCGCGACATCGGCACGAGGACGGGCGTGAACGAGATACGGATGCTCTCGTCGGCGTGGGGAACGTCGGAGGAATCGGTCTTCGTCGGAGGATGGGCGCCGAATCCTCCGACATTCGACGAATTCTCCGACGCGCGCGCGGCTGCGGCGAGCGCCTGTCGGATCTCGGGGATGTGCCGATGGGTTCCGCCCACGGCATACGGATTGGCCGTTCCGAGGATTTCCGCGCCGAGCAGATTCGTCTTGAGGCTCTTGCCCGCGCCGCTCGGGCCGACGGCCAGCACCGTCACGATGTCGGACGTGTCGATGACGCCCGCCGCGACTCCCGGCGCGAGACTCAGACTCACCGTGGACGCGTTGCACCCAGGAGCGGCGATGCGGGATGCTCCGACCAGCCGCTGACGCTGCTTGATGCCGTCCACGAGAAGCTCTGGCACGCCGTAGACCCACGGCTGGTGGAAGACGCCTCCGTAGAACCGGTCCCAATCGGCGGCCGACTCGAGGCGGTGGTCGGCGCCGGCGTCGATCACGAGCGGAGTGTTCGCCAGGGCCTCGGTGTACTGCCCGGACTGCCCATGGGGCAACGCGAGGAAGACGATGTCGTGCCCGGCGAGGACCTCGGGGGTGGTCTCCTGCAGGGCGAGGTGCGCGAGCGAGCGCAAGTGCGGCTGATGCTGGATGAGGGGCTGCCCCGCGTTCGAATGCGCGGTGACGGTGCGGATCTCGACGTCGGGATGTGCAGCGAGTATTCGCAGGATCTCGCCGCCCGCATAGCCGGATGCGCCGGAGACGGCGACCGAATATGTCATGGATTCCACCTTAGAGTCTGGGGTCGTGGGCTTCCGACGGCGACGCCGACGACTCCCCGGATCCGAGGTGCGCAGCGTCGCCTAGAGTCGGCGTCCGTCCAGACGTCGGCGCGCGGGAGAGACGCTCGGAACGAGCGTGGCGGAGAACGGCGCAGCCGAAGGCATGGGGCGACGATAGCCGCCCGGCCGCGGCATCCGCAAATCAAGGAGCGGCGCCGCGCCGTACATCACGGGTCCGAGGGCACCGGCGAATCGACCGTCATCGGCTGCTCGGGCACGAGGATCGTGCTCAGTCTTTCGAAGATGGTCGTCGCCGAAGCGGTATCCGGGTTGCCGTTCTGGCCTGTGGCGGTGTAGATCACGATCGCCCAGCCCTTGTCGGCGAGGGTACCCACGGCGCCGTGATAGCCGACAAGCCCGGGGTTGCTGAAGATCCAGCCGTTGATCACCGCGACGCCCATGGCGTAGTACTTGCTCGGGACATTGGGCCCCAGGCCGACGTTCACCGGCGCGAGCTGCTCTTGGTGGCTCTTGGCTGACACGAGCGAACCGGACGCGAAGGCGTCTACGAACAGCTGCAACGCCTCCTGGTTGCCGGCGACCCCGCCGGCGTACTCGGTCCAGCTCGGCGACCAGTAGGTGCTGTCTTCCCACACGCCGCGCTCCGCGCTGTAGCCGTGCAGCACGGGCTCGGTCTTGGCCGCTGTCGTGGGCGGCGTGACGCCCTTCATCCCGAGCGGATCCCAGATGCCGGTGCGCATGAGTTCTGCCACGCTGGTACCGGTCGCCTTCTCGAGCACACCCTGCAGCAGGAGGAAGTTCGTGTCGGAGAAGAGCCAGCTGGTTCCGGGCGTGAACAACGGCCCGTTCGCCACACCGTACGAAATGACCTCATCGATCGGCCACGCCCGGAACACATCCGCATGGAATGCGTCGAGAAACGCATCCATCACGGGATAGTGCGGGTAGCCCGAGGTGGAGCGGGCGAGCATCGCGATCGTCACCTTGTCGGAGCCCGGTATGTCCGGGTACCAGGTCGAAAGGGGATCCTGCAGCGACAGCTTGCCGGCGTCGACCTGCTGGAGGAGCACCGTCGTGAGCATCGGCGTCGACCAGTTTCCGTACAGGTGGTGCATGTCGATCGTCGCAGGCACACCTGCCATCGAGTCGCCGAGCGCACCGACCATCACCGGCTCACCGTCTTTCCAGACCCCGGCGATGACCGCACCCAGCTTGTCCGAGGCGAAGACGACCTCGACCTCTGCAGCGAGCTGACCGCCGATCGGATCCGACGAGAAGCAGAAGCGGCCCCGCGGCGACGTGCCGTCAGGACAATCGGAAGCGCTGGGCGTCGCCTCAGAGGCGGTGGGCGCCGGAGTCGGATCGGGCGCGGTGCAGCCGCCGAGCACGAGAGCGATCGGCACGACGAGAGAGACGATCAGAATGCTTCGGAGCGACGAGCTCACGGTGCTGACTCTACGGGCCGGTGGTCGTGCTGTCAGTAGGGTCACGGGCGCTGCACACTGCCGTGGTCGGTCGCGCGAGAAGGCCGCGCGGACCGCGGCCGGTGGGTGCAGATGTAGAGCAAGGTATCCCTAGGGTGCAAAGGAGCAAGACACCTAATATACTACTACACCGATTGGCGCCCTCGTGCCAGGAGGACCCACTGGCCGTGAGGGAGGACCCCCGAGACTCCCATCGAAGCGTCGCCGAGGATCAGCCGAGCTCGCCTATGAGAGCGAGCTCCTCCGCCCGGGTCAGCCCCGACGTCCGAGCCCGATCCAGGCCCCGGACGCGCTCGTCGACGAGAGTACGGCGAAGCGTCTGACGGATGTCGCGGATCCGCCCACCCATCGCTCGATAGGCGCCGTTGGACCGGGTGGCGAAACCGGGCATGTCTGCGGGCAGCCAGAGCGGCAGGGAGCGCGGGCCCGCCCAGTACGTCACGTCGTGAGCGGAGAGCCACGCGTCGTCGGCTTCGACGAGGGGACCGGTGTGACCGGCCTCCTCGCGCGCGAGCCGGAGGATCTCGCGGAGGGGCACGGTGTCGCCGATCGCATTCGCCACACCCCGCCGGCCGTCGGCACCGAGATGAACGATGAAATCTGCCAGATCGTCCACGTCGATCACCTGTGCCGCGCGGTCCGCCGGATCCGGGGTCAGCACCGGCTCCTCCCCCGCGAGCGCGAAGCGTCCCACCCAGTATCCGAACCGGTCGGTCGGATCGCCGGGCCCGACGATGAGTCCCGGCCGGACGATCGCGAAGGCGGCGAGAGCAGAGACGGATGCCTCCGCCGCCGCCTTCGCCCGGCTGTAGTCGTACTCCTCGCCGGGGCGGGCGACCTCGCTGCGCACAGCGCTCTCATCGGCGCCGGGCTGATCGTTGGACGCGTAGACCGACAGCGACGACACGTAGGTCCAATGACGGGCTCGCGGCCCGATCGCGTCGACGGCTCGTGCGACGTGCTCGGGAATCGACGAGATATCGATGACCTCGTCCCAGTCATGGGCACGGACGCTGTGGTAGGCATCGGCGGCCGAGCGATCGGCGACCACGAGTTCGGCGCCGTCGGGAGCGGGCCGTGTACCGCGCGCGAGGCAGGTGACGGATGCTCCGGCATTCACCCAACGACGAGCGATACGCCCGCTCAACCATCCGGTGCCACCGAAGACGAGAACGTTCGTCATCCCCACATCACATCAGATCAGCGGGATCCCCGTCGGCGCGTTCCTCTCTCGGCGAACCATCGGTATCAACCGATGGCCGCCGGACCTGACGCGCGCTCGAACCGCGAAGAGTCCGGGCGCTGTGACGAGCACGGCCCGTGGGGCCCGCATCTGCGACGTCGCTACTCGCGGAGCGTGGCCCCGTAGCGCTCGGCGGCGACGTCCACGCCCGCGAGCTTGGCAGCCGTTGCCTCGGCAGCCGTCAGCGTACGGTCCGGCGCACGGAATCGGAGCGCGAACGTAAGGCTCTTCGCCCCCTCGGGCACACCGGCGCCGCGGTAGTCGTCGACCAGCCGAAGCGACTCCAGCAGGTCACCGGCGCCGTCGGTGACCGCCGCCTGAACGTCGGCGGCGGTGACGTCCGCTCCGACGACCAACGACAGATCCTGCGTCGCAGCGGGGTAGGCCGACAACGATGCCGCGACGGGCTTGGGGGCAGCGAGCGAGATCACGAGGTCGAGGTCGAGCTCGGCCACGATCACGCGCCCGGGCAGCTCGGCGGCGTCGGCGACGGCGGGCAGCAGTTCGCCCAGGTAGCCGACCTCGCGCCCGTCCACGCTCAGCACTCCCGCGCGCCCCGGATGCAGGGCGGCGCGCTGTGCCTGGGCGATCTCGATCGTCACTCCGGCCGCACGGGCGATCGTGCGCACGGCGTCGAGCGCATCTCCGAGCTCGACCGGTTCGGCCGCCCGACCCGGCTGCTTGGGCGCGAGGTTGCCGGTCAGCAGCACCGCGACATGGCGCTCCTGCGGCGGGATCGACGCGTCGAGCGCGGCGAGGGTCGCCGCATCCGGCCGCACCGCCAGGGGCGGGACGACGTCGGTACCGTACACGACTCCGGCCTCCGGCACGAAGACGACGCCCGTCTCGAACAGCGCGAGGTCGGTGAACCCGCGCGAGAGGTTGCGGTGAGCCACCTCGAGCAGCCCGGGTACCAGTGAGCGGCGGAGGAACGGCGCCTCTCCGTCGAGAGGGTTCGCGAGTTTGATGCTGGGGGTTCGCCCGCCCGACGCCGAACCGTGGAGGTCGTTGTCCGCCTCCGTCGTGAAGGGGAACGACGGCGTCTCGACATAGCCCGCCGCGGCGAGCGCGTTCGCGACGCGGCGACGTGCGTGCTGCGCGACCGTGAGGCCGCGGCCGGACGGCGGCGTGGGAAGGATCGACGGGATGCGGTCGTACCCGCCGATGCGGGCGACCTCTTCCGCGAGCGTCCACTTGTCGGTCAGATCGGGCCGCCAGGACGGAGGGGTGACCGACCACCGCTCTTCGTCGAGGTCGCGGACTTCGCACCCCACCATCTCGAGCGCAGAGAGGATCTCGGCGGAGGTGTATTCCACCCCGATCAGATCCGGCACGAAGCCGCGGGGCAGCTCGATCTGCGGACCGGAGAAGGAGCTACCGAGCGCGCCCCCCGCCCGCGTGTCGGTGCCCCCCGCGTACGCCACCATGAGCTCGGCCACTCGCGCGGCAGCAACGAAAGGGATCGCCGGGTCCACGCCGCGCTCGAAGCGCCGGGATGCCTCGGACGGCAGCTTGTGCCGCCGCGCCGTGCGCGCGATCGACACAGCGTCGAAGGTCGCCGCCTCGATGAGGACGTTGCGCGTGGCATCCGTCATCTCGGTCGTGCCGCCGCCCATGACGCCAGCGAGGCCGATGGGTCCGGACTCGTCCGTGATGAGGAGGTCTTCGGGATCGAGCGTGCGCACTCTGCCGTCGAGCGTCTCGAGCGTCTCGCCCGCACCCGCCCGGCGCACCGTGATACCGCCCTGGAGCCTGTCGAGGTCGTACCCGTGGATCGGCTGGCCGAGCTCGATCATGACGTAGTTCGTGATGTCGATCAGAACGCCCAGGGAACGGATGCCCGCGAGCGTGAGGCGCGCGACCATCCATGCGGGGGTGGGCTTGGTCGGATCGACGCCGCGGACGATGCGCGCGACGAACTCGGATGCGCCGACACGGCCACGGATCGGATGCTCGTCGACGACGGCGACGGGAAAACCACTGCCCGCCTGCACATCGCCCCCCGTGTGCGCCGCGGGGTCGCGGAAGGGCGCGCCCGTCGCGTGCGAGTACTCGCGTGCCACACCGCGGATCGACAGGGCGTAGCCGCGATCGGGTGTCACGTTGATGTCCACGGCGACGTCGTCCAGGCCCAGCAGTGCGATCGCGTCGGTTCCGACCGGGGCATCGAGATCGAGTTCGACCAGACGCAGGATGCCGTTGTGCTCGTCACCGAGCCCGAGCTCCTTCGCCGAGGCGATCATCCCGTCGGACACATGACCGTAGGTCTTGCGAGCGGCGATCGGGAAGGGTCCGGGGAGCACGGCGCCCGGAAGCGTGACCACGACCTTGTCGCCGGCGAAGAAGTTGTCCGCTCCGCACACGATGCCGCGAACACCGCCATGCTCGGGCCCGACGTCGACCTGGCACCAGCGGATCGTCTTGCCGTTCGACTGGGGCTCGGGCTCGAAGGACAGCACCTCGCCGACCACGATCGGCCCCTGCAGGTCGAAGCGGTGGACCTCTTCTTCTTCGAAACCGACGCGCACGAGGTCGGCGAGCACGTCTTCGGGAGCAGCATCCGCCGGCACATCGACGAACTCTCGCAACCACGACAGCGGAACGCGCATCACACCACCATCCCGAACTGCTCGCTGAATCGGACATCGCCTTCGGCCATGTCGCGCATGTCCTGCACGTCGCTGCGGAACATGAGCGTGCGCTCGATGCCCATGCCGAAGGCGAACCCGGAATACACCTCGGGGTCGATCCCCGCCGCGCGAAGGACGTTCGGGTTGATCATGCCGCAGCCGCCCCACTCGATCCATCGCGCGCCACCCTTGAAGGTCGGGTGCCAGAGGTCGAGTTCTGCCGACGGCTCGGTGAAGGGGAAGTAGTTGGCGCGGAACCGGGTCTTGGCCTGCGGCCCGAACAGCACGCGTGCGAAATGATCGAGTGTGCCCTTGAGGTTGGCCATCGTGATGCCCTTGTCGATCACGAGGCCCTCGACCTGCGAGAACACCGGCAGGTGCGTCGCGTCGAACTCGTCGGTCCGGTACACCCGGCCAGGGCAGATGACGTAGATCGGGATGTCGCGCTCGAGCATCGACCGCACCTGCACGGGCGAGGTGTGCGTGCGCATGACGAGGTGCCGGTGGACCGGATCGACGAAGAACGTGTCCTGCATCTGACGCGCGGGGTGGTCGACGTCGAAGTTCAGTGCGTCGAAGTTGAACCACTCGTGCTCGAGCTCCGGCCCCTCGGCGACCTCCCATCCCATGCCGACGAAGACGTCGCCGATCTGCTCCTGGAGAAGGGTCAGCGGATGCCGCGACCCGGCGCGTGCACGGGAAGCCAGCGCCGTGATGTCCACGCGCTCCGCATCGAGCTTGGCTGCCGTCTCCGCTTCGACGATCGCGGTCTCGCGAGCGGCGAGCGCCTGTCCGACGCGTCCGCGGGCCTGGCCGACGAGCTTGCCGAACTCCGCCTTGTGCTCCGGTGCGACAGCCCGCAGCGACGCGTTCAAGGCGGCCAGGGGCGAACCCTCCCCCGCATGAGCAGCCCGTGCCGCCTTGAGGGCACCGGAGTCTGTCGCAGCCTCGATCGCAGCCAGCGCGGCCTGAACCGCAGCATCCACTGCTGCTGCGTCGATCACGGGGGGCGTGACCGGATTCTCGTTCTCTTGGGGACTGTCAGACACGAGAGACGAGTCTACCGACGCGGGATGCCGCGCCCCGCCGCGATCGACTCGAACCTCGGCTACGGGGCGTTGCCCTGATCGAACGGGCCCAGACCGCGCTGTGCGACGAGGAGTTCGGTGTTGGGGCCGTCCTTCTTCCTCGGATCGCTCGATGCGGCGGGAGAGCGGTGCAGCCTCTTCTCGACGGTGCGCGCCAGCAGCGACAGCAGCAGGCAGAGGCCGATGTAGATCGCGCCCGCGACGATGGCCGACTGGATGAGCGGCGAGTCGAGCGTCGCCGACGAACCGAGGTCCTTCGCGTACTTGAGCAGCTCAGGGTAGGTGATGATGAACCCGAGTGCGGTGTCTTTCAGCGTGACCACCAGTTGCGCGATGATCACCGGCAGCATCGCCCGGATCGCCTGCGGGAGCAGCACGAGACGCATGACCCCGGCTTTGCGCAGCCCGATGGCGAACCCCGCCTCGCGCTGACCTCGCGGGAGTGACTCGACGCCCGCGCGGATCACTTCGGCCAGCACCGATCCGTTGTAGACGATCAGCGAGATGACCACGGCAGCGTACGTGCCCATACGGATGCCGACGACCGGGAGTCCGTAGTAGAGCAGCAGCATCAGCACCAGCACGGGCACCGCGCGGAACACCTCGATGATCGCGGTGACCGGAATGCGCACCCACGCGTGCTCCGACATGCGTCCGATCGCCAGGACGAACCCGAGGATGATCGCACCGACCGCCGCGCCGGCGAAGGCCGCCAGCGTCCGAAGCGTGGCCAGAGCGAAGTTCTGCCATACCAGCGAATAAGTGAACGCCGACCACTTCTCGGCCGAGAACTGGCCCGTGACCGCGAAACGCCACACGACGAACCCGAGCACCGCCAGAACCGCGAGCACGGTGACGACACCCAGGACCCGGTTGCGAGCGACGGCGCGCGGCCCGGGGACGTCGTAGAGCACGGAAGTCATCGAGCGACCCTCCAGCGATTCTCGAGCGCACGTTGCAGCCAGCTCAGGAGCAGGACGAGCGCGATGAAGACGACCATCACCCAGAGGAGCACGACGAGCTGATTCTCGCCTTTCTCGCTCATGTCGGCGCGGATGTTGCCGAGGTTCACGACCGAGAAGCCCGCCGCGACCGTGGTGTTCTTCAGCAGCGCGATGAAGACGCTCATCATCGGCGGGATGACCGACCGTGCCGCCTGCGGCAGCACGACGGAGCCCATCACCTGGCCGAACGTGAGCCCGAGTGCCCGCGCCGCCTCGGCCTGGCCCACCGGCACCGTATTGATCCCCGAGCGGATCGTCTCGGCGACGTATGTAGCCGTGTAGATGCCGAGCGCCCAGATCGCCAGCACGAGGAAGTCGACGCGGAAGTCGACCAGCAGCGGGATCCCGAACGCGAAGAAGAAGAAGATCAGCGTAGGGGCGTGTTGCGGATCGTGTTCACGTAGACCGTGCCCACCGTACGGGCGATCGGGATCGGCGAGACGCGCATAGCGCCGATCACCAGGCCGAGGACCAGGGCGATCGCGCCGCCCGCGAAGAACAGGATGAGCGTGCCCCTGATCGCCTCGAGCCAGAGGTCGGGGTAGTCGAAGATGACGTTCACATGCCGTCCTTTCGCGGATCGGAAGAGCGTCGGGGGTGACGGCGGCGCGCCGTCACCCCCGACAACGGGTCAGTCGACCTGCGGCTGAGAGACCTCGATGCCCGAGGCGCCCAGGTTCTTGTCGAAGATCGCCGTCCACGTGGTGCCGCCATCGGTCAGCATCGTGTTCACGAAGTCGACGAATGCCGTGTCGCCCTTCTGGATGCCGACGCTGTAGCGCTCCTCGCTGAAGGTGTCGCCGACGACCTTGAGCTCGGAGGGGTCCTGCGCGGCATACCCGATCAGGATCGCCTGGTCGGTTGTGACGGCGTCGACCTGCCCGGTCTTGAGCTGCTCGACGCACTGCGAATACGTGTCGAACTCCGTGGTCTTTGCCTCGGGGTGCTCATCCTTGATCCGCTGGATGGACGTGGAGCCGGTCGCAGAGCAGACGGTCTTGTCCGCAAGCGTGTCGATGCCGGTGATCGTGTCGTCGGAGGCGGCGACGAGCAGCCCCTGTCCCGAGATGAAGTACGGGCCGGCGAAGTCGATGAGCTCCTTGCGCTTGTCGGTGATCGAGTACGTCCCGACGTAGTAATCGATGTCGCCGTTCACGATCGCCTGTTCGCGGTTGGCCGACGGGATCGACTTGTACTCGATCTTGTTCTCGTCATAGCCGAGGGACGCAGCGATCCAGCGCGCGATATCGATGTCGAATCCGCTGCGCTCACCCGTGGCGGCGTCGAGGTAGCCGAGACCCGGCTGATCCTCTTTGACACCGACGATCACCTTCCCATCGGCCGTGATCCGATCGAAGGTGGGGCTGTCTGCGATCGTGACCCCGGAAGCGACCTCGAACATCGGGGCGTCGCCCGCGGATGCACCGGTCTCGGCACCGGGAGTGCCGCTGTTGCAACCCGAGAGGGCCAGGGCTGCCGCAGCGGCGAAGGCTGTTCCGACGAGGATTCGTGTCTTTCGCATGTGAGTGCTCCTTGTGTTTCGCATGTGTCCGTGCGTATTGATCTGTCTGTGCGTTTCGTGTCCGACGTTCGGGTCGCTCGGAGTCGTGAAGGCGGGTCGTGCCGTCAGTGCGTGATCAGTTTCGAGAGGAAGTCCTTCGCTCGGTCGGTCTGCGGGTGGGTGAAGAAATCGTCGGGCTTCTGGTCTTCGAGGATGCGGCCGTCGGCCATGAACACGACTCGGTCGGCTGCCTTGCGCGCGAAGCCCATCTCGTGGGTGACCACGATCATGGTCATCCCGTCCGCAGCGAGACCGATCATCACGTCGAGCACCTCGTTGATCATCTCGGGGTCCAGCGCGCTGGTCGGTTCGTCGAACAGCATCACCTTCGGGTTCATCGCCAGCGACCTCGCGATCGCCACGCGCTGCTGCTGACCGCCCGAGAGCTGCGCGGGAAGCTTGGATGCCTGCTGCCCGACACCGACGCGGTCCAGAAGCACCTTCGCCTCGCGCTCGGCATCGGCCTTCTTCATCTTGCGGACCTTGATGGGTCCGAGCGTGACGTTCTCGAGGATCGTGAGGTGCGCGAACAGGTTGAACGACTGGAAGACCATGCCGACATCGGCGCGCAGGGCGGCGAGCCCCTTGCCCTCCTTCGGGAGCTCCTCGCCGTCGATCGTGATCGTTCCGCTGGTGATGGTCTCGAGACGATTGATCGTGCGGCAGAGCGTCGACTTGCCGGAGCCGGAGGGCCCGATCACCACGACGACTTCACCCTTGTGCACCGTGAGATCGACGTCGGTGAGCGCCTGGAATTCGCCGTAGTGCTTCTGGACGTTCTCGACGACAACGAGGGGATCGGCGGTCGCTGTGACTGACATCCGGCCACCCTATGAAAATGCCATGAGAACGCCAAGGGGTGGACAACCACCTCGACCAGACGGTATCAAGCCCGATGCGCCGCCTCGGCGATCGACTCCGAAGACGTGGTTACGCGCGCGGAGCGGCCTCGCGCTGGGCGAACGCGCTCTCGTAGAGGCACACGCTGGCCGCTGTCGCGAGGTTCAGGGACTCGGCACTGCCATAGATCGGAAGGCGCAGGGCGATGTCGGCCAGGGCGAGCGAATCCTCGTCCAGACCCCGCGCCTCGTTCCCGAATAGCCACGCCGTGGGCTCGGCGAGCAGAGGCCGCGCCTCAAGGAAGTCGCTGCCGCCGACATCCGCCGCGATCACCCGCAGGTGCGCCCCTCGGGCGAGTTCGATGACGGTCGCCAATTCGACGCCCACGGCCACCGGCAGGTGGAACAGCGAGCCCGTCGTGGCGCGAACGACCTTGGGGTTGTACGGATCGACCGTGCGCCCGGTGAGCACCACCGCGTCGGCGCCCGCAGCGTCCGCGGCGCGGATGATGGTCCCCAGGTTGCCGGGATCCCGCACCTCTTCGCAGATCGCGACCAGCCGGGGCGCCCCGGCGAAGACGTCGCGGACCGAGGTCGGGCTCTGTCGCGCAACAGCGACGATCCCCTGCGGGGTGACGGTGTCGGCCATCGCATCGAGCACCGCCTCGGTGGTGAAGACCACCTCGACGTCGGCCGTGCGGGCGAGGTCGCGGATGTCGGGGTGGCGTTCCAATCCGCTGGGGGTGGCGAACAGCTCGACGAGCGTGTCGGCGCGGTGGGCGAGAACTTCCCGCGCGGCCTGAGGGCCCTCCAGAAGGAAGAGACCGGTCTCTTCGCGCGCACTGCGCTTGGTGAGTTTCGCGACGGCGCGCACGCGCGGCGAACGCGGGTTCTCGAGCACGGTCTCAGTGTAGTGGGACCGCTGAGCGCGAATGCGAAAGGGCGCCCACCGGCAGGTGGACGCCCCTTCGAACGGATGCCGGTACTACGCGGTCTTCGCTGCGTTCACGTCGGCGGGCAGAGCCGCCTTGGCCGTGGCGACGAGCGACGCGAACGTCGCCGGCTCGTGCACCGCCAACTCGGCGAGCATCCGACGGTCGACCTGCACACCCGCGAGGCCGAGGCCCTGGATGAAGCGGTTGTAGGTGAGGCCGTTCTGGCGGCTCGCCGCGTTGATGCGCTGAATCCACAGACGGCGGAAATCGCCCTTGCGCTTGCGACGGTCGCGGTACGCGTAGACGAGGGAGTGGGTGACCTGCTCCTTGGCCTTGCGGTACAGGCGCGAACGCTGACCGCGGTAACCCGAGGCGCGCTCCAGGATGACGCGACGCTTCTTGTGGGCGTTTACCGCCCGCTTGACTCTAGCCATTTCTCATGTTTCCTAACGTGATTCGGCGCGCTCAGCGGCCGAGAAGCTTCTTGGCCTGCTTGGTGTCAGCCTTGGACAGCACCTGGTCCTGGTTGAGGCGGCGCGTGCGCTTGCTCGCCTTGCCCTCCAGGTTGTGGCGCATGCCGGCCTGCTGCTTCATGAGCTTGCCGCTGCCGGTGATCTTGAAGCGCTTCTTGGCACCCGAGTGGGTCTTCTGCTTCGGCATCTCTTGTTCCTTTGCGATGTGCGCCCTGCGGGGCGTGGATGTGCTTCCCGCAGTGCGGGGAGTATGTGGGTGGGCCTACTCGGCGTCTGCCGTGGCGGGCTGGGCGGCGCGAGGAGCGCCGTCGGCCGCCGGTCCGGCGTGTGCGGCCTGACGGCTCGCCTCTTTGTTCGCCGCGCGCTGGGCGTTCTGCTCGGTCTTCACCTCGGACTTGTTCTTGTGCGGGGCGATCACCATGACCATGTTGCGTCCGTCGATCGTGGGGTTCGACTCGACGGTGCCGAACTCGGCGACGTCTTCGGCGAACTTACGAAGAAGACGCACACCCTGCTCAGGACGCGACTGCTCACGCCCACGGAACAGGATCATCGCCTTGACCTTGTCGCCTGACTGCAGGAAGCCCTCGGCGCGCTTGAGCTTGGTCGTGTAGTCGTGCGCCTCGATCTTCAAGCGGAACCGCACCTCTTTGAGGATCGTGTTCGCCTGGTTACGACGTGCTTCCTTTGCCTTCTGGGCGGCTTCGTACTTGAACTTCCCGTAGTCCATGATCTTGACCACCGGCGGCTTCGAGTTCGGAGCCACCTCGACGAGATCGAGGTCGGCTTCTTGCGCAAGGCGCAGTGCCACCTCGATGCGGACGACGCCGACCTGTTCACCAGCGGGGCCGACGAGGCGGACCTCGGGGACGCGGATGCGGTCATTGGTGCGGGGATCGCTGATGCGGAACTCCTTCGTGCGGGTGACGGCCACCACGACACGGGGTGCGTCGCGGGTGGAAGAGGAACAACACACCACCCGGCACGACGCGAGCGCCGGCTTTCTGCACCCAGACTGCTCCGCACGCGTAGCGTGGGAACGGAGTGCGGTGACCCGGTAGCCTGGAACGGCAAGCGCGGGTGGGATGTGATCCTCTTTTACTTCGAAGCAGAACGCTTCGAAGCCCGCCATAGTCTAGCAGAGAGAGCGACGTGGACACGATTCGGCAGAGCGACGACGACCTTCAGGCAGGACGACTCGCGGCAGAGACCGATCGGCAGTCGCGCTGGGAGGCCCAGGAACGTGCCGCCGCATCAGCCACACGGGACATCGCCGACGTGCCAGCGGTCGAGGTGATCACGACCGCTGCGGTGCATCTGATGAGCGCCGCCGCCGTCAAACTGGGTCTCGCCGACGATCCGGACAGTCAGCTCGACCTCGACGAGGCGCGCAAGCTCATCAACGCTCTCGCCGGGCTCATCACGGCAGGCGCACCCGAGATCAGCGACATGCACGCTCGCTCGCTGCGCGACGGGTTGCGGTCCCTGCAGCTCGCGTTCCGCGAAGCATCCGCCATTCCCGACCCGATCGGCAAGGGTCCCGGCGAAAAGTGGACGGGTCCGGTCACCTAAGAGGTCACCGAGAGCAGGACGAGCCGCCGTGTGCCCGAGCTGTGCGGAGCCGCAATGAGCTCCGCCTCCAGGATTCGAACCTGGACCGAACAGCTCCAAAGGCTGACGTGCTGCCATTACACAAAGGCGGATCAACACTCGTGATCGTGCGCGGGTGATGGTGCCGGTGGTGGGAGTCGAACCCACACGCCCTTCCGGGCAACCGATTTTGAGTCGGTCGCGTCTGCCATTCCGCCACACCGGCCCGACGTGCATCTCGAGCGTGGAAGAGGTGACGGGGCGCCGCGGGGGCCAGACTCCCCGCGGCGCCCCGTCACGCACCTCCTGGGTCGGCGTGTGCGAGGAACACCATTCCGGACCCGATACATCCTCGACTGGCTCAAGGCTAGCATACTGATATATGTTTCGTCAAAATGCGATGGGCGCACCTCTTTTGCCGGTCTCATGGCCACATCGTCTTGCATTTCAGTATTTTAGTGTGCTACTTTAAGAGTACCCCATTTGAAGAGCCATCCCCTGCTCTTCCACGAAGGCGCAGACCCACCCCAGGTCTGCGCCTTCATTCTTTGCCTCAACTACGCCCCTCGAACTCGGTCCAGAGTTCGAGAGCCCGATACCGGGACTCTCCGGGCCAGGTACAACAGCCAAGCCGTCACCCCCCACCTCAGGCCGCATCGAGGAAGGGCAACGCGGTCGGTGGCTTCCGGTGAGAACGGAACCCGGATCGATTCCCGCGGACCGCTAACGGCCCGCAGACCGTTGTGGTGTGACGACGTGGTGTGACGACATAGTGTGACGACGTAGTGTGACGATGCGGTGCGACGGCCTCGTGCGATGACGCTCTCGGTTCTCCCCTATTGCTCCCGCTGAACCTTTACAGAGGCGTTGCGAGGGGCTGGGCCTTGCGGGGCCTGATGAGGACCGCGGCAGCGATTGCAGTGAGGGCGAGGATCGCGACGGACACGGTGATCGTTGTGTGGAAGCCGAGGAGGAAGGCGCTCTGCGCGGCGGCGTGGACGTCCGCGGCGAGTGCACCGCCGACGGTCGCGCTGAGGTGCCCGGCAGAAGCGACGGATTCTGCGGCGGCCGCCTGTTGGACCGCCGTGAGCCCGGGGACCACGGGGAAGGCTGCAGTGTAGGTCGCGGCGAGGATCGAGCCGAGGACGGCGATCCCGAGGCCGCCCCCGAGGTCATATGCGGTCTCTTCCACACCGGCCGCCTGCCCCACATAGTCTTCGGGGACAGCGGAGATGATGGTGTCGTTCGCCGCTACCAGCGCGACGTCCAGCACGAAACCGACGACCGCGAGTGACAGGGTGAACACGAGGAACTGCTCGCTGGCGCCCACGGTGAGGAGGGGGATCAGCGCGGCCGCCGCAAGACCCAGACCCGCACCGATCGCGATCCGGGTGCCGAATCGGTGCACGATGACGTGTGCAGACAGCGCACCGAAGATCGCGGCGATCGCCATCGGCATCAGACGCAGGGCAGCCTCGACGGGGGTGTACCCGAGGATGTTCTGCAGGTATTGAGCGAAGAGCAGGTCGAGTCCGACGATCGCGAACATGGAGAAGGCGACAGCGAGGACCGAGACCGTGAACCCTGCTCGTCCGAACAGCCGCACGTTCAGCAACGGCTCGATCCCGGCTCGTTGGCGCGCCAGCTGCCGTCGGATGAACCAGATCGTGCCGATCGTCGAGACGAGAAGCGACCCGACAGCCACCGCGTCGAGCCCGTACCGCGCGGCCTGCTTGATCGCGAAGACCAGCGCAAGGACCGCGATGATCGAGAGGATCACGCTGGGCACGTCCATCACGAGGGCCGCCGCCGAGCGGGATGGGGGGACGACCGCCCACACGAGGAGGAACACCGCCAGGGCGAGGGGAATGTTGATGAGGAACACGGCTCCCCACCAGAACGATTGGACGAGCAGCCCACCGATCAGCGGGCCGATCGCGGCGCCGACCGCGGAGACGGCCGACCAGATGCCCACGGCCCGGAGTCGCGCGGAGCGGTCAGGATAGGCGACTCTGAGCAGCGCCATCGTGGCGGGCATGATCATCGCCGCGCCGACCGCCATTCCCGCGCGGGCACCGATGAGCATCAGCGGAGTAGACGCGAACGCCGCGGGTACGGACATCACCCCGAACACGGCGAGCCCGATGAGGAGGAACCTCCTCCGACCGAAGCGGTCACCCGCCACTCCTGCTGCAAGCAACAGGGGTGCGATGACCAGAGGGTAGATGTCGACGATCCACAACAACTCTGTGGCGGACGGCGCCAGCGAGTCGGCGATCTGCGGGGCTGCCACATGCAGCACGGTGACGTCGATCACCACCAGGAACAGCGCCGCACATACCGCGAACAAGACGCCACCCGGGCGCCTGACCGCACTCATTGCGCCTCCCCCGACGATCCGATCGCCGCAAGGCCGCCCTCGCCCGATCGGACCCGACTACTCATGGAGGGTGCCTCCACGAGGCTCACAACGCACACCATATCCGACGCCCTCTCTCACCGGCAGTGGACAAGTGGGGCAGCGTTGCGCCCGCGCCCCACCCTGCCTCTCAGGACGTCGCGAGAACGTCCTCGAGCGTGTCGATCTCTACCGTCTGCGTCGCAATGATCTGCTGGGCCAGAGCCACCGCATCCGGGTTCTGGCCTTTCTGGATCTCGCCCCGCGCCATGTCGATCGCCCCGCGATGGTGATCGATCATCTGCGCCACATACAGACGGCCCGCCTCGTCGCCGACGGCGGTGTCCAGGGCCCGCATGTCACCGTCGGACATCATGCCGCCGCTATGGCCCATGTCGGTGCCGGTCGGGAGGTCAGACGCTTCGGCGCCCCAATCGGCGAGCCAGTTCTCCATCAGATCGATTTCCGGCTGCTGAGCCGACACGACCTGCTCAGCGAGCGCGACGATGCGCTCATCCACGCCCTCCTTGCTCAGCAGGGCGTCGGACATCTCCACCGCCTGGACATGATGCGGGATCATCATGCTCGCGAACATGATGTCAGCGGCGTTGGCGTGAGCGGGACCGGAATCCGATCCCGCGCAGCCGGCGAGAGCAAGGACAGCGGTGAGAGTGATCGCGGCAGTCGCCGCGGCACGGGTCTTCATCAGGTGTTCTCCAAAGGGTCGCCGAAGATACCCGGCTCGGGTCGAGCTGGGATGCGAGGGGGCGCGCCGGCCGCGGCTGGCCGGCTCGCGCATCAGGTGCGACTGATGCAGAGAGAGATCATCGACGGCGGCGACAGGGCCCGACCCTGCGCCCCTGACATCGACACTCAGCGCCCATCAAGGACATCTGCCTCCCTCTCCAACAATCAGCGTAACGACGCCGCGACGGCTCCGGAGAGGCCTGTGGATAAGTCCTTCCCCCGGTCAGTCGAAGGGGATCCCGAGGGCGCGCGCACCCCGCGCGACGGCGTCGACCGTGCGGCGCACCGCCTCAGCATCCGTCCCGCGATTGCTGACCGAGAAGCGCACGACAGCCCGTCCGCGCCACGTCGACGACGACGCCCATACCGTTCCTTCGGCTCGCAGCCAGTCGCCGAGGGCTGCGGTCGCCGCGTCGTCCGACGCGGCCACGCAGACCTGGGTGAAGACGACGTCGTTGATCACGTCGATGCCGGGGATGCCTCTGAAGCCGTCGGCGAGCGCGGACGCTGCCTCGACCAGACCATCGACCAGGGCGGCGACACCGTGACGGCCGAGTGTGCGCAGGGCCGCCCACACCGGGATGCCCCGCGCGCGACGCGAGAGCTCGGGCACGTGGTCCCACGGGTCTGCGACGCCCTCCGCCGCGGGCAGGTACGCGGCGCGTGCGCCGAGCGACGAAGACATCGCCGCCTCATCTCGCACGATCGCCACCCCGCAGTCGTACGGCACGTTGAGCGTCTTGTGCGCGTCGGTGGCCCAGGAGTCCGCATCGCGAAGTCCTGCCACAAGGTGTGCGAGGGTCGGGGTCGCCGCCGCCCACAGGCCGAACGCGCCATCGACGTGCACCCAGGCACCTGCCGCGCGGGCGACGGCGATCGCCCCGGCGAAGTCGTCGAACGATCCCGAGTGGACGTCGCCGGCTTGCAGGGACACGATCGAGGGTCCATCGTCCCCGGCGAGTGCGCGTGCGAGCCCGTCGACGTCGATGCGGCCCTGGTCGTCGGCCCCCACGGTGACCGGGGCTCCCAGGCCCGCCATGCGTCCCGCCAGGACGACGGATGTGTGCACCGCTCCCCCGGCAAGGAATCGGATGGCCGGGCCACCCTGGATTCCCTGCACTGGATCGTGGCCGTGCGCCCGCAGAACCGCATCGCGCGCCGTCACCAGGCACGCCATGTTCGCGCTCGTCGCTCCCGTGGCGAACCCGACGCCGCTCGTTGCGGGCAGTCCGAGCGCCTCGAGCAACCACCCCGCGGCGACTTCCTCGACGGCGGCAGTACCCGGCGTCGACTGCCGGGATCCGGTGTTCTGGTCCCAGGCGGACACGAGCCAGTCCGCGCCCAGGGCTGCCGGGTAGGCACCACCGATCACGAAGCCGTAGAAGCGAGACGAGCCCATGGCCAGCAGGCCGGGCTCGACGATGGCGGCGAGTTCCTCGACGACGGCCGGAGCATCCCGACCATCGTCCTGCCACTCTCGGTCGACGGCGGCGAGGACCGCGTCGACATCGGCCTCCGGTCGGATGGGGCGGGAGTCGACCGAGGCGAGCCATGCGCGCGCGTGCCTCTCCGCCGCGCCCAGAGCCGGTCCGTACTCGTTCGTCTCGTCATTCATCCAGACACCTCCGCAGGGGCGATCATCCGCCTCGCATGGCCCGGACCGCAACCCTGCCGTCAGGCGCGGATCAGCTTGACCGTCAGCGAGTCGACCAGGACCGCGACGCGGTCATCCGACGCCCATCGTTTCGCGAGCCGGCCGAGGACCGCATCGAGCTCTTCCTGGTCGAGTCCGTGGATCAGCTCGAGACGCACGACGAGCTCGGGACCGCGCAGGCGTGACAGCGGGTCACCGGTCTCCACCGCGAGGTCGAGGACGGCGAGCTCGCCGGCGACGCTGTGCTGCAGGCCGAGGAACACCTCGGGCGACACGTGCGCGGGCTCCCACGGCAGGCCCTGCGCGATCGCCCACACGGCCGGACGACGGATGACGAACTCGGTGTCCGAGCCCGGGTCGATGACGATCAGATCGGTGTCGTCGGCCGACGCGGCCAAGGCGGTGCGCACACCGTCGGCAGGAACCGGCCGGGCCGCAGCATCCCATCGACCGAGCGCCGCGACGGAGGTGAACACCGGAAGCACCGCGCGGCCGTCCGGGGCAGCGACCGTGACGATCGACAGTTCCTGCGTCTTGTCGACCTTCAGCCCGTGCGCACCGACGCCCTCGTCGCCCTTCTCGGCGACGAGAGGAATGAGGAGGCGAGCGAGGCGGTAGGCATCCACCACGGCCACCGCACTGCCCTCACCGCGCTGGAACGCCTCGAGGGCCGAGAGGAGCGCCGGGTCGGCAGAGCCGTCGTCGGACGCGTGCGCATTGGGTTCGAAACTCCGACCTGCCCATGGCACCCCGGCGGAGTCCGCCGGATGGGTTGCGTGGCCGGATATCCCGCCGACGGGCGGAGTGTCGCCGGGATCAGTGTCCGGCGACATCGAGCGCCTCGGCGAGGGTGAACGCGCCCGCGTACAGCGCCTTTCCGACGATCGCCCCCTCCACCCCCAGCGGCACGAGTTCGCGCAGGGCCGCGATGTCATCGAGGTTCGAGATGCCGCCTGAGGCGACGACCGGCTTCGGTGTGCGCGAGGTGACCTCGCGCAGCAGCTCCAGGTTCGGCCCCTTGAGCGTGCCGTCCTTCGTGACGTCCGTCACGACGTAGCGGGCGCAGTTCGAGGTCTCGAGGCGCTCGAGGACCTGCCAGAGATCGCCGCCGTCCCGCGTCCAGCCTCGGGCGGCGAGGGTGGTGCCGCGGACGTCGAGGCCCACCGCGATCACCTCGCCGTAGCGGCCGATCACGTCCGCCGCCCACTCGGGATTCTCCAACGCGGCGGTTCCGAGATTGATCCGCGATGCGCCACTCTCCAGTGCTGCCTCGAGCGTCTCGTCATCGCGGATGCCACCGGACAGCTCCACCTGGACGCCGCGCACCTGCTTGATCACCTTCCGCAGCACGCCGGCGTTGTTCCCACGTCCGAAAGCCGCGTCGAGATCGACGAGATGGATCCACTGCGCGCCCTGGCGAGCCCACTCGAGAGCCGCATCGACCGGGTCGCCGTAGTTCGTCTCCGATCCTGCCGCACCCTGGGTGAGTCGGACGGCCTTGCCCCCAGCGACGTCGACCGCCGGCAGAAGGACCAGTTCGGGCGTGGACGCGAAATCGTTCATGGATCCCCACGGTTCAAGTGAAATGCTGACCGGCGCACAGCCGCTCATGTGCGTGCGACTCGAGGTCAGGGCACGGCTTTAGAGAGTAGCCGCGCCGAGGCTGGCGATCCAATTGGAGAGCAGCCGGATGCCGGCAGCCCCCGACTTCTCGGGGTGGAACTGCGTCGCCGCCAGCGGTCCGTTCTCGACGGCCGCCAGGAAGGGGCCGCCGTAATCGCACCAGGTGAGCACCGGCTGAGGGAACGGCGGCTGCACCTCCAGCTGCCACTGCTGCACCGCGTAGGAATGCACGAAGTAGAAGCGCTCGTCTTCGATGCCCCGGAAGAGGCGTGAGCCGTCTCCGGCGTGCACGGTGTTCCACCCCATGTGCGGCAGGACCGGGGCGTCCAGTTCGGTGACCACGCCGGGCCACTGCCCCATGCCTTCGGTATCGACCCCGCGCTCCACACCCAGACCGAACAGAACCTGCATTCCCACGCAGATGCCCAGCACGGGGCGGCCGCCGGCCAGGCGGCGCTCGATCAGCTCATCGGCGCGGCTGCTGCGTAGCGCATGCATCACGGCGCGGAAGGCTCCGACACCGGGCACCAGCAGTCCGTCCGCTTCGGCCACGAGCCCGCGATCGGAGGTCAGGCGGGCATCGGCGCCCGCAGCGGCGAGGGCCTTGACCGCGGAGTGGACATTCCCCGAGCCGTAGTCGAGCACAGCGACCAGCGGCCGGGAACCGGCATCCCCCGCCGTGTCGGGCTCGGCTTCGCTCGAAGCTGGGCTCGAAGCTGCGGTCACAGGGCGCCCTTCGTACTGGGGATGCCCGACACGAGCGGATCCAGAGCCTTCGCCTGACGGAACGCACGTGCGAAGGCCTTGTACTCGGCCTCGGCGATGTGGTGCGGATCGCGGCCCGCGAGTACCCGCACGTGTACGGTCATCGCGCCGTTGAAGGCGATCGCCTCGAAGGTGTGCCGCACGAGCGAGCCGGTGAAGTGCCCGCCGATGAGATGGTGCTCGTAACCCGCCGGCTCACCCTCGTGCACGAGGTAGGGGCGACCGCTGATGTCGACGACGGCCTGCGCCAGCGCCTCGTCGAGGGGAACGAGCGCATCGCCGTACCGTGAGATGCCTGACTTGTCGCCGAGGGCCTCGCGGATCGCTTGACCGAGCACGATCGAGATGTCTTCTACGGTGTGGTGTGCATCGATGTCGGTGTCGCCCGACGCCCGCACGGTGAGATCCGTGAGCGAGTGCTTCGCGAACGCGGTGAGCATGTGGTCGAAGAACGGCACCGTGGTGTCGATGTGGCTGGACCCCGTGCCGTCGAGGTCCAGGGAGAGCTCGACGGTGGACTCGCTCGTGGAACGACGCAGCGACGCCGTCCGGTGCCCGGTCGACGCGGTCATGAGGCGGCACTCGTCATGAGGCCGAGTCTAGCGAGGCGAGGGCATCGAGGAATGCGGAGGTCTCGTCCTCGGTGCCCGCGGTGACGCGCAGATGCCCAGGAATTCCGACATCACGAATGAGCACGCCCTGGTCGTAAAGCGCTTGCCAGGTCGTGCGCGCGTCCTTCACGCCGCCGAACAGGACGAAGTTCGTCCATGATTCGTAAGGCTCGTAGCCGAGAGCCTCGAGCGTCGCCGAGATGCGGTCTCGCTGCCCGACGATGTCGTCGACCATCCGCAGCATCGTCGGAGCGTGGCGGAGAGCTGCGGTCGCCGCCGCCTGCGTGAGCGCGCTGAGGTGGTACGGAAGCCGGACGAGGCGCAGCGCATCGATCACAGCGGGGTCGGCGGCCAGGTAGCCGACGCGGGCGCCCGCGAAGGCGAAGGCCTTGCTCATCGTGCGCGACACGACGAGACGCTCCCGACCGGGCAGCAGAGTGAGGGCCGAACGCTCCTCGCGCGGAGCGAACTCGTGGTAGGCCTCGTCGACGATGACGATGCCGTCCGTTGCGTCGTATACGGCTTCGATCACGTCGATGCCCATCGGCGTGCCGGTCGGATTGTTCGGCGCGCAGAGGAAGACGACATCGGGAGCCGCGTCAGAGACTTGGGATGCCGCGTCCTGCGGATCGATCGTGAAAGCGTGGCCGCGCGTCCCCGCCACCCACTCCGCCCCGGTGCCTCGGCTGATCAGCGGATACATGGAGTACGTCGGCGCGAATCCGAACGCCGTCCGGCCCGGACCACCGAAAGCCTGCAGGAGGTGCTGGAGCACCTCGTTCGAGCCGTTTCCGGCCCAGATGTTCTCACGGGTGAGGCCGTGCCCGAGGTAGGTCGCGAACCCGTCGCGGAGCTCCGTGAACTCGCGGTCGGGATAGCGGTTGACTTCGTGGAGCGCCTGGGCGACGGCATCCATGATGTCGTCTGCGACCTCCTGTGGAACAGGATGCGTGTTCTCGTTGACGTTCAGTGCGACCGGAAGCGCGACCTGGGGAGCCCCATAGGGCACGAGCCCTCGGAGGTCGTCGCGGATCGGAAGGTCTTCGAGACGAGCGTTCACCCGTCCCATGCTAAGGCCGCGATGCCGTCGGACCGGCGACGGGCGATCAGCGGGAGGCGCTGTACTCGGCGGGGATCGCGAGCCTCTGGCCCGCCGAGACCGTCGCACCACCGAGCGCGTTGAGTCGCATGATCGCGTCGACGACGTCGCGGGGGTCGGCGTTGGGCGCCACCTCTTGCGCGATCGACCACAGCGACTCGCCGGATGCGACCGTGACCGTCTGGAACGAATCCGCCGACATGCCTGCGTCGCGCGATGCGAGCGCCGCGCCGCCCCCAAGGATCGCGAGGGACAGCGCGATCACGGCGGGGATCGCGGCGACGGCCGCGAGCAGGCGGCGGCCCCGCACCGTGAGGCGCAAGCGCGTGGCCTGCACGTCCCGCGAGACAGTGCGGGCGCGGTGGCGCCCGACCGGGCGTCCGATGGCGATCACAGTCATGATTCCTCCTGGATGGGCGAGAGATTCGCATTCGCCGATGCTGCAAGCGTGCTGTCTGCGAACTTCTCTTCCGAAGCTATCTTCGAATTGATAGGGTGTCAATATCGATTCCGCACGCGCGTCCTTCGAACACGACACGCGCGAGAGGTGCGGACGATTCGACGGGGATGCGGATACGGTTTCGATAAGAAGACCCCACCACGGGCCTCCGACATTCGAAGACGGATGCCAGTTCTCACCCCGTGGCACGAGACAGGAGCACGATCATGAGCGAGGCGACCTCACCCGCCAATGGGCGTGAAAGACCGCAGACGCGCAGGAGGAAGAGCCTCAGCGACAAGCAGCTCGCCATCCTCGAGGTCATCCAGCGCTCGATCGCGCGCCACGGCTACCCGCCGAGCATGCGCGAGATCGGCGACGCGGTCGACCTGAAGTCGCTGTCCAGCGTCACGCATCAGCTGAATCAGCTGGAGCTGAGCGGCTACCTCCGTCGTGACCCCGGGAAGACCAGGGCCATGGAAGTGCTCATCGACCTACCCGGCATGTCGACCGAGAATCCCGCAGACTCGGCGCCCATGGTCGGCGACGCGGCGATGGTCCCGCTCGTCGGGCGCATCGCCGCAGGTGTGCCGATCACCGCCGAGCAGCAGGTGGAAGAGATCTTCCCGCTGCCGAGGCAGCTCGTCGGCAAGGGCGATCTGTTCATGCTCAAGGTCTCCGGCGAATCGATGATCGATGCGGCGATCTGCGACGGTGACTGGGTCGTCATCCGCGCGCAGAACACGGCTGACAACGGCGACATCGTCGCGGCCATGCTAGACGGCGATGCGACGGTGAAGACCTTTCGTCAGCGCGACGGCCATACCTGGCTGCTCCCCCGCAACTCCGCATTCGAACCCATCCTGGGCGACGACGCGACAGTTCTCGGCAAGGTCGTCGCCGTCCTTCGCGCCGTCTGAGCGCAGACCACTCATCCGCGCAGGATGAAATAGCGACCACCGGCTTTGCGTGCTCGGCGATGACCGCTATAAGGGTGAAATGACCCTCGCCGACTCTGCCCCCTCGTCCCGCGACACCGACGAGCTTCGCGCGCGCCTGGACCGTCTGGAGGCGGAGAACGCGCGACTGCGGGCATCGGCGTCCGACGCGGTCGTGGCACCACGACGAGGGCGCGGAACGTGGCGCGCTTTCCTTTCCGCGCTCTGCATCGTCCTGGCCGCTGTGCTCGTCCCCATCTCGGTCGTCACGACGTGGGCGCGAACCCAGCTCGTCGACGAGAGCACGTTCGTCGCGACGTTCGCGCCGCTGATCGATGACCCGGCCGTCCAGTCGCTCATCGTGGACGAGACGACGACGGCGATCAACTCGTCCGTCGACTTCGCGGGCATCACGAACGATCTGTTCGACGGAATCGAGGGCCTCGGCCTCCCTCCGCGCGCCTCCGCGGCGATCAATCTGCTCCGGGAGCCCGCAGTGCAGGGACTCAACAGCCTGGTGACGACCACGGTCACGAGAGTGGTGCAGTCGGATGCTTTCGCCAGCGTGTGGCAGGGGGCGCTCACCGCGAGCCACCGCGGCCTGGTGGCTGCAGCGACCGGTGGCACGGCGAGCGGCGCGGTCACGGTCAGCGACACCGGCGAGATCGGCCTTCAGCTCGGACCCATCATCGACGCGGTGAAGCAGCGCCTGGTGGATCAGGGCGTCGGTTTCGCCTCGGCGATACCCACGATCAATCGCACCATCGTCATCGCCCAGAGCGACGCCCTCGCGACGATCAGTGTCGTCTACAGCCTCGCCGTCACGGTGGGCTTCTGGCTGCCTTTCGTGGCCCTCGCTCTCTTTCTGGCCGGCATCCTGATCGCCCGTCGGCGCAGCACCGCCCTCCTCGGCACCGGCGTGGGGATCGCGATCGGCGGTACGACACTCGCTGCCGGTTTCGTGATCGGCGGGACCGTCCTGGCGCTGTCCGCGCCGCAGCTCGGCATATCCACGGCGGCGCTGACCGCGATCTACGACCAGGTCATCGCCGCAGCCAAGCAGACCGCCGTCGTGGTGGCCGTCATCGGCGTCGTGATCGCAGTGCTGGCCTGGCTGGGCGGCAGGTGGCGAGGGGCGCAGGTGACGCGGCGCGCCGCGGGAGCGGTCAATGGGAGCATCCGCACCTCGCTGGCGGCGCGGGGCGTCGACACCGGTCGTTTCGGTGCGTGGATGTACGCGCAGCGCGTGCTGGTGCGCGTCGTGCTGGCAGTCGTGCTCATCGTGTGGCTGATGCTGCTGCGGCCGCTCGGCGCGGGCGACGTCGCCCTCGTGCTCATCGTCGGGCTGCTCCTCTGGTGGCTGGCGGAGCTCGTGCAGAAGCGGCCGAGTGAGAGTGCGCCGATCGAAGGGGACGACGGCGCCATCCTGCCGGATGCGGCGACTGAGCTCGTACCCGTCGGAGCGATGGCGTCACCGCAAGGCGACACGGCCGTCATCGAACCCGCCATCGTTGTGCAGGCCGCCGAGACCGCGGTGATCGATCACGACGCCGTCGTCGACCCGGACGCCGTCACAGAGCCAGACGCCGTCACAGAGCCAGACGCCGTCAGAGGGGTGGTCGAGCCGCTCCCGGCCGGCTCCCCTCCGGATGTCAGCGCCACGGGCACGACGGGCAAGCGCCCGCCGCGCCCGCGCGCCCCTAGGCGTTGACTTCGATGCGTTCCCGGGCCAGACGCGTCGCCTCGACCAGGTTGCGCAGGGACGCAACCGTCTCGGGGTAGGCGCGTGTCTTCAGACCGCAATCGGGGTTGATCCATACCTGCCGAAGCGGAAGCTGACCCGTAGCGCGCTCGATGAGTTCCTGCACCTCCGTCACCGAGGGCACGCGTGGCGAGTGGATGTCATACACGCCAGGGCCCACACCGTGGGTGAACCCGGAATCGGCGATGTCGTCGATCACGTCGCCGCGGCTGCGTGCCGCCTCGATCGAGGTCACATCGGCGTCGAGGGCGGCGATCGCATCGATCACCACGGCGAACTCCGAATAGCAGAGGTGCGTGTGCACCTGAGTCGCGGATGCGGCGCCCCCGGTTGCGAGACGGAACGATCCCACCGACCATGCAAGGTAGGCAGGATGGTCCGCCCTCTTCAGCGGGAGAAGCTCGCGCAAAGCGGGCTCGTCGACCTGGATGATCCCGATGCCCGCTGCCTCGAGGTCGCGGATCTCGTCGCGCAGCGCGAGCGCCACCTGGTCGGCGGTCTCGGCCAACGGCTGGTCATCGCGCACGAACGACCAGGCGAGGATCGTCACGGGCCCCGTCAGCATCCCCTTCACCGGCCGGTCGGTGAGATCCTGCGCGAACCGCGACCAGCGGACCGTGATCGGGGCGGGACGCGAGACATCACCCCACAGGATGGAGGGTCGCGTCGCGCGCGACCCGTAGGACTGCACCCAGCCGTTGCGGGTGACGGCGAAGCCGCCGAGGTTCTCGGCGAAGTACTGCACCATGTCGTTGCGCTCGGGCTCGCCATGCACGAGCACGTCCAGACCCAGTTCCTCCTGGAGTCCGATGACGGTGGTGATCTCCAGCCGCAGGAGGTCCTCGTACTCCGCCGTCGTGAGGTCGCCCCTGTCGTGTCGCGCCCGGATCTGCCGGATGTCCGCCGTCTGCGGGAACGACCCGATCGTCGTCGTGGGCAGCGCCGGGAGTGCCAGTGTCGCGTCCTGCGCGATCCGACGCTCGGCGTACTCCGCGCGCACGAAGTCTGCGGTGGTGAGAGCGGCCTGACGCGCGCGGATGCGCCCGTCGCTCACACCGGGGGCGCCGCGCCGGTCGTCGAGAGCACCGGATGCCTCGGCGAGCGCTGCAGCGATGGACCCGGCTCCCTCGCGCAACCCGCGGGCGAGCACCGCCACCTGCCCGACCTTCTGGTCGGCGAACGCGAGCCATGATCGAAGACGAGGACAAAGATCGGTCTCGACGGCGAGATCGTGCGGAACGTGCTGGAGAGAGGTGGACGTCGCGACGGCGACCGCCCCGGCGCCCAGTGTCCGAAGTTCGTCGAGGCGGCTCCACGCGCCGGCGAGGTCGCCCCGCCACACGTTGCGTCCGTCGATCACTCCCGCGACGACGGTTTTGCCCGCGAGTCCTGGAGTCGCTGCCGGCACGGCTCCGCGGGTGAGGTCGATCGCGATCGCCTCCACGGGCGCGGAGGCCAGCACGGCCCACGCGTTCGGGCTCAGCTGCGCATAAGGGGCGGCGACGAGGATCGCGGGTCGATCGGTCGCCGCACCGAGCACGGCATAGGCACGGGCCGCGGCATCCGCGAGTTCGCGCGCGTCATCCGGGAGGGTCTCGCTCACCAGAGCGGGCTCATCGAGCTGCACCCACTCGGCGCCGGCGTTGCGCAGCGCGGCGAGGAGCTCGACGTATACGGGCAGCAGGTCCTCCAGGCGCTGAAGGGGCGAGAACCCCGCGGGTGCCGCATCCGTGGCCTTCGCCAGGGCGAGCAGGGTCACTGGCCCGACGATCACGGGGCGCGTGACGTAACCCTCGTCGCGCGCTTCGGCGACCTGGTCGGCGAAGCGCGTGGCGGAGACGGCGAACACGGTCTCCGGACCGATCTCGGGAACGAGGTAGTGGTAGTTCGTGTCGAACCACTTCGTCATCTCGAGCGGCGCGTTCTCGCCATCGCCGCGCGCCGCGGTGAACGCTGCGTCGAGCCCGATGGCGCCGTCGTCGTCGCGCAAGCGGGCGAACCGGGCGGGGAACGCCCCCACCGCGACGGCGGCGTCGAGCACCTGGTCGTAGAACGAGAACGATTCGGGGATGGACGAGTCCGTCGTGCCGAGACCCAGCGCGACGAGGCGCGCCCGCGTGGAGCGGCGGAGGTCGGCAGCGATCCGCTCGAGCTCGACGAGCTCGAGCGACCCGGCCCAGTACGCCTCGACCGCGCGCTTGAGTTCGCGGGCGGGGCCGATGCGGGGATACCCGAGGATCGTTCCCACCGGGAAGGAAGGGGATGGAGCGGTCATCGTGCGAACTCCTGTTCGGGAATGGAGGGGATGATCTCGGCCTCTCGGAGCACCGCGAGCACCGTGTCGTGATTGTTGAAGGCGTAGAGGTGGATGCCGGGGGCACCACCGGCCACCAGCTCGGCGGCGAGCCGGGACGCGTGGCGGATGCCGACCTCGCGCCGGCCCTCCGCGGTCGGCTCGACATCGAGGTCGATCGCGAGATCACTGGGCAGCGCCTCGCCGCTCAGCTCCAGCACGCGCCGCAGCCGCTGCGGCGAGGTGATCGGCATGAAGCCGGGGAGGATCGGGATCGTCACACCCGCGGTGCGAGCGCGTTCCACGAAGCAGAAGTAGTCGTCCGCGTGGAAGAACAGCTGGGTGATGGCGAACGTCGCACCCGCCGCTTCCTTGGCGAGCAGCGCATCGATGTGCTCGAGGGGGTGGCGTGACCGCGGGTGCCCGTTCGGGAATGCCGCCACCGCGATCTGCACCCGCGGACGGCTGTCCACGCGCGCGGCACCGGGCAGTCCCGGGATCGTGGATTCCCGATAGGGCGCGCGCTCGGCCTGGACGCGGTCGATGAGCTGCACGAGCTGAGCCGCGCTCTCGAGGTCGCCGATGCCGCTGTCGCCACTCAGCGGCGGGTCGCCTCGGAGTGCGAGGAAACTCGTGATGCCGGCATCCAGGAACTCCCGAATGAGAGCTGTCGCCCCCGCATAGGTGTTACCGACGCACGTGAGGTGGGCGAGCGGCTCGACGGACGTGTAGGAGCGGATGTGACGGAGCAGCTCGAGCGATGATCCTCCCGACGAGCCGCCGGCACCGAAGGTGACCGACAGGAAGCGGGGAGAGACCGCCGCGAGCGCGTCGATGGTCGCATGGAGCGCGGCGGCGCTCTCCGCGGATCGCGGAGGGTACAGCTCGAACGAGACGGGTACGCGAGGTGCGCGAGCGCCGTCGTGAACGGACATGTCGTCATCCTTGGAGTCGTGTCGAGTAGCCGGTGGGCCGCGAGCCGCACCGAGGTGCGGAGTGATCGCGGGCGGGTGCCGGGCTCGGCTGTCGCTCCTGCCCGGGATTCCTTGCGGGATCGCCGGACGTTGCGTCGAGGCTACCTGACGAAACGCGCGCAATATGCGATCTGTGACGTCCCGTGTCGGGGTACATACCTCTCGATGCATATGCTCATAGGGATGTGTCGAACCGTCCTCTGGAAGCGTCAGAACCGCGCCGAATCCCCGCCTTCGGGCGAGACACCGCCGGGAGGAGACCCTCTTTCTGTGGACGCACCGGCCCCGCGGGCAGCACTGCTCCCGGCCGTTCGACCGATCCGGAGATCAACGGGTCGGCATACGGTGGACATATGACAGAGCACCTCCCCTACGGGTCCTGGCCGTCCCCGCTCACGGCTGAGGCCGTCGCCTCCGCATCGCCGAGGATCGAGGGGGCTCGGTTCGTGGGAGGCGAAGTCTGGTGGGGCGAGACGATCCCCGGCGAGGGCGGCAGGACGTCGGTGCGGCGTCGCACGGCGAGCGGTGACGTGGACGACCTTCTGCCGTCTCCGCACAGCGCCCGCTCGAGAGTCCACGAGTACGGAGGCGGCGCGTGGACGGCGGCCGACGACGGCCGGCTCTTCTTCGTCGAGAAGGCGGACCAGCGCGTCTGGCTTCGCGAACCGGGCGGGCAGCTGCGTGCGCTGACGCCGGAGACCGTTGACACGCGCTTCGGCGGGCTGTCCTGGCAGCAGGGCGTCCTGCTGGCCATTCGCGAATCGCACGAGGCTCCTGGCGGGGAGCGGGCGATCCCGCAGCGAGACATCGTCCGGATCGGCGTGGGCGAGAAGATCGAGATCACCTGCGTCGCGTCGGGGAGCGATTTCGTCGCCCAGCCGGCTCTGTCACCGGGCGGGCGGATGCTCGCGTGGATCGCGTGGGATCACCCGGACATGCCGTGGGACCGCGCCGAACTGAGGGTCGGCGCCCTCCAAGACGGTGTCGTCAGGGAATGGACCACCGTCGCAGGCGCAGATTCCTCCGCGCTGCAGCCCGTCTGGGCGGGGGCGGACGAACTGCTGTACGCGGACGACCCGACCGGGCGATGGAATCTCTGGAGGGCACAGGTACCTGCTCCGACCGCTCATCCCATCGAAAGCCATCACGTCCAGAGCGCGGATGCCGACACCGGCGGCCCCCTCTGGGTTCTGGGTGCGAAGTGGTTCGCCCACCTGGAGGACGGACGCATCCTCGCGGTGCGGACACAAGGATCGGATGACCTGGTGGTGATCGGGCCGGATGGTGTGATCTCGCTTCTTGCAGCGCCGCCCACGTCCGGCATCACTGTCGAAGACGTGCGCGGCACGCGCGTTCTCATCGCCGGAGCGGGAGTCGACGCTCCTCCCGGTCTGTGGGAGATCGATCTGGACCGGCCCACGGAGATATCGCTGGTGCGAGGCGGCGAGTCCCCCTGGGGAGCCGACTGGATGCCGCATCCCCGCGCCCTCTCCACCCCCGGCCCTCGGGGCCCGGTGCATGCGTTCGCCTACCCGCCGACGAATCCGCATGTCGCGGGCCCGGAGGACGAGCTCCCGCCCTACATCGTCTTCGTGCACGGTGGACCGACCGCCCACGTGGGCGGCGCCGCATCCGATCGCATCGCTTACTTCACCAGCCGCGGGATCGGCGTCCTCGACGTCAACTACGGAGGCTCCAGCGGCTACGGGCGCGAGTACCGCGAGCGCCTGCGCGGGCAGTGGGGAATCGTCGACGTCGAGGACGTCGCCGCAGCAGCACGCGGGCTCGCGGCGGAGGGTTTCGCCGACCCGGCGCGCATCGCGATCGACGGAGGCTCGGCAGGAGGGTGGACCGTGCTCGCCGCCGTGGCCAACACCGACGTCTTCGCCGCGGGGATTTCGCGATACGGCGTGGGCGACGCCAGAGCCCTTGCGGCCGACACCCACGACTTCGAGGCGCGCTACCTCGATGGGCTGATCGGGCCGCTGCCTGAGGCCGAGGACGTGTACATCGAGCGGTCGCCGCTGACGCACCCAGAGCGGTTCACCGTGCCCCTGCTGCTCCTGCAGGGCGCGGACGATGCGGTCGTCCCACCGGCGCAGTCCGAGAGCATCCGCGACGCACTCGCCGCTCGCGGGGTTCCGCACGCGTACGTTCTGTACGAAGGGGAAGGCCACGGCTTCCGCCAGGCCAAGACCCTTGTGCACGCCTATCAGACGCAGCTCGCGTTCCTCGGCGCCGTCCTCGGCTTCGAGCCGGACGACGTCGCACCGCTCCGGCTCGACTGACGCCGGAGAGTCACGCCGCGAAGGGGGCGAGCTCGGCGGCGAGCCGCTCGGACACGTAGGCGTGCAGTGCCGTTCCACCCTCTTCGTGCGACTGCGACACGATGTGCCCCGATTCGTGGACGAGCGACACCAGATCACCGCGGCCGTAGGGCACCAGAGCGCGGACCTCGACAGCCGGGAGCGGAAGAGCCGCTTCGACAGCCGCGCGGAGCTCCGCCATGCCCTCGCCGCTGCGCGATGAGGCGAACAGCGCCTTCGGCTCGAGACCCCGGAGTACCAGACGGGTGTCATCGTCCACCAGGTCGGCCTTGTTGAACACGACCAGCTCCGGGATGCTCCGCGCGCCGACATCACCCATCACATCGCGTACAGTCTGCAGCTGCGCGGCCGGATCCGGGTGCGCAGCGTCCACGACGTGAACGATGACATCGGCGTCCGCCACCTCCTCGAGCGTGGAACGGAACGCCTCGACCAGCTGATGAGGGAGGTTGCGGACGAACCCCACAGTGTCGGTCAGCGTGTACACGCGGCCATCGGATGCCTCGGTGCGGCGCACCGTGGCATCCAGCGTGGCGAACAGAGCGTTCTCGACGAGCACACCCGCACTCGTCAGGCGATTGAGCAGGCTCGACTTGCCGGCGTTCGTGTAGCCCGCGATCGCGACCGACGGGATCGTGTTGCGCTTGCGCTCGGCGCGCTTGGCGTCGCGCGCAGGGCCGAAGTCGCGGATCTGACGGCGCAGGATTGCCATCTTGGTGCGGATCCGCCGTCGGTCCAGCTCGATCTTCGTCTCACCGGGGCCGCGCGAGCCCATGCCCGCACCGCCCGCACCCACCTGGCCGCCGGCCTGACGGCTCATCGAGTCGCCCCAGCCGCGCAGGCGCGGGAGGAGGTATTCCAGCTGGGCGAGCTCGACCTGAGCCTTGCCCTCGCGGCTCTTCGCGTGCTGGCTGAAGATGTCGAGGATGACGGTCGTGCGGTCGATGACCTTCACCTTCACGACGTCCTCGAGGGCGCGCCTCTGGCTGGGTGCGAGCTCGGTGTCGGCGATCACGGTGTCAGCGCCGAGCGCCGCGACGAGGTCTTTGAGCTCTTGCGCCTTGCCGCGGCCGAGATATGTGGCCGGGTCGGGGTGGGGACGACGCTGGAGCACACCGTCGAGGACGACCGCGCCGGCCGTCTCAGCGAGTGCGGCGAGCTCACGGAGCGAGTTCTCGGCATCGGCCTGCTCACCCTGAGGGTGCACGCCGACCAGAACCACGTTCTCGAGCCGCAGCTGACGGTACTCGACCTCGGTGACGTCTTCGAGCTCGGTGGAGAGCCCCGGAACACGGCGCAACGCGGCCCGCTCCTCACGATCCCACTGGTCGCCGTCAGCCGACCCTCTCCCGGTCGTCGCTTCGTCTTGCAGCGCTTGCGCTGCTCCGAAGACGCGCACGCCCGAGTGCGCATCGGCGCGTGCGAGCACGCGGTCCACCGGGTCGAGCTGGTCGTCTTCGGTGCTCGTCGGTGCGCTGGTGTCTGTCATGTGTTCCTTCGTGTCGTACTGCGCGGTAACTCTAGCCTCCCCCGCCGACGTCCTCCTCCGCTACGCTCGCTCCCATGGGGAGCGACCACTACTTCAGTGCGTCGCCGGCAAGTCCGGAGAATCTGCGTCGCATTCGAGTCTCGATCGGCGGTCGCGATATCGAGGTGACGACGGCCGGCGGCGTGTTCAGTCCCGACCATATCGATACGGGAACCGCCGTCCTGCTCGCCAATACGCCCCCGCCACCGCCCGGAGGCCACCTGCTGGACCTCGGCTGCGGGTGGGGACCCATCGCGCTGTCGCTGGCTACCGCCGCACCGCACGCCACCGTGTGGGCGGTCGACGTCAACGAACGTGCGCTCGACCTCGTGCGGCGCAACAGCGCTGCGCTCGGCCTCGACAATGTCAACGCCGTTCTCCCCGACGATGTTCCCGCCGACGTGACTTTCCGGACGATCCGCTCCAATCCCCCGATCCGCGTCGGCAAGAACGAACTGCACGGCCTGCTCGAACGCTGGATCCCTCGCCTGGACGAGCGCAGCGACGCGTGGCTCGTCGTACAGCGAAACCTCGGATCGGATTCGCTTCAGCGCTGGCTCGCGGCATCCTTCCCGCACGGGTTCAGCGTGCACCGCACGGCGACCGGTCGAGGCTTCCGCGTCCTCAAGGTACGCAGGCACGGCAGTCCCATCACCGACCCGATCAGCACGATCGAGTCGTAGTCGACGGGGCCCGCCGCGGCTGTCGACCGCAGCTCCGTCGGAGAATTGGCCGAATGTCGGAGGATTCAGAGAAAGCCCTCCGACATTCTGCGGATCCTCCGACGTAGCACCGTGCAGTCAGAGCCGGCGCCGCTCAGGCGAGCGCGACCTGGCCCGAGTAGACCAACGTCGCGGGGCCGGACAGCAGCACGTGCCCGTCGACCATGCGTACGCCCAGCTCACCGCCGGGCACCGACACCGCCCAGTGGTCGGGTGCCGCGGCGCCCGCCCAGTGACGCACGGCCAGCGCGGCCGCGGCGACTCCGGTACCACAGCTGAGCGTTTCGCCGACGCCCCGCTCGAACACCCGCATCCGGATCGCACCGACGCCGTGCCGTACGAGCGGGTCGCTCGGGACGACGAACTCGATGTTCGCACCGTGGGGCGGCGGCGGATCGAGGACGGGCTGCACCGTGAGATCCAGCCCCTCCAGCTCGTCCTCCGAAGGCAGGGCGACCACGACGTGCGGATTGCCCACGTCGATCCCTGCCCCCGGTCGGGCGACACCCAAACCGCGGGCGCGGACGAGCACGTCCTCCGACTCGACGGTCCACGGCCCGAGGTCGACTTCGAAGCCGAGTTCGCTCCGAGTGAGGGTCTTCACACCCGCGCGAGTACCGACGGCGAGCGGCGCGCCCTCGTCCCACGAGACCAGCCCGCGATCGACCAGGAACCGGGCGAAGACGCGAATGCCGTTTCCGCACATCTCAGCCGCCGACCCGTCGGCATTGCGGTAGTCCATGAACCACTCCGCCTCGGACGTGGCCGCGCCCTCCGCGATCTGCGACGAACGGACCACTCGGAGGATGCCGTCCGCGCCGATGCCGAATCGCCGATCGCACAGCGCGGCGACCTGGTCGTCGGTGAGGGCAAGCTCGCCGTCGGCGTCGGGGATGATCACGAAGTCGTTGCCGGTCCCGTGACCCTTCGTGAAGGCGACGGTCTGCGGCATCCCCCAAGTCTACGGGGGCGCGAATCGCTCGGCCGGAACCTAATCGGCGATGAGGCGCTTGCCGGTCGTCGTCGTGTCGAATCGCTCGTACCCCAGACGATCGTAGAAGCCGAGGACGTCTTCGTTCCCGGGGCGCACCATGAGCTGCACCTTGGGGCAGCCCATCTCGAGAAGCAGATCCTCGACCGCGGCGACCAGATCGCGTGCGATGCCCTGCCCGCGACGCTGCGGCGATGACGCGAGGTAGTAGATCCAGCCGCGGTGGCCGTCGTACCCGCCCATCACGCTGCCAACGACGTCTTCACCGTCCACCGCCACCAGGAACAGCTCCGGCTGCACGGTGAGTTTGCGCTGGATGTCGAGGTGCGGGTTGTTCCACGACCGCGTCAGACCGGTGGCCTGCCACAGCGCGATGACGGACTCGGTGTCGCGGAGCGCGAATGCGCGGATGCTGGTCATGCATCCAGTATGTGCGGCACAAGCCCGGCGGTGTCGGCCTTGACCTCGGCGCCGTCCACCCACCGCACTCCGGCGTACCGCCGGAACCACGACACCTGACGCCGCGCATAGCGGCGTGTGAGCGCCTGGGTTTCGGCGATCGCCTCGTTCCGCGTCGACGTCCCCGCGAGCTCGGCCAGCGCCTGCGCGTACCCGATCGCTCGCCGCGCCGTCACGCCAGCTTCCAGGCCCGACTTCTGCAGCGCACGCACCTCGTCGATCAGTCCGTCGGACCACATCTGCTCGACCCGGGCGTCCAGCTGAGGCACGAGTCGATCGCGGGCCACCTGCGTCCCGATGATTCGCGTTCGCTCGTGCCACTCGACCGGCTCGGACGGGAGCGCGGCACCATGCGTCGCCTCACCCTGGGCCAGGACCTCCAGAGCCCGCACGACGCGACGCCCGTTCCGCGGATCCACCCGCGCGGCCGTGACGGGGTCGGCTGCGAGAAGCCGCGTGTAGAGGACTCCAGGACCGTGCTCGATGAGCTCGGCCTCGAGCGCAGCGCGCAGCTCGACATCCGTCGGCGGGAACCGGAAGTCGTACAGCACACTCGAGACGTACAGCCCGGAGCCGCCGACCAGGATGGCATCCGCCCCGCGGCCGTTGATATCGGCGATCGCGCGCCGCGCAGCATCCTGGTACCAGGCGACGGCCGTTTCCTCGGTGACCGCCAGCACGTCCAGAAGGTGGTGCGGGATGCCGCGCCGTTCGCCCTCGGACAGCTTTGCGGTACCGATATCCATGCCGCGATACAGCTGCATCGCATCGGCGTTGACGATCTCGGCGCGACGGTCGGCGGCGGCCAGCGCCTCGGCAAGACCCAGCGACAGCGCTGTCTTGCCGGTGCCTGTCGCCCCCACCACGGCCCACAGCCGTGGAAGCGTCGGTTCCCGCAGATCCCGGCGCGGTCGCGGCAGGGTCACACCCCGATGCGCAACGTCGGAAGCCCGAGAGAAACGGCGCGTCCGCCGGTGGGATCGGAGGGCGGTGCAGGAACGGCACAGGACTCGGCCTGCGTGCGGTCCCATGCGTCGCCCGCGCGTGTACGGCGGATGCGCAGCGCGGAGCCATCGGCGGAATCGGCGAGCAGATGGAACGGGGCCGCGTGGGTCACCCGGACGCTGACCACATCGCCGGGCCGAGGGAGCTCGCTTCCTGCGGGAACCTCGAAATGCACGAGGCGGTTGTCTTCGGCGCGACCGGTGAGGCGGTGCGTCTCCGCGTCCTTCTTGCCCTCGCCCATCGATACCAGCACCTCGACGTCGCGGCCGACCTGAGCCTGATTCTCTTCCAGCGAGATGCGCTCCTGCAGAGCGATCAGCCGTTCGTAGCGCTCCTGGACGACCGCCTTCGGCACCTGGTCGGGCATGGTCGCCGCCGGCGTGCCCGCCCTGATCGAGTACTGGAACGTGAATGCGCTGGAGAATCGGGCCTGCTCGACGACCCGCATGGTGTCTTCGAAGTCGGCCTCGGTCTCGCCGGGGAACCCGACGATGATGTCGGTCGTGATGGCTGCGTTCGGGATACGGTCGCGCACGCGGTCGAGGATGCCGAGGAACTTCTCGCTGCGGTAGGAACGGCGCATCGCCTTGAGGATGCGGTCACTGCCCGACTGCAGCGGCATGTGCAGCTGGGGCATGACCGATGCGGTGTCGGCCATCGCATCGATCACGTCATCGGTGAACGCGGCGGGATGCGGGCTCGTGAAACGGATGCGCTCCAGACCCTCGATCTCGCCGGCCGCGCGCAGCAGCTTGCCGAACGCCTGCCGGTCGCCGAACTCGACGCCGTAGGAGTTGACGTTCTGCCCGAGAAGAGTGACCTCGATCGCGCCATCTTCCACCAGGAGCCGGATCTCGTTGAGGATGTCGCCGGGCCGGCGGTCCTTCTCTTTGCCGCGGAGACTCGGGACGATGCAGAAGGTGCACGTGTTGTTGCAGCCGACGGAGATCGACACCCAGCCGCTGTAGACCGAGTCTCGCTTGGTCGGAAGCGTCGAGGGGAAGACCTCGAGCGACTCGAGGATCTCGAGCTGTGCCTCGTCATTGTGGCGGGCGCGTTCGAGCAGGCTCGGCAGCGATCCCATGTTGTGCGTGCCGAAAACGACATCGACCCACGGCGCCTTGTCGATCACGGTCTGCTTGTCCATCTGCGCCAGACAGCCGCCGACAGCGATCTGCATTCCCTCCCTGCGGCGCTTCACCGACGCGAGGTGACCCAGCGTGCCGTAGAGCTTGCCCGCGGCGTTATCGCGCACCGCGCAGGTGTTGATGATGACGACATCGGCCTCTTCCCCTGCGGCCGCGCGCACGTACCCGGCGCTTTCGAGCGAGCCCGAGAGCCGCTCTGAGTCGTGGACGTTCATCTGGCAGCCGAACGTGCGCACCTCGTACGACCGGGGGTTTCCGACCGCATCCTGGGCGGCCGCCGACGGCGCGATGATCGTGGGGGTGCTGTCAAGCAGAGTCATGATGGATCGATTGTACGGCGGGATGCTGCGGCGCCGACCCCGCTCAGCGGAACCGGACTCCGCCGGCGGCGGCGCTCTTGCGCGCCTCGGCAAGCGCCGTTCGCGCTGCGTGACCTGCGACCCCGCCACCGAAGCCGCGCCGCGCGAGTTGACCCATCAGTCGCCGGATCGCCGTGTCGTCGTCGTAGCGGACGAGAGAGCGCGCCTTGGATGTGGCGAACTCCATCGCGCGCTGCGCGTCGTCATCGGGCAGCTCGGCGATCACCGCCTCGATCACCTCGCGGGCTACCAGCCGCTTCTGCAGGAGCTGCTTGACGGCTTTGGTGCCCATGTCCTGTCGAGTGGTCGCGGAGTGCACGAGCTGCTCGGCGAGCATCGCGTCATCGAGCCATTGCCGGCGTTCGAAGTCATCGATCACCCCGTCGATCTCGTCGCCCGTCAACCCGCTCGACCGCAGCTTGGCCCTGGCCTCGGCCACCGAGAGCCCCCGACGGCCGAGGCTCCGCGTGAGGGACACGGATGCCGAATCGATCAGCGACGCGCGGTCCACGAACTCTTCGTCGTTCGGCGTCGATCCCCCGTCGAATGTGTCATCGGCGCGAGACGACTCCGCGAAGACGACGCCCCGGTTCTGCGGCGCCACCCCGGGGAGGTAGGTCACGGGAGCGAGCGCATCGCCCCCGTGACCGTTACTGATCGCCATGTCAGGCCGGGCGCTTCTTGGCCAGCTGATCGGTCTGGACGGGGCTGTCTACCACCGCGGCCAGCTTCGGCATGCCGATGCCGAGCTTCGTCTTGATCTTCGATTCGATCTCTGCCGCGATGTCCGGGTTCTTGATCAGGAAGTTGCGGGCGTTCTCTTTACCCTGACCGAGCTGCTCGCCGTCGTACGTGTACCAGGCGCCGGACTTCTTCACGATCTCGTGCTCGACGCCGAAGTCGATGAGGCTGCCCTCGCGCGAGATGCCGACGCCGTAGAGGATGTCGAACTCCGCCTGCTTGAACGGCGGCGCCATCTTGTTCTTGACGACCTTGACGCGAGTGCGGTTACCCACCGCATCCGTACCGTCTTTGAGCGTCTCGATGCGGCGGATGTCGAGACGGACGGACGCGTAGAACTTGAGCGCCTTGCCACCGGCGGTGGTCTCGGGCGAGCCGAAGAACACGCCGATCTTCTCGCGCAGCTGGTTGATGAAGATCATCGTGGTGTTGGTCTGGTTGAGTCCACCGGTGAGCTTGCGGAGCGCCTGCGACATGAGGCGGGCCTGCAGACCCACATGGGAGTCACCCATCTCGCCCTCGATCTCGGCGCGGGGCACGAGCGCGGCCACCGAGTCGATCACGATCAGGTCGATGGAGCCGGAGCGGATGAGCATGTCGGCGATCTCGAGCGCCTGCTCACCCGTGTCGGGCTGAGACACGAGCAGCTGGTCGATGTCGACGCCGAGCTTCATCGCATAGTCGGGGTCGAGCGCGTGCTCAGCGTCGATGAAGGCGGCGATGCCACCCGCTCGCTGCGCATTGGCGATCGCGTGCAGCGTGAGCGTGGTCTTACCTGACGACTCGGGCCCGTAGATCTCGATGATGCGACCGCGAGGCAGTCCCCCCACGCCGAGCGCGACGTCGAGGGCGATCGAACCCGTGGGGATCACTTCGACGGGAGCGCGGTCGTCGCTGCCCAGTCGCATGACCGAGCCCTTTCCGAACTGCCGGTCGATCTGGGCGAGGGCCGATTCGAGGGCCTTCTCGCGGTTCTCGGGTGAGGGCATGACGTGCTCCTTTATGCTCGCGTTCCGTCGCCTGTAGGCTGTCGCGCTCCGCCCCGACGGCCGGGGAGGATGCTGCGACAAGGCGTGTGGTGTCGTTCGACGTCGGTCACGCTACGGGTGGCCTCCGACATGCGGATCACGCACCTCCCATGGTTGTGGACAGACGTGTCCTCGACACCAGCTGTGCAGGAGCCTATTCTCCAGTCGAACGAACGTTCGACGACACGCCGACGGATTCGGGTGTCAGCGCTGGCGCGGTTCGAGACGCCCGGCACCGTAGCGGCGTTCTTCGGGGACGTCCATCTCAGCGCACAGCGCAAGCCAGATATCACGGGGTGGCAGACCCGCGCTCAGCGCCTGAGCGGGCGTACGACCGCCGACATCGCCCAGCACCAGATCATTCAGGAGGAAGGTCGATCTGGAACCGAACTCGTCAGCGACGGCACGCAGGAACTCACTGCGTCGCATATGCGCGGATCAGCGCAGCGAGAGCTCGGCATCGACCGACGCGACGAGGTCGTCGGGGACCACATCGGGGAAGGTCTGCAGCCCCTCGAGCACGCTGATCCGGTCTCCGACCTCGCGCATGATGGTCGAAATGGGAACATCGAGAGCTTCGGCGACCGACGCGAGGATCTCGCTCGATGCTTCCTTCTGCCCGCGCTCAACCTCACTCAGGTAGCCGAGCGCCACGCTGGCGCGGCTCGCCACCTGACGGAGGGTGCGTCCCTTCTGCTGACGATAATCACGCAGGACATCGCCGATCTCTTGACGAACAAGGATCATGTGGGCCCCCTCCTCACTTGATGATTCACCGCTGTCTGGGTGGACAACAGTACAACACCGGCTTGTCCCAATCTAATCCCGTGCGCTGGGGAAAGGGTGGGAATCGCCGAATGTAACGGAGGCGAAACACGGTGCGCGCCCCCGCGGCGACGTCTGTGCTCAGAGCCTCGCGAGTGCCGCCTCCAGCGCATGCGTCACCGTGTCGGCGCGGATCTCTGCGCGCGTCCCGAGCAGGCGGAGCGACGTGACCGTCGTGCCGCTCGGTGTGGACACCCCGATGTGCACGGTGCCCACCGGCTGCCCGTCGGGTGAGGCGGGTCCGGCGATACCCGTCGTGGACAGGCCGACGTCAGCGAGCATCCCGTCGCGTCCGGCGACACGGCGCACGCCCTCGGCCATCTGTGCGGCGACGTCCGGATGCACCGGGCCGTGGGCCTCGAGGAGCGCCTCATCGACGCCCAGGATGCTGTGCTTGAGGTCGGTCGCGTAGGCGACCACTCCCCCACGTACGTGCGACGAGGCCCCGGGAACAGCCACGAGCGCGGCGGCCAGCAGGCCTCCGGTGAGCGACTCCGCGGTTGCGATCGACCAGCCCCGCGATGCAAGCGCTCGAAGCACGTCCTCGGCGCCGGCGTGCTGGATGCTCAGCGCCCGCTCAGGCGGCACGAGGCCCGTCGATCCGCCGGTCACGACGCGAGCCGCGGATCTCGGTGATGACGTAATCGATGCCGCTCGCGATCGTCAGCACCACGGCGATCGTCATCGTGATCACGTTGATCCACCACACCACACCCGGCCACGCCCCGCCGGCAAGCGATGCGAGTGGCAGAAGAGCCAGCGAGAGCGCGACGCTCTGCGCGAGCGTCTTGAGCTTGCCCATCCACGCCGCCGCGACCACGTGGTCGCTCGCGACGATCAGGCGATGCACGGTGATGCCCACCTCGCGGATCAGCACGACGATCGTGATCCACCACGGCAGCTCACCGAGGATCGACAACCCGATGAAGGCGAAACCGGTGAGCACCTTGTCGGCGATCGGGTCGAGCAGCTTGCCGAGATCGGTCACGATCTCGTAGCGGCGCGCGATCCACCCATCGATGCCGTCTGTCGCGATCGCGACGATGAACAGCACCGCTGCCCACCAGCGCAACGCTCCGCCGGCACCGCCGTCGGCGAGCAGCATCCAGAGGAAGACGGGGGCGCACAGGATGCGCACGATCGTGATCGTATTGGGCAGCTGCCTGGGAACGGCCATCAGTCGCGACCCGTCAATCCCCAGGCATCCTCGTCGGATTCGGCCTCGACGACGGGATACCCCTGATATTGGGCGTCGACCGGGTCGGCTCCATAGGAGTCGGATGCTGCGCTCGGCGCCGCGGACGCGCTCGGCGCCGGCGAAACATCGCCGCGCAGTCGCGCGAGCACCTCGGGAAGCTGCTCGACCGTGACAAGGACGTCGCGGGCTTTCGAACCCTCCGAGGGTCCCACGATCTCGCGGGATTCGAGGAGATCCATGAGGCGGCCGGCCTTGGCGAATCCGACGCGGAGCTTGCGCTGAAGCATCGAGGTGGAGCCGAACTGCGTCGAGACGATCTGCTCCGCCGCGGCCAGCAGAAGCTCGAGGTCGTCGCCGATGTCCGCGTCGACCTCCTTCTTCACGACGTCGGCTGCGACGTCGTGCCGATACTCCGGCCGAGCCTGCTGGGTGACGTGCTTGACGACGCGTTCGATCTCGGGCTCGCTGACCCACGCGCCCTGCACACGGACGGCCTTGGAGGTGCCCATCGGAAGGAAGAGCGCGTCGCCCTGCCCGATCAGGCGGTCGGCGCCGGGCTGGTCGAGGATGACGCGGCTGTCGGTCACGCTCGTCACCGCGAACGCCAGACGAGAGGGGACGTTCGCCTTGATCAGCCCCGTCACGACGTCGACCGACGGGCGCTGCGTGGCCAGCACCAGATGGATGCCGCTGGCGCGCGCGAGCTGTGTGATGCGAACGATCGAGTCCTCGACGTCACGCGGAGCGACCATCATGAGGTCGGCGAGCTCGTCGACGACGACGAGCAGGTACGGGTAGGGCTTGAGCACCCGCTCACTCCCCGGGGGCAGCACGACCTCCCCAGCGACCACGGCCTTGTTGAAGTCGTCGATGTGGCGATAGCCGAACGACGCGAGGTCGTCGTACCGCATGTCCATCTCCTTCACGACCCACTGCAGCGCCTCAGCAGCCTTCTTGGGGTTCGTGATGATCGGGGTGATCAGGTGCGGAACACCCGCGTACGACGTGAGTTCGACCCGCTTCGGGTCGATCAGCACCATGCGCACCTCGGAGGGCTTCGCCTTCATCAGGAGGCTGGTGATCATCGAGTTCACGAAGCTCGACTTGCCAGAGCCGGTGGATCCCGCCACGAGCAGATGCGGCATTTTCGCGAGGTTCGCCACGACATAGCCGCCGCCTACGTCCTTGCCCACCCCGATCGTCATCGGGTGCGTGCTGCTTGTCGCAGCCTGCGACCGCAGGACGTCGCCGAGGGTCACGATCTCGCGGTCGGTGTTGGGGATCTCGACGCCGATCGCGCTCTTGCCCGGGATGGGCGCGAGGATGCGGACCTCGTTGGAGGCCACGGCGTACGCGATGTTGTTCGAGAGCGCCGTGATGCGCTCGACCTTCACGCCGTGACCGACCTCGATCTCGTACTGCGTGACGGTGGGTCCGCGCGAGAATCCGGTGACGCGCGCGTCGACCCCGAACTGCTCGAGCACGCTCGTGATCGCGCGGACGATCTCGTCGTTGGCCGCCGAGCGGGCTTTGTGCGGGGTCCCGGCAGCGAGCGCCGCCACGCCGGGAAGACGGTATGGCGCGGATGCCGGCATCCCTCCCCCACCGATGCCCGAGAGCCCGGGGAGCATGTCGTCGTGCTCGGGGCTGTCGTCACGCAGCGAGGTCTCGGGCTCACTCACGTCCGGCACCGCGCGAGCGGGTGCGATGACCTCCGTCAGCGCGTCGGGAAGAGCCTCGGGAAGCGGAGGGACCGGAGGAGTGAAGACCTGCTCGAAGCCGCCTTCGGAGGCGCCGGGGGTCAGCAGCTCGGTCAGATCCTGCGATCCGATGCCGTCTTCGGGGTCGCGTTCGCGCCCGCTCTTGTTGCGGCGCCACCACGGCAGAGCAGGATCGGTCGCATCGGGATCCGTCTCGACTGCGCCTGCGCCTGCGACCTGCTCGGTCGAGGGCCGCTCGGCATCGAACATCCACGTGTACAGGTCGCCGAGGCGACGGCCGATGCGGTTGGGCGGTGTCTTGGTGATGATCAGGACGCTGAGAACGGTGAGCAGTCCCAGCACGATGCATGCGCCGACCTCGCTGAGTCCCAGCGAGAGCGGCTCGCCGACCATCCAGCCGAACAGACCGCCCGCTTCGCTGAGCGCAGGCAGTCCCTGCTTGGGCTCGGGTCGGCCGCCGAGGACGTGGCAGAACCCCGCGACCATGACGGTGAAGATCGCGAAGCCGATGCCGATGCGACCGTTGTCGTGCACCGATGCGGGATGGCGGAAGAGCCATCCGGCCAGAAGCAGGAGCATCACCGGGAGCACGAAGGCCACGCGGCCGACCAGCCCTCCCGCCGTATAGGCGCTGATGGAGCGCGAGACGTCCGTGCCGATAAAGAACCACTCCACCACGACACCCGCGATCGCGAGCAGCACGAGCAGGAACGGGAAGCCGTCGCGACGCTGATCCTTCTCGAGGGTTTCGAGTCCGAAGGCGCGGAACAGACCGCCCGTCGCGTGCGCGAGGGCGAGCCACATCCGCACGATCACGGGCGGCTTCTCGGCCTTCTCCGTGTCGCCGACGTAGCGTTTGGGCGCCGGAGCCGGCTTTCCCGCGCGCGCCGATGACCCGCGTGCGGACGCACGACCATTCGTGGTCGGGGTGGAACTCCTGGCCATGCGCTCCACGCTACGTCTCGCGAGCCGGTTTCGGGTGCAACGACGCGGGCCCGTCGTCCGGATCCCCGCGGATGCCGTCAGCGCAGGCGCTTCACCATGGTGTCGCGTCCGATGCCGCTCTGCGTGACCGCGAACCCTTCAGATCGGTAGAGCGTCATCGCGAAGTTGCCCCGCTCGACGCTCAGGCTGAGCCGCGCGAAACCCTGGGCCCGTGCGTGGTCGCCGAGCTGGTGCAGGAGGGCACGTCCCACGCCGTGGGCCCGCCAGATGGGCCGAACGCCGATCGTGAGCTCCGGCACACCCGTGCCGACGTATCCGAACCCCGGGTCCGTGCGCGGGAAGTTGCGATACCAGGCCGCACCGATCGGATCGTCGTTGCCGTCCAGCGCCACGAACCCGGCGTCGCCGGGGCGCATCCAGCCCGAGATGTATCGGATGTGCTCGGCGCTCGCGAGCACCTCGTGCCGGGGTCGCGCGGCGCCCTGGCGCCAGTTCGCGGCCTCGACCACCATGTCGCCGAGGAACGCCCCGTCAGCCTGTGTGGCCGGGCGGATCCGGAACGTCGAGGGCATGGGTCTGAATCCGGGACGCGGCTGCCCGCTACGCCTCGATGACCAGGGGGATGATCATCGGGCGACGGCGCAGCGACTGGTTGACCCAGCGGCCGATCGTGCGGCGGACGACCTGCGACAGGGCGTGCGTGTCGCGAACACCCGACTGGGCGGCCTCGGCCAACGCCGCGGCGATCTTCGGCTTGACGGCGTCGAACACCCTGTCGTCTTCGGCGAAGCCCCTGGCGTGGATCTCCGGGCCCGTGATCACCCGGCCCGTGGCCGAATCGATCACGACGATCACCGAGATGAAGCCCTCCTCGCCGAGCGTGCGACGATCCTTGAGGTCGGCATCCGTGATCTCGCCCACCGTCGAGCCGTCGACATAGACGAAGCCGAGATCGAGCTGCCCGACGACTCGGGCGAGCCCGTCGCGGAGGTCGATCACCGTCCCGTTCTCGCCGATGATCGTGCGATCAGCCGGCACCCCGGTGTCCTGCGCGAGCTTGGCGTTGGCGATGAGGTGCCGGTACTCCCCGTGGACCGGCAGGACGTTCTTCGGCTTCAGGATGTTGTAGCAGTACAGCAGCTCGCCCGCGGCGGCGTGGCCCGAGACGTGGACCTTGGCATTGCCCTTGTGCACGACGGTCGCGCCGAGCTTGGTCAGCCCGTCGATCACGCGATAGACGGCGTTCTCGTTCCCCGGGATGAGGCTGGAGGCGAGGATCACGGTGTCGCCCGGACCGGGCTCGATCTCGTGATCATTGTTGGCCATGCGGCTGAGGACCGCCATCGGCTCGCCCTGCGATCCGGTCGACATGTAGACGATCTTGTCGTCCGGCAGATCGCGCGCCTTCTTGTAGTCGATGAGGATGCCCTCGGGAACGTGCAGATACCCGAGGTCTTCGGCGATCGTCATGTTCCGCAGCATGCTGCGACCGAGAAGGGCGACGCGCCGACCGTGGGCGGCCGCGGCATCCAGAACCTGCTGCACACGGTGCACATGACTCGAGAAGCTCGCGACGATGACGCGGCGCGGGGCCTTGCCGATCACCTGGTCGAGCACGGGGCCGATGCTGCGCTCGAGCGCTGTGAACCCCGGCACGTCGGCGTTCGTCGAATCGACGAGGAACAGGTCGACACCTGCCTCACCGAGGCGGGCGAACGCCCGCAGGTCGGTGAGGCGGCCATCGAGCGGAAGCTGGTCCATCTTGAAGTCGCCCGTGGCAAGCGCGACACCCGCCGGTGTCGTGATCGCGACCGCGAGCGCGTCGGGGATGGAGTGGTTGACCGCGACGAACTCGAGGTCGAACGGGCCCACCTGCTCGTGCTCGCCCTCCTTCACCGTGAGCGTGTACGGCTTGATGCGGTGCTCCTTGAGCTTCGCCTCGACCAGCGCGAGGGTGAGGCCCGAGCCGATGAGGGGGATGTCGGCCTTGAGCTTGAGGAGATACGGCACCGCTCCGATGTGGTCCTCGTGGCCGTGGGTCAGCACGACGGCGACGACATCGTCGAGCCGGTGCTTGATGGGTTCGAAATCAGGAAGGATGAGGTCGACGCCGGGCTGGTGCTCTTCGGGGAAGAGCACACCGCAGTCCACGACCAGAAGCTTCCCGCCGTATTCGAAGACGGTCATGTTGCGGCCGATCTCGCCGAGACCGCCGAGCGGCGTCACTCGGAGCGTGCCGGATTCGAGGGCGGGCGGATCAAAGACGGTGCTGGGCATGGCGTGCCTCCTTGCGACGCCGCTGCGCGGCATCCGTTCGTTCAGTGTGAGTTCGCTCGCGCGGACAGCCGGTCGGCCGCCGCACGTGGTGCACGGGCGGGAATCACGTTCGGGGAATCCGCACGGTGCAAGATCATGTGATCAGCGGGTCGTGCCCGAGATCTTGGGCAATGCCCCGCCTGCGGCGGCATTGCGGTCGGGGCGGAAGTTGGAGAAGTCGGCACCGGGGATGTCTTTGACGAGAGCCAGCTCGTCTTCGATCTTCGCCGCCTCCCATTCCTCGGGGCCGACCAGCGGCAGTCGCACCCGCGGACTGCCGATACGACCGAGGCCGTGCAGGATGTACTTCGCCGACACGGTGCCCGGCACATGGGTCATGACCGCGCGGACGAGCGGCTCGAGGCGCTGGTGCTCGGCGGTGGCGGTCTTCAGGTCGCCGAGGTTGACGGCATCCACGATCGCACGGTACGGCCCCGGTGCGATGTTCGCCGTGACGCCGATCAAGCCGGTCGCCCCGATCGCCAGGTGCGGCAGCACATTCGAGTCGTCACCCGAGAAGTACATCAGGTCGGTCTGATTGAGCACCCGGCTGACCTCGCTGAAGTCGCCCTTGGCGTCTTTGATCGCGATGACATTCGGATGCTTCGCGATCCGCAGGATCGTCTCGTACTGGATCGGCACGCCGGTGCGGCCGGGGATGTCGTACAGGATCACCGGCAGATCCGTGGCGTCGGCGACGAGGCGGAAATGCGTCAGGATCCCGGCCTGGGTCGGCTTGTTGTAGTACGGCGTGACGATCATGATGCCGTCTGCGCCGGCCTTCTCGCTGGCCTTGTACAGCTCGATCGCGTGAGCGGTCTCGTTCGAACCGCCTCCGGTGATGATCGCCGCGCGGCCTGCGGCGATGTCCTTGCCGACCTCGACGAGACGGATCTTCTCGCGGTCGGTCAGAGTGCTGGTCTCGCCGGTGGTGCCGGTCACGACGATGCCGTCGGCGCCGGCGGCCACGACATCGTCGATGTGCTTCTCGACGGCGGGCCAGTCGACCTCACCGTCGGCCGTCATCGGGGTGACGAGCGCGACGAGAACCTGCCCGAAAGGGTTTCCCGTGTGCGTCATGCTCTCAGGGTATCGGTTCAGGGCCAGCCTTTCTCTCGGCCTGGCGGCCATGTGCAGGGAGCTCGCCGGACGTTCGCCCGTTCGGCGAGGGTCGTGTCCACTCCTGCCCCATGTCACCCGACGAATGGATGGGGCGCTCGACTCAGACGCGCGAGGATGGCCCTTTCCACTGTCGCCCACTCGTAGACGACAAGCGCGTAGTCGAACCGCAAGGTGTCGTAGCCGAGCGCGGCGGCTGCAGCATCCCGCACCAGATCCTTGTGCCGGAGGGACTGACCGTCGTGGTTCTCGCGTCCGTCCACCTCGACGATGAGCCTGCCAGACAGCAGGAAGTCGACTCTGCCCACCCCGACGATGAGCACCTGCGGCTCGACGCTGATGCCGATTCGCACGAGCCTCAGGCGCACCAGCGATTCGAGCCCGCTGTCGGCATCACCTCGAGCAAGGTCGACGAGCCATCGTCTTCGTGCGGGGACCACGCTGCGAATCCACTGACGGTCAGCCGGCGCCAGCTTGCCCAGTCGCCACGCCGATTCGTACGCGACGAAGAAGGTCTCGGCGTCACAGCACTGAGCGACCTGTACGAGCGCGAGTCTCACGGGCGTCAGCCCGAACGTCGCACGCCCCGCATCGTGATGATCGATGCACCTGCAGTCGGGGTGGGCATGGGTGCGTCCTTTGCCGCCGAGCCACACGTGTGGACGATTCGGCCCGTCGAGGACCCAGATGCCATGCGCCCGCAGGGCAGAGATGCACGCAACGGCACCCCCGTGTCGCGCCGCGACGGCGACGAGCGGGTCGGCCGCCGGCAAGGCGTACACGCCCTTTCGGAGTCGCACGATGGCACCTCCGAGGATCGCACAGGCGATATCCGCCTTGCTCGCCCCTGCCCTGATGAGGGCGCGCCGATGAGCCACGCCTTCGCGCCATTCGAGGATCTCGATGATTCTTGCTGTGCTCACTCACCGAGCGTGCATCGGCGATGTCGCGCGTGGCTGGTGTCCGACGGGAATGGTGGACAACCGTCCGGCGCTCCGGCCTGAGGAGGACGCGCCGCGGCCATGGCGCCGTCCATATGCAGGGAGCTCAAGACCAAACGTCGCGTTTCGGGCCGGCCGAGGGAAAGATCTTTCACACCGCTCCCTGCAGACGGCGGGTAACGGTGTTGACCGCGCAGGATGCCGCGGGCCTAGGGTGGGCGGCATGGCCTGGCAGACCCGCTCCTCGCGCACCGTCTACGAGAACCGCTGGATGCACGTCCGCGAGGACGAGGTCGCCGGACCCGATGGGGCGGGGATCTATGGGGTCGTGACGGTCCGGAACCCGGCCGTCTTCGTCGTCGCGATCGACGAGCACGACAGGGTATGCCTCGTCACGGTCGACCGCTATGCGACCGGCGGCCCTTCCATCGAGGTGCCCGCGGGAGGAACCGACGGCGAGGACGCACTGGTGGGCGCTCGTCGCGAGCTGCTGGAAGAGACGGGCATCGTGGCGGAGGAGTGGGTGGAGATCGGACGGATGAACGCTCTCAACGGACTCGCCGACGCCCCCGAGCATGTGTTCCTGGCTCGCGAGCTCCGGCGGGGTGCGAGCGATGACGAGGTGTCGGCGTCGCAGCACGAAGAAGGAATCGCCGAAGTGCGGTGGATGCCGTTCGCCGACGTGCTACGCCTGATCGGCGACGGGGGCATCAGCGACGGCGAGACGATCGCCGCCATCGCCTTCGCAGCGATCCACCTCGGCCGCGTCCGCTGAGACGGGGTCGGCTGAGGAACCGCGTCAACGCCCGCGGGCGGCTGCGCGCGCGACAATCGCGGGCGGGACCAGGCGGCTGACCGCCACGATGGCCTTGTACCGAAGCGACGGGATCGATACCGCCTTCCCGCGCGCGGCGTCTCGCAGCGACTCGCTCACCACGTCGGGGGCACTCAGCCACATCCAGGAGGCGACGCCCTCTTCGCCGGGTGGGAGGCCGAGACGCTCGTGGAAATTCGTGTGCACGAACCCCGGGCAGACCGCGGTGACCGTGACGCCCCGCGCCCGGTAGCGACCGTTCGCCCAACGGCTGAAGCTGATGAGCCAGCCCTTGCACGCGCCGTAGGTCGAACGGGGCAGGAACCCGGCGACGGAGGCGACGTTGATGATGCGCCCGCTCCCGCGCGCCAGCATCGGCCCCAGCGCGGCGTGCGTCAACCGCATGGGCACCTCGACGTGCAGGTCGAGATGCCGTACCTCGTCGGCGATGTCGTTGCTCTCGAAAGCGAGCGGCAGCCCGAATCCCGCGTTGTTGACGAGGACGTCGATCGGATGCCCGGTGTCGGTCAGACGCGAGACGACCTTCGCGCGCTGACGCTCGTGCAGCAGGTCGGCTGCCATCACCTCGACTGCGACGTGGTGATCTGCGCGGATCTCGGCCGCCAGGGCGTCGAGCGCCGAGCGGTCACGCGCGACGAGGACGAGGGCGGCGCCCCGCCCGGCGAGCTGACGTGCGTACTCGGCCCCGAGCCCGGAGCTCGCACCCGTGATCAGTGCGGTGCGGACCATGTCAGGGGGCCACGCGCCCGTTCGCATTGAATGCGGCGTGGGTGAGCGGCATGAGCTCGGTCCACGCCGTCTCCATCTTCTCGGCGCACATCTCGATCTCGCGCTGCGGGAAGGACGGGAAGTGCGTTCCCTCGACCTTCGTGCGCAGCGAGAGGAAATTCATCAGAGCGCGGGCGTTCATCGTGACGTACATCGACGAGTAGATGTTCAGCGGCAGCACGATGCGGGCGACCTCGCGAGCGACGCCGGCTGCGAGCATCCGTTGATACGACTCGAAGGCGAACACGGATGCCGTCCGGGTGGCGGTGTCGACGAGGTCGTACTGCTCGGCAGTGCCGGGGAGGAATTCGTACGCCCCGGGTTTGCCGACCTGAAGGAGGTTGCGCTCACGACCCGGCACGTAGAAGACGGGACGCAGCTCGCGATAGCGGCCCGATTCCTCGTTGTAGGACGCGATCCGGTGACGCATGAACTCGCGGAACACGAAGATCGGGGCCTGGATGTAGAACGTCATCGAGTTGTGCTCGAACGGCGAGCCGTGACGATCGCGCATGAGGTAGTTGATCAGCCCGCGATCGCGGGCCGTGGCCTCGGTGCCTGCGGCGGCGCCCTCGAGGGTCTGCTCCCCCATCGTCGACACGCGCGCGGCGAAGAGCACGTCGGAATCACTCGCACTGGAGCGGACGAGCTCGACGGTCACGTCGCTGCGGAATTCGATCTGCGGGGTCTCAGGCGAAACGTCGGAATCGGTCACGCCTGCCACCCTACCGACGGCGCGGGCGCGAGCGGTCGTGACATCCCCGAGCTGAGCGAGGTCGTGCGGCCTCGTGCCGCTCGGACCAGTTAGCCTGGGATGCTGTGACCATCGTCAACGCACTCATCGGCCTCGCCGCCCTTCTCGCGGTGACCGTCGGCGTGGGCATCTTCCTCCAGTGGCGCCAGGGGCGCCCGCGCCGACACATCCCGCACGAGGTCGTCGAGCCCGAACGACTCGGCGCAGCCGGACTCGGCGAGAATGCCACCCTGCTGCAGTTCAGCACGGAGCTCTGCGCCCGGTGCCCCGGCGTTCACAGAACGCTGTCGGCCGTCGCCGATCGCCATGACGGCGTCCGCCACCTCGACGTGGACCTGACCCACCGCCCCGACATCGCACGGCACTTCCACGTGCTGCAGACTCCGACGACGCTGATCCTCGACAGCGAGGGCGTCGTGCAGACCCGCTTCGGCGGGGTGCCGAGCCGCGAGGTGGTCGAGCTCGAACTCGCGCGGCTGTCCGTCGCGCCCGCCGAGGTCTGAACGACCGCCACCCGAGCCGTCAACCCGTCGCGTTCGAGCGGAGGACCCCATAGGCTGACCGCGCGCCCTCACGCGGGCGGCGCATCGACCATCCTGGAGGTTCCCATGACCGTCACGAGCGAAGCGACCACCGTCTGGAACGGAAGCCTGACCGATGGGTCGGGCACGGTCACATTCGATTCCTCCCACCTCGGCACGTTCGAGATCAACTGGAAGGCGCGCAGCGAAGGATCCGGCTCGGTCACCACGCCCGAAGAGCTCATCGCCGCCGCGCACGCGTCGTGCTTCAGCATGGCGTTCTCGCACGCCCTCGCCGAGAACGGCACACCCCCCGACGAGATCAACACGACGGCGTCCGTCACCTTCAAGCCGGGTACCGGCATCACGGGCAGCCACTTGAACGTCAACGCGTCGGTCCCGGGGCTCAGCCCCGAGGACTTCGAGCGCATCGCGGCCGACGCCAAGGCGAACTGCCCGGTGTCGCAGGCCCTCGCCGGCATCGAGATCACTCTCGAGGCCACGCTTGCCTGACCCCCGGCGCGTGATCGTCGCCGGGGCGTCCGGCCTGATCGGATCCGCCCTGGTCGACAGCCTCCGCGCAGATGGCGTCGCTGTTTCGACGCTCGTGCGGCGTCCCGCGCAGGGACCCGACGAGATCGAGTGGCTCACCGACGATGCTCCTCTGGACCCGGGCATCCTCGCGGGCGCGGATGCCGTCGTGGGCCTCAACGGCGCGAGCATCGGCCGCTTCCCCTGGACGGCGTCGTACAGGAACACGCTGCTGTGGTCGCGCATCACTCCGACGCGCACCCTGGCTCGGGCGTTGAGTTCCCTGGGATCGGATGCTCCGGCGTTCGTCTCGGCATCGGCGGTCGGGTACTACGGGTCGGCCCCGGGCGCGGTGCTCACCGAGGACTCGCCGCGCGGCGAGTCGTTCCTGGCGGATCTGTGCGGCGAATGGGAATCCGCGGCGCTGGCCGCAGCATCCCACGCCCGCGTGGCGCTGCTGCGCACGGCGCCCATCGTCCACGAGAAAGGCGTGCTCGCGCCGCTGCTTCTGCTCACCAAACTCGGCCTGTCGGGGCCGATCGGCCGCGGGACGCAGATCTGGCCGTGGATCTCGCTGGAGGACGAGGTGAGCGCGATCCGGCACGTGATCGATGCGGACATCGCAGGCCCGGTCAACCTCGTGGGTCCGACGCGTGCGGCCGCCAACGACCTCGGCTTCGCTCTCGCGGTGCGCATGAATCGGCCGTTCGTGCTTCGAGCGCCGGTGTGGGGCATCAAGCTCGTGCTGGGGCGCGAGGCGACCGAGGCGCTTCTCACCTCCGACGCCGACGTCGTGCCGACCGTGCTCGAGCAGAGCGGATTCGTCTTCCGGCACACGACCGTCCAAGACGCCGTGGCAGACGCTGTTCCCGCGCGCAGCTGACGTCCCGATCCGGTTCACCGTACCGATTCAGCGTGCGGTGCGACGCTCCGCCGACTCCAGCCGGATCGCGTGCCGCACGGCCCCGCGGGCGCGACGCCGGTCACCCGACGCGTCGTAGGCGAGGGCCAGGCGGTACCACGCCTGCCACGAGTCGGGCGCGGCCTCGGCATCGGCGCGGTACGCCGGGAACAACGCGTCCGCCTCATCGCGAAGCACCGCCCCGCTCGGCCGGACGGCGACCGGCTCGGCCGGAAGGCCGCCCTCTTTCTCGAGACGCCGTGCCAGTGCTTCGGCGCGCACGCCGAACCAGAGCTCGCGGCCGAGCGCCCACACCGCGACGATCGGCAGCACGATCAGGGCCACACCCATCGCGATTCCCACCGGCTCGCCGCTCGTCAGCAGCAGGACCGCGCGCTGCCCGACGAGCACGATGTAGAGCGCGAGCAGCACCGCCATGACGATGGCGCCGATGCGGGCGCTCACGAGGCCGTCGAGCGGGCGACCTGCCCCGGCACGCCGCCCTCCGGAACGGGCTGGTCGACGGGAGGGCGGCCCGGGACGCGGATGCCGATGTCGATCACGCTGTCCAGCCCGATGCTCACCCCGCGCGCATCGCGCGCGGCGAGGAGCGCGAGACGGATGCCGGGGCCATAGGCTGCGGCCGGTTCGATCGTGTCGTGGATGATCGTGAGCGACTCGCCCGCGCCCGAGAGGATCGTCTCCTGGCGGGCGACGACACCGGGGCGACGTAGAGAATGAATGGGGATGCTCGCCACCTGCTGACCCCGAGCGCGCTGGTCGACGTGTGGCGACTCGACGGGACCCACGTCTGCGCGAGCGGCGGCGATCAGCTCAGCGGTACGCACCGCGGTGCCGCTGGGCGAATCGACCTTCGTCTCGCGGTGCGCCTCGACGATCTCGATCGACGGGAAGAACGGAGCCGCCACCGCCGTCAGAGCCGAACCGAGGACGGACCCGATCGAGAAGTTCGGGATGAACACCGCACCCGAACCGGCCGCTTCGACGAGCGGGCGGATGAGGGCGATCCGTTCCACCGACCACCCGGATGTGCCGACGAGCACGTTGATGCCGCGCTCGACCGCAGCGCGCACGACGTCGATCGAGATGGCCGGAGTCGAGGCATCCACCACCAGGTCGACGCTGTCGAGCTCGGACAGGTCTGATCGCGAAGAAAGCACCACGGCGACCTCGAAGCCGTCTTCGGCGTCGACGACGTCGCGGATGATGCCGCCGAGCTTTCCGGTGCCGCCCACGATGGCCACGCGTGTCGTCATGCCCACCAGCCTAGGCGCGGTGCGCCGGCGCCCGTGCCTATCCTCGACTCATGGCGATGATTCAGTCTCTCCCCGTCGAGGACCCACGCGCCCATGCGCTGCTCGAGGAGTACTTCCACTCGCGTGAGATCGGTTTCGCGCATCAGAACACGGTGTACACGGCGAACTTCCCGGCTGCGTCGGTCTTCACTCCGCCCGCGGGGGTTTTCGTGGTGCTGGTCGACGGCGAGGGGCGTGACGTCGGCTGCGGCGGAATACGCCGTATCGCGGACGACGGCGAAGACATCCGCTACGAGGTGAAGCACCTGTACCTGCGGCCCGAGACGCGCGGCCGCGGCTGGGGGCGCCTGCTGCTCGATGACCTGGAGAGGCGGGCCAGGGACTGGGATGCCACGCAGCTCGTGCTCGACACCCATCACTCGCTCGAAGCTGCCGCGGGGCTGTACCGGTCGGCGGGTTTCGCCCTGACCGAGCGGTTCAACGACAATCCGAACGCGACGCGGTGGTACGCCAAATCGCTCCGTTAGCCGAGCGCATCGAAACGCGCTCCCCGCGGAGGAGGGCGACTCAGACCGGATAGATCTCGGGCAACCCTGTGCGCATCTCGACCGGCAGATGCGCGAGGTCGTTGTGGGACACGACAGTCCACGGGCCGCGATGCCGCTGGGCGAGCACCGTCAATCCGCAGTGGGCCTGGTTCAGGGTCATCCAGCGCCAGTCCGGTGCCTGAAGCACCTCCCGCACGAACCAGGCGATCACGAAGTTGTGCGTGATGAGAAGTTCATGCACGTCGCCCGGCTTGCGCACCAGGAACTCGCTGACCGCGTCGGCCATCTGGGCGCGCCCCGCCTCGATCTCCTCCTCGGTGAACCCGCCGAAGAACGGTTCGAACACCGTGGGCGTCTCAGGCGTCATGCCCGTCGGCACGCAGTCGAACAGGAGCGCGGTCGGCTCGGGCGAGACCGACGGCAGGCGGTCGGCGACCGCGCGGGCGGTCTGGCTCGCCCGTTCCAGCGGCGAGTGCCACACGGCGTCCAGCGGAACACCGGAGAGCCGATCCGCCAGGAGCGCTGCCTGGCGTCGGCCGCGCGGCGACAAGGGTCCGTCAGCCAGGCCGTACTCGGCGTCCTGGTGCTCGCCATGCCGCACGAGATACAGATAGTGCGTCACACCAGCTCACTTCGTCGGGGGTTGCTCGCAGCATCCTCAGCCTACGACAGACCGATGAACACGCCATCGGGACTTGACGTCGGCCGCGCGAGCGGTACGTTACTCGGCGGCGCGGGCGATGTCGGCCAGCTGCGCGCGGCTGAGGCGGACACCGATGCCCTGCACGAGCTCTTCGACATGCTGCGCCGCATAGGCGTTCACGATCGGAGCGGTCACGAGCTTCTGCGCGAGAAGCCATGCGACGGCCACCGCCGCGTCGGGCACACCCAGCTCAGTCCCGACCGCATCGAGCGCGCGCAACGTGCGACTCCCCCGCCTGTTCAGGCTCGCGGCGATCTGAGCACCGCGCACCGAGAGATTGACGCGGGTGCGAGCCCGGTGCCGACCGGAGAGGAATCCGTGCTCCAAAGCGTGCGAGGGAGTGACGGCCATCGCCTGCGCGCCCGCGACCAGCCGCAGATCCGCGTCGAAGTCGTTGCGGCGCAGCACATTGAAGGGCACGTCCAGCACCATGATGCGCGGGAAGCCGGCTGATGCGAGGATGCGGGCCTCGACGAGCTGGGCCGCGGTATAGCCGACTGCTCCGAGTGCACGTACCTTGCCCGCCTCGACGAGCCACTCGGCGGTGGCGAGCGTGTCTTCCAGCGCCGTCGTGCGGTCGGTTCCCGCGTCGAGGTAGAGCACGTCGATCCGGTCGGTGCGCAGGCGTGTGAGGGATGCCTCGACCGCGCGCACCAGGTTGACCGGCCCGAGTCCCGGGTTGTCGGGGTGTCCGCCGATGCGCACCGAGAGCACGACGTCGTCGCGGAGTCCGCGCGAGTGCATCCATTGCCCGATGATGTGCTCGCTGCGACCGCCCGAGAAGCTGTCGGCGGTGTGCACGGCATTGCCGCCGACCTCTGCGTACGTGTCCAGGATGTCGTGGCTCGACTCGAGATCCACGTTCCACCCGAACTCGGCGCCACCGATCATCAGGGGGAAGATCTCGAAGCCGGTCTCACCGAGCGCGACCCTGACGTTGTGCCCCACACCGGGACCTTGCACCGGAATCGGGGCCGAAGGGTGTGTCGCGGGGACGATGGGCGCGGTCTGGCTCGGCGGGATCGAATCCGACGATGATGCCGCCGGACCAACAGTGAAGAAAGCCATGTCCCACCCCCCACGTCGATCCTTCGGAACGATCGTGTGTTCGTATATTGCGCGCCCCCCGGCGCGTATTACGAGGGTAGGCCCGGACGGCTGGGGTTCCGGACATTGCGGCATCCAGTCGGTAAACATTGAATAACGCTTTCGTCACGACGCGGTCGTTCCCGCGCGCGCGACGACGACGGCCAGGCCCGCAACGACGGTTGCCCGCTCCCTCGTTACGAGGGAGCGGGCAACCGGACAGGGCGGCGTGAGCCGCCGGGGTCAGCCTTCGGCGGGAGCCTCGGGACCCTGGCTGGCCGCGGCACGGCCCTCCTGATCCGCGGGCTCTTCGACCACGGGCTCGAGCGAGAGCTTGCCGCGGTCGTCGATCTTCGTGATCTTCACGAGGATCTTCTGTCCGACCGAGAGTACGTCTTCGACGTTCTCGACGCGCTTGCCGCCGGCGAGCTTGCGGACCTCGCTGACGTGCAGCAGTCCGTCCTTACCCGGCAGGAGCGACACGAACGCCCCGAAGGTCGCGATCTTGACGACCGTGCCGAGGAACTGCTCGCCGATCTCGGGGTTGGTCGGGTTGGCGATCGCGTTCACCTGCGCGCGGGCCGCCTCGGCCGAAGGGCCGTCGGTCGCGCCGATGTAGACGGTGCCGTCCTCTTCGATCGAGATCTGCGCGCCGGTCTCGTCCTGGATGGCGTTGATCGTCTTGCCCTTGGGGCCGATCAGCTCGCCGATCTTGTCGACCGGGATCTGGACGCTGATGACGCGAGGCGCCGTCGGAGCCATCTCGTCAGGGCCGTCGATCGCCGCGGTGAGCACACCGAGGATCGTGAGGCGAGCCTCGCGAGCCTGCTGCAGCGCGGCGGTCAGCACCGATGACGGGATGCCGTCGAGCTTCGTGTCGAGCTGGATCGCCGTGACGAATTCGCTCGTGCCGGCGACCTTGAAGTCCATATCGCCCAGGGCGTCTTCCGCACCGAGGATGTCAGTGAGCGCCGCGTAGCGCGTCTGACCCTCGAACTGGTCGGAGACCAGGCCCATCGCGATACCGGCGACAGGCGCGCGCAACGGCACACCCGCGTTCAGCAGCGACAGGGTCGACGCGCAGACCGAGCCCATCGACGTCGACCCGTTGGAGCCGAGAGCCTCGGACACCTGGCGGATCGCGTACGGGAACTCCTCGCGGCTGGGCAGCACCGGAACGAGCGCGCGCTCGGCGAGGAAGCCGTGCCCGATCTCGCGACGCTTCGGGCTTCCCACTCGGCCGGTCTCACCGGTCGAGTACGGCGGGAAGTTGTAGTGGTGCATGTAGCGCTTGTGCGTCACCGGCGACAGCGAATCGATCTGCTGCTCCATCTTGAGCATGTTCAGCGTGGTGACACCCAGGATCTGGGTCTCTCCGCGCTGGAAGATCGCTGAGCCGTGCACGCGCGGGATGACCTGCACCTCTGCGTCCAGCGGACGGATGTCGGCCAGGCCGCGACCGTCCATGCGGACGCCCTCGGCGAGGATGCGTCCGCGGACGATCACCTTGGTGACCGACTTGTATGCGGCCGAGAACTCGAGCGTGGCGACGGCGGGCAGCTCCCCCGCCTCGACCGCGGCGACGAGCTCAGCCCTGACGGCATCCTTCAGTTCGTCATCGGCGTTCTGGCGCTGGATCTTGTCGGCGATCTGGTAGATCGGCACGAGCTTGTCGTATGCGCGACCGGCGACGAAGTCGTACGTCTGCTGGCTGTAGGGCAGGAAGACCGGGAATTCCTTGATCTCCTTGGCCGCGGTGTTGGCGACCACGTTCTGTGCGCCCACGAGCTGCTTGATGAAGGGCTTCGAGGCTTCGAGGCCTTCGGCCACGACCTGCTCGTTGGGCTTGACGGCGCCCGCCTTGATGAGGTTCCAGCTGCCTTCGGTGGCTTCGGCCTCGACCATCATGATCGCGACGTCCTCGTTGCCATCGGCATCCGTGATCACACGGCCCGCGACGATGAGGTCGAAGACGGCCTCTTCGAGCTGCGTGACGGTCGGGAACGCGATCCACTGATCGGCATGCTCGCCGTGACCGGGGATGAGCGCGAGGCGCACACCCGCGATCGGGCCGGAGAACGGCAGACCCGAGATCTGCGTCGACAGCGAGGCCGCGTTGATCGCAAGCGCGTCGTAGAACTCGCCGGGGGCGATCGACAGGACGGTGACGACGATCTGGACCTCGTTGCGGAGACCGTCGACGAACGACGGGCGGAGCGGGCGATCGATCAGACGGCAGACCAGGATCGCCTCGGTCGAGGGGCGACCCTCACGGCGGAAGAACGAGCCGGGGATCTTGCCCGCCGCGTACGAGCGCTCTTCGACGTCGACGGTCAGCGGGAAGAAGTCGAACCCTTCGCGAGGGTGCTTGCCGGCGCTGGTGGCCGACAGGAGCATCGTCTCCTCGTCGAGGTATGCAGCAACCGCTCCCTGAGCCTGCTGCGCGAGGCGGCCGGTTTCGAAGCGGATCGTGCGGGTGCCGAAGCGTCCATTGTCGAGGACGGCTTCGGCGGCGGTGATTTCAGGACCTTCCAAGAGGTCTCTCCTTCTTTTTTTTGACTCGCACGCCCGTGTGGCGAGCGAGTTCATGCGAAGGAGCAGGAACAGGCAGATATCGGCGCGCGCAAGGGTGCGCGAGGTGTGTGCCAGCGCTGGTCACCAGTAGAAATCCACCGCTCTCGCCGCGGTTCGCGCGAGATCGGGAGACCACCACAGGGGACCAGCTTCCTGCCGGCCTGCTCCGTGAGCTCATGTTCAATTGAGCGGATGCCCGAGGGCAACCCGACCAAGCCTATCAGCGGGAGTGATCGGCATCCCCGTGGGGCGTATCGAGGTGATCGCGCCCCGCGCCAGGGGCCCGCCAGGGGCCCGCCCGTGCCGAAGCTCCGGCCTCCGCTTAAGCTGAGGGGTATGAGCACCGACGACAAGCCCACAGACGCCGCATCCGAAGAGATGAAGCGCAAGTTCAAAGAGGCGCTCGACAAGAAGAACGCCAAGCACCGCGAGGGCGAGGCTCACCTGGACGGCGATTCGGTCGTCCACCAGTCGCACGGCCCCGCCGGCACGAAGCGGGAGTTCCGCCGCAAGAGCGGCTGATCCCCCTGGGACGACGGATCGCCCGCCGCATCGGATGCGGCGGGCGATTCGTCTGTCTCGGATCAGCGAGCGCTTCTCCCGGAGAGTTCCCGGTCGTTCGCCCGCTGCTCCTTCGCCTCGGCTTCGGAGATCGCGGCGTCTTCCAGGCCCTGCGTGCCGACAGCATCCTTCGCATCCGACATGCCGTCGTGGTCGTCGCCGGACAGTGTCGTCTCATCGAACGGCGACTGGCCCGACAGCACGGCCCGCGCCTGCGTCGCGTTGAACTGCTTCGTCCATGTTCCGATCAGCACGGTGGCCACGGCGTTGCCCGTGAAGTTCGTGATCGCACGACCCTCGGACATGAAGCGATCGATGCCGACGATGACCCCGACCCCGTTGACCAGGTCGGGCCGGTACGCCTGGAGCCCGCCGGCCAGCGTCGCAAGACCCGCGCCGGTGACCCCCGCGGCGCCCTTCGACGCGATCACCATGAAGACCAGCAGGCCGATCTGCTCGGGAATCGACATCGGCACGCCCATCGCCGAGGCGATGAAGAGGGATGCCATCGTCAGATAGATCGCCGTGCCGTCGAGGTTGAACGAGTAGCCGGTCGGAACGGTGATGCCGACGACGGGCTTGGCGACACCGAGGTGCTCCATCTTGGCGATGAGGCGGGGCAGCGCCGATTCGGACGAGGAGGTCCCGACGATCAGAAGGTACTCGCGGGCGAGGTACTTCATGAGGCTGAAGATGTTGATCCGTGCCACCGCGAAGAGCAGCGTTCCGAGGATGCCGATGATGAACACTGCGCACGTGATGTAGAAGGCGATCATCAGCACGCCCAGGCTGAGGATCGCGGCGAAGCCGGTCTTGCCGACGACCGCGGCGATCGCTCCGAACGCCCCGAGCGGAGCCAGCCAGAGGATCATGCCGAGGATGCGGAAGACGAGCGATTGGAGGTTCTTGACGGCGGCCATGATCGGCTCGCCTTTCGAGCCCATCTGCTGCAGCGCGAAGCCGACGAGCAGGGCGATGAACAGCACCTGCAGCACGCTCTCGCCGGTGAATGCTCCGAAGAAGGTCGCCGGGATGATCCCGAGAATGAATGCCTGCGTGGTCGTGGCTTCGCCCGTGCCGGCCCCCGAGTAGGTCACGCTCGTCATGTTCAGGCCCTCACCGGGGTGGATGAGGTTGCCCACGACCAGTCCGATCGCCAGGGCGAAGGTCGTCATGACCATGAAGTAGAGCAGTGCGAGGCCACCGATCTTGCCGACGGTGGCCGCTTTGGCGATCGACCCGACGCCGACGACGATGGTGCAGAAGATGATCGGAGCGATCATCATCTTGATCAGGGCGACGAAGCCCGTGCCGATGGGCTCGAGGGCCTTCCCCACATCCGGCCAGAGCAGGCCGACCGTCGCGCCCAGCACCACGGCGATGATCACCGCGATGTACAGCCAGGTGTGCTTGTCCCAGGCCGTCTTGCCCCGGCGCCAGTTGTAGCCGGGGAGCTTGAAGCTCTGGGTGCGGGGAATCTGTAGAGCCATCGTTGCCTCCGAGTGAGTGGGACCTTCGTTGTCCACCGGGACGCGTCGCTCGCGTCTCGGCCTGCCTAGACTGTGAGGCACGACGGCCCCACCCACCGGGTTACGGTCGTATTGGTCACGACAACGCGAGGACGCGGATGGCGGTATCGGAGCGACGCGCGAGCGCAGCATCCCGCGTGTTCCTCGCCTTCCTCGGAGCCGTCGTGGTGATCACGGCCCTCCTGGTCGTCCTGCTCTCCTTCCAGGCGGAGGCCACCGAGCGCTCCCAGGCCGAAGCGCTGACGCTCGCGGTCGCGCGGACGATCGCGGAGATGCCCGAGGTCGCCCAGGCCGTGCAGAGCGGGACGAATGCCACGGCGACCGCAGAGCTGCAGCCCATCGCCGAGCGGATCATGGCCGAGACACCGATCGACTTCGTCACGATCATGACCACGGACGGCATCCGGCTGACGCATGCCGATCCCGCCGAGATCGGCAAGCGTTACATCGGCACGATCGAACCGGGCCTGGAGGGGCACGACCTGACCGAGGAGGCCAGCGGTACGCTCGGGCCCTCGCTTCGCTCACTGGTTCCGGTCATCTCGGAGGGCAGAGTGGTCGCGCTCGTGGCGGCGGGGATCACACTCGGGAGCGTCGGGAGCGCAATCCTGCGGCAGGTGCCGTTCGTGATCGCCGTCGCGGCCGCGCTGGCGGCAGTGGGGCTGCTGGCCGCATGGCTCGCCGGACGGTTCACCCGGCGCATCGCGGGCGACCTTCCGGCGAGCGCGGTGCGCGACGCCGTCTCGTCGTACGAATCCGTGCGCACACTCGGGGAGGCGCTCCGCGCTCAGACCCACGAGCACGGGAACAGGATGCACACCGCCGTCGCGCTGATGGAACTCGGGCGGACCGAGGAAGCGATCGAACTGCTGACCGAGACCGCGCGGTCCAGCCAGGAACTCGTCGATCGCGTGGTCGCCCGCGATGGCGATCCGACCGTCGCGGCACTGCTTCTCGGCAAAGCCGCTCAGGCGGCCGAGCGCGGCGTGGAGTGGATCGTGGAGATGCAGCCGGCGATCCCGCGCACCGCGCTCGGCGCCGTGGATGCGGTCTCGCTGGTGGGCAACCTGGTCGACAACGCCATCGACGCCGCCGCCGCGGGCCCGGAGCCCCGGTGGGTGCGCGTGAGCATGGCCGAAGCGGGCGACGGCCGGATCGTCCTCGCCTTCAGCGACAGCGGCACGGGGGTCGCAGACGATATCCGCGACCGCATCTTCGAGCACGGTTTCAGTACCAAACCCGCGGGAGCCGATGGCCGCGGCGTCGGGCTCGCGCTCGTGCGCGCGATCACCGAGTCCGCCGGGGGCACACTCGAGCTCGCGGCCGATCCCACCACCTTCCGGGTGGAGCTTCCCGCCCAGGCGGCGCCATGATCAACGTCCTTGTCGTCGATGACGAGCATCTGACGCGTGAGCTGCACGGCGAGTACGTCGGCCGGCTTCCCGGCTTCCGGGTCGTCGCGGAATGCGCCAACGCCCGCGCCGCCCTGATGGCCGTGCTCGAGACGCCGCCCGCCGAGGGGATCGACCTCGTGCTCCTGGACATGACGATGCCGGATGGGCACGGGCTCGATGTCGCCCGCCACATCCGTGCGCACGCCGCCGCCGTCGACATCATCGCCATCACCGGCGTGCGGGATGCCGAAGTGGTCCGGGCAGCGGTGGGCCTGGGCGTCGTGCAGTACCTCGTCAAGCCGTTCACCTTCGCCACGTTCCGCGAGCGCCTCGAGCAGTACGACGACTACCGCCGACGCATGACGGGCGCTGCCGGACCGGCGACGCAGGCCGAGATCGACGCGCTGCTCGGGTCGCTTCGTCCCGCGGCCGCTCCCGCACTGCCCAAAGGCGTCTCGGCCGCCACGCTCGAGCTCGTGGTGAGCGCTCTGAGCTCGGCGGCGTCGGCGCTCTCTGCCGCCGAGACCGCGGGACGGCTCGGGATGTCGCGGGTCGCGGCGCGCCGCTACCTCGAGTATCTCGCCGAAGCGGGGCGAGTGGATCGCACGCCCCGTTACGGGACGCCGGGGCGCCCCGAGACCGAGTACTCCTGGGTGCGCTGAGCGCGGCGCCCCGCCTCCGCGCGGTCCGTCACGCGTCCGTGCGGCGCTTCGTCGCCTTGGGGCGCAGCTCGATGTACCCGTCGTGCTTCGCACTCAGGCCGTCGCCGGCCGTGCGTCCGGCGAGGCGGCGCATCATCCACGGCAACGCGTGGTGGCGCAGCCACGTCGCCGACGGGAGTCCGGCGACCGGCAGCTCGGCATCGGCGTGGAGCGCAGCATCCAGGCTCCCCAGTGCCTCCGCGTCCGGGACGCCCAGCATCTCTGCGGCGCGGTAGGCGAGGAAGCGGTGCCCGACTGTCTGCAGGTGCACGCGGTCCTGCGCCCACATGTCGAGGCTCCCCAGGGCCGGCAGTGCCTCGATGTCGAGCAGGATCGAACCGGTGTCGGTCGCCACGCGACGCAGCTCCGATGCGAAAGCCGAGAATTTTCGGGCGAGGATCACCCGCGCGGCCATCCGGCGCGGGAGGAACGGTGTGACCAGCAGCACGTCGCAGCCTGCGGCCCGGAGCGTGCGGACCCCGCCTTCCAGTTGGCGCGCGAGCGCGACGGGATCGGCTCCGATCCGCACGAGGTCGTTCGCCCCGATCAGCACTGAGACCAGATCGGGACCGAGGGCGATCGCTGCGGGGATCTGCTCGCGCAGCACGTCGGCGATCTTGCGACTGCGCACCGCGAGGTTCGCGAATCGGAAGCGCTCCCCGCCCTGGCGTGCGTAGGCGAGGAGGAGCGCAAGCCGGTCGGCCCATCCGCGGTAGGCGCCCGTCGGCACGCGAGACGTGTCGCAGAGCCCTTCGGTGATCGAATCGCCGAGCGCGACGTACCGCGCCCAGCGCGGCGAGGGGAGGACGGATGCCTCGGCGGGCCGCGTCGGGATCACCGGGCGGGTGGCCGCCCGTGCGAGCAGAGCATCGTCGAGGGGTCGCAGCATCCGCGCTTCTTCGTAGTGACCGACGAGCTGGCGCCCCAGTGCCTCCCACGTACGATCGCGAACAGAGGCGCGCGCCGCGAGCCGGAACGATCGGCGCTTGGCCTCGTCGCCGACCAGGTCCGCGACCCGCGCCCGCATGTCGGCGAGGTCTCCCGGGCGATAGAGCCACCCGTCGATGCTGCTGCGGACGAGATCGACAGGCCCGCCCCGCCCTGTCGCCACGACCGGCACACCACTGGAGAGCGCCTCCTGCACCGTCTGGCAGAAGGTCTCGCTCTCCCCTGGGTGCACGAACACGTCGAGACTGGCCAGGGTCACGGCGAGTTCGTCGCCGCTCAGGAATCCGGTGAAGATCGCGTGAGGCAGCAGCGTCTCGAGTCGGGGGCGCGACGGGCCGTCGCCGACGATCACGAGGCGTACACCCGGGATATCGGCCAGAGCGACGAGGTCCTCCACCTGCTTCTCCGGGGCGAGGCGCCCGACGTACCCGACGAGGATCTCGTCGGGCGCGACCTGCCTGCGCCATTGCTCGCTCCGGCGTTCGGGGGCGAAGCGCTCCGAGTCCACCCCTCGACCCCAGCGTCGCACCCGGTCGATCCCGAGGGCCTCGAGTTGGGTCGTGGCCGGAGTGGACGGCGCGAGGGTGAGGGTCGCCCGACGATGCAGCCGGGCGACGTGACGCGAGACGAGCGGCGCCATACCGGGTAGGCCGTACCGCTCCGCGTATGCGGCGACGTCGGTCTGGTACACCGCGACCGACGGCACGGCGAGGGCATCGGCGATCGCAACCCCCTGCCAGCCCAGCACGAAGGGCGACGCAAGGTGTATGACGTCGGGCCGGAACTCACGCACCACGCGGCTCAGGTAGGCCGTGCGTGCGAACGCCACACGCACTTCGGGATACGAGGGAAGGGGCACCGATCGCAGGAGCGCGGTCCGCGCGCCGTGGACGGCCGCGCCGTCTCCGGCGCCCGGGGCGATCACCATGGCCTCATGGCCCTCCCGCTCGAGATGCTTGAGCACCTGGAGTACCGAACCGGTGACACCGTTCATGTGGGGAAGGAAGGACTCGGCCATCAGCGCGACTCTCACACGTCCAGGGTGAGGCCCGCTGCGCGCGGGGATGCGTCGAAACCACACGCCGAATCGAGTGTTCACCGAATGCACGTCGACAGGCCACCGTGCGTCTGCCTGAAGGTCGGGCAAGCGAAGGGATGCTCGTGTCAACGATGATCGATGACGCCCTGTCGGCTCTCGCCGCGAGCAGCGCCGCCCTCCCGCTCCTGTTCCTCCTGGTGCTCGGTGACGCCTTCCTCGTGGTGATCCCGGGTGAGACGGCCGTGACCGCGTATGCCGCTCTTGCGGTGTCGCAGGGGCGGCCGCCGCTCGTCTCGGTCATCCTCGTGGCGGCGTCCGCCGCGCTCCTCGGCGACATCATCTGCTACCTGATCGGGCGTCGCGTCGGGCTGGATCGATGGGGATGGATGCGGCGACCCCGCGTCGTGGCAGCGTTCGCGTGGGCGCGTCGTCGGCTGGACCGCAGCACCGCAGCCGTGCTCTTCACGGCCCGCTTCATCCCATTCGGGCGCCTCGCCGTCAACCTGACCGCGGGGGCGAGCCGCGTGCCCGCACCCCGATACGTGCTCTTCGCCTCGGGCGCTGCGCTCGTGTGGGCCCTCTACCAGGCGTTCATCGGCGCCCTGGTCGCCCAGCTGATGCCCGGCTCGACTCTTCTCGCGGTGGTGATCTCGATCGTGGTGGCCCTGGTGTTCGGGCTCATCCTCGACGCGGTCCTCACACGTCGATGGCGACCGCGTTCGAGACCGGGTGTCGTCGGCGAGTGGGAGGCTGGACCCATGGATGCTCTCATCGAACTCGACGGCGTGCGCGCGTACCGCGCCGTTCCCCTCGGCACTCCGCGCGGCGGGATCGTGCTGATCCACGAGATCTGGGGGCTCGTCCCGCACATCCGCGACATCGCCGACCGCCTCGCTGCCGAAGGCTACGTCGTGATGGCCCCCGACCTGCTGAGCGACGTCGGCATCACTCCTGAGTTCGGCGAAGAGATCCAGGCGATGCTCGCCGATCCCGACGAGGAGCGCCGCACAGCCGCGCAGCCGCGCCTGCGGGCCGCGCTGGCCCCCACACGCGTTCCCGATTTCGGTCACACCGCCGTGCAGCGGCTGCGCGCCGTCGTGGACGCCCTCGACGTCGAGCCCGGGGTGGACGGGCGCATCGCGGTCATCGGCTTCTGCTTCGGTGGCAGTTACGCGTTCGCCCTCGCGGCGGACGATCACAGAGTGCGCGCAGCGATCCCGTTCTACGGTCAGGCACCCGAGGCCGACGACATCGCTCGCATCGGATGCCCGGTCCTCGCGCTCTACGGCCAGCACGATCCCGCCCTGATCGATGCCCTCCCCGAAGTGCGTGCGACGATGGCCGCTGCGGGAATCGATTTCACGCCGATCGTGTATCCCGACGCCGGGCATGCGTTCTTCAACGACTCGAACGCGCAGCGCTACCAGCCCGAAGCGGCATCCGACGCCTGGGACCGCACTCTGGTGTTCCTCACCGAGAAGCTCGGCTGACGGGGGCGTCCCCATGACCGATTACCCCGGCTACGACGAGGCGTTCCTCGGCATCCCGTTGCCGCTCCCCCGCCCGGCTGACGCGCGCCCGGCGCGAGAGCTCACGTATCCGCACTTCTCGGTGACGCTCGACCCCGCTCGCCGTCTCGCGGTCGTCACCGGGGTGAACATCGACGGACCCACCGTGCAAGACCTCCCGCGCACCGGCACCTGGGACTACGACCCTCGCGTGCCCGAAGACGAGCAGACCGGGCCGGGCGTCTACGCCGACAACGACCTCGATCGCGGGCACCTGGTACGCCGTCGCGACCCCGGATGGGGCGACGCCGCGACGGCGAAGCGCGCGACCGACGCGACCTTCGTCTTCACGAACGCCGCGCCCCAGGCGGCCCGGTTCAATCAGTCCAAAGAACTGTGGCTGGGGCTCGAGGACCACGTGCTCGCGTACGCGCAGACGCAGGGTTCGCGCATCAGCGTCTTCACCGCCCCGGTGCTGGCGTGCGACGACCCGCCCTATCGCGGCATCCGCATCCCCCGGCGATTCTGGAAGGTGGCGGCCTGGGCCACGGGCGTGGCATCCGCTCCCCTGGCCGCGGCAGGCTTCGTGCTCGACCAGTCGCACCTCATCGACACCACCCTGGCGAAGGGCGTGACCGTCGTCCCGCTCGGGGGCTTCCGGACGTTCCAGGTGCCGGTGGGCGACATCGCCGTGCTGGCCGGCATCGACGTCGGCGCTCTCGCCGCCGCTGACGTGCTCACCGCCCCGACGGCCGCCGCTCGCGCGCCGCGCGAGCTGAACTCGCTGGCCGACGTCATCCTCTGACCGCGCCCCCGGACCGCCCACCCCCACCCGTCACGACCCGCCCGCCGCCGCGATGAGCGACGGGCATGCTGCGACGGGTGAGCGGGGCTTCACTCCCCCGCGAGACCGCCGAGCAGGTGACCGAACGAGCGGCCCTCGCCGAGGTAGTGCGCGGGATCGAACGGGTCGACGGATGCTGTCACCGGCCGCCGCGCGATCGCGTCGGCCAGTTCGCGGGCACCGCGGTCGATCCGGTTGCCGAGCGGAGCGACCCGATCGGCGCTCGTTCCCCAGTCGCTGGAGGCCGCGAACACCCCCGTCGGCACCGGCTCGGCGTGGAGGTAGGTGAACAGCGGGCGGATCGCGTAGTCGATCGCGAGCGAGTGCCGCGCTGTGCCCGCAGTGGCGCCGATCAGCACGGGAGTGCCGGTGAGGGCATCGGGGTCGACGATGTCGATGAAGGACTTGAACAGTCCGGAGTAGCTCGTCGAGAAGATCGGGGTCACCGCGATGATCGCGTCGGCCGACACGACCGCATTGATCATCGTCTCGAGCGCCGGTGGAGCAAAGCCCGTCAGCAGGTTGTTCGTGATGTCGTGCGCGTAGTCGCGCAGCTCGAAGACGTCGACCTCGGCCGCGATCTCGCGCTCCGCGAGGTCGCGAACGGTGGCCGCGGCGAGGCGGTCGGCCAGCATCCTGGTCGAGGACGGGTTCGAGAGTCCCGCGGAGATGACGGCGATGCGTCGAGCAGTGGTGGTCATGGTTTCGTCTCTTCTCGCGTTCTCAGCGACCGATGCCGAAGGACGCGCCCGCGGGTGCCGGGGTGTCCTGGTAGGGCGATCCGCCGGTCACGTTGTCGCCGCGGTTGGCATTCGGGCGCGGCTGACGAACGTCGCCGTCACCGTACTTGGCGGCGACGAGCGCGGCGTGGGTCGGGGCATCCGGAACCTCGGCGGGACGGTTCTTCGCGAGCTCCTTGCGGAGCACGGGCACCACCTCGCCCCCGAGGATGTCGAGCTGCTCGAGCACGGTCTTGAGGGGCAGACCAGCGTGGTCCATCAGGAAGAGCTGTCGCTGGTAGTCGCCGAAGAGGTCGCGCATGCCGGCGTACCGGTCGATGACCTGCTGCGGCGAGCCGACGGTGAGCGGTGTCATCTCGGTGAAGTCCTCCATCGACGGACCGTGCCCGTAAACGGGCGCGTTGTCGAAGTAGGGGCGGAAGGCACGGACGGCGTCCTGCGAGTTCTTCGCCATGAAGGCCTGCCCGCCGAGGCCGACGATCGCCTGCTCGGGAGTGCCGTGGCCGTAGTGGGCATAGCGCTGGCGGTACAGGGTGATGAGCCGCTGGTAGTGCTCGGACGGCCAGAAGATGTTGTTCGCGAAGAAGCCGTCACCGTAGTAGGCGGCCTGCTCGGCGATCTCGGGCGTGCGGATCGAGCCGTGCCACACGAACGGCGGCACGTCATCGAGCGGACGCGGAGTCGACGTGAACCCCTGGAGCGGCGTGCGGAATTTGCCCTCCCAGTCGACGACGTCTTCACGCCAGAGCTTGTGCAGGAGCGCGTAGTTCTCGATCGCGAGCGGGAGGCCCTGACGGATGTCCTTGCCGAACCACGGGTACACCGGGCCGGTGTTGCCGCGACCGAGCATGAGGTCGGTGCGACCGCCCGACACGTGCTGCAGCATCGCGAAGTCCTCGGCGATCTTGACCGGGTCGTTCGTCGTGATGAGCGTGGTCGCGGTCGAGAGCACGAGGCGCTCGGTCTGGGCGGCGATGTAGGCGAGCGTCGTGGTGGGCGACGACGACCAGAACGGCGGGTTGTGGTGCTCGCCGAGGGCGAAGACGTCGAGCCCGACCTCTTCGGCGTGCTTGGCCATCGTGATCGTGTTGCGGATCTTCTCGGCTTCGCTGGGCGTCGTGCCGGTCGTGGGGTCTTCGGTGATGTCACTCACCGTGAAGATTCCGAACTGCATGGCCGGCCACTGTGTGGTGTCGTTCACGATCGCTTCCCGCTTCCCGGATGCTGTGGCATCCGATCTATGCATTTGAATGTATCTCGTGTAACACGTGTCCGTTCAGATTATTCCCGGTCCAGCCCGGCGCCACCCCCACCGGCGCCCGGATCGAACGCTCTCCGACGTATCGATATAGTGATATATTTTTCCGATGCCAGAGTCGACTCTCGCACTCATCGCAATCGCCACATGCGCGGCCCTGATCGGGACGGCAGCCCCGGCCGACGCCGAGGCCATGCCGACAGATTCGGTCGCCACGGAAACCACCGTCACCAAGAGTTTTCGCTTGGGAGGGTTCTGGGTCGAAGCACCGTGGACGGTAGATGTGACCCCGATCTCATGTCCCCCGGACATGTATCTGAACACCACCAGGTACAACACCGAGACCGCCTGGCGGATCCCCCCGGGGGTGGAGCTCACTCAGTCCGGCCAGCAACTGGACGCGTTTCTCGTGAGCACGACTCCGGGGAGCGTCGGCAACGTCGACCCCGTGCCCTTCTTTCAGAGCTCCATGACCAATCTCTCGTCTGCCGAGAACGACGTCGAGATCATCCTGCACTGCACGAGCGCGCCATAACCTGGGCGGCCGCGTGCCAGGGACGTATGAAACACCGAGAGAGGGGCGGATGCCGCCGGCCGCAGCATCCGCCCCTCTCGGGTTTTCCGTCTCAGCGCTCCGCGCGAACCGCGCGACGGCGCAGCACCACCAGTGCGGCACCGGCAATGATCCCCGTCACGGCCGCGAGCGACCACCACGGGAGTGCTGCGGTCGTCGCCGGGTCGGAACCGGTCGCCGCCAGCGCCGGGGCCGATGCGACCTCAGCGACGATCGGCGCGGCCGGCTGCACGTCGACGACCGGCTGCACCTCCGCGGGGGCCGGCGGCTCGGGTGCCGCGAAGATGGCAGAACCGCCCACCTTGCCGAACGCGAAGATGAACGTGTTGGGCGTTCCTCCTGCGGGGTCGGTCGAGGTCTGGCCGAACGAGTACGCCTCGGCACCGACGGCGGCGAGAGCCGCCTGTGCATCGGTTTCGGCGGCCGCTCCGCCGTAGTAGATCACGAACGAGAGCTTGCCGCCGACATCGAGACCGCCGAACGAGAAGTCGAAGAGGGCGCCGTGGTCGGCCGGCCCCGAATCGACCGCATTGCCGGTGAACAGGATCTGGCTCGGTCCGGAGAGCGGGTTCGATGAGGCGAATCCATCGTCACTGGTGAACTTCAGGGCCGTGGCGGTGCCGCCGTCGATCGTCACGAACTCATTGAAGGCCGTGGGCTCGATGTCCCAGTCCATGACGCGACGGTACTGGACCGTCGCGATCGGCGCGCCCGACATGTTCTCGATCGTCACGTTCACCTGGTACAGGTTCGGGGTGGCCTCGGAAGGCACGTACTCGTGGGTCACCCGGAAGTACGGAGCACCCTCGGCATCGTTGACGAGAACCACCGAGGTCGCCGTGGAACCCGTCCACGTGAACGACTCGACCGAGAGGTTGATCCCGTTCGGCGAGTCATCCTGATTCGCGCCGCCCCACACGCCGGTGGCCGGATCGGCGACGCCCCAGCCCTCGCACAGGCAGCCGGGGGACGTGGAGTCGTTGCCGGTGGGCAGGAACTCCAGCCCCGCGTCGCCGGGGCCGGCCTTCGAACCGGTGCCGTCGCTCGTGTTGAGCTCGCCTGTCGGATTGACCGCGAGGAGGATGGTGCCGTTGTCGATGCACACCGCCGGGTAGCACGGGTCGCCCGGAGCGGGCGCCGCCGCGGCAGCAGGGTCTGCGGGCTCTGCGAAGAGCGTGACGGTCGGGGCATCGGGCGCGTCGGCGAGGACGTCCGCGGGAGTGGTGACAGCGGGGTCGACCACGACGACGTCGGTCGGAGTCGCGGCTTCTCCGGCGGGAGCAGCATCGGTCACCGGAATGGCGTCGGCCGGTGCGGCAGGATCGGCCGCAACGGGCTCGGGTGCGGTCGCGGCGTCGGGCGCCGGATCTGTGGCTGACGCCGGGTCCGCCGCGGGAGCAGGTTCGGCGCCGGAACCAGGGTCCGTCGCGGGTACCGGATCGGCCGGAGCAGAAGCGGATGCCGGGTCGGGCGCGGCGATCTCGTCGGCTTGGGCGGTCGCCGGGAGCAGGACGAGCCCCGCGATGACGGCGGAAGCGGCGCACGCAAGGAGCAGCGATGCGCGCCGGGTGGATGGTGCGGACATGATGGGCCTCCAGTCGGGTGAGCGAGCGAGGTGCTCACCGGAGAGAGGCAGGTGCGATGCCATCCGATACATGCGGCCGCGCAACGCCGCCCCTCACGGAGGCGGTTGCGGAGCATCCGCAAGATTCAGCCGCCCTCGAACAGCCGGAGCATGTCACGGACGAGCTGGTGCGGGGCGGTCTCGCACGGCGCATGCCCGGTGGCGTACAACGCCAGACGCGCTCCGATACGCTCCGCGTACGCGGCATGCTGCGCCGTCGGCCAGAGGTCTTCTTCGCCGACGGCGATCAGTTTGGGGATGGCGACGGCAGCGACCTCGTCGGCGACGTCGGGCATCGCCATCATCTCGCCGACGATGTCGTCGATCGCGGCGCGCCGGGTGATCGCCATCCGTTCGCGCACGAACGCGATGCGGAGGGGTGGGGTGCGATTGAGGTTGTAGCGGATGCCCCACAGGATCAGTCCGGCGGCGCGGTGCGGCGGCATGTCGGAGATCGGGCCGATGTGCTTGACGCCGCGGAACACCTGCCCGGTGGCCGGAGGAGCCGCCATCAGCGTCAAGCTGGCGAAGAGGTCGGGGCGCTCGATGAGTGCGAGCTCCGCCACCAGTCCGGCGAAACTGAACCCCAGCACGTGGGCGGGAACCCCGCCGTCCTCGAGGATGGCGATCAGGTCGTCGATGTAGAGGCGGTAGTCGTAGTGCTCGCGCGGCGGCACGAGGTTCTGCGGCCCGGCGTCGACGGAGTCGTAGTGCCCCGCGATGTCGTAAGACTCCACGCGGTAGCCCGCCCCGGCGAAGAGGGGGAACAGCCGGATGAAGTCCTCCTTCGAGCCTGCGACTCCCGACACGAGCACGACGCGGGGCCCGTCGACCGGCCCGAGGCGCACGCGCGCCAGGTCGCCGCTCGGCGCAGCGAAGCGGTCGCGCACCGTTCCCTCGGGGAAGACGTGCCAGTCGACGTCCTCGATCGCCCTGTCACGCTCGCGTGCGTCGTCGACCGTCGTCATGATCTGCGCCTCATCACGCTGCACGACATTACCCGTCCTCCGTGCGGCGGACGCACGACGTCGCGGAGAGCGCCGATCAGGCGAAGAGGGCTGCGCCGACGTATGAACCGGTGGTCGCCCCGGCCGGCACGAGCCAGATGCCCGATCCGACATGCCGGATGTACTCGTTCATGGCATCGGTCGACAGTGCGCGCTGCAGTGTGACGAACTGCGCGGGTGATCGCTGGAAGGACACGAAGAACAGGCCCGCGGACAGGCGGCCGAGGTCATTGTTCCCGTCGACGAAGTTGTACCCCCGGCGCAGGATCCGCACACCGTCGTTGAGGTCGGGGTGCGCGAGCCGCACGTGGCTGCGCTGATCGATGAGCGGCTTGCCGTTGGCGCCGGTCGCCTCGAAGTCTGGCGCGGTGAACTCGTCGCCGCCGGAGAGCGGAGCGCCCTCGGCCTTGTCTCGACCGATGATGCGCTGCTGCTCGGACAGGCGTACGCGGTCCCACGATTCGATGATCATCGCGATCTTGCGGGCCACGAGGTATGACCCGCCGGCCATCCATCCCGGTTGATCCTGCGCAATCCACACGTCGGCGGCGAGCGCCGCGGAATCGTCGGCGAGGATGTTGGCCGTTCCGTCCTTGAACCCGAACAGGTTGCGCGGGGTCGTCTGCGCCGCCGTCGTCTTGGACGTGCGTCCGAACCCGAGCTGAGACCAGCGGATCTTCGCCCGCCCGAACGCGATGCGGCTGAGATTGCGAATCGCGTGGACGGCGACCTGCGGGTCGTCGGCGCATGCCTGGATGCAGAGGTCGCCGCCGCTCTGGGCCGGGTCGAGAGCATCCCCGAGGAACGCCGGAAGGGGCTCCAGCTCTGGGGGACGCTGCCCGGCGAGTCCGAATCGGTCCTGGCCGGCGTTGTCGAAGAGCGTCGGGCCGAATCCGAACGTGATCGTCAGACCCGAGGCCGCGAGGCCGACCGCTTCACCCGTGTCGTCGGGCGGTGACTCCATCGGACCGCCGACAGCCCCCGTCGCGCTCACGTCCAGGCCCTGGGTCATGCGCGACGCGGCGTACGACCAGTCCTGCAGGAGCGAGATGAGGTCCTCACGGGTCGTGCGCGACATCATGTCGTACGAAGCGAAATGCAGATGCTCCTGCACGGGTGTCGTGATGCCCGCCTGGTGCTCGCCGAAGAACGGGTAGGTCGTGCTCGAGGTGCCCGATGGCGTCGTCGAGGCCTGCGCGGCCACGGCGATTCCCGCCCCTGCCGCCCCGCCCACGGCCAGTCCGGCGGCGCCCGCGCCGACGAGGCCCAGCAGTCCGCGACGCGACACACCCGTGGGGGCGACCGGTTCGGATTGGGGAAGCTCGGCAGGAGGCGCATCGATCTCGTCGGACATATCGCGATAGACGCTACTGCAGGTTGGTGCCCCTCGCCTGAGAGGCACCTCTGTCACGGAGGGCAACAAACGAGCGGATGCCGGAGGCTCTGCCTACCCTCGGACCATGGCAGAGTCGACCCTTCCCCTCCTTGATCTCTCCCTCCTGGACGACGGGCCGGAGGCGGCGTCGCGCTTCCGTGACGAGCTGCGCGCAGCGACGCACGACGTCGGCTTCTTCTACCTCACCGGCACCGGGATCCCTGCAGAGCTCGAGGATCGACTGCACCGCGCGGCGCGCGCGTTCTTCGAGCTGCCCGAGGAAGACAAACTCGCCATCGAGAACGTCAAGAGCCCGCACTTCCGCGGGTATACGCGCGTCGGCGGCGAGCGCACGCAGGGCCGGGTCGACTGGCGTGAGCAGATCGATATCGGGCCGGAACGCGAACCCCTGTCCGACACCTCGGCGGCCGACTACCTGCGGCTCATCGGACCCAATCTCTGGCCGGACGCGCAGCCCGAGCTACGCGACGTCGTCGCCGAATGGCACGACCACCTGTCGGGTGTCTCGCGGAAGCTGCTGCGGGCCTGGGCGCTGTCGCTCGGCGCCTCTGAGTCGTACTTCGACGAGCATTTCGGCGAACCGTCCACCCTGATCAAGATCGTGCGCTACCCCGGCACCACCGACCCCGAACCGCAGCAGGGTGTCGGCGCCCACAAGGATTCCGGCGTAGTCACCCTGCTTTGGGTGGAGCCCGGCAAGGGCGGCCTGCAGGTGCAGCGCGGCGATGAATGGGTGGATGCCCCTTCGGTGCCTGGTGCGTTCGTCGTCAACATCGGCGAGCTCCTCGAGTACGCGACGCAGGGCTACTTGACCGCTACGAACCATCGCGTGGTGTCGCCGCGGTACCCGGACGACCGCATCTCGGTGCCGTTCTTCTTCAACCCGGCCCTCGATCAGCGGCTGCCGCTCCTGGAGCTGCCGCCGGAGCTCGCCGCGCAAGCTCGTGGCGTCGCGCAGGATCCGACCAATCCCATCCATGCCCTCTACGGCGAGAACGCGCTGAAATCGCGACTGCGTGCGCACCCCGACGTGGCGGCTCTGCACCACGCAGACCTGGTCGCAGCGCGAGCCGCAGCATCCGCGTGACGAGCCTTTAGACGGATCGCGCGCACGCTGTCAAGCGGTCGCGCGCGGCGTGGGCGTCCGCGAGGCTTGTCGCATGCCCGCTCTCGCTATCGTCCTGCTCATCATCGGAATCGTCCTGCTCGCGTTCGGACTCTTCGTCGAAGCCGTGAAGTTCCTGCTCTGGCTCGGCATCGTCATCATCGTCATCGCGATCATCGCGTGGCTGATGCGCTACATCCGCCGCTCGAGCTGACGCCTGCGCCCGGGGCGACCCCCGCACAGGAGAACTTCCCGAATCAGGATGAATAGGGAGGGGATGCTCCTGTCTCGGCGCCTTTTTCCTGCTCCCGTGCGCTCGCGCCCGGGGCCGCCCCCGCACCGCGAACGTCGAAGGCCGCCCCACACCGTGGGACGGCCTTCGGAAGAAGTGCGATATACGCCGGGTCGCGCCTAGCGGCGGAGTCCGAGACGCTCGATCAGCGAGCGATAACGCGCGATGTCGATGTCCTGGAGGTAGCCGAGCAGACGACGGCGCTGACCGACCATCAGGAACAGACCACGACGCGAGTGGTGGTCGTGCTTGTGCTCCTTCAGGTGCTCTGTGAGGTCCTTGATGCGCTGCGTCAGCATCGCGACCTGCACCTCGGGGGATCCGGTGTCACCGGGGTGCGTCGCGTACTCTTCGATGATCGCCTTCTTAGCATCGGATTCGAGTGGCATAGATGGGATCCCCTTTCTCGTCATTGCGCGGCGCCCATCGCCTGATGCGTGGGCTCTCTTTATCCGCGGCCGATCAAACGGCAACCTCCAGAGTCTACCAGTCGCCAGCCCGCGGCACGAACGACGACCGTCCTCCTGAACCGGGATAGCCTCGAAGCATGCCGCTGTCCCGCTCGATCGCCCCATGATGGCGGGCCTGAGCCGCAGCAGCTTCATCGATCTGCGCCCCCTGAGGGTGAGCCCGCCGTTCGCGCGGCTCTGGATCGGCTCGACTCTTTCCGGTCTCGGTGGCCAGCTGACGATCGTCGCGGTGATGCTGCAGGTCTACGACATCACCCAGGACACGTTCGCGGTGGCGATGATCGCCGTCGCGGGCCTGCTTCCGATGATCGTGGCCGGACTCTACGGAGGGATGCTCGCCGATGCGTTCGATCGTCGGATCGTCGCGCTTCTGGCGGCGTCCGTCACGTGGATCTCGACGGCGCTGCTCGCACTCCTGGCATGGACCCACGTCGAGACGGTGTGGTGGCTGTATGTGCTGAGCGTCGTCAACTCGGCCGCCAACTCGATCGTGATGGCGACCAAGTCCGCCATCACCCCCCGGCTCCTGCCTCGAGAGCTGTTGCCGGCGGCCGCCGCCCTGAACGGCATCACCGTGGGCGTGATGGTCATGGCGGGACCGGCGCTGGCGGGGATCCTCGTCGCCGTCGCCGGCTACCAGTGGACCTACACGATCGACGTCGTGTTGATGTTCTCGCTCTTCCTGGGCTTGTGGACCCTGCCGAGCATCAAGCCGGAGGGAACGATCGTCCGCCCTGGGCTCGAGTCACTCAAAGACGGCTGGGCGTTCCTGCGGCGTGCGCCGAACATCCGCCTCCAGTACCTCCTCGACATCATCGCGATGACGTTCGGCCAGCCGCTCGCGCTGTTCCCCGCGGTGGGCGCCGTCCTCCTCGGGGGCGGCCCCATCACGACAGGGGTCATGACCGCGGCCTTCGCCGTCGGAGCGTTCTTCTCGAGCCTCTTCTCCGGCCCCATCGGGCGGGTGCGGCACCACGGTCTGGGCATCGAGCGGGCGATCCAGGTCTACGGCGCGGCCATCCTCGCGTTCGGCGCCGTGCTCCTCGCCGGGCAGCTCGGCCTGTTCGCCCCGGCCGTGGTCGACGCGTCATCCCCGAACCTCGTCCTCATCGCGATCGCGGTCGTGTTCCTCGCGATCGCGGGTGCCGCCGACAACGTCAGTGCGATCTATCGGTCGACGATGATGCAGTCCGCCGTCCCCGACGCGATCCGCGGCCGGCTGCAGGGCGTCTTCATCGTCGTGGTCGCCGGCGGACCCCGCATCGGAGCGCTCTACGCGGGCACGCTCGCCACCTTGACAGCGCTGTGGTTCCCTCCCCTGCTGGGTGGTTTCGTCATCATCGGGCTCGTCGGGCTCCTCGTACGACGCCATCCCAGGTTCCGCGCCTACGACGCCGAGAACCCGGTTCCCTGACCTCTCGCGCGCGCGACTGCCACTCATCAGCGGGTTTCGGACGAGGCACCCGGAGGCCGGTCCGTCGGCACCAGCGCCGGTCTAGAGTCACAGGGTGAACCAGCCCCTCCGCACCCCGAGCAGCGCGACCGTGACGGCGCCGTGGGTGACCGTGCAGTTCGTGCTCCTGGGGCTCATCTGGGGCTCGAGCTTCCTCTTCATGAAGGTCGCCCTCGACGGGCTCAGCCCGGCGCAGGTGGCCTGGTCGCGACTGGTCCTGGGTGCGATCACGCTGGGGATCTTCGTGCTTGCGCGCCGCGAGGCGCTGCCCCGCAGCATCCGGATCTGGGGCCACATGCTCGTCCTGGGCGTATCGTTCTGCGCCGTGCCGTTCCTGCTCTTCGCCTGGGCCGAGCAGCACGTCACCTCGGGGCTCGGCAGCATCTACAACGCCACCACACCGATCATGACGGCGGTGATGGCCGGACTCGTCTTCCGCGTGGAGAAGCTCCAGCCGGTGCAGCTCGTGGGGATCCTCGTGGGAATCCTCGGGGTGATGGTCATCATCGCGCCCTGGCAGGGCATCGACCTCGCCGAGAGCGTGCCCGCCCAGCTCGCGATGCTCGGCGCCACCGCCTGCTACGGCTTCAGCCTCGCGTACATGCGACGGTTCGTGTCGAACACGGGCATGAGCGCGCTGGTGTTCTCGTTCCTCAACATCGGGCTCGGCGCCGCCGTCATGGTCGCGCTCACCCCGGTGCTCGTCGTCGAGCCCGTGACGCTGTCGCCGTCGATCGTCGCCGCGGTCGTGGCACTCGGATGCCTCGGCACGGGCGTCGCGTACATCTGGAACCAGAACACGCTGCGCGCGTGGGGCCCGACCCGCGCCTCGACCGTCACCTACATCACGCCGATCGTGGGCGTGGCGCTCGGGATGATCGTGCTGGGCGAACCGCTCAGCTGGAACGAGCCGGTGGGCGTGCTCGTCGTCTTCGCCGGCATCCTGCTCGCTCAGAACCGGCTGCGCCGGGCGCGCTCCCGCGTCACCGCGTGAAGGGGATGTCGGATCCCCTCGCCATGATGCCTTCATGACCACTCGCGAGCCGCTCGAGATCATCGTGCCGCTGCGCGGACCGTACGATCTGCGCGAGGTCGCGCTGATGGGTTTCGGTCACCGCGACGAGAAGTCGTGGGACGGAGTGATGCGACTCGCCTTCTGCACCGACGACCTCGAGCGTCAGGTGGGAGTCGAAGTGCGCCAGGTCGACGACCGACTCGATCTGCGGGTCCATCTCGCTCCGGGCGACGTCGACGTCGATGTCGCGGTGGTGGCGCGCCAGGTCGCCCGCATCGTGTCCGCCGATCACGACGGTGTTGCCTGGGCTGCGGTGTGCCAAGCCGACCCCGTGCTGCGCCGACTCCACGACCTCGCACCCGGCTTCCGGCCGGCCAACTTCCACTCCCCCTATGAAGCGGCCGTGTGGTCGGTCATCTCGGCCCGCCGCGCCCGCGCCCAGGGCATCGGCCTGCGCCGGCGGCTCTCCGAGGCGCACGGCGCGACGTTCGAGATCGCGGGTCGCGCTGAATCCGCGCTGCCGACACCCGCCCAGCTCATCGGGATCGACGCGTTCCCAGGTCTCCCGGCGGACCGCGTGCCCCGCCTGCACGCGATCGCGGAGGCGGCGATCGATGGGTTCCTCGACATCGACCGCCTCGTCGCGCTCGATCCTGAGGAAGCCATGGCAGAGCTCCAGACGCTTCCTGGGATCGGCCCGTTCTACAGCGCGCTCATCGTCATCCGCGCGTGCGGGCTCACCGACGTGCTCTCCACGCAGGAGACGCATTCGCGCGAGGCCATCCGCGATCTGTACGGCCTGGACCACCTGCCCAGCGACGCTGAACTCGTCGCTCGCGCCGAGACGTGGCGACCCTTCCGCACGTGGGCGTCGGTGACGCTCCGGGCGGTGGGTGCGCGCCTCTGACCGCACTGCGTGAAACGACAGAGGGACGGATGCCGCAGCATCCGTCCCTCTGTGAAGAAACGCTCCCGGATCAGGCCTGGTGCGCGCCCTGCAGGTCGAGCTCGATCGTGACGTCCTTGCCCACGAGCACGCCACCGGCCTCGAGCGCGGCGTTCCAGGTCAGACCGAAGTCCTCGCGGTTGATGACCGTCTTGGCCGTGGCCCCCGCCTTGTAGTTGCCCCACGGGTCCTGGCCGAAGCCGCCGAAGTCGACGTCGAACGTGACCGGCTTGGTCGTGCCGCGGATCGTCAGGTCGCCGTCGACGAGGAACTCGCCCTTCTCGATGCGCACGCCGGTCGAGACGAAGTCGATCGTCGGGTAGGTCTCGACGTCGAAGAAGTCGGCCGAACGCAGGTGCTGGTCGCGCCCCTCGTCCTTGGTCGAGAGCGAGGTCGCGTCCACGTGCGCCGTCAGGGTGGCCTCGAGGGGGTTCTCCGGAGCGACGAGCGTCGCCTCCTTGACGTTGAAGGTGCCGCGGACCTTCGAGATCATCATGTGGCGAACGACGAAGCTGACATCGCTGTGCGACGGGTCGAGGACCCAGGTGCCGCTCTTGTAACCGGGGATGTCGAGGGTGGTCTCAGTCATTTTTCTTCTCTCGTGAGTCGGAGGCCGGCGTTCCGGCAGCTTGGTGGGTGCAACCCTGCCGGTGCTCGGTTCTATTCCCATGAATGTAAAGGAAACTCCTGCCGCACGAAAAAGGAGGACGGGCGCCCCGCGGCGCCCGTCCTCCCCGGGTATGGATGCGGCTCAGCCGACCGAGATCAGGTCGATGATGAAGATCAGGGTCTTCCCTCCGAGGAAGTGCCCTCCGGCCGGTCCGTAGGCCAGCGCCGGCGGAATGACGAGCTCGCGGCGCCCGCCGACCTTCATGCCGGGGATGCCGTCCTGCCAGCCCTGGATCAGGCCGCGCAGGGGGAACTGGATGCTCTCGCCGCGGCCCCACGACGAGTCGAACTCCTCGCCCGACTCGTACTCGACACCGGCGTAGTGGACGGTGACGGTGTCTCCGGGCTTGGCTTCGGGGCCATCGCCGACGATCAGGTCGCGGATGACCAGTTCGGTGGGGGCCGGGCCCTGTGGGGCGTCGAATTCGGGCTTCGTACGGTCATCTGTCATGAGTCCATCCAACCGCGGGTCGCGATGCGGGTCAACGTGAGGGGTCTTGACAGCGCATGAGCGTCGTCGGCATGCTGAGGTCAGGCCAACTCAGCGCCCGGTCGTTACGCAGGCATCGCCGCGACACCGGGCGCTGAGTCTTGGGTCAGCCGAGGCGGGCCGGCGCCGCATCGAGACCCTCCCGCGCCGTACCCTCCGTCGCCCTGTCGCGACTCCGTAAGATATACTGTTGTACAACTATGCATACTTCTGATCCGATCGCGCGCCCGCTGATCGTGCTGCTGCACGTCATCGCGACCGCAGTGCGGCACAGCCGATCCGGGTACCCGGTGGCGTCGATCGAACGAGCATCCCCTCTCGCCGCGTGGGATGCTGTCGCCCCGTTCGCCTGCGTCATCGCCGACCGCCGGGCCCAGCTCGCGTCCGCGCCTGGCGCCCTGCCCGGGTAGCGTGGGAGCATGCGCTTCGCCCATGTCACCCGTCCGGGCGCCGACGATCCGCGGCTCGCCGTCATCCGCGACGAAAGTGCGATCCTCGTCGACACCCTCTTCGCCGGTGCTCCCGCCCGCCTGGAGCAGCTGATCGCCGGCGGCGACGCTCTGCGGGAACGGGTACGCATCGCGGCCGACGCGGCCGACGCGGGGCTGCCGCTCGACGACCTCGGGTTCGCCTCCGCGGTGCTCGCTCCCCCGGTGATCCTGGCGATCGGCCTGAACTATGCGGCGCACTCGTCCGAGCTGGGGCTGAAGACCGACTCGACGCCCACGGTCTTCGTGCTCTGGCCGAACTCTCTCAGCAGCCACGACGCGACCACGAGCTGGCCGCGAGCGCTGAGCGAATCCGTCGACTACGAAGCAGAACTGGGCGTCATCATCGGCACTCCGGCGAAGGATGTCTCTGCCGCCGATGCGCTCGACCACGTCTGGGGGTACACGGTGGTCAATGACATCACCGCGCGCGACATCCAGTACTCCGAGGCGCAGTGGTCGCGCTGCAAGTCGTTCGACGGATTCACCCCGACAGGACCGTTCGTCGTAACGGCCGACGAGATCCCCGATCCTCAAGACCTCCACATCTGGACGGTCGTGGACGGTCAGACGGTGCAGGATGCCTCAACCGGCCAGATGGTACGCCCGGTCGCGAAACTGATCTCGCATCTGTCCCGCTCGGCGACGCTGCTGCCGGGCACGCTGATCTCGACGGGCAGCCCGGGCGGGGCCGGCTATTCTCGCGACCCGCAGATCTTCCTGCGCGACCGTTCCACGGTCACGGTCGGCATCGACGGCATCGGGGCACTCACGACACACTGCCGCATCCTCGACTGAACGACGCGGCACGCGACAACGGCGCCGATCCCCCCGGGGATCGGCGCCGTTGTCTTGGCAGCGCGCTCTAGCCGCAGTTCAGCGTGACGGCGACTCCGTTGACCTCGTGCACACCGGAGCCGTACTCGGCACACAGCCGCGCGATTTCGCTCGCACCGGCAGCGATCGCGGCGAACGCCACGATCGCGATGATCACGCCGATGACGAACAGCACGGCACCGACGATGATCGCGGCGACGGCGGGACCGTTCTTCACCCCGGCCTTGCGGCTCTGGACGAGCGCGACGATGCCGAGGATCAGGCCGATGATGTTGAAGAAGATCGCGACGACGAGCGCCACGATTCCGAGCGTCTTCCCCGGAACCGGCGCAGCCGTCGCAGGTCCGGCGTACGCCGGCGCGGCAGGTGCCGCGTACGCAGGTGCGGCGGGTGCCGCATATGCGGGCGGCGCGGGCTCAGCGGGCGGCGTCGCGGCAGCCGGTGGGGGCTGGTACGCGGGCGGCTGCGGCACTTCGGGGCCAGGTGGGTTGGTCATGTGAGCTCCTCCAGTAGCTGGGCATGTGACTCGACCGTAGCGGTTCCGAGCGCCCGAGCGATATACGTCAGGCCGATTGCGTTGCGGTGTCGCCCTGGTCAGCTACCGGTGCGGTCGATCTCGGCGACCACGTTCTCGGCCGGCTGCACGACCGGAATCGCCGTCGTGATGGCCTCGAGCCCCGAGAGACGGGCGGGTGACAGCTGCTTCATGACCTCGTCGCGCGACATCAGGCCGGCTTCGACGACGAGGTCCGCCACGTTCCGGCCGGTGAGGAGCGCCGTCTTGGCGAGAGCGGCAGACGCCGCGTAACCGATGAAGGGAGTGAGAGCGGTGACCACGCCGACCGATGCTCCGACCATCGCGCTGAGCCGCTCGCGGTTGGCGGTGATCCCGTCGACGCAGTTGACGCGGAGAGTGCGCATTCCGCGCCGCATCCAGGTGATCGATTGGAAGAGCGAGTGCGCGATGATCGGCTCGAACGCGTTCAGCTGCAGCTGACCGCCCTCCGCGGCCATCGTCACGGTGAGGTCGGCGCCCGCCACCGCGAACGCGACCTGATTGACGACCTCCGGGATCACCGGATTGACCTTGCCCGGCATGATGCTCGAGCCCGCCTGACGGGGAGGGAGGTTGATCTCGCCGAAGCCGGCCTGCGGTCCGCTGGAGAGCAGGCGCAGGTCGTTCGCGATCTTGGAGAGCTTGATCGCGTTGCGCTTGAGCGACGCGGAGAACGACATGAACGAGCCGGTGTCGCTGGTCGACTCCACCAGATCGTCGGCCGTGGCGAGGTCGAGTCCGGTGATCTCGCGCAGGTGATGCAGCACCGCGGCTCCGTAGCCGGCATGGGCGGTGATCCCGGTGCCGATGGCCGTCGCCCCCATGTTGATCTCGAAGAGGAGCGTGGCATTCTCGGTCAGGCGCTGGTGATCGTAGCCGAGCGTGGTCGCGAAGCCGTGGAATTCCTGCCCGAGCGTCATGGGCACCGCATCCTGGAGCTGGGTGCGGCCCACCTTGAGGACGTCGTGGAACTCGACAGCCTTGGCGAGGAACGACGAACGGAGCAGGTCGAGCTCTTCGAGGAGGGTCTTCAGGTCGAGGCTCAGACCGACCTTGATGGCGGTCGGGTAGACGTCGTTCGTCGACTGGCTGCGGTTGGTGTGGTCGATGGGCGAGAGGAACGCGTAGTCGCCCTTGGATCGACCTGACATCTCGAGCGCGATGTTGGTGATGACTTCGTTCGCGTTCATGTTCGTCGAGGTGCCGGCGCCGCCCTGTACGACGCCCACCACGAACTGATCGTGGAATTCACCGTCGATGACCCGCTGCGAGGCTCGATCGATGAGGTCGGCTCGCTCGGCATCGAGGACGCCGATCTCGAGGTTGGCGCGAGCCGATGCCTGCTTGACCATCGCGAGGCCGCATACGAGGTCTCGGTAGACCGAGATCGGCCGCTGCGAAACAGGGAAATTCTCGAGCGCGCGTGCGGTGTGGATGCCCCAGTAGGCGTCCGCGGGGATCTCGAGCGAGCCGAGCGAGTCGCGTTCGGTACGCGTTGCGGTGCGGGTGATCGTTTCGGATTCGAGGTCGAAAGCCATGAGAGCGTCCTTTTGGGTCACATCATCGTGAGTGGAGAAGGGGATCCTCCGACCCTACTCGCGGCACAGGCCAACGGAACTGTACACCGCGGACACACCAATGACCGCTGGTGTACACCGGGGCAGGTCAGTCTCGGTCGAGCCTCGGAGGCTTGCGAGAGAACGCCTCGAGTCGCGCTTCGGCGGTGAGCGAGGCCATGTGCGCGACCCACTCCTCGGAGAAGAAGTCGCCGGTCGGCGCCTCGACCACCGGAACCACCGAGTGCGTGATCGTGTCGTCGTAGACGTGCACGAGATGGAACGACTGCCCGGCGTCCATACCGTTCACCTGCGAGGGGGGCCGCTGGAGGTTCATCGTGTAGCACGTGGCTGCGGCCACGCTCACCGGGATGCCGGCGAACATGCCGCTCGTGGAGTAGTGCAGGTGACCGGCCAGGATGCCGCGCACGTCGGTGCCGGCGATCGCATCGGCCAGCCGCCCCTGATCCCGGAGCTCGAGGATGTCGAACAGCGGAACGTGGCTGGGCAGAGGCGGGTGGTGCAGGGCGATGAGGGTGCCCAGGGGTGCCGGGGTCGCGAGGGTCTCTCGCAGCCACGCGAGCTGACCGGCATCCAGATCACCGTGGTGCCAGCCGGGCACGCTCGAATCCAGCGCGATCACGCGCAGGCCGCCGAGATCCCAGACACCGATGACCGGCTCCTCCGTCGGCTCGAGGTCCAGGAGATCCCGACGCAGGGACGTGCGCTCGTCGTGGTTGCCCGCCACCCAGACGATCGGCGCGCCCAGACGCTTGGCAACCGGTTCGACCGCGGCGCGAAGTCTGCGGTAGGCATCGGGTTCGCCGAGATCGGTGAGATCGCCCGTGAAGAGGATGGCGTCGGGGCGCACCCCCAGGCGCTCCACCGCCTCCAGCGTGCGTAGCAGGTTCGCCTCGGTGTCGTATCGGCCGCCGAGTGGAGTGTTGCCATCGAGGAGGTGCGTGTCGCTCAGGTGCACGATCGTTCGCCGGGCGGGCCTGTGCTGCCCGAACTGAACGGGTTCCGATGCTGCGCTCATGGCTCCAGCCTAGGGACCCCCTCCCCCGCGCCCGCGTCACGGATGAGCCGAACGAACCCGGTCATCCGTGTCCTCAGCGGTACACGATGAGGAGGATCCCGCCCAGCACGGCCAGGGCGCACACCGTGAAGCAGGCGTAGGCGCCCGCCAGCGCAAGCCGCTTCGCGCCCTCGGTGAGCGGGCTCTTGCGCGCCGCCTTGGCGGCGGCCTTCGCGGCGCGGCGGACATCCTTCTCGGAGACCACCGTGATCGCGTCGGTGAATTCCGCCGGCGCCACCACCGGCGCTCGGCCGCCGCGCACGAGCAACCGGAGGCCGAGTGCGTAGAAGCCGACGACGACGAGCGAACCGACCATGGCCGCGACGAAGACCTGGACGAAGGCCAGCCAATCGATGAAGGGGGTCATTGCTCGTCCTTCCCCTGCCCGCTCCTGGCCTCGGCGCGCTGACGGCGCGTCGGCGGCGGATTGCGCGTGACCTTCACGGCCGCGCCCGAATCGGCGACCTCGCTCATGGCGTTGGACGCCGTGACGCGATTGATTCGAGACCGACGGAAGATGAGGAGGATGATCGCGAGCGCCAGCACCGCGTCGGCGAGGACTCCCCACGTGCCCCACCACACGACGAACAGTGCGGCGAAGGCGCCGACGGCGCCGGATGCCGGCAGGGTCAGCAGCCATCCGATCCCGATGCGGCCCGCCGTCCCCCATCGCACGGTGGACCCGCGCCTGCCGAGCCCCGATCCGATGACGGATCCCGATGCGACCTGAGTGGTCGACAGCGCGAAACCGAACGCGGTGGATGCCAGGATCGTCGCGGCGGTCGAGGTCTCGGCCGAGAACCCCTGTGCCGGCTTGATGTCGGTGAGACCCTTGCCGAGGGTCCGGATGATGCGCCAGCCGCCCATGTAGGTGCCGAGCGCAATCGTGAGAGCGCACGCGAAGATCACCCACGTCTGCGGCTCGGCATCATCGGCGTTCTGCCATCCCGCCGTGATGAGGGCGAGCGTGATGATGCCCATCGTCTTCTGCGCGTCGTTCGTGCCGTGCGCGAGGGCGACGAGCGACGACGAGAAGATCTGACCCCAGCGGAACCCGTCGCGGCCGTCCGGCTTCGAGTCGTACCTGCGGGTGACCGCGTAGGCGAGCCGGGTGACGGCGAACGCGATGAGACCGGCCGTGAACGGCGCGATGACAGCCGGCAGCACGACCTTGCTGAGAACGACGGAGAAGTCGATCGCCGCCACGCCCACTCCGACGATCGTGGCGCCGATCAGACCGCCGAACAGCGCGTGGGACGAGCTGGACGGGAGCCCCAGGAGCCACGTGAGCATGTTCCAGGTGATCGCCCCGATCAGGCCGGCGAAGATCAGCTCCGGGAACAGCGTCGACGAGATCTGGTCTTCCTGGATGATCCCGTGCGAGATCGTCTGCGACACCTCGGTCGAGAGGAAAGCGCCCACGAGATTCAGGCTCGCCGCAAGCAGCACGGCGACGCGCGGCTTGAGAGCCCCCGTCGCGATGGGGGTGGCCATCGCGTTGGCGGTGTCGTGGAAACCGTTCGTGAAATCGAAGAAGAGTGCCAGAACGATGACGAGGACGATGATGAGTGCTGCCGTGTCCACCGTGCGCTTTCCTGCGAGATCGGAAGAGGATGCCGAGCGCTTCGGCGCGATGAACCAATTGTTCATCATGGCGTCAGCCCCTGTTCACCGGGGCACGAGAATCCTCGCATATCCGGCCCTGCGGCGCTCGCCGGGGCGGACGGTGTCACGAATCGGCAATCCGAAACGGTCGCCGTGGCGAATCATCTGCGGACGGCACAGCATTCCGGCCAGGAGGAGACCCCAGATGTCGACCCACAACCGCCGCCGGACTCTCGGCTTCCTGACCCTGAGCGCCGCAGCCGGCGTGATCAGCGGCCTCGTGTTCCTCGCCGCGGCCGAACTGACCGCACTGCTGATCGCACGGGAAAGCAGTCCGCTCGTGGCCGTCGGCTCGTTCGTGATCGACATCGTGCCCAGACCGCTGAAGGAATTCGCGATCACCACCTTCGGCGCGTACGACAAGATCGTGCTTCTGGGAAGCCTGGGCCTGGCCGTCGTGATCGCTGCTGCGCTCGCCGGGGTCGTGCAGTACCTTCGCCCGCCGCTCGGCGTCATCGCGATGGGGATCGCGGGCGCTCTGGCCCTGGCCGCCATCGTCACTCGCGCGGGTGCCACTCCCCTCGCCTTCATCGTTCCGGTCGTGGGCGCCGTCGCCGGGGCTGTCATGCTGCATCTCATCGTCCGGCGGCTTCGCGCCTGGCGTGACGCCGTCAGCGCGGGCGGTGCCGAGCCCGACCGCCGTGCCGTATCGGATCGCGAGCCGCACGAGGATCAGGGAGCGGAGGGCGCCGCCGTCGCGACCCCCGCCACCGTCGCGACCCCCGCCACCGTCGGAAGGCGCCGCTTCCTCGCCCTCGCCGGCATCACCGGGGCCGCAGCACTCGTCGTCGGAGTCGGCGCCCGCGTGGTCAGCGCGGCCACCTCCTCGATCGACGCGGCGCGAAAGGCCCTGCGGCTGCCCGCACCCCGAACGACGGTGGCGATTCCGCCGGATGCCGAGCTCAGCATCCCCGGCCTGTCTCCCCTCGTGACTCCGAACGCCGACTTCTACCGCGTCGACACGGCCCTCACGGTGCCGTCGGTCGATCCAGGAACCTGGCGCCTCACTGTCACCGGCATGGTCGATTCGCCGGTGCAGCTCTCTTTCGACGACCTCGTCGGGATGGGCGTCGACGAGTACGCCATCACGATGACGTGCGTCTCGAACGAAGTCGGAGGACCGCTGCTGGGCAACGCGATCTGGCTGGGCGTGCCGGTGCGCGACGTCCTCGCCAAGGCCGGCGTGCAGTCCGGCGCCGACATGGTGCTCTCGCGCAGCGTCGACGGCTTCACCGCGAGCACTCCGCTGGAATCCCTCACCGATCAGGGTCTCGATGCGATCCTCGCCGTCGGGATGAACGGAGAGGCACTGCCCGTCGAGCACGGCTTCCCCGTACGCATGGTCGTGCCCGGGCTGTACGGCTACGTATCGGCGACCAAATGGCTCACCGAGCTCAAAGTCACCACATTCGCCGCCGATCAGGCCTACTGGACGCCGCGGGGCTACAGCGACCGGGCTCCGATCAAGCTCTCTTCCCGCGTCGACACACCGCGGTCGGGCGTTCCCGTACCGGCCGGAACCGTGCCGATCGCCGGCATGGCGTGGGCGCAGACGGTCGGGATCGACCGCGTGGAGGTCTCGATCGACGATGCTCCGTGGCAGCCCGCGACGCTCTCGACCCCGCTCAACGCCGACACCTGGGTGCAATGGCACATGGACTGGGACGCGACGCCCGGAGTGCACTACGTGGCGGTGCGCGCCACTGATAAGAACGGCATGCTGCAGATCGAGGATCGCGCACCGATCGCCCCGAACGGCTCGAGCGGCTGGCAGCGCCAGCTGATCACCGTCTCGTGAGCCGCGGCTGAGGGGGCTCGACTAGCGTTGGTGCGTGAGCATCGACGACACTGAGACCTCCCGCACCTTGGCATCCCACAATTCGGCCGACGACACAGGCCTCAGGGCCGCGGAGCAGGACGGCACCGCTCAGCCGGCTGCTGCGTCGGGCTCGATGCCCGTCGCCGCTCGCGCCTCGTTCGTCCGCACTCACCACGGCGACGTGTTCGACGATCCGTACGAGTGGCTCCGCGACAAGGACGACAGAGCGGTCATCACCCATCTCGCCGCCGAGAACGACTACACCGAGGCGCGCACCGCGCACCTCCAGCCGCTCCGCCAGAGCATCTTCGAAGAGATCAAGGGCCGTACCCTCGAGACCGATCTGTCCGTGCCCTCGCGGCGCGGGAACTGGTGGTACTACGGCCGCACCGTCGAAGGGCAGCAGTACGGCATCCATTGCCGGGCACCGATCGCCGGACCGGAGGACTGGACGCCGCCGGAGCTCTCGCCCGAGGTCGCCGTACCCGGCGAGCAGGTGCTCCTCGACGGCAACATCGAAGCGGACGGGTTCGAGTTCTTCTCGCTGGGAGCTTTCGACGTCTCCGACGACGGCCGGCGGATGCTGTTCGCCGTGGACACCACCGGCGACGAGCGTTACACGGTGCGCGTTCGCGACCTCGAGACCGGCGAGACACTCCCGGACGTGATCGCCGACGTGTTCGCCGGCGCGCAGTTCTCTCCCGACGGCGCGACGATCATCTACTCCACCGTCGACGACAAGTGGCGGCCGGACACCGTCTGGCGGCACACGGTGGGAACGGATGCGGCGTCCGATGTGACGCTCTTCCACGAGCCCGACGAACGGTTCTGGCTGGGCGCGGGGTTCACCCGGAGCGACCGCTATCTGGTGATCGGGATGGGATCTTCGATCACCTCCGAGGAGTGGCTCGTTCCGGCTTCCGACCTGTCGGCCGAGCCGCAGGTCGTCTGGCCCCGACAGGAAGGCGTGGAGTACTCGGTCGATCACGCGATCGTCGACGGCGAAGACGTGCTGCTCATCCTGCACAACGACGAGGCGCTGGACTTCGAGCTGGTGCGGGTCGCGGCATCCGATCCGCAGGGTGAACGCACGGTGCTGCTGCCGCACACCCCCGGCACTCGACTGCTGGATGTCGACTGCTTCCGGGACTTCGCGACGATCGAGTACCGCCGCGGCGGACTCGCTCGGATCGGCCTTCTCGACTACCGCACGGGGGCCGTGGATGAGCTCGAGTTCGACGAGCCCCTCTATACAGCAGGCTTCGGCGGCAACCGCGAGTGGGCGCCGAAGCTTCTGAGACTCGGGTACGACTCGTTCGTCACTCCGAACACCGTGTACGACTACGACCTCGCCACGCGTCACCTGCTGCTGCGCAAGCGCCAACCCGTGCTGGGTGGCTACCGGCCCGGCGACTACTCGCAGGCGCGCGTATGGGCCACGGCGAAGGACGGCACGCAGGTGCCGATCTCGCTCGTCTGGAAGCGCTCGTTCGGCGATGTCGGCGCCGCGCCGCGCCCCGTGCACCTGTACGGCTACGGCTCGTACGAGACCTCGATCGACCCGCGATTCTCCGTCGCCCGGCTCTCCGAGCTCGACCGCGGCGTCGTGTTCGCGGTCGCGCACGTGCGCGGGGGCGGTGAGATGGGCCGGCAGTGGTACGAAGACGGCAAGCTTCTGCACAAGCGCAACACGTTCACCGACTTCGTGGATGCTGCATCCCACCTCGTCGCCGAGGGCTACACGTCTCCCGACCGGCTCGTGGCCGAGGGCGGGTCAGCCGGCGGTCTGCTGATGGGCGCCGTCGCGAACCTCGCACCCGACCTCTTCGCCGGAATCCTCGCGGAGGTGCCTTTCGTCGATGCGCTCACCTCGATCCTCGACGAGGATCTTCCGCTCACCGTCATCGAGTGGGACGAGTGGGGCGACCCCCTGCACGATCCGGAGGTGTACGCGTACATGAAGTCGTACTCGCCGTACGAGAACGTGCGAGAGGTCGCCTACCCGAAGATCCTGGCGGTGACGTCGCTGAACGACACGCGCGTCCTGTACGTGGAACCCGCGAAGTGGGTCGCGCGCCTGCGCGAGGTCGGCGCCGACGCGCTGCTGAAGTGCGAGATGGTGGCCGGGCACGGCGGCGTCTCGGGCCGCTACAACGCGTGGAAGGAACGCGCTTTGGAGCTGGCCTGGCTGCTCGACGTCCTGGGCCTCTCGGAGGCCTGAGCCCCAGCATCCACTGTTTTCGCCCCACGGCAACAGGAGAAATCACCACCGCAGGATGCTGGGCGCCTCATCCGTGCTGCACCGGCGCGTTCTCCTGTGCCCGCGCGGTCATCGTCGACTATCGCACGAATACAGGAGAACACACGGCCACAGGATGTCCTAGGCGGATCGGTCCTGTCCTCATGCGTTCTCCTGCGCCCGGGCGGCGCTGGGGCGGTCGCACGTTCGCGGAGATCAGCGGTGCAGCCCCTGCGCGAGAGCCGCCGACATGATCTCAACGACGTAGTCGGGTTGGAAGAGCACCTGGTGGTAATCGAATCGGAGCACGGTATAGCCGCGAAGGCGGAGGCGTGCGTCCGCACGGAGATCTCGGCGCCGGTCGCCCGCCTGATGATGCGCGAATCCATCGAGCTGTACCGCCAGATGTGCACCGACGAGCGCGTCCACCGGGTGCCCGTCGATCCACACCTGCTGTCGGACGATGACGTCGATGCCTCGCATGAGCACGAGGAATCGGGTCTCGATGCCGGAGTCCGACAGGTCGGACGCCTCGCGGGCGATTCGGCGCGCGACATCGCCACGCCATTCGACCCGAGCAAGCACGTCGGGCGCGACATGCTTCTTGCGGATCGCCGACTCCCATACGGCGAGGGCGTCTGCCGGCGGGGCGCAATGAGCGACGTGATGGAGCACGTTGACCAGCGGATCGCGCATGCCGGTCGCGGCGAGGGGCGACGGGCCGCGGGACCAGTGGAGTCGCGCTCCATCCGCATCCAACCGCGAGGCGGTCGGCGGGACCGCGAAGTGCGGAGTCGTGTGATCGGGCGTCCACAACCCGATCAGCTGCGCCTCGGTCAGGCAGGTTGTTCGACCTCCGAGCTCGGCGGCTCGCCGGAGCAGCGGGTCGCAGCCGGGACGCGCGAGCCACGAGCGGCGAATACGGTACAGGGCGCCGCGATGAACAGCGGTCCGGATCGCGTGGACGGTGAAACCCTCAGCCTTCACGGCGTGGGAGTGAACCACGCCGCCCTTCGCCGCCACCCACTCGACGAGCTCTTCGATCGAACGCATGAGAGAGAGCCTGGTGGGACTGGGGCACCTTCGCCGACCGCCGCAGGCGATCGGTGGAGAGTCCGATCTCGGGCCGCCCTGGGAAGGAGCGGATGCAGCTCGCGGCCCGCACCAAGACAGGAGGAGTCACCAGCGCAGGATGATACCGGCCGGGATCGACCTGCCTGGGTGATTCGTCCTGTGCGCGCGGAGCCGACCGTGGGGCCGGCCGTCCCGGGTCAGCCGAAGAGCGCGGCGGCCTCTTCGTAGCGGTACAGGGGCACCGTGTTGAGTTCGCCGAGTGCTTCGGCGAACGGCACGCGGACGATGTCGGTGCCGCGCATCGCGACCATCTGGCCCCACGCGCCATCGACCACCGCGTCGGCCGCGTGCAGCCCTAGGCGCGTCGCGAGCACCCGGTCGAAGCCTGAGGGCGACCCTCCGCGCTGGATGTGACCCAGTACGGTGGCTCGCGTCTCGATGCCGGTCCGGCGCTCGATCTCGGGGGCCAGCACCTCGCTGATCCCGCCCAGCCGCGGGCGGTTGAAAGCATCGAGCCCCTTGTCGCTGTACGCCTCTTCCATGCCCGTGAGCGTGAAGCCCTCGGACACGACGACCAGCGGAGCCCGGCCGCGGTCATGCGCCTTCGTGACGAGGTCCACGATCTCGTCGATCGACTGGGGCACCTCCGGGATCAGGATGGCGTGAGCGCCCGCGGCGATGCCGGCGTGCAGGGCGATCCAGCCCACGTGGCGACCCATGACCTCGGCGACCATGCACCGCTGGTGCGAATCCCCCGTCGTGCGCAGGCGGTCCATCGCGTCGGTCGCGATGTTGACCGCCGTGTCGAACCCGAACGAGTAGTCGGTGGCGCGCAGGTCGTTGTCGATCGTCTTGGGGACGCCCAGCACGTTGATGCCGTCCTTGGAGAGGCGGTCGGCCGCCGCGAGGGTCCCCTCGCCGCCGATCGCGATGATGCCGTCGATGTGGTGGCCGTAGAGCGTCTTCGAGATGTTCTCCGCACCACCCCGCGGACCCTCATAGGGGTTGGTGCGGCTCGTGCCCAGAATCGTGCCGCCGACCTTCGACAGTCCCTTCACCTCGTGACGCGTGAGCGGGAAGAAGTCGCCGTCCACCACACCGCGCCAGCCGTCGCGGATGCCGACGAACTCGATGTCGTAGTTGGTGATCCCCTTGAGAACCACACCGCGGATGACGGCGTTCAGCCCGGGGCAGTCGCCGCCGCTGGTGAGGATTCCGATCTTCATGCTGTGGTCCTTGCTGTCGGGTGAACAGGCCGGCGCCGTTGCCTGCTCCGACACTATCGCCGGATGCCGCTCCCCCGCGACGCCGCAGGCTATCGGCCGACTACGCCGCCCCGAGCGCCTGGCGCAGCAGGTGCATGAGCGCCGACAGCTGCACGGAGTCGCTCGATTGCGGGTCGACGGCGTCGCCGTCCAGAGCGCGCGCCGCGAGCCCCTGCTTGGAGTCGATGAGCTCGGCGATCTTCGTGTCGATCGTGTGCGCGGCGATGATGCGCCACGCCGTCACAGGCTCGTCCTGGCCGATGCGATGCACCCGGTCGATCGCCTGGGTCTGCTCGGCAGCAGTCCACGACAGCTCGGCGAGCACGACGTTGGAAGCCGCCTGCATGTTCACGCCGACACCGGCCGCGGTCAGCGAACACACCGCCACCCCGACACCCGGATCGTTGTTGAACGCGTCGATCGCCTGCTGGCGCGCGGCCGTGGTCTGATCGCCTCGCAGCGACACCGTGCGCACACCCGCGGCGGCGAAATGCGCCTCTGCGGCGTCCATCACGTCGATGTGCTTCGCGAAGAACACGACCTTGCCGACGGAGCGCTGCAGCTGCACCGTGTAGTCCGCTGCGAGCAGCGACTTGGCCTGACCGATCTTGCGGACCATCGTGAACACGTTGTCACCACCGGTACCGGCGGCCTTGGCCTCTTCGAGCTCGCCGTGGGCGACGAGTCGCACGATGTCTTCGTCGGGGCCGTCGAACACCTGCACGCGGTCGCCGCGCGCTTCGATGATTCGGCGGTACTTCGCGGCCAGACGCTCTCCGAGCTCGCGCTCGGCCTGGCGGATCGATTTGCCGAACTCGTCGTCCAGCTCCACCGGAAGATCGGCGATGAGCTTGTCGGGGAGGTCTGCGGCGACATCCTTCTTCTTGCGCCGCACGATTCCCATCGAGATGACGGCCTCGCGCGCCTCGGGGTAGAAGGCCTTGTCCGCCGGGGTGAGGCCGGTCTGGTCGAGGCGCTCCATGAGCTCGGGGCCGGGCTTTTCACCGTTGGTCCACCCGAGGAAGCGCCAGATCGCATCGAAATCCTCGACGTCGTTGATCAGCGGGGTCCCGGTGAGGGCGAGCATGAGCGGATCGCGCACCTGCTCGCGGATGCGGGCGCCGAGCGCCAGCACATTGCGGGAACGCTGGGAGGTGAGGTTCTTGATGAAGTGGGCTTCGTCGACGACCATGCCTTTGAGCCCGATCGAGCTCAGCCACGCGAGGTGACGGTCGAGGATCTCGTAGTTGACGATGAACACGTCGGCGAACGCGTCGATGTCTTCACCGTCGCCCTGGATCACGGTGGCGCGTCGCTGCGGGGTCCAGCGTTCGACCTCGCGCGCCCAGTTCATCTTCACGACGTTGGGCACGACGGCCAGCAGCGGGTAGGCATTCGCGACGGATGCCGCGATCACCGACTCCGCCGTCTTGCCGAGCCCGGGTTCGTCGGCGAGGAGGAAGGTCCGGTGACCCTCGCGCACGGCTTCGAGGAAGCGCGACTGGTGGGGCATGATCTCCAGTCCGCGCGGCGAGAGCCGATCGAACTCGGGAACGGCAGGAAGATCCATGGATGCCGCAGACCCGCCTGCACCGGTTTCGAAGGCCTTGTACAGCGGTCCCATGAGCTCCCAGCCGTCCAGGCGGCGGCGGGGGGTCTCCTTGGGTGCGCGCACCGTGAGATCGGGGGCGAGGAACGGATTCGCGGTCTGGCGGGCCTCGATCGCCACAGGGACGACCTGACGCTCTGCGAGGGCCGGAGGAACGACGGTGGCCGGAGCTGGCGCGACGTCCGTGATGATCAACTCATCGTCGGCGAGGTCCGCACCGGACTCGAGCAGCCAGTCCCTGCGCATGCGCCGCGCGACGGGGGACGCCGCCTGATCGACCTCGAGCAGCTGGATCAGGGACGTGTCGCGTGCAGCGGTCTTCGCAAGGATGGTCGCGACACCGTCGAGTCGCTTGAGCAGCTCGGCGCGTGCGCCGTCGGCGATCTCGGTATCGGCCTTGACCCGCGCACGCTCTTCGCGCACGAGGAAGGCGATGACCTGGAACTTGACGCGGTTGGTCGGGCCGAGCTTCCCGCGCTGCGCCTTGGCTTCGACCTCGCGCACCTTGCGGGCGAGGATCGGGATGATCGGGGCCTCGTCGTCACGACGAGATGTCTGCGGCTTCCTGCGCCGCTGCGCGGCCCTCTGGGCTGCGGGTGCCGTGGTCGGCATGCTCCTCCTGAGCTGTGTGTGCCGGATGCTCCGGCGATCGCCGGTCGGGCCGGAAAGATCTGAGTGACCCGTGGGCGACGAGTGCCGGGCGCGGGGCGGGGCTTTATCGACGTGATGTGCATGAACTCGCTTCAGCGAGGTGCACCTTCACCCGACCGGGCCCCGGCATACAGTCTAGAGCATGTGGGCCGATCAGCCCCAGAGCACGCCGACGATGTCGTCCGTGCAGCCGGGCGGATCGATCGCACGACATCGCCCTGCCTCCCCGCGCGCGGGGAGTAGGTTGGCGACGATGAGCAACGTGAACCTCAAGACGGAGAGCGGCCGACCTGCGCCGATGAATCGCGAGCAGCGCCTGGTGCTGATCATCGCCATCCTGGCATCGTTCGTGTCGTTCCTGGACGGCACCGTCGTGACGGTGGCGCTTCCGGCGATCCAGCGAGACCTCGGCGGCGGTCTGACGACCCAGCAGTGGATCGTCGATGCCTACCTCATCACCCTGGGCGCGCTGATCCTCGTTGCCGGCTCGCTGAGTGATGTGTACGGTCGCATCCTGATCATCCGGATCGGCCTGATCCTCTTCGGGATCACGTCGATCGCGATCGCCGTCGCGCCGACCGCCGAGTTCCTGATCATCGCGCGCGCGTTCCAGGGCGTCGCCGGCGCGTTGCTCGTGCCCAGCTCGCTGGCGCTCATCACCTCGAACTTCCGGGGACCCGCCCAGGCCAGAGCCATCGGGATCTGGACGGCCGCGACCACGAGCGCCATGATCGCAGGGCCCCTGCTCGGCGGCATCTTCGTCGACGTGCTGTCCTGGCGGTACGTGTTCGTCATCAATGTGATCCCGATCGCGATCGCGATGTGGCTGCTCGCCGTGCTGGGACACAGCGACACCCACCGTTCGAAAGTGGCGATCGACTGGCTCGGAGCCGCACTGTGCACCCTGGGCCTCGGCGGCGCCGTGTACGCCCTGATCGAGCAGCCGACACTCGGGTGGGGCTCGCCCCAGATCTGGATTCCGCTCACGGTCGGCGTCCTGTCGTTCGCGGGCTTTCTCGTTCGCCAGGCGCTGGCCCGCGCACCCATGATGCCGCTGGGCCTGTTCCGGATCCGCAACTTCTGGTCGGGCAACGTCGCGACGGCGTTCATCTACGGCGCGCTGTCGCTGAACGGCTTCGTCGTCGGGGTCTATCTGCAGCAGGGCGCCGGCCTTCCCGCGACACTGGCCGGCCTCGCCATGCTGCCGAGCACTCTCCTGATGATCGCGCTCAGCTCTCGAGTCGGAACCCTCGCGGGTCGATGGGGACCGCGGCTCTTCATGACGATCGGTCCGGCGATCATGGCGGTCGGAGCGTTGCTCCTGCTGACGGTGTCGAGCGAGTTCTCGTACTGGACGCAAGTGCTGCCGAGCGTCATCGTCTTCGGGCTCGGCCTGGTCCTGACGGTCTCGCCGCTCACCTCGGCGATCCTCGGGTCGATGGATCCGTCGCGATCCGGGATCGCCTCAGCCGTCAACAATGCCGTTTCGCGGGTGGCCGGGCTCCTGGTGATCGCCATGCTCGGCGCGATCGTCGGCGGTGCGCTGGATCTGACCGGGCTGCACCGCGCGGCGATCGTCACGGCGATCTTCATGGTGATCGGCGCCGTCGTCTCGTTCGCGGGCATCCGCAACCCGCCCCGATCCGCTTCGGGCGCATCGCAGTCCGAGCCCTCTTAGAGCATGCTCTTGGTGTGCCAGACGGTCTTGGTCTCGGTGAACGCGGTGATCCGCTCCAGGCTCGGGGCCGCAGCATCCGCACCCTCTTCCGGGGGCAGCACCCGCTTGAGGGTGTCCGCGGCGGCGATCTGAAGGTCGACCCAGTCCAGCGCCGAGGCCCCGACCAGATCGAGAGCGTTCACATCTGCGTGCGCCGCGAGCCACGGTGCGATCTCCGCCGGCGATCCGGTGAGGACGTTCACGACTCCCCCGGGCACATCCGATGTCGCCAGCACCTCGGCGAGCGAGATCGCCGAGAGCGGGAAGCGTTCGCTGGCGACCACGACGACCGTGTTGCCGGTCACGAGCGGCGGCGCGATCGCCGAGACGAGCCCGAGGAGCGACGAGTCCTGCGGGGCGATCACGGCGACGACACCCGTCGGCTCGGGCACCGAGATGTTGAAGTAAGGCCCCGCGACCGGGTTCGCGTTGCCCGCGACCTGGGCGTGCTTGTCGGTCCATCCGGCGTACCAGACCCACCGGTCGATCGCTTCGTCGACCTGAGCGGCGGCCTTCGCCGCCGACACCCCCTCGACCTGGACGATCTCGTCGATGAACTGCGCGCGACGACCCTCGAGGAGCTCGGCGATGCGGTACAGCACCTGGCCGCGGTTGTACGCGGTCGCCCCGCTCCAGCCCTTCACCGCGGAGCGTGCCGCGACGATCGCGTCCCGCGCATCCTTGCGGGAGGCCTGCGCGGCATTCGCGACGAACTCGCCCTTGGAGGTCGCGACCTCGAACGTGCGCCCCGACTCACTGCGGGGGAACGCTCCCCCGATGTAGAGCTTGTAGGTCTTGGGTACGGCCAGACGGGTCACTTGGCCACCTCCTTCTTCGCGGGGCGGGCGGGTCGCGCCGTCAGCGCGGGAGCGGATGCTGCGGGGGCGAGGTAGCCGGCCAGTCCGTGGCGTCCTCCCTCGCGTCCGTACCCGGACTCCTTGTAGCCGCCGAACGGCGACGCGGGGTCGAACCGATTGAAGGTATTCGCCCAGACCACGCCGGCGCGAAGCTTGTCGGCGACGGCGAGGATGCGGCTGCCCTTGTCGCTCCAGATGCCCGCCGAGAGCCCATACGGGGTGTTGTTGGCCTTGGCGACCGCTTCGGCCGGAGTGCGGAACGAGAGGACCGAGAGCACCGGCCCGAAGATCTCCTCACGCGCGATGCGATGGCTCGCCTGGACATTCGTGAAGATCGTGGGCGCGAACCAGAAGCCGTCGTCGGGGATGACGCACGGCGCACTCCAGCGCTCGGCACCCTCAGCCTCTCCGACGTTCGACAGTTCACGGATCCGATCGAGCTGCTCGCGGGAGTTGATCGCGCCGATGTCGGTGTTCTTGTCGAGGGGATCCCCCATGCGCAGCGTCGAAAGGCGCTCCTTGAGACGGTCGACCACCTCGTCGTGGATCGATTCCTGCACCAGCAGCCGGCTCCCGGCGCAGCAGACGTGGCCCTGGTTGAAGAAGATGCCGTTCACGATGCCTTCGACGGCCTGATCGATCGGCGCGTCGTCGAACACGATGTTGGCGGCCTTGCCCCCGAGCTCGAGCGTCACCTTCTTTCCCGTGCCGGCGATCTGCTTGGCGATCGCCCTGCCGACCCCCGTCGATCCGGTGAACGCGATCTTGTCTACGCCGGACCCGACGAGGGCTGCGCCCGTTTCGCCCGCGCCCGTGATGATGTTGACGACCCCCGGCGGCAGATCGGCCTGCTGGAGGATCTCGGCGAAGATGAGCGCCGACAGCGGGGTGGTCTCGGCCGGCTTCAGCACGACGGTGTTGCCCGCGGCGAGGGCCGGGGCGATCTTCCACGCCAGCATGAGCAGCGGGAAGTTCCACGGGATGATCTGCCCGGCCACGCCGAGCGCACGGGGATTGGCCCCCAAGCCGGCGTAGTCGAGCTTGTCCGCCCAGCCCGCGTAGTAGAAGAACCACGCGGCCACCAACGGCACATCGACGTCGCGCGACTCCTTGATCGGCTTGCCGTTGTCGAGGCTCTCGGCGACGGCGAGCTCGCGCGCGCGCTCCTGGACCAGCCGCGCGATCCGGAAGAGGTACTTGCCGCGGTCGCGCCCGCTCAGCTTCGACCAGGTCTTGTCGTACGCGCGCCGCGCCGCAGCCACGGCGAGTGCGACATCCGCGTCATCCGCCGACGCGATCGTCGCGATGTGCGACTCATCGGCGGGCGAGATCGTGGCGAAGGGCGTGCCGTGTCCCTCCACGAACTCTCCGTCGATGAACAGGCCGTATGCGTCGCGCAGCCGCAGGATCGATCGAGACTCGGGGGCGGGCGCGTATTCCAGAAAGCTCATGTGTGTCCTCAGTCGCAGGTTGTTCTTCGTCGCCGGCTCTTAGTCGATCGTGACGTAGTCGGCACCGGAGTAGTGCCCTGAGCGCATCTTCTGGCGCTGCAGCAGCACATCGTTGAGAAGGCTCGACGCTCCGAACCGGAAGAGGTGCGGCTGCAGCCACTCCTCTCCTACGGTCTCGGCGACGGTCACCAGGTACTTGATCGCATCCTTGGAGGTGCGGATGCCGCCGGCGGGCTTCACGCCGATCTTCTCGCCGGTCATCCGATGCCAGTCCCGAACGACCTCCAGCATGAGGAGCGTGACCGGCAGCGTCGCTGCGGGCTGCACCTTGCCGGTGGAGGTCTTGATGAAATCGCCGCCGGCGAGGATCGCGAGCCACGAGGCGCGCTTGACGTTGTCGTAGGTGTTCAGCTCGCCGGTCTCGAGGATCACCTTGAGCGAGGCGGACGTCCCGTCCGGGCGCCGGCAGGCCTCTTTCACGCGCGCGATCTGGTCGAAGACAAGCCCGTACCGGCCCGCGAGGAAGGCACCGCGATCGATGACCATATCGATCTCGTCGGCGCCGGCGGCCACGGCGTCCGCGGTGTCCTGCAGCTTGATCGCCAGCGACGATCGACCGCTCGGAAACGCTGTCGCGACGGCCGCGACGCTCACCAGGCCGTCATCGGGGTCACCGTGCGCAGCGCCCAGTGCGGCCACAGCGTCGGGCACCATGTCGCCGTACACGCAGACGGCCGCGACGCGCGGGCAGGTGGGATCGGCAGCATCCGGCCGCAGCGCCTTCGCGACGAGCGAGCGCACCTTGCCCGGAGTGTCGGCGCCCTCGAGCGTGGTGAGGTCGATCAGCTCGATGATCTTGTCGATCGCCCATCGTTTGGAGGTGGTCTTGATCGAGCGCGTGCCGAGCGCCGCCGCGCGCTGTTCGAGTCCGACGGCGTCCACGCCCGGAAGGCCGTGCAGGTAGCGGCTCAGTGTCGCGTCATCCGGCTGTCCGCCGAGCAACTCGACCGCGCGCTCGGGGAGCGTCTGCAATTCGGTGCGGCTCATCGGGGCTCCTGTGTCTGTTTCTGTGTCATCTGTCTGCTGTGCCGTCCTGGACCGCTGCCCGGGGTGAGTGATCCAGGATTCGCTCCCGGGATGAGAACGATCGTACGGTGGCACCCGCGCGGGATCTAGCGGACCCCTCGCGGGCGCTGGATGTTCAGGTGAGCGCGCTGCGCGCCTTCGCGACGTCGTCCGCGATCTGAGCGACCAGCGCCTCGATCCCCTCGAAGGCGACCATGCCCCGGATCCGCGAGACGAATTGCACCTCGACGAGGTGACCGTAGAGATCGAGCCCCACCTCATCGAGCACATACGCCTCGACCTGACGCACCTCGACGTCGTCGAACGTGGGGTTGCGGCCGACGCTGATGGCCGCCGGATACCGGATGCCGGAGCGCAGGGCCCCCTCCGGGCCCTCGTCGACGAGCCACCCCGCGTATACGCCGTCGGCGGGAATGAATCCCTCCAGCTGCGGGGAGAGGTTCGCGGTCGGATAGCCCAGTTCACGCCCGCGCTTGGCTCCGTGAACGACCTCGCCCCACACCGACGGGGTGCGACCGAGCAGTTTGGCGGCCGCCTCCACATCGCCCTCGGCGAGAAGCTCTCTGATCCACGTCGACGAGACGCGGCGATCGTCGTCGATCGCGCGGACGTCGTCGACGACATCGACGCGGTAGCCGTACTCGGCGCCGAGTTCACGGAGGAGCTCCGGGGTGCCCGCTCCCCCGCGCCCGAATCGGAAGTCGGCCCCGACGAGGATGGTACGAACACCGAGCGCCCCGACGAGGACGTGCCGCACGAACTCCGTGGCGGTGAGGTCGGCCAGCGCGCGGTCGAAGGTCAGCATGAGGGTCGCGTCGACTCCCGTCTCGGCGAGCATCTGCAGCTTCTGCGTGACGCCGATCAGGTTCTCGGGGCACACATCGGGGCGGAGCACACTGAGCGGATTGCGGTCGAACGTGACAGCCACGACGCGTGCGCCGCTGGCCGCAGCATCCACTTTCGCGCGATCGATCACCGCACGATGTCCGGCGTGGACGCCGTCGAACTTGCCGATCGCCACGACGGACGGACCGAACCCTGCCGGCACCTCTGCCGGGTCGCGGAAGACGATCATGACCTCACCTGAACGGCGGCATCCTCCGTCGTGGCGCCGTCGGGCGGCGGGTCCTGCGGCACAGGCGGATGCGTGATGAGCCACCAGATGCCCAGGAAGGGCAACACGAGCGGAATGAACAGGTAGCCCATGCCGTAGAAGGACCAGACCGTCGCCTCAGGAAACAGGTCGGGCCGGATCAGGCTCAGGGTGCCGATCGCGAGGACGCCGACGAGCTCGAACGAGATCGTGATCCAGGCGATGCGGTACCAGACGCGCGAACCGGCGAAGACGAGCGCGAGGGTCGCGACGATGTAGACCGTGGCGGATACGGCCGAGAGGGTGAACGCGAGGGGCGCATGGTCGAATCGCTCGATGATCTGCACGAGCGAACGGCCGAAGGCGCCCAGGGCCAGGATGCCGTAGACGACGACGAGCACACGTCCGATGCCGGACATGCGGCGGCGGGGGCGAGAAGCGGAGGACATGACCTCCCAATCCTACGTGCGCCGAGAGCCCGGGCTTCGGGGTTCGGGCCGCTCAGGCCACCTGCACGGTCCAGATGACCTGCATCCGCCACAGCATGATCGCGACCGAGAGGGCCGCGATCCCGAGGATCACGGTGCTCCACCTGCTGCGTTCGAGCAGCGCCCACGCGACGCCCGCGAGCGGCAGCAGAGCGGCTGAGACGAGGTACACCCAGAACTCCAGCAGGCTTCCCGTCGGCGGATTGCCCGCCAGCGGCGCCACGATGGCGATGACGATCTGCGCGATCAGGAGCAGTTCGAGCAGCGCCATCGCTCCCACCGACAGGTCGCTCGGGCGCCGACCGGCAAGCCCCAGGACGATGCAGAGCAGCCCGCCCGCGGTCGCCACGCCGATCTGGACGAACGTGAACCAGAGGATCATGCCGCCGGCTCCTCAGGGAGGTTGATCGCGCTCTTGACGTCGTCGCCGCGCCGCTCGACGACGCCGACGAGGCCGCCCAGTGGATCGATCGCCGCCGCCCGTTCTGCTCGCCCGATCCGGCCCGCAGCGCCGGGCAGCCGCTTGCCGTGGCGGAGGTCGCGCGCCTCATCGGCGCTCACGTCGAAGCGACCGAGCACGAGGGCGGCGATCTCGGCGGCCGAACGCAGCGCGTCGGGGCCGAGCGCATCGACATGTGCCGCGCCCTCCACCGGCAGCGGACCGATGCGAGTGCGTCGCAGCGACGTGAGGTGGCCGCCGACGCCGAGGGCGACCCCGAGGTCGCGGGCGAGCGCGCGGATGTAGGTTCCGCTCGTGCAGTCCACCACCACATCCAGGTCGATCGCGCCGGCGGTGCGACGTTCGGCACGCACGTCCAAGCGCGACACCGTCACCGTACGAGGGCGCAGCTGCACTTCTTCGCCGGCCCTGGCGAGGTCGTATGCGCGCCGCCCGCCGACCTTGATCGCCGACACGGTGCTCGGCACCTGCGAGATGGTGCCGGTCAGCGCGTCGACGCCGGCGCGGATCTGCTCTGACGTGACCGCGGCGACGGTCGCCGCATCCGCTCTCGCCGTCTCTGTTCCGTCGGCGTCGTCGGTGTCGGTCGACGAGCCGAGCCGGATGGTCGCTTCGTAGGTCTTGTCGAGCCCGACGATGAACGTGAGCAGGCGGGTGGCGGGGCCCACTCCGAGCACGAGCAGCCCTGTCGCCATCGGGTCGAGCGTGCCCGCGTGGCCGATCTTTCGGGTATCCAACGACTTTCGTGCCCGCGCGACGGCGTCATGACTTGTGATGCCACCGGGTTTGTCGACGAGCAGGATGCCGGACGGTGCCGCCATCAGCAGTAGTCCCCGAAGATGCGAATCGGATGCTCCAGATCGCTGTTCTCCACGATCGCGGATGCGGCTTCGCGCGGCTTCGCCTCACGGAGGTAGAGCTCCTGACCCTGCCGATAGCGCGCATTCGAGGGCGCGTCCGGGTCGGGCGAGCACCCGTCGCGCAGCGCCATCCGGGCGTACGCGACCGTGAACGGCACCTCGAGCCAGAGCGACCAGTGCCAGATCCCCCGCAGCTCGGGGCGATTCAGGAACACCCCGTCGACGATCAGCACGGCGTCGGCAGGCGCGGTGACCCACTGCGAGAGGGTTGCCGTGTCGCGACCGAGATCGAACGACGTCAGCTGGAAGCCGGTCGTGGCGCCCGTGCGGGCTCCGTCGCGGAAAGGGTCGATCAGCACGCGCCGGAACGTGGAGTAGTCGTACGAATCGGCGTAGAACCCCTCAGGCGAGTTGCGGCCGCGCGCGTAGCGCTCCGCGCGGGGCCGATGGAAATCATCGATCGACGCGCGGAACACCGCGTCGCCCTCTTCTGCGAAGGCCTCGGCGAGCCCGTCCGCGAAGACCGTCTTGCCCGATCCGTCGATCCCATCGACGGCGAGGATCACCCGGCCGCCGCGGTGGTTCAGCCGCACTTCATCGCGCAGCGACCGCCACAGGGTGGTGACGGGGTTCGTGGGAAGACGCATGTCACCAGCGTAAAGCCGCGGGGCGCTCGGTCGCCTCGGATCAGTAGGGCGCACCCCTGGATGCATCACTCGTGCACGTCGCCTCGACGGTCAGGGTGGCGCCATCAGGGTTCCAATTGGTCGCCGACGCGAAGGTGAACGGACTCGAATCGAAGATCCAACCGGTCTTCAACAGTCGCCGCGGCTCATCCGCCCAAGTGCGCGTATAGGTGGGCGCGATATTCACCGCGACGCGGCCGCTCTCGGTCACACGGACTCCGGCGGGCACAGACCGGCCCTCGGACAGGTTCTGGTCGAGTAGATACGGGTGCGTGCCCGGGCACTGAAAGTCCGGCATGGGCTCGGTCTGCCACAGGGTCGTGAAGCTACCCGCGTATATCGTGCGCGTAACCTCCGTCGGAACCTCCGCGGTCGTCGCATGCAGACTCGCCGTCGGCTGGCTCGCGACAACCGCTGCGAAAAGCAGAGTGGTAAGAAAAGCGCTCATGGAATCCTCTCCGTGCTCCTCAATATAGCAGTATATTAAGGAGCACGGAGAGAATACGCGGGAGTGGACGTGCTGAGGGCGGCTCCAGCCCGTGAACCACTGGATCAACGCTTAGGCTGGCACCTATGCCCGACCTGGCGACGCCGCTGATCGCCTGGTATCGCACCCACGCTCGCGACCTGCCGTGGCGCCACCCGGGTTTCGGTGCATGGGGCGTGCTGGTGAGCGAGTTCATGCTCCAGCAGACGCCCGTGAACCGCGTCATCCCCCACCTTCAGGCGTGGCTCGCACGATGGCCGACCCCGGCGGCACTGGCTGCCGACGCACCGGCCGAGGCCGTGCACCAGTGGGCGAACCTCGGGTACCCGCGTCGTGCCCTGTGGCTGCACCGGGCGGCGGTCGAGATCGTCGCGCGGCACGACGGCGATGTCCCGGCCGACGTCGACGCGCTGCTCGCGCTCACCGGTATCGGCGACTATACGGCGCGCGCCGTCGCGGTCTTCGCCTACGGTCAGCGCCACCCCGTGGTCGACACGAACACCCGGCGCGTGCTGGCGCGCGCGATCGACGGTCGTGCACAGCCCGATCCGCCGTCTCGTCGCGATCTGATCGCGATGACCGCGATCCTCCCCGACGAGGTGACCGCATCCACGATCGTGAACGCCGCGACGATGGAGCTCGGCGCGACCGTCTGCACGGCACGCGCTCCGCGCTGCGACGCATGCCCCCTCGCGGCCGCGTGCGCATGGCGGGCGGCCGGCTACCCCGACACCGGTGACAACCGACGTCGGCAGGCCCGATACGAGGGCAGCGACCGGCAGGCGCGGGGTGCGGTACTCAGAATGCTCAGGGATGCTGCGCCCACCCCGATCCCACTCGCCGAGGTCATCGCGGACTGGCCGGATGCGCGTCAGCGTGACCGCGCGGTCGATTCCCTCATCGCGGACGGGCTGGCCGAAGCATCCGAAGGACTGCTCCGGCTGCCGACCTGACGCCCTACTTGGTGTCGACGCTCTCGTCGATACCGTCGTCCTCGTCGTCCTCGAGATCGTCGTCCTCGAGATCGTCGTCCTCGAGATCGTCGTCCTCGAGATCGTCGTCCTCCAGCTCGCGCGGCTTGACGTAAGGGTCGGCGTCGCCGGCGTAGTTGCCGGCGGCCGCGAGCGCCGCCACTGCCTCGTCGCGCTGGCGCGCCTCCTGAAGGAGCGCCGCGATGTGGTCGGCGTTCTCGGGGATCGCGTCGAGGAAGAACTCCAGCGACGGGGTCAGTCGCGTGTTGAGGTGCTTGCCCACTTCGGTGCGGAGGAGACCCGTCGCCGACTTGAGCGCGGCAGCGGTGTCGGCGCGAAGCGCCTCGTCGCCCATCACCGTGTAGAACACGGAGGCGTGCTGCAGGTCTCCGGTCACCTTCACGTCGGTGATCGTCACGAAGCCGAGGCGCGGATCACGCAGCCCCTTCTCGAGTCGCTCCGCCAGGACGACGCGGATGCGGTCGGCCACTCGGGCCTGTCGTTCGCCTGCCATGTCTTCTCTCCCTGTTCGTGCACGCTCGATGAGCAGTGAATGGCAGGATGCCCCGCCCCGGTGAGGGCGGGGCATCCTGTACCGCGTCGGCTTCTAGCCGCGGGGCTTCTCGACCATCTCGGTCGTTTCGATCTCGTCGCCGATCTGGATGTCGTTGAACTTGCCGAGGCCGATACCGGCTTCGAAGTCCGTGCGCACCTCGGTGACGTCGTCCTTGAAGCGTCGCAGCGACTCGATGGCCAGGCCATCGGCCACCACCACGCCGTCGCGGATGACGCGAGCCTTCGCGTTTCGCGTGATCGTTCCCGACCGCACGATGACACCGGCGATGTTGCCGAACTTCGAGGAGCGGAACACCTCGCGGATCTCGGCGACACCCGACTGCACCTCTTCGAACTCCGGCTTGAGCATGCCCTTGAGGGACTGCTCGACGTCGTCGATCGCGTTGTAGATGACCGAGTAGAACCGGATGTCGACGCCTTCGCGCGACGCCCGCTCGCGGGCCTTCGCATCCGGACGGACGTTGAAGCCGATGATGATCGCGTTGTCGATCGTCGCCAGGTTCACGTCGGACTCGGTCACCGCACCGACACCGCGGTGGATGATGCGCAGCTGCACCGACTCGTCGACCTCGATCTTGAGGAGCGACTCCTCCAGCGCCTCGACGGCACCGGACACGTCGCCCTTGATGATGAGGTTGAGCGACTCGACCTTGCCCTCTTGCAGGGCACGGGTGAAGTCCTCGAGCGAGATGCGCTTGCGGGCCTTGGCCAGCTGAGCGTTGCGCTCGGCCGCTTCGCGCTTCTCGGCGATCTGACGGGCCAGACGGTCTTCCTCGGTGACGATGAACGTATCGCCCGCGCGCGGGACCGAGTTGAGGCCCTGCACCTGCACAGGACGCGAAGGAGCCGCCTCGAGCACGGCGTCGCCGTTCTCGTCCGCCATCGCCCGCACACGGCCGTAGGCCGTTCCTGCGACGATCGCATCGCCGACCCGGAGCGTGCCCGACTGGATGAGCACCGTGGCGACCGAGCCGCGACCCTTGTCGAGCTTGGCCTCGATCGCGACGCCTCGCGCCGCCTTGTTCGGGTTGGCCGTGAGGTCCAGGCCCGCGTCGGCCGTCAGCAGCACCGCGTCCAGGAGGTCCTGGATGCCGATGTTGTTGCGGGCCGACACGTCGATGAACATGACGTCTCCGCCGTACTCCTCGGCGACCAGACCGTACTCGGTGAGCTGCTGGCGCACCTTCGCCGGGTTGGCGTCGGGCTTGTCGATCTTGTTGACCGCGACCACGATCGGCACGTTCGCCGCCTGGGCGTGGTTGAGCGCCTCCACCGTCTGCGGCATGATCCCGTCGTCGGCGGCGACCACCAGGATCGCGAGGTCGGTGACCTGCGCACCACGGGCGCGCATGGCGGTGAACGCCTCGTGACCCGGAGTGTCGATGAAGGTGATCGCGCGATCGATGCCCTCGTGCTCGGTCCAGACCTGGTACGCACCGATGTGCTGCGTGATGCCGCCGGCCTCGCCCGCGACCACGTTGGTCTGGCGGATGGCGTCGAGCAGTCGCGTCTTACCGTGGTCGACGTGACCCATGACGGTCACCACCGGCGGACGGATCTCGAGGTCGTCCTCGTTCTCGTCCTCCAGCTCGCGATCGAGGTCGAGGCCGAAGCTCTCCAGGAGCTCCTTGTCTTCGTCCTCGGGCGAGACCATCTGGATCTTGTAGCCGAGCTCGGCGCCGAGAACCTCGAACGTCGCCTCGTCCAGCGACTCGGTGGCCGTGGCCATCTCGCCGAGGTTGAAGAGGATCGTCACGAGGGTGCCGGGCTGCACCGTGTAGCCGGTGATCGTCTCGATCTTGTCGGCGAAGTCCGAGATCGACGCGCCGCGGCGCATCCGGATGATCTCGCCGTTGCCGCGCGAGACGTTGACGCCGCCAACCGTCGGCGCATCCCTCATCTCGAATTCCTGGCGCTTCGCCCTGCGCGACTTGCGCTGCTTGGACTTGCCGCCGCCCTTGCCGAATGCACCGGCCGTGCCGCCGCCGGGTCCGCGACCGCGACCGCCGCCGCCACCGGGGCGACCTGCGAAACCGCCGGCCGGAGCCGCACCCGGAGCACCCGGACGCTGGAAACCGCCACCCGCACCACCGGGGCGACCGGGACCACCCGGACGCTGCTGGAACGGGGCACCCGGACGACCTGCGCCACCGGGGCGACCCGGGCGCGCGCCGGGAGCACCCGGACGCGGCGCGCCGGGGCGAGGCGCCTGCGGGCGCGGGATGTTGCCGGGGCTCGGAGCGGGACGCTGGCCCATGCCCTGGGCGCTCGCGAAGGGGTTGTTGCCCGGGCGCGGCCCCGCGGGGCGCTGACCCATGCCCTGGGCGCTCGCGAACGGGTTGTTACCCGGACGCGGTGCACCACCGGGGCGGGGAGCACCGGGAGTGGGCGCTCCTGCCGCTGCGTCCGCCGCGGGGGCGGAAGGCGCGGAAGCAGCAGGAGCAGCGGGGGCCGGCGCGGCGGGTGCAGCGGGCGCGGGAGCGGATGCGGCGGCTCGGGCCGGCTCGGGAGCGGACGGAGCAGGAGCCGACGGAGCGGGAGCCGCGGGTGCCGGAGCGCTCGTCGCCGGGGCGGCGGGCGCTGCCGGAGCCGGGGCGGCCGGAGCCGACGGGCGCACGGGGCCGGGGCGACCCGCCGGGCGCGCGGGAGCAGCGGACGCGGCCGGGGCGCTGGCGGCGGGCTTGGCCGCGCCATCCGCCTCGAGGGCGGCCCGAAGCTTGCGAGCCACGGGGGGCTCGATGGTCGATGAAGGACTCTTCACGAACTCGCCGAGCTCTTTCAGCTTGGCGAGGGCGATCTTGCTGTCGACTCCGAGCTCGGAGGCGATCTCATGAACGCGGGGTTTGGCGTTTGCCACAATTCTCCTGTCTGGGGTCTACCCAGGCAGGGCAGACCGTTAGTTGAAGGGACTCATTTCGAGCCGTTCACTTTGTTTCCATAGCCGTTCAGCCTGTTCTCTAACGTCTGCGAATCGAGAGGACCCGACACGCGCATTGCTCGCACGAAGGCGCGGCGCCGAAGGGCGGCATCCACGCACTCACGCGTCGGATGCACCCACGCGCCTCTTCCGGGCATCGTCGCCTTCTCATCGGGGATGAGGTGGGAATCGATGGCCACCACCCTGAGCAGGGCGGAGCGGGAAGCACGGGCGCGACAACCGACGCACGTTCGTACAGGTTCCATGTTACACCCCTCCTCCGTGCCGACTCCGCGAGGAGGTGGCATGTGGAGCGCTCAGCCCTCTTCGAGAATGGAGTCCGGCTGGATGTCGATCTTCGCACCGGTGAGCTTGGCGGCGAGGCGGGCGTTCTGCCCCTCCTTGCCGATCGCCAGCGACAACTGGTAGTCGGGCACGAGCGCGCGAACGGCCTTCGACGAGGCATCCAGGATGAAGCTCGAAGTGACCTTCGCCGGGGAGAGGGCGTTCGCGACGAACTTCGCCAGCTCGGGGTTGTAGTCGACGATGTCGATCTTCTCGCCGCCGAGCTCTTCCGTCACGGCGCGCACGCGACGGCCGAGCTCGCCGATGCAGGCGCCCTTGGCGTTGATCGACGGGTCGGTGGCGCGAACGGCGACTTTACTGCGGTGGCCGGCCTCGCGGGCGAGCGAGACGATCTCGACGAGGCCCGATGCGATCTCGGGCACTTCCAGCGCGAAGAGCTTGCGGACGAGACCGGGGTGCGTGCGCGAGACGGTGATCTGCGGACCCTTCGTGCCCTTCGACACCGACGTGACATACACCCTCAGCCGTGAGCCGTGCGGGTAGTCTTCACCCGCGACCTGCTCCTCGGGGGGAAGGATCGCCTCGACCGTGCCGAGGTCGACGTGCACCATGCGAGGGTTCGGACCCTGCTGCACGATGCCTGCGACGATGTCGCCCTCTTTGCCGCGGAATTCTCCGAGCACGGCGTCATCGGCGATGTCGCGCAGCCTCTGGCTGATGACCTGCTTCGCGGCGAAGGCCGCAATGCGGCCGAAGTCGTCGGGAGTGGTCTCCTCCTCGCCGATGATCGCGCCCTCGTCATCGAGGAGGGGCACGAAGACGGCGACATGGCCGGTCTTCTGGTCGATCTTCGCGCGAGCGCCCTCCGGGAGTTCACCGGTGGCGGAGGTGTGCCGGCCGTAGGCGGTCAGAATCGCCTGTTCGATGATGCGGACGAGTTCGTCGAAGGGTATCTCCTTCTCACGCTCGACCGTCCTCAGCAATCCGAGATCGATGTCCACAGTGGCCCTCCATATTCAGCTCTCGCCGGCGCGTCCTACCCGCCGGCATCCCCCCTACGTTACCGGATGTGCGCCGGGTCGAGCCCGGATCGAATCCACGTCAAGCCCCCGCCCAGGACGGCGCGTCGGTCTAGGGTGACGTCGTGGCCCCTCTGGACTCTGTGAAGAACACCGCCAAGAATGCCGCGCGGACGGCGGAGTCGAGCAAGGCCTTCGAGGTGACCGCGCGCGCGGGGTATGCCGCGAACGGCGTTGTGCACATCCTCATCGGGGTCATCGTGATCGCCCTCGCACTCGGCGGTGAGGGCCAGAGCGACCAATCCGGAGCGTTGAAGGCGATCGCCGGCGCCCCCTTCGGCTTCGTCGCGCTGTGGGTGCTCGCTGTCGCGCTCGGCGCGCTCGGGCTGTGGCACGCGCTGGAAGGCTTCCTCGTGCGTGCGGCGCCCGGCGCGGGTGGTGGGGCGTCCGAGACGGCGAAGAAGCAGGGTTCGAAGTGGGGTCGTCGACTGTCGGAATGGGGCCAGGGCCTGGTGTTCATCGCGCTCGGCGTCATCGCGGCATCGGTCGCCCTCGGAGCGAAGGTGAATAGCAGTGACCAGTCCGCCCAGGATGCGAGCCGCAGTCTGCTCTCGGTTCCCGGGGGCCCCTTCGTGCTGGGGCTGATCGGTCTCGGGATCGGGATCGGCGGGATCGCGTTCATCGTGATGGGCGTCATGCGCAGTTTCGAGAAGAAGATGAGCATCCCCTCGGGTGGAATCGGCCCGGCGGTGAAAGGACTGGGGATCGTCGGGTACATCGCAAAGGGGATCGCTTTGGCCATCGTCGGGATCCTGCTGCTCGTGGCCGCCGTGAAGGTCGACCCGAACGCGGCGGGCGGGCTGGATGCCGCGTTCGATGCACTGCTCGCTCTCCCCTACGGCCCATGGCTCGCGGGCACTGTGGGCGTCGGGCTCATCGCCTACGGGGTGTTCTGCTTCTTCCGGGCCCGGTTCGCCCGGCTCTGACTCTGTCCGCCCTCCCGGCGCTCGCCATCTATGGCGTGACATCCGCACTGTCAATCCCCTGCCGTTCCGAGCCTCGCGGGGCGAACGTGGTGTCATGACTGAACTGACCGGAACAGACGCGCTCGCCCGCGTGAAAGAGCTCGTCGAAGACATCGACTTCACGATGCTCACCACCCAGGACGACGACGGCAACCTCGTCAGCCGCCCGATGAGCACACGCCAGATGGACGCGAGCGGCGACATCTGGTTCTTCACTGCCGAGGACTCGGAGAAGGTCGAAGAGGCCACGTCCCACCGCGACGTCGGGCTGTCGTACTGCGATGCCAAGGGCATGCGATACGTCTCGGTGGCCGGACGCGCGAGCGTCGTGCACGACACCGCGAAGATGCAAGAGCTCTACACGCCCTCGCTCGACATCTGGTTCGAGGAGGGGCTCGAGACCCCGGGTATCGCCCTGCTCAAGGTCACACCGGTCGAGACCGAGTTCTGGGAGCCGTCCAAGGGCAAGGTGGCCATGGCCGCCGGCATGCTGAAGGCCTTCGTGACCAAGGACACGCCCGACGACGACATCATGAACCACGGCAAGATCAGCTGCTGAGGCGCCGGCGTCCGGTCGTACGTCGGAGGATCACGGCAATGTCGGAGGATTTCCCTGGAAACCCTCCGACATGCGGCTGATTCTCCGACGTACGGATGCTGCACAGTGGGTCAGCGCGCCCTCAGGCGCTGCGCGACCTCGGCCACAGGGACGACCTCGCGGTCGCCGGTGCGGCGGTCCCAGAGCTCGACCTGGCCTTCGGCCGCTGCGCGGCCGACGATGACGATCTTCGGCACGCCTACGATCTCGGCGTCGCCGAACTTCACGCCGGGCGAGACCTTCGGCCGATCGTCGTAGAGGACGTCGAGCCCGGCTGCCTCGAGTTCGGCCGACAACGCCTCGGCGACGTCGAACACGACGGCATCCCTCCCCGCCGCCACGATGTGCACGTCGAACGGCGCGACCGAGGCGGGCCAGATGAGGCCCTTCTCGTCGTTGTTGAGCTCGGCGATGATTGCGAGGATGCGGGTCACGCCGATGCCGTACGAGCCCATCGTCACGGTGACGAGCTTGCCGTTCTCGTCGAGCACCTTCAGTCCCAGCGCCTCGGCGTACTTGCGGCCGAGCTGGAACACATGCCCGATCTCCATGCCGCGCGCGAGTTCGACGGGCCCGGACCCATCGGGCGCCGGGTCACCGGCGCGCACGGTGGAGACTTCGACGTACCCGTCTGCCGTGAAGTCGCGCCCGGCGACGAGCGAGTGCACGTGCATCTGGTCGATGTTGGCACCCGTGATCCACGAGGTGCCGTCGACGACCCGCGGATCCAGCAGATACCGGATGCCGGTGGCCGACTCTTCGCCGAGGATCGCACCCGTCTCGGACCAGGGCCCGATGTACCCCTTCACGAGGAGAGGGTTGCGCTCGAAGTCCTCGGGAGTCGCCTGCTCGACCTCTGCCGGGGCGAACGCGACCTCGACCCGCTTGTCGTCGACGTCGCGGTCACCGGGAAGACCCACGATGACGAGCTCACGGGTTCCATCGAGGTGGGTGAGGGCGAGGACCACGTTCTTGAGCGTGTCGGCAGCGGTGAAATCGCCGCCCTCCGGAGCGCTGAGGACCGCGTTGGCGTGGTCGACCAGCGTCTGGATCGTCGGAGTGTTCGGCGAGTCGAAGATCACGGTTTCCGCAAGCCCGTCGAACGGAATGGGCTCCGGCACGACGGTCGTGAACGCCTCGACGTTGGCGGCGTAGCCGCCGGCCGAACGGACGAAGGTGTCTTCGCCGATCGGGGTGGGGTGCAGGAACTCCTCGGACCGCGATCCGCCCATGGCCCCGGCATCCGCCTGCACGATCACGTACTCGAGCCCGAGGCGCTGGAAGATGCGCTCGTACGCGTCTCGCTGACTCATGTACGAGGCATCCAGGCCCGCGTCCGTGTAGTCGAACGAGTAGGCGTCCTTCATCGTGAACTCGCGGCCACGCAGGAGACCGGCGCGCGGACGCGCCTCATCGCGATACTTGTCTTGGATCTGATAGATCGACAGGGGCAGGTCTTTGTACGAGTTGTACAGGTCTTTCACGAGCAGCGTGAAGACCTCTTCGTGCGTCGGCGCGAGGAGGTAGTCGGCGTCCTTGCGGTCCTTGAGGCGGAAGATGCCGTCGCCGTACTCCTCCCACCGGCCGGTGACCTCGTAGGGCTCGCGCGGGAGCAGCGCGGGGAAGTGCACTTCGTACGCCCCCGCGTTCGTCATCTCTTCGCGGATGATCGTCTCGATCTTGGCCTTCACCCGCAGGCCGAGCGGCAGCCACGCGAAGATCCCCGGCGCCTGGCGACGGATGTAGCCGGCGCGGACGAGCCACCGGTGCGAGGCGACCTCGGCGTCGGAGGGGTCCTCACGGAGCGTGCGGAGGAAGAAGTGCGAGAGACGGGTAACCACAAGAGCCAAGTCTACGGATGCGGCGAGTGCGCGCTGCGACTCGATCGAGGGCCTCGCCCACACCCCAGACGGCGCAGTACTCAGAAGATGACGGCGGCAGGACGAGTCCGACCGCGGGGATCACGCCCCCGCGGTCGGACCGGCGCCCACCGCGGGAGCGTGATCGTGGAGCCTTAGTTCGGGGTGGGCGCCGCGGACGTGGGAGTGACCCCCGTCGACGGAGTCACCTCATCGGAGCCTGCCGGGTCCTGGAGATACCCCTGATTCAGGTCGGAGGTCCACACGAGATTCACGTTGCCCTCGAGGCTCTGCGGCAGGAAGTCGAACGATACCCCGCCCGAGTCGTCCGTGCCGACCGAGACCCCGAGCGGCTGGCCCGCACGGCGCTCGAGATCGGCGATCGAGATGAGCCCCTCGGACTCGCTGGTCGTTCCTTCGGCAGTGCTGCTGGTCGGGGCGGGGGCCGCCGTAGCCGCGGATGCGGGCACGGCGCATGCCACCGCAGCGGCTGCACTGAGGGAGAGACCAAGCCCGAGGGCGATAACCTTCTTTGTCGCGTTCATGTCAGTAGTATATCAGTACACAACAGATGACACAAACGCTCGCCAACGTCGCGGAGTCACGCTCCTTCGGCTCAGCCGCCATCCGGGACCAGAGCGGGCAGCCCGTCGATCGACCGCGCGTTCTTCTGTGCCTGGTAGCGCTCGAGGCCATCCGGGCCCTTCTTCTCTGCCCACGGTCGCATGATGTCGCGGTCGGCGACGAAGTCCATCTGCGGCACGCCCCAGCCGCACGAGTCCGAGATGCGGTCCAGGTCGACGACGACGACCGCTCGAGCGCCGAGATGATCGGGATGCTCAGCCTGGACCAGCTCGAAAAGCGGGTCACCCGGAAGGGCGAGCCGGCCCGTCCCATGCAGACGCACGATGCGCGGCCGGGCGTCGAAAGAGCAGAACATGAGGCAGATCCGCCCGTTCTCGCGCACGTGCGCGATCGTCTCGGCGCCGCTGCCGGTGAGGTCGAGCCATGCCACCGAGTGTGGATCGAGGATGCTGAGCGAGTCCAGGCCGCGTGGCGAGATGTTGACGTGTCCCTCGGCCGCCAGGGGCGCCGTGCCCACGAAGAACATGTGCTGCGCCGTGATCCAGCCGGCGAGTGTGTCATCGATCCCGTCGAAGGTCTTTCCCATGGGCCGAGCCTACGCACTCCACGCCGACCGATCGACGCAGGCGATGCGTGCGGCTACCGGAACAGGCCGCTGTAGGCGTTGAGGGCGAGCTGGCCGCCCAGGTGGGCGTAGAGCACGTTGCTCGCCGCCGGGATCTCGCGCGAGCGCACCAGGTCGATCAGGCCGGCCAGCGACTTGCCCTCGTAGACGGGGTCGGTGATCATCGCCTCCAGCGAGCCGCCGAGGCGGATCGCGTCGAGGGTGCTTTCGACCGGAATGCCGTACAGATCACCCGCCCACCCCTCGAGGATCGTGATCTCGTCGTCACGCAGGTCGCGCCCGAGGCCGATCAGCTCGGCGGTGTGCCGGGCGATGCGCTCCACCTGGGCGCGGGTCTTGTCGATCGTGGCGGACGCGTCGATGCCGATCACGCGACGCGAGCGATCCTGGCCGGCGAAGCCGGCGATCATGCCGGCGTGCGTCGACCCCGTCACGGTGCAGACGATGATCGTGTCGAAGAAGACGCCCAGCTCGCGCTCCTGCTGCTCCACCTCGTAGGCCCAGTTGGCGAAGCCGAGGCCACCGAGGGGGTGTTCGGATGCTCCGGCGGGGATCGCGTAGGGCTTTCCGCCCTCGGCGATGACCTCGTCGATCGCCTGCTGCCAGCTCGAGCGGATGCCGATGTCGAAACCGGCGGAGTCGAGTGTGACCTTGGCGCCCATGATCCGCGACAGCTGGATGTTTCCCACCCGATCACTCAGGGGGTCGGGCCAGTCGACCCAGTTCTCCTGCACGAGGCGCGCCTTCAGCCCGAGCTTGGCGGCGACCGCGGCGACCTGACGCGTGTGATTGGACTGGTAGCCGCCGATCGACACGAGCGTGTCGGCGCCCTGGGCCAGAGCATCCGGCACCAGGTACTCGAGCTTGCGCACCTTGTTGCCGCCGAACGCGAGGCCGCTGTTGACGTCTTCGCGCTTGGCCCACACCTGGGCGCCGCCGAGGTGCTGCGTCAGCCGAGGCAGGTGCTGGATCGGGCTCGGCCCAAAGGTGAGGGGGTAGCGCTCGAAGTCGGTGATGGCCATGGTCGTCCTTTTCGCTGGGCGAGATCGTGTGCGCCACGCTATCGCAACATGTTGGATATTGCATATCTCATCGCGCACCTCGGATAGTCTGGGCGCAGAACCTCGAGGAGCCAGATGCCGATCCCGTCCGCCGTGCGCGTGCAGCCGCGAGAGCTCCTGCGCGACAACGTCTACATGTCGCTGCGCGACGCGATCGTCGACGGCACGCTCGCGCCAGGAGAGCGCCTCCGCGACACCGAGATCGAGTCATGGCTCGGGGTCAGTCGCACCCCGATCCGTGAGGCACTCCTGCGACTGGAGCGCGCGGGCCTCGTCGTCTCGCGACCTGGTCGTTCGACCACCGTCGCGCCGTTCGATGCCGCCTCGACCGTCAGTGCACAGCAGGTCGCCGCATCCATGCACGAGCTCGCCGCGCGATTGGCCGTCCCCCTGCTCACCGAGAGCGAACTCTCCGAGCTCGAGCACGCCAACTCGGCACTCGAGCGGGCGCTCGCAGACGGAGACACCGAGGCGGCGCTCCACGAGGACGACCGATTCCACGAGGTGCTCGTGCGCGTCGGCCGCAACACCATGGTCGCCGAGGTCCTCGAGATCGCCACTCCCCTGTTGCGCCGTGTCGAGCGCCTGAGGTTCGCGTCGTTCGGTGCGCGCGACTCGGTCGCGCAACACGCGGCGATCATCGCCGCCGCGCGTGCAGGCGACGCGGATGCTGCCGCAACCCTGAGCCGGGAGAACTGGCTCTCGCTCAGCTACGTCGCGGACTGACCGGCCGGCTCCACCGGGTCAATCGGAACGTCGGAGGATGTGCCCGATGTCGGACGATCCGGGCGTAATCCTCCGACCCGAGCCCGATCCTCCGACGTGCGAAGGGACGACTTCAGGCCGTGACGACCTGGGCCGTGCCGAGCGCGGCGTCCGGGCCCATCTCGTCGGCGATGCGGCGGGCCTCTTCGATCAGCGTCGCGACGATCTCGGACTCGGGCACGGTCTTGACGACCTGGCCCTTGACGAAGATCTGGCCCTTGCCGTTACCGGAGGCCACACCGAGGTCGGCCTCGCGGGCCTCGCCGGGGCCGTTCACGACGCAGCCCATGACCGCGACGCGCAGGGGCACGGTGACGTCCTTGAGGCCCTCGGTGACGCTGTCGGCGAGCGAGTAGACATCGACCTGCGCGCGACCGCACGAGGGGCACGAGACGATCTCGAGCTTGCGCTCCCTGAGGTTCAGCGACTGCAGGATCTGCAGGCCCACCTTGACCTCTTCGGCCGGGGGCGCCGACAGCGAGACCCGGATGGTGTCGCCGATGCCCTCGGAAAGGAGGATGCCGAAGGCGGTCGCGCTCTTGATCGTGCCCTGGAACGCGGGACCGGCCTCGGTGACCCCCAGGTGAAGCGGCCAGTCGCCCATCTCGGCGAGGAGGCGGTAGGCCTGCACCATGATCACCGGATCGTTGTGCTTGACCGAGATCTTGAAATCGTGGAAATCGTGCTCCTCGAAGAGGCTCGCCTCCCAGCGCGCGCTCTCGGCCAGCGCCTCGGGTGTGGCCTTGCCGTACTTCTCGAGCAGCCGCGGGTCGAGCGAGCCGGCGTTCACGCCGATGCGGAGCGACACACCGGCGTCTTTCGCGGCCTTCGCGATCGCGCCGACCTGGTCGTCGAACTTGCGGATGTTGCCCGGATTCACTCGCACAGCGGCGCAGCCGGCATCGATCGCCTGGAAGACGTACTTCGGCTGGAAGTGGATGTCGGCGATCACCGGGATCTGGCTCTTCTTCGCGATGATGTGCAGCACGTCGGCGTCGTCCTGCGACGGCACGGCGACGCGGACGATCTCGCACCCGGATGCGGTCAGCTCGGCGATCTGCTGCAGCGTCGCATTGATGTTCGTCGTCGGCGTGGTGCACATCGACTGCACGCTCACCGGCGCGTCACCGCCGACCAGCACCTTGCCGACGCGGATCTGCCGGGACTTGCGTCGGGGGGCGAGGACTTGGGCGACCTTGGGCATCCCGAGATTCACTGCTGGCACAGCATCCAGCCTACGCCGCCGGACGCCGGACGAGGCGGACGAAGCCCTCGGAGCGTGTGGTAGGTTCGGCCCCATGTCCGCGAACCGCACCTGGTGGCACTGCGCATAACGCGGTGTGTGTTCGTACGCAACAGACCGCTTCCGGGCGGTCTTCTTCGCTTGTGGGCGACCGCCCCACGACGAAAGACGACGATGACCGCCCCCCTCTCGCTCACAGCTCTCGCCATCGGCGACGCGCCGTTCGCCCTCATCGCCCGTGATCGCGACACCGTCGAGATCCTCACGGGCGACGTGGTGGACGTCGACCTGCTCGCCGACATCCCGCTGACGGATGCCGCGGGCAACCGCCGTGAGGTGCTCGCGCTCGTTCCGTTCCGACAGGTGCGCGAGCGCGGCTTCGTGTGCCACGACGACGGGGCGCCGCTGCGCTGCCTGGTCGTCGACCGCCACGAGTCGATCAGCCGGGCGGAGGCGTTCGCGCAGCTCCCGACCACCCCCATTGCGCTGCAGGATGCCGGCTTCGACATCGCCGACGAGGACTACGCCGCCATCGTCCGCCGCGTGATCGCCGACGAGATCGGGCACGGCGAGGGAGCGAACTTCGTCATCCGCCGCGACTACACCGCGACGGTCGACGCCGACGAGCGCGTCACCGCGCTGACGTGGTTCCGCGCACTGCTGGAGCACGAACGCGGGGCGTACTGGACGTTCGCCGTCGTCACCCCCGGGCACGTCGCGGTGGGCGCGAGCCCTGAGGCGCACGTCAGCGCGCGCGCGGGTGTTGTGAGCATGAACCCGATCTCGGGCACATTCCGGCATCCTGCCGGAGGCGCGACGGTCGAGACGCTGACGGAGTTCCTCGAGTCGACGAAAGAGACCGAAGAGCTCTTCATGGTCGTCGACGAGGAGCTCAAGATGATGAGCGCGGTCTGCTCGGACGGCGGCCGCATCACCGGGCCCCACCTCAAGGAGATGTCGCGCCTGACGCACACCGAGTACGTGCTGCGGGGGCGGAGCCGGCTCGATCCGCGCGACATCCTGCGCGAGACGATGTTCGCGCCGACCGTGACGGGGTCTCCGATGCAGAACGCGTGCACGGTGATCGCCCGCCACGAGACGACGCCCCGCGGCTACTACTCGGGCGTCGCGGCGCTGTTCACCCCCGCCGCCGACACGGACGGACCCACGCACGACCTCGATGCGCCGATCCTCATCCGCACCGCCTATCTTCAGGACGGCCGGCTGCGGGTGCCGGTCGGAGCGACGCTCGTGCGCCATTCCGATCCCTTTGGCGAAGTCGGCGAGACGCACGGCAAGGCGGCCGGGGTGCTCGGCGCGATCGGCGCGGTCGCACGCGACGCGGCCGGAGATGTCCGCGCGACGGATCCCGACGCGCCGGCACCCGCGGGGCGGCTCGCCGACGATCCCGCGATCGCAGCGCTCCTGGAATCGCGCAACGCGCGCTTGGCGGCGTTCTGGCTCAATCCGCAGGATGCCGATACCGGCGGACCCCTGGAGGGCCGGAGGGCGATCGTGGTGGACGCCGAGGACCGGTTCACGACGATGTTGGCGCACCAGTTGCGCCACCTCGGGCTGGACGTCGCGATCGTGCCGTGGGGCGAGGTCACCGACGAGCAGGTCGACGATGCCGAGCTGGTGGTGTGCGGCCCGGGGCCGGGTGATCCCCGTGACCCCGACAGCGAGCGGATGCGCCGCATGCGCGAGGTCGTGTCACGGCGCAGGGCAGCGGGCCGCCCGCTGCTGGCAGTGTGCCTGAGTCATCAGATCCTCGCCGACTCCCTGGGCATCGAGCTCGCACCGCTCGCCTCGCCGCATCAGGGACTGCAGCGCACCGTGGACGTATTCGATGCACCGGCCTCGATCGGGTTCTACAACACGTTCACCGCCCGTGTGCCGGCAGGGACCACGCGGGTCGGGGTCGCAGACGTCGCCGCCGACGCATCGGGCGACGTCTACGCGCTGCGCGGGCCGGGTTTCGCGTCTGTGCAGGGTCACCTCGAGTCCATCCTGTCCCGCGACGGCATGACGACCCTCGAGAGACTCGTCACGCACGCCTTGACCCCCGTCGAGGCCTGACGAGGTCCCTAGCGTTCGCCGATCCGTCGTTCCAGGAGCCGCCGCTCGGCAGCGTTCGCGGTGAGCTCGAGGGCGCACAGGTCCTCGGCGAGCGCTTCGTCTGCCCGACCGATTGCGTGCAGCATCCTGGCGCGCGCGGCATGCCAGAGGTAATACCCGGAGAGAGGTTCGGAGAGCGCGTCGACCTCCACCAGTGCGCGAGCGGGGCCGTCTACGCGCGAGACGGCGACCGCTCGGTTGAGCAGCACGATCGGCGACCGGTCGTACGCGAGGAGCATGTCGTAGAGGGTCAGCACCTGGAGCCAGTCGGTGGCTTCGTCGCTCACAGCGTCCGAGTGGCACGCGGCGATCGCCGCGTGCAGCTGCCAACGCCCCGGGCGACGAAGCATCGCCGCCCTCTCGAGCGCGCGCTGCGCCTCTGCGATGAGACGCGGATCCCAGCGGCTGCGGTCCTGGTCCGTGAGCAGCACGAGCTCTCCGTCCACGGCCCTGGCGCCTTCGCGCGCCCGGTGGAACAGCAGCAGCGCGAGCAGGCCCTGCGCTTCGGCCTCCTGCGGAAGTTCGTGGGCCACCACCCGCGCCAGCCAGACCGCGTCCTCCGCGAGATCGCGATCGGCCGCCGCATCGCCGCCCGCGACCAGGTGCGCCTCGCTGTACATCACCGAGACGACGGTCAAGACGATGTCGAGGCGTCCCGCCCGCTCCGTGCCCTCCGGAATCCGGAGGGGAATCCCCGCGGCGGCGATCTTGCGCTTCGCACGGACGATCCGCTGAGCGACCGTCGCCTCGGGCGTCAGCGTCGCACGGGCGATCTGTGCGGTCGTCAACCCGCAGATCGCACGCAGGGTGAGCGCGAGCTGGGCGTCCGGCGAGAGGGCCGGGTGGCAGCATCCGAACAGCAACGGCAGTCGCTCGTCGGGCCCGGCGTCGGCCGCCGAGGAAGGCATATCCTCGGGCTCGGCGAGAAGAACGAGCTTCTCGCGATAGCGCTTCTCGCGCCGCATCCGGTCGAGTGCGTCGTGCCGGGCCGTCTGCGTGAGCCACGCGCCCGGGTTCGGCGGCACTCCGCGCACCCGCCACTCGCGCAGGGCGACTTCGATCGCGCCCGCGACCGCTTCCTCGGCGACGTCGAGACTGCCCGACCAGCTCGTGAGCGCCGCGACGATACGTGCGGATTCCTCCCGCAGCACACGGGCGAGGAGGCGATCGGATGCCGCGGCCCGGTCATCTGGGCGACCTGGCGCCGCGGCATCCTCTCCGCTCACTGCTCCATGTGGCTGTAGTCGACCACCATCGGGCGGATCTCGACCGACGTGCCGGGCAGCTCGAGCATCGGCCACGTCTTGACGATCGCGATGGCAGCGTCGAGATCGGCGACGTCCAGCACGCTGAATCCACCGATCACCTCTTTCGACTCGGAGAACGGGCCGTCGACGACCACAGGCGCCCCGTCGCCCTGCCGGACGGTGGTCGCGGTGGTCACGGGCTGCAGCTCGGCCCCGGCGTCTGAGATCACGCTGCCGTGTGTTCCGAACCATTCATAGACCCGGCGGTAGACCTGCTCGGCGTGCTCGGGCGACACCGCAGCGTCGAGCTCAGGTGTGGAGGTGAACATGATGACGTACTTCACGGTCGTGTCCTTTCGTCATGGGAACCGTTTCATCCCCACAGCGAACGGGCAAGCCCGAAATCGACACTGGCCCGGAAAAAGATTCCCGGCGCACCGGATGCCGCGGCTACGGGCTGAGGATCGACAGCGGGTTGATGATGTCCGCGAGGATCAGGATCGCCCCCATCCCGATGAGGAGGATCACGACGACGAAGGTCACGGGCACGAGCTTGGTCGCGTCCACCGGCCGGGGCGGCGGGCGCCGGAAGAGCTTCGCCCACGCGCGCTTGATGCCGTCCCACACGGCGACCACGATGTGACCGCCGTCCAGGGGCAGCAGCGGGATGAGGTTGAAGACGAAGAGCGCGATGTTCAGCGAGGCGAGCAGGCCGAGGAATCCGGACACGCGATTGAGGATCGGCGCGTCGGAAGCGGCGACCTCGCCCGCGATGATTCCCGCACCCACAACGCTCAGCGGCCCGTTCGGGTCGCGTTCCCCACCGGTGATGAGGGTGACCGCCGTGTCGTACACCTTGACCGGGAGCTGCCAGATGATCCCCGCCACGGCGCCCACATTCTCGAACGCCGCCTGGGGACCCGCCCAGATCGGCTGCGGCACGAGAGTGGACTGCGGACTGATGCCGACGAAACCGACATCCACGGTCTGCGGGGTGCCGTCGGGGTTCAGCACAGCTTTCCCGTCGGCATCGAGCACGGGCCGGGTCGCCAGCAGCGGCGTGACGGCGATCGACATCTCGTTGCCGCCCCGATCGATCACGAAGGTGAGGGTGCGCCCGGGGGAAGCCTTGATGATCGAGGATGCCTCATCGAAGGTGGTCACCGCGGTGCCGTCGATCGAGACGATCGTGTCACCGGGAAGAAGGCCCGCGGCGGCGGCCGGGGCGGTCGGGTCGCTCGCGACGCAGTCGGTGCGCCCGGCGTCGGCGGGGATCACGCACGCGCTGAGGCTCGCGACTGTCGTCGATGCGGTCTGCACACCGATACCGCTGAACAGGATCGCGAAGAGGACGATCGCGAACAGCAGGTTCATGATCGGCCCGCCCAGCATGATGACGACGCGCTTCCAGACCGGCAGCTTGTAGAACACGCCGGTCTCTTCGCCCGCGATCAGTGTCTCGTCATTGACGACCCGCGCGTCCTGCACCATCGTGGCGAAGAATCCGCCGCCCGCGCGCCCCGACGCAGATCCGGCGGCTGCGGCCGCCCGCTCCTTGGGCGAAGGGGGGTACATGCCCGCCATCGAGATGTATCCGCCGAGCGGGAGCGCCTTGAAGCCGTACTGCGTCGAGCCGATCCGACGCGACCACAGCGTCGGACCGAAGCCGATCATGTACTGACCGACCCGGACGCCGAATCTCTTGGCCGGGAAGAGGTGACCGAGTTCGTGGAGCGCGATCGAGACCCCGAGTCCCACGAAGAGCAGGACGAAGCCGATGATGTAGGCGACGACGGTCACAAGCTCACGGTACTCGCGGTTGGCTTTGAGTTCGCCGAACCGTTGGCCGGGACCGGTGGATGAGAGGATGGACGGGCCATGCCGACCGATGCCGCGCCCTCGAACCTCCCGCCCGTCCTGCGACCCGACGCACCGCCCGTGCGCGCGCTCGACGACCTCGCCGCGCGATTCGCCGAGGAGGTGCGCGGTGAGACGGCCGGGCGAAAGGTCAGCGGAGTCACCCTCGCGACCGCCGATCTGCGACCGGGTGAGGTATTCGTCGCGATCCGAGGCGCCAACCGCCACGGAGCGGACTTCGCTGCTGCCGCGGCCGAGAAGGGCGCCGTCGCGATCGTGACGGACGCGGCCGGAGCGGACATCGCGGCAGAGGCCGGCATCCCGATCATCGTCGTGGGAGATCCGCGCGGCGTGCTCGGCGAGCTCTCGGCCTGGGTCTACGGCACCGGACCCGGCGACGATCTGCCGCTCCTGTTCGGCACGACCGGCACGAACGGCAAGACGAGCGTCTCGCACCTCTTGGAGGGCATCCTGACGCAGATCGGCGTCACCGCCGGCCTGTCCTCGACGGCCGAACGTCATATCGCCGGCCAGGTCATCGTGTCACGCCTCACGACGCCCGAGGCGTCCGAGATGCACGCTCTGCTGGCGCTCATGCGCGAGCGCGGAGTCGAGGCCGTCGCGGTGGAGGTGAGCGCGCAGGCGCTCAGTCGGCGCCGCGTGGACGGCATCCTCTTCGATGTCGCGGGCTTCACCAACCTCACGCACGATCACCTCGACGACTACGCAGACATGCAGGAGTACTTCGAGGCGAAGCTTCCGCTCTTCCGCCCCGACCGCGCCAAGCGTGCCGTCATATCGCTGGATTCCGCCTCGGGCACCGAGGTGGTCGCCCGGTGCGAGGTCCCGTATGTCACCGTGGGAGCGCCGGCGATCGCGGCGGATCCCGTCGCTGCGGCCGCAGCCGATTGGACGGTCGAGATCGTCGCCGAGCGACAGACCGGCACCGAGTTCACGCTGGCCTCATCGGTCGACGGCCGCTCGCTGACCACGATCGTGCCCGTCATTGGGCGGCACATGGCCGCCAATGCCGGTCTCGCGATCGTCATGATGCTCGAGGCGGGCTACGCGTGGGACGACATCGCATCGGCGCTCGCCCGCGACGGCGCGATCGAGGCGTACCTCCCCGGCCGCACCGAACGGGTCTCGGGCGACCACGGCCCGGCCGTCTACGTGGACTTCGGCCACTCCCCCGACGCGTTCGAGAAGACGCTCGGCGCCGTCCGTCGTGTGACGCCCGGCAAGGTCGTGATGCTGTTCGGCGCCGACGGCGATCGCGACGCCACGAAGCGGCACGACATGGGGCGAACCGGCGTGGAGGGCAGCGACATCCTCGTCATCACCGACCACCACCCGCGGTTCGAGGATCCCGACTCGATCAGGGCCACCCTCATCGAGGGAGCGCGTCTCGCGCGTCCGGACGCCGAGATCCACGAGTACTCGCCCCCGGAGCGCGCCATCATCGAGGCTGTCGCCCTCGTCGGCGAGGGGGATGCGATCCTCTGGGCCGGGCCAGGACACCAGGACTATCGCGACATCCGCGGCGTCCGCACCCCCTACTCCGCCCGCGAGCTGTCGCGGCGCGCACTGCGCGAGGCGGGGTGGCCCGTACCCGAGCCGCATTGGCCGGTGCCCTACCCCGACGACGAGACCCCCGCATCCGATCCGCTGCGCCCGGTCTACCCGGAATAGAGCGCTTCGTCCCCTCGCTTCGCTCGTCGCTCGACGACCGGTGGGTCAGTACGCTCGCTCAGTGCAGGTCTCCGAGAGACGAACGCCTCAGTCGGATGCGGCGATCACGCGCTCCGCGGCCCTCCGCGCCCATTCCTCCGCCGCCGTCAGCGCCTCGCGCGTGAGCTGCTCCGGCGGCTCGTGCGCGTCCACGACACGCTCGATCGTCTCCACGATGCCGGTGAAGGCGAGCCGACCCTCATGGAACGCGTCCACGGCCTCCTCATTGGCGGCGTTGAAGACGGCCGGGTACGTGCTCCCGGCCCGCCCTACGCTCTTGGCGAGCCGGACTGCGGGAAATGCGACCTGGTCGAGCGGTTCGAACGTCCACGACGACGCCGTCGTCCAATCGAGCGGACGACCGACGCCGCCGATGCGCTGCGGCCAATCCAGGCCCAACGAGATCGGCAGGCGCATGTCGGGAGGTGAGGCCTGGGCGATCGTGGACCCGTCGATGAATTCGACCATGGAGTGGACGATCGACTGCGGGTGCACGACGACGTCGATGTCTTCGTAGTCGACATCGAACAGGAGGTGCGCCTCGATGACTTCCAGCCCCTTGTTGACGAGTGTTGCGGAGTTGGTCGTGACGACGCGGCCCATGTCCCATGTCGGATGGGCGAGTGCCTCGGCGGGGGTGACCGCGGCCAGCGACTCTCGCGAGCGGCCACGGAACGGTCCGCCGGAGGCGGTCAGCACGAGTCTGCGCACCTCGGCCTTCTCGCCGGAGCGCAGGGCCTGCGCGATGGCGGAGTGCTCCGAGTCGACGGGTACGATCTGCCCCGGCTGCGCGATCGCGGTGACCAGCTCGCCGCCGACGATGAGCGACTCCTTGTTCGCCAGAGCCAGGATGCGCCCGCACTCGAGCGCGGCGAGCGTCGGACCGAGCCCCACCGAGCCGGTGATCCCGTTGAGGACGACGTCGGCATCGATGTCGCGCACGAGCTGCTCGGCCTCGACCGCCCCGATCGCGGTGTCATCGACCTGGAACTCGGCGGCCTGCGCGGCCATCGCCTCGCGGCTCGTGAACGCCGACAGCCCGACGACCTCGAAGCGGCGCGGGTGGGAGCGGATGACCTCGAGCGCCTGCGTGCCGATCGAACCCGTGGAACCCAGAACTATGACGCGGCGCATGCAGTCATGTTAGTGACTGCATGCGCCGCGTCGTGTCGCGCGAAGCCGCGGAAAGGCACGGCCGGCGCATGCAGTCATGTTAGTGACTGCATGCGCCGCGTCGTGTCGCGTGTCAGCGGGCTACTGCGCAGCGGCGGCGTGCTGCACGCCGAGGATGTCGACGACGAACACCAGCGTCTCGTCCTTCAGCTCGCTGGTTGCATCCGCACCGTAGCCGAAAGCGGGGGGGATCACGACGAGAACCTGGGAGCCGACGGTCGCCCCTTCGAGCGCCTGCTGGAAGCCGGCGACGACGCCTGTCGTCGCGAACGCGACCGGCGCACCCTTGGTCCAGCTCGAGTCGAAGACGCTGCCGTCCGACCACTTCACGCCGGTGTACTGCACGAGGACCTGATCACCGGATGCCACGACCGGCCCGTCGCCCTTCTTGAGGGTTGCGAGCTGGACCTCGGTGGGTGCGGCGGTGCCGGGGAGCGTGATGGTCGGTGCTCCGGTGCCATCGAGCGTGACGGTGGGCATGCCGGCGACCGGGGGCTGGTCGGCGCCCCACGCGGCGTTGGGGACGACCGACAGCAGGTCGAACACGTAGACCTCGCCGGCGGAGTTCTCGCTTGCCGGGAACGTGGCGACGATCCGCGTACCGGGGGTCGCGCAGCCGAGCACCTGACCGAGAGGACTCGTGGTCGACACCTGTGCGGGCAGGACCTCACCGGGGTTGTAGCCGACCGCACCGAGCTTCTCGCCCGTATCTGCCGAGTACGCAGACAGACCGTAGGCGACCAGGTCGCCCGCCTTGATCGGCGTACCGCTCCCCTCGGTCACGACAGTGCGCTGGATCGAGTCGATCGTGAGCGGCGAGCTGAACGTCGCGGCCGAATCCGTCCCGAATGCACCGTCGACCTTGACTGACTCCGACGCGGGACCCGAGGGGGCAGCCGCCGCGCAGAGATCGGCCGCAGCCGTTGCGGACGGACTCGCGGAACTGTCGGGAGTGCTGGATGCGCTGCATCCGGACAGGACGAGCGCCGTTGCGGCGGCGATCACGGAGAGAGTGACGATAGGACGAATGCGCACGACGGACCTCATCAGATAAGCACTGGGCTGCGAAGGGGAGAACCCCCATCCTCGCGTACATTTCCTCTGTCCTGGCTGGGAGCGGGCCATGCACGGGGCGGAATAGAAAGCGGAGTACCCTCGACGGGTGACTTCCGAGGAGAATCCCGACCCCGAAGAAGCCGAGGCATCCGATCCTCCCCCCGCCGTGCGGCGCATGGGTGCGACATATGCTCTCGGCCGTTTCGTGCTCGCTCCGCTGGCCCGTCTGATCTACCGGCCGAGGGTGGAAGGCAAGGCGAACGTCCCGCGTTCCGGCGCGGTCATCTTCGCGAGCAATCATCTCTCGTTCATCGACTCGATCGCGATCCCGATCGCGTCCCCGCGCCCCGTGCACTTCCTCGCGAAGTCGAGCTACTTCGACGGCACGGGCGTGTCGGGATGGGCGTCCCGAGAGTTCTTCACCGCGATCGGAGCGGTTCCCGTTCAGCGCGGTGCCGGTCAAGCAGCCCTCGCAGCGCTCGATCAGCAGCGCATGCTCCTCGAGGAGGGCAATGCGGTCGCGCTCTACCCCGAGGGCACGCGGTCACTCGACGGGCGACTCTACAAGGGGCGTACCGGAGTCGCCTTCCTCGCGCTGCAGACCGGCGCCCCCGTCGTCCCGGTCGGTCTGATCGGCACGGACAAGGCCATGCCGGTCGGCGCGCGGATGCCGTCGCTGAATGCGAAGATCACGGTCCGGTTCGGAGAACCGCTCGACCTGTCCCGGCACGGCTCGGCAGATTCGGGCAAGGCGCGCCGGCTCGCCACCGACGACATCATGGATGCGATCCACGGCCTGTCCGGCCAAGAGCTGGCCGGCGCCTACAACGAGGCGCCCGCGAGCACCCCGATCGAACGCATCAAACAGGTGCTTCCGCACGAGCGGCGCTAGCCGTCTCGGCCCGCCACCCGGGTGACGGGCTCGTGGCGGACGGGGAAGTTGACCGAGTTCGCGATGAAGCACCACTCTCGCGCCTGGGCGTGCGCGGCGGCCGCCGCATCCACCATCGACGGGTCCGCCACCGTGACGACGGGCCTCAGCACGACCTCGCGAAAGGCGCCCCCTCCCCTGCCGTCTTCGACCATCGTTGCGCTCGCGTCGTCCTCGTAGCCGACCACGACCACTCCCGTCTGCACGCACGCGTGCAGGTAGGAGAGAAGGTGGCACTCGCTGAGGGCGGCCAACAGGAGGTCTTCCGGGTTCCAGCGACCCGCGTCTCCGCGGAACGGCTTGTCGGCGGATGCTTCCAGCGGAGGCTTGCCCTCGATCGAGATCGTCACAGCGCGGTCGTAGTCGCGGTACCCGCTCGTGCCCGTGCCCCGGTCCCCGGTCCACACGGTGTGCAACGCGTAGAGATGCTCGCCGAACATATCCCCAGTCTGACACGCGCCGCCCGGCGCTCAGCCGGCACGGCGGTAGGCTTGCGTCGTGCCGCAGACCTTCACCGTCTCTGATGCCGTGGAGCTCGCCGTCGTCGAGCGGAGCGGGTTCGTCGAGTCCCGGCACGCGGGCGCGGCGATCGTGCTCCATCCGGATGGGACGGTCGCGACGCAGCTCGGCGACACCAGCTCTCCGATCCTCCCGCGGTCGAGCCTCAAGCCGCTCCAGGCCCTCACGTGCCTCACCGCCGGCGCTCCGCTCGAAGGCGAGCGCCTCGCCCTCGCGACGGCGAGCCACTCCGGCACCGATCGTCACGTGGGCGTGGTTCGCGACATCCTGGATTCGGCGGGCCTCACCGAAGAGGCCCTCCGCTGTCCGCCGGCCTGGCCGGGTGACTCCGACGCACGCGATGAGCTGATCCGCGAGCGTCTGCCCCCCGCACGCGTGCGGATGAACTGCTCCGGCAAGCACGCGGCCATGCTCCTCACCTGCGTGACGAACGGGTGGGATGCAGCGACCTACCTCGACCCGCAGCATCCGCTGCAGGTGCAGATCAAGGAACTCGTCGAGCGCCTCACCGGCGAGAAGGCGGTCGCGACCGCGATCGACGGCTGCGGCGCACCGGTGCACACGACCAGCCTGGCCGGGCTCGCCAGGGCGATCCACCGGATCGGCACGGCGTCCGAGACCTCGCCCTTCGCCCTGCACCGCAGCGCCGGTGCGCTCGTGCGCGCGGTGCGCGAGAACCCGTGGACGATCGATGGGCCCGGCCGCGCCGACACGATCGTGATCGAGCGTCTCGGCGTCTTCGCCAAAGGCGGCGCCGAGGGCGTCATGGTGATGGTCGCCCCCGACGGCACCACGACAGCCCTGAAGATGCTCGACGGCAGCGGCCGCGCCGCCACCGCGGTCGCGCTGCGCCTGCTCGAGCGGGCAGGCGCGCTCGCGTCGAGCGATGTGGCCGACGCGATGGCGTCACTCCCCCTGTCGGTCTCCGGCGGGGGGATCGATGTGGGCGCGATCCGCCCCGCTTTCTGAACAGCGCTCGCACACTGAGCGGGAAGGACCAGTCGATGAGGATCTGCGTACCCACCGAAGTCAAGAACAACGAGTACCGGGTGGCCCTCACCCCCTCCGGCGTGCACGATCTCGTACGCGCCGGGCACGAGGTGTTCGTGCAGAGCGGCGCCGGCGCCGGTTCGTCCATGACGGACTCGGAATACGCGGAAGCCGGTGCACAGCTGCTCGACGATCCTGCCGAGATCTGGGCTCGGGCTGAGCTCCTCCTCAAGGTCAAGGAGCCGATCGCGAGCGAGTACGGCTATTTCCGTGACGACCTGCTCATCTTCACCTATCTGCACCTCGCGGCGGATCGACCGCTCACCGACCGGCTCGTCGCCGACGGCGTCACGGCGATCGCGTATGAGACGGTGCAGCTGGTCGGCGGCGGGCTCCCGCTCCTGGCCCCCATGAGCGAGGTCGCCGGGCGCCTGGCACCCACTGTCGGAGCTGCCACCCTCATGCGCTCGGCGGGCGGACTCGGCCTGCTCATGTCGGGGGTGCCCGGCACCCGGCCCGCGCAGGTGACGGTGATCGGCGGCGGTGTCGCCGGCGCGAACGCGGCGGTGATCGCCGTCGGCCTCGGTGCCGACGTGACCGTGTTCGATACGAACGTGCAGCGCCTGCGCTATCTCGACGATCACTTCCAGGGGCGGGTCAAGACCGCCGCCTCCAACCCCCTCGATCTTGACCGCGCGGTCGTCGGATCGGACCTCGTGGTCGGCTCCGTACTCATCCCCGGGGCGAAGGCGCCGAAGCTGGTCACGAACGAGATGGTGGCACGCATGCGTGCCGGCAGCGTCCTGGTCGACATCGCCGTCGACCAGGGCGGGTGTTTCGAGGACACGCATCCGACGACACACGCCGACCCGACGTTCCCTGTGCACGGCAGCGTCTTCTACTGCGTCGCGAACATGCCCGGTGCCGTGCCGAACACATCGACCTCAGCCCTGACGAACGCGACCCTCCCCTACATCCGCCAGATCGCCCGACTCGGGTGGCGGGACGCCCTGCGGACGGATGCCGCGCTCGCGGCCGGGCTCAACACGTCGGGCGGCTCCGTGGTCAATGCGGGCGTGGCCGCGGCACATGGATTGGCTGCCGCATCCCTCGCGGACGTCCTCGCCTGAGACGGGCGCGACGCGGAGGCCGTACGGCCGCCTCCGGCGTCAGGCCAGTCCACCGTCTATCGACCGACCGAAGTCCGCCGGGTCCTCGGGGACGAGAACCTCGGTATCGCGATTCAGCGCCTCGCCGCGGAAGAACGCCTTGGATCGCGGGAACGCGAACCAGATGAGCATGAGGACGACGCCGACGCCGAGCGCGCCGATCCCGACGACGAACGTGCCGCCTACCCCGAGGAGCACGGTGTTGCCGTAGTCGACGTCGTACATGTCGATCGCCGATTGCACGAACGCGTAGGTGAGCATGAGGGCGCCCAAGAGGGGGAACAGGAACCGGTAGAAGAAGTTGCGCGGCGAATTGAACAGTTCTCTGCGGAAGTACCAGACGCACGCGTACCCGGTGATGCCGTAGTAGAAGGCGATCGCGAGGCCGAGCGACAGAATCGAATCCTGCAGGATGTTGTCGCTGATCAGAGTCATGCCGACGTAGTAGACCGAAGCGACGATCCCCATGACGAGCGTCGAGAACGACGGCGTCTTGAACGTGGGGTGCACGACGGCGAAGCGGCGCGGGAGCGCCTTGTAGGCGGCCATCGCGAGGGTGCCGCGCGCGGTCGGCAGAATCGTGGTCTGGGTGGACGAGATCGCTGAGATCATCACCGACACGACGAGGACCCATCCCACGGGGCCCAGCAGCCCGTCCTTGATGGCGAGGAAGAAGTCATCGGCGTTCGCCTCGTTGCCCAGGCCCGTGCCGCTGTCGCCGAGTCCGGCGTACATCATCGCCGCGACGGTCACGCCCACGTACGTCACGAGGAGCACGATCGTGGTCAGGAGGGCAGCGCGACCGGGGATGCGCTTGGGATCCTTGGTCTCTTCATTGAGAGACAGACACGTGTCCCAGCCCCAGTAGATGAAGATCGCCAGCAGGATCGCCTGGATGAAGGCGTCCCAATCGGTGAACGCCAGCGGGTTGAACCACGACCAGTCGAACGGCGTCGCGCCGGGCGCGGTCCCCGCGAAGAACTGCCAGAGCGCCGCCACCACGAAGATCGCGAGCGCCAGATACTGGATGCCGAGCAGGATGTTCTGGATCCGCTCGCCGATCTCGACCCCGCGATAGCTGACCCAGGTCATGAGGGCGATGAAGACGACGCCTGTGGCAGTGACGAGCGGGACGTTGTCCGACAGCAACGCGTCTTCCGGCGAACTCACGATGCCGTCGATGAGCGCCCAGAAGTAGATCGCGGCGATCTGCGCAAGGTTGGCCAGCACCACCATCCCGGCCACCGCGACGCCCCAGCCGCCCATCCAGCCCACCCAGGGACCGAACGCCTTCGTGCCCCATGTGAAGGTGGTTCCACAATCCGGGACGGCGTTGTTGAGCTCGCGATAGGCGAATGCGATGAACAGCATCGGGATGAAGGCGAGGACGAACACGATCGGCGCCTGTGCGCCGACCGCGAGAACGACGAAGCCGAGCGTCGCAACGAGGGAGTAGACGGGAGCCGTCGAGGCGAGACCGATGACGGTCGAACCCCAGAGGCCGAGTGTTCCGGCTGCGAGACCCTTGCCTTCGGGGCGGGCGAGATCGATCGGAGTGGTAGACACATGCTGAACGTACGGTGAGCGATGATCAGCGGTCAAGTGGCTTCACCCCGATACTCGTCACCGGCCCGACCCCCAGCGGCGTCGGCGCACGGAAGCACGATGCGCTGCGCCGCGCAGTCTTCCCGTCGCAGCCATGCGCGTCGCCGCCCTGGTTCGCAGTACGGCGGCAGGTCGCGCTCGCCCGCGACGATGCGATACTCCTGCGCGCACGCCGCATCGATCACGAGATCGTGCTCGCCGCGGATGCGCGCCAGCAGGCCCCAGTGCCTTTGCCATTCGTCCGGCTCGCCGACCACGGCGACCGGAATGCCTGCCGTGGCGGCATCGCCGACATGTGGCGCGTCGTCGATCCTGACGATTGCAGCGCCTGCGTCCTGCCACCGTGCCAGCACCGCACGCGTCGCCGCCGAGCGTCGTGCGACGAATCCGGTGAGCGGGGCCGCCGGCATCCACCCCACCGGCGGCTCGGGCGGGATGCCGGGCTCGGATCCGACGCCGACGTCGGATGGGTCGCACCAGGCGAACTGGATCGCCTGACCGTCGAGCCGCCCGCGTCCGGGCGGTGGGCTCGGGAGGTGGTGTGCGGGGTCTCCGCCGACCCCGATGTACTCGGCGCGCGAAGACATCGCCAGGAGCGCACGCCGCGGCACGAGCTCGACGACGCGACCGACGGCGCCGGTCAATCGACGCGCGGAGACCACCACGAGGACCCCCGCATCCCCTGCGCCGCGAATGAGCTGCTCGATGCGTTCGAGGATGACGTGGGCATAGTCCTGCGGAAGCCGCACGGTGAGCGCGTCGAGATCGTCGATGACCACGACCGATCCGCGCGCTGCCGGCTGAGCAGCCAACCGCGCCACCGCGTCCCACGCCTGCTCGCCCGCGCTCGTGATCCTGAACAGGTCGCCGGCGCACTGTGCGGCGATCGTGCGCAGCAGGGCCGTCTTGCCCGTGCCGGCTCCGCCGACCACGAGAAGGCCGCGATCATCGAGGGCGAGCACGGCCGCGTGCTGACGCTGGCGGTCGGGCTCGTCGATCAGTCCGAGCAGGATCTCACCCGGCACGCGGCGATGTTCACTGCGCAGCTCGGCGAGGGGAACCGTCGCAGGCAGATCGGGCAACCAGGGGCGGCGCGGAGGCGCGCCACTCGAGCGATCGCACACCGTCGCGATGTCGTCGGGCGTGCTGAGCGCGACCCGAACCGCCTCGGGCGCGGTGTCTCCGGCGCGGCGCACGAGCGCGAACCCCCGGCCGTCAGGCCCCCCCGGCAGAGCCGCCGCCTCCGGCGACCCCACCACCGCCCTGCTGTCGGCCTCATCGATGACGCGAAGGCTCAGCCGCAGCGGGCAGTTCGTGAGCAGCGCCTCGCGGATCACGCCGGCCACGCGCTGCGTCCCGAGGATCAGATGCATGCCCAGGGCACGACCGCGCGCGGCCACGTCCGTGAACACGGCCTGCAGCTCCGGATGCGTCCCCACCAGCGCGGCGAACTCGTCCACCACGATCACGAGCCTGGGCAGCTGCACCCGCGGGTCACGGATGTCGCGGGCTGCGACACGCGCCAGCTCGCCCTCGCGCCACCGCACCTCGGCCCGAAGGCTCTCGATCGCTCTGCGCGCACCCGAGCCGTCAAGATCGGTGATCACGCCGGTGACGTGAGGGACCTCTGCGAGTGCGTCGAACGCCGTCCCGCCTTTGAAATCGGCGAGAAGGAACGTGACCTCGGCGGTGGAGTGGCCGGCGCACAGCGAAAGGATCCAGGTGATGAGCAGCTCGCTCTTACCCGAGCCCGTCACGCCTGCCACGACGGCGTGCGGCCCGTCCGAGACGAGATCGACGGTGACCGAGCGGCCCGCACGCGTCGCGATCACCGCGCGGAGACCTTCGTGCGCCTGTCGTGCGTCGCCCAACGCGCCGCCCAGCAGCGGCCCCAACAGGACGGGCCCGGACGGGCCCTGACCCTCATCGAGCACCGTGAGAGCCCTCTGGGCGAGCGCGCGCGCGATCTCGGCGGCCTGCACCGCGCTCAGCGCCTCGACCTCGAGCTCGACCATCTCGCCGCCGTAGTCGAGCTGTGCGTGCACGGGTGAGGTCACACTCAGGACCGCCGCACATCGCGCGGGAACGGGAACGCGCGCGTGTGCGATCACGATGTCGCAACCCGCCGGTACAGCCTCATCCGGCCCGATCAGACCTAGAGCGATGCCCTCTCTCGCGCGGCGGTGCGGCAGTTCTTCGGCCCAGGCGTTCTCGTCGCTGAGCGCTCCGACGATGCGCAGGCGGCCAGGCGGGAGCGCCGAGCACACTTGGATCACGAGCGCGCGTACCACGGCGGGTGCGACGGGAGCCCTTCCCACGACGGCGACGCCGGCCCCGAGCGGCACCGTGATCGGAGCAGCCTCGAGGGTCGCGGCACGCGCTCGGACCGCCGTCGAGGCAGCGTCACCCTCGCCGCCGGTCACGCGCACGCCGCTCGCGCGAGCACCCGCCCCGACCACCAGCGCTTCGGATCGGGCGGGAACGGCCCGCCAGACTTCGTCATCGCACGTCGCCAGCGTCGCCACATCCGCATGCGTGGCGCGGAGCCGTTCTCGCTCGCTCTCGTGTCTGACGGCCACCTCGGCGATGACTCGTTCGCGGGCTACGTCAGCCTCCGTCTGGGCCCGGCGCCGATCGCGACGGGTTCCGCGCGATGCGTCGAGCAGCGTCGCCGCGGCGATGAGCGGGCCCAGCAGCGCGAGCCACAACGACAGGACCGACCCGGTGACCAGCCACAGCGCGACCGCTCCGAGCACGGGTACGAGCGACGCGAGCAAGGGGATCCCGGCGCGGCGGGGTGCGACCCAGGCGGCGGGGAGCACGAGAGGCTCTGCGTCCACATGAGCCGGCGGTCTCGCCCAGGCCCGAGTCGCCGGAGGCGGCGAGAGGGGTCGATGCGAGAGCATCCCCCGATTCAACCGGTCGCGCGCCCTGCCGAGACCGCACGGGCACGAAACTGTGGACGCGCGAGCTCAGTCGGCGGCTGGGGAGGAGGCGACGCCGCCAGCGATCGTGGTCGTGGGCGCCGTGACGGCCGCATCCTGATCGAAGACGGATGCCTCACCCGCCGCCCCTCGGAGACGGGCATTCAACACGATGATCGTGACGTTGTCGCGGCCACCGTTCTCCAGCGCGGCATCGAGCATCGCCTCGACCGCCGCGGCCGGATCATCGTGCTCGCCCAGGAAGTGCTGGATCCCGTAATCGGTCAGCTCTTTGGTGAGCCCATCCGAGCAGATCACGAAGCGATCGCCGTCGAGCACGTCGAGCCGCACGTAGTCCGGGGTGACGCCGTCGCTCGGCCCCACGGCGCGCGTGATCACATTGCCGTAGGGGTGGTTCTCCGCTTCCTCCGGACTCAACCGCCCGGCCGCGATGAGCTCCTGCACGACCGAGTGGTCGGTGGTGATCTGCACGATCGAGTCGTCGCGCGAGAGGTAGACGCGTGAGTCGCCGATGTTGAGGGTGACCCAGTGCGGCACGGGGCCGCTCACGTCGAGGTACACACCGGTCACCGTGGTGCCGGTGCCGTCGTCGGTCGTCTCGGGATGGGAGGCGATGTCTTTCACCGCACGGGAGAGGGCCTTCTCGATCGCCTTCGCCGAGACGTTCCCGGCCTCGGCGACGGGGCGCAGCCGGTCCACCGTGCTCGCGCTGGCGATCTCACCGCCGATATGGCCGCCCATTCCGTCCGCGACGACGAAGAGTGGATACTCGGCGAGAACCGCGTCCTGGTTGGCCTCACGTCGTCGGCCCGTGTCGGTGACCTCGGCCCAGCGGAGTTCGATGTCACCACTGGCCGTCGCGACGATCTGGGATCGGGTGGACACCTCGGGCACGCCCTCATCCTCCCGCTCGCGGTCAGTTTCCGCGCGCACGACAGTGCGCGACGTGCTCATCCTAGTGGACGGCTCCTCGCTCGCCCGGGCGGGTGCCGCGCTCAGGCGGCCGGATCGGCCGGGAGAGGGAAGATGGCGTCGATGGCCGCGAGGTCGTCGGCGGTCGGCGACCAGCCCCGCGCGGCCTCCGCATTCGCTGTGACCTGCTCGGGCGACGTCGCACCCGCGATCACACTCGAGATCGGGTCCTGGGCGAGCAGCCATCCGAATGTCGCGGTGAGCATCGTGATCCCGCGTTGGTTGCAGAAGCGCTGATACTCCTCCAGAGCATCCCAGGGAGCATCCCGCCACAGATGCGGTCGCTGAGCCATGATGCGGCTGCCTTCTGGACCGCCGTCGCGGGTGAACTTGCCGGTCAGAAGCCCGTTGTACAGCGGGAAGTACGGGAAGAAACCGAGCCCGAAGCGGCGCGCCGCCGGCAGAACCTCACGCTCAGCGCCTCGCGCAAGCAGCGAGTAGTGGTTCTGCGCAGACACGAAACGGCTGCCGCGGGATGCAGCGGCGTCGGCCTCGGCGAGCTGCCACCCGGCGAGGTTCGAGTGGCCGTAGTACCGGATCTTGCCGTCGCGCACGAGATCGTCCAGCGCCGCGATCGTCTCGTCGATCGGTGTGCCGGGATCGGGCGTGTGCAGCTGATAGAGGTCGATCCAGTCGGTCTGAAGCCGGGCGAGAGATGCCTCGACCGCAACCCGGATGTACGACCGCGACCCTTTCGCCCCGGCGCTCGGGTAGCCCATGTCTCGACCGGAGTGCCCGAACTTCGTCGCGAGCACGACGCGGTCGCGTTTCCCGGCGAGGGCGGAACCCATGAGGCTCTCGCTGAGCCCCGGTTCGGCCCCGTACATGTCGGCCGTGTCGAAAAAGGTGACGCCGGCGTCGATCGCGGCGTCGATCACCTCCATCGTGCCCTCGAGCGTCTCGGTGCGAGTGCCGGGCCTGCCGAAGTTATTGCAGCCGAGACCGACCGATGAGACGAGGAGTCCGGATGCTCCGACCCGGCGAGTATGCGATGTCACCCCTCCACGCTAACCCCCGCGATGCAACACGAAGAGCCCCTCGCCGGGGCGAGGGGCTCTTCGTGCACACGAGGTCAGATCCGCGGAGCGTCCGGATCGACCGGCGGAGCCGCGGGCGGCTCAGGAGCGGTGGGCGGGGTCGCCGCAGGAGGCGTGCTCGGCGGAGTTGCCGGCGGCGGGACCGGAGCGCCTGCCGGCGGTGCCGGCGGGGTGTAGCCGGCGGGCGGAGCCGGGGGTGCCTGATACCCGGCAGGCGGCGGCGGGTAGGCACCCGGAGCCGGCTGGGTGACGGGGTTGGCGGGGTAACCGCCCGCGGGCGCCTGTACGGGCACGCCCTGCCACACTGTCTTGTCGGCGAGGAAGTTGGTCGCCCACGGCGCTGCCGGGATGGCGGTGTTCCAGCGCGACTTGTCGAACGCGTTGATGCCGAGCCAGACGATCGAGAGGAAGAAGTAGAGGATGAGCCAGACGGCCTCCTTCTGCAGCTTCAGGCCCACCCGCCATGCGGCGAGAAGCGTATAGACGAACGCGGCGAGCAGGATGAGCTGGCCGAGCACCGGAATCCAGCTCAGGACGGCGCCGGCGCCCCACAGGATCAGCAGCCACCACGGGTTCAGATCGCCGAGCTTCACGAAGATCAGGGTGTTGTACACGGGCACCCAGGCACGCCAGCGGCCCTGCACTCCCGCCTTGTCGAAGATCTTCATCAGGAACCACGAGGTGAGCAGGTATCCCGCGAGCGCGAAGATCAGGAGGAACGGCAGAAAGATGAGCCACGCGACGGCATATGCAACGCCCGGGTCGGTGTAGTCGGACATGAGGTCCCCTCAGAAACTGTCGTCGATGCTCGCATGGGCATCGGGGGGTCACGGCGACCCACGGACCACATGCTAGCGAGCCGGATGCCTCGCTGTCTGCCACCGCGTCGTAACGCGCCGGTGCGTGTCGTTTCGCTAGCCTGACCACAGACAGAGACCCCGATCGAAGGACATTCCGATGAGCGACACCACTCCCCCCACCACACCTGTGCCGCCCGTTCCCGCACAACCCGCGGCGGAAGCCGCCCGGCAGCCGACGCCGGCCGCGTACGATGCGGCGACCGACCCTGACGACACCGGGGTCCCCAGCGCGCTGGAGGCCGATCCGGCCGACATCGGGCGCGGATTCTTCCGCGCGCTGTTCGATCTCTCGTTCCGCACCTTCATCACGCGACGTCTGGCGAGCGTCTTCTACCTGGTCGGACTGATCGCCATCGCGATCGGTTTCATCGTGTACTTCGTGCAGGGCATCGTCGGCGGAATCGCCGCGCTCTGGTACAACCCCGGCGCAGGGATCTCGCTCCTCATCGTGACGATCATCATCGTGCCGCTCGTGACCTTCCTGGCGATCGTCGTGCTGCGATTCCTCATCGAAGCGATCGTCGCCCTGATCGCGATCGCCGAGAACACCGAACGCACCGCCGAGAACACGCGCCGCTGACCTCGCCGAACCCTCGCCGAACCCTCCCCGAACCCTCGCGAGACCGTATGGGAGCAACGAGACCGTAGCGAAAACCTGCGGTCTCGTCGCTCCCATACGGTTTCGCGGTTCGCCGGGGGGCGCCGGGCGGGCGGGGGCGTGGGGCGGGGGGCGGGGGGCGGGGGTCAGACGAGCAGGTCGAGCTCGCCGGAGGCGCCCGGACGCAGGACGATGCCCGCCCCGTCGGCCCAGCGCAGGAGTGCGGGGAGCGACGCGACGCGCGGACGCTCCTCGGCCAGGCGACGAACGAGAGCGCCCTTCGCGTGCTTATTGAAGTGGTTGAGCGCGCGCGTGACCCCATCGGACGACTCCGACACCACCCGCACGTAGATCGAGCGGAGCGAGTCCGGCACGGGTCCGAGTGCGACATACGCCTCAGAACGCAGATCGAGCACGAAATCGGGTCGCGCCTCCGCGAGGGCGGCGCTCACCGCATCCGACCACAGCGCCCGCAGGGCCGGGATGCCGGGAATCGACGCCGACGCACCGAGTCGGTAGGCCGGGATCCGGTCCATCGCCCCGATCGGCCCGAACGGGGCGGAGTGGATCAGGACATGGTGGGCGAGCCAGCGGCGGGCGGCGCCGTCGAGGGATGCAGCATCCACGGCGTCATAGAGCACGCCGGTGTACCGATCCACGGCGGGCATCGTCGCCGAGTCGCGCAGGCGGGCGTTCGCGGCCACCTCGTGACGCTGCGTAGGCCCGAGTTTGAGCACCCGCGCCGCGTGATCCTCGTCGGCGGAGAGCGCGACGAGCGCGTCGATGACGGTCTCGCGCTGTGGAGCGAGAGTGGGCAGACTCAGCCCCCCGACGGCCAGCGGAGTACGCGCGCCCCCGGCGCGCTTCGTTTCGGAAGGGGGAAGCAGGATCAGCACGAGGGACCCATCGGAAAGGAGAACCGACCGAGACGAGGAGATTCCGGGGAATGGTCCTGTCTCGGTCGGTTGCGCTCAGATCGAGAGAGACGTCAGGCGACGAGAGCCGCGTTTCCCGCGACGATGGTCAGATCGTCGTTCTCCATCGACAGGAAGCCGTCTTGAGCGTTTGCGAGGATCTTCGAGCCGTCGGCGCGCGTGATGCGCACCTGACCCTCAGCCAGGATCGCCAGGATCGGCTCGTGACCGGCCATGAGGCCGATCTCGCCCTCGACGGTCTTGGCGACCACGAGGGTGGCCTCTCCCGTCCAGACCTCGGCGTCTGCCGAGACCAGGCTCACGTGGAGCGGCATGTCAGCCGTTCTCCTTCTGGATCTGCGCCCACTTCTCTTCCACGTCGCCGATGCCGCCGACGTTGAAGAAGGCCTGCTCGGCCACGTGGTCGAAGTCGCCCTTGACGATCGCGTCGAACGACTCGATCGTCTCCTTGATCGGGACCGTGGAGCCCTCGACGCCGGTGAACTTCTTCGCCATGTAGGTGTTCTGGGAGAGGAACTGCTGGATGCGGCGAGCGCGCGAGACGACGATCTTGTCTTCTTCGGACAGCTCGTCGACGCCGAGGATCGCGATGATCTCCTGCAGTTCCTTGTTCTTCTGCAGGATCTGCTTCACGTTCGTCGCGACCCGGTAGTGATCGGCGCCGATGTAGCGCGGATCGAGGATCCGGCTCGTGGAGGTCAGCGGGTCGACGGCCGGGTACAGGCCCTTCGACGCGATCTCGCGCGAGAGCTCGGTGGTCGCGTCGAGGTGCGCGAACGTGGTCGCCGGGGCCGGGTCGGTGTAGTCGTCGGCCGGGACGTAGATCGCCTGCAGCGACGTGATGGAGTGACCGCGGGTCGAGGTGATGCGCTCCTGGAGCACACCCATCTCGTCAGCGAGGTTGGGCTGGTAGCCCACGGCGGAGGGCATGCGACCGAGCAGGGTCGAGACCTCGGAGCCGGCCTGCGTGAAACGGAAGATGTTGTCGATGAAGAGCAGCACGTCCTGCTTCTGCACGTCGCGGAAGTACTCCGCCATCGTCAGGGCCGACAGAGCCACGCGGAGGCGGGTTCCCGGCGGCTCGTCCATCTGCCCGAACACGAGCGCGGTCTTGTCGAAGACGCCCGCCTCTTCCATCTCGTGGATGAGGTCGTTGCCCTCACGTGTGCGCTCACCGACGCCGGCGAACACCGACACACCACCGTGGTCCTGCGCGACGCGCTGGATCATCTCCTGGATGAGGACGGTCTTACCCACACCCGCGCCGCCGAACAGGCCGATCTTTCCACCGAGCACGTACGGCGTCAGCAGGTCGATGACCTTGATGCCGGTCTCGAACATCTGCGTCTTGGACTCGAGCTGGTCGAAGTTGGGGGCCTTGCGGTGGATCGGCCAGCGCTCGGTGATCTCGATCGTCTCGCCGGGCTCGGCGTTGAGGACCTCGCCGATGACGTTGAAGACCTTGCCCTTGGTGACGTCGCCGACCGGAACGGTGATCTGGTCACCGGTGTCGCGCACCTCCTGCCCGCGGACCATGCCGTCCGTGGGCTTCAGCGAGATCGCGCGGACGAGGTCGTCGCCGAGGTGCTGGGCGACCTCGAGGGTGATCTCGTTCGACTCGCCGTCGATCGTGATCGTGGTCTTAAGCGCGTTGTAGATGTCGGGGATCGAGTCGTGCGGGAACTCGATGTCGACGACCGGACCGGTGACGCGAGCCACGCGGCCGACGGCCGTGGTCTCGGCCGTCTCGGCGGGAGCGATGAGAGTCATTGTTCTGTCTTTCGGTTGAGGTCTATTTGCCCGACGAGAGCGCGTCGGCGCCGCCGACGATCTCGGCGATCTGCTGTGTGATCTCGGCCTGCCGCGCGTTGTTGCGCAGGCGCGTGTAGTCGGTGATGAGCTTGTCGGCGTTGTCGCTGGCCGACTTCATGGCCTTCTGCGTCGCGGCGTGCTTGGCGGCCGACGACTGCAGAAGAGCGTTGAAGACGCGGCTCTGGATGTACACCGGAAGCAGCGCGTCCAGGACCGTCTCGGCATCCGGCTCGAACTCGTACAGCGGATACACCTGGGCCGAGGCGGTCGTCTCGGCTTCGACGACCTCGAGCGGGAGCAGGCGGACCTGCTCGGGCGACTGGGTCATCATGCTGACGAAGCGGTTGTACACGAGGTGGATCTCGTCGACGCCACCGTCTTCGCCGCCTCGGTCATAGGCATCCAGGAGTACGTCGGCGATCTCTTCCGCCGTGCGGAAGTGCGGCGTATCGGTGTCGCCCGTCCATTCGGCGGCACTCGGCATACGGCGGAACTGGAAGTACCCCACCGCCTTGCGTCCGACCAGGTAGAACGTGACCTCTTTGCCCTGCGAGCGCAGCAGTTCGGAGAGCTCGAGGCCCTCGCGCATGATCTGCGAATTGAACGCTCCGGCGAGGCCGCGGTCGGAGGCGAAGATCACGACGGCCGAGCGCCGGATGACCTCGCGCTCCCGGGTGAGCGGGTGCTCGACGTTCGAGTGGGTGGCGACCGCCGAGACCGCGCGGGTCACGGCGCGCGCGAACGGAGAGGACGCGCGCACGCGCGCCATCGCCTTCTGGATCCGCGACGCGGCGATGAGCTCCATCGCCTTCGTGATCTTCTTGGTGGTCTGAGCAGTGTTGATCTTCTGCTTGTAGACCCGCAGTTGTGCGCCCATGGTTCAGTCCTCGGCTGCCTAGCGGCGGCCCTTGACGATCTTCTCCTGGTTGATGTCGTCGGCATCCGCCGCTGCGACCTCCTGGCGCCCGGGAGCGTCGATCGCCTGGTCGGCGCCGGCCTGGAACTCGAGGAGGAACTCGTCGGTCTTCTTGGCCAGCTCTGCGGCGGTGTCGTCGTCGAGCACGTTCGTGTCGCGAAGCGTGTCGAGGATCGTCGTGTTGCGGCGCAGGTAGTCCAGCAGCTCGCGCTCGAACCGCAGCACGTCCTCGACCTCGATCGTGTCGAGCTTGCCGTTGGTGCCGGCCCAGATCGAGACGACCTGCTCCTCCACCGGGTAGGGCGAGTACTGCGGCTGCTTGAGCAGCTCGGTCAGACGCGCACCGCGCGAGAGCTGACGGCGGGACGCGGCATCCAGGTCGCTGGCGAACATCGCGAACGCCTCGAGCGAGCGATACTGCGCGAGCTCGAGCTTCAAGGTGCCCGAGACCTTCTTGATCGACTTCACCTGGGCGTCACCGCCGACGCGCGACACCGAGATGCCGACGTCGACAGCGGGGCGCTGGTTGGAGTTGAACAGGTCGGACTGCAGGAAGATCTGGCCGTCGGTGATCGAGATCACGTTGGTCGGGATGTACGCCGAGACGTCGTTGGCCTTGGTCTCGATGATCGGCAGACCCGTCATCGACCCGGCACCGAGCTCGTCGGAGAGCTTCGCGCAACGCTCCAGAAGGCGCGAGTGCAGGTAGAAGACGTCACCCGGGTACGCCTCGCGGCCCGGCGGACGGCGCAGCAGCAGCGAAACGGCACGGTAGGCCTCCGCCTGCTTGGTCAGGTCGTCGAAGATGATCAGGACGTGCTTGCCGTCGTACATCCAGTGCTGGCCGATGGCCGAGCCGGTGTACGGGGCCAGGTACTTGAAGCCCGCGGGATCGGATGCCGGTGCCGCGACGATCGTCGTGTACTCCAGCGCGCCGGCGTCTTCCAGTGCGCCCTTCACGGCCGCGATCGTCGAGCCCTTCTGGCCGATCGCGACGTAGATGCAGCGGACCTGCTTGCCTGGGTCGCCCGACTCCCAGTTGGACTTCTGGTTGATGATCGTGTCGATCGCGATCGCGGTCTTGCCGGTCTGGCGGTCGCCGATGATCAGCTGGCGCTGACCACGACCGACGGGGATCATGGCGTCGATCGCCTTGATGCCGGTCTGCAGCGGCTCGTGCACCGACTTGCGCTGCATGACGCCCGGGGCCTGCAGCTCGAGGGCACGGCGGCCCTCGGTCGCCACGGGGCCGAGACCGTCGATCGGGTTGCCGAGCGGGTCGACGACGCGACCCAGGTAGCCGTCGCCGACGGCGACGGAAAGCACCTCGCCGGTGCGGGTGACCTCCTGGCCGGCCTCGATCCCGGAGAATTCACCGAGGACGACGACGCCGATCTCGTGCTCGTCGAGGTTCAGGGCGAGGCCCTGGGTGCCGTCGGCGAAGTTCACGAGCTCGTTGGCCATGACGCCGGGGAGTCCTTCGACGTGGGCGATGCCGTCGGCCGCGTCGATGACTGTGCCGACCTCCGTGGCCGCTGGGCCCGTGGGCTCGTACGCGGCGACGAAATCCTTCAGCGCGTCACGGATGACGTCGGGGCTGATCGATAGTTCTGCCATTGTCTTCCTTCGTTCGGTGGGGACGAGGCCCCGAATACTCCGCCCCTGCGGGGCGGGAAGTCTGTGTCAGCCCGCCAGTCGCTGGCGGAGGTCGGCGAGACGCGACGAAACGCTCGCGTCGATCACGTCGTCGGCGATCTGCACCCGCAGCCCGCCGACGACCGTGGGGTCGATCACCGAGTTGAGCGAGACGCGCGTGCCGTACTTCTTCGCGAGGGCCGCACCCAGCCGCTCGATCTGGGCGTCGTTGAGCGGCGCCGCCGAGACGACTGTGGCGACCTTGCGGTCACGCTGGTCGGCCACGGCCTGCATCGCCCACGTCAGGAGCTGACGCACGCGCCGCTCACCCGCCTGACGAACGATCGAGCTCACGATGAGGGTCGTCGCGTCGCTCGCCCGGCCGCTCAGGAGCGTCTCGACGAGAGCGCCCTTCGCGGCGGAATCGCCACGACGGCTGCCGAGTGCGAGCTCGAGTTCAGGGTTGCCCGCCACTGTGCGAGAGAACCGGAACAGCTCCTCCTCGATGTCGGCGTCCGGAGCGGCGATCGCCGCGGCGCGCATCGCGACCTCGTTGATCCCCTCCACCAGATCCGATGCGGACGACCAGCGCTGTTCGACGATGATCGTCAACAGCGACAGGGCGGTGGGCGAAACGGCGCTGCCGAAGATGTCGGCGATCACCTGTGCCCTGGCAGCCGCCGGTGCGGCCGAGTCGGCGAGCGCGCCGCTCAGATGCGTCGAGTCTCCGATGGCACGCCCGGCGGCGAACAGCTCGCCGGCGACCTGGAGATCCACAGCCGTGGCGGCGTCCAGCACCGTCGCCGCTGCCGCCCGCGCCTGAGTGGTCGCGCTGCCCATCAGTTCGTCGCCTTCTGTGCTGCGGTCTCGGATGCTTCCAGCTCGGCCAGGAACCTGTCGACGACGGCCTGAGCCTTCTTGTCGTCGGAGAGGGTCTCGCCGATCACTCCACCCGCCAGGTCGAGCGCCAGTGTGCCCACTTCGCTGCGGAGCGACACGAGCGCGGTCTGGCGTTCGGCTTCGATCTGCGTGTGCGCGGTCGCGGTGAGGCGCGAAGCCTCGGCGGTGGCCGCATCCTTCGCCTCTGCGACGATCTTCTTGCCGTCCTCGCGGGCTGCTTCGCGGATCTCGCCGGCCTCCTTGCGCGCTTCGGCCAGCTGGGCGGTGTACTCCTCGAGTGCCGCCTCGGCCTTGCGCTGCGCCTCGTCCGCCTTGGCGATGTTGCCCTCGATGGCCGCGGAGCGGTCGTCCAGCAGCTTCTTCATGCGAGGCAGCGCGACTCGCCAGAAGATGAAGAGGATGACGACGAAGCACACCGCCGACCACACGATGTCGTAGACGGCGGGCAGCAGCGGGTTCGGCGCCGCCTCGCCTTCGGCGGCGAATGTGACAAGAGCGTTCAGCATCCTGTCTCCTTACGTCGTGTGGTGGGTATCAGAAGCCGAAGATGAAGCCGGTGGCGATGCCGATGAAGGCGAGCGCCTCGGTGAACGCGATACCGATGAACATCAGGACCTGGAGGCGGCCGGCGAGCTCGGGCTGACGAGCCACACCCTCGATCGTCTTGCCGACGACGATGCCGACGCCGATAGCGGGGCCGATGGCGGCGAGACCGTATCCGACGGTCGCGATGCTGCCGGTGACCTGCGCGAGAACCGTAGTTGCATCCACGGGATTTTCCTTTCGTTGTGGGCGGCTGACGCCGGCCCGCTAGTGCTCGTCTGCGACAGCGAGCTGAATGTAGACCGCTGTCAGGATTGCGAAGACATATGCCTGGAGGAAGGCCACCAGGATTTCGAACAGGGTGAAGGCGAAACCGAAGGCGAGAGTTCCGACACCGAGCAGAGACCAGAAACCGCTCAGACCGAAGATGAAGAACTGCGTCGCGGCGAAGAACAGCACGAGCATGAGGTGCCCGACGATCATGTTCATCAGCAGTCGGAGCGTGAGCGTGACGGGCCGGATGATGAAGGTCGACAGGAACTCGAGCGGGATGATGAGGATGTACAGGAACCACGGCAGGCCCGGGGGCATCAGCGAGTTCTTGAAGAAATTGCCGGGGCTCTTCTTGATGCCGGCGTAGATGAACGTGACGTAAGACACGATCGCCAGCAGCAGCGGGACGGCGATGACGCTCGTTCCTGCGATGTTCATGAACGGGATGATGCCCGTGAGGTTCATGAACAGGATCATGAAGAACATCGTCGTGAGGATCGGCAGGAAGCGATCGCCGTCCTTCTTGCCGAGGAGGTCGTGCGCGATGTTGACCCGGACGAAGTCAAGCCCCATCTCGACGAGGCTCTGGAAACGCCCCGGCACGATGCGCATGCGTCGGGTCCCGAGCCAGAAGATGAGCACGACGGCGATCGTGGCGATGATCTGGATCACATTGATCCGAGTCATCTCGAACCAGGTGCCCTCGAAGAGGATGGCGTCGGGGAAGAATTCCGAGATCGACGGCGCGTGGAATCCGCTATCGTCCGATTCGGCGGCAATGGCGATCAGGCTCGCGGCTTGAGTAAACAGCGCTGGCTCCAGCTTCGGGGCTCCGGCGTTAACCGATGCGACGATGGTCGATGAGAGTCACTCCGCAAATTGCTCGGGTCGAGCAGGCGGGCGCACCCCCTACCCTAGCAAACTCGCGGGTGCGGAAAATCCGTTCAGACCCCTTTATTGTCTCGACGTCGAGATAAAGGTGCCTCATCGTCCGCAACTTCCGTCGGCAGTGAGATATCGCTGACGTGCGGAACGCGCATCCGGGTGAGAACCACCACATCGACGACGAGCGACGCGACGATACTGGCGACCACGGCGACGAAGAAGACCGTCGTGTCGACCCACGGCTGACCACGCAGCACGATCAGCACGACGATGAAGACGACGAACTTGAGGATCCATCCACCCAGCACGATTCCGAAGAACACCGGCACGTAGAGAGCGTCACCGTACCAGCGGTTGGCGATCAGGATGCTGGCACCGGTGATCGCGAGGAACACCGCCGCGAGGAGCACTCCGGCCAGGGCGCTCCACAGACCGTTCGGGCCGGCGACGAGGAAGCCGACCACCGCGCCGACGACCGCGAGCGCGCCGGTGACGCCCGCCGACCACACCAGAGTGGTGCGAAGGATCGGTGTGCTCGAGATCCTCGCTCCCGGGTTCGCGGGGGCCGGAGCATCCGGCGTCGGGGGCGTGCTCATGAAGACTCCTTCAGGGCGGATTCGGGCGCCTGGACGGTCGGCCGGGCGGGGAGCAGGGTGACGACGAGGCATGCGCCGGCGCCGACGATTCCGAAGACGACGCCGATCCAGTACTGGCCGAACCAGTCCTGGCGCGTGCCGAGGTACATCAACAGGACGGAAAGACCGATCACAGCCGCCCATGCGTAGAAGATCAGAACCGAGGTGCGGTCGGAGTGGCCCATGTCGAGCATCCGGTGATGGAGGTGCTTGCGATCGGGAGAGAAGGGCGACTTGCCCGCACGCACGCGTCGGAGGACCGCGAGCCCGAAGTCCAGGAGCGGAAGCAGGACGACGACGATGGGCAGCAGAATCGGGATGAAGGCACCGACCAGCTGCGAGCGGCCGATCTGGTTCGGATCGAGGACAGCGGGCGGGAACTGGCCGGTGATGGCGATCGCAGAGCACGCCATGAGCAGACCCAGCATGAGCGCACCGGAGTCGCCCATGAAGAGCTTGGCGGGGCTCCAGTTCAGCGGGAGGAATCCGAGGCAGGCACCGACCAAGACGGCGGCGATGAAAGACGACAGGTTGAAGTACGTGCTCGAGCCCGTGTCGCGCACCAGAAGGTACGAATAGGCGAAGAAGATCGCGTTGGCGATCAGGCACACCCCGGCCACCAGGCCGTCGAGTCCGTCGATGAAATTCACGGCGTTCATCACCACGACGATCGAGATCACCGTGATCGCGATGCCCACCCCGCTCGAGAACCCGGTGTACCCCCCGATCGGAAGGTAATAGATCTGCAGGCCGCCGAACCACGCGACGATTCCCGCCGCGATGAACTGCGCCGCGAGCTTGATCATCCAGTCCAGGTCCCACAGGTCGTCGGCGACGCCGATCGCGACGATGATGAGGGTCGCGACGAGGATCGACAGCACAGCGGAGGGATCTTCCCAGAAGATCGAGAAGAAGGAATTGCGCGAGGACACGACGAAGGCCGCCACCACCGCAAGGAACATCGCGATCCCGCCGAGGCGCGGAGTGGGCATCTTGTGCACGTCGCGCTCACGGATGCCCGGGTACAGCTTGTATCTGAGGCTCAGCTGCCACACCGCCCACGACAGCACGAGAGTGATCGTCGCCGTCAGCAGGATCGTGAAGACGTACTGCTTCACTCGGGCGCACCCTCGACGGCCTGTTGCGCGGCTGAATCGTCCTGGGCTGCGGCTGCGTCGTCGGCCGCAGCCTGGATGCGAGGATCGGGCTCGAGCAGGTCGCCCAGGACGCGGGCCAGGGCCACGCGGTCGATCGCCCCCTCGCGCAACACGCGCACGATCGGGTTCGGGACATCGCCGACCAGCTCGGTGGCGTCGATGATCGTCGACGAGATGCCGCTGCGCGATGGACCGCCGTCGAGGTACACGGCCACCGATTCGCCCAGCATCGCCTCCGCGTCGTGCACGAGAACGGCGGCCGGCTGGCCGGTGAGGTTCGCGCTGGACACCGCGAGCGGGCCCGTGTCCTCCAGCAGTTCGAGTGTGAGGCGGTGGTCGGGCATGCGCACCGCGACAGTGCCGTGCGTGTCGCCGAGGTCCCACGAGAGCGAGGGCTGAGCGGGGAGCACGATCGTCAGACCACCGGGCCAGAACGCCTCGATCAGCCGCTCGACCGGCTCGGGTACCTCGGCCACGAGTGCGCGGAGCGTTGTGACGCCTGCCACGAGCACCGGTGGGGGCGACTGGCGCCCACGGCCCTTCGCATCCAGCAGCGCCTGCACGGCGCGCGGGTTGAACGCGTCGGCAGCGATGCCGTACACGGTGTCGGTCGGCAGCACGACGAGATCACCGCGCCCGATCGCCTGACGCGCCTGCCTCATTCCGGGTAGCAGCTGTGCCTCGTCGCGGCAGTCGAATACGGCAGACATATCGGCCCCAGTCTACGTCGGGGGCGCGGATGCTCTCACGGATGCAGCGCCGTGGTCGCCCTGTCGCGCATGGTCAGATCGGGGTGCGTCGCGGCGGCGCGCCATCCATCCGCAGTGAGGATGTCGCGGATCTGCGCACCCTGCCATTCACCGTGCTCGATCACCAGCAGCCCGCCGGGGTGCGCAAGACGCAGACCGACCCTGCTGAGCACCCGTACGACATCCAGTCCGTCGGCGCCGCCGTAGAGCGCCACCGGCGGGTCGAAGAGGCGGACCTCCGGATCGCGCGGGATGGCAGCATCCGGAACATAGGGAGGATTCGACACGACCACCGATACCGTGCCGTCGAGCTCGGGGAATGCGCGCTCGAGATCGATGAAAGCCAGATGCGCGTTCTCGGCGCCCACCCGGACGAAGTTCTCTTTCGTCCAGGCGAACGCGTCGACCGAGTTCTCGGCGGCGAAGACCCGCGCTCGAGGCACCTCGGTCGCCAGTGCGAGCGCGATCGCGCCGCTCCCCGTACCGAGGTCGACGGCGATGGGAGAAGGGGATGCGGCGGCCGCGAGCGCGTCGATAGCGAACTGCGCGACGATCTCGGTCTCGGGTCGCGGCACGAACACCCCCGGTCCGACCCGGAGTTCGAGGTGCCGGAACGGGGCCACCCCGGTCAGGTGCTGAAGCGGCTCGCGCGCCGCACGGCGCGCCACCAGCTCTTCGAGGTTCGCCGCCTGCGCGGCGTCGACCCGGTCGCCCCGGATGGCGCCGGCCTGAACTGCTCCGCGCCGGACGCCCAGCACATGGGCGGCGAGCAGCTCTGCGTCGACCTGCGGATCGGATATGCCGGCCGCGGCCAGCCGATCAACGCAGCGGTGGAGGGCCTCAGAAAGAAGCAACGCGATTCCTAGCGATCGAGGCGCGCCAGAGATAGACGAGCGCGGGCTGCCAGCCTATCTCGCCGCGCCCACACTCACGATCGAGCGTGCGGCCATTTTGATATTCCTATATATTGGTTTGACAGCGCGCCATCGACGCTGAGGGAAGACATGAGAAACGGGAAGTCAAGAATGAGAAGACTCGGAAGAACACTGTCAGCTTCAGCTGTTGCGGTGCTCCTCGCCGCAGGTATTTCGCTGGCGGGCGCAGGAGCGGCGAATGCGGCGGGGGGATGCGTCGAATACCGCACCAACGGCGGAGACCTGACGGCGTTCTGCACCGGAACCCCCACGATCAGGTGGGAATGCTCTGCCGACCCGTCTCGAACGGTGTACGCGCGAACACTCGTCTACGGCCCGGGCTTCGCCTCGCAGAAGTTCCGCGTGTGCGACCTCGGATCCCCGCGCCTCATCAGGGCCACCTAGGGGCAACGAGACGAGCCGCAAGTCACACAGCCCCGACGGGGGGTCCACTCGCCTAGGCTGGATCGGCGTCCTGCAGACCGTCTCCCGAAAGGCCCTCCCATGTCCGGCATCCACTCCGACATCACCAGCGCATTCGGCAATACTCCGCTCGTCAAGCTGAACCGTGTCACCGCTGGCCTGGGGGCGACGGTCCTGGCGAAGCTCGAGTTCTACAACCCGGTCTCGAGCGTCAAGGACCGCCTCGGGATCGCGATCGTGGACGCAGCGGAAGCCTCCGGCGAGCTGAAGCCCGGCGGCACGATCGTCGAATCCACGAGCGGCAACACGGGCATCGCGCTCGCGATGGTCGGCGCGGCGCGCGGCTACAAGGTGATCCTGACCATGCCGGCGTCGATGTCGAAGGAACGGCGCCTCCTGCTCAGAGCCTTCGGCGCCGAGCTCGTGCTCACCGACCCGACGAAGGGGATGTCGGAGGCGGTGAGCATCGCGAAGCAGATCGTCGCCGATACCCCCGGAGCGATCTGGGCGCGGCAGTTCGAGAACGAGGCGAACCCCGCCATCCACCGCAAGACCACCGCAGAAGAGATCTGGCGCGACACCGACGGCAAGGTCGACATCTTCATCGCGGGAGTGGGCACCGGCGGCACCATCACGGGCGTCGGCCAGGTGCTCAAGGAACGCAACCCGGATGTGCAGATCATCGCGGTCGAGCCCAAGGACTCACCCGTGTTGAGCGAAGGGCACCCCGGGCCGCACAAGATCCAGGGCATCGGGCCGAACTTCGTCCCCGCGATCCTCGACCGCAGCATCCTCGACGAAGTCATCGCCGTCGAATTCGACGACGCCATCCGCGTGGCGCGTCAGGTCGCGACCGACGAGGGCATCCTCGTGGGCATGTCCAGCGGCGCGGCGATCTGGGCGGCTCTGCAGGTCGCGGCGCGGCCTGAGAACGCGGGCAAGAACATCGTCGTGATCGTGCCGTCGGCCGGAGAGCGCTACCTCAGCACCGCCCTGTACGAGCACCTGCGGGAGGACTGATCGATGCGGCCCTCGGCACGGATCCGCGAGGACATCGCAGCAGCGAAGCTCCGCGACCCCGCAGCACGCTCCTCGATCGAGCTCGCTCTGCTGTACCCGGGGCTACACGCCATCTGGGCGCACCGCGTCTGGCACGCGCTCTGGGTGCGCGGGTTCCGGTTCGCCGCTCGTGCGGGGTCGCAGGTCACTCGCTGGATGACCGGGATCGAGATCCACCCGGGCGCGACGATCGGGCGCAGGTTCTTCATCGACCACGGCATGGGCGTGGTGATCGGCGAGACCGCCGAGGTGGGTGACGACGTGATGCTGTACCACGGCGTCACGCTCGGCGGCCGTCAAAGAGAAGGCGGCAAACGCCACCCCACGCTCGGCGATCGCGTGGCGGTCGGCGCCGGTGCCAAGGTGCTGGGCCCCATCACGATCGGTTCCGACACGGTGATCGGTGCGAACGCCGTTGTCACACGGGATGCCCCGGCCGACAGCATCCTCGTCGGGGTCCCGGCGAAGCCGCGCACCAGACGCGAGGGGATCGACACGCGCGCGTTGCTCACCGCCCCCGAATACATCATCTGAGGCGCCGTCAGGACCTCGCGTCGCTGACTTTCTTCTTGATGAACAGGGGCGGCAGCAGCCAGGTCGCCAGCGCCGTCACCAGCCAGACGATCACCGGCGCGAGCACCCACGAGATCGCATTCGATATGCCGATACCGGCGCCGGGGATGAGCACGACGACGACGATCGCCACGAACGTCGAAATGATGCCGATGCCGCCGAGCATCGCGGGAGCATGACGCCGTGTCACTTTGAAGACCCACGGAGCGAGCACGCTCTGGATGACGGCGAAGATCACGACGGCGAGCACGAATCCCCACCAGTCGCTCCAATCGATGCGGAAGCCGGGCAGGATCAGGTCGGCGGCGATGAGGCCGAGTGCGGCCGAGACGATGAAGATCGCGGCGCGGATGAGGAACGTGATCACGTGTGGATCATATCGGCATGCTCTTCGCCCGCTCCAAACCCGCTCCCCCGGCGTGACACGCCCTTCGACGCGGCCTGGATGGGCGTGTCGCGTCGGGTGAGCGGGCCCGGAGAGGGCGTCATCGACGCGCCCGCAGTGCGGTGCTGGCGCGAAGAAGGAACGCAGCGGGATCCGCGAAGACATCGGCGCGGGTGACCCGGACGACGCGCCACCCGAGCGCCGCCAGGGCGTCATGCTTACGGATGTCGCGGTTCCAGGTCGTCGGGTCCGTCCGATGATGGTCGCCCTCGTACTCGAGCGCGACCTTGACGTCCGGGTAGGCGCCGTCGAGGCAGCCGACGAACGTGCCGTCGGCGTCGTAGACATCGTGATCGAGGATGGGTTCGGGCATACCCGCATCCACCACGAGGCATCGCATCCATGTCTCTGGCCGGGAGGACGACCCCGTCCGCACTCGGGGCAATGCCTCTCTGAGCAGCGGCTTACCGATCCGACGTCCCGCGATCAGGGCTGCCTCGAGCGCGACCAGAGTCGTCAACGGCGGCTTCATCAGCTTGTCGAAGCCGCCCGGCATCCTCGGGATCCGGACGAAGTAGTCGCCGATCGCGACGAGGTCGTACAGGGTGCGCAGCTCTGCGGCCAGCGACGCCCAGGTCGTCGCCGGACTGGCGACCGGTAGCCGGTGATCCGGATGAATGGCGACACGCGTCAAGTGCGGCTGTGTCTCGTGCGCACGCACTCCCGCGGAACGCACCAACCGCTGGGGCGCCAGCACGGCAACATGCGGACGCTCGTCGGACAGCAGCGGAACCGGAGCGCCCCAGATCACGGCGGCGGTCGAGTGGGTGAAGAACTCACCGGGACCCATCCGTTGCGCATACTGCCGAGCGGCACGAATAATGCGGCGACGCTGCTGCTCGTGCGGCGACGCCGCCTCGAGGTCATCGACGTCTCCCGACGTCGGGAGACGAGAGCGCACGCCGTGGAACGGCTTCTCCAGGTCGCTCCCGCGCAGACGCTTCTGACTGACCCCCTTCGCGCGAGCGAGATGGACGGGGAACATGTCACCCAGGTCTTCAGGGAGATCGTGCCGCGGCATCCCTGAAACCTGCCACAGGGCCCGCACAAGTGCAGGAGTTCTCCACAGGGGGAGGACTCGGCGATCCGCTCACCTGTCACGACACGCCCGGCGGCGCGCCGTGCGAGGGCGTGTTGCGACAGGTGAGCGTCCTGCGGGGCCGGTGAGGGGCGCAGCGGGTCAGGAGTCCGCGCCGAGCGCCGCCAGACGCTCCTCTTCGTCGGCGGCGATGCACGACTCGATGATCGGGTCGAGCGCGCCGTCCATCACCTGGTCGAGGTTGTACGCCTTGTACCCGGTGCGGTGATCCGCGATGCGGTTCTCGGGGAAGTTGTACGTGCGGATGCGCTCGGATCGGTCCATCCCGCGGATCTGCGACTTGCGGGCGTCGGAGGCCACGGCATCCCGCTCCTCCTGCTGCTTCGCGAGCAGGCGGGCGCGAAGAACGCGCATGCCCGCCTCGCGGTTCTGCAGCTGGCTCTTCTCGTTCTGCATCGACACGACGATCCCCGTGGGTACGTGGGTGATGCGCACGGCCGAATCGGTCGTGTTGACGGACTGGCCGCCGGGGCCGGAGGATCGGAAGACATCGATCTTGAGATCGTTCGGGTTGATCTCGACCTCGTCGGGCTCGTCCACCTCCGGGAAGACGAGAACGCCCGTCGTGGACGTATGGATCCGCCCCTGCGACTCGGTGGCCGGCACACGCTGCACGCGGTGCACGCCGCCCTCGTACTTGAGGTGCGCCCACACGCCCTGCGCGGGGTCGGCGGATGATCCCTTGATCGCGACCTGCACGTCCTTGTATCCGCCGAGGTCGGACTCCGTCCGCTCCAGGAGCTCGGTCTTCCAGCCCTTCGACGCCGCGTACTGCAGGTACATCCGCAGGAGGTCGGCCGCGAACAGCGCACTCTCGGCGCCACCCTCGCCGCCCTTGATCTCCATGATCACGTCCCGCGCGTCGTCGGGGTCGCGCGGGATCAGCAGGCGCCGCAGACGCTCCTGCGTCGTGGCGACCCGCTCCTCGAGCCCCGGGATCTCTTCCGCGAATGCGTCGTCCTCACGGGCGAGCTCGCGCGCGGCTTCGAGATCATCGGATGCTGCGACCCACGCGTCATTGGCCGCCACGATGCGAGACAGCTCTGCGTAGCGGCGGTTGACGCGCTTCGCGCGCGCCGCGTCTGCGTGCACCGCAGGATCGGAAAGCTCCTCCTGGACGGCCTTGTGCTCTTCGATCAGTCCGCGAACGGATTCGAACATGCCGGAGTCGGACACGATGGGTGGCTCCCGCCAGAGGTCAGCGGATGTTGTTCTCGTGCCCGTGGCTGCTTCCGCCGGTGGGCGCCGGGATCGACTTCTGCATCTGCACGAGGAACTCGACGTTGGACGAGGTCTCTTTCAGCTTGCCGAGCACGACCTCGAGAGCCTGCTGGGGGTCGAGGCCGGCGAGGGCACGACGCAGCTTCCAGGTGATCTTGACCTCGTCAGCTGACAGGAGCATCTCTTCACGACGCGTGCTCGACGCGTTCACGTCCACGGCCGGGAAGATGCGCTTGTCGGCCAGCTGACGCGACAGGCGCAGTTCGCTGTTGCCGGTGCCCTTGAACTCTTCGAAGATGACTTCGTCCATCTTCGAACCGGTCTCCACGAGCGCTGTGGCGAGGATCGTGAGCGACCCGCCGTTCTCGATGTTGCGGGCGGCGCCGAAGAAGCGCTTGGGCGGGTACAGCGCCGATGCGTCGACACCACCGGTGAGCACACGGCCGGACGTGGGCGCGGTGATGTTGTACGCACGGCCGAGGCGCGTGATCGAGTCCAGGAGCACGACCACGTCGCGGCCGAGCTCGACGAGGCGCTTGGCGCGCTCGATCGCCAGCTCGGCGACCGTCGTGTGATCTTCGGCCGGACGGTCGAACGTCGAGGCGATGACCTCGCCCTTGACCGTGCGCTGCATGTCGGTGACTTCTTCCGGACGCTCGTCCACGAGCACGACCATGAGGTGCACTTCGGGGTTGTTCGTCGCGATCGCATTGGCGATCTGCTGCAGCACGATCGTCTTGCCGGCCTTCGGCGGCGCGACGATGAGGCCTCGCTGGCCCTTCCCGATCGGAGCGACCAGGTCGATGATGCGCTGGGTCAGCTTCTCGGGTGCCGTCTCGAGGCGCAGGCGGTCCTGCGGATAGAGCGGAGTGAGCTTGCCGAATTCGACGCGGGTCGCCGCATCTTCGACGGACAGGCCGTTGACCGAGTCGACCTTGACCAGCGCGTTGTACTTCTGGCGGCTGGACTGCTCGTTCTCGCGCGGCTGCTTGATCGCGCCGACGACCGCGTCGCCCTTGCGGAGGTTGTACTTCTTGACCTGGCCGAGCGACACATAGACGTCGCTTGCGCCCGGCAGGTAGCCGCTCGTGCGGACGAAAGCGTAGTTGTCGAGCACGTCGAGGATGCCGGCGATCGGAATGAGGACGTCGTCCTCGTTGATCTCGGTCTCGAACTCGTCGGCGCCCTGCTGGCCACGGCGCTTCGGACCGTTGTCGCGGGGGTTGTTCTCACGCGCGGCGTTGCGGGGCTGGCGCCCGCGCCCTGCGGCCGGTGCCGGCTCGTCGTCGGTCTCGGCCTGCTGCGGCTGATTCTGGTTCTGAGCGTTGCCCTGGGGCTGCGCCCCCTGACCCGTCTGCGCGGTCTGGCCGTTGCGGCGGTTGCGATTGCGGCTCCGGCTGCGGCTGCGCGCAGATGTGCCGGGCTCGCCCTCGGTCGTGGCCTCGCCCTCGGTTGTGGCACCGCCCTCGGTCGTGTCGGCCTCGGCGGTCGTGTCGGCCTCGGCGGTCGTGTCGGCCCCGGCGGTGGTGTCGGCCCCGGCGGTGGTGTCGGTGACGGATACGTCCTGCGCAGGTGCCTCCGCGGCACCGGCTTCGGACGGCGCCTCAGCCGAGGGGGTCTCTTCCGTGACGGGTGCCTCGACGGCAGCCTCCGCAGTGGGCGTCTCCGCTGCTGGCGCCTCGACGGCAGCCTCCGTGGCGGGCGTCTGCTCTGCGGTGGGCGTCTGCTCTGCGGCGGGCGTCTGCTCTGCGGCGGGCGCATCGACCGCGGACTCGGCGGCCGCCTTCGGAGACGCCTTGGCCGGGGCGTCGGTGCTCTTCGCCCGACGCGGCGCTCGCTTGCGCGGCGCGGTGGCGGGTGCCGGCTCGACCGGAGCCTCGGCCGCGGCGGGCGTCGCGTCGACAGGTGCGTCAGCCGGAGCATCCGCTGCGACCTCTGCCTGCTGCTCGCCAGGTGTCTGCGCGACGGGCTCTTCGTCGCCAGGCTCCTGGGCGACGGGCGCCTCGGCCTCAGCGACATCGGGGGCGTTATCGGTGTTGACGGCGATGGTGTCGTCGGACTGCGCGGCGCCTTCTCCGGACGCGGGCGCGTCGACGCGCTCGTCCGCCTGGGCATCGGCAGTGTTGATCTCGGAGATGGACTCCACGAGTTCTCCCTTGTGAAACGTGTGGATGTGCACGACCGCATCCGATCCGTGCAGGACGGACCCGGTCCCCACCGCGATTCGACGCACTCAGGGACCGGATGGTCACTCGAAGAGCGTCAAGGGTGGGGGGTGATGCGGTGCTTTCGCAGATTTGCGACGGAGGCCAGATTCACGTGTTACGTGGAACCCTCCGCGTACTCTTTCACTGTACCACCCTTAAAGTCGACGGCCAGCATGAGCGCGTCCCACGGGGTGTCGGTGACGGATGCCGCGACGTCCGCCGCTTCCAGACGCCGGCCCGGCCCGTCGGCCAGCACGAGCACGCTGGGACCTGCCCCGGAGATGACCGCGGCGAAACCCTGCGCACGAAGTGCGCGCACCAGGCGATCGGTCTCGGGCATGGCCTGAGCGCGGTAATCCTGGTGCAATCTGTCGCCGGTGGCAGCCAGCAGCAGCTCAGGGCTCTGGATGAGCGCGGCGATCAGCAGTGCGGAGCGCGACACGTTGAAGACCGCGTCCTCGCGAGGCACCTGGAGCGGCTGCAGGCTGCGCGCGACGCTCGTCGACATCGTGAATTCGGGCACGAAGACCACGGGCGAGACACCCCGATGCACGAGGAGCTTCTTGTGCTGGGGGCCTGTCTCATCCATCCAGGCGATCGTGAGGCCGCCGAACAACGCGGGTGCGACGTTGTCGGGGTGCCCCTCGAGCTCGGTCGCAAGCCGCAGCAGTGCCTCGTCGCCGAGCTCGACTCCGTCGGTGTGATCGGTACCGAGCTCGAGCAGACCCTTCGCGGCGAGCAGGCCCGAGACCACCGCCGCGCCCGACGACCCCAGGCCGCGCCCGTGCGGAATGACGTTGTGCGCACGAAGTCGCACACCCGGCATGCGGCGCCCCACAGAGGCGAACGCGTGCGCCATGGACCGTACGACGAGGTGGGAGGCATCGAGCGGAACGGCATCCGCCCCCTGGCCGGTCACCTCGATCTCGACGCGATCATCGTCGAGCGCCGTGACGAGCAGCTCGTCGTAGACGCTCAGCGCGAGTCCGAGCGTGTCGAAACCGGGACCGAGATTGGCGCTTGTCGCCGGTACCCGAACCGCGACCGTGCGCCCGGGGGACGCGGGCGACGGATCGGATGCGCTCACGCCGGTTCCACCGCGGGCACCAGGCCCAGCACCGACGCCACCTCGGAGGTCGTCGCGTCCACGACGGTCGGAGCGACCTCGCTGCCGTCGGCGTTGCGCAACGCCCACTGCGGATCTTTCAGCCCGTGACCGGTGACCGTCAGCACCACGCGGGCACCTGCGGGGACGATCCCCGCCTCCGCGCGGTCGAGGAGGCCCGCGACGCTGATCGCCGAGGCAGGCTCGACGAAGATGCCCACCTCACCGGCGAGAAGCTTCTGGGCAGCGAGGATGCGGGCGTCGTCGATCGCACCGAACCAGCCGTCGGTGGCGTCGCGCGCCTCGAGGGCGAGCTCCCACGATGCGGGATTGCCGATGCGGATCGCGCTGGCGACCGTCTCGGGGTTCTTCACGATCTCGCCGCGCACGAGCGGGGCGCTGCCCTCGGCCTGGAACCCGAACATCCGCGGCACGCGCGTGGCCACGCCGCGCTCGGCCTCCTCGCGGTAGCCGCGCGAGTAGGCGGTGTAGTTGCCGGCGTTCCCGACCGGGATGAAGTGGAAGTCGGGAGCGTCGCCCAGCACCTCGACGACCTCGTAGGCCGCCGTCTTCTGACCCTCGATGCGATCGGGGTTGACCGAGTTGACCAGGTGAACCGGATAGTGGTCGGCGAGCTCGCGGGCGATCTCGAGGCAATCGTCGAAGTTGCCGCGGATCTGGATCAGCTGACCATTGTGGATCACCGCCTGGCTGAGCTTGCCCATCGCGATCTTGCCCTCGGGCACCAGCACGGCGGCCGTGATGCCCGCGTGCGCGGCATACGCGGCGGCCGATGCCGACGTGTTGCCCGTGGAGGCGCAGATGACCGCCTTCGCACCGTGCTCGACGGCGCGCGACAGCGCGACGGTCATGCCGCGGTCCTTGAAAGAGCCCGTCGGGTTCATGCCCTCGAACTTGACCCAGACGTCGGCCCCGGTCAGACGCGACAGCGCCGGTGCCGGCAGGAGCGGCGTGCCGCCCTCGCCCAGGGTCACGACGGTCGAGGCATCCGTCACTCCCAGTCGATCAGCGTATTCGCGGAGGACTCCGCGCCAGACGTGTGCCATTGTCAGTCTCCTTCTACGCGCAGGACCGAGACGACGCGCTCCACGACGCCGCTCGCCGCGAGCCGATCGACGGTCTCGCTCAGGTCCTGCTCCCGGGCTTTGTGGGTTCCGATGACCAGTCGTGCAACGCCCACCGCATCGGCGGTGTCGGCGTCGTCGACGATGGTCTGCTCGACGGTCGCGATCGAGACGCGGCCGTCGCTGAGAGTGCCGGCCACCGTGGCCAGCACTCCGGGCCGGTCGTCGACCTCGAGCGTGATCTGGTAGCGGGTCGTGACACGGCCGACGGGCACGATGGGCAGATTCGCTCTGGTCGACTCGCCCACCCCGACACCGCCGGCGATGTGGCGGCGCGCCGCCGAGACGATGTCGCCCAGCACGGCGGACGCCGTCTGCACGCCCCCGGCCCCTGCCCCGTAGAACATGAGGCTGCCCGCCGCCTCGGCCTGCACGAAGACGGCGTTGTGGGCGCCGTGGACGCTCGCAAGCGGGTGGGCCCGGCTGATGAGGGCGGGATAGACGCGCACCGAGATGGCTTCACCGGATGCCGCGGCATCCGATTCGCCCTGCAGCCGCTCGCACACCGCCAGCAGCTTGATGACGTAGCCGGCGCGTCGCGCTGATTCGATCATCGACGCGTCGATGCCCGTGATGCCCTCACGGTGCACCGTGGAGAGCGGGACGGTCGTGTGGAAGGCGAGGCTCGCGAGGATCGCCGCCTTCTGGGCCGCATCGAAGCCTTCGACATCCGCGGTCGGGTCGGCCTCGGCGTAGCCGAGGGCCTGTGCTTCGGCCAGTACGTCGGCGAGGTCGGCGCCCTCGGTGTCCATCCGGTCGAGGATGTAGTTCGTCGTACCGTTGACGATACCCATGATGCGCTGCACGCGGTCGCCGGCGAGTGAGTCGCGCAGCGGGCGGATGATCGGGATCGCACCAGCGGCGGCAGCCTCGTAGTAGACCTGCGCCCCGACCTGGTCGGCGGCCTCGAAGATCTCGGTGCCGTGGGTGGCCAGGAGCGCCTTGTTGGCCGTGACGACGTCGGCGCCCGAGTTGATGGCCTGCAGCAGATAGGTGCGGGCCGGCTCGATGCCCCCCATCAGCTCGATCACGATGTCGGCGCCCATGATGAGCGTCTCGGCGTCGGTGGTGAAGAGCTCGCGCGGCAGGTCGGTCTCGCGCGGGGCGTCGAGGTCGCGCACCGCGATCCCGACGAGCTCGAGCTCGGCTCCGGCACGATCGGCCAATTCGGCTCCGTGACGCAGCAGCAGTGCGGCGACCTGAGACCCGACGGCCCCCGCGCCCAGCAGTGCCACCCGGAGGCGACGGTAGTCAGTCACGTGTTCCCCTCCCCGGACGCGCCCGTGTCGCGGGCCAGCAGATCCGAGATCGACTCGGCGCGTACGATCACGCGCGCTTCTCCCCCGCGGACGGCGACGACCGCCGGACGGGGCACAAAGTTGTAGTTGCTCGCCAGCGAGAAGCAGTACGCCCCCGTCGCGGGCACGGCGAGAAGGTCGCCGGGTGCGATGTCCGCAGGCAGGTACTCCGCGTCCACCACGATGTCGCCCGACTCGCAATGGCGCCCCACGACGCGCGAGAGCGTGGGCGCCGCGGCGCTCGCACGGGACGCGATGCGCGCGGAGTACTGCGCGCCGTACAGGGCGGGGCGGGCATTGTCGCTCATACCGCCGTCGACGCTGACGTACGTGCGAACCAGGTCGTCCGACACCAGCACCGGCTTGATCGTGCCCACCTCGTACAGAGTCACACCGGCCTGACCGACGATCGCGCGCCCCGGCTCGAAAGCGAGATTCGGGATCGGGATGCCGCGCTCGGCGCACTCCCGTGCAACGGCGTCGACGATGCCCGTGGCCAGTGCCGCGATGGGGGTCGGGTCATCGGCAGAGGTGTAGGCGATGCCGAAGCCGCCCCCGAGATTCATCACGGGGACGTCGCCGCCCTCGAGCAGGGCGGCGTGCAGCTCGACGACCCGCGCGGCGGACTCGGCGAAGCCGGACGTGCCGAAGATCTGCGAGCCGATGTGGCAGTGCAACCCCGTGAAGACCAGACCCGGGATCGAGCGGATGCGGGAGACGGCGGCCGCGGCATCCCCCAGAGCGAAGCCGAACTTCTGGTCTTCGTGCGCCGTGGCGAGGAAGTCGTGGGTCTCTGCGTGCACACCGCTGACGACGCGCACGAGAACGGCCTGGGTCGCGTGCGGCACGGCGGCGCGCCGCCGCGCGATGATCGACTCGAGCCGATCGATCTCGTCATGGCTGTCGATGACGATCGAGCCGATACCGGCATCGACGGCGCTTTCGAGTTCGCGGGTGGACTTGTTGTTGCCGTGGAAGCCCAGCCGGGCAGGGTCGGCGCCCGCGGCGAGTGCGACGGCGAGCTCACCCTCGGAGCACACGTCGACGGCGAGGCCCTCGTCGGTCACCCAGCGCACCACCTCGGTCGAAAGGAAGGCCTTGCCCGCGTAGTAGACGCGTGCCCCGACGCCGTACGCCGCGGTGGCAGTGCGGAAGGCGGCGAGCGCCGCTCGCGCGTGGGCCCGCACTTCGTCCTCGTCCAAGATGTACAGGGGGGTGCCGAAGCGTTCGCGCAGCGCGGTGAGCGCGACGCCGGCGATCCGGATCGCACCGTCCTCATCGCGCACCGCCGACGACGGCCAGACCCCGTCGACCAGGCCATTCGCGTCGCCCGGCTCGACCAGCCACGAGGGGATCGCGACCGGGCCGGACGGAGCGGCGGACGTAGCGGCAGACACGGTGGGGAACCAATCGGTGGATGCTTCGGCGCGGCGTCTTCCGGGGTTCGCCCGGGATCTGCGGGGTGCCAGGGCCGGTGTGCTCACGCGCCGGGCAGTCCTAGCAGTCTAGGGCACCGGCATCCCGTCGCTTCTGCGCTGTGCACAACGCGACTCAGGCGCACGTGCCCTTCGCGCTCAGGGCCGGATCGGTGGCGATCGCCGGATCGACGTTCAGGCCCGCGACGAGCATGTCGCCCTGCACCGCGACACTTGTCAGGGTCAGTCCGACCGGAAGGTACTTCGCGACGCAGATGTTCCAGCCGCCGAGCAGCGTATCGGCGACACCGCCGAACCGGCTTCGCAGGTCCGCTGCGCTGAGCTCAGCCCCGGCGACCTGCACCGAAGCCGGCGTCAGGACGAGCTGTCCCTCGGCCGCGCTCGGTGTCAGGGAGAGCGCGACAGGCAGTGGGAGGCCGAGCACGCTGAGGGACGTGCCGGCCGTCACGTTCGGCTCTGCCAGCGCAAGGGAATCGATGGAGATCGTGGTGTTGCCGCCCGCAGTGCTCGTCAGGAGCGCCTGCACCTGCGCCGCGTCGAGGGAGACCGTCGCCGTCGCTGCGCGCGCCGTGGGCGGATCGCCCAGGCCGATCCCTTGCGCGTGCACCGAGACATCGCCCGTGAGCTGCCCGAGAGAGACGTCGTCGGACGCGACTGTCACGTCGTCGAGACGACCGCCGATGAGCTGCGGCAGCACCGCACCTTCGATCGTCACGTCGATCGGCTGGTCGGCGGGGAGCGCGAGGCTCGTGATGACCTGCTGCCGGATCGTCTTGCTCACGAGGTCGCGCGCGATCCACTCGCCGGCGAACCACGCAGCCGCCGCGAGCACAGCGATCACGACGATCGCCACGATCCACGGCCACGCCCGCCGCCGTCGCCGGGGCTCACCCGAAGAGGACAGCACCCACTGCGCCGCCGGGTCCGGCAGGGGCTGCGTGGGCTGCGTGTCGGTCATGTCACATCCGTTCGGGAGCGCTCACGCCGAGCAGATCCAGGCCATTGCGCAGGACCTGCCCCGTGGCGTCGTTCAACCACAGCCGGGTGCGGTGCACCGGCTCGATCGGATCGTCGCCGAGCGGGATCACGCGGCAGTTGTCGTACCACCGGTGGTAGAGCCCCGCGAGCTCTTCGAGGTAGCGGGCGATACGGTGCGGCTCGCGCACCTCTGCGGCGAACGCGACGGTCCGCGGATACTCCTGCAGGGCGCCCAGCAGCGCCGATTCGGTCTCGTGCTGGAGCAGTTCCGGTGCGAACTCGGAGCGGTCGACCCCGGATGCCGCGGCATTGCGCGCGACGTTGTGCGTGCGGGCGTGCGCGTACTGCACGTAGAAGACGGGGTTGTCGTTCGTACGCTTCTGCAGGACGTCGAGGTCGATGTCGAGATTGGAGTCGGCGGAACTGCGAGCGAGCGAATACCGCGCGGCGTCGACCCCGACGATCTCGACGAGATCCTCCATCGTGACGACCGTGCCGGCGCGCTTGGACATCCGCATCGGCTGGCCCTCGCGGACCAGGTTCACCATCTGCCCGATGAGGATCTGCAGGTTGACACCCGGCTCGTCGCCGAACGCGGCAGTCATCGCCATGAGACGCCGGACGTAACCGTGATGGTCGGCGCCGAGCATTATGATGCACCGGTTGAAGCCGCGCTCGCGCTTATCGAGGTAGTACGCCAGATCCCCGGAGATATAGGCGGGCTGACCATCGGACTTGATGACGACCCGGTCTTTGTCATCCCCGAACTCGGTGGTGCGCAGCCAGATCGCGCCGTCCGACTCGTAGATGTGCCCGAGATCGCGCAACCGCGTCACGGCGCGCTCCACCGCGCCCGAGTCGTGCAGATCGTTCTCGTGGAAGTACACGTCGAAGTCCACGCCGAAGTCGTGAAGGCTCGCCTTGATCTCGTCGAACATGAAGGCGACGCCCATCGAGCGGAAGACCTCCTGCCTGTCCTCCGGGCTCAGGGCGGCCAGGTCGCCGTCGTAGGCGAGCGCCACCCGCCGCGCGATATCGAGGATGTACCCGCCGCCGTAGCCGTCCTCGGGGGCGGGAAGACCCTCGTGCGCGGCGACGAGACTGCGGGCGAAGCGGTCGATCTGCGAGCCGTGGTCGTTGAAGTAGTACTCGCGGGTGACCGCGGCGCCCTGCGACGACAGGATGCGCGCGAGCGAGTCGCCGACCGCAGCCCAGCGGGTTCCGCCGAGGTGGATCGGACCCGTCGGGTTCGCGGAGACGAACTCGAGGTTGATGATCTCGTCGACGCGCGACGAGTTCGTGCCGAACGCGGCGCCGGCCTCGACGATCGCGCGCGCGAGTGATCCGGCGGCCGCGGCATCCAGCCGGATGTTGATGAAGCCGGGACCGGCGACCTCGACGCTGGCGACGCCATCGACGGCGCGAAGCCCTTCGGCGATCTCGGCGGCGAGCTCGCGCGGGTTGGCCCCGGCGATCTTGGCGAGTTTGAGCGCCGCGTTCGAGGCCCAATCGCCGTGCTCACGGTTCTTGGGGCGCTCCATCGGCAGATCCGATGCCGTCAGCGCTGCGCTCGCGCCCTCGCGTCGGGCCTCGACCAGCGGGGCGACGACGGTGAGCAGGGCGGCGGAGAGCTCTTCGGGATCCATAGCCGCACCAGTCTAGTTCGGCGGATCTGTCCGCCCGCTGTGGTCAGACCGGTGCGGGACCGGTGCGGCCGCGCTCGGCTGGGTCGTGCCGGTGAGTTCTCCGAGCATCACCGAACATCTCGAAGGATCGCGGGGGCGACATCGTCCGTTCCTGGCCCCCCGGGGTCGACCCGAGCCCCGGGCATCCTTCGAGATGTATGGGTCAGGCGATCTGCACCAGCGAGAGGTGGTCGTCGTCGGTACCGCTGTCATCCCCGACCATGCCGTCCGCTGAAGCGGTCTCGGGCATCGTCCACGCGTCCACCCGCATGCGCGAGAGACCGACGTGGCCGCCGTGATACGTCAGGAACGCGCAATCGGCGGCATCTCGACCCGTGGCGATCCGCACCAGTGACCGGCGGTCGGCCAAGCGGGTCGCGTCGATCACGTACCAGGCGCCGTCGTGGTAGGCCTCGGCGACCGCGTGGAAGTCCATCGGCTGCAGCCCGGGCGCGAAGCACGCGGCGTACCGCGCCGGCATGTCCATCGCCCGAAGGAGCGCGATCACGACGTGCGCGTAGTCGCGGCAGACGCCCTGTCCGGTCATGAGGGTGGTCACGGCGCTGTCGGTCCCGAGGCTGAGGCCGGGCGTGTAGGTGACGCTCGACGAGACGAACTCGGTCACCGCTGAGATGAGGTCATCGCCGTGCAGACCGCGGAACTGGCGCCGCGCCTGCGAGAAGACCTCGTCCGACTGGCAGTAGCGGCTCGGACGAAGGTAGGTGATCGCCTCGAGGTCGCTCGTACGGGTGGTGGTCGCGACGCCCTCGACGGTCGCTTCGTACCTGACCTCCAGGAGCCCGGCCTCACCCGTGAGGCGGTGCAGCCGGCTGCCGGACTGGTCGACGATCTCGGTCGGGGTGTATTCGCGATCGCCCTGCGTGAACGTCAGCGTCTCGCTCGACAACGGCACGGGCTGGGCCGCCGTGATCGAGAAGATGAGGTCGACGGACGACCCCAGTTCGAGGTCGAGTTCGGCGGTGACGACGCGTTGCACCGAAGTATCCTCGCACGCCGGATCGTGCCCCTGGAACGCACCAGATGACGCTCTCGTGCCGATCGTGCGGCACGCCTGGCGACGGATCGCGATTGCGAGCTGATGGGTTGGCTATGCGAATCCTGAGGACACGGGATTCTTGGCCCTGTCTGGGGATCGAATGCCCACGATCGGAGCATGGCTTCTCTCACCTCCGTGTCGCCCCCCGGCGCCCGCCGCGCCACGCGCGGTGCTCCCGAGCCGGTCGGGCGCCTGCTCGATCCCGAGGTGCGCTCCCGTCCAGCCGTCGCCTGGAACCTCGCCGCCTCGACCGTGATCTGGTTCACGAGCCTGGTGGTGGTCGCCCTGTGGGTCCACGGCGGTGGAGTGGACGCTGTCCTCGCGCACAACGCCGAGACCCTCAACACCCTCGGCCGCCTCAGCGGCCTGATCTCAGCGAACCTCCTCCTCTACCAGGTGCTGCTGATGGCGAGGGTGCCCGTCTTCGAGCGCGGGTTCGGCCGCGACGGCATCACGCGGATGCACCGGCTCGTCGGGTTCTGGTCCTTCTGGCTGCTCCTCGTGCACATCGTGCTGCAGGTGCTCGGCTATGCCGCCGTGGCCGACCTGAACCCCTTCGTGCAGCTGTGGCAGTTCATCTGGGATTACCCGGGGATGCTGCTGGCCACGGCGGCCACGATCCTCCTGGTTCTCGTCGTGATCACCTCCCTCCGCCGGGCGCGGCGCCGCCTGAGATACGAGTCGTGGCACCTCCTGCACCTCTATGGCTACCTCGGCGTCGGACTCGCGATCCCCCACATGCTGTGGACCGGCGCGGACTTCACCGCCTCGACGCTCGCGACGGTGTACTGGTGGGGGTTGTGGGCGCTGGTGGCCGCATCCGTCCTCGTCTTCCGCATCGGCGTGCCCCTGTGGCGATCGATGCGGCACGATGTGCGCGTGGTCGCGGTCGAGCGCGACGGGCAGCGCGGGGTCGCGGTGCGCATGCGGGGCCGTGACATCCAGCGGCTGGGCGCCGCCGCGGGACAGTTCTTCGTGTGGCGCTTCCTCGACGGGCCCGGATGGATGCGGGGGCACCCGTTCTCACTCGCTGCGGCCCCCATCGGCAACGAGCTGACGATCTCGGCGCGGCTGGTCGGCGATGGCACGCGGCGCCTCACCACCCTCCGCCGGGGGACGAAGGTCGTCTTCGAGGGGCCCTACGGCAAGATGACCGGGGCTGTCCGGACGGGGACGAAGCTCCTCATGATCGGCGCCGGCGCCGGCGTCGCCCCCCTCGTGGCGCTCCTGGAGTCGGAGGCCTACGCCCCCGGCGCCGCGACGCTGCTCACGCGTGACCATGAGGACGCCGACGTGCTGCGGCTCGGGGCGATCCACAACCTCATGCGCACCCGGGGGGTCCAGTACTACACGCTGAACGGACCCCGTTCCGGAGGCGCGTCGTCGTGGCTCCCTGCCACGCACGCGCAATGGCGAGGAGCTGACCTGATCAGGCAGCTCGCTCGGGACATCGATGCGTACGACGTGTTCGTGTGCGGACCGATCCCGTGGATGGCGAGCCTGCGCGCCGACCTCCGTCATGCGGGCGTCGCCGCCGAGCGCATCCACACCGAAGCATTCACCGTCTAGGAACGAGGCGACATGAAGAAGATCATCTACGGCATCCTCGCCACGATCAGCGGGCTCGTGCTGCTGTTCAGCTACCGGACCTCGCTCGGCGAGACGGTCGCGGCCGACATCGCGCCGGTATCGGGATCCACCACGACGACGGCGAAGCCCGGCGCTGCCCCGACGCCCGCACCGACGACGTCCGCGGCCCCGTCGCCGTCGCCGTCCGCATCGTCGACACCATCGGCATCCGCGTCCGCATCCGCGTCCGCATCCGCATCGGCATCCGCGCCGGCTGCGTCGGCCTCTGGGCTGAAGGACGGCACGTTCACCGGCTCCGCCGTCAACACGCGTTACGGGCCGGTGGCCGTGCAGATCACCGTGTCGGGCGGCGCGATCACCGATGTGCAGGTGCCGGAGTACCCGAACGGCGACTCACGCGATCGTCAGATCAACTCGATCGCGCTGCCGCGGCTCGTGTCCGAGACCCTCAGCGCGCAGAACGCGCAGATCGACATGGTCTCCGGAGCGACCTACACGAGCGAGGGCTACGTGCAGTCGCTCCAGAGCGCCCTCGATCGGGCGAAGGCATGAGCGGGCAGGGCTTCGCCCGCTGGGCATGGGCGGAGGACATCATGGGAACGACCGTGAGCATCCACGTGATCACGCGAGCCGGATCGCCACGGGCCGGATCGGAGGCAGCGAGGGCATGCTTCGCCCACCTACGCGAGATCGACCGCGTGTTCTCGACCTACCGATCTGAGTCGGACGTGTCTCGCCTGCGCGGCGGCGCACCCCTCGATGAGCTCGACCCGCGCGTGCGCGACGTCGCCGACGCGTGCGACGCGTGGGAGATCGCGTCGCGGGGGCGCTTCACCGCGTACGCGGGGCACTCGTTCGACCCGAGCGGGTACGTGAAGGGCTGGGCGGTCGAGGCCGCCGCCCGGCAGCACCTGGCGCCCCTCATCGCGACCCCCGGGGTGGTCGCCGCCGGCATCAACGCCGGCGGAGACATGCAGCTGTTCACGTCGGATGCCTCGGACTGGCGCTGGTCGGTCGGCATCGCCGACCCGCACCGCCCCGGCACGATCGTCGCGACGCTCGAGGTCGTCGACGGTGCCGTCGCCACGTCCGGCACCGCCGAACGGGGCACGCACATCATCGACCCGCGGACCGGCGCTGCCGCGACCTCGGTCGCGAGCGCCACCGTCGTTGCCGATTCGCTCACCGCCGCCGACGTCTGGGCGACGGTCGCCGTCGTGGCGGGGGCCGACGACCTGTCGTGGATCGCGGATGCGTCGACCCGCACGGGCATCGTGATCTCAGCGTCGGGCGCCGTCCGGCGTTGGACCGGTGCCACCGAGATCGAGGTCGGGATGGTGGACGCGGGTCGCGCTCACCTCACGTCGATGCCGCTCAGCTCGAGGGCAGCGTGAGCAGGAAGGTCGTGCCCTCAGCGGATGTCTGCTCCACGGCGATCGAGCCGTGGTAGCGCGTCGCGACCTCCCGCACGAGCGACAGGCCGAGACCGAACCCTCGGCGTCTGCCCGTCTCGCCGGAACGCGCAAACCGCTCGAAGATCCGCTCGAGGTCCTCCGGCCGGATGCCCCCGCCGCGATCGCTCACCCGGATCTCGACGCGGTGGTCGGCACGAGCGACCGTGACCTCGATGGCACTCCCGGTCGGCGCGTGCTGGATCGCGTTGTCGATGAGGGCCACGCAGAGCCGCGTGAGTGTCACGGCGGGAATCATCGCCGTCGCGCCGGCACCCGCCGTTCCCTTCGCCGGCGCGACATCGATGACCACCGATCGGTCCGCGGCGATCGGCTGGAGCGATCTGGCCGCGGTCGCCGCGCACTCGGCGGGATCGGCCGCCTCGCCGACCGGCGCCGAGTCGGCCTCCGCCGACAGCAGGAGGTCGGTGAGCACATCGTCCATCTGCGCCGCGTTGCGACGCAGATCGAGGATGGTCTCGTCGATCGGCTCGTCGCGTGCGTGCCGTCTCTGCAGGATCTGGATGCGGCTGGTCAGCGCCGTCAGAGGTGTGCGCAGCTCGTGGCTGGCGTCGGACACGAAGTTGCGCTGCAGGGTCAGCGCCTCCGCGAGCGGGCGCACGGAGCGTCGCGCGGCGAACCAGGCCACCACCCCGAGCAGCACCACGCCGATGATGCCCAGCACGATCACGACCGGCACGACGCGATCGACGTCCACGATCACGTGGTCCCCGTCGGGCACGCGTTCGCCCCCTCCTCCACCCGCTCCTCCGCCGCCATCGCGCTCGGGCCGGGACGTCAGCAGAATGACGCCGACGAGGATCGCGACCCCCGCGGCGATGACGACCGCCGAGGCCGCCCCCACCCACAGCCCGATGCGTCTGGCCGTTCGACGCACCCGATGGGCGTCGTCGACGTCGCTCACGTCGGAACGCCGATCCGGTATCCCATTCCGCGGACGGTCTCGATGATCTCCGGCACCGATTTGCGGCGGACGTAGTGCACGTACGTGTCGACCGACCCCGGCGAGTCTCCCGCAGCGAACACGGCGCCGACGAGCTCTTCCCGCGAGAACACGTGTTCCGGGCTGCGACTGAGCACATCCAGCAGCGACGACTCCGTGGGGGTCAGCGCGACGCGCAGGCCCGTCGGCGAATGCAGGACTCCCGAGCGCGGGACGAAGAGCCAGTCGCCGAGGTGGCGCCGCTCGCCCTCGGCGCGGTATCCGCGCACGAGCGCTCGGAGTCGGGCCAGGAGCTCTTCGAAGTCGAAGGGCTTGACGAGGTAGTCGTTGGCCCCGGCATCCAGCCCCTCGACCCGGTCACTCACGCCGCCGAGCGCGGTGAGCAGGAGGATGGGTGTCGTGATGCGCGCGGTGCGCACCGCCGCGACCAGGGCGACTCCGTCCATCCCGGGGAGCCTCCGGTCGATCACCATGACGTCGTAGTTCTCTCGCAGCGCAGTGGTGAGAGCCGCCGCACCATCTGCGAGATGATCGACGTCGTAGACCTCGGAAAGGACCTCGGTCACCATGCCGGCGATCTCCGCGTCATCCTCGACATACAGGAGTCGTGGCAGCAGGCTCCGCCGTGCGCTCACGTCGGCCCCCATTCCGTCGGTCGTCTGCACCCGTTGATCACAGCCGATCCGTTCCCAGACCACTCTAAGGAGACCAGCCTCCCTCGTGAGGCGGTCTCGTGGCCGGACCGCTCGTCCTGTTGAATTGTCCTACCGCCCGACCTCGCAGATGGAGATCCGATCATGAGCGACCCCGTTCCGATTGCACACGTCGGCGAACCGCATCGAGAGGGGCTCGCGCAGCGCCTGAACTGGCTTCGTGCGGGCGTGCTCGGCGCGAATGACGGCATCGTGTCGGTCGCCGCGATCGTGGTCGGCGTGGCCGGTGCGACGAGCGACATCTCTCCCATCCTCACGGCAGGCGTCGCCGGGCTCGTCGGCGGCGCCGTCTCGATGGCCCTCGGCGAGTACGTCTCGGTGAGCAGTCAGAGCGACAGTGAGCGCGCCCTCATCGCCAAGGAGAAGCGGGAGCTGGCGGAGATGCCCGACGAGGAGCTGGAGGAACTCGCCGGCCTGTACGAGGCGAAGGGGCTTCGCCCCGAGACGGCCCGCCAGGTCGCCGTCGAGCTCACCGCGCATGACGCCGTCGCCGCGCACCTGTCCGCCGAGCTCAACATCGACGAGACAGACGTCGTCAGCCCCTGGCATGCCGCCGGAGCATCGGCCGTCGCCTTCACGATCGGTGCCCTGCTCCCCCTCCTGGCGATCCTCCTCCCCCCGGCGGAGTGGCGGGTCCCTGCGACGTTCATCGCTGTGCTGGTCGCGCTGGCCCTGACCGGGTGGATCTCTGCGCGCCTCGGCGGCAGCTCTACGGCCAAATCAGTCCTCCGCGTCGTGATCGGGGGTGCGATCGCGCTTGTCGCGACATATGGCATCGGCACCTTGCTCGGGGCGACCGGCATCGCCTAGTCGATCCCATCCCATCCCAGGACGTGACGTGACGTGGGCATCTGAGCCGGCCGAATCCAGAGAATCGAGATCCCGATGACCGAGCAGCAGCCCTACGACGTCGTCCGCGACTACGGCACGTTCGAGACGCGTCGCTATCCGGAGCACGTCCTCGCGGAGGTGACAGTGGAAGGCCCGTTCGAGTCGGCGGGAAATCGTGCGTTCGGGCTTCTCTTCGGCTACATCACGGGAGCCAACGCCACGCGCACGAAGATCGCCATGACCGCGCCCGTTCTCCAGAGCAGTAGCGATCTCATGATCGACGGCGTCCGCCGCTCGCCGGACATCGAGGACGTTTCGGCTCCTTCGGGGCCCGAGCGCTACCGGGTCGCGTTCGTGCTCCCCGCGACATTGACGGCAGCCTCCGCTCCCGTCCCCGCAGACTCGACGGTTCAGCTGCGCACCGTGCCCGAATCCGTCGTCGCCGCGGCGCGGTTCAGCGGAAGCTGGAGCGCAGCCCGCTATGGCGCTCACCGGGAGAAGCTGCGCGCAGACGTGCGAGCGGCCGGCCTGACGGCGATAGGCCCCGACATCTCCGCCCGCTTCGATCCGCCCTTCATGCCCGCGTTCCTGCGTCACAATGAAGTTCTTCTCGAAGTGGACCCTTCGACCTCGTCGGCCTGAACACGATCGGCCTCATCGGGTTCACCTCCGCGGTGCCGTCGAGCCGAGGGATCTAGGGGGCGGCGCGCTCGATCGCCGTCGCGAGCTTCTTACGGGCTGGACGCACGGCGCGCAATCTCTCGTCAGCGAAGGCGCGGGCACGAGCGTCGAGCTCGTCGTAGACGAGCGTGCCCTCGCCGGCTCGACCAGCAAGGGTGCGGGCCTGATCGATGCGGTCGGCGAGCAAGACGGCATCCCGGTGATCCCCGAGTGCCGACTGGATGCGGTGCGCAGCCTTGGCGACCGCGCGCAGGGAATCGCCGAAGATCCCCGGCGGATCGGTCATCGCGCCCTCGATCGCGTGCGCCACCCGCCGAGCCCGCTTCCGCACGGCATGCTGCACGTGCAATGACGCCGTCGGTCGCTTGGCTTCCCGCACCACCCGCTCGGCCTCGTCGATCAGAAGAATCCGGAGGGTCGTGCCCGGCTCCGCCGCGGCGGCCGAGAGCGGTGGGTCGGCGGCGAATTCATGCAGCCGTCGGCGCATCTGCCTCAGCCTCTCCAGATCGTGGATCTCGACGACACGATGGTGTGCGGCGAGCGTGGCATCCCGCACGGGCGCTGCCAGGCGTGTGGACACGCGCGCATCCGAGGCGGCGGCATCCACGTCGGCGACGAGCGCATCGGCGAGCTGAGCGGCGACCTCGTGGTCACGCACGACGCCGAGCGCGGTCCCCCATTCCTGTAGGGACCTGCGCAGTTCCTTCACCGCGAAGGGATCGAACAGGTCGCGGAAGACGCCGAGCACACTGCGGAGTCGGCGCACGATGGTCCTGTGCTGATGCACTCCGTCGAGCTCGCCCGCCAGCGCCGCCGATTCGGTCTGGTCGAAACTCTGCACCAGGTCGCGCAACGCGGCGGTCACCACGTCGCCCGCTGTCGGTTCAGATGCTGCCGCTTTGCCCACGGTCACCCCTCCCTCGCTGGTTCTTCATGTGCGACGGCCCCAGCCATTGCGGGACCGGTCAGTGGTTCTCTGCGTTCTCCATCGATCCACCGTATGCAGGTGGGCCCGCCACGAGAAGGGCGCGATCGGTGATGCCGCACGCCGCCGACGTCGCACCGCCCACCCGACGCGACACGCCCTCCGCCGCACTCAAGAAGGGCGCATGGTGACGGGTGAGCGGGTGGCAGGCAGCGGCGGACGGAGGGCAGGACGGCGAGACTCCGATGTAGAACTGCCACGGTCAACGCTCCCGTCCTGACTATGCGGATCAGCACGGGTCCTCGCGCTGAGGTCATGGACTCGAGTGATGTCGGAACCGCAAGGCCGGGGCCAGCCGGGTCGTTCAGATCGTTTGCCCGCACATTCGTCACGGCTGCTTCGCGCGTCGTCGCCCGGCTGCGCCCATCATTAAATCAATGAAACTTGATCTAAATAGGCTTTAGATCAAGCTTCTTTGATCTAACATTGATTTATGTCAATCACTCCCATCCCCGTCAAGCGGTCTATGCGAACGATCGGACAGAACCTTGCGAGCCAGCGAAAGCTGCTGGGACTAACCGCGAGAATGATTGCTGAGCGCGCCGGAACCACGCCGCAGACGATAAGCAAGCTTGAGAACGGCGACGGCACGACCCTTGAGATCACGCTACGCGTCATGCGAGTCCTGGGGCTGATGGATGCCGTCGTAGCCGCCAGCGATCCGTTCAGTACCGAGCGTGGCCGACTGATGGTAGACGAAAGGCTTCCCGAACGAGTGCGCGTTCGTAGCGATGACTGACGTCTATGAGGTGACCACGGTAGTCGGTCGCAAGGAACTACTCGCCGGCAGGATCTACCGCACCAGAACGTCCGGCGCGTTCGAGTACGACTCCGACTACCTTCGCAGGCGAGACGCCTTCGAGCTCGCTCCGGCCCTGGGCTTGTTTCCGGGCGCACAACCGCTGCAGCCCACTAACCCATTTAGCGACTCGGCACCCGATACATGGGGCCGGAAGGTGCAGAATCGCGCGGCGGGCCGACAGCTCGACGAGCTCACTCTTATGTTTGGTGTCAACGATGAGGGTCGTCAGGGAGCGACACGTTTCTGGGGCGACGGGGCCGCCGTAACGTCTGGCAATGGTGTGCCAGTTGAGGCGGATCTGGCTGACATCATCCACGTTGCAGATCAGATCGAACGCGGCGAGACGGAGATCGACGACGTCGCGGTTCGTCGTCTATTCCGGGCGACCGGCTCGTTGGGTGGTGCCCGCCCCAAGGCGAACGTGAAGATCGGCGGTGATCTCTGGTTAGCAAAATTCCCCAAGCCGGTCGGCGACGACTGGAACGTAATGGCCTGGGAAGCGGCGATGCTCGATGCCATGGGGACGGTAGGAATCGACGTCCCCCAGCACTTGACGAAACGGGTGCTGGTCGACGGCTCTGAACGCACCGTGCTATTTCTGAGGCGATTCGATCGTACGGATGACGGTGTACGCATCCCCTACATTTCCGCGATGACCGCACTGGAAGCCACCGACGGTGAGGGCGGAGATTGGGTTGACGTCGTCGACTTTGCGCAGCTTGCCGGCTCCGATCCGACTCAGCTGTGGCGACGAGCTGTGTTCGGGGCACTGGTCGGTAATCTCGACGACCACCTGCGGAACCATGGCTTTCTTCGCCGCGGGACAGCTTGGGCGCTCTCTCCAGCGTTCGACGTCAACCCGGAGCCGGTTGGCGACGGGAATGACCATCAGCTGGCGCTACTGGGCAACAGCGAACTCGGGCTCGACTCTTTCACGGGGAAGGATGCGCTCGACCTCTTCGGCGTCAGGCCCACAGTCGCAAACGCCTTCCTGGAAGATCTGCGTCCGGTGGTGGCTGCGCTACCCCGCTTTGCAGCAGCCCACGGCGCAGACGTCTTCTCCCTTGAAGTGATGACCTCACGACTCAAGGCTGCGGAAGCCGCATTGAGTTGAACACCGCGCTTGTGCGCGTTTGGGATGGTTGTTGGCCCAGCCTCAGTCCGTGATCCACCTGGGGCGTCGCTGCCGATGCCTATGCAATCGACGATGCCCATGACGACGACGTAGATGACGACCTTGAGGACGCGGATGACGACGAGGACGACGAGGACGGCGCCGACGATGACGATGACGATGACGACGACGACGACGTCGACGTCGCTTGAATCGGCCTGACTTTCGTTCCGTTCTTCACGTAAGAGCGGAACACGATGAACAGGAAGTATTCGGCGGAGATGCGTGAGCGCGCGCCCAGGATGCTCGCGGAGACGCGCCCGCGCCCACGATGATGAGCGCGGTCCGGCATGTGGCCGGACTGCTGGGGATGAGCCCGGAGACGTTGCGGTTATGGCAACGCCGATACGAGATCGACGCAGGTGTCAAGCCCGGTGTCACGACCGAGGCCGCGGCGGAGATCAAGCGCCTGCAGAAGGAGGTCTCTGAGCTACGAAAGGCAAACGAGATCCTCAAGGCTGCGAGCGTGTTCTTCGCGAAGGAGCTCGACCGGCCCTGACCGAGATGATCCTGTTCATGAACGAACATCGGAATCGTTTCGGGGTCGAGCTCATCTGCCGGGTCCTCAGTTCCTCAGTTCATGGGTTCCTCACCGCCCGCGGGTATCGCGCCGCAGTGGGTCGTGCTCCGTCCGCGCGGCAGATGAAGGATGAGCTGCTGCTGCTGGAGGTCGCGCGGTTGCATGCGGAGAACTACGGCGTCTACGGCGTCGGACGATGCATGCCCTGATGCGCCGGTAGGGGTGGGATGTCGGCCGCGATCAGACGGAACGGCTGATGCGGCTCGCCGGTGTGGAGGGCGTGAAGCGCTCGAAGCGGGTGTTCACGACGAAGTCCGATCCGGCAGTGGACAAGCCGGAGGATCTCGTGCAGCGCCGGTTCACCGCTCCCGGCCCGCGCAGACTCTGGGTCGCCGACGTGACATATGTCGCGATTTGGTCTGGGTTCGCTTACGCCGCGTTCGTCACCGATGTGTACTCGCGTCGCATCGTGGGCTGGAACGTCGCGTCGACGCTCCGATCCGACATCCTGCCGCTCCGGGCACTCGATATGGCCGCGTGGGCCGCTGGCGGGCGCCCGGACGGGCTGATCCATCACGCCGATCATGGGTCGAACTACCGCCCGATAGGAACGAGAGTCAGGCCGATTCATACGCAAGACGTCTACGCGGACCTGTTCGACGACGACCTTGAAGATGTCGCGACCCGACTCGACGAGGCAAAGCGCGCGGCAAGTGTTGTCAAAGTGTTGTCACGACAAAGGGGCCGCGAGGTCTGAATGACCCGCGACCCCTTGTCTCGATTGGTGCCCCCGACTGGAATCGAACCAGCGACCTTTGGTACCGGAAACCAACGCTCTATCCCCTGAGCTACGGAGGCGTACCGACCGAGGATATCACCGCGCGAAGTCGCTCCTCGGCCGCTCGGACACCCGACGAACTACCATTATGCTCGTTATGTTCGATCGTGAGGAGCAAGAACGGGAATGAGCAGACGGCGGCTTCACGCCGTTACCGCGGTGGTTGGGCGGAGGCGAATGCGTCAGCCTCGTCCGCTTCGGCGTGCTGGCTTCCCATATTCCTCTCCACCAGCTCGCGCATTCCGCGGCCTCAGGAGGGCGCCGACGCCCGGCGCTGGCCGCGCGTGATCACGGTAGCAGCCCCTGTGCTGTGGCCATGCCGTCTCGGAGACTCGAGCCGGGGCTACGGCCAGCCGGTCGTCCACAGCAGAAGGATGGCGACGACCTGACCCACCAGGCAGATCGCGATCCCCCACCCGCGCCGCGCGGGCGTACTCGACAGTCGCTCGTCCGCGAGCAGCGGCGCAAGGGGCACCGCGAGCCGGAAGACGCTCTGCTGCGGAAGGAAGACGGCGAACAGATACAGTCCGTAGCTCGCCGAGTACGCGACGATCTCGAGCCCGAGGCGGCGGACCTGTGGCGAGCGCATCCAGAGCACGAATCCGATCATGAGCGCGAGCACGACCAGGACGCCGAGGAATCCCATGTACGTGCCGAACAGGCGGAACCACGGGGTCATCGGCACGAAGTCGCCGGGGCCGATGAAAGGAATCCACCAGGCCGTCTCGGTGCGGACGTACGCGTGCGGGGTTCCGGTGACCGCTTCGGCGATGTACTGCCACGCCAGCCCCGCGATCGCCATGACGAGGCCCGAGACGATGAGCCCGATCATCTGGCGGAGCGGGAACGGATCGATGTGCCGTCGGACGAAGCGGACGACGAATACGATGCCGAGTCCGAGCGAGAGAGCGAGGACTCCGGGTCTGGTGAACGCCGCGATCAGACCGATCGGCGCGATCCAGCCGTATCTGCGATCGACCGCGAGGATCAGCATCCCGAAAAGCATCAGCAGGTAGAGCGACTCGGCGTAGGCGAGGACGAAGATGAACGAAAGCGGGCTCAGCGTGAAGAGCACGACCGCCCACCACGACGCGTGCGCACTCGTGACCCGGCGCAGCAGGATGTAGAGCAGAAGGGTGGCTCCGGCGCTCGCCGCGATGCTGATCGCGACGCCCGCGAGCTGCCACGGGACTCCCAGCAGATCCGACACTGCGCGCTCGAGACCGGGGAACACCGGGAGGAATGCCCAGTCGTTCGGCTGGATGACGCCCGCCACGTTCATGGGCAGCGATGGCGGGTAGCCGATCTGCGAGATGCGCCCGTAGCGGGCGCCGTCCCAATCGGAGAGGAAGTTGAGGAACGTCGTGATCGGATTCTTATCCGGGCCGAACCCCCATCCGCTCACCCGCGCGATCTGGTAGAAGATCCCGAGCAGCGCCAGGTTGATCGCGCGCCCCCCGGCCCACAGCAGAAGCACCTTCGAAAGAGTGCCTCTGGCGATCGGCTCGACGTCGCGGTGCGGCGTCGGCAGAGCCACCAGCATCGTGCGGAACCCGTGGGCCGCGCGCCGGACGCGCGCCAGGGCGCCGGAGACGGCCGCGTCGCCGGTTCGCGGACGCGGGGCGGTGTCGAGGTCGTGCTGTGGTTGCGTGGTCACTGGCACCTTCCGTGTCGGCGACGCGGTGCGGGCGCCCTGATCGGATCTTGGCACACGCGGGTGGAGAGACTGGTGAACGAACCCTGCGAGGAGCGGCAGGGTGCGTCGCGCCGGACGACCCAGCATAACGAAGGCGCCTGAAGGCGTCAGTCAGTCAGTGGATGTGCGAGCTCGTCCTGCGGCATCCGCGCGGCGAGGATCGCCACGACACCGAAGCACAACGGCAGCACGCCGGCGGCGATGAAGATCACCGGGATGGGGACGACTTCCGCCACGGGACCTGCGAGGGCCATCGACACGGGCATGAGCGCGAGAGAGACGAAGAAGTCGAGGCTCGAGACCCGCCCGAGCATATGGGTCGGCACCCGGCGCTGCAGCAGCGTTCCCCAGATCACGTTCCCGTAGCTGAACGCGAAGCCGATCGCGAAGCAGGAGACGAGCATCAGCCAGTACTGGTCGGTGAGCCCGATGACCACGAAGGGGAGTGTGCCGATGCCCCACACGAGGTTCATCGTCGTGAGGTATCGACGGGGCAGCCGGAGCGACGAGACGAAGATCGAGCCGAGCACTCCGCCGAGCCCCAGCGCGGCGAGCAGGAAGCCGAACCACCGCGGGTCGTCTCCGATGCGTTCGCGGGTGATGAAGGGCAGCAGCACCTCCTCGGGCCCGATCGAGACGAGCACCCACCCTGTCGCGAACAGCAGCGTCCACAGCAGCCACGGCGTGCGCACCGTGAATCGCACGGCCTCGGTGAGGTCGTGCAGAACGCTCGTCGGAGCACGGGCGGCATGGTCGGCCGCCGGCTCGGGCCGCAGGAACATGAGCAGAACGAGGGCGATCAGGTGCGCGAGCACGACGACTCCGGCCGCGTGCGTGGGGATGAGCGCCGCCAGAAGCAGCCCGGCTGCCGCGGGGCCGGCCGCCTGCTGCAGTGCGGGGCGCATCGCCCCCTCCAGGCCGTTGGCTGCCAGCAGCTGCTCGGGAGGCAGGATGCGCGGAAGGATCGCGCTGTAGGAGGGATAGAAGAACCCGGCGCCGGCACCGACGGTGAACGCGACGATCGCGAGGTGCCAGATCGGCACGGGACCCGACCACCCGGCCACCACCACCGACGACACCGCGAGGACGTTGATCAGCTCGATGCCGCGCAGCACCCAGCGACGTGACACGCGATCGGCGACGATCCCTCCCGGAATGGCGCAGGCCAGAAGGCCGACGGCATTCGCGGACGCCACGAGCGAGAGCTCGAGGGGCCCGCCTCCTGCTCCGATGACGGCGTAGACCATGACGACGGCCCACATCCCCGCGCCGAGGATCGAGAGCACGACCGCCGCGAACAGGATGCGGAAGTCGCGGTGCCGGAGCGGACGCACGAATCGCCCGCGGGGGCGGCGATTCGCGTCGCCAGGGCCCGGATCCCGCGATGCCGTGCCGGTCTGCCGCTCGAGGGGCTCGGTCACTCGGGGATCCGTCGATAGGTCAGGTCTCGGATGCTGCGACCCGCCCGCTCTCCCTTGTGCTCGAACGCCGTGAGGATCCGCCCCTCGAAACGCGGCGCCCACTCGCCCTCGAAAGCCCTCGTGAATCCGCAGGCACCGTCGAGCACGTCGCGCATCTGCCTCGCGTAGTCCTCCCAGTCGGTGGCCAGGCGCAGCACTCCCCCGTCGGTGAGGCTCCGCGCGGCCAGCGCGGCGAACTCCGCCGTCACCAAGCGGCGCTTGTTGTGCTTGTTCTTATGCCACGGATCGGGGAAGAACACCCACAGCTCGTCGAGGGATGCCGGTGGCAGCAGGTGCTGCAGCACTTCGGGCGCGTTCGCCTCGACGAGGCGGAGATTGCGCACTTCCGCGCGGTCGGCTTCGAGCATCGTCCGGGCCAGGCCCGCGGTGAAGACCTCGATCGCGAGGAAATCCTCGTCCGGACGCGACGAGGAGGCGTGCACGATCGCGTGGCCCTGGCCCGAGCCGATCTCGGCGATGAGTCGCGCGCGTCGCCCCCAGACCTCCACCGGTTCGATCGCGGCGCCGGGCGCGATGCTCGTCACCGCCGCATCCCTCGGCACATCCAGCACGTAGCGGTCCGACAGGTCTGCCCACGCCCGCTCCTGCCCGTCGGTCATGCGGCCGCTCCGGCGGACGAACGACACGGGGCGGTCACGGAAGGGACGCGGTTCTGACACCACCCCAGGCTACCGACGGCGCACGACACGGAAGGGCGCCGACCGGGTGACGGTGCCGGTCAGGTGACGGTGCCGGTCAGGTGACGGTGCCGGTCAGGTGACGAAGTCGATGAGCTCTTCCACCCTGCCCAGCAGCGCGGGCTCGAGATCGCGGTACGACGACACCGACCCGAGGATCCGCTGCCACGCCCGCGCCAGATCGGCGGGCGTCTGCGACGGCCAGCCGAGCGCCCGGCACACCCCTGCCTTGAACTCGATGCCGCGAGGAACCTCGGGCCAGCGCGCGATCCCCACGGCTTTCGGCGTCACGCACTGCCAGACGTCGATGTACGGGTGTCCGACGATGCGCACGAACCGGCCGTGGGGGCCGGCGGCGACGGCCTGCGCGATCCTGGTCTCCTTCGAGCCGGGCACGAGGTGGTCGACGAGCACGCCGTACCGGCGCTCCGCCGACGGAGGATCTTCGGCGAGCGCGGCGCCCAGCACGTCGACACCCTGCAGGAACTCGACGACCACGCCTTCGGCGCGGAGGTCGTCGCCCCACACCTTCTCGATGAGCTCGGCATCGTGCTTGCCCTCGACCCAGATGCGGCTCGCCCTGGCGACCCTCGCGCGCTCCTCCACGGGAGCGAACGACCCCGACGCCGTGCGCGCTGGGGCCGCGCGGACGGTCGGGGCGGCGGGTGCAACGAGCACGACGTCGGCCCCGTCGACGAGGTACCCCGGTCCGAGGGGGAACAGACGTCGGCGGCCGACCCTGTCCTCGAGCTCGACCAGGCCCGAGGTGAGCCCCATGACCGCGCCGCAGAATCCGTCGTCCGCGACCTCGACGACCGTGCCGCGCGACGCCTCCACGCGGGGAATCTCGCGCCGGCGCGCCTCGCGCCATCCGGCGGCGAGCACGTCGGTGCCGTATCGATCGTCCATGTGTCCTCCCGGACGGCCAGCGTAGGCGCAGGCCGGGCGCGCTCCGCGGCGACCCGCCGCACCGGGCGCGGCGGCCAGGAAGTGCACGACATGTCCTCGCCCTATGCCCGCAGGCGACGGCGTGAATAGACTCGGACGGGGGCAGGATTCTCTGCGCCGAGAAGGGGTTCGATGCGCACGCGATGGGGGATGGCGGTCGCGGCGGCTCTCGCGGTGGGGCTGATGGCTGCGCCGACCGCGGTGTGGGCGACCGATCCCGTGCAGCTCGGATCCGGCTACGTCCTCGATCAGGCGGGCGTGCTCGACCCGTCTCAGGAGGCGTCGGTCCAGCAGCGCATGTCCGATCTGTACTCCTCCACGGGCGTCGACCTGTACGTCGTCTACGTGGACGCCTTCACGAATCCGGCCGACAGGCAGCAGTGGGCCGATCAGGTGGCGCAGAGCAACGGCTTGGGCGTGACCCAGTACATCCTCGCGGTCGCCGTCGACGGCCGTCAGTACTACATCTCCTCCGACGGCGCGGGCCCGATGAGCGACCAGCAGCTGGCTGATGTCGAGGCGGCGATCAAGCCCGCACTCACCTCCGGCGACTACGCGGGGGCGGCCATGACCGCCGCCGACGGCTTTCAATCGGCCCTGGGCGGGTCCGGAGGTTCGGGGGGCGGCTTCCCCGTGGCCATCGTGGTCGTCATCGCCGTCGTCGTCATCGCCGCTGTCATCATCTGGCTGATCATCCGACGGCGCCGCAAGGCGCCGGGCGCGGTCCGCTCGGGTGACGGACCGGGCTCCCCCCTCGACCAGCTCGACACCGCCGAGCTCGCCCGCCGCGCCTCTTCCGCGCTCGTCGACACCGACGACGCGGTCAAGACCAGTGAGCAGGAGCTCGGCTTCGCGAGCGCCCAGTTCGGGGATGCCGCGGCCGCCGACTTCGCGCAGGCTCTGGCCGCAGCCAAAGAGAGCCTCAACCACGCGTTCACACTCAAGCAGCAGCTCGACGACTCGGTGCCGGACACCGAAGAGCAGACGCGCGCGTGGAACGTCCAGATCCTGCAGCTGTGCGAGCAGGCCAACGCCGGGCTCGACGAGAAGGCCGCGGCGTTCGACGAGCTGCGCCAACTGGAGAAGAACGCACCTCAGGCGCTCGCCCAGGTGCAGCAGCAGCGTGTCACCGTGTCCGCGGCGCTGGACGCCGCGGACGCACGTCTGGCCGAGCTGTCGACCCGCTATGCCCCTGAAGCCCTCTCGACCGTCGCAGACAATCCCGCGCAGGCACGCGAGCGCATCGCCTTCGCCGACGCCCAGCTCGCCCAGGCGCAGACGGCGATCACCGCGGGTGACGGCGGAGCGGCGGCGGTCAGCATCCGTGCCGCGGAAGAATCCGTTGCTCAAGCCGGGCTTCTGGAGCAGGCGGTCGACAAGCTCGGCGCCGATCTCGAAGAGGGCGAGCGCAGCGCCACCGCGCTGATCGCGGAGCTGGAGGGCGACATGGCAGCGGCCGCGGCGCTCCCCGACCCCGACGGCCGGGTGGCTGCCACGATCGCGTCCACACGCGCGCAGGTGGATGCCGCCAAGGCGGGTCTTGCCTCCACGGCCAAGCGACCGCTCGCGATCCTGCGGGCGCTCGAGGCCGCGAACGCCCAGATCGACGGGGTCGTGCAGGGTGTGCGGGATGCTGCGGCCCAGGCCCAGCGCACTCAGCAGATGCTCGGCCAGACGATCATGCAGGCGCAGGCGCAGGTCTCCGCGGCCGAGGACTACATCACCGCCCGCCGCGGCGCGGTCGGCGCAGAGGCCAGGACCCGTCTCGCGGAGGCCGGGGCATCCCTCGTGCAGGCGCAGCAGCTGCAGGCGTCCGACCCCACGCAGGCGCTGCAGCAGGCGCAGCGGGCGAACCAGCTGGCCGGCCAGGCCATCCAGTACGCGCAGACTGACGTCGGGTCGTTCCAGAACCCCGGTGCGGGCGGCATGCTCGGCGGCGGATCGAACGGCGGCGGGATGCTCGGAGCCGTGCTCGGCGGGATCGTCATCAACTCGATGCTGGGCGGCGGGGGGCGGTCGTCGGGCGGTTCGCTGGGCGGCATGCTCGGCGGCGGATCCCGCTCCGGTGGCGGCGGACGCCTCAGCCCCGGGAGCTTCGGCGGCGGGGGCACCCGCGGCCGGCGCGGAGGAGGACGATTCTGACGCCCGCCGACCCGCACCTGCACACAACATCCCTGACGACGTCACACCCCTCTCGATAGGAAGGAACCACGATGGCAAAGCAATCCATCTTCGGCCGCATCTCGACCCTCATGAAGGCGAACATCAACGCGATGCTCGACTCCGCGGAGGACCCGGAGAAGATGCTCGACCAGCTCGTCCGCGACTTCACGAACAACATCGCCGATGCCGAATCCGCGATCGCCGAGACGATCGGCAACCTCCGCCTGCTCGAACGCGACAACGCCGAAGATGTGCAGGCGGCGGCGGAATGGGGCAACAAGGCCATCGCCGCCAGCCGCAAGGCAGACGAACTGCGCAGGGCCGGCAGCACCGCCGATGCCGACAAGTTCGACAACCTCGCCAAGATCGCGCTGCAGCGTCAGATCAGCGAAGAGAACCAGGCCAAGGCCACCGCCCCGCAGATCGCCGCCCAGACCCAGGTCGTCGACCAGCTCAAGGACGGCCTGAACGGAATGAAGGTCAAGCTCGAGCAGCTGAAGTCCAAGCGGGCCGAACTGCTCGCGCGGGCCAAGACCGCCGAAGCGCAGAACAAGGTCGTCGACGCCGTGAAGTCGATCGACGTCATGGACCCGACGAGCGAGCTCGGCAGGTTCGAAGACAAGATCCGTCGCCAGGAGGCCCTCGCCGCCGGAAAGCAGGAGCTGGCCGCGTCGAGCCTGGATGCGCAGTTCAACAGCCTCGAGGATCTCGGCGAGCTGACCGAGGTCGAGGCGCGCCTGGCCGCGCTCAAGAGCGGCTCGACCACGCCGCAGGTCGCCATCGATGCACCCGGGGCGCCGTACACGCCGTAGAGCACGATCGCAGCGAAGGGCGTCGCATCCTCACGGGTGCGGCGCCCTTCGCCGTGGAGCCCCGCACGTGCCTCGGGGCGCGCGCGGAGATGCTGGGCCAAGATAGGGGGCATGACGCGTTACCTCGTGGTCCCCCAGTGGCAGGGCAGCCCGTCGTCTCGGGCGATGCAGCTCATCGACGGCGCGATGGCGATCGCCGGCGACCTGCCGCGTTCGGCGACGACGCTGCTCGAGATCCCCGCCGAGGCGGGCGAGTCGCTGGGTACGGGGGTCCACCGGCTGAGCTCGCTCGTGCGCATCCGCGACCACATCGCTGAAGCTCTGACAGGCCGTACCGAGCCCGTGCTCACCGTCGGCGGCGACTGCGGCGTCGCGCTCGCCGCCGTTGACCACGCCGTCGAGCACGTGGTCGGCGGCGATTCCTCCGTCGCGGTGGTGTGGTTCGACGCGCATCCCGACTTCAACTCCCCCGACGCGACCCCTTCAGGAGCGTTCGCCGGCATGGTGCTGCGCGCCATCGTCGGCGAGGGCGAACCCCGTCTGTCGCTGGCGCCGGGGGCGGTCCCGGCATCCCGTGTCGTGATCGCCGGCGCGCGGTCGTTCGACGACGCCGAACTCGAGGCGATCGAGCGGGCGGGCATCACGACCGTCGGTGTCGACGACCTGCGCGACCCCGACGCGCTGGCCGCGGCGGTGCGCGCAACGGGAGCGGATGCCGTCTACGTGCACGTCGATGTGGATGTCCTGGACCCCGCCGAGCTGGCAGGCAACGCGCACCCTGAGCCGTTCGGCCTCACGGTCGCCGAGCTCACCGCATCCATCGCCCGCGTCCGCGCCGCCCTCCCCCTGGTCGGCTCCTCGCTGGCGGGATACTCGCCCGCGTCGGCCGCGTCGGCGGAGGATGACCTCGGCGCGCTCCTGCGCGTCGTGGGGGCGCTCGCATGAGCCAGATACCGACGCCCCCCGCCGATTGGCGCGAGGTCGCGCAGCGCGCCGTGGAACGCGGGCAGCGAATCGACCGCTTCATCCCCGGATTCCTGCTCGACTCGCGGATCAGTCTCGTGGGCTACTGGTACGGCACCGCCGTCGGCTGGGTGTGGGGGTCGATCTGGAGCACGGGCCGGATCGAGAGGCGCGCAGGCATGTGGGTGTTCCGCGGGATGCCGGGCTGGGCGTTCCCCCGCGGCGGGGTGTGCGCGGGAGGATGCTTCCTCACCGGTGACGCATCGATCACCGACGCGCTCCTCAGGCATGAGGCGACGCACATGCGCCAGTGGCGCCGCTACGGATTCCTCATGCCGGTGCTCTACCGTCTCGCCGGCCGGGATGCATTGCGCAACAGGTTCGAGATCGAGGCGGGTCTGGCCGACGGCAACTACGTCCCGCGCGGAGCCTGAGCCGTCCCGACCCTGTGCACCTGCCGGCCGAGCGCGATCACGACCGCGAGCGGAAGGACGATCCAGATCAGGTTGGGCAGGATCGCGACCATCAGGAACCCGACGAGGTTGCCGCTCTCGAGCGACTGACGCGTCATCTCGAGCCCGCTCGAGGCCTCCACGAGGAAGTAGATCACCGTCTTCCAGAAGGTCGCGACCGAGACGATCAGGGCGAGCACGACACCCGAGTAGCGCCTCGCCCTCGTCAGCGCCCAGACGATCACGATGACCTCGAGCAGATTCGCCCAGCTCTGCGCGCTGCCGAAGGCGTCGAAGCCTGCGTAGCGGTGGTCGAAGCTCGAGTAGAAGACGTGACCGGGCCAGAATCCGGCCAGTGGCCCGCCGGCGTGCGAAAGCGGTCCGAGGAGGACGTAGCAGGCGTCGTAGGTCTGGATCAGGGCCGAGATCGTCAGCCAGACGAAGATCCAGGTGGGAAGCCGCAGGTCGCGCGGGTCGACGAGGCGAGGAGTCTCGACGGAGGTGAGGGGGGCACTCATGGCCCTGAGAGTAGTGGGAAGGCCGCTCAGCGCGCGGTCGACAGGCCGAACCGTTCGGGGGTGTGGATGCCCTCCGCCGCGATACCGAGCGAGTCGGTGAGGTGGTCGACGATGTCGGCGGTGCCGAGATACCCGCCGAGGAGGAAGATGCGCGTCGCCGCCCCGGGGGCCGCCCCGGGCGTGTGGCTCGCGTCGCCGCAGAGCATCTCGTCCGACCATGCGGTGACCGCGCGAGCGAGCGCCTCGCCCGGCATGCAGCCCCGGCCGGTGCCGGGGGCGCCCGACCGCGTCGAGCGATCCAGCCAGGTCACGGTCATGCGTGCCGGGATGTCGAGCTCGGCCTGCCACGAGGCATCCGGAATCTCGATGAAGACGCGGCCCGTCGAACACATCGGCAGGGTCGCCAGGAGCACCTCGAGGTCGGCGAGCGAGGTCTCGTCTGCGGTGATCAGGTGCTGTACGCGGGTATGACGCGACGCCCGGCACACGCTGGCGTTGTGCTCGGTAGAGGCGAGCGGAGAGGAGGTGGTCATGACGAAGTCAGTATACCCTCACCAAGGGTTGCCTAACCTGTGCGTTGGACCTCAGTCGACGGCGATCAGCACCCGGCGCAGCTCGGCGAGCTCCTCGTCGCGGAGGCCGTGCGCGCGGAGATACTCGGCGGGCGAACCGTACCTGTCGGTGAGATCGGCCAGCAGGCCGCGCATGACGGGCGCCGGCGACCGCGTCGCGAGCTCCTCGAGATGCACCGCGTCAGGATGGCGCGCCCGGATCTTCGCGACCACCATCTCATTGCGCGACGGGGGCAGCAGCGCTTCGCTGCGCGCATAGTCCGCGACCACCGACTCTTCGTCGACTCCCGCGGCGGCGAGCGCGAGGGCGACGGTGACACCGGTGCGGTCCTTGCCGACCGTGCAGTGCACCAGGACGGGCTGCTCGACGAGGATGCCCCGGACGACGGCGATCACCTGGGCGGAGCATTCGTCGACGAGCTCCCGGTAGAAGTCGGCGAGCGAGGCGTCCCTCTCGAAGAACGATCCGATCGATCCCAGGACCAGCGGCACGCGCGCGGTGGTCACGGCAAGCCCGTCGACGAGGCTCGGAGCGTTCGCGACTTCGTCGTCGTCGCGCAGATCGACGATGCTCCGGATGCCGAGCTCGCGCATCGTCGCGACCCCCGCGTCGTCGAGCCGGGCGAGATTGCCGGAGCGATAGAGGACGCCCGACCGGGTGCGCCCGCTTCCGGCCGGAAGCCCGCCGACATCGCGGAAGTTGTATGCGCCGGAGACGAGCGAGCCGGCAGTCATGCGGACGGGCGCGGCGGAACCGGGTACCGGCCCGCGATCGCCACCCGGTTGAACGCGTTGATCGAGATGAGGATCCAGCTGAGCGCGACGTACTCCTCTTCGCTCAAGATGCCGCCCACATGGTCGTACACCTCGTCGGGGATGCCGTCGTCGTGGATGAATGTGAAGGCCTCGGCGAGCTCCAGCGCCGCCCGCTCGCGCTCGCTGAATACGCCCGACTCGCGCCACGTGGCCAGCTGCGCGATCTCGTCGACACCGAGGCCCGCGGCGACCGCCCGGTCGACATGAACGCGGACGCAGTACGCGCAGCCGTTGAGCTGCGATGCGTGGATCTGGATCAGCTCTTTGAGCCGGTCGTCGATCCCGTGGGACGCGGCGAGCGCGCCGACCGTCTTGGAGAACGCCTCGAGGGCCTTGTACGCCTCCGGTGCGGAGCGCGAGAGATGCACACGACGTTCATCGGTCATGCGCCCAGCCTAGCCAGCGCACGAGGTAAGAGCCCGGGCCGGCGGCGTGACGACAGAATGGATCCGTGACCGACACAACGTTCGACGAATTCTCATTCCGCGCGGCGCAGGCCGCCGACGCCGGGATCGAAGGGCCGCTCCCGCACGCGGAGCGTCTGACCCTGACGCTTCCCGACGGACGCGCACTCAGCGCGCTCCGCTCCACCCCGGCCGGCACCACCGACCCGGCACCGGTGGTCACTCTCCTGCACGGTGCGGGGCTGAACGCCCACACGTGGGACACGACGGTCCTCGCGCTCGGCCTGCCCGCCCTTGCGATCGACCTCGCCGGTCACGGCGACTCGTCGTGGCGCGACGACGCCGCCTATACGGCGCGCGTGCTCGCGCCGGACGTGGTGGCCGCGATCCAGGAGTGGACGGATACTCCGCAGCTCCTGGTCGGTCAGTCGCTCGGCGGCCTCACCGCCGCCGCCGTGGCCGCATCGCGCCCCGACCTGGTCGCCGAACTGGTGGTGATCGACATCACGCCGGGCGTCGATCCCGATGCGGGGCCGACGCAGATCCGCGAGTTCTTCGCGGGCCCGACGGACTGGGCCTCGCGCGACGAGCTCGTCGATCGGGCCCTGGCCTTCGGGCTCGGAGGAACGCGTGCGGCGGCGGAGCGGGGGGTCTACCTCAACTCGCGTGTGCGATCCGATGGGCGCGTCGAGTGGAAGCACCACTTCGCACACCTCGCCGCCGCGATGGCCGATGCTCCGTCCGATCAGGTCCCCGCCGCGCCCGACGCCGTCACGGCCGTCCTGGGCGAGTCCGGCTGGGAGGATCTCGCGGGTGTGACCGCGCCGATCACGCTCATCAGGGGCGACCGCGGATACGTCACCGCGGCGGACGCCGAAGAGTTCGCGCGGCGCGTGCCGGCAGCATCCGTCGAAGTGATGGCATCGGGTCACAACGTGCAGGAGGAACAGCCGGTGGCGCTCGGCCGGCGCCTTCGCGCACAGGTGCCGAGCGCCTAACGCTTCGGCGTCGTTCGGGGTAACGCGGACCGCTCCCCCGTCGCGGCGACCTTAGGCTTGTCTATCGCACCCGAGTCGTCGAACTCGCCGGCATCGTGGTGCACCATCGTGGCTCACCATCGTGACTCACCATCACGATGCGGCATCGCGGCCCGAACCGCGATTCCGCGGCCCTGCGAAAGGATCCCCCCATGTTCCGCCGTACCGCCCTTGCCGCCGCGGCCGTGCTCGCCGCGGGCGCCCTGCTCCTTTCGGCCTGCTCGGGGGGCGGCACCGCCTCGCCGACGGCATCGGGCACACCCGATCCTTCCGCGTCCGTGACGATCCGGCTGGTCGCCGAACCGGGCAACCTCGACATCCGCCAGACGGCCGGATCATCGCTGGACCAGATCCTCATCGACAACGTCTACCAGGGACTGGTGGCGCGTACCCCCGAGCAGGACATCGTGCCCTCGCTGGCGTCGGATTGGAAGGTCTCATCCGACGGACTCACCTACTCCTTCACCTTGCGCGAAGGAGTGACCTTCCAGGATGGTCAGCCACTGACCCCACAGGACGTCGTCTGGTCGCTCACGACGCGCAAGAACACCCCGGCGTGGAGCGATTCGGCCCGTCTGTCGCGTGTGTCCACGATCGCCGCCGACGGGCAGACGATCACGCTGACGCTGAGCGAGCCGGACTCGAGCCTGCTGTGGAATCTCACCGGCCGGGCGGGCCTGATCCTCAAAGAGAACGACACGGTCGACTACAAGACCGCCGCGAACGGCACCGGCCCGTACTCGCTGACCGCCTGGAAGCAGGGCGACAGCATCACGTTCGCGCGGTACGACGGCTATTGGGGCCCGAAGGCCCCCGTCGCGCAGGTCGTGTTCGCCTACATCCCCGACAACCAGGCGGCATTGAACGGCGCCCTCGCCGGCGAGATCGACGTCGTGACCGGATTCGACGCGAACCTCAAGAGCCAGATCGAGGCGGGCGGCAACTTCTCGCTCGTCGTGGGGGCATCCACCGACAAGGGCACGCTGGCGATGAACTCGACGAAGGCGCCCCTGAGCGACAAGCGCGTACGGCAGGCGATCCGCCAGGCCATCGATCACGACGCGATCATCCAGGCGCTCGGGTCGGGTCAGACGCTGTACGGCCCCATCCCCGAGCTCGACCCCGGGTACGAAGACCTCACCGGCGTCGCGCCGTACGATCCGGCCGCCGCCAAGAAGCTCCTGGCCGACGCCGGGGCGAGCGAAATCACGCTCACCCTCACGATCCCGTCCTTCTACGGCACGACGATCCCCCAGATCCTCGTCTCCGACCTCGACGCCGTCGGCATCACCCTCAAGGTCAACGCCGTCGAGTTTCCCACCTGGATCAACGACGTGTACGTGAACAAGAACTACGACCTGAGCTTCGTCCTGCACACCGAGGCCCGTGACTTCGAGAACTGGGCGAACCCGGACTACTACTTCACCTACGACAATCCGGAGGTCCAGGCGCTCTATCAGCAGTCGCTCGGCGCGACCGATGAAGCGCAGGCCGCCGACCTGCTTGCGCAGGCCGCGAAGATCGTCTCGGACGACGCCGCCGCCGACTGGCTCTACAACGGGTCGTCGGTGGTAGCCGTCGGGACTAACATCACCGGTATGCCGTCGGTCAACGTCAACGAGCGACTCAACCTCGCCGAACTGGCCAAGAGCAACGGGTGATCCGTTACGCGCTGACCCGACTGGCCCTGCTTCTGCTCGGTCTTCTCGTGGCCAGCGTGCTGATCTTCCTCACGCTCCGCGTGCTGCCCGGTGACATCGCGCAGCTGATCGCGGGAACCAACAGCACGCCGGAGCAGATCGCCGCGATCCGCGAACAGCTCGGGTTGAACGAACCGCTGCCCGCGCAGTACGTCGATTGGATCGGCGGGGTGCTGCGCGGCGACCTCGGCACCTCTCTCCTGACCGGCTCGAGCGTTGCCGCGGAGGTGGCTCAGAAGGCCCAGGTGACGCTGCCGCTCGGGATCATGGCCCTGGCGGTCGCGGTGCTCTTCAGCGTTCCGCTCGGCGTCCTCTCGGCGATGCGTCGCGGCCGATCGGATGGCACGGCGCTGAGCGTGGGGGCCCAGACGATGGCCGCCGTCCCCGTGGTCTGGGCGGGAATGATGCTCGTCGTCGTGTTCGCGGTGTGGCTCGGCTGGCTCCCGGCGCAGGGTTTCCCCCGCAGCGGCTGGCAGGATCCGGCCGCCGCCCTCCGGTCCCTGATCCTTCCGGCCCTGACGATCGGCATCGTCGAGGGCGCGATGCTCTTGCGGTTCGTCCGCAGCGCCACGCTCCAGGCGGTCGGACAGGACTACGTGCGCACGGCCGCGGCGAAGGGCCTCACTCGCAACGCCGCCCTGATCCGGCACGGGCTGCCCAACGTCGGTCTCTCCGTGATCACCGTCCTCGGGCTCCAGGTGGCCGGCATCATCGTCGGCGCGGTCGTGATCGAGCAGCTCTTCGCCCTTCCGGGGATCGGACGGATGCTGGTGGCAGACGTGGGCGCGCGGGATCTGCCGAAGGTGCAGGGCGAACTCCTGCTGCTCACCGGATTCGTGCTCGTGGTCGGCTTCGTGGTCGACCTGCTCCACCGGGTCATCGACCCGCGGCAGCGGGAGGCGTCGTGAGCTCATCGACCGGCTCGGAGGCCGGTAGCGGCTCGCGGACGGGAGGGCGGTTCGGCTGGCTCCGTCGGCTGTGGTCGCTGTCGACCGGACGGTTCGGCCTGATCGTGGTCGCCGTCGTCATCGCCGCCGCGATCGTCTCGCTGTTGTGGACGCCGTTCGACCCGCGGCAGGTGAACATCGCCAACCGCTGGGCGGCGCCCGGCTGGCCGAACGTGCTCGGGACCGATGGGTCGGGCCGAGACATCCTGAGCCTGCTCATGGCGGGCGCGCGCACGACGATCGTGGTGGCGGTCGGCGCCGGGGTGATCGCGACCGTCATCGGGATCTCGCTGGCGGCGCTGGGCGCTCTCACCGTCCGGTGGGTGCGCGAATCCGTCGCCGTGCTCGTCGACATCCTGATCGCCTTCCCCGTCCTGATCATCGCGATGATGATCTCGTCGATCTGGGGCGGGTCCCTGTGGGTCGTGATCTGGGCGGTCGGCATCGGGTTCGGCGTCAACATCGCCCGCGTCACCCGACCTGAGCTGCGCCGCGTGCTGCAGAGCGATTTCGTCCTGGCCGGTCGCGCCTCGGGCCTGACCGCAGCCCAGAACCTGTGGCGCCACCTGCTGCCCAACGTCGCGCCCGTGTTCATCGTGCAGCTGTCGTGGGCGATGGCGATCGCCGTGCTCGCCGAGGCGGGCCTGTCGTACCTCGGATTCGGCGCCCCGCCGACCGATCCTTCGTGGGGCCTGCTGCTCAAGGACCTCCAGCAGTTCCTCACCGTGCATCCGCTGTCTGTGGTGTGGCCCGGCCTGACCATCACCGTCACGGTGCTGGGGCTCAACCTCCTGGGCGATGCCCTCCGCGAGGCGACCGACCCCACCCTCTCCCGCGGGAGCGATCCCCTCCATCCTCCGCGCGGCTCGATCCGGCACGTCCCGGGGGTGGTCTCGTGAGCTTGGAGGTGCGGGATCTCACCGTCGACATCGCAGGTCGTCGTGTCGTGGACGGCGTGTCGTTCGACGTGCCCGACGGTGCCCGCGTCGGACTGATCGGCGAATCAGGCTCGGGCAAATCGCTCACCGCCCTCGCGATTCTCGGGCTCCTTCCCGAGGGGGCGACCGCCGGCGGCAGCGTCAGATGGAACGGTCTCGAGCTGATCGGCCTGGCCGATCGCGACCTCGCAAAGCTCCGCGGCGACGAGATCGGCATCGTCTTCCAGGAGCCGCGCACCGCGCTGAACCCCATCCGGACGGTGGGCCGCCAGATCGCCGAGTCGATCAGGATCCACGAGAAGGTCAGCAGGCGCGAAGCGCTCGCGCGCGCCGTCGCCGAGGCATCCCGAGTCGCCCTCCCCGACCCGGAGCGCATCGTCGATCGCTACCCGCACCAGCTCTCCGGCGGGCAGCGCCAACGGGTCGCCATCGCGATGGCCCTCGCGTGCCGGCCGCGGCTTCTGATCGCGGATGAGCCGACGACGGCACTGGACGTCACGATCCAGGCGGAGGTGCTCGATCTGCTCCGCGCCCTCGTGGAGGTCGACGGGATGGGCCTCGTCTTCATCACGCACGACCTCGCCGTGCTGTCGCAGATCGCGACGCACGGCGTCGTCCTGGAGGACGGACACGTCGTCGAACACGGACCCGTCGCGCAGCTGTTGACGGCACCTGCCTCGCCGATCACGCAGGGTCTGCTGCGGGATGCGACGGCGACCCTCTGGCGCCCGGGGGGCGAAGCATGATCCCCGCTCCCGAGATCCTCCTGCGCGGCCGGGGCCTGACCCGCAGATTCCCGCTTCCGAAGCAGTCGCTGTTCGAGCCGAAGCGCTCCACGACCGCTCTGGACGGCGTCGACATCGACGTCCGCTCCGGTTCGGCCGTCGGCATCATCGGCGAGTCGGGTTCGGGCAAGTCCACGCTCATCCGTCAGCTGCTGGCTCTGGACAGGCCCACGGCAGGAACCGTCGAGTTCGACGGGCGCGCCGTGGATGCTGGGGCCTCCGCCCGCCGTCTGCACTGGCTGCGCCGACAGACGGGGATCGTGTTCCAAGACCCGTACGCATCACTCGACCCCCGCATGAGCGTGGGACGCATCGTGGGCGAGCCGCTCTGGGCCCTCGGGATCGAGGGGGATCGTCGCGCGCGCGTGCGCGACGTCCTCGAAGAGGTGGGGCTGGGAGCCGACATGGCCGGCCGTTTCCCCCACGAGTTCTCCGGCGGCCAGCGCCAGCGGATCGCCCTCGCACGCGCCATCGTGCACCGCCCCAGGCTCCTCGTGGGCGACGAGCCGCTCTCGGCCCTCGACGTGACGGTGCGCGCGCAGATCCTCGAACTGCTCGGGGAGCTCCGCGCACGCGAGAACCTGACCCTGATCATGGTGTCGCACGACATCGGCGTCGTGCAGAACCTGTGTGACGAGGTCGTGGTCATGAAGGACGGGCAGGTCGTGGAGGCGGGCACGACCGAGAAGGTCCTCCTGGAGCCGCAGGCCGCGTACACCCGTCGCTTGCTGGCGTCCATCCCCACGATCGATCCGGACCGATCCTGATCGTCGTCGGAGGCTCGGGCTAGCCTCTGAGCATGACGCACGCGATCGTTCCCCCGTACCTGCTCGCCCGCATCGCCAGCGTGCAGGAGCCGGCGTGGGCGCACGCGGCAGAGGCCGCGCGCACCACTCTGGCTGCGGGCCGCGAGTACCGCACGCCTCGCACGCGGCTCCGCCTTTCCATCGAGGGCAAGGGCACCCTCGTGGCCGAGGCGGCCCCCGCCCCTGATCGCACGATCTTCGACGCGAAGGGGCGCGAGACGCTGCCGGGCACTCGCGTGCGCGGCGAAGACGATCCGCCTTCGGCGGACGAGGCGGTCGACCAGGCGTTCGACGGGCTCGGCGCGACATTCGACTTCTACGCGCAGGCATACGGGCGCAACGGGATCGACGCCGCGGGCGGAGCCCTCGAGGCGACCGTCCACTACGGGCAGAAGTACGACAACGCGTTCTGGAACGGCGAGCGCATGGTCTTCGGCGACGGCGACGGCGAGGTCTTCACGGGCTTCACCGGGTCACTCACCGTGATCGCGCACGAGCTCACCCACGGGGTCACCGAGCACGAGGGGGGCTTGAACTACACCGGGCAGTCCGGAGCGCTGAACGAGTCGCTGTCCGACGTGTTCGGCGTACTCGTGGAGCAGTACGCGCTCAGCCAGACCGTCGAGGCGGCGACGTGGCTCATCGGCGCGGGCATCTTCACTCCGGCCGTGCAGGGCACGGCCCTCCGCTCGCTCAAGGCGCCCGGCACCGCCTACGACGACGACGTGCTCGGGCGAGACCCGCAGCCGGCCCACATGGACCATTACGTCCACACGACCGACGACAACGGCGGGGTCCACATCAACTCCGGCATCCCGAACCATGCGTTCTATCTGACCGCGACCGCCCTCGGCGGACATGCGTGGGAGCGCGCAGGCCTCATCTGGTACCGGACGATCACGGGCGACCTTCCGTCGTCGGCCGATTTCGCGACCTTCGCGGGCGCCACCCTGAAGGCGGCCGGCGCGGAGTACGGTGAGACCTCGAAGGAGGCCGCCGCCGTCCGCGCCGGGTGGGTCGGAGTCGGTGTGCTCAAGGATGACCGATCGACGACCCCACGCGCCTGACACGGACGTCGGGGCATCCCGGGCGCCCGTCACGGTGACCGTGACCCGCTCGGGCGGGTTCGCGGGCCTGCGTCGAGAGTGGAGCGCCGCACCGCCGGCCGACCAGGAGTCGCAGTGGATCGCGCTCATTCAGAGTTGCCCGTGGGAGGCTGCGACGCGGGAGCCGACTCCCCGGGGCGCCGACCGTTTCGTCTGGCGCATCCACGCGCGATGCGGTCCGGATGAGCATGCCGCCGAACTCGCCGACGACGACGTCAGCGGCCCGTGGCGGGATCTCGTCGATGTGGTGCGCGGAACGGCGTCCAGGCCGTAGGTGATCACGACCGCCCGAACAGCCCGCGCTTCTTCGCGGGGGTGAGGTGCTTCTGCATGGAGATGGTGCCGAGCCAGCGCCCGAACTTGAAGCCGACGCGACCCATCCGCCCCACCTCGACGAAGCCGAGCTTCTCGTGCAGGGCGATCGAAGCCTCGGCACCCTTGTCGCTGATGATCGCGACCATCTCGCGGATCCCGGCGGCCTCCGAGGCCGAGATCAGTGCCTCGAGGAGTGCTCGGCCGAGACCCTTCCCCGCAGCCGCGTGCCCGAGGTAGATCGAGTTCTCCACGCTGAACCGGTACGCCGACTTCGTCGAGAGCGGCGAGACCAGCGCGTAGCCGAGGATCTGGCCGCTGGGCGACTCGGCGACGAGGAACGGCATCCCGAGCTTCGCGAGGTGGGCGAACTTCTCGCGCCACTGCGCGAGACTCCACTTCTTCTCGTCGAACGTCACGACCGAGTTGGTCACGTAGTAGTTGTAGATCTCGCGGATGTCGGGAATGTCGCGGGCCTCGGCCGGCCGGATCGCGTACGCGAACGGCGTCTCGACGATCTGCTTGCGGAGGTGACGGGGCAGCACGCGACGCTTATCGTATTCCTCCTCGAGCATGCCGAAATCCTATGCCGTCTTCGGTCCGCGCGTCAGTCGCGCAGACGCCAGTCGACCGGTTCGGCACCCTGTTGCGCGAGCAGGTCGTTCGCTCTCGAGAACGGCCGCGAGCCGAAGAAACCCCGGCTGGCCGAGAGCGGCGACGGGTGGGCCGACTCGATGATCGGCGTATCCCCGAGGAGCGGGCGCAGGTTCGCCGCATCCCTCCCCCACAGGATCGCGACCAGCGGGCGGTCGCGGGCCACGAGCTCGCGGATCGCATGCTCGGTCACCTTCTCCCATCCCCAGCCGCGATGGGATGCGGGGGCACCGGGTGCGACGGTGAGCACGCGGTTGAGCAGCATGACGCCCTGGTCGCTCCAGCTCGAGAGGTCGCCGTGGACGGCGGGAGGGATGCCGAGGTCGGCGTCCAGCTCTCGATAGATGTTCGCGAGGCTCCGCGGCAGCGGCCGCACATGCCGGTCGACCGCGAACGACAGGCCGATGGGGTGCCCCGGCGTCGGATACGGGTCCTGACCGACGATGAGCACCTTGACGCCGTCCCGCGGGCGCACGAACGCGCGCAGCACGCGGTCCCCGGCCGGCAGGTAGTGGCGGCCGGCGGCGACCTCGGCACGGAGCCGATCGCCGACGGCGGCGATGTCCGGCCCGACCGGAGCCAGCGAGGCCGCCCAGCCGGCGTCCATCAGGCCGGCCTCTGCCAGCTCGCCGAGACTCATCGCCATCGTTTCAGGCAGCATCCTCTTCGATCACCGATCCGCGGAAAGACCAGGGGAAGTCGATCCACAGGGCGGTCTCCCGCCACGAGTAGTCCGGCATCGCGACCGACCCCGGCTTGGTGTAGATCGTGGCCGAGCGCACGTCTGCTCCTGCGTCGCGCAGCAGCGCGACGGCGAGCGCGAGGGTGCGTCCGCTGTCGGCGACGTCGTCGACGAGAAGCACGCGCCGCCCCTCGAGGAACGTGATGTCGAGGGCCGGCGGGAGGATCTCCGGAGCGTCCAGGACCTCGCCGACGCCGGTGTAGAACTCGACGTTGAGCGCTCCGCAGTTCTTCGCACCGAGCGCGTACGCGATCGCGCCACCGGGCAGGAGGCCGCCCCGGGCGATGGCCACGACGACCTCCGGTGCGAATCCGTCGGCGACGATCGTGCGGGCGATGTCGCGCGTCGCACCCCCGAAAGCGTCCCAGGTCAGGCTCTCGCGAACGGGTCCCCCCTGGGTCGGTTGGTCGAGCACCTCGGTCATCGGCTTCCTCTCGCCCGCATCGGCCCCGCTCATCACCCTGATCGTCGTTCCAGCGTAGAGCGGGTCAGTCATGCTCCGGACGCACGCGGAGAGGCCCACGCGTGAGCACGTGCTGGGCGGACTGCGCGACCGGCCGCATCGTGATGAGGTCGAGGTTGACATGCCCGGGCGCGTTCAGCGCGTAGGCGATCACGTCGGCCACGTCGGCCGCCACGAGCGGAGCCTCGACGCCGTTGTAGACCGCGTCGGCCGCATCGGCGTCGCCGCCGAGCCGGTTCATCGTGAACTCCTCGGTCCGCACCATTCCGGGGGCGACTTCGACCACGCGGATGGGCTCGCCGGCGAGCTCCAGACGAAGTGCGTGCGCGAGCATCGCCTCCCCGGCCTTCGCCGCGTTGTAGCCGGCACCGCCCGGGTACGCGGTCTGCGCAGCGGTGGACGTGACGAAAACGGTATCCGCATGACCATCGGATGCTGCGGCCGCCCGTAGCTGCGGGATCAGCGCTGCGACGAGCCGCTGGGTGGCGACGACGTTGATCTGGAACATCCACTCCCAGTCCGAGGCGTACGCATCCTCCACCCGCTCGGTGCCGCGAGCGCCGCCCGCCACCTGGACGAGCGCATGGACGGGACCCGTTTCGGCCAGCCACGCGGCGAGGGCGTCGACGTCCGCCTGAGCGGTCAGGTCGGCGGCGAACGCCGCGATCCCGGCCTCCTCCTGGAGCACCTCCAATCGGTCGGCGCGGCGTGCGACGCCCACCACGTCCCAGCCCTTTGCGCGCAGCGCGCGCGCTGTCGCCTCACCGATTCCGGAGCTCGCCCCGGTCACCACCGCACGTCGTGCCACGTATTCCTCCTGCTGTCAGGGTCAAGGCTACCCAGCTGGCCGGGCCCGGCTGTGTTACGTAACATTGCCCCCTCGTTGTCCGCACGGGATGCCGCGCCTACGCTCGCACTCAGACCAGGCGCATCGGCGCATCGCGGTCCCACCCGAACGAAGCAGGAGCACGGCCATGGCAGCCCCCGAGAACTGGCGTTTCGAGACCAAGCAGATCCACTCGGGCGCGGCGCCCGATCCGGTCACCAAGGCTCGGGCGACCCCCATCTACCAGACGACCTCGTACGTCTTCGACAACGCCGACCACGCCGCGAACCTGTTCGCGCTCGCGGAGTTCGGCAACATCTACACCCGCATCCAGAACCCGACGCAGGACGTCGTCGAGCAGCGCCTCGCCGCACTCGAGGGTGGCACGGGCGCGCTCCTGGTCGCCAGCGGCCAGGCGGCCGAGTCGTACGCGGTGCTCAACATCGCCCAGGCCGGCGACCACATCGTCTCGTCGTCGTCGATCTACGGCGGCACGTACAACCTCTTCAAGTACACGCTTGCCAAGCTCGGCATCGAGACCACGTTCGTCGAGAACCAGGACGACGCCGACGAGTGGGCCGCCGCCGTGCGCCCCAACACGAAGCTCTTCTTCGCCGAGACGATCGGCAACCCGAAGATCAACATCCTCGACATCCGCAAGGTGGCCGACGTCGCCCACGCGAACGGTGTCCCCCTGATCGTCGACAACACGATCGCCACGCCCTACCTGATCAAGCCCATCGAGTTCGGCGCCGACATCGTCGTGCACTCGGCCACGAAGTTCCTGGGGGGCCACGGCACCACGATCGGCGGCATCATCGTCGACGGCGGCACGTTCGAGTGGTCCAAGAACGTCGACAAGTTCCCCGGCCTCACCGTGCCCGACCCGTCGTATCACGGCGCCAGCTACACGGCGGCTGTCGGCGACGGTCTCGCGTACATCATCAAGGCCCGCGTGCAGCTGCTGCGCGACCTGGGCGCGTCGGTGGCTCCGATCAGCGCGTGGCTGCTCATCCAGGGCATCGAGACGCTGTCACTGCGCATCGAGCGCCACGTGCAGAACGCGCAGGAGATCGCCGAGTGGCTCGAGAACCGCGACGACGTCGCATCCGTGAACTACTCGGGTCTGCCGACCTCGCCGTGGTACGCGGCGGCGAACCAGTACGCGCCCAAGGGCGTCGGCGCGGTGCTGTCGTTCGAGCTGAAGGGCGGCGTCGAAGCGGGCCGCGAGTTCGTCAACAGCCTGACGCTCTTCAGCCATCTGGCCAACATCGGCGACGTGCGCTCGCTCGTGATCCACCCGGCATCCACGACCCACTCGCAGCTCACGCCCGAGCAGCAGCTCACGTCGGGTGTCACGCCGGGGCTCGTGCGCCTGTCGGTCGGACTCGAGAACATCGCCGACCTCAAGGCCGACCTCGAGCAGGCGCTCGAGGCAGCACGCCGCGTCTCGGAGGCCGCCCGCGCCTGAGGCCCGGACACAATGGATGCCTCGGTCCCGTGTGGACCGAGGCATCCGTCGTCTGCGGTCAGAAGCTGCGGTGCGCGCGGTAGTACCGGATGAGCGCCTGGGTCGAAGCATCCTGTTTCACGAGCGCATCGTCGTCTCCTTCGATCGCGGGGGCGATCTGCAGGGCGAGCTGCTTGCCGAGCTCGACGCCCCACTGGTCGAACGAGTTGATGCCCCAGATCGTGCCCTGCGTGAAGACGATGTGCTCGTAGAGGGCGATGAGCTGGCCGAGCACCGAGGGGGTCAGAGCCGGAGCGAAGATCGAGGTCGTCGGCCGGTTGCCCGAGAAGGTCCGGGCGGCGACCAGCGCGCCCGTCGTGCCTTCGGCCTCGACCTCTTCGGCGGTCTTTCCGAAGGCGAGGGCCCGGGTCTGGGCGAGGAAGTTCGCCAGGAACAGCGCGTGCACGTCGCGTCCGTCATCGGTCAGCGGGTAAGCCGGATTCGCGAAGGCGATGAAGTCGGCGGGGATCAGTCGCGTGCCCTGGTGGATGAGCTGATAGAACGCATGCTGGCCGTTCGTGCCGGGCTCGCCCCAGTACACCTCGCCGGTGTCGGTCGTGACGGCCGTGCCGTCCCAGCGCACCGATTTGCCGTTGGATTCCATCGTGAGCTGCTGCAGGTAGGCGGGGAAGCGGCTGAGCTGCTGCGCGTACGGGAGCACGGCGTGGGTCTGCGCGCCGAGGAAGTTCGTGTACCAGACATTGAGCAGCCCCATCAGGACGGGCACGTTCTGGGCCAGCGGAGTCGTCGCGACGTGCTCGTCGACCGCGTGGAAGCCGGCGAGGAGCTCGCGGAACGCCACAGGACCGAGGGCGATCGCGAGCGAGAGCCCGATCGCCGAGTCGACCGAATAGCGCCCACCCACCCAGTCCCAGAACCCGAAGGCGTTCGCAGGGTCGATGCCGAACGCCTCGACCTTGTCGAGAGCGGTCGACACGGCGACGAAGTGGTGCGAGACGGCGTCGGTCTTGGCCGCATCCGTCCCGTCGATCGCGCCGGCGCTCGCAAGCCCCGCCCACAGCCAGTCACGCGCGAGTCGTGCATTGGTCAGCGTCTCGAGCGTCGTGAAGGTCTTGGATGCCACGATGAACAGCGTGGTCTCAGGGTCGAGATCGGCCGTCTTCTCGGCGATGTCTGTCGGGTCGATGTTGGAGACGAATCGCGCCTGGATCCCGGCATCCGCGTAGGGCTTCAGCGCCTCGTAGACCATGACGGGGCCGAGATCCGAGCCGCCGATCCCGATGTTGACGACGTGCGTGACCTTCTTGCCGGTGACCCCGAGCCAGTCGCCGGAGCGGACCCGGTCGGCGAAGGCCGAGAGCGCGTCCAGCACCTCCTGCACGTCGGTGTCGATGTGCTGGCCGTCGACGACGAGCTCAGGCGATGCTCCGCGCGGCCGACGCAGCGCCGTGTGGAGCACCGCGCGGTCCTCGGTCGTGTTCAGGTGCACTCCCGCGAGCATCTGGGCGTAGCGCTCGGCAACCCCGGTCTGCTCGGCGAGCGTGACGAGCGCCGAGAGGACCTCTGCGGTGACGAGGTTCTTCGAGAGGTCCACGTGCAGGTCGGCGAGCGGGAACGAGAGTCGCTCGACCCGGCCCTCGTCCTCGTCGAACCACCCGCGCAGGTCGGGGGTGAACGTCGCGTGCAGCGCCTCGAGCGCTGCCCAGGCGGGAGTCGTGGTGGGATCGATCGGCGTCGTCATGCTCCGACCCTAGCGCCGCCGCGTGGCTCTCCGCCGACCGGTTGCGCGTCGCCCGACGCATCCCACCATGCGAGGCGTTTGCATCCGTATGCAGGGTGGAGTGTGACCGACGAGGCCGAAACAGCCGTAGGCGCTGCCGTCGCACCGCCTCTCCCTGCAGATGGAATGAAGGCTCGGCCCGCAGCGCATGTAATACGCGGCGACAGCCGCTTCCGACCGGCGAGAATGGGCTGATGGCAGACGTCGCCCGCCGCACGAAGTGCGGCAACCGACACCGCCGCGCCACGAACGGAGAAGGCCTGATGGACTGGCAGACGTCGCCCGCCGCACGAAGTGCGGCAACCGACACCGCCGCGCCACGAACGGAGAAGGCCTGATGGACTGGCAGACGTCGCCCGCCGCACGAAGTGCGGCAACCGACACCGCCGCGCCACGAACGGAGAAGGCCTGATGGACTGGCAGACGTCGGAAGACACCGTGCCGTCGTCGCCGGTGACCGAGGCCGACGCGCGTCTGCTGCTGGGCCGACCGCCCGTCACCGGCGCCTGGCGCGACGGCGACCCCGTGGGCGATCGCCGGTTCGCGAGCTTCGGCGCCTTCCGCACCGAGGGCGGCCGCGAGCTTCCCGCCTACCGCCTCGCGTACGAGACCTGGGGCGAGCTCAACGCCGCCCGCGACAATGCGGTTCTCGTGCTGCACGCGCTGACGGGCGACAGCCACGTCCGGGGTGCCGCAGGGCCCGGGCACCCGACCGCGGGGTGGTGGGACGACATCGTCGGACCGGGTGCGCCCATCGACACCGACCGCTGGTTCGTGATCGCTCCGAACATGCTGGGCGGATGCCAGGGCTCCACCGGTCCTGCGAGCATCGGCCCCACCGGCTACGAGTGGGCGGGACGCTTCCCCTATCTGACGATCCGCGACCAGGTCGCCGCCCAGGTCCGGCTCGCCGACGCACTCGGGATCGACGTGTGGGCGGGTGTCATCGGCGGTTCGATGGGCGGAATGCACGCCCTCGAGTGGGCCGTCGGAACCCCCGACCGCGTCGCTCGCCTCGGCGTCCTGTCTGCTCCCCCGGTCAACACCGCCGATCAGATCGCGCTCAACTCCGTGCAACTGGAGGCGATCCACATCGACCCGCGCTTCCACGGTGGCGAGTATTACGACGCGGGCGACGGGGACGGCCCGCACCGCGGCCTCGCGCTCGCGCGCCGCATGGCGCTGCTGAACTATCGCTCGCCGACCGAGCTGAATCAGCGTTTCCAGCGCTCGTGGCAGTCCGAGGTCAGCCCGCTCGGGCACGGAGGCCGTTTCGCAGTGACCTCGTACCTGGACTTCCACGGCAACAAGTTCACGCGGCGTTTCGACGCGAACTCGTACATCACGCTCGTCGAGGCGATGAACTCCCACGACGTCGGCCGCGGGAGAGGCGGGGTGGAGGATGCGCTGGCCCGCGTGACCGCGACGGCGCTGGTGCTGGGGATCGACACCGACCGCCTCTTCCCGATCGACGGCCAGCACCGTATCGCCCGCTCGATCCGGTCGACGCTCGACGGCGAGCGCGCTGTCGTGCTCACCAGCGACTTCGGGCACGACGGCTTCCTCATCGAGACTCATGCGGTCGGTGCACATCTGCGGCGGCTGCTGGAATCCTGAGCCCGCGTCACACGGATGTGGCTGGCAGCAGACACCGCACTGCGACAGGAGATCTCGCCGCAACAGGGCACCTGCGGCCAGCATCGCCCTGCGCAGGAGAGATCTCCTGCACTCGTGGGATCGACCTCAGACCGACGCCTTCACCGACACGGGCACAGGGTGCCGGTCCTGCAGGGCGTAGCTGACCACCACGAGCGCGAAGCCCGCGAGCGCGAGTCCGACTCCGACCCACGGCGGTGCCACGAAGCCCCACCCCAGGGCGATGACCACCCCGCCGAGGAACGCGCCGGCGCTGTTGCCCATGTTCAGCGCGGAGTGGTTCAAGGCTGCCGCGATCGACTGGTTGGCGCCGGCCACATCCATGAGGCGGGTCTGGATCGCCGGGCTGATCGCGGCGGAGACGAATCCCGTCGCGAAGATGAGCACGGCGAGTGCGAACACCCACGGGGCGGTGACGGCGACTCCGGCGAGCACCAACGCCAGCACGACGAGCCCGTACATCAGGGTTCGGCGCAGGTCTACGTCTGCGAGATGGCCCCCGACGAGGTTGCCCACCGTCATCCCGAGCCCCATGATCACCAGGATGAGGGGCACCGCCCACGCAGGCGACCCGGCGACTTCGGTGACCATCGGGGCGACATAGCTGTAGACGGCGAAGAACCCACCGAACCCGATCGCGCCGACGCCGAGGGTCAGCCACACCTGACCGATGCGGAACACGCCGAGCTCGGCGCGCATCGTGCGCAGCGGATCTCCGGCGTGTGCAGGAACGAACAACGCGATCGCCACCGCCGCCAGAGCGAAGATCGCGGTGACGACGAGGAAGGCGGCCCTCCACCCGAACTGCTGGCCGAGGAAGGTGCCGAGCGGCACGCCCACCACGTTCGCGACGGTGAGGCCCGTGAGCACGAAGGCGACGCCCTTGGCCCGGTTGCCGGGTCCGAGCACGTCGGCGGCGACCAGCGCGCCGATGCCGAAGTAGGCACCGTGCGGAAGACCGGCGAGGAAACGGGATGCTGCGACCCACCCGAACGACGGAGCGAGGAACGTCAGCGCGGTGAAGACGGTGAGCGCGAGCGCCAGCACGAACATCACGCGGTGGCGCGGATACCGGGCCACGACGGCGGCGATCGTCGGGGCGCCGATCACGACCCCGAGAGCGTAGGCGCTGATCAGCCATCCGGACTGCGCGATCGCGTCCTCGGGGCGCGCGGCGTACGCGGCAGGGAGAAGATCCGCGGCGATATCGGGCAGGAGTCCCATCACGACGAACTCGGTCATGCCGATGCCGAAGCTGCCGATGGCGAGGGAGAGGAGCGCCCACATCGCCGCCCTCTTCGAAGAGATCGAGGAGGTCACGCCCTTACGATAGTCCGCCCGAGCCCCGCTGTCGAATCGATTCGAAGGGGCCGATCACGACCGCGCAGCGGAAGGATCCGCCGCATCCACGGCAGCCTCGAGGCGGGCGATCTTGCCGTCGATCTCGCCGGCGAAACCGGGCCGGATGTCGGCTTTCAGCACGAGCGACACCCGCGAGCCGTACGGCATCACAGCCTCGGTCGCGCGGCGCACGACATCCATCACCTCGTCCCACTCGCCCTCGACCTCGGTGAACATCGACGTCGTGCGGTTAGGCAGGCCAGACTCCCGAACGACACGTACCGCGGCGGCGACCGCATCGTGCACAGACGCGTCCTCACCGACCGGGATCACACCCGCCCCCGATGGGGCGACCGAGAAGGCGATCAGCACGAGATCACGACTCGACGAACGCGCGCGGCGCGGGGGCAGCCACCTCGATGGGCGCGGGTGCCGCCGTGGCAGGCACGCGCGTGGGCACCCGCACCAGCCGCATGACCGCCCAGACGAAGAGCACCACGAGCAGTCCGTTGCGGATGGTCAGCAGCAGCACCGAGAAGGGCTCGGGCCACTTCAGCATCAGGCCGCCGTAGGCGAGCGGGTAGATCGCCTGCGTCATGACGGCGATGCCGAGGCCGAGCCACGCCGGCTTCCACCACCGTCGCCTGTCGATGACGAGGCCGACCGCGAGCGGTGCCGCGATCCACGAGATGTACTGCGGCGAGCCCACCTTGTTGAACACGATGAACGCGAGCACCAGGCCGAGCGCGAGCGCGGGGAACAGCGACACGAAGGATGCTCGCCGCCAGGCCTTGAACGCCCCGAGGCCCGCGACCGACAGCACGGCGAGGGCGAGCAGCGGCGTCATGATCGCGATCACGACGTTCAGCCCGGGGCCCGTCACCTGGAAGGTGAGCATGTCGGGGTCGTAGTTGATCGCCGAATCGGGCAGCATGAATGCCGCACGCCACATGTAGAACGTGCTGATCGGCGCCTCGATCTGGAGGCCACGGCCGGTCTGATCGCTGATGAACCCGAAGGCGTATGCGCCGCCGCCGGTGACGATCACCGTGCCGAGGGTCACCGCCGACACCGCCACGACCCCGCCGAGGATGGCGAGGCGACGGCGTACCGCGATGAACGCGGCGGCGATGAGGGCGGCCGGCCAGACCTTGATCCAGGTCGCGATCGCGAGGAGGCTCGCACCCAGCCAGGGGCGCCCGACGAGCCACAGGCATCCGGCCAGCACGATCGGCACGGTGAAGCCGTCCAGCCGGTAGAGGTGGACGGGGCCCAGGAGCAGGATGAACGCGAGCCAGAACGCCGCGGCGATGTTGCGCCCGTTCGAGCGGCCCTTGCCGACCAGCATCGCGAAGGCGAGCGCATCCACGACGGTGACGAGGATCGCCCAGCCGACGATGTAGCCGCCGATCCAGGCGAACGCCTTGGCGAGCACCATCGGCAGGAGGGCGAGCTGCGGATACACCCACGGCACGGTGAGCCCGACGATGCCGACGTTGTGCCCGTCCAGCACGCCGCCGTTGACGGCCGCGGCGGACCAGGGATCGTAGACGAGGTAGACATCGCCCATCGGCGCATTCGGCCACCACCAGCCGAGCATTGCCACGACGAAATGCACGACGAGGAATGCGACCCACAGGATGGCACGCTTGGACACCTGGCGATTCTACCGGGCGACGTATGCCGCTTCCGTTTCCATTGCCTGTGAGGACCGTGCGGATCCTCAGCGCGCGGCGAGGGCCTCCGCCACCGCGATCGGCAGATGCACTGCGACGTCCAGCGCCGTGATCGGCCCTGCCTGATACTCCGACAGACCGGCAGCCGAGGCCGCGGCCGTGCCCGCACGACCGTGCAGCCACGCGGCGGTCGCGGCGACCTCCGCGAGCCGGTGGCCGCCGCGCAGGGCGCTGCCCGCAGCGCCCTGAGCCGCCAGCACGGCGCCGAGCGCACCCGCCAGCACGTCGCCCGTACCGGCGGTCGAGAGCCACGGCGTCCCGTTCTCGACGCGGGTCGACCAGCCGTCGGGGGCTGCCACGATCGTCACAGCACCCTTCAACAGGACGGTCGCCCCGAGCGCGGCCGCGGACTGCAGAGCGGATGCCTCGCGCTCGGCGTCGTCGGCATCCCCCGGCACCGCCTCCAGCTCCAGTGCCGCCCGTAGCCGATCGTGCTCACGGCCGTGGGGGCTGACGATGATCGGCGCGGCCGCCCCCACGGCGAGCTCCAGCGCCCCGGCGTCCACGACGACGGGAATGCTGCCGGCGAGCAGCTCGCGCAGCGCAGAGGTCTCGGCATCCGTCCGCTCGTGGGAATCCGTGCCGGATCCCACGACCCACGCCTGCACCCGCCCCTCGACGGTGACCGTCTCGGGCCGGCGCGCGAGGACGAGCGAGGTGGCCCGTTCGGGCCCGAGGTAACGCACCATCCCGGCTCCGGCTCGCCATGCCGCCTCGACCCCGAGGACGGCGGCTCCGGGGTAGGAGGTGGATCCGGTGCGCAGGCCCACCACGCCGCGGGAATACTTGTCGTCGGCTGCGGTTGGCTCACGGAGGACGCTCGCCGCGTCCTTCGCCGTCCACCGCTGGGTCACACGCCCACGATAGCTGGAGCGTTCGCATGAGCATCCTCTTCTCGCCCCTCACTCTGCGCGGTGTCACCGCACGCAACCGACTGTGGGTGGCGCCGATGTGCCAGTACAGCGCCGTCGACGGCGTGCCGCAGGAGTGGCACCACACCCACCTCGCACAATTCGCCTCCGGCGGAGCGGGCATCGTGATCGCCGAGGCGACGGCGGTCTCGCCCCAGGGTCGGATCTCGCCCGAGGACGTCGGGATCTGGAACGACGCGCAGCGCGAGGCGTGGCGACCGATCACCGCGGCGATCCGTTCGCGCGGCGCGGTGGCGGGCGTGCAGCTGGCCCACGCGGGCCGCAAGGCGTCGACGTGGTCGCCGTTCTCCGGCGAGCGCGGATCGGTGCCGGCCGAGTCGGGCGGATGGACCGCGGTGGCCCCATCGGCCGTCGCCTTCGACGGCTACGCCGAGCCGGTCGCCCTCGATGCCGCGGGCATCGACGGCGTCGTGGCCGACTTCGCCGCCGCCGCGGTGCGTGCGGTCGAGGCCGGATTCCAGGTGCTCGAGATCCACGCCGCCCACGGCTACCTCCTCCACCAATTCCTCTCGCCGCTGTCGAACCTCCGCACCGACGAGTACGGCGGCTCGCTCGAGAACCGCGCCCGGCTGATTCTGCGGGTCGTGACGGCGGTGCGGGATGCCGCGCCCGAGGCACCCCTGTTCGTGCGGTTCTCCGCCACCGACTGGGCCGACGGCGGTTTGACCGTCGACGAGGTCGCCACGGTCGCCGGTTGGGCGCGTGACGCCGGCGCGGACTTCTTCGACATCTCCAGCGGCGGGCTCGTCGCCCACCAGCAGATCGCCGTGGGTCCCGGCTACCAGGTGGCTCTGGCCGCCCGGGTGCGCGAGGCCGGCATGCCGGTGAGCGCGGTCGGTCTGATCACCGATGCGGCACAGGCCGAGCAGATCCTGGCCGACGGCGACGCGGATGCGATCATGGCCGCACGGGAGTGGCTCCGCGATCCGCACTTCGCCCTCCGCGCGGCGGCCGAGCTCGGCGACGACATCGATTACTGGCCCAAGCAGTACGAGCGGGCCAAGCGCCGCGCCGCCTGACCCGCTCGGCCGGGGCTCAGCGCCGGCCGCGCCGTGTGGCGTCCTGCACCTCGCCGACGAGCTCCTCGATGATGTCCTCGAGGAACAGCACGGCGGTCGTCCGTCCTTCCTGGTCGCGCACCTGCGCGAGGTGGCGACCCGCGCGACGCATGAGCGCGAGCGCGTCCTCCAGGTCGGTCGTGTCCATCACCGGCACCATCTGATGGATGCGCTTGGGCGCGATGCGCCGGACCACGTCGGCCTCGCTCCGCGATCCTTCGGCGGCGCGGAGGATGTCTTTCAGGTGCACGTAGCCGACCGGTTCGCCCCCGGCATCCACGATCACGTAGCGCGAGAATCCGTGCGTCGCGACAGCGCGCTCGATCTCGTCCGGCGTGGTCGATTCGGGCAGCGTCACCAGGTCGGCGAGCGGGACCGCCACCTCTCCTGCCTTCTTGTCGCTGAACTCGACGGCCGCCGCCACCGTACCGGCGGCGTCGTCCAGCACGCCCTCGATGCGCGATTGATTGACGATCGTCGCGACTTCCTCGAGGGTGAACGTCGAGGCCGCCTCGTCCTTCGGCTCCACGCGGAACAGCCGCAGGATGCTGTTGGCGACCCAGTTGAGGGCGACGATGACCGGGTGGAACACGCGCGAGACCCACACCAGCGGCGTCGCCAGCATCAGCACGGCGCGGTCGGGGACCGAGAACGCGAGGTTCTTGGGCACCATCTCGCCGAACACGACGTGGAGATACGAGACGAGCAGGAGAGCCACGATGAACGCGATCACGTCGACCGTGGTCTCCGCCAGGCCCGTCAGGCCGAGCGGTCCGGCGAGAAGGTGGTGGATCGCAGGTTCGGACACGTTCAGGATCAGCAGCGAGCAGATGGTGATGCCGAGCTGACTCGTCGCGAGCATCAGGGTCGCGTGCTCCATCGCGTACAGCGCGGTCTTCGCGGAGCGCGAGCCCTTCTCCGCGAGGGGCTCGATCTGCGATCGGCGCGCGGAGATGACTGCGAACTCGGCGCCGACGAAGAACGCGTTGAAGGCCAGGAGGACGACCAGCCAGGCGATTCCGGCCCAGTCACTCATCGCGCGCACCCTTCTGCGACGAGGCGGCGTTCCCGGCGCGGGTCGCCGGCGAATCCACCGCGGCCGGAGTGAACGCGACGCGCTCGACGCGGCGCCCCGTCATGCGCTGGACGGTCAGCGTGCCGTCCTCGATCTCGACCGTGTCGCCCACCGCGGGGATGCGCTCGAGCACGCTCATCAGGTACCCGCCGACGGTGTCGTAGACATCGCCCTCCGGGACGCGGATGCCGGTGCGGTCGAGGATCTCGTCAGGTCGCAGGTCGCCGGGCATCGTGAGCGAGCCCTCGGCACGGACGATTCCGGCGCGCCGGCGGTCATGTTCGTCCAGCACTTCGCCCACGATCTCCTCGACCAGGTCCTCGAGCGTCACGACGCCGGCCGTGCCCCCGTACTCGTCGACGACGATCCCCATCTGGTAGCCGCGGGCGCGCAGTTCGGTGAGCAGGGTGTCGAGGTGGACTGCCTCGGGGATGCGGAGGGGTTCGGTCGCCAGCGCCGCGGCGGGAACGTCCGGCCGGCGGTCGCGCGGCACGCTCACGGCGGCTTTGAGGTGAACGATGCCCAGGATGTCGTCCATGTCGTCGCCGTAGACGGGGAACCGGCTGTGCCCCGTCCGACGCGCGAGCTGGATCACGTCGTCGGCCGAGTCGTCCGCGGCCAGAGCGTGCACGCTCGGGCGGGGCGTCATCACGTCGGCGGCGCTCAGGCGCGAGAAGGTCAGGCTGCGGTCGAGGAGCGAGGCCGTGTCTTCCTCGAGCACGCCGGCGCTCGCGGATCGGCGCACGAGGCTGGAGAGCTCCTCGGCCGTGCGAGCGCCCGACAGCTCCTCCTTGGGCTCGACGCCGAGCAGCCGGAGGACACCGTTGGCACTGCCGTTGAGGACGGTGATCGCCGGCCGGAACACGGCGGTGAACCCGACCTGGAACGGCATGACGAACTTCGCGGCCTGACGAGGCAACGCGAGCGCGAAGTTCTTCGGCACGAGTTCGCCGAGGATCATCGACAGCACCGTGGCGATCGTGATGCCGATGAACACCGCGAGCGGCGAGACCAGGCTCTCGGGGAAGGACCACGCGACGAACACCGGGCGGAGCAGGCTCGAGATCGCCGGCTCCATCGTGTAGCCGGTCAGGAGCGTCGTCAGCGTGATGCCGAGCTGCGCGCTGGACAGATGCGTCGAGGTGATCTTGAGAGCGGCGATCGTCAGGGCGAGTCGCGTCTCGCCTCTGTCGCGACGCGCTTCCAGATCGGCGCGATCGAGATTGACGAGCGCGAATTCGCTCGCCACGAACAGGCCGGTACCCACGGTGAGGAGAAGCCCCACTCCGAGCATGACGTACTCCATCACGCATCCCCCCCTTCGCGGGAGGTTCGGCAGTGGGGCGGGCGTCTACTGGGAGGGTCGTCCATCGTGCCGTCCAGTCTACGGCAGAGCTCCCGTCGGAGGATCGACCCTTCGTCGGATGGATTCGCCGCCGATCCTCCGACGATCCTGCGATCCTCCGACGGAGGATGGGGGCATGCCTGACCTCGAGCCCTGGAACGATCGCGCCGCTGCGGCCGAGTACGCGGTGCTGTCGCGGTACGTGCGACGCGTCGGGCCGCTGGCCGCGGCCCGGGCGCACTGGCCGGCCCGCACCGGGGTCGCCGGCGTCTCCGACGAGGTGCGCGTATGGCACTACTGGTGGCACGCGCACCTGATCCACTGCGCGGCGGATGCCGCACGCCATCGTCCATCGCCCGGCAGGCGCGCGCGCATCGAGAGCCTCGCCCGCGGGGTCGCGGTGAGGACGGCGGGGCGGTGGGTGAACAGGTTCTACGACGACATCGCGTGGATGGGCGTTGCCCTGCAGAGCGCCGCGCCCCGATCGCGCGCGGGCGCGGTCGCGCGCATCGCCGACCGGCTCGTCCGGGGCATCGATCCCCGCGTCGGCGCACTCCCCTGGCATGTCGGCAGCGATCTCTACAACGCGCCCGCGAACGGGCCGGCCGCGATCCTGCTCGCGCGCATCGGAGCGGCTGCCCCCGCGCGGCGACTGGCCGGGTGGATGGCTGCCACGCTGGACGATCCGGTCACCGGCCTCGTGCGCGACGGCCTCGAAGGGGGCCCCGGCGGCTCCGTGAGGCCGGCGATCTACAGCTACAACCAGGGTGTCGCGATCGGTGCGGCGCTTGCACTCGCGGACGCGCCCGACGCGCTCGATCGGACAGCGCAGCGGGGTCGCGCGGCTGCGCTGATCGCGGCCGTGCGCTCGTGGTGCGATGAGGATCTGATCCCCCCGACGGGCGGTGGCGACGGTGGCCTGTTCGCCGGCATCCTCTGCCGCTACCTCTCCGAAGCTGCGGTCGCGATGCGTGATGACGGGGAGAGAGGGGATGCCGCCGCATCCGCCCGCCGCCTGGTCCTGGCCAACGCTCGTGCGCTCTGGGACGGCAGATCCGAGGTGGACGGCCGTCCGTTCTTCTCGGCGGACCCTCGACGCCCTGCGGTCGTACCGGCCGGACCGTCGCGCCCGCGTCGCGCGGATGGTGGCGCGACCGCCGGCCACGACCATCCGGACGGCGATCTTTCGGTGCAGCTCTCGGCGTGGATGACGCTCGAAGCTGCCGTGACCGTCACCGCGGCGGCGGGGAAGGTCACCAGCTGACCGGGAGCGCCTTCCCCTCTTCGTAGCCCGCGGCGGACTGCAGTCCCACGCGGGCCCGGTCGTGGAATTCCGCGACGGTCGCCGCCCCGGCGTAGGTGAAGGACGAACGGACGCCCGAGGTGATCATGTCGATGAGGTCCTCGAGGCCCGGCCGCAGCGGATCGAGGTAGATCTTCGACGAGGAGATGCCCTCGGCGAAGAGCTCTTTGCGGGCGAGCTCGTAGGGATCGAGTCGCCCGAAGCGCGCGTGCACCGCCTTGGTCGATGCCATCCCCCATGACTCCTTGTAGAGCCGGCCCGCGTCGTCGACCTGCAGCTCTCCCGGCGACTCGATCGTGCCGGCGAACCACGAGCCGATCATGATGGATGCCGCGCCCGCCGCGAGCGCGAGCGCCACGTCGCGGGGGTAGCGCACCCCGCCGTCGGCCCAGACGTGGGCGCCCATGATCCTGGCGGCCTCGGCCGTCTCCAGCACCGCGGAGAACTGCGGCCGCCCCACCGCGGTCATCATGCGCGTCGTGCACATCGCGCCGGGTCCGACGCCGACCTTCAGGATGTCGGCTCCCGCGGAGACGAGGTCGTGCACGCCTTCGGCGGTGACGATGTTGCCGGCCACGAGCGGGATGCCGAGCTCCAGCGACGACACCGCCTGCAGGGCGCGCAGCATCCCGTCCTGGTGTCCGTGCGCGGTGTCCAGGACGAGCACGTCGACGCCGGCCGCGGCGAGCGCACGGGCCTTGGCCTGCACGTCCCCGTTGATGCCGACCGCGGCGGCCACGATGAGGCGACCGGAGGAATCGACGGCGGGGCGATACAGGGTCGTGCGCAGGGCGCTGCGCCGCGACAGCGTTCCCACGACGAACCCGTGGTGCAGCACGCACACGGTCTCGGCGTCGGCGCCGACGATCAGGTCGAACGCGTGCCGCGCGCTCTCCACGTCGTCCGCGTCGATCGACGCGGTCCGTCCGCGGGCGAGATCGCCCAGCCGAGCGTCCGGCAGGGCCGTGCCCAGCCGCGCCGCGGGAACGATGCCCTGGACGTCGTCTATCGAGAGCGGGCCGCCGCCGGCATCGGCGATGACGATCCCGTGCCCTTCACTGGCGGGGAGGAGACGCGCCGCCTCGGCGACGGTCGCCTCAGGGGGGAGGATGACCGGCGTGTCCCACGGCACGGGCTGATCCTTGACCCATCGGATCGCCGCATCCAGCTCCTGCAGCGGCATGTCCTGCGGCAGCACGCCCAGTCCGCCGCGACGAGCGAGGGTGGCGGCGAGCCGCGGACCGGTGACCGAGTTCATGTTCGCCGAGACGAGGGGGATGCTGGCGGCCGTGCCGTCGCGGGGTGACAGGTCGACGTCGAGCCTGCTGGTGACCGCCGATCGCCGGGGCACGAGGAACACGTCGGAATAGGTCAGGTCGACGTCGGGCTGGTCTCCGTAGAACTCCACCTTTCTAAGGTAACCATTCGCCATCGACCGCGGGGGCGACGGCGCGACCGGCGGTGGGCCTGCCAGACTGGGTTAGGCTTAACTGTTGTGCGCGTGGGTCGCACCCAAACCCCGCGTTTTCTCCAGAATCATCATCGATGAAAGCAGGCGATCGGGCGTGTCGAGCCAGATGACGGGCATCGGGACTTCGAGCGAGGGAGAGTTCGGGGCCAATGAATGGCTCGTCGATGAACTCTACGAGCAGTTCAAGTCCGACAAGAACTCCGTAGACAAGGCTTGGTGGCCGATTCTCGAGGCTTACCACCCCGTCGATGTGGAAGAGGCAGGCGACGCTCCGGCCGCCGCTCCCCCTGCTCCGGCGTCCGCCGCTGCGGCCCCGGCCGCCCCGGTGGTGCCAGCGCCCGCGGCGCCGACCGCCCCGGCGCCCACTCCGCCCGCAGCATCCGAACCGCACCCCGTGACCGCTCCGATCCCGGTCATCGGCTCGCAGCCGGTCGCCCGCACCACGGCCAAGCCCGCCGCGCCGCAGCCGATCCCGGCGCAAGCGCCGGCGGCCGCGCCCGCCCGCGGAGAGAGCAGCGAGGAAGACAGCGTCACGCCGCTGCGCGGCATGACCAAGACCCTCGCGGCGAACATGGACGAGTCGCTGAGCGTGCCGACCGCGACGAGCGTGCGCACCGTTCCGGCGAAGCTCATGATCGACAACAGGATCGTGATCAACAACCACATGTCGCGCACGCGCGGCGGCAAGGTCAGCTTCACGCACCTGATCGGCTGGGCCATCATCCAGGCTCTCAAGGAGTTCCCGAGTCAGAACGTGTTCTACGCCGAGGTCGACGGCAAGCCGTCGGTCGTGGCTCCGGCGCACATCAACCTGGGCATCGCGATCGACCTCCCCAAGCCCGACGGCACGCGCGCTCTCATGGTGCCGAGCATCAAGCGCGCCGACACCCTCACGTTCGGCGAGTTCCTCTCCTCGTACGAGGATCTGGTCACCAGGGCCCGCACCAACAAGCTCACCGCCGCCGATTTCCAGGGCACGACGATCTCGCTCACCAATCCCGGCGGCATCGGCACGGTGCACTCCGTGCCTCGCCTCATGAAGGGTCAGGGCTGCATCGTCGGCGCCGGGGCGCTCGAGTACCCGGCGGAATTCCAGGGCGCGAGCGCCAAGACCCTGAACGAGCTGGCGATCGGCAAGACCATCACGCTGACCAGCACGTACGACCACCGCGTCATCCAGGGCGCGGGGTCTGGCGAGTTCCTCAAGAAGGTGCACGAGCTCCTCATCGGGCAGCGCGGCTTCTACGAGTCGATCTTCGCCGCGCTGCGCATCCCGTACGCGCCGATCCACTGGGCATCCGACATCAACGTCGACCTGGCCGAGCGCGTCGACAAGACCGCCCGCGTGCAGGAGTTCATCAACTCCTTCCGCGTGCGCGGGCACCTGATGGCCGACATCGACCCGCTGCAGTACCAGCAGCGCACGCACCCCGACCTCGAGATCGAGGAACACGGGCTGACGTTCTGGGACCTCGACCGCGAGTTCGTCACGGGCGGTTTCGGCGGCAAGCGCCAGATGAAGCTGCGCGACATCATCGGCGTCCTCCGCGACTCGTACTGCCGCACGATCGGCATCGAGTACATGCACATCCAGGACCCGGAGCAGCGCCGCTGGTTCCAGGACAACATCGAGGTCAAGTACCAGAAGCCCGGCCACGACGAGCAGCTGCGGATCCTGAGCAAGCTCAACGAGGGCGAGGCCTTCGAGACGTTCCTGCAGACCAAGTACGTCGGCCAGAAGCGCTTCAGCCTCGAGGGTGGCGAGTCGCTGATCCCGCTGCTGGACGAGATCCTGCAGGGCGCGGCCCAGGCCGGGCTCGAGGGCGCGGCGATCGGCATGGCGCACCGCGGCCGGCTGAACGTGCTCACCAACATCGCGGGGAAGACCTACGGCCAGGTGTTCCGCGAGTTCGAAGGCTCCGTCGCCGTCGGATCCAAGAGCGGTTCGGGCGATGTCAAGTACCACCTCGGAACCGAGGGCACGTTCGTCGACGACCGGGGCGAAGAGCTGCCGATCCTCCTGGCGGCCAATCCATCGCACCTCGAGACCGTCGACGGCGTACTCGAGGGCATCGTGCGCGCCAAGCAGGACCGCCGCCCCGTCGGAAGCTTCTCGTGGCTGCCCATCCTCGTCCACGGCGATGCCGCGTTCGCAGGGCAGGGCGTCGTCGTCGAGACGCTGCAGATGTCGCAGCTGCGCGGCTACCGCACGGGTGGCACGATCCATGTCGTGGTGAACAACCAGGTCGGCTTCACGACGGTTCCTGGGGATGCTCGCACCTCCGTCTACTCGACCGACGTCGCCAAGACGATCCAGGCGCCCGTGCTCCACGTGAACGGCGACGATCCCGAAGCCGTCGTCCGCGTATCGCAGGTGGCTTTCGCGTACCGCGAGCGGTTCCACCGCGACATCGTGATCGATCTGGTGTGCTACCGCCGCCGCGGCCACAACGAGGGCGACGACCCCTCGATGACGCAGCCCCTCATGACCAACCTGATCGAGGCCAAGCGCTCGGTCCGCCGGCTCTACACCGAGTCACTCGTCGGTCGCGGCGACATCACCGAGGAAGAGTACGAGCAGGCCAAGCGCGACTTCCAGGACCGCCTCGAGATCGCCTTCGCCGAAACGCACGCCGCCGAGACGGGCGCCTCGCAGGTCGTGACGACGGATGCCGCCGAACTGGCGGAGCCGGCGACGGGCGAGCCGGAGACCACCGGGGTCAGCACGGACGTCGTGCAGCTGATCGGTGACGCCTTCACGAACAAGCCCGAAGGCTTCACCGTGCACGCCAAGCTCCAGCAACTCCTGGAGAAGCGACTCGACATGAGCCGCAACGGCAACATCGACTGGGCGTTCGGTGAACTGCTCGCGTTCGGATCGCTCCTGCTCGAAGGCACGAACGTGCGCCTCGCCGGACAGGACAGCCGTCGCGGCACGTTCGTGCAGCGCCACTCGGTGCTCCACGACCGGGTGAACGGGCAGGAATGGATCCCGCTCACCAACCTCAGCGAGAACCAGGGCCGGTTCTGGGTCTACGACTCGCTCCTGAGCGAGTATGCGGCGATGGCGTTCGAGTACGGGTACTCCGTCGAGCGTCCCGACGCCCTCGTGCTGTGGGAGGCGCAGTTCGGCGATTTCGCGAACGGCGCGCAGTCGGTCATCGACGAGTACATCTCGGCCGCCGATCAGAAGTGGGGCCAGCAGTCGAGCGTCGTCCTGCTCCTCCCGCACGGCTATGAAGGCCAGGGACCGGACCACTCCTCTGCCCGCATCGAGCGGTACCTGCAGATGTGTGCGCAGGACAACCTGATCGTGGCCCGACCGTCGACGCCCGCGTCGTACTTCCACCTGCTTCGCCGTCAGGCCTACCAGCGTCCCCGTCGCCCCCTCATCGTGTTCACGCCGAAGGCGATGCTGCGTCTGCGCGGAGCAACGAGCCCGGTCGCAGACTTCACCTCCGGCAAGTTCGAGCCGGTGCTCGACGACAGCCGCACCTTGGACAAGTCGGCCGTCAAGCGCGTGCTGCTGCACGCGGGAAAGATCCATTGGGATCTGCGCGCCGAGCTCGAGAAGAAGCCGAACCCCGAAGTGGCGCTCGTGCGGATGGAGCAGTACTACCCCGCTCCGATCGACGAGCTGAACGCGGTGCTCGACAGCTACCCGAACGCCGAACTGGTCTGGGTGCAGGACGAGCCCGAGAATCAGGGCGCGTGGCCGTTCATCGCCCTCGAGGTCGTCAAGCACCTGCACGGGCGGACGATCCGCCGCGTGTCGCGCGCGGCAGCCGCATCGCCGGCGACCGGGTCGCCCAAGGTGCACGCGGCCGAGCACGCGACCATCATGCAGAAGGCGCTGACCCTCTAGCCCTCCCCCGCACTCGCCGCCACCCGGTCACCGCGACCGCGATGGCGGCGAGCAGCACGCTCGGGAGCAGGTTGCCCCCGGCGAGCACGAGCAGACCGATGGACAGCACGGTGGCGACCACGGCCATCCACCACCCCGCGGTGCGTCGCGGCAGGATGAGCACCGCCGACAGCATCCCGGCCGCATAGATCGCCACCATGTTGCTCGTGTGGATCAGGATGAACGGCTCGAGGTCCAGGCCGCTCCACAGCATGAAGCCGAAGTACACGAGCCCGACGCACAGGGTCAGGACGAGCGCCCGCCGGGGTACCGTCCCAGGATCGGCACCCCGCTCGAACCACCGCGGCAGGTCGCCGTTGCGCGCGAGTGACGCGCCGAGCTTGCCGAACGCGGCGAGATAGGCGTTGAGCACACCCAGCGAGACGATGGCCGCAACCGCCCCGACCGCGATGGGCCCGACGCCGGGTGCCACCGCCGACGCGAGCGTCAGAAGCGGGACTGCACCCTCACCCGCCGACGCACCGACCACGCCGACCGTCGCGATCTGCAGCAGCAGGTACGACGCGCCGGTCACGACGAGGGCGATCGTGGTCGCGATCGGGATGACGCGGCGCGGTTCGCGGAACTCCGCCGAGATGTGGGTGCCCACCTCCCACCCGGCGAACGCCCAGACGAACAGCAGCACGGCGGTGCCCACCCCTCCCCAGCCGTGCGGAAGGAACGGGCTGAACCGTGCAGGCTCGACCGCAGGGAGGGCGACGGCCACGACTCCCACGACCACAGCGAGGAGGAGCCCCGTCAGAACGAACTGCACCCAGCCGGCGATGCGGACCCCGAACAGGTTGGCGGCGAGGGCGAGCGCGATGATCGTCAGCGCGATGATCGGGATCCCCGCGCGGTCGATCCCCCCCACGGCGGCGATGTACTCACCGCCCAGGACGGCGACGACGGGCGTGCCTGCGCAGACACCGAAGTAGAACCAGTACCCGGTCATGCGCGAGGCGGTGGGACCGAGCGCGCGCCGCACATAGCTGGCCACTCCGCCCGGGTCGGGGTACCGGGCCGCAAGGGCGCCGAACGTGCCCGCCAGCGGTATCGAGAGCACCAGGACGACGATCACCGAGAGGACGGATGCCGGACCCGCCGCCGCAGCGGCGACTCCGGGCAGCACGAGCAGGCCGGTGCCCAGCACGGCCGCGATGTACAGGGCCGTTCCCTGCACGACCCCGATCGAGCCCCGGTGGCCCTCCGCGCCGTCGGCAACGGCATCCGCTCTGATACTCACGAGACGAGTCTGTCGCCCGGGTCCGACGTGCGCGTGGGTCGTCCCGGTCAGAACACAGCGCCTGACTGCCAACCGACGCCCCACCGCGTCAGTACCAGATGCTCAGATACGGCGTGTCGACGGACGCGAAGGAGCGATCGAGGGCGGTGACGGCATCCGCCGAGCCCTGCATACGACCTGCGGCGCGAAGCGTCGCCGGTCGAACCCCGCCGAGGAGGACGGACCCGAGTTCGCGGACGGTCATCGTCAGGTCGGGGACGGCATCGATCGGTTCGGCCGTGCCGTGACCGTCGTCGTCGACGTCGAGATGCCAGACACCGTGGGCGAAACCCAGGTCATCGGTGATCCCGAGCGCGAGCGAGAGCGGAGCGGAGTAGGCGCGTGCGGTGAGCACGGCCGGCACGTCGAGGATGCGGAGCCACCCGTGGTCGGAGACGGTCACGGTCGCGGCGCGCTGGTCCTCGATCATCCAGCGCAGCGGTTCATCCACCGAGCGGAGCGGCGCTCTGACCGTGGAGACGAGATCATGCTCGAGGGCGAAACGCCACAGCGAACGGTAGGCGTCTTCGCTCTCGGTGACCAGCATCGCGATCGCGAGGTCGTGCCGGGTGAAGTCCGCGGGCTCCTCGCCGATCGTGTATGCCATGGCCCCGCGCGTCGCGCCGGATTCGTCGACGTAGATGACGCCCCGCACTTTCCGGTCGTCGTTACCGGGCGCGAGTCCCGCGATCCTGCGCCAGAGCCCCGTCCATCCCGGCACGTCGCCCGGCCGTGCGAGCCGGGCGCGGTCGTGCACGCTCGCGAGCTCGCTGCGCAGCCGCTCTCGATCGACCGCGTGCACGCGTCCGGGTGCAGCCGGGCCGACCCAGCGCGCTCGGCGCGTGTCGATCACCCAATCGGCAGCAGACACGGCGGGTGCGAAGCCGAAGCGGCCATAGATCGTCGCCTCCGTCACGGTGAGGCCGGCAAGCGCGATGCCCGCGCCGGCGGCCGCGCGCAGCTCGCCCTCGAGCATCGCCCTCGCGACTCCCTTCCGGCGGTGGGTCGGCGACACCGTGACACCGCTGATGGCCCACATCGGGATGGTGCGCCGCCCAGGGAGGCTGAGATCGGTCACCCACGAGTCGACCGTCGCGATCGGTGTCGCCGGCTCGGCGGAGGTGGCGTCGAAGATCCCGGTGAGGCGGCGACCGGCCAACCGCTCGCGCGACCCCTCGATCTGCTCGTCGTTGGGCTCCTCGCCCAGGAATCCACGGTTGGCCGCCTTGATGAACGGGACGAAATCGGAGGTGGCGATGTCGACGGTGCGATAGCGCAGCCCGGCGGCGGCGAGCACACCGCCCGCCCCGGGGTCGAGGGGAACGGTCTGCGCGTCGAGTGGTGCCATTGCCTCAGGCTACCGAGCGGTGCGGACACGATGCCGGAGGCGGGTTCCTCGGGGATCTGCCGTTCTCCGGAGATTGCCGTTTCTCGCGGATCTGCCGTTCTCCGGAGATTGCCGTTTCTCGGGGATCTGCCGTTCTTCGGAGCACCGGAGCCCCCACGGTCCGAGGTTGCGCAGATCTCCGCGGAACGCGCCCCGCAGCCGGCTCCCCGAGCCCGAGCAACGACTGCCGACCGGCTCAGCCGACCGGCTCAGCCGACCGGCTCAGCCGACCGGCTCGACCCCCGCACGGGCGAACGCCTCCGCCGCGGCACCAGCCGAGGCCGCACGATCTGCTGCGACGAGCCCGAGCCGCGTGCGCCGGTCGAGGAGGTCGTCCACCGAGAGGGCGCCCTCGACCTCGACACCCCACTGCAGCTCTTGCGCGGTGACCCCGCGCGCGGCCATCGGCCCGTCCGGGAGCGATTCGACGAACGGCGCCTCGGCCCCGTAGCGCCGCACAGAGCGGGGCCGCGCCGCGATCTCGCCCATCCGGTCTCGGGGCCACGCTCCCGCGAGCGGAAGGGTGCGGGTGCGACTCGGCACGATCTCACCGCCCAGGCGGCGCCGGAAGGCCTCATCCACCGCATCCTGCGCCATCCGGCGATACGTCGTGAGCTTTCCGCCCACGACGCTCAGGACACCGGAGGACGACGGGATGATCGCGTGGCGCCGCGAGACGTCGCTCGTGGCATTCCGATCGCCGTCCGCATCCGTCAGCAGCGGCCTGAGCCCGGCGAACGTCGCGATCACGTCAGAGCGCTCGAGGGGTCGAGCCAGCACGCTGTTCACCGTCGCGAGAAGCATGTCGATTTCGGCATGCGTCGCAGTCGGCACATCCGGCAGGGGACCATCGGCGGGGACGTCGGTCAACCCGATGTAGGAACGACCGTGCATCGAGGGCACCGTGAAGACGAACCGGCTGTGCGACCCTCCGACGGGCACCGTGAGCGAGACATCCGACCCGCCGAGCCGAGAGGTCTCCACCACGAGATGCGTGCCACGGCTCGGACGAAGGTGCACGTCCGGATCGAGACCGCCCGCCCAGACCCCTGTGGCGTTCAGCACGGCGCGCGCCCGCACGCGAAGCCCTTCGCCGGTCACGGCGTCGCGCAGCAGGGCTCCGTCGCCGGTGAGCTCGAGCGCGTCGACGCGCGTGAGAACGGATGCCCCGTACCCCGCCGCCGTTCGCGCGATCGCCACGACGAGCCTGGCGTCATCGATGAGCTGCCCGTCCCACCCCCGCAGTCCGCCGCGGAGCGCGTCGCGGCGCACCGCCGGCACGAGGCGGATAGTCTCGTCGCGCCCGATGGCCCCCGGGGCGTGCAGCACCGCATCCGGAGTGCCCACGAAGCGGCGCAGGCCGTCGCCGAGTCCGTAGCCGAGACCCACGTATGCCCCGCGGGCGATATACCCGGGCTCGTAGAGCGGCATGACCTGCGCGAGCGGACGCGTGAGGTGCGGAGCGAGCCGGGTCATCAAGAGGTGGCGCTCCGCCGCGCTCTCGTGGGCGATCCCGAACTGCCCCGAAGCGAGGTAGCGCAGCCCGCCGTGCGCGAGCTTCGAACTCCAGCGGCTCGTGCCGAAGGCGAGGTCGTGACGCTCGACGAGAACCGTGCGAAGCCCGCGGGATGCGGCATCCAACGCGATCCCGGCTCCTGTCGCCCCGCCGCCGACGACGAGCAGATCGATGCAGTCCTCATCGCCCAGCGCCGTCAGTTCGCGTGTGCGGCGACGCGCCGTCAGCGCTGCGGAGAAGGGCGTGCGGCCGACGATGCGCGTGCTCATCCGCCCTCCTTCCGGAGGTAGCCCTCGAGCGCCCGGCCGAGCTCGGCGGCCCATGCCGGATCGTCCAGCCACTCCCGCACGAGCGGGGCCGACAGCACGGCCGACTGCGTGATCAGGAGCACCATTGCGGCCATGCGTGCGGGGTCGCCGTCGCGGATCGACCCCGCGCGCTGCGCCGCGTCCAGCCTCCGGCGCACCTCGTCGTGGATCGCGTACTGGCTCGTGCCGAGCCGGTCGAGCACGTATCGGGCCAAGAGCTCGGGATCGGTCTGGCGCAGACGGGCGATCAGAGGCATTCGGCGCACGCGGTCCGCCGCCTCGACGAGCGGCTCGACCAGACCGGCGAGTGAGACGGTGACCTCCAGGGCGAGTGGGGCGCTCCCCACCGGGACGACTCTCGCGAGCTCGCGCGTCACGAGCGCGGCGAACACCGACTGCGCGTCGGGCCAGTAGCGATAGAGCGTCTGACGGGAGACGCCGCACCGCCGGGCGATGTCGGAGATCGTGGTGCGGCGGATGCCGTGCGCGAGCACCTCGGCGAGCGCGGCATCGAGGATCACCGCTTCGGTGCCCGTGACGACGTCGGCACCGACGGCGTCGCCCGTGCTGCTCTCGGAAGGGGGACCCGTCACCATGTGACAACCATACAGAGAGTGTCGCACTGTCACATCTGCGGGTTGCGCCATGGCATACTTTCGCCATGGATGCGACGGCGCCCCCCTCACTCCCCCCCGAGCATTCGTCGCGCGGAGAGACCGGACCCCTCGCTCTTCCGACGCCGAGACCGCGCATGCAGTGGGATGCCTGGGGCGACGGCACCCACCCCGCGCACCTGCCACCCGGGGCGAAGGCGCTCGTGGCCACCGTTCTTCCCGGCCGCGCGCACCCGATCCCGCGGCGCCCCGCGCAGGACGCCCCGCTCACGCCGTCGCGGATCGCGGGGGCCGATCTCGCCGCGCTCGGAGCGATCGTCGGCACCGCGAACGCGACCCGTGACGACGGCATCCGACGGCTCCACCTCGGAGGCAAGAGCACGCCCGACCTGCTGCGTCGGCGCCTGTCGCCTGTCCAGCAGGCACCGGATGCCGTCATCTCGCCCGCCACCCACGGTGAGACGCTCCGCGTCCTCGTCGAGTGCGCCGCTCGAGGCATCGCGGTCGTTCCCTTCGGCGGCGGGACGAGCGTCGTCGGCGGCGTCGACCCCGAAGCGGGCCGTCACTCCTCGATCGTCGTGCTCGATCTCGGCCGCACCGCCGCGCTCCAGGACATCGACGAGGTCTCCCTGCTGGCCACCTTCGGCGCAGGAACCACCGGGCCCCAGGTCGAGGAGCTGCTCGGGGCGCGCGGGTACACGCTCGGCCACTTCCCGCAGAGCTTCGAGTTCGCCTCGATCGGCGGCTTCGCCGCCACCCGCTCGAGCGGTCAGGCCTCGCGCGGGTACGGCCGATTCGACGATGTCGTGCATGCCCTGCGCGTCGCGACCCCGGTCGGCGAACTCCACCTCGGCAGGGCCCCGGCGAGCGCGGCGGGACCTGACCTCCGCGAGCTCTTCCTGGGCTCGGAGGGGGCGTTCGGCGTGATCACGGAGGTCACCGTCCGCATCCGCCCCGTGCCCGCGGTCACGCGCTACGGAGCGTGGACCTTCCCCGACTTCGCCTCCGGTGCCGCCGCTCTCCGCGCTCTCACTCAGCGCGGGATCCGTCCCACCGTCCTTCGGCTGAGCGATGAGGCCGAGACCCGGGTCAATGCCCTGATGGGCGGCCACCTGACGCGTCTGCGCGGCTGCCTCGCGGTGGCGACTTTCGAGACGACGGCGACCTCCGTGGGCGCGAGCGACGACGAGGCCGCGATCGCCGCAGAGGCGACTCAGGCGATCTTCGTCGCGCACGGCGCCAAACCCCGCGGCGCCGATCCTGCCCGATCCTGGGAGCGCGGGCGCTTCGCGTCGCCCGCGCTCCGCGACACGCTGCTGGACATCGGCGTGCTCGCCGAGACGCTCGAGACCGCGGCGACCTGGTCCCGCCTGGATGCCGTCAAGCAGGCCGTCACCGACGCACTGACGACGAGTCTCATCGCCGATGGCACGAAGCCGATCGTGATGTGCCACATCTCGCACGTGTACCCGGCGGGCGCCTCGCTGTATTTCACGGTGATCGCGGCTCTGACCCCCGATCCGGGTGCCCAGTGGGCGCGGGCGAAGGATGCCGCGTCCCGCGCGATGCTCGAGGCCGGTGCGACGATCACCCATCACCACGCTGTGGGTCGCGATCACCGCCGCTACCTCCAGGACGAGATCGGTCCGCTCGGCGTCGCCGTGCTGCGCGCCGTGAAGGACGCCCTGGATCCTCGAGGGATCATGAACCCCGGCGCGCTCGTCGGCGACGGCGAAGCCGGATGAACGTCACCCTGCTCGCCAATCCTGCCGCCCGTTCCGGCGCGCACACCAGGGCTGCCCCCGAGGCGGCCGAGCGACTGCGTGCACACGGCATCCGCACGACGATCATCAGCGGCGGGAGCGCCGCCGAGTCCTCCGATCTGCTGCGCAAGGCGCTCGAGATCGGCACGGACGCCGTCGTCGTGGCCGGAGGCGACGGCACGGTGCACCTCGCGATCCAGGAGCTCGCCGGGAGCGGCATCCCCCTCGGGATCATCCCCTCGGGCACGGGCAACGACCTGGCCTCTGCCGTGGGCCTGCGCGAACTCGACGTCGCCGCTGCCGCCGACACGATCGCCGCGGGGTGGAGGCGCCGCCTCGATCTCGCCAGGGTCACGCGCGAGGACGGCACGACCGAGTTCTTCGGCAGCGTGCTCGCGAGCGGCTTCGACTCGCGCGTGAACGACCGCGCGAACGCGATGCGGTGGCCCCGCGGAGGATCGCGCTACAACATCGCGATCCTCATCGAATTCCTGACGCTGCGCGGCATCCCCTACGAGGTCGAGCTCACGCTGGCAGACGGATCGACCGAGCGCATCTCGGGTGACCTCGTGATGGCGACGATCGGCAACGGCGACACGTACGGAGGCGGGATCCCGATCTGCCCCGCCGCCGATCCGTCCGATGGGCTCCTCGACGTGACGATCGTGCGCCCCGCGGGACGCCTGCGACTGCTTCGGCTGCTCCCCCGCGTGTACAAGGGCACGCACGCGTCCGTCCCCGAGGTGTCGATGTTCCGCGTGCTCAGCGCACGGCTGGCCTCGCCCGGCGTCACCGCGTACGCCGACGGAGATCCGATCGGCGTGCTGCCGCTGGTCGTCGACGTCGTTCCGGCCGCGCTGTCGCTCTTCGCGCCCGAACCGCGCGCGTCCCGTCCATCGAGTCCTCGCTAGGGGCCGGCGAGTCCGAGCGCGTGCCCGAGCAGCGGTATCGCCCGCGCGAGGCCGCCGTCCAGCGCGGGCCCGACGTGGCCGGCTCCCGGCACCGTCTCGACGAACACGGTGAATCCGGCCGCGCGGGCGGCATCGGCGTTGGCGAGCGTTCCCGCGCCGAACTGCCCGTCATCGCCGCCGGTCGTGAAGACCGCCGTGTGACCGGCGTACGACCCGGCGGGCGCGGCGGCCATGACCGCCGCGGGTTTTGCCGCCTCGAATGCGGCGCTGTCACCGCCGAACACCTTCGCGATCGTCGCGTCGACGGTCTCCGAGCCGGGGAACTCGTTGCCCGAGACATCCAGCAGGTTGCCCCAGATCTCAGGATGCTGGCTGCCCCACAGTGTCGCGCACGCCCCGCCGTTGGAGTATCCGCCGATCACCCACGAAGAGGGTGCGTCGATGATGTTCAGGTGCGTCCTCGCCCAGGCGGGGATTCCTGCGTTGAAGTAGGTCGAGACCGCGCCGAAGGTCGTGGAGTCGTGGCACGCGGGGTCTACGGTCGGGCTGGAGAGCTGATCGGCGATGATCGTGATCGGCGCAAGGCCGCCGTGCTGGGCGGCGAAGGCGTCCATCGCCTTCGCGATCGCGTTCGGCTCGGGGGAACCCGGCTGCCCCATCATGAAGACCAGGAGCGGAAGAGGCGGCGGATCGGCCACGAGGGCGGCGGGTGGCAGGTAGATCGACGCGTCTCTCGCAGCGAACCCCGGCGAGGGGATGGCGTTCTCGCCGCTGAGCGCGCCCACTTCGCCCTTCTGGGGCATCCCCGCCGGAGGCGTCCAGCTGGTGTAGAGAGAGTCCGAGACCGGCGTGGTCGTCCTGGCCGGCAGCGAGATCGGTCCGACGGCCTGGACTCCGACGATCGCGGCGATCGTGTGGGTGATGCTGAACGCGCGGTTCACCCCGAGCGCGCCGAGGACCAGAGAGGAGAGGATCAGCAGCACGGCGATCAGGCGTCGCCACCAGGGCGCACTCCACAGCGCCGCGACCCCGACACCCATCGATCCGAGTCCGATCGCGGCCCACAGCTCCGCCGGACCGGGGATCTGCACGCCGAACGTCTTCTGCGCATCGAAGAAGGTCACCATGCCGACCGCGACCCCCGCCCCCGCGAGCGCACCGATCAGGAGACGGCGGGGATGGCGCGGCGACACCGAGGCGACCACGACGATCAGCACGGCGGTGAGGATGCCGCATCCCGGAAGTATGCCCCCGTCGATCAGTTCGAGTCCGAGGAGCCAGTAGATCACCGCGGCCCGCCGGTGGTCGTGGCGGGGCCGGCCAGCAGGTTCCGGATCAGCGTGACGTACTCCCGCGGGGAAGCGTCGGGAAGGTAGGCGCGCCCGACGGCCGAGCCGATCGCGGGGAGCGATACCGGGTCGGCGTAGGCCATGTACAGCGTCCGGTACGCGGGGTGGAACTTGCTCTTGAAGCGGAACAGGGAGGCGAATCCGTACACGGGTTCGAGGGCGGTGCCGAGCCAGCCGAGGAACGACGACAGCGTCGTCGGCTCCGGGGCCGCCTCACCGTCGGCGAGTGGCTTCTCGGCCAGAGGCGCGCCCGACAGACTCAGCAACTCGAGGCCCTGCTGCTTCATCAGCAGGGCGGCCTTGGCGACGAGGAATTCCATCACACCGTTCGGCGCGGCCGCGTCGCGGCGCATGAAGTCGAGGGTCCATCCGACCAGCACGCCGTCCCGCCACGAAGGCATCCAGCTCGTCACGGCGCGAAGGTGCCCGTGGGCATCGACGGCGAGCAGCAGGGCGACGTCCGGGTCGGTGAGCTCTTCGATGCCGCCCAGTGTGAACCCCATCTCGGGCAGGGCGCGCTCGGTCACCCACTGCTCGCTGATCGCGACGATCTGCGAGGCCATCGCCGGCGTCAGCGCGCGCCAGCTGGTCCACTGCGCGGTCATGCCCTCGCGCTCGGCTCGGTTGAGCGGGTGGCGCACCTTCTGCCACGATTTGCCGACCATCTCGAGCTCGGGAAGGTGCATGACCGTCTCCTCGCCGACCGAGGCGACGTGCCAGCCCATCTCGGCGAACGCGGGCAGATAGTCGTCGTGGATGCTGTAGAACACCGGCGTCCAGCCACGAGAGATCGCGAACTCGGCGAATCCTCGCAGCGTGTCGGCCGCTCGCTCCGCCGTGCACAGCGGGTCGGCGACGGCGAGCGCCACTCCGCCCTCGACGCGGTACGCGACAGCCGCCTGTCCGTCGTCGCTGAACCAGTGCTCGGTCCCGCGCCACGTGCCGATGAACGAGAGGGTGCCGCCTCCGCGGCGAAGAAGTTCCCGGTAGCGCGTCGAGGACTCGGCGGCGGCACCGCCGGAGCGCGTGGTGGCCCGGTAGAGGCGCAGGATCGCTATCACCGCGACCAGCCAGAAAACCACGCCCGTCCACTGATAGACGACGAGCCCCGCCCCCTGGCGCGGATAGGGCGTCTGGCCGAAGCCCTCCAGGAAGATCGGCGGGATGAACCGGCGCACCGCCTCGACGAACAGATCGGCCGGACTCGGCTGCACGCCGAAAGCCCGCGGGAAGAGCGACTCGACGAGCAGGAACACGACCACGCACATGACGAAGGCGGTGCCGATCGTGCTCCAGAGGGTGCGAACCGCCGCACGCGGAGCACGCACAAGGAATCGGCGGCGCGTGACGATCAGCGTGACGAGCACGGCGATCGGAACCCCCATCGCAGAGATCACCCACAGCGCCCACTCGAACGCCGCGCCGCCGGCGGGGTCGGTGAAGGTGACATCGCCGAGCACGAGCGAGCCGATGGCGAGCGCCGCCAGCGAGGCGTTCACACCCACGGCGATCATCCACGCAGCTCTCCGACCTGATCGCAGTCCCCATGCGGCGACCACGAGGAGGACGAGCGGCACGATCGCCAGCAGCGCCGGTCCGACGCCGCGGGTCACGAACAGCGCGAACTCGTGGTCGCAGACGCGGGCGTACTGTGCGGCGCATCGGTTCACGATCTTCTGGTCGAACTGGGCGAACGAGGTCGCCACCAGCGACAGTGGGCCGCGCCCGCCCCCGGCGACGAGAGCGGCGATGGGGCCGAGCCCGGTGACCGCGACGATCGTCGCGACCAGCGACCGCGTCTCGCGGGTGGAGCTGCTGTGCCACGGGCGGCGCGGCACTCCGCGCGCGAACAGGACGCCCAGCCCCAGTCCGGTGAGCGCGGCGAGCAGGCGATACCACGAGTCGACATCGCCCGCATAGAGCGCGAACATCCCCAGCACCGCGAGGGCGGCCACCCGGATCCGCCGACGCCAGAGGGCACCGGCCAGTCCCGAGGCCGCCAGGAGCGCCCCCGCCATCATGATCGCCGGGTCGAGCACCGTTGCCTGGGTGGCGGCGGCACTCACCTCCGGAGTATCCGAGAGCAGCAGCTGCACAGTGGCGCCCGCGAAAAGGGCGATCAGACCGGTGATGACCATCGCGAGCACGGTCCGAGCCGACCCCAGGATCCGCTCAGCCCCCGCGAGCACCGTCAGGGCGAGGATGAGCGAGACGATCGCATCCACCGGCGAGTCGGGGACGATGAGCGACGTGCCCGCGGCCCACCAGCCGGCGGGCGTCATCAACGACATCGCGCCCCACCCGAGCGCGTCGGGAACGTGGGCCCCTTCGAGGGCACCGCTGAGGGCGGACGCGACGAGGACGATGGCCGCGAAGCCGACGGCGACCGGGTTCCGCCGCGCGTAACCGCCGACGCCGGTCAGGCGACGGCGAACCCACGACGGGGCGGGCATCTCGTCATCGACCCGCTCGACCGCGTCCACGGTCGGTCCGTCCATGCACTCCCCGTCTCTCCAACGAGGAGATCCTATGACGGCGCGCTGTGCCGGCGCCCCTATCCACCTATGGGCGGGATATGCGTCAGCCCTGAGAGGTCAGTGCGTCGCCTGCACGCTGCGAAGACGGGCGATCACCTGGTCGCGCAGTTCGTCGGGAGCGGTCTCCTTGCACGCCCTCGCCACCACTTCGGTGAGAGTGCGCGCCACGAGAGCCTCTTCCTGGCACTGCGGGCAGTTCTCCAGGTGGTCGGCGATGTCTACCGCCGACGTCTTGCAGACCTCGTGCCGCAGGTACTCCTCGAGGTCGCGCCTGGCCTTGTCGCAGCCGCAATCGCTCATTTCGCGCTCCTTGTGGCGGCGGTCACGCCGCGTTCCTTCGGCGCGGCTGACTGGATGCCGCGCTCCTTCGCGTAGTCGGCGAGCAGTTCACGAAGAAGTCGTCTGCCACGATGCAGACGGCTCATGACCGTGCCGATGGGGGTTTTCATGATGTCGGCGATCTCCTGATAGGCGAAGCCCTCGACGTCGGCGAGGTACACCGCCAGTCGGAAGTCCTCAGGAATCGCCTGCAGCGCGTCCTTGACGACGGATGCCGGCATCCGATCGATCGCCTCCGCCTCGGCCGAGCGGCTGCTCGTGGCCGTGGTCGATTCGGCTCCGCCGAGCTGCCAGTCCTCGAGTTCGTCGATCGTGCCCTGATAGGGCTCGCGCTGCTTCTTGCGATACGTGTTGATGTACGTGTTCGTCAGGATGCGATAAAGCCACGCCTTGAGATTCGTGCCCTGGGTGAACGTCTTCCACGACGCGAAGGCCTTGACGAACGTCTCCTGCACGAGGTCGGCAGCGTCGGCCGGGTTGCGGGTCATCCGCATCGCAGCCGCGTACAGCTGGTCCATGAACGGAAGCGCCTGCACCTCGAACTGGGTGCGCGCGTCCGCCGGAGTATCGACCTCGTCGTTCATCACGCGTAATTCTACGTCGAGGTCCATCGCCTCCCTGTCGGCGACCTCCCACCCGAGGGCGGTGAGGTCCACAGCGGGGCGTTCCATAACGGCAGGCATCGCTCTCCTCACGGCGTCCGGTGATACGGGGGTTCAGTAGGGTAGAACACGATGAGTGGCGACGGGTATTCCCTCCCAGCGACGCGGCCTTCCCCGGTCCGCGGGGCCTGGAGCGCGCCCATCGCGACGAGCGCGCTGCGAGCGACCGTCGCCGTTCCCGGTTCGAAGTCGCTGACCAATCGCGAGCTGATCCTCGCGTCCCTCGCCGATGGGCCCAGCCGCCTGTCCGCCCCCCTGCACTCCGACGATTCCGCGCGCATGGTCGACGCCCTCCGTGCGCTCGGGGTAGGCGTCGACGAGGTCGAGGGCACCGGCGGGTTCGGACCGGACCTCGAAGTCACGCCGGTGTGGCCGCTGCGGGGTGACATCGAGATCGATTGCGGTCAGGCGGGCACCGTGATGCGCTTCGTCTCAGCGCTGGCCGGCTTCGCCCGGGGCGACGTGACGATGACCGCGCACGAGAGTGCCCTGCACCGCCCGATGGGCGCGATGATCACGGCGCTGCGCGATGTCGGAGTCGACATCGACGATGGCGGCCACTGGGCTCTGCCGTTCACCGTGCGCGGGCGCGGCCACACGCGCGGCGGCGAGATCACGATCGACGCGAGCGGTTCGAGCCAGTTCGTCTCGGGCCTGCTGCTGGCTGCCGCGCGATACGACGTCGGACTGCATCTGATCCACTCCGGCGCACGACTGCCGAGCCAGCCGCACATCGACATGACGATCGAAGCGCTCGGCCACCGCGGAGTGCACGTCGAACGTCCCGCCCCCGCGGAGTGGATCGTGCCGGCCGGGCCGATCCGCGCGAAGGACATCGCGATCGAGCCGGATCTTTCCAACGCGGCGCCGTTCCTGGCGGCGGCCATGATCGCGGGCGGCTCCGTCTCGGTCACCGGCTGGCCGGCGCACTCGACACAGCCCGGAGCGATGCTCGGCGACATCCTCACCCAGATGGGTGCGCGCGTGACGCGGAGGGGCGGCGCACTGACCGTCACCGGGGGCTCGAGCATCCTGGGGATGGATCTGGACCTCTCGGCGGCGGGCGAGCTGGCGCCGACCGTCTTCGCGCTGGCCGCCTTCGCCGACTCTCCGACGACGCTGTACGGGATCGGCCACATCCGGGGCCACGAGACCGACCGCATCGCAGCGCTCGTGGGCGAACTGCGCGCGCTCGGCGGCGAGGCGCACGAGCTCGACGACGGCATCCGGATCTTCCCCCGGGCGTTGCACGGCGGAACATGGCACGCCCACCACGACCATCGACTCGCCACGACCGGGGCCCTCATCGGCCTCGTCGTCCCCGGCGTCGAGGTCGATGACATCGGCACCACCGCGAAGACCATGCCGGAGTTCCCCGAGCTGTGGGATCGCATGCTCGCCGGCTCCCCGGAGGGCGCCCTCGCGTGAGCTGGCTCGCCGACGATGACGACGACGAGGACGAGTTCGACGAGAGCGACATCCGGTCCCGCCCGAACCCGAAGGCCAACCGCCCACGGACCAAACGGCGGCCAGCCCACGCGGATGCGCAGATCGCCCGGGTGATCGGCGTCGACCGGGGGCGCTACTCGGTCCTCGTCGAGGAGGATCTGCCCGGCGAGAGACGCGTGCTCGCCACGCGCGCGCGGGAGCTGCGGAAGATCGCGATCGTCACGGGCGATCGTGCCCGCGTGGTCGGCGATCTCAGCGGGGACGAAGGCACCCTGGCACGCATCATCGGGATCGAGGAGCGCACGTCGCTGCTGCGCCGATCCGCCGACGACACCGACCAGGTCGAGCGGATCATCGTCGCCAACGCCGATCAGATGCTGGTCGTCGTGGCCGCAGCCGACCCCGAGCCGCGGGAGCGGCTCGTCGACCGGTACCTGGTCGCGGCGCTGGATGCCGGCATCCGGCCCCTCCTGGTGGTCACGAAGACCGACCTCGCCGACCCGACCGCATTCCTCGCCCACTTCGAAGGTCTCGACCTCGAGGTCTTCACGAGCGCGCAGGCCGAGATGCCGCTCGAGCGCATCGGCGCCAGCCTCGTCGGGCACTCGACGGTCTTCGTCGGCCACTCGGGGGTGGGTAAATCCACGCTCGTCAATGCTCTCGTCCCGAGCGCCGACCGCGCGACGGGTCATGTGAACGTCGTCACGGGACGCGGAAGGCACACGTCGTCGTCGACCGTGTCTCTGCGCTACCAGGGACCGACGGGCAACGGGTGGGTGATCGACACGCCCGGCGTCCGCTCCTTCGGCCTCGGCCATGTCAACCCCGCGCGCATCATCGACGCGTTCACCGAGCTGGCGCTCATCGCCGAGGACTGCCCCCGCGGGTGCACGCACCTGCCGGATGCTCCCGACTGCGCGATCGTCGAAGCGGTCGCCGAGGGCCGGCTCGGCCCCGGCGGCCCTGCCCGCCTCGACTCGCTGCAACGGCTGCTCTCCACCTTCGCCGATCGGAAGACGCGCGACGATCAGTCCTAGGCTGGAGGCATGACCGTGCAGCTCACTCCCGGCGATGCCGCTCCCCCGTTCACCCTCGTCGACCAGGACGAGAATCCCGTCTCGCTCGCCGATCTGCGCGGGCAGAACGTGATCCTGTACTTCTACCCGGCCGCGATGACGCCGGGGTGCACCACCGAGGCGTGCGACTTCCGCGACAGCCTCGGCTCGCTCGCGGGCTCCGGCTACACGGTGCTCGGCGTGTCGCGCGACGACCCCGCGAAGCTGCGCGAGTTCCGCGAGCGCGACGGACTCACGTTCGCGCTCCTGAGCGACCCCGACCACGCGGTCCACGAGGCGTACGGCGCGTGGGGCGAGAAGATGAACTACGGCAAGCTCGTCGAGGGAGTGATCCGCTCCACGTTCGTGATCGACGCCGAGGGCGTCATCGTGCACGCGCTCTACAACGTCAAGGCGACCGGGCACGTCGAACGGCTTCGCGCGCTTGTCGGCGCCTGAGCGACGCGGTCAGCCTCGACGGCGCTCTGCCTCGTCCGGCCCCTCGTCCGCAGGGCCGCCGGCGCCCGGTCGGCCCCGCCCCTGCGCCGCCGACCTGTCGGCACCCGCCCTCCGCGCGGCCACGATGAGCAGAGCGAGCGTCAGCACGGCGGGCACCGCGAGCGCGAGAGCGATCAGAGGGTTCGCGTCCGCGCCCGTCACGGCGCCGAGCGCCACGGCGAGGATGAGCAGCTGCGACACGATGCCGCCCGACCGACCCCAGGACTGACCCCGGAGGATGGCGAGTGCGAAGGCGAGCAACGCCACGGCCCCGACGGCGGTCAGGACGATGAGGGCGATGCCACTGGTCGGGTCACCCGCATCCCCACCGGAGAGCGCCAGCACCTGCGCGATCACCAGGACGACCACAGCGACTCCTTCGAGTCCTACGATCACGCCAGCCGCTCGCGCGCTCGAATGTGTTCTCATCGCCACGATCCTCTCGACGCTCGGCGCCGTCCTTGTGCGAACCCGCCAAGGCCTGCGGGCAATGCTCAGCTGATCCCGCACATTTCCCGAGAGAAGGCCCTTGATTCGGCCCTCGTGCTGTGGAAGCATTGAACAAGCCGTGTGCTCCCACAGCGAAGTGGGGCGAGCTTCGCTCGCACATCTCACAGGGTACCGGACCCGAATCGGGTACCCGGACTCTCACCGACTTCGTCATCAAGGAGCACCACCATGGATTGGCGCGACAAATCCGCCTGCCTCACCGTCGACCCCGAGCTGTTCTTCCCCGTGGGGAACACCGGTCCGGCTGTCGATCAGATCGAGAAGGCGAAGTCCGTCTGCGCTCGCTGCACGGTGACCGAGGTCTGCCTGCAGTACGCCCTCGAGACCGGTCAGGACTCGGGCGTCTGGGGCGGTCTGTCCGAAGACGAGCGCCGCGCCCTCAAGCGCCGCGCCGCCCGCGCCCGCCGCGCGAGCTGACGCGGCCCGCCGCACCCTCTCCCGCCGCACCCGCTCCCGCCGAGCCACCCCTCTCCCGCCGAGCCACCCTCTGATGGTCGGTGACGAAGGGGTGGTTCGATGCGAAAGGCGTGGGTGGGCGCCCCCGCGTTGAGGACGCGTGAGCGGCATATCGCAGCGAGCTCAGGAAGCGGGTTCGGTGCCCCGGGCGATGTAGCGCAACGGGATGTCGATCGTGACCTCGGTGCCGCTTCCGGTGATCGTGTGCCAGTCGATCGTGCCGCCCAGCTCACCCTGAATGAGCGTGCGCACGATCTGCGTCCCGAGCCCCTGCCCGACATGCCCCTCGGGCATGCCGACGCCATTGTCGCGGACCCGCACTTCGAGCCGTTCCTCACTGCGCCGGGCGATGATCTCCACCTCGCCCTGCTGACCGGCGAGACCGTGCTCGACGGCGTTGGTGACGAGCTCCGTGAGGGCGAGCGCAAGCGGCGTCGCATATTCGCTCGGAAGGGTACCGAACTCCCCCGACGTCGTCGTGTGCGCGCGGGTCGTCGGTGCCGCAGCGACTTCGGCGGCGAGCTTGAGCACCCGGTCGAAGACGTCGTCGAAGTTGACGTTCTGGGCGAGCCCTTCTGAAAGCGTGTCGTGCACCACCGCGATCGCCGACACGCGTCGCATCGCCTGCGTCAGAGCCTCTCGTGCCTCATCCGAATGAGAACGGCGGGACTGGATGCGCAGCAGCGAGGCGACGGTCTGCAGGTTGTTCTTCACACGGTGATGGATCTCGCGGATCGTCGCGTCCTTGGTGATGAGTTCCTGCTCCTGGTGGCGGATCTCGGTGACGTCGCGGCTCAGCACGATCGCACCGATCCTCGTCCCGTGGTCGCGGAGCGGGATCGTCCGCAGCGATACGGCGACCCCTTGAGCCTCGATGTCGGCCCGCCACGGCGCGCGCCCGGTCACGACCAGAGGCAGAGACTCGTCGAACTGGCGCGTGGACGGCAGGATGCGGGTGGTCACCTCGACGAGGGACTCGCCCTCGAGCTCGTCGTCGAACCCCATCCGGTTGAAGGCCGACAGGGCGTTCGGGCTGGCGAACGTCGTGATGCCGTCGACATCGAGACGGATGAGCCCGTCGGAGGCGCGCGGGGCTCCGCGGCGAGGCGAGGTCGGCGCTGACAGGTCGGGGAACTCTCCCGAGGCGACCATCCGGAACAGGTCGTCCGCGCAATCGTTGAAGGTGATCTGCTGCCGGGACGGGGTGCGGGTCTCGCCGAGGTTGGTGTGGCGTGTCAGCACACCGACGGTCACGATCGGCCCGCCGGAGCGCGGCTTCTCTCGGACGATCGGAACGGCTCGCACGCGGGTCGGGGTCTCTTCGAACCAGTCGGGAGACGCCGAATCGACGATCTGGCCGGTCTGGAACGCGTCGCGCACCTGCGTACGCCATTGCGGCCGGACGCGGTCACCCACGATGTCGCGGTAGAACAGCGTGGCGGCGCCACCAGGACGGGTGTGGGCGACCGCGACGAACGAGTCGTCCGATGTGGGCACCCAGATCACGATGTCGGCGAAAGCGAGGTCGGCAAGCAGCTGGCCGTCGCCGGCGAGTCGATGGAGCCATTCCACGTCGGCTTCGCTGGAGCGGCCCTGGGCGTAGACGAGATCGCTGAGGGTCGACACGCGTTCCAGCCTAGAGTCTGATGCGATCCTCCGAGTGCGTGGTCCCGGCCGGACGTACCTGCTCGTCCACTTCGTGCGCGGGACGGACACGGCGACGGAGCCCGCGTCGCCGTTCGCGGCCGGGATCGTGATCGGGACCGGGATCGGGATCGGCCGGATTCGCGGCAACGGGGGCGACAGCCTCCCCGACGAATCTCCGCAATGCGAGAGTGAATGACGATCGCGGAGCGACCGACGCGATCGGGCGGGCGGCCAGGAGCGCGGCATCCGCCGCGCGCGGGTCAGCGGGCAGGAACCAGGCATCCTCGATCCCCGCGAATCGGTCCAGCGCGCGGCGGATCTGTCCGCGCGCGTCGACACCCAGCGAACCCGGCCGGAGGCGATTGGCCACCACGACGACACGCGTGGAGCCGATCGCCGCCCGCAGGTCGGCATAGCCGCGGATGAAGCGGGCGATGCCGACCGGGTCGGCACCGGCCACCGCGACCACCAGATCGGCAGCGCACAGCGACGCCAGGGTGGCGGCATTGCGGCGGGGACCGCTCAGATCGCTCATGATCTCTTCATCGCGCTCGAGCGATGAGGAGACGTCGATCACGGTGTGATCGACCCAGTCCCGGCATGCGGCGAGCGCGGTCGTCACGCGCGCCTCGCCGAGCTCGGGCCAGCGCGAAGGGCGGTTGATGCCGGTGAGCACCTCAACCCCCTCCTCCAGCGGCGTGGAGATCCGGGTGAGTTCGCGCGAGTCGAGTCCGCCGAGCGCGGCCTGCCGGCAGGCCGCGGCAAACCCGGGGCCTTCGTCGGCCATGCCCAGTGCGAGCGCGATCGAAGGGGCGTGCGTGTCGGCATCCACCAGACCCACCCGCCGGTCGCCCCTGGCGAGCTCCATCGCCAGCTCGATCGCCACCGTCGAGCGACCGGGCGCACCGGCCGGACCCCAGACCGCGATCACGGGCGCGGCCCGCACGACGACAGCTCGCCGCGCGATCGGGGCCGGAGCCGAGCCGGACATCTCCGCGATCCGCCAGGGTTCGGCGTCCAGCGTCATCGCCGGGCCGAGACCGAACGCCTCTGCGAGCCGGGTGTCGGCATCCGTGTCGCACAGCGGCAGGATGCGCGCTCCGAGCCGATCGCACAGCGCAACGACGTCGGCCGTGAGGCTGTGACGCGTGACGTGGAGCACGATGGCATCCGCCTCTGCGACGTGCGGGACCACCGTCGAAGAACTGGCGACGCGGTCTGCGTCGCGCGTGACCGCGGCCGCCGCGTGCGCGAGAGCGGATGCCGGGACCGTCGCGAGCACATCGACCCGTTCTCGCGCGAGTCCGTCGGCAAGGACCTCGCCGCGCGGTCCGTCCACCGCGACGAGCACCCTCATCGGCCGGCGCCGGCCGCGGGCACGATCGACAGCGCAGCCTCCGCTGCCATCGCGGACAGCACGGCGGCGACGTCCTCACGCGGGATCACCAGTTCGAGCGCGGACGAGCCTCCACCGATCATCGGTTCGTCCTGCGCGATCGATGACACCGTCGCGTCGCCCACCAGGACGCGCGGGCTGTCGTACGCCCCGCCCTCCAGCCGCGGCGCCGACCAGAGCTCCACGTCGGTACCGATGGCGACGGACGAGGGGACGTCGACCGTGCTCCGCACGACCACCGTCGTGACGCTCGAGGCACTCAGCGACCCCACGGCGCTCTGCGGGACGAGCTCACCTGCCTCGATCGTGCGGGTCGCCACCTGATCCTCCTGCCGCGCCGTGGGGGCGAGATATGCCTCTCCGGCCTGACCGAGTGCGACCTCGACCACCCGGATGGCATCGCCCGAGAGACTCTCCCCCGGGACGATCGTGCGCGCGGCCGCGAAGACCGGCACGGTTTGGCGCGCCGAGACGACCACGAACCACACACCCGCCACGGATGCCGCGATGAGCACGATTCCGAGGAGGAATCGTGCGTCGCTCCAGAAGGCACGCGGTCGTCGACGGGTGGAGGTATCGAGCACTGTCATGCGCTCCATCGTCGCCTAATCGCCCCGAGGGCCTCGCGCGTTATCCACAATGGGGTGTCGCCTCGGACCGCACGACAGGTCTCGACGATAATGGGGGGATGCCCGAAAGCCCGTCGCCCGAGGCGCGCATGCTCGCTCCCGCCCAGGTGGCTGAAGTGCTCAATGTGTCCGTCGACGAAGTGATCGCGCTGGTGATCGACGGCAGCATCCGCGGTGTGCGAGTAGGCGTTCCTCCCCAGTGGCGGGTGGAGCAGAGCAGCCTCGCCGCCTACCTCGACGATCGAGCTGAGGAGGTTCGCCGCATGGCGCTGTGGGAGCAGTCCAACGCCGCGAGCTTCCCCGAGCTATGGGGGACAGGCGTCATCCGCAATCCCGATTGATCACGTGCGGGGCCGGCTGCCGCCGCGCCGCGCACGCTCTTCCACTCGCCATCGCCCCGCCCCGGCTTGTGGCCGCCCGGTTCGGTCGCTGCCTGCCGATACCCCCTAGATGAGCGGGGACGCGATCTCCGGCCGGACCCAGGCGACGCTTCCGAAGGGCACGATGCGGTGACCGCTCACCAGCTCGGCCCTGCGCGACACGCCCGGGTCGTGCAGGGCGATGTCCAGATGATCGGCTCCGGCGCGATCGATCGTTCCGGCCAGCGTGGCGCCATGGACACGATGGATCGTCACGGCCAGGCGTCGGCGCACGAAGTCGCGAAGTACGAATCCGAACGTCATTCGATCGGCGAGCGCCGTAGACCCTTCTACGGGGCGTGCTGAGCGCAGAAGGTCGGCATGCGGCATCCCGATCGCGCAGATCGCGCTCAACGGAACGACGATGCCCCGGTGCTGACCCGTCGGGTCGATCGCGGCCCAGTCGGCACCGACACCCGATACCTCGCCGGAGAAGATCGTCCCGTCGACGAGCTCGAAGGACGCGACGACCTGCGCGCGGTCGCGCGAGGCGATCGCGCGCAGGCGATCGCGCAGCATGACGCGCGACAGGCGGAGACGTTCGGCCTCGCTGTCGAGCGCAGCGCGTTCCGCCTCCCACTCGGAGCAGAGCTGGTCTTCGAGATCTTCGAAGAGGCGATCCCAACGCACTCCAGAGACCCTAGGCGAATCTTCGGGACAGTGTCGCGGTCTTTCCACAGTTTGCAGCCATAGTAATAGGTGATATATTTCGAGTTCTAATATTCTGACATCCACACAGAGACAGGTATCCGATGGCGTCCACGCCGGCAGCCCCCGATCGTGTTTCGTCCCTCTTCGGCGACGCACGCGAGATATCCGAGTTCTTCGCAACACAGCGCACCCGATTCGATCTCCTCCCCGATCCCGAGCCGTTTCTCCGCAACCTCACGCGTGGTGTGCTCGAGGTGCTCGCAGGTGTGCGAGAGGTCGACCAGCTGGCTCGTTGGATGACGGAAGACGCCTACCGCAAGCTGGTCACCCGGGCGAACCTCGCGACGCGCGCACGCAGCGCACGCGGGGTTCCGGCATCCCGTGCCGTTCACGCGATCCTCTCGGTGCACTGTTCGGCCCCGAGCGACCACGTGGTGGAGTCCGTCGTCATCGTTGCGGGGCCCGCCCGTACGCGGGCGGTCGCCATCCGGCTCGAGGGTCTGGATCGGCGCCGGCGCGCCACCTCACTCGCCCTGCTCTGACCGGGGCGGCTACTGCCGGTACGACGACAGGAAGTTGCCCAGCCGCTCGATCGCCTCGGTGAGCACCCTGGATTCGGGCAGGGTCACGATCCGCACGTGGTCGGGAGTGGGGAAGTTGAAGCCGGTCCCCTGCACGAGGAGGACGTGCTCGGCCACGAGGAAGTCGTACACGAACTTCGCATCGTCGCGAATCTCGTGCACCTCCGGATCGAATCTCGGAAACGCGTACAGCGCACCTTCAGGTTTGACGCACGTCACGCCCGGGATCGCCTCGAGGCCCTGCCACGCGGCGTCGCGCTGCTCGTGCAGCCGCCCGGACCGCGCGATCAGCGCGTCGATCGACTGCACACCCGAGAGCGCGGCCTGCACGGCGTGCTGGGCGGGGACGTTGGGGCACAGCCGGGTAGAGGCGAGCAGGTTTATCCCCTCGAGGAATCCGGCGGCGTGGGCCTTCGGCCCGGTGATCACGAGCCACCCCGACCGGTAGCCGGCAACACGGTACGTCTTGGAGAGCCCATTGAAGGTGAGGCACAGCAGATCGGGCGCGACGGTGGCCATCGGGATGTGCTGAGCACCGTCGAACAGGATCCGGTCGTAGATCTCGTCGGCGAGCAGCAGAAGCGAATGCTCCCGCGCGACCTCGGCAATGCCTTCGAGTACCTGACGGGAGTAGACCGCGCCGGTGGGGTTGTTGGGGTTGATCACCACGATCGCCTTGGTACGGGGGGTGATCTTCGACCTGATGTCTTCCAGATCGGGCTGCCACCCGTTCTGCTCGTCGCACAGATAGTGCACCGGCGTTCCGCCGCCGAGACTCGTCATCGCCGTCCACAGGGGGTAGTCCGGGGCGGGAATGAGAACCTCGTCGCCCTCGTCGAGAAGCGCTTGCATCGTCATCGTGATGAGTTCGGAGACACCGTTGCCGAGGAACACATCGTCGGGGTCGACGGTGGGGAAGCCGGTCAACTGCTCGTACCTGTAGACGACCGCCCGACGAGCCGAGAGGATGCCACGGCTCTCGCTGTAGCCGTGCGCATGAGGGATGGCGGCGATCATGTCGCGCACGATCTGAAAGGGAGCGTCGAATCCGAAGGCGGCGGGATTGCCCGTATTGAGCTTGAGGATGCGATGGCCCTCCGCCTCGAGGCGCCCGGCCTCGACGAGCGCCTGCCCGCGAATCTCGTAGAGGACGTCTTTCAGCTTCGACGATTGGTCGAGCGTGCGGAGGGGGCTCATCGATTCAGGATAGTCCCGGGCTGATGCGGCCAATCGACGGGCCGTGGACCGGGCGAAGGCCGCCGGTTACTTGCGCTTGTCGGCGGCGCGCCGCTCGGAACGATTCTGCGGAGCCGGCGCTGCGGCGGGCGTATCGGTGCGCTGCCCGAACGCTCCGCGCGTGGGCGCGGGCTCAGGCGCCTTCGACGCAGCCGCAGCAGCGGCAGCGGCCTGCCGCACGCGGTTCGTCGACCCCTGCTGCACCTGGCCGCGGTCGTTGCGCACCTCGACCTCGCCGGCATCATTGGCCGCCGAGTACTCGAGCCGCTGACCTTCGACGGGAACGGCGCCCAGACCCTTCGCCTCGACCTGCGGGATCGATTCTTCGCCGTCCACCGGGCGACGGACTTCGACATCGAGGTTGTACAGGTAGCCGACGGACTCTTCCTTGATCTGGCCCATCATCGCCTGGAACATCTGATACCCCTCGCGCTGATACTCGATGAGCGGGTCGCGCTGTGCCATCGCCCGCAGGCCGATGCCGTCCTTGAGGTAGTCCATCTCGTACAGGTGGTCGCGCCAGCGGCGGTCGAGCACCTGGAGCACCACGCGACGCTCGAGCTCACGGGTCGCGGCTGCGCCGAGGTTCTCTTCGCGCGCGCGGTAGGCGATCTTCGCGTCCGAGAGGATCTCGCGCTTGAGCCCGTCCGTGGTGATGCGGCCCTTCGTGCCGGCCTCGGCGACGACCTCGTCGATCGTCACGCTGACCGGGTAGAGGGTCTTCAGCTCGGTCCACAACGCGTCGAAGTCCCAGCTCTCGGTGTGCCCGCTGCCGGTGTGGTCATCGATGACGGCGTTGATGGCGTCCTCGATGAAGTGCTGCACGCGGTCGGCGATGTCATCGCCTTGGAGCATGTGCCGACGGTCGGAGTAGATCGCCTCGCGCTGTCGGTTCAGGACGTCGTCGTACTTCAGGACGTTCTTGCGGAGCTCGGCGTTGCGGGCCTCGACCTGCGTCTGCGCGCTGCGGATCGCGCGGGAGACCATGGTCGATTCGATCGCGACGTCGTCAGGGAAGTTGGTGCGCGCGAGGATCGCCTCGGCCGCACCCGACTGGAACAGACGCATGAGGTCGTCCGTCAGCGACAGGTAGAAGCGGCTCTCGCCCGGGTCGCCCTGACGGCCGGAGCGACCACGCAGCTGATTGTCGATGCGGCGTGATTCGTGACGCTCGGTGCCGAGCACGTAGAGGCCGCCTGCGGCGACGACCTCGGTGCTCTCACCGGCAACGCGCTCACGCATCTCTTCGTAGACGCTCTCCCACTCGGCTTCGTACTCTTCCGCCGTGTCGATCGGATCCAGCCCGCGGGCTTTCATCTCCTGGACGGCGAGGAATTCGGCGTTGCCCCCCAGCATGATGTCGGTACCGCGCCCGGCCATGTTGGTCGCGACCGTCACGGCACCCAGACGCCCGGCGCGGGCCACGATCTCGGCCTCGCGCGCGTGGTTCTTCGCGTTGAGCACCTCGTGCTTGATGCCCTTCTTCGCAAGCAGGCGCGAGAGGTACTCGCTCTTCTCGACGCTCACCGTGCCGACGAGCACGGGCTGGCCGGACTCGTGGCGCTTGACGATGTCTTCGACGACCTGGGCGAACTTCGCCTGCTCGTTCTTGTAGACGAGGTCGGACTGGTCTTTGCGGACCATCGGCCGGTTGGTCGGGATCGGCACGACACCCAGCTGGTACGTCGACATGAACTCGGCCGCCTCTGTCTCGGCGGTACCGGTCATGCCGGCGAGCTTGTCGTAGAGGCGGAAGTAGTTCTGCAGGGTGACGGTGGCCAAGGTCTGGTTCTCGGCCTTGACCGGCACCGCCTCCTTCGCTTCGATCGCCTGGTGGATGCCCTCGTTGTAGCGGCGTCCGACGAGGATGCGCCCGGTGTGCTCGTCGACGATCATGACCTCGTCGTTCATCACGACGTAGTCGGTGTCGCGCTTGAACAGGGCGAGTGCCTTGATCGAGTTGTTCAGGAACGAGATGAGAGGGGTATTGGCCGACTCGTAGAGGTTCTCGATGCCGAGGTAGTCCTCGACCTTCTCGATACCGGGCTCGAGGACGCCGATCGTGCGCTTCTTCTCGTCGACCTCGTAGTCGACGCCGGGCTCGAGTGTCTTGGCGATCTTGGCGAACTCGACGAACCAGCGGTTGGCCTCACCCGATGACGGCCCCGAGATGATGAGCGGGGTGCGCGCCTCGTCGATCAGGATCGAGTCGACCTCGTCGACGATCGCGAAGAAATGCTCGCGCTGGACGAGGTCCTGCGACTGCCACGCCATGTTGTCGCGGAGGTAATCGAAGCCGAACTCGTTGTTCGTGCCGTACGTGATGTCGGCGAGATACTGCTCGCGCCGTACGTCGGGGGTCTGCCCCGCGACGATCACGCCCGTGGTCATGCCCAGAGTGCGATAGACGCGGCCCATCAGCTCGGATTGGTAGCTCGCCAGGTAGTCGTTCACCGTGACGATGTGCACGCCCTTGCCGGCGATCGCGTTGAGGTATGCCGCGAACACCGCGGTGAGCGTCTTTCCTTCACCGGTCTTCATCTCGGCGATGTTGCCGAAGTGCAGGGCCGCGCCGCCCATGAGCTGGACGTCGTACGGGCGCTGGCCGAGGGTGCGTTTGGCGGCTTCGCGGACGGCGGCGAACGCTTCAGGCATGAGCTGGTCGAGGGTCTCACCGGCTGCCAGGCGCGTGCGCAGCTCTGCGGTCTCGCCCCTGAGCTCGTCGTCGGTGAGCTGGGCGTAGTCCTCTTCGAGGGCGTTGACGGCCTTCACGACCTGCTGGAGACGGCGAAGGATGCGACCTTCACCGGCACGGAGCAGTTTCTCGAGAGGATTGGCCACGAAGGAACTCCATCTGTCGGGTGGTGGCGCGGTCGAAGCGCCGGAGCCGTCGCGCTCAGCGCTCGGGCATACGGGCCTATGTTACCTGCCCGTGACCTTGGAATGGGCTGGGCAAAGGACCGAGGGCGGCGGAGATGATCCGCGCAGGAGTGCTCCGATGATTGCCCGGCATGCATATACTCGGCACCTGCCGTACCTGCCTGGACCGATCGGAGTGACGATGTCCGTGCGATCGAGCCTGCTCGCGATTCTCGACCAAGGGCCCTGCTACGGCTATCAGCTGCGCACCGAGTTCGAACGGCGTACCGGATCGACGTGGCCGTTGAACGTCGGTCAGATCTATCGCACGCTCGAACGGCTGGAACGTGACGGCCTCGTCGCCAAGGGCGAGACCGATCCCCAGGGCCACGTCTACTACGCGATCACGGACGCCGGCTCCGCCGCGGTCGCCGAATGGCTGACGGGGCCCGGCGAGAGCGCGCCCGCGGCGCGCAGCGACGTGGCGATCAAGATCGCCGTCTCCGCGACCCTCCCGGGCGTGGATGCGGCGGAGGTCGTCGCGGCGCAGCGGCGCGAGACGGCGTCGAGGCTGGAGACCCTGAGCGCATCCCGAGACGGGAACGAGATCGGGAAGGATGCCGGCCCCCTGTGGTTCGCGCGTTCGCTCATCGCCGATTCGCAGGTGTTCGCCGCTGAGGCGGAGCTGCGCTGGCTCGACCATGTCGCAGCGCTGCTGGCCGAGCATCCCGACCGCGAGATGAACCTCGAACCGTCGTCGGCGAGACCCTCACGAGGCCGCCCGCGGACCCGATGACGGGTGCCGGATGCCTCGATCGCGGCATCCTGTCGTCACTCAGGCGCGAACCACTACCCTGAATTGTGTCCACTGACGATGTCTCGATCGAGGCCGAGGCTCCTGCAGAGCCCGCCGCGATGACTTTCTCCGACCTGGGACTGGGCGATGCCGTCCTCAAGGCGCTCAGCGACGTCGGCTATGAAACCCCCTCGGCGATCCAGGCGGCGACGATCCCGACGCTGCTCGCGGGCCGCGATGTGGTGGGGCTCGCCCAGACCGGCACGGGCAAGACTGCCGCGTTCGCGCTCCCGATCCTCGACCGGCTCGACGTCTCGCAGAAGAGCGTTCAGGCGCTCGTGCTCGCCCCCACGCGCGAGCTCGCCCTGCAGGTGTGCGAGGCGTTCGAGAAGTACGCCTCACATGTGAAGGGCGTTCACGTGCTCCCCGTCTACGGCGGCCAGGGCTACGGCGTGCAGCTGTCGGCCCTGCGGCGCGGCGTGCACATCGTGGTCGGCACCCCCGGCCGCATCATGGACCACCTCGACAAGGGCACGCTCGATCTGTCGGAGCTCAAGTACCTCGTGCTCGACGAGGCCGACGAGATGCTCAAGATGGGCTTCGCCGAGGACGTCGAGACGATCCTCGCCGATACTCCCGACACCAAGCAGGTGGCGCTGTTCTCGGCCACGATGCCCTCCGCGATCCGGCGCATCTCGCAGCAGTACCTGAACGACCCCGAAGAGATCACGGTCAAGACCAAGACCACGACGTCCGCGACGATCGCCCAGCGCTATCTGATCGTGTCGTATCAGCAGAAGATCGACGCGCTCACCCGCATTCTCGAGGTCGAGAACTTCGAGGGCATGATCGTCTTCGCCCGCACGAAGAGCGCCACGGAGGAGATCGCCGAGAAGCTGCGCGCGCGGGGGTACTCGGCGGCAGCGATCAACGGCGATATCGCTCAAGTGCAGCGCGAGCGCACGGTGAACCAGCTCAAGTCCGGCAAGCTCGACATCCTCGTCGCCACCGACGTCGCCGCCCGTGGCCTCGACGTCGAGCGCATCTCGCACGTCGTGAACTTCGACATCCCGACCGATCCCGAGTCGTACGTGCACCGCATCGGCCGCACCGGCCGCGCCGGTCGCTCGGGCGATGCGATCAGCTTCGTCACCCCCCGCGAGCGTGGACTGGTCAACGCCATCGAGCGGGCCACGCGTCAACCCCTCACGCTCATGCAGCTGCCCACGGCCGAAGACGTCAACGTCACGCGGCTCGCGCGATTCGACGACCGCATCACCGCCGCGCTCGGCCAGACCGAGCGGATCGACGGCTTCCGCGATGTGATCGCCCACTACGTGCGCAACCACGACGTGCCCGAGGTGGATGTCGCCGCCGCGCTCGCGGTCGTCGCCCAGGGCGAATCTCCCCTCCTGCTCGAGCCTGAGCCGGCCCGGCCGAAGCGCGAGTTCGAAGACCGCGGCGATCGCGGAGACCGACCTGGCCGATTCGACCGCGACGATCGCGGCGAACGGCCCGAGCGTCGGGCCCGGCCGACGAGCGGACCTATGGCGACCTATCGCATCGCCGTCGGCAAGCGGCACCGCGTGGAACCCCGTCAGATCGTCGGCGCTCTCGCGAACGAGGGCGGCCTCGGGCGCGGCGACTTCGGCGCGATCCAGATCCGGCCGGACTTCTCGCTCGTCGAGCTGCCCGCGAACCTGCCGCGCGAGACACTCGACCGCCTCACCGGCACGCGGATCTCGGGCCAGCTCATCCAGCTCCGGCTCGACACGGGCGGCCCCGGCCGGCGTCAGAGCGATGACCGCCCTGCGCGGAAGCCGCGACACAAGGACGGCCCCGGAGCGTCCTGAGGGGCTCTCGAGGAGCCGCCGGTATGCAGGCCGCTCCGAGCAGGCACTCATAGGATCGAGTCATGGCGGGTTTCTGGGGCAAGCGCAAACGTGAAGAGCAGCAGGCGCTGGCCGCGCAGGACGCTGATCTCGCGCGTCGCGCCGAATCGGCCCTGGTCGCCGCCGACGAGAAGATCCGTCTGACGACCGACGAGCTCGATTTCGCCGAAGCCGAACTGGGTACCGACGCCACCTCTGAGCTGCGCACCTCGCTCGCGTCCGTTCGGCACCACATGGGCGAGGCGTTCCAGCTCCATCAGCTGAATCACGACGAGATCCCCGACACCGCCGAAGAGCTGCGCACGCGCAATGCGCGCATCGTGCAGTTGTGCGAATGGGCCGAGGACCTCATCGAAGCGAAGACGACCGTGCTCGCCGACAAGATCGCGACAGCGCGCCGCGCGCCCGAGATCATCGCGGGAGTGCGGATGGATGCTGTCCGCTTCCGCGAGCGACTCCCCCAGGCCCGCGAGACCGTCGCGCGCGTCGCCGAACGCTACAGCCCTCAGGCGCTCTCGCAGATCGCCGCGAACCCCGACGAGACCGAACAGCTGCTCGCGTTCGCCGAGCACAGCGCGGACGTGTCGGAGCGGCGGCGCGATGCGGGCCAGCGGGAGCAGGCGAACCTTGCGCTCGAGACCGCCACCGAAGCGGTACGACGAGCCGGTGTGCTGCTGGACGCCGTGGAGTCTTTCGAGATCGAGGCGCTGCGCGCCGAATCCACGCTGGCCGCCGTCGTCGACGATTCCCGGGACGACCTGGTCATCGCCCGTTCAGCCCCGCAGGTTCCCGCTGTCACGGCGGCGGCCAGAGCGCTCGAGCAAGCCCTCGCGGCGCTTCCTCCCGCGAGCGCGAAATCCGACCCCTTCGCCGAACTCACGCAGCTGCGCGAAGCGAACACGGCTCTGGATGCGGCGATCGCAGCCGCTCAGCAGCGCGCGGCGAATCCCCTGCCCACGGTGGAGCAGATCCGGCATGCCGTCGACGACGCCGACCGGCAACTCGCGGTCGCCCGGAGCGTCATCGCCGGGCATCGGGGCTGGATCGGAGCGGACGCGCGGACGCGCCTTGCTGAGGCGGAGCGCATCCGACTGGACATGGAGGCGCTACCCGGAGGTGAGGACTCACTCGAGCCCGCCTTCCAGATGGCCCGCCGCGCAGCCCTCCTGGCGAGCGAGGCGCTGCAGCTCGCGCAACGCGATATCGACTCGTCACGCCCGCAGGACGGCGGGTGGGGCGGGGGCCCGCCACAGGGCGGCCGCGGCGGCATGGGCGGCATGGGCGGGATCCTCGGCGGTCTCGTGATCGGCAGCCTGCTCGGCGACATCTTCGACGGCTGACCCCGCGCGAGGAACTCGACGGAGGTAGCGCGGAGCGAGGTGTCCCGCCGGCGAAGCTGGCTCGGGACTGGCGGGAGCGGCGACCGAAGGCCGCCGCTCGGGAAGCTTCGCCGGTGGGACACCCCGCGGAGCGCGCCCCACCCCCGCGGAGCGCTCCGTGCCCTGGGGGCGAGCGCTAAGAGGCGAGCTCGATGGGCGGCGCCGCGGCCGTCAGCGAGATCACGCCGTAGTCCCACCCCTTTCGGCGGTAGACGACGCTCGGGTGATCGCTGCGGACGTCGATGAAGAGGAAGAAGTCGTGTCCGACCAGCTCCATGCGGTCGACGGCCTCTTCCACCGTCATCCACTCGGCATCGAAGTTCTTCGTGCGGATCACGACCGGGGTGTAGTCGGCCTCGTCGTCGACCGCCACGATCGGGATCTCGCCCGTCGCGACGGCCCGCAGGACATCCGCGGAGGCGGGCTGCACGTCGATGCCCTGCAGCTCGCCGCTCCCCTTGTCGAAGTTCGCGCCGCGCGGGTGGTTGCGCGCATCCACCCGCTTGTCCTTCGCGCGGCGCAGCTGCTCCGTCATCTTGTCGACGGCGAGATCGAGTGCGGCGAACTTGTCGCCGTCGACGGCCTCTGCGCGCACGACCGGGCCCTTGCCCGTCAGGGTGAGTTCGACGGTGTCGTCTTCCACATGACCGTTGTGGTAAGCGCTGTGCGTGACTTTGATGTCGAGACGCTGCGCGCGTGGCGCGAGGTTGTCGATGCGAACGGCCTTCTCTTCGGCGACCGAACGGAATCGATCCGTAATGCTCACTCCTACGCCGACGATGCTGGTTTCCATCCTTGACCTCCTTGTTCCGGGTCCGCCGGGTCAAGGGCGGACCGCGAGTCGCCTTGGTCCTCCCACGCTATCCCGGGGCGGACGGCATGTCACCTATGGGTTTCGGATGCGGCAACCCGGCGTTCACCGGACGGCTTCCCGAGTCGCGGCGTCGCCGCGATCGTCGCGGCGCCCAGCACGACGGCGCCGACCGCCTTCAGTGCCCTGGCAGCTTCCTCGAGCGTGGCGCCGGTCGTGACGACGTCGTCGATGATCACCACCTGCAGCGCATCGGCAGGGCGGGCGCGGAGGCTGCCATCGACATTGTGCCTGCGCGCGCTGCGCCCGAGCGAACGCTGATCCGCTGTGCCTCGCCGGGTCGTCAGTATTCGCGTGACCGGAAGACCCGCGCGGCGTGCGACGAGCTCGACCACGCGGAACCCGCGACGGCGCAACGCCGCCCGTGAGGTCGGCACGGGCACGAAGGCGGCATCCCCCGCGCCATCGGCACCGGCGAGCGCCGCGATCCGCAGTGCGTCCGCGAGCGGCCTCGCCAGTGACGTGCGGCCTTCTTCTTTGAGCGCCCGGATCACGCGCGCGGCGACCCCCTCGAACGGCAGTCCGCTCCACACCGCCAGACCTGAGCCCAGCCGCTGCGATCGAGCCACCGGCGCCAGCGCGGCGCGGCAACGCGGGCAGAGCGCCACATCGGGCAGGTCGCAGCCCGCGCACTCCACGGGCAGCGCGAGCGACATCGCCTGCGCGAGCGCCGTGCGCACCGCGGTCGCGAGCCACGCGGGATCCGTGGGACGGGGCGAGATCGGAACGTTCATGCCACGATCGTGCAGGCGTGGCCGAATCGGTGGGCGCTGGGCGGCAGCATCCGTGCACTCCCCGCGTCCCGTGCTCGCTGGGGAGGGATGTCGCGCGATGCTACTGCGCAGGCCCCTGGGGCGACTCCTGCGGCGACCCCTGCTGTGTCGCCAGCACGAGCACTCCCGTCGCGATCTGCTGCCAGTTCGATCCGCGCTTGGCGTACAGGACACCGGCGGAATCGCGCATCCGCACTGTCGTGGTCTGATTGGCGCCGGCCACGGTGGTGATACCGGCTGGACCGGCGACGGTGCTGGACGGGCCCCCGATCGGCTGCTCCGTCACGACCGACGTGTCGCCCGACGACGTGACGACCCCGAGTGTGGTGTCGTCGAGCCAGGCGATGCCGGTGCCAGACCCCGGCGGGACGCTCAGTTCGAGCGGCTCGCCGAGCTGGCGCGGAACCCCGGCGGTATCGCGGATGACACCGAACACCCACGCCGCCGATCGCCCGCCGGCCGTCACGAGCGCCGCGAGTCGGGTTCCGTCGCGCGACATCGCGATGGACCATACCTGGGTGGCGCCGTTCCACGCTGCGGTGATCGCCGTCCGCTGGCCGCTGTCGTCGAAGGCGGCGAGGGCCGTGGGCTGGTCGCGGGGCACGCTCCAGACGAATCCGGAGGGATCGATCGAGGGGTCTATCAAACCCTGCCGGGTGTCGAGCTCGGCGAGGGCGCCCGTCGCCTCGATGCGTCCGACCGATCCCGACGCGAACCGCACCGCAGCCATATCCCGGTCGGGACCGACCTGCACCGCGACGGGGCCGGCCTTGGCGATCGCATCGGAGAGCCCCGGGATGCTGTCGCCACCGACGGCGTCACCATTGAGGTAGCCGAAGCCGGCCGCGGTGAGCACGAGCGGCGTGGCGTCGACCTGTGTCGATCGGACCGAGACCGCGGTGGCGTTCAGCGGCGTCCCGCCCACGGACATCTGCACGCCTGTCACGGTGGCCGTCTTCAGGCTTCCTTCGAGCTGCGTCTGCATGCGATTGAGCGTGGGCGCGTCCACGGCGAGGGTGGCACGGTTCAGGCGGACCTGCGCAACGCTGTCGGTCACCTGCACGGACGGGACGTCCAGCTGGACGCTGTCGGGGAACGCCGACTTCACCGAGCCGGCCAGCCACACCGACGGTCCGCCCAGGAGCGCGCCCGCGATGCTCGTGCTGGGGTTCGTCGTCGGGAACCAGCGCAGATCGGGCACGAGGAACTGCCACGTCGGGTCGAAGAACATGAGCGAGTAACGGTGGTAGACGCTGGGAAACACGTTCTGGTCGAGCACGATCCCGTCGGGAGCCTGGGTGATCCGCCATTCGCCGTCGGCCTGCTTGGCGAGCCGGAAGAGCAGACGCGTCGAGCCGGCGTCGACCGTATAGACACCGGTCGCATCGACGCTCGCGACCGACGTCAGGGTGAGGACGATCGTGGTGTCGGCGGAAGGGCTCGGGCTGGCCGCGGTCGCGTCGGCCGGGGCCTCCTCACCGTAATCGCGCGTGCCGTCGTCGATCGTGACGCCGGTCGTCGGCTTCCACGTGTCATGGATCTCGGGGGCGAGGTATTCGCGGGCAACGCTCCAGCCGTTCGTGGGGCCTGGGCCAGAACCCGCGCGGATGAACCCCTCGACGATCTGCTGCGCAGAGGCGCCGACCTGCGGACTGTCGGGCTCGAAGACGAATGCGGGCACCCCGCCGTCGTCGCCGGCGCCGAGGCCCAGTCTGACGGGGCCCCCGGTCGGCAGACCCGCGCACGCCGTCAGCACGACGGCGGTGACGAGCGCCAGGACCACGGCGCCGAGGCGCGATGCCTTGTGTCGCTGCCGGGTCACTTCGCACCTCCGACGCGGGTGGCCGCAGCATCCCGCGGGATCTCGATCGGCTGTGTGAGTCCGAGCGCTTCGATTCCTGCGGCCCCGTCGTCGCCGGGGTCGACCGGGATCGGCGAGGCACCCCAGACCCGGGTCGCTGTGCGGGGCAGGGTGAGCACGAAGTGGGTGCCGCGCCCGAGCTCCGACCAGACGGCGAGCTCGCCGCCGTGCAGGCGCGCGTCGCCCAGAGCGATCGACAGGCCCAGGCCGGTGCCCCCGATCGTGCGCTTCCGGGACGGATCGGCGCGCCAGAACCTGTCGAAGACGCGGTCGACGTCGTCCGCCTTCATTCCGAGGCCGAAATCCCGCACGCCGATCGCGACAGCCTGCTGGTCGCTGTCGACCGTCACGACGATCGGGCGGCCCTCGCCGTGCTCGATCGCGTTGCCCAGGAGGTTTCGGACCACGCGTCGCACGCGCCTCGGATCCATCTCGACGGGGGAATACCCGCCCGGAGCGACGAGCCGGACGTCGGTGCCGTGCTGATCGGCCAGCTGCTGCATCGACTCGATCACGTCCTCAGCGAGGTGGGCGAGGCTCGTGGGCTCGAGTTCGAGCTGCACCGACCCGGCGTCGTATCGGCTGATCTCGAGCAGATCGGTCAGCAGCGTCTCGAATCGCTGCACCTGCGCGTTCAGGAGTTCGGCGGCACGAGCGGTCGCGGGATCGAAATCCTCCCGCCGATCGTTGAGCATGTCGGCGGCCAGCCGGATCGTCGTGAGCGGGGTGCGCAGCTCGTGCGAGACATCCGAGACGAAGCGCTGCTGCACGAGCGAGAGGTCGGCGAGCTCTTTGATCTGAGACTGGATGCTGTCGGCCATCGCGTTGAACGAGCGCCCGAGCGTCGCGAGCTCGTCTTCGCCGCGCACCGGCAGGCGCACCCCGAGCTCGCCCGCCGCAAGCTGTGCGCTGGTGTCGGCGGCTTCGCCGATCGGGATCGTCACCGATCGGAGCACGAACCACGAGATGGCCCCGATGAGCAGGATGAGACCGATCCCGACGACCCAGAGCGTCCCCTGGATGAACCCGAGCGTCTGCGAGGCGCTCCCGAGGTCATACGCGAGATACAGCTCGTAGGCTCCGACGTCGGGGACGATGAGCTGTTGGCCGACGATGATTCCGGGGAGCACGCCGTTCTCGGTCGGGAGTGCGACCGACTGCCACCACTGATTCTGGGGGCTCGCCTGAACCGACGAGCGCAGGCTCTCGCTGATCAGGTTCTGGTCGCTGAGCACCCCCGAGCTGAAATCCTGAGGGGCGAGGGCTGAGGGAGTGCGGTCGATGCGGCGCACCGTGATCGAATCGCTCGAGGACTGCTGGGCGAGGTTGTTCTGGACGCTCGTCATCAGGTTCTGGATCTGCACGACGTCGCCTTGCACGACAGATGAATCCAGCGTGCCCTGCGCGGCGGTCGTGGCGCGACGCGCGTCGGTCTGCACCTGCAGCAGCCGGGACTGGAACAGGTCGTTCTGGATGGCCAAGGCCATCCAGATGCACGCGATGAGAATCGCGAGGGCGGTGAGCACCACCGTGACCAGGATCGTGCGGAAGCGAAGAGAGCGCTTCCAGAGCGCGGCGAGGTTGCCGGGCCACGCGCGCCACTCACGCCACCCGGTCAGCGGAGGGGGGCCGGCCGTGACCGCGATGCCCGACGTCGATGTCGACGGGCGCGCGATGCTCGGTCCGGGCACGATCGCCTCAGACGACCGTGCCGGCACGGTAGCCGACGCCGCGCACCGTCGTGACGATCGTCGGGTTGTCGGGGTCGCGCTCGACCTTGGCGCGCAGACGCTGCACGTGCACGTTCACCAGGCGCGTGTCGGCCTTGTAGTGATAGCCCCACACCTGCTCCAGCAGCATCTCGCGAGAGAACACCTGCTGGGGCTTGGATGCCAGGGCCACCAGCAGCTCGAACTCGAGCGGCGTGAGGGCGATCGCGCCGTCACCACGTCTCACCTCGTGCGCCGCCACATCGACCGTGAGATCGCCGATGCGCAGCACCTCCGCGACCGACTGCGCGGCGGGGCGCAGGCGCGTGCGGATGCGGGCCACGAGCTCCTTCGGGTTGAAGGGCTTGACGATGTAGTCGTCCGCCCCGACCTCGAGCCCCTTCACCACGTCCGCTGTGTCGGTTCGTGCCGTCAGCATGATGATCGGGATGCCGGACTCCGACCGGATGCGCGTGCAGATCTCGATCCCGTCCATCCCGGGGAGCATGAGGTCGAGCAGGATCAGGTCGGGCCGCTCCTCACGCCACACCTCGACGGCTCGGGATCCGTCGGCGCAGAACGCGGTGTCGAAACCCTCCGTGCGCAGCACGATGCCGATCATCTCTGCCAGGGCGGTGTCGTCGTCGACCACCAGGATTCGTGAAGTCATAGACAGCGGGTTCCTTCTTGCCGGGTGAGGCATGTGCGGCGGACCGGGGTGCGCGACGGTGCGCGCGCCTTCCCCTGCCGCTCTCACAGAGTAATAGAAGGTGGCTGGGGAGACCCCGAGCGTGCGCGAGACCGTATGACACGATAGGACGAGGCCGGCATCGCGCGCCGAGTCCACGACGGAGAAAGTCCCCTGTAGAGAAGGTGGTTCCGACAGGTGGTTGAGCACACGTGACCGCGTACCCGGCCTGGACGCCGGCATCGCGACCAGGCATCGTCCCGCTTCATCCACTCTCGTTCGGCACGATCCTGGGCCGCTCGTTCGCCGCCCTCCGGCAGAATCCGCGCGTGCTCCTCGGGTTCGCGCTGTGCGTGCAGACCGGCGCCTATCTTCTCGTCCTCGTGGGGGTCGGCCTCGTCGCGTGGGGGTCGTTCATCCGCCTCGACACCGTGCGCCCCGGCAGTGATGACTTCGAGGCGATCATGACCGGGTCGATAGCCCTCACCCTGATCACCGGGCTCGTGCTCGGGCTCGCCGCCGGCGCTCTCGGCGTGATCGTGCAGGGCATCGTCGTCAGCGAGGTGGCGCATGCGGTCGTGGCCGAGAAGCTCTCGCTGCGGATGCTGTGGCAACGGGTCCGCCCGGTCGTGTGGCGCCTGATCGGCTACGCGTTCCTCGTCGTCCTGGCCACGCTCGTGCTGATCGCCGCCGTGGCGGCCGCGCTCGTGGGGATCGGGTTCGTCGCTCCTCCCGCGGCCATCGCACTCGGCGTCCTGGCGGTGCTCGCCGCGATCCCTCTCACGCTCTGGCTCTCGACGAAGCTGCTGCTCGTGCCTGCGACGATCATCCTGGAGCATGCGAGCATCCGCACCGCGATCGTTCGATCGTGGACCCTCATCCGGGGCCGCTTCTGGGCGGCGCTCGGGGTCATCGTGCTGATCTCGCTCGTCTTCGGCGCGGTGGCGCAGGTCGTCAGCATCCCGTTCTCGTTTCTGTCCACGGGCCTGAGCACCGTGATCGCTCCGACGGGGGCGAGCGATCCGAATGCGATCATCACCCTCATCGTGGGCTCGGTCCTCACGCAGGTCGTCACTCTGCTGGTGCAGTCCGTCGCCGTGATCGTCCAGGCGACGGCGACAGCACTCATCTACGTCGACTGCCGCATGCGCAGGGAGGGTCTCGACCTCGACCTCCTGGCCTATGTGGAGCGGCGGGACGCCGGGGCGACAGCTCTCGCCGACCCCTACGCCGAGAACATCGGCCGGGTGATCGCGCCCCGTCAGACCGCACCCGTGTTCGGAGCACCTGCGGGGTACCCGGGCTATCCGCCGGCGCCGTATGCACCGCAGGCGTACGCTCCGCCATACGCCCAGGCTCCGCAATACGCGCCGCCGCCCCCGTACGCGCCGCCGCCCCCGTATGCGGCGCCGCCCGCCGACGCACCTCCCGCCTACGCGCCCCCCGCCGACGCGCCGCCCGCCGACGCGCCGCCGGCAGTCGCCGAGCCGACCGGCCCTGCCCCCGTCGAGGCACCCCGGCCCCCGGACCCGACCCGCCCTCCGGACCCGACTCGATGGGCCGCCCCCGGCCAGACGACCGGGAATCCCGACGCCGACCCCGAGTCGCCGTGGTCGTAGGGCGGATGCTTTCGGGCGGCGATGGCGCGTGGGCCGGCACGGACGCGCCCCCGTTGACGCCCGACGCCGACGAAGCGCGGCGCTGGGCCGAGCGTGAACTCTCGGATCGGGCCTACGAGATCGCACAGCCCACCCCGTTCGATCGGGCAGCCCGCGCGATCGGCGACTTCTTCGCGGGCCTGTTCGACGGGCAGGTGTCCGGCGGGTGGGGCTCGGCGCTCGCCGTCATCGCCGTGATCGTCGTCGTCGTGCTGATCATCGTCGCCTTCGCGATCTGGGGCCGCCCCCGGCTCACCCGCCGCTCGCACCGTGCCGCCGCCACGCTCTTCGGCGAAGCCGAAGGGCGCAGCGCCGCCGAGCTGCGCCGCGACGCGGCATCCCACGCCGGTCGCGGGGAATGGGACGCAGCCGTCGTGCTGAGGTTCCGGGCGCTCGCCCGAGGTCTTGACGAGCGCGGGATCGTCGATGCGCCCCCGGGAGCCACGGTGCACTCGTTCGCCCGCGCGGCCGGGAGGCGCTTCCCCGGCTCGATCGATGACTTGGATGCCGCCGCCGCCGCTTTCGACGACGTGCGTTACCTGCGTCGCCCCGGCACGTCGGACCTCTATCGCCGTGTCGTCGACACAGATGACGCGGTGTCGGCGCAGCGCCCGACGCAGGACGCCCGCGAGGCGGTGACGCGATGACCCGGGTCGAACCGACCGCCGTCCTGGCGCGGTCGCAGCCGCCCGATGGCGAGCCACCGCGTCGCCGCCGCGCGGCTGGGTGGGTGGCGATCGTCGTCGCACTCGTCGTCGTGGGAATCGCCGGCACGGTCCTGTCGGGCGTCGGCCGGTGGTCCGAACGCGACGCGCTGGACCCCGACTCCGCCGGCCCGCAGGGCACCCGGGCGCTCGCGCAGATCCTGCGCCAGCACGGGATCGAGGTCACCGTCGCGCGCTCGAGAGACGGGGCGCTGGCCGCGCTGGCCGGCCGCGACGCGACGCTCGTCCTCGCCGACAGCCCGCTGCTGAGCGACGACAGGCTTCGCGAAGTCGCGGATGCCGCGACCGACGTCGTGCTCATCGATCCGCGTGCACGCGGGCTGCGCGTGCTGCTGCCGGGGTCGTATCCGGACGGAGTCGCCCCCGGCACTCCCGTCGCTCCCTCGTGCGCCCTGGAGACGGCGCGACGCGCAGGACCCGTCACCCCGGGCGTGGTCTTCGGCCCCGCCGAGGTCGTCACCGCCTGCTACCCGGTCGACGGTTCCTTCGGGCTCCTCACGGATGAATCCGCCGGTGTGACGGCGATCGACGGGCGCGCGCTCTTCACGAACGAGCACCTGGCCGATGCGGGCAACGCGGCGCTCGGCATCGGGCTTCTGGGTGCGCACCCCACCGTCGTCTGGTACGTCCCCGCCGTCGAGGACGCCGATGGAGCGGCAGCGACGCAGACCCTCGGCGATCTGACACCCCCGTGGGTGAGCCCCGTCGTGGTGCTGCTCCTGGCGGCGGCCGTGGCCGCGGCGATCTGGCGCGGGCGCCGGTTCGGCCCGCTCGTCCTCGAGCGACTCCCCGTCACGGTGCGCGCCTCGGAGACGACCGAGGGTCGCGCGCGGTTGTACGCCCGCGCGCGCGACTCCGTTCACGCGGCCGACCAGGTGCGCATCGGCGCCGCCGGTCGCCTCGCCCGGATGCTGGGACTCGGCCCAGCCGCTTCAGCGGCAGAGATCGCCGACGCCGCTGCCGCTCGGCTGAACGCCTCGCCCACGCTGGTGCGGGGCATCCTGATCGACGAACTTCCCGCCACCGATGCCGAGCTGGTCGCGCTCAGCGACCGCCTGCGCGATCTCGAGGCGGCGGTGCGAAATGCCGTACGCCCGGAAAGGAACCGACCATGACCGACACCCCCGTGAGTGCCATCGCCGACACGGCACACGAGGATGCCGCCCTGCGCGAGTCGATGAACCGAGTGCGGATCGAGGTCGGCAAAGCCGTCGTCGGCCAGGACGGCGCGATCACCGGACTGCTCATCGCCCTGCTCTCGCGCGGTCATGTGCTGCTGGAGGGCGTGCCCGGCGTCGCGAAGACCCTCCTGGTCCGGTCGTTCAGCCGCGCGCTCGGGCTCGACACGAAGCGGATCCAGTTCACGCCCGATCTCATGCCGGGCGACGTGTCTGGCTCGCTCGTGTACGACGCACGGACGGGAGAGTTCGAGTTCCGTGAGGGCCCGGTCTTCACGAACATCGTGCTGGCCGACGAGATCAACAGGACCCCGCCCAAGACCCAGGCGGCGCTGCTGGAGGCCATGGAGGAGCACCAGGTCTCGACCGACGGAGTGAGCAGGCGCCTTCCCGAGCCGTTCCTCGTCGCCGCGACGCAGAACCCGATCGAGCACGAGGGCACGTATTCGCTCCCGGAGGCGCAGCTTGACCGGTTCCTCCTCAAGCTCGTGATCGACATGCCCTCGCGCGACGCCGAGTTCGCGGTGCTGCGACGGCACGCCTCGGGGTTCGACCCGCAGGACCTCACGGCGGCGGGGCTCGAGCCTGTCGTGAATGCCGACGGGATCCGCGCGGCGCAGCGGGCCGCGGCATCCGTCGCCGTCGCCGACGATGTGCTCGCGTACGTCGTCGACCTCGCCCGCGCGACCCGGCAGAGCCCGTCGGTGCAGCTCGGGGTGAGCCCCCGCGCCTCCACGGCCCTGCTCGCCGCGGCGAAGGCCTGGGCGTGGCTGGGCGGCTACCCCGCCATCACGCCCGACCACGTGCAGACGATGCTCGTACCCGCCTGGCGGCACCGCATCCGGCTTCGGCCCGACGCCGAGCTCGAGGGCGTCTCGATCGACGCCGTGCTCGGCTCTGTGCTGCAGCAGACCCGCGTACCCATCTAGTCGGCATGTATCTCACCGGAAGGCTGCCCGTACTCGTCGCCCTGGGCGTCGTGCCCGTGATCCTGCTCTCGGTCGCGGGCGTGGATGCGTGGCTCGCCGCGCTCGGCTGGCTCGTGGTCTGCACCCTGGTCGCGGGAGCGGATGCCGTGGCCGCCGCCGATCCGCGCTCCGTCGAGATCGAGCGGGCGCTCCCCCGCCGGGTTCGGCTCGGCGAGCCCGTGAAGGCGACCCTGTCGGTGCGCAACGTCGGAACCAGGCGCCTCCACGGCCAGGCGCGCGACGCGTGGCAGCCGACCGCCGGTGCACCCGGCGACCGGCTCGCGCTCGACATCCCCGCAGGCGAGCGACGCAGGGTCGACGTGCCGCTCCTCCCCCGACGGCGTGGAGAACTGCGGAGCGCTTTCGTCGTCGTGCGCAGCGCCGGTCCGCTGCGACTCGCCGGGCGGCAGGCGCGGCTCGACGTGCCCGGTGCGATCCGCGTGCTTCCCCCGTTCACATCGAGGCGGCACCTCCCCTCCCGCCTTGCGCGCCTGCGCGAGCTCGACGGGAACACGAGCGTGCAGGTGCGCGGTCAAGGCACCGAGTTCGACAGCCTGCGCGAGTACGTGCGCGGCGACGATGTGCGCTCGATCGACTGGCGCGCGACGGCGCGCGCGGGCAGCACGATGCTGCGCACCTGGCGCCCCGAGCGCGACAGGCATGTCGTGATCGTGATCGACACAGGCCGGACCTCCGCCGCGCGCGTGGGCGACGGCATCCGACTGGATGCGGCGATGGAAGCAGCCCTGCTGCTCGCCGCTCTCGCGACCCGCGCCGGCGACCACGTGCATCTCGTGATGTTCGACCGAGTCGTGCGCGCGCGGGTGACGGGGATCGACGGCGCGGCACTCCTCCCGGCGCTCGTCGATGCGATGGCTCCGGTGGAGGCCCAGCTCATCGACACCGACTGGGATGCCGCCTTCGCCCAGGTGCGCGCCCTCTCGTCCCGCCCCGCGCTGGTCGTGGTCCTCACGGCACAGGATGCACCCGAGGCCGCGCGCGGACTGCTCGGATCGCTTCCGGCGCTGACCCGGCGGGCGCATGTGCTCGTGGGCGCGGCGACCGACGATCTGCGCTCAGACCTTCCACCCGCCCACGCGACCGCCGACGACGTCTATCGGGCGGCGGCCCAGGAGCGCGCGATCCGCGACGCCGAGCGGGTCGCCTCGGCGATCCGCCGGGCGGGTGGCGAGGCTCTCACCGACACCCCTGAGGTGTTGCCTCCGCGCATCGCCGATCGCTACCTGGCACTCAAGGCCGCAGGACGACTGTGAACGAGGATGTCGATGCCCGGTGCGGGTCCCTGAGAATCGGCTGAAAGTGCTCTATGCTCCCGATTGGGCGCCGCCGCGCCCGCTCGATTCCACTGCGAAGGAGATCCGCGATGAGCGATCCTCGTCCTGACGAACCCATCAAGCCCACCGCTCTCGACCACACTCCCGTCGCGCCTTCGACCGCAGCGACACTCGTCGCCGAAGCCTTCGGCACGTTCCTGCTCGTGCTCGGCGTCATCAGCACCGCCCTCTTCGCGGCCGACTTCGGTCTCGGCGGAAACGGCACTCCGCTCGGCGTCGGTTTCACGGGTGTGTCCCTGGCCGTCGGCATCACGGTGATCGCCGGGGCCTACGCGTTCGGCCCGATCTCGGGCGGCCACTTCAACCCCGCCGTCACGTTCGGCCTTGCTGCGGCGGGGCGCTTCCCCTGGAGCGGCGTGCTGGGCTACATCATCGCTCAGATCGTCGGCGGTCTCGTGGCTACGACGCTCATCGTCCTGATCGGCCTCTTCGGTCCCGACGGCTGGCTGGCCAAGGCCCAGGACGGCGGCTTCGCGAGCAACGGCTTCGGCGAGGCATCCCCTGGTGGCTTCGGAATCGGGGCGGCGATCATCGTCGAGGTGCTCTTCACCGCGATCTTCGTGATCGTGATCCTCGGCGTGACCCACTCCACGCGCGGCACGACCTTCGCCGGCCTCGTCATCGGTCTCACGCTGACTCTGATCCACCTCGCGATCATCCCGATCGACAACGCGTCGGTGAACCCGGCCCGCTCGATCGCGACGGCCGTCTACGGCGGGGGGACATCCCTCGCCCAGCTGTGGGTGTTCATCGTGTTCCCGATCATCGGCGCCCTGATCGCCGGCTTCGCCTACAAGGCGCTGTTCGACGGCACGAAGAAGGCCTGACGGAGCATCCCCGTCACGAAAGGACCGGTCGCTTACGCGGCCGGTCCTTTCTCTGTCCCCCGCCCGTCTCTCCATGCCTTCGCCGAACCAGGCCCTGCCGCCGCCCACCCCTCAACTGCCCGGCAGAGGGGGTGGCTCGCCGGAGGGGGTGGGGTGGCGCGAAGGGACGGATGCCGGGGCCCCCTCCGACCCGGTCAGCCGGCGACGAGCCTCGGCGTGCCGGCGGCGTACTCGTCGAGGTCGCCCGTCTCGCCACGGCGGTATGCGCGGCCGCCGACGACGAGCATGTACACGAGGAAGACAGCCAGGGCGGCCGCACCGATCCCGATCTTCACCGGCCATGGCCAGTCCTGACGGGTGACGAAGCCCTCGACGATGCCGGACAGCGCCAGCGCGAAGATCAACCCGATCGCGACCGTCGCGAGGGAGCGGCCCTCGGCAGCGAGGGCCTCACCGCGAGAGCGCGCGCCCGGAGCGACCCAGGCCCAGAAGATGTGCAGGCCCGCCGCCGCGGCGACGAAGACGCACGTGAGCTCCAGCATCCCGTGCGGGAGGATGAACAGCAGGAAGACGTCGCCGCGCCCGAACGCGATCATCACAGCGGCAGCGGTGCCCACTCCGACAGCGTTCTGCACGAGCACCATGAGCGGCCAGACGCCGGTCACGCCGAACAGCACGCACTGCGCGGCGATCCAGGCATTGTTGGTCCACACGGTCCCCGCGAACACCGCGGCGGGGTTCTCGCTGTAGTAGCCGGTGAACGAGTTCTCGGCGTAGTACTGCAGATCGGCCCGGCTGCCGAGCGCGGCCACCAGCGCGGGGTCTGCCGAGATCCAGAAGGCGACGAGAGAGGCCGCGAGCACGAAGCACACGGCGATCACGAGAGTGGTCCACCGCACGCGGTACAGCGCGGCGGGAAGCTGCAGCGCGAAGAAGCGCGGAATCTGCCGGAGGACGTTGTCGGGGTTCCCGGTCAGCCGCAGCCGCGCGCGGGCGAGCAGCGTCGAGACATGGTCGCCCTGCGGCGTGCGGCCGGCCGACGTCTTCATGTCGGCGAGGTCGGCGGATGCCGCACGGTACCGCGTGACGAGATCATCGACCTCCGCGCCGCTCGGGCGCCGGGTGCGCCCGAGCGCGTCCAGCTGCTCCCACTCGTGCCGTCGGGCGGCGGCCAACGCATCCAGGTCCACTGGTTTACTGTACCCATGCCGCACGCACAGACCCGGGACGTCGTGGTCACCCCCGTCCGGATGATCGACATCGACCAGGACGAGGTGCTCACCGGCGAAGCGGTCGCGCTCGACGTGCAGCCGGTCGGGTTCTTCCTGAGGGCTCTGGGCGCTCTGATCGATCTGCTCATCGGCATCGCCGTGTTCGTGGTGTTCGCCCTCGTCGCCACGTGGCTCGCGTCACAGGGCGCGTTGCCGCCCTCGCTCTTCGGGATCCTCTCGATCGTGATGGCCGTGATCGTCATGGTGGTCATCCCCACCGCCGTCGAAACCGCCACGCACGGCCGGAGCGTGGGCAAGCTCGTCGTCGGCGGCCGGATCGTGCGATCGGACGGCGGAGGCACCGGATTCCGGCACGCGTTCATCCGGGCCCTGGTCGGAGTGTTCGAGATCTGGATGACGTTGGGCGCGGTGGCCGCGCTGGTCGGCGCCTTCACGCCGCGATCGCAGCGGCTCGGCGATCTGCTCGCCGGCACCTACTCGGAGCGCACGCGCGTTCCGGCGCTTCCGCCTGCGCTCCCGGGCGCGCCGTCCGTCCTGACGGGCTGGGCGGCCACGGCCGACGTGGCGCGCCTGCCGGACCGCCTGACCCGCCGGATCGCGCAGTTCGTCACTCAGGCCGAGCGCATGCAACCCCCGGCCAGGGCGCGGGCCGCCGCATCCCTCGCCGCCGAAGCGGCGCCCTTCGTCTCGCCGCTGCCCGCGGTCGACCCTGAGACGCTGCTTCGCGCAGTAGCCGCCGTGCGCCGCGACCGCGAATACCGGGCGCTCGTGCTCGAGGCGCAGCGGGTCGACGCGCTCACAGCGGGCACCGGCATCCCGCACGGCTTTCCGGAGCGCTGAGACGTCCGCCCCCGAACCCTGGCGCTGCAGGGTTGAGCGCGCGACGGCGTCAGTAGCGGTAGTGGTTGAGCTTGTACGGGCCTTCGACCGGCACACCGATGTAGGCGGCCTGGGCGGGGGTCAGCTCGGTGAGCTCGACGCCGAGGGCGCCCAGGTGCAGGCGAGCGACCTTCTCGTCGAGAGCCTTCGGCAGCGTGTACACACCCACCGGGTAGTCGTCGATGTTCGTGAACAGCTCGAGCTGGGCGAGCACCTGGTTCGTGAACGACGCGCTCATCACGAAGGAGGGATGCCCCGTCGCGTTGCCGAGGTTCATCAGGCGCCCCTCGCTCAGCACGAGAACGCTGCGGCCGTTCGGGAGGCGCCACTCGTGCACCTGCGGCTTGATCTCGATCGACTCGGCACCCTCGAGAGTCTCGAGCCCGGCGATGTCGATCTCGTCGTCGAAGTGGCCCACGTTGGCGACGATCGCAAGGTGCTTCAGTCCGAGCAGGTGCTCGACCGTGACGACGCGCTGGTTGCCCGTGCCGGTCACGATGATGTCGACGTCGCCGATCACCGACTCCAGACGTGCGACCTGGTAGCCGTCCATCGCCGCCTGAAGCGCGTTGATGGGGTCGATCTCGCTCACGATCACGCGTGCGCCCTGGCCGCGTAGGGCCTCGGCCGCGCCCTTGCCCACATCGCCGTAGCCGACGACGAAGGCCGTCTTGCCGCCGATCAGGACGTCGGTGGCGCGGTTGAGGCCGTCGGGAAGCGAGTGACGGATGCCGTACTTGTTGTCGAACTTCGACTTGGTGACGGAGTCGTTGACGTTGATGCCGGGGAACAGGAGCGATCCGGCGGCGGCGAGCTCGTAGAGCCGGTGCACCCCGGTGGTCGTCTCTTCGGTGACCCCGATGAGGTCGGCGGCGATGCGGGTGAAGCGCTGCGGGTCTGCCGCGAGGCTCGCGCGGAGCGTGTCGAGCACCACCCGGTACTCGTACGAGTCGTCCGGACCGGCCTCGGGCACGGCGCCCACGGCCTCGAACTCGACCCCCTTGTGGACGAGCATCGTGGCGTCACCGCCGTCGTCGAGGATCAGGTTGGGACCGTCGAACCCTTCGGCCGACCAGTCGAAGATGCGATCGGTGCACTGCCAGTACTCTTCGAGCGTCTCGCCCTTCCACGCGAAGACCGGGACGCCCGCGGGGGCCTCGACGGTGCCCGTGGGGCCGACGGCGACGGCGGCGGCGGCCTCGTCCTGGGTGGAGAAGATGTTGCAGCTGGCCCAGCGGACCTGCGCGCCGAGCGCGACGAGGGTCTCGATCAGCACCGCGGTCTGCACGGTCATGTGGAGGGAGCCGGCGATCCGCGCGCCGCGGAGCGGCTGCGTGGGCCCGAATTCCTCGCGGAGGGCCATGAGTCCCGGCATCTCGTTCTCGGCGAGGCGGATCTGGTGGCGGCCCGCCTCGGCGAGCGACAGGTCGGCGACGGCGTACGGGGCGGCGGAGACGGTCTGGGTCGACATCCTCCTATTGTTCCATGCGCGGCGGGACGCCGCGTCCCTGAGGACGCGCGATCCCGCGGCCTCAGGCGCGGAGCGTCTCGTGACGCACGACCACCCAGCCGCGCGGCACCGAAAGCCGGTCGGTGTGGATCGCGCACAGGTCGTGTGCGTGCGGGTCGTCACCGGCGCCGAGGGGGCCGATCGCCGCCATCTGGTCGCCGTAGTCGTACGTCAGGGTCGATACGGCCTCGCGGGCGCAACCCACCTTCGAACACAGTCTCTCGCGCATCGCCCTCACGCTATCGGCGCCCGCCGACAGACGCGGGATGCCGCGCCGCGGCGGCCCCGGACGGCGGCGCGTTCCGATCCCCGGGGGGGGCCGCACATGTCGCACATGTCCGGACGAAGGCCAGCGGACTCGCACATGCCAGCCAGCTTGCGGACGCGCGCGCCACCCGGCGCCCTGAGCGGGGTCGCCGAAACCTAGGATGGTCGCATGGCATGGCGACGCGCGACGAACTCCGCTCCCACCGCGCCGCGCCCGTCGCGGCACGGACGCCACGGCCGCGAGGACCGCAGCCCCGTGGTACGGCCGCCGCTGCCTCCGCTCGACACCCGGGTGGACCGTTTCGATCTCGCCGTCGGGTCGGCCGCCGAGTTCCTCCGCTCCGCATGGACCGAACTGCGCGACGTCAGCTTCGAAGTCGGCGAGATGCCGCCCGCCTCCGATGACGACGGCATCCCGCGCTGGCAGGTGCTCACCGACGAGAAGCGCATCATCCTCTACCGCCTGCCGATCGAGCGGCTCAGCCACCTGCACCGCAACGACGACATGCACCGTCGGATGCTCGTGGAGGGCTGCGTGTTCCGCGCGGCCGCCGAATACCTCGACCGCGACCCGTGGGACCTGGGGCCGGAGCGCTTCCGCTTCTTCTGACGCGCGCCGGCTACGGGTACACGCGGATCGTCGCGGCCGCCGCATCGACGGGCAGGACCGGATAACCGGCGAGCGCAGTCCCTCCGCCCGGCGCAGCGCCGGAGAACGACAGTCCCGCCCGCACTCCGGCGACGCCGCCGGGATCCAGTGTGTACACGCCCTGGGCCGGAAGGCGCACCGCGACGGATCCACCGGCGGGGACCGCGACCTGCTGCGAGAACGCCCCGGTCGCGGCGTGAAGGGAGACGGTGGCTGCGGTGCGTGCGGCATTCGTGATCGTCAGCGACGCCGACGCCCCGCCCGGGACCGCGAACATGCTGGCGCCGGTCAGCTCGGGCGCGGGGGTGTACCACGCGAAGTCGGCGCCCGCGCCGAACCCCGTCGTCTGCCACACGGCGGCCAGCACCGCCTCGGGAGCCCGGACGTCCACGACGTACTGACCGACCGGGAGCCCGCCCAGCTGCAGTTCCGCGGGAAGCCCGGCGGTGAGCTGCAGCGTCGAGGGGGCAAGCGCGGGGGCGCCGCCACCGACGGCGGTCACCGTGACGGTCGCCGTCGTGTCGACGGAGGGCGACAGCATCCGTACCAGCGTGGCTGCGTTCGATGCACCCGCCGGACCCGGCTCGGCGGTGACCTCGACTCCCGCGATCACGAGATCGGTCGCCGGTGTCGCGGTGGCGCCCACCTGGTCCACACCGCCCGGCACGAGGGTGCGGGTGAGGGATGCCTGCAGCGATGCCTGGACGGGAGCCCCGGCCGCAGTGACCCGCAGGACGGGGCTCTCTTCGCCCAGGCTGAGTCCGGCGAGCGGCAGGGCGATCTGCTGGCCCGGCGGCACGATGACATTGCGTCCCCCCGGAGGAATCTGCGCACCCCGGGATCCGTAGACCGTCAGCTGCACGGTGGCCGCGACCGAGCCCGGGTTTCCCAGCAGCACCAGATCGGACGCACCCGTCGTGCTCGCTCCCCCGACGAGCCACGACTCCATCAGCGGAGCTGTGCATTCGGATGCTGCGAAACCGCTCAGATCCTCGGCGCTCACGGCCGCCCATCCCGCGGCGGCCGCATCGGTCGCCGCCGAGCCGGACGCGGGGGCGGTGTATACCGCCGCGCCCTCTGCTCCACCGAGGTACGAAGCGCTCAGGCGGGTCTGCGCGGGTGCCTGTGCACCCTCGCCCGCGCCCGCCGTCACGGCCTGGTCGGCCGCGACCGAAAGCTGCGCGGCACTGGTCGCGTCACGCCCGATCGCCAGAAGTCCGCCCACGCACGACAGCACGGTCTCCGACGCGACGGGGACGGCATCGACGACGAGGGGCTCGCGCGCCACGGTCGGCCATGGTGCGGCCACGGCGGTCACCGTGCCCACGACGAAGCCGACGGCGACGAGAGTGCCTACCAGCATCCGTGCGCTGGTACCCGCCCAGCGGAACACGCGGCGATCGCTCATCGCTCCTCCTGCACGTAGGGCCCCACGATGCGGGGCGTGCGACGGGCCTGCCGGCGCGACGCCCTGGTGGGCACAGCCAGGAGCAGGGCGGCCAGGATCACCGCGATCTGAGCGAACGCGATCCACTGCGCCGAGGTCTGCACGGCCTCGGTCGCGGAAGCCCGCGGCTGCACGGCACCGGTCACGCGCCACAGCTCGCCCTTGGGCGTGGCTCCCACCGAGTCGAGCGCATCGCGCTGATCGATCGCCGTCTCGGCCATGAGCCGGAACGTGCGCGCCGCGTCCGTCTCCGGCGTCGCGGCCGGTGTCAGCAGCACGAACCCCACACCGGCGGCGGCGAGGCGGTCGATCACATCGTCGGCGGTGGAGGTCACGAGGTCTGCCGTGATCCCGGCCACGACGGTGTCGCCCTCGGTGGCCGTGGCCGGCGTTGCCGCCACGGTCCACTGACCCCCGAGCGTCTCGCTCCCGCCCCAGATGATCCGCGTCGAGACTCCCCCGTCGCTGAGCGGGGTGAGCACGATCGTCCCGACGTCGGGATTGGATGCCCCTTCCGCATCGACGTACGCCGGAAGGGTGCTGACCGGCCCGTTGGCCAGAGGCGGCGGCGTGCCCCGTGTCATCGTCGCAAGCGTCGGCACGGCGAGCACCGCGACGGCGATCACGGCGACGGCCGCGGCAAGAGACCTCACGGCGCGCAGGCGCGGCACGAGGGCGGAGTCGAGGGTCACGGTCGCCGCGCCCACGACGCCGAGCCATGCGAGGCTGAGCGCCGGGCCCGGCCAGAGCGGAATGGACGTCGACTGCAGCGACGAGACCGCGATACCGACGACGACGAACGCGGTGGACAGGCCGATCGCCGCGATCACGAGGAGGGCGACACCGGCTGCCCAACGACGTGTCAGGGGCGCGATCAGGGCGAGGAGAGCGACCGGAGCCGCCAGCAGAGGCACCCACCACACCGGCACGCCCGTGCCGGCGAGAAGGGCCGACCATCCGCCGGGGTCGCTCGTCGGGAAACCGGCGGCCAGGAGCGCCCGGCCGGTGGGGTCGGCACCCACCCGGTCTCCGAGGAACGGCACGCCGGGGTCGGCGACCAGGCCCCAGACATCTCCGCTGCGCAGACGGCTCCAGACGAGCGGGGCGAAGAGCACGACGGCGGGCACGAGCACCCAGATCTGGCGCGCCACCCCCCGGCCCGCCCGAGAGGCGATCGCCACGATGATCGCGCCGATCACCAGGAGCACCAGCGCGGGGGCGAGCGACGGCGCGCATGCCACGACCGCGGCGAAGAGGACGGATGCTGCGCCCGCCGCCGCCCATGATCGATGCGCGACGGCGCCCGCGTAGAAGAGCCACGGCAGAAGGAGGTGGACGATCACGGCACCGGGGCGACCCTGCGCGAGACCGGCGAGGAACGTGGGGGCGAGCATCCATACCGCGCCGGCGACGATGCGGAGGGAACTGCGCTCGGTGACCCGGGTGGCGGCGAACCAGCCGCCGAGGGCGGCGAGCGGGAGCGCGGCGAGCCAGAGCAGGACGATCGCCCGCGACGGATCACCGGGCCACAGACTGCCGATCACGGCGACGACCGCGGCGAACGGATCGGCGGGACCGATCGCATCGAGCCCTGCGGCACGCACGCCGTACGCCGCGTCGGCCCAGAGCTGCGCCACCGTGGCACGCATCGGCGCGAGAGCGCCGCCGCCCAGCACGGGCCACGCGAGCAGAGCAGGGAAGGCGGCGACCGAGATGACCAGCGCCGCGAGCACGAGCCACGCACCTCCGCCCGAGAAGAAGCGGATGTCGCCGCGGATGTGCTCGCCGACCGGGGCGACCGCCTCCTCGCCGTCGATGTCGAACCGCTCGCGGAGGTCGGTGCGGGTGACCCTGAGCGGGGCCACCTGACTCCACGGCGCTCGACGCGCAGCGCGGATGCGGCCCCGCGCGCGGGCGACGGCGCCGACGCGCACCAGGGCCAGCGCCGACGCACCCCACTCCGTCACGACGAGGAACGGGTGCTTGGCGATCAGGTGCAGCACGGTGCGCCACAGCGCGATGGGAAGGATCGCGAGCCAGACGAAGAACACCGCCCAGGGGCGCGCGTATGCGAGACGGCGATGCAGCTGTGCGGTGCGCTGCGCGAAAGCACGCCGGCTGCGCCGCGCATCGCCGGCCGGAACGCCGGCCGCGCCGTCGCCGGCCACCGCGATGAGCGCAGTCGGTACGAGAGAGATCCTCGCTCCGGCCAGACGCGCACGCACGCCGAGGTCGAGCCCTTCGTCCGCGCCGAGGAGCGCCGGGTCCAGGCCGGCGAGCTGGCGCCACGCGTCCGTGCGCACGAGCAGCCCGCGCACGTCGGCGCCGAGCACGTCCTCTTCCGCATCGTGCTGGCCCTGGTCGAGCTGGCCGTCGGAGAGGCCCATCGATCTGCCCAGCGTCGTCATGCTCACCCCGAGCGAGACGATCTGGGTGCGATCGTCCCACTGCACGAGTTTGGGCGCGACGAAGGCCACCGATGGGGCGAGCTCGAGAGCGCCGGCCAGGCGTGCGAGCGCCTCAGGCTCCGGAGCGGTGTCCTGGGCGAGGAGCCAGACGGCATCGCCCGTCAGCCGAATCGTCGCCAGCGCCGTCGCGGCGGCGAATCGGGTCGAACCCGTGGTCGTGATCACCGACTCCGCGCCGGAGGCCGCCGCCAGCTGGCGCACGGACTCGTCGCCACCGCACAGCACGATCGTCAGCGCGTCGACGCGACGATGCTGAGCCTCGAGGGCTGCAAGGGTGCGCCGCAGATGGAACGCCGCAGGCGCGCGCCCATCTGGGCGCACGACGAGAATTGCGTGTACTCGGGACGGCATGACGTGGTCAGCCTAGGCGCGCGTCACCCCGGCGACGGGGCGCACGCGCCGACGGCACGAGAACCGTGTCGATTCAGCCCGCGCGACGCTTCAGTTTGCGGCGCTCGCGCTCACTGAGGCCACCCCAGATGCCGAAGCGCTCATCGTTCTGCAGCGCGTACTCGAGGCATTCGCCCCGCACATCGCATGTCGTGCAGATTCGCTTGGCATCGCGGGTCGATCCGCCCTTTTCAGGGAAGAACGCCTCAGGATCTGTCTGCGCGCACAGCGCGTCGGTCTGCCACGACAGCGTGTTGCCGTCGCCCTCGAGAGGGCGGCGCACTCCTGGCACGCCGAGCTGGACCGGATCGACGAACCAGTTGTCGGGAACGCCGGAACGGTATTGTGACCCCGTCATCTCGTTCTCCCCTGCTTGTATCCCCCCACGCCCGTGTGCGTGTACAAGGTAATTACACCGGTGTAGTTCGCCGTGGTCAAGTCGCGGATACTAAAGCCTCACCTCACGGTTGAAGCTTCACGCTGCTCCATCGGCGTGTCGCGACTCCCCGAGGTCGGCGGGAGCCCCCGGTTCGGCGACGAAGGCCTCTCCCCCGCCGATCCGGAGGGGTGACTCGTCGGAAGAAGAGAGGAGCGCCTGTCCGGGACGGAGGGTGACCGCATCCGTCGTCTTCGCCCCCGATACCGACACCAGTCCGGAGGTGACCAGGACGATCGCCACCCCGGAGATCTCCACTTCCACCACGTCGTCGGAGCTCTCGACGCGCACGAGCGCGAAATCGTCCACCGGGGGCGCGTACCGGAACACGCCGGGGGCGACGGTCTCGGGCTGGAGGAGGGAAACAGGCCCGGTCGTGGCATCCAGCACGCCGATGAGCTCCTCGACGTCGATGTTCTTGGGAGTGAGGCCACCGCGCAGCACGTTGTCGCTCGCCGCCATGATCTCGACGCCGAGCCCGGACTGGTACGCGTGCAGTACGCCGGCCGGTACGAAGATCGCCTCGCCTCGCCGCAGCGTCACGAGATTCATGAGGAGCGCGACGACCACACCCGCGTCGCCCGGATACTCCGCGGCCAGCCGGCGCGAGAGCGCCAGTTCGGCGGCGAACCGTTCGGATGACACGGCGGACGCCGCAGCGATCACATCGTCGACGATGTGCTGCGCGTCGCCGGACAAGAGCCAGCCGATCGTCGAGGCGAGGCCCTCCGCAGCATCCGCACCGCCACGTGCATCCGCTCCCCCAAGCCGGTCGCGCAGCTCGGCAACACCCTGGCCCGTGTCAGTGCGCTCCCCCAGCTCGGCGAGCAGATCGCGGGTGGCCTCGAGGTCGCGCAGACCCGAGAGGACTTCGAAACGCTCGCTCAGAGCGACGATCATCTCGGGCTTGTGGTTGTCGTCGTGGTAGTTGCGGCCCGACGCGGCGCGCGGCACACCCGCGGCGTTCTCGCGGGCGAACCCCTCTTCGGCCTGCGCCTTCGACGGGTGCGCCTGGATCGACAGGGTGGATGCCGCGGCCAGCAGTTTCAGCAGGAACGGCAGCCGGGCCGGCACCCCCGCCGCGCCGGCCTCGTCGGCGAGCCAGGCGTCCAGGGCGCGCCCGCTGCCGTCCTCCACCAGGGCGGGAGAGCTCGGGTGGTCGCCGAACCAGACTTCCGCCTCGGGTGCACCTGTGGGCTCGCGGCCCTCCAACTGGGCGAGCAGCGTCGGCGAGCCCCACGCGGAGTCGCGGGGCGTGTTCGAGAGCGGGGCGAGCATGCCCTCCAGCCTAGATGCGGGCGCGACAGAGCAGGGATCCCGGCAACCCTCACGAGGCAGTGCCGGCCCCGCGCTAGCCTGAGTGCACGATGGCCGTTTACACGAAGCATCCGGTCTCCGCCCCGCCGGCCGCGCCGGTCCGTGAGAAGACCGGTCACCTGCTGCTGCGCGCGTGGTGCGTCTTCGTGCTCTTCCTCGCCGTCACCGGCGCCGCGTGGGTCGATGCCGTCGGCGCGACCATCGCTTCGCTCATCGCCGTGGCTGCCGGCGCAGTGTCGATCGGGCTGTGGTTCGCCGTCCGGCCTTACATCGAATGGCGACGCCTGCCCGTCTTCCCGATCGCCTACGTGCTGTGGGCAGGGCTGTGCCTGATCTGGTCGACGTCGCTCGCCGCGTCCGCAGTCAGCTGGGTGCTGCTCGTGGTCACCATGGTGCAGGCGGTCTTCGTCGCGAGCGTGCTCACGTGGCGCGAACTCGTTCGTGCGGTCTCTTCGGCGCTGAAGTGGGCGATCGGCCTCTCGCTCGTGTTCGAACTCGCGGTCGCGATCTTCGTGCAGGAGCCGCTGATGCCAGGCTTCATCGCGCCCAGCCGCACGGGGCAGGCGTGGTCGGAGGGCGCGTTGTTCACGGGCGGCCGCATCCAGGGCATCTTCGGCGATTCGAATCTGCTGGCCGTCATGGCGCTCATCGCCATCGTGGTCTTCGCGATCAGAATCGCCAACGGCGCGCCGCGAGTGGAGCTCGGCATCTGGATCGCTCTGTCGGCGTTTCTGCTCGTGCGCGCCCAATCGGGCACGGCATACGTCGCCGCAGCCGCTGTCGCGGTCGTACTCATCACGGTCCTTCTCATGCGCCGCGCGAAGCGACCGGGCGAGCGCACCGGGTACTACATCGGCTTCGTCGTCGTCGCCCTCGCCGGCGCAGCCGCCGTCTGGATCTGGCACGACGCGATCTTCACCGCCTTCGAGCGGGCGAGCGACAACGTATGGGTCGATGTCTCGTCGCGCTTCGGAGTGACCGGAGCGATCCTGCTCACCCTCAGCTACCTCGTCTTCGTCTGGCGGGCGTGGTTCTTCGCCGTGGACCGGCCGCGATGGGATCTGCGCGCCGACCGGCCGTACTCCTCCCTCACGCTCCTCCCGACGCTGCTGGGGGTCGTGCTGCTGGTCCAGGGCATCGCCCAGTCGGGGGCGCTGCTGCTGTGGGGCTGGATGTTCCTCGTGATGTTCGCGTTCAAGGTCATCCAGGCTCCGCACATCGGCTTCGGGCCGGCCGAGCAGAGCATCGCGATCGAGCGCGGCGAGCTCCACCCGTCCGGGTGACGCGCACCCGCGGCCGGGCGATCCCCCGGGGGCTGTGCGGCGGTGTCACGCCTGCAGCTGGCGATGACGGTAAGCCAGCGCGCGCGCGACGTCTCGGTTGAGCGCGGGAGGGAACGGGAGCGCACCGTCCTCGATACGTGCGGGGAGGCCTGTGAGCTTTGTGAGCAGATCGTCCATGACACGCTCTGCCGCGCGGAGCGGCACACCGAGGTCGGCGGCGAACCGGCGGGCGCGCTTTCGGGAAAGCGGTGCGGTCGAGCCGTCCATCTCGAGCGCCATCGTCTCGTCTCCGTAGAACAGCGAGCACGGCAGGTCGTACGCGGGAGCGATGCGCCACTCACTCTGTCCGCGCATCATCGCGATGTTCTTCGCATGCAGGTCGCCGTTACCGGTCAGTGAAGCGAAGACGAACTGACGGAACAGATCCCGTGCGGCCACGGGAGCCGCCGCGCACCATCGGGTGAGCGACATCGCCGCAGGCGCGGCCCCGAGGGAGTACTTGTCAGCCGGCCACGCGTTGCTCGCCTGGCAGGCGTCTTCGACCGCCAGGCGCGTCGTGCCGTCGACGGTCGCTACGCGGTCGAAACGTGTGACGAGCAATCCGGACTGCTCGTCGGTGTCGCGGATGATGCGTGCGTGCACGACATCGAGCCCGCACGTATTCGCAAGATCGAGGAAGTACTTCTCGTTCTCCACGACGTGCGGGAACTCCGGTGGGTTGAGCTTCAGGATGTACTCGCCGCCCCCGCTTCGCGCCGGGTAGCTGATCATCCGACCGGAGACCTTGTCCTGCACTCCCGGCAGACCGATGCGATCGAAGGGGGCGGCTGCATCGACGATCTCAGCGAATGTGCGGTCGACCCTCTCACCTTTGACGATCACCTCCGGCTCCGCCGAGATCATCGGCCTCCCCGCAGGGAAGACCGAGACGTCGCCGACCGTATCGGAACCGACGGCGGCCAGAAGCGAGAGCTCGTCGTCGGCCGATGCCTTGATCGCTCGTCGGATGGCGGTGAGTCGTCGGCCTTCGGGCAGCAGCCCGGCGAAGTACGGAGGCACCGACGCGCCCGAGGTCGTGAGGGGCCCGCTCTTGAGCGCGAGCGTCGTGGCCACGTCGGCACCCTCGTACCCGTCGACGTAAGAGAATTCCGTCCCCGCCGAGGTGCGCCGCAGGATGGCGGCGTGCACAGTGCCCTTGTACACGTCTGCGACGCGCACGTTCACCGGTCGGCCCCAGGAATGACCGCGACCAGGCGCAATCCGAGCGTCCGCGCCACGGCCATCACCATGCCCAGATGCACGCTCGCCTTGCCTCGTTCCAGGTCGCTGAGAAACCGCACGGAGACACCGGCGAGCTCAGCGAGTTCGATCTGCGTGAGCTTCAGCTCCCTGCGCCGCACGCGGAGCGCTCGGCCGAGTGCCGCCGGATCGTCGAGCTGCTCGTTCGGCCCGGTCTGCGCGATCGCGCCGAATTTACTGCCCACGGCTCAAGAATAGCGGTTTCGTCGCCTCATCAGCGTGATCGCGCTGATTCTTATCTATGAGCTCGCGAGGAAGCTCTTCGGAAGGGCAATATGCGCGATCGCGCTGAATGGCGTCCGCTTCGCTGACAAGCCCGCTCAGAGGTTGAGAAGGACTGCCGCGATAGGATGCTGAGGCCATGCCGCCTGCAGCCGACATCTCCCCGTCCACATCGAGCTTCGACCCCGCATCGGCGACGATCGCGATCGTCACCTACAACCGCTCCGCGCTTCTGAGCAAGCTGCTGGAGAGCCTCATCGTGATGGACCCCAAGCCCGGCCACGTCGTCGTCGTCGACAACGCGTCCACCGACGACACCACAGCGCTCGTCGAGTCGTACCGCGACAAGCTCGGCATCGAGCTCGTCTACCGCCGCCTCGACACCAACACGGGCGGGTCCGGCGGCTTCAGCGAGGGCATGCGCATCGCCTACGAACTCGGCTCCGAGTGGATCTGGGTCATGGACGACGACGTCGAGGTCATCGCCGACGGGCTCGCGCGCATGGGCGACTGGGCGCCGCGATTCCGCAGCATCCAGGGCCGTCGCTACGACTACGACGGCAGCGAGTTCTACTGGCAGTATCGCCTGTCGATCCCCTTCGGCATCCCGATCCCTTTCGCGCCCGCCGGATTCGACTCATCGAACTACCGCGAGATGAATTCGGGATGCTTCGAGGGCATGTTCATCCACCGCGACATCGTGCAGCAGATCGGCCTGCCCGACCCGCGCTTCTTCATCTACTGGGACGATTCGATCTACGGGTGGCTCGCCTCGCTCAAGACGACCGCCGTGATCGTCAACGAGTTCGTCCTGCGCCGCACCCGAGAGATCCGCCAGTGGGACATGGGGATCCGCCACCTCAACGCCTCGAGCAACGCGTACCGGTACTACATCATGCGCAACCGCGGCTTCATGAAGCACTACTTCAAGAGCCAGGGCGCCTATCGTCCGGTGCGCTTCGCCCTGGGCACGCTGCTCACGTTCGCGAAGGAGCTCATCCGCCTCGTGCTCGTCGAACGCACGGTGCGCGGCACCAGCAACCTGTTCCGTGGCCTCCGCGATGCCCGCCGCATCGACCACGACGCGCTGTGGCGGCCGATGCCGGCGCTCGAGAGTGTCGTGCCCACCGACCAGACCCCTCACACCAGGAGATCCCCGACGTGACCCACGTCCTGCAGAACGTCATCTTCCCGATCGACCGCGACCCGGACCTCCTCCCGCTCTACGTCGACCCCGAGATCTGGTCCGTCATCGATGAGAAGCCCGTCCGGGTGTCCAACCGCGCGCAGCTCGGCAACATCCTGGGCCGGCGTACCGCGCGGATCGTGGCGGGTCGGCGCGTGTCGTTCGGCACGTACTTCAACGCCTTCCCCGCGTCCTATTGGCAGCACTGGACCGCCGTGCGCGCCGTGCGACTCACCGTGCGCACGACCGGCCCGGCGACCATCCTGGTGTACCGCTCGAACGGAGCGGGCGTGCCGCAGCGCATCGAGAGCCACGAGGTCGACGGGTCGGCGGAATCGATCTTCGACCTCCCGCTGACCCAGTACAGCGACGGCGGATGGATCTGGTTCGACATCGTCGCAGACGAGAAGGCCGCAGTCTTCGAGGGTGCCGAGTGGACGACCGAGCAGGAGCCGATCCGCACCGGCAAGGCGAGTCTCGGCATCACGACGTACAACAAACCGGACTACTGCGTCTCGACGTTGAAGGCGCTCGCGGACGCACCCGACGTGCTGCCGCTGATCGATCGCGTCTTCGTCGTGGATCAGGGAACGCAGCGCGTGGACGCCGAGCCCGAGTTCGCCGAGGTCGCCGCCGCGCTGGGCGAGACTCTGGAGATCATCACCCAGCCCAATCTCGGAGGTTCGGGCGGGTTCGCGCGCGCGATGCTCGAAACGCTCGCTCGGCCGGAAAGCGATTTCGTGCAGCTGCTCGACGACGACGTGCGCATCGAGCCCGAGGCGCTGCGCCGATCCATCGTCTACGGCCGCTACACATCGGTGCCCACTCTCGTCGGCGCTCACATGTTCGACCTGCTCGATCGACCGAAGCTGCATGCCTGGGCCGAAGTGGTCGATGACGTCCCTTTCATGTGGCGCACCCTCAACCAGAAAGAGATGCCTCACGACTTCAGCGTCTCGAACCTGCGGCAGACCCCGGCGCTGCACGCGCGCCTCGACGCGGATTACAACGGCTGGTGGATGTGCCTCATCCCTCTCGAGGTGATCCGCACGATCGGGCTGTCCCTGCCCGCGTTCATCAAGTGGGATGACGCCGAGTTCTGCCTGCGCGCTCGCGGCGCCGGGTTCCCGACGGTGTCGCTCCCTGGGGTCGCGCTCTGGCACGTGTCATGGGTGGGCAAGGACGATTCGATCGACTGGCAGGCGTACTTCCACGCCCGCAACCGCATCGTCTCCGGACTCCTCCACTCCCCCGTCCCGCGGGGCGGAACCCTCCTGCGGCACAGTCGTCGGCTCGATCTCAAGCATCTGATGATGATGCAGTACTACCCCGTCGCGCTCAGGCACAGGGCGATCCGCGACATCCTGCGAGGCCCCGACCACATGCGGCAGAACCTCGCCACGGCGATGCCTGAGGCCCGGGCGCTGGCGGCGGAGCACCCCGAGACGATCGTGCACAAAGAGACGGGTGTGCCGCTCCGCTCGCGGCGAGGCCGTCAGCTGTTCGCTCAGCTGCGGAAGGGCGAGCTCGGAAATCCCACGGGACTGCGGCTGCGCTGGTTCACCGCGAGCACGATCGTCGCGCACTGGCTGCACTCACCGAAGGCGGCGAACACGACGCAGCCCGAGGTGGAGTTCGCCAAGACCGACGCGTGGTGGTGGCGCGTGCCGGTGTACGACAGCGCCCTGGTGAGCGCTGCAGACGGATCCGGCAAGAACATCTACGTCCGAGACAGGGCGATGTATCGATCGATGCTCCGTGAGTCGATCGCCCTGCATCGGAGGCTCCGCCGGGAATGGCCCCGGCTGGCGGCACAGTATCGCCGCGCGCTGCCGGAGCTCACCTCGGCGTCGTCGTGGCGGGCGATCTTCGACCGCCCCGAATAGGAGCGCACGGGCGCCCCGCGGCGCCTAGGCGAGCTGGTTGTTCCACATCGAGAGCGCAGAACCGATCGCCATGTGCATGTCGAGGTACTGGTAGGTCCCGAGGCGTCCGCCGAAGAACACGTCCTTCTCACCCCTCGCGAGCTCACGGTAGGCGAGCAGTCCCGCCCGGTCGTCGGGCGTGTTCACCGGGTAGTACGGCTCGTCATCGCGGTTCGCGAAGCGCGAGAACTCCCGCATGATGACCGTCTTGTCGGCAGGGTGGCGATCCGCACGCTCCGGATGGAAGTGCTTGAACTCGTGGATGCGCGTGAACGGCACGTCGGCGTCGGCGTAATTCATCACGGGCGTGCCCTGGAAGTCGCCGACGGGCATGACCTCCTGCTCGAAATCGAGGGTTCTCCACGAGAGCGCACCGGCGGCATCGTCGAAGTAGCGGTCGATCGGGCCGGTGTAGACGATGGGAACCCGACCGACCGTCGCGGCCTTGTTCAGCGGCTGAGTATCGTCGAAGAAGTCCGTCGACAGCTTCACATCGATGAGCGGATGATCGGCCATCCGCTCGATCCATGCGGTGTACCCGTCGGTGGGAAGCCCCTCCCACGTGTCGTTGAAGTAGCGATTGTCGTAGGTGTACCGAACGGGAAGGCGACTGATCACCTCGGCGGGGAGATTGCGCGGGTCGGTCTGCCACTGCTTGGCCGTGTAGTCGCGGATGAACGCCTCGTACAGCGGCCGGCCGATGAGGGCGATGCCTTTCTCCTCGAGGTTGCGCGCATCCTTCGCGTCGAACTCCCCCGCGAGCTCGTGGATGACCGAGCGAGCCTCGTCTGGCGAGTATGCCGCTGCGAAGAACTGGTTGATCGTGCCGAGATTGATCGGCAGCGGGAAGACGACGCCTTTGTGGTTCGTATAGACACGGTGCACGTAGTCGGTGAAGGTCGTGAACCGATTGACGTACTCCCACACGGTCGGATTGGACGTGTGGAAGAGGTGCGCACCGTAGCGGTGCACCTCGATGCCGGTCTCCGGCTCGTCCTCGCTGTAGGCATTGCCGCCGATGTGATGGCGGCGATCGATGACAGTGACCCTCCGACCGGATGCTGCGGCCCGCTCCGCGATGGTGAGGCCGAAGAAGCCCGAGCCGACGATGAGAAGATCCATGGGATGCCGCCTCCTGCTGCACCGCCGCCGCAGACACGGCGACGCGGCGGGCCGAGCGCACCGCCGCGCATCCACTCTACCGAGGCCCGCCGCTCAGACCGCTTCGCCGATGGTCTCCTAGGCTGTAGAGGCCATGACCATCGAGATCTTCGTGCCGTTCTGGGGCGACCCCGCCCTGCTGTTCGACGCGGTCGAGTCGGTGCGCGCCCAGACCGACCCGGACTGGCGGCTGATCGTGATCGACGACTGCTATCCCGACGAGTCGGTGCCGGCCTACTTCGCGGCCATCGACGACGCGCGTGTGTCCTACCGACGCAACGCGGTGAATCTCGGGATCACCGAGAACTACCGCGAGGCCATCCGACGTGCGACGACCGAGCACATCGTCATCCTCGGCTGCGACGATCTGCTGCACCCCCACTACCTCGACGTCATCCGCCGCACGATCTCGGCGGTGTCCTACGCCGACGTCATCCAACCGGGCGTCCAGGTCATCGACGAACGGGGCCGCACAGTGCGCCCTCTCGTCGACCGCGTCAAGACGCGTCTTCTGGCGCCGCGCACGCCCGAGGGCGGCATCGGCGTGCTCACGGGCGAGTCGATGGCGACGAGCCTGATCCGCGGTGACTGGCTTTACTGGCCGTCGCTCGCCTTCCGGACCGAGACCCTTCGTCGGATCGACTTCCGAGACGGGCTGCCGATCATCCAGGACCTGGCGCTGCTGATGGACATCGCGTTCGATGGCGGCACTCTCGCGTATAACCCCGTCACGGCTTTCTCCTATCGCCGCCACGGGCAGAGCGCCTCGCAGACGACCCTCCTGGACGGACGCAGGTTCCGCGACGAACGCGCGTACTATTCCGATGCGCGAGGTCTCGCCCGCCAGCGAGGCTGGTCGGCCACCGAGCGCACCGCGCGGATCCGCCTCATGTCACGCCTGCACGCCGTCACCGAGCTGCCCGGCGTGATCCGGCGCGGAAACAGCTCCGGACTACAATCGACGCTGGCGCACATCGTCGCCGTATGACCCCGCACGCGGGGAAGCGTCCACAGGAGTCTGCCGCATGCCCGACCACGTTCTGATCACCGGGGGCGCTGGATTCATCGGCACGCGTCTCGCACGGCGGTTTGCCGCGGCCGGGCACTCCGTCACGGTCCTGGATGCTCTGATCCCCCAGGTGCACGGAGACGATCCGGCCACGACGTCGCCCCTCCTGCGCTCGCTCGACGGCGTTGCGACAGTGATCCACGGGACCGTGACCTCCAAGGACGACCTCCGCTCCGCTCTCTCGGGAGCGAGCATCGTCATCCACCTCGCTGCCGAGACCGGCACCGGTCAGTCGATGTACGAGATCGATCGCTACACCGAGACGAACGTCGGGGGCACCGCCAAGCTGCTCGATGTGCTCGCCAACGAGGCGAACGATGTCACTCGCCTTCTGATCGCCTCATCGCGCTCGATCTACGGAGAAGGCGCCTACCGCGCGGAGGACGGCACGATCGTCTTCCCGCCGCATCGCAGCGATGCGGCGATGGCAGCGGGTGACTTCGATGTGCACCTCGACGGCTTCGGCAAGCTCGAGATGGTGCCCACGGACGAGCAGGCTGCCCTGCATCCGTCGTCCGTGTACGGCATCACCAAGCAGATGCAGGAGGCGCTCATCATGACCGTCGCGCCGACCATCGGGATCGAGCCGGTGTCGCTGCGGTACCAGAACGTGTACGGACCGGGTCAGTCGCTCAAGAACCCCTACACCGGCATCCTCTCGATCTTCTCGACCCTCGTGCGGCAGGGGAAAGACATCAACATCTTCGAGGACGGCCAGGAGAGCCGCGACTTCGTCTACATCGACGATGTCGTCGAGGCGACGTTCCTCGGCGCGACCCGACCGGGTGCGGCCGGCGGTGTGTTCAACATCGGGTCGGGCGTCGCGACCACCGTCAACGACGTGGTCGCCGCACTCTTCGCCGCGTTCGGCACCGAGGTCCCGACGAGAATCTCGGGCAACTACCGGCTCGGCGACATCCGCCACAACGTCGCCGACACCCGCCGGGCGCGCGACACACTCGGCTTCGAGCCGGCCGTCGACTTCCGCGAGGGTGTCGCACGCTTCGTCGAGTGGGTGCTCACCGAGCCGGTGGAAGCCGACGGCTATCAGCGCTCGCTCGACGAGATGGCGGAGCGGAAACTCCTCAAGTGAAGCGGTTCGCCCGGCTGCGGGGGGCGCCCTATCCGTACCGCGCGAACAGTCTGAACATGTTCCGCCTCATCCTCGCCGGCCTCGTCCTCTTCGCGCACAGCTGGTACGTCGCCGGTCAAGGCAGCGGACCATCGATCCAGGGAGAGAACCTCGGCGGATGGGCTGTCGCCGGCTTCTTCGTGCTCAGCGGCTTCCTCATCACGCGCAGCAGACTGCGCACCTCACCCGGCGACTACCTGCTCCACCGCGTCGCCCGCATCTACCCCGCGTTCATCGTCGTGCTGCTGGTCACCGCGTTCATCTTCGCTCCTGTCGCCCTCCTCATCCAGCAGGGCTCGCTCAGCGGATTCCTCAGCACACCGATCACCCCGTTGCAGTACGTGTGGGGCAACCTCGCGTTGTACATCGAGCACTACGACATCGGAGCAACGCTGCAGACCGTGCCCTACCCGGGCGCGTGGAACGGCTCGTTGTGGACGCTCTTCTACGAATTCCTGTGCTACGTCGTCATCTGGGTGCTCGGCTTCATCGGCCTCGCCCGCCGCTCCCCTATCCTCGTGGGCGCGCTCTGGGTCGTCAGCGTCGCCACCTACGCGGGGATCGGTGCCGCCCAGCGTGCCGGCCTCGACGTCAGCTTCGAGCTGTTCGCACGCCTGCTGCCCTTCTTCCTCGGTGGATCGCTGATCTTCTACATCGTCGACCGGTTCGGGATCAACCGCATCCTCGGGATCGTTTCGCTCATCGTGACGGTGGCTCTGATCTGGACCGTCCCCCGCTGGGGCGGCCAGCTCGCCGCGCCGTTCCTGGCGTACGGCCTTCTGTCGCTGTCGACCTGGATCCCTCAGCCGCGGTGGGTCGCGCGTAACGACGTCTCGTACGGGTTCTACATCTACGCGTGGCCGATGCAGCAGCTCGTTGTGCTCATCGGCGGCGCCGCGCTCGGGATGCCTGTGTACATCCTCATCACGATCGTGGTCACGTTCGCGTTCGCCTGGCTGAGCTGGGTGCTGATCGAACGCCCGGCGATGCGGATAGCGCGGCCGCCACGAGAACCCGCCCCCGCCGCCCCTGCGGAACAGCCCGGCGACATCCAGGTGGGGTGACCTAGCGCGACCGCACCCTGCGACGCGCGTCCGCCCATGCGCGGGCCAGCATGAGACGCGAACGGAGCGCCGCGCGCAGACCCCGCGGCGCTGACGAGGAGGCATTGGAGTCGTGGATGCGACGTCGCACCGTCGCCTGCTCCACATGCCGCAGCGCACGCATCTCATTCGCCGCGGTGGCGATCCACAGGTCGTGTGATTCGCTCAGGTAGGCCGGGAAGGGCGTGAGGACCGGGAGCATGTCGCGGCGGACCGCCATCGCGCATCCGAAATAGGGGGCGACTCCGGCTAGTATCCGCAACTCGTTGCGCAGCCGTTGGACCGAATCCGAGGAACGCAGCAGCCACGGCCGCCCGCCGATCGGCGAACGGAGCGGTTGGCCGGAGCCCAGCAGCACCAGATTGGACGCCGCGACCCCCGACGCCAGGGCCGCTTCAACGAGGGCGTCGCGTCGCCCGGCGATCCACTCGTCGTCCTGATCCGCCAGAAGCAGCACATCGCCGGTCGCGTTGAGCATGGCCGACTCGAACGTGCGGACGTATCCGCGGTTGGGACTCTGACGGATCACGCGAACGCGTGGATCGCCCATCGCCTCGATGATGGCCACCGTGTCATCGCTGCTCGCGTCGTCCACCACCACGACGTCGTCCTGCGGAGCGAGCTCATCGAGGATGGAGCGCAGCTGGTGCGCGACGTACTCCGCACCGTTGTAGGTCGCCATACACACCGATGCGGTGACTGCCTCATGCATGCGGCGGCTCACCTCGAAATGGGGGTCGGGCGGGCCGGCACGTACAATTGCTTCCGATGCGGTCGCTCATGCTCAGGCTCGCGGGGTTCACGGGGGCGCCGATCCTCTCGGCGCTCGCGCCCTTCATCATACTTCCGGTCATGTCGCGCATCGTCGGGCCGGACGGCTGGGCGAACTTCTCCGCGGGTCAGTCGATCGGCATCTTGGGGATGGTCGGCGTGCTCTTCGGATGGGGCATCGTCGGGCCTGTGCGAGTCGCCCGCGCCGTCACGGCGCAGGAGCGGGCGGTGATCCTCCACGAGAGCATCCGGTCGCGCCTGCTCACCGCGCTCATCGCCGTGCCCGCAGCCGCGCTGGCGACCTACCTGGTGTCGGGTCCTTCCTACCGGCTGGAGTCGGTGGCCGTTGCCGTGGCGATGACGATCGGCGGATTCACCCCCGCGTGGTTCTGCATCGGCCAGGGCAATCCCCGGGGCCTGATGGTGTACGACGCGATGCCGAAACTCGCGGCATCCTTGATCGCCCTCCCGATCGTCGCCTTCAGCGGGCAGGTGATGTGGTACCCGGTGCTCCTCCTCGCCCTGACGGTGCCCGCGTTCGCGGTGCACGCCCGCCGAACAGCCCACGGCGAGGCTCTGGGCGACGCCGAACCCCGCGCACTGCGGAGCGTGCTGCGGGGTCTCGTTCCCACCGCCACCATCGACGCCACCGGGAACGCCTACGGTTCGACCGCCGTCCCCATCGCCACCGCGGGCCTCCCACCCGGCGACGCGAGTTCGTTCGCATCCGCCGACCGTGCGTACCGCATCGCGATCATGGCCGTCATCGCGGTCGGCAACTCGTTCCAGGCGTGGGTTCTCGATCCGGAAGCGCACGATGTCCGACACCGGCATCGCCTTGCGATCGCCTCGCACGTCGCGCTGGGTGCGGTGGGCGGACTCGGCATCGCGCTCCTCGGTCCCGCGCTGACCGGGCTGGTGTTCGGGGCGAGCGTCGCGGCCCAACCGCTGCCGAGCGCCCTCTTCGGCGTCGCGTTCTTCTTCCTCTCCACGACGACCCCGCTCATCCGCAACATCCTCATCCCGGCGCATCGCTACCGGATCGTCTTCGCGGCGACCGTCTCTGCGGCGGTCATCGGGATCGTCACGATGGTGCTCGGATCGGCGATGGGGTCGGCGAGCATCGTCGCTCTCGGTGTCGCGGCGTCGGAGGCCACCTCATTCGCGGTGCTCGTGCTGCCGGCTCGGCGCAGCTACGCGCAGGTCATCGAGCGGCCGCCTGCTGCGACACCTGACCCGACCAGCTGATCGAACCCGCCACGGTCTCGATCGACGCGGGCATGCGCCCCATCCGGCGACGCCAGGCATCGGCGACACCTGCGCGATACAGCTTCCACAGAGCGCGCCGGGGCCGTGCGAGCGCGAGGGCGTTCACGAAGTGAAGCACCTCGAGCACCGTGTCGCGGGCCACCCACACGGGGTGCGTGCGTGCGTACCGACGATTGACCACGATCCGATTGCGCACCCGGTAGTAGTACCGGAACGGCGTGCTGAGCGTGACCACAGCGGGGATGCCGGGGGCGCTGAACGGGCGGCCGAAGAGCGTGCGCACGTACTGGCGCCCCAAACTGTGCCCCATGCGCAGCCCCGGCGCCGCGACAGTGGGCAGACCGGCCGCCGAGCAGCGCATCTCGAACTCGGTGTCGACGAGATCGATGAAGAGGTCCTCACGCATGAGACCGACGCGCTCGAAGAGATCCGCGCCCATGAGCATGCCCGATTGGATCGCGTGTCGCGCGATCAGCGTGCCGTCCTCCGCCTCTCGATGAACCTGACGGACACCGGCGAAGAACTCGGGGACGACGGGTCCCACCGCGTGGCCACGCGAAGTGCTCCTGTCGCGCGCGCTCATCAACGCGTCGATGAAACCGGCAGCGGGCTCAGAGTCCTGATCGAACGTCACCACGAACCGGGCGCCCTGCGCGAGCGCGGCGCGGATACCTGTGTTCAGCGCCGTCGCGATGCCTGAATTCTCTTCCAGTGCCACGACCCGCGCCCCGCGATCGCTCGCCGTTGCGAGTACCGGTGCCGCGCTCGGACCACTGCCGTCGTCGACGACTATCGTCGCGGCGGTCTGCGCGCGGAGCGCGTCGATCACGGTCAGGAGCGACTCGTCGGGCCGGAAGGTGGTGATGACGGCGAAGACGTCGGCGCGCGTCACCGCGAGGTCGATCCCGGGTCGTGCTCCTGCGGGGACTGCCGCGCTTGGATCTCGTCGATCCGGGCGTCGAGACGCTCGATCTCGGCGCGAGAGATCGCGGCTTCCTCGGCGACGCGCCGGATCTCGTCCTCGGCCTGCGACAGCTCCCACGAGAGGTGCAGCGAAACCCCGAGCAGCAGGACGATCGCGAGCGCGAACAGCAGGTTCGCCGGCACCTGAACGCCCAGCGCGGAGGTCAGCCACAGCAGCAGCTGCGGGAACACGCCGAGAATGAGCACCGCGAAACCGATCAGGAGCCACATGACGGCGTACTTCTCGCGCAGTCTGCGGGCCAGCAGCATCCATACGACGATCACGAGGATCACCAGTGCGAGCGCGATCCCGACGAAGACGATCATGCGGAGGCCTCCGTGACGCCGTCCGAGCGGATGGGCCGAGCGCGCCGCATCAACGCGAGCGACAGCGCGAACACGGATCTCAGGAGATATGCGGTGGATCCGAACGGGCCCTGACTCGGCGTGCCGTGCGAGCGCGGACGCATCGCCACGGGGACCTGCGTCACCGTCAGGCCCGCGTGACATGCGGCGACCAGCGAATCCACGGTGTCGCCGAGGTATTCCGCGGGGTAGTAGCGGACGTACTGCTCGATCGCACGCCGGCCCGCAGCGCGGAAACCGCTCGTCACATCTGTCAGGCGAGTCTTCGCGACGCGCGAGAGCACCCCGGCCAGGAAGACCATCGCCCATCTTCGCGGACCGCGCACGGTGTAGTCCCCGACGTCGCTGAACCGGGCCCCGATGGAGATGTCGGCCGAGTCCAGACCGGCCAGCACCCGGTGGATGTCGGCCGGATTGTGCTGCCCGTCGGCGTCCACCTGGATCGCGCGCGCGTATCCGAACCGCTGCGCGTATGTGAAGCCGGTGCGCATCGCGCCACCGACACCGAGGTTGAACGGGAGCGTGAGCACGATGGCCCCTGCCGCGCGAGCGGCATCCGCCGTTCCGTCCGTCGATCCGTCGTCCACGACCGCCACGTCGAAACCGGGATCCGCCGCGAGGATCTCGCGGACAGTCACCCCGACACTGTGTCGCTCGTTCCACGCGGGCACGATGACGAGCACGCGATCAACCGGGTGGCCCATAATCCCCCCAGTCTATCCGAGCGACTGCGCCGGCCCGAGGTCAGCCACAGGCGATGACCTCATACAGACGCGCCTCGCCCTCGCTGTCCACCAACCGGACGGCGGGAGACTCCGCGAGGTTCTGAAGGCCGGGATACACGTGCTCACCGGGGAAGATCTCTCGCTGGCCGAAGTCGAGCACGAACCGGACGTTCTCGCGCTCCAGCGCGGCGCACACCGCGCCACCCGCGACGGCATGGCCGAGCCCGTCGTTGATCGTCTGCGTATCGGCGGAGACCTCTGTCAGCGTGTGCGGCATCAGCACCCACCGATCAGCGAGCGCATACGCCAGGCCGGCTCCCGTCCACGCGCTCCCGGCGACCGTCGCGTCCGCGGGGACATGCTGGTCGAGCCGCTGCAGCAGGGCGTACTCGTCCGTGCTCACGAGCGCCGAGTCGGGCGTGATGCGGTAGCCCGCACTGATATAGCCCGTGATCGTCACCACGGGCCCGGAAAGGACCGACACGATCGCGGCGGCCGCGACGATCGCCGCAACGACACCGGCCACGCGCCGGGCGGTCGGGCCCACCGGCCGGACGACACGCGTGACGGCCGCCCAGGCCCGGTCGACGCCGTGCGCAGCCAACGGCACCATCGTCAGGGGGAGGATCGCCGCCAGCCGCGGGATGTTGTTGTACCAGCTGCCGGTGAGGATGTCGCGGAGCGGCTGAAATGTCAGGGCCGACACGACGACGTACAACCCCGCGGCGATCACGTACATCGAGAGCGAGAGGAGTCCGGGCGTGGACCGCTGGATGAGGGCCGCGAGAATGCCGCAGAGGACGGCGACCGCGACGGCCGTCACGGGGATCGCGTACCACATCGAGGCCGTCGCGACCTGGCCGACGGCATCGGGGATGCTGAGAGCGGGTGGCCAGCCGCGGGCGTCCGCCGGGGGCCGGAGGACGCGCAGGAGCACGAGACCGAGCGCCAGATAAGCGGCGAACCCGACCACGACGGCGACTCGCCGCCGCGCCGTCGCGCCGCGGAACAGCCGCCACGCGAAGACCACGGTCATCGGCAGCGTCAGCGCCAGCACGGCGACGAACGCCCCGGGGTGGGCGAGGGCGATTCCGGGAAGGGTACCGGCGAGCAGCAGCGCCCACCACGGCTCCGGCAGCGTCCGGACCGCGGACAGGCCGAGCGCCTCCAGCGCGGCCGCGAGAGCCACCGGGACGAGGGCGAGCCCGAAGAGGAACGGGTAGAGGACGCCGTAGTCCATGAGCAGGAACGGGAACGCGGGAACACCGCACGCCACCACGACCGCAGCCACCGTGAGCAGCGGGCGAGGGCCGAACAGCGTCCGGGTGAGGAGCACGACTCCGAGGGGCCAGATGACCGCCGCGATGACGAGGTTCACCGCGTTCACGCCGACGGGGACGGATGCTCCCGTGATCTCGAGGACCAGTGCGACGAAGGCGTGCCACGCGGCGGGATAGAACGGGAGGGATCCGCTCGGGCTCGTCATCAGCCCGAGGTGCAGCGACGATGCGTTCCCCGTGCTCAGCACGAATCGCACCGCGTTCAGGTGGAAGACGTTGTCGAAGGTCTGCGAGAAGTTGGTCGGCTCGCCGATGACGACGACCACGCGCCAGGCCAGGAACATGATCCCGAGCACCACGGCTCCGACGAGCCACCCGTCGAACGGCCGACGCGCGAGCTCCGGCCGACGCACCCATCTGCGGCGAATGAAGAAGACAACTGCGCCGAGGACGACGGCCACGATGAGGACCGGGAGCACAGACCACCCGAGTCCCACCCACGGAGCCACGATGGAGGCGATCGCGACCACGGTGACCGCGAACGCCGGCGCGGCTGCGACCGCCCAGAATCCGCGGAGGCCGGCAGCCCAGCTCAGAGAGCCGCCGACGACGGCGAGAACGCCGATGGCGACGAGCGCGGAGAGGACGAAGGGGAGCCAGGTCACGTACAGATCCTCGGATTTCTGCCCGCGAGCGGTCGCGGACCGCACTCAGGATATCCGGATCGACCTGAGCACTCCCGGAGCGACGGGCGCAGAGAACTCAGGATGCGTCTGGCAGGATTGACCACCATGAAGGGAATCATCTTGGCGGGCGGCTCCGGTACGCGTCTGCACCCGATCACGCTCGGGGTCTCGAAACAGCTGGTGCCCGTCTACGACAAGCCGATGGTGTACTACCCCCTGTCGACCCTGATGCTCGCGGGGATCCGCGACATCCTCATCATCACGACCCCCCACGACGCACCGTTCTTCGAACGCCTCCTGGGCGACGGATCGCAGTTCGGCGTGACGCTGACCTTCGCGACGCAGCCCTCGCCCGACGGCCTCGCGCAGGCGTTCACGATCGGAGCGGACTTCATCGGCGACGAGAAGGTCGCCCTGGTCCTGGGTGACAACCTGCTCTACGGGCCGGGGCTGGGGACTCAGCTGAAGCGGTACAGCGAGGTCGACGGCGGTGCGGTGTTCGCGTACTGGGTCGCCGAGCCCTCCGCGTACGGCGTCGTCGAGTTCGACGGGACAGGACGGGCGGTCAGCCTCGAGGAGAAGCCCAGCAAGCCGAAGAGCAACTACGCCGTCCCCGGGCTCTACTTCTACGACAACGACGTCATCGAGATCGCGCGTGCCCTCAAGCCCTCTCCGCGGGGCGAGTACGAGATCACTGACGTGAATCGCGCCTATCTTGAGGCGGGCAGGCTCCAGGTGGAAGTGCTCCCCCGTGGAACTGCATGGCTCGACACCGGCACGTTCGACCAGATGACGGATGCCGCCGACTACGTCCGCACGATCGAGCGCCGAACGGGATTGCGCATCGGCGTGCCCGAGGAAGTGGGCTGGCGTCAGGGCTTCCTGACAGACGACGAGCTCCGCGCCCGCGCGGACAAGCTCGTGAAGTCAGGTTATGGGACGTACCTTCTCGAGATCTTGGAAAGAGGCCGCTGATGTCCAGGATGCTCGTCACCGGCGGAGCCGGTTTCATCGGCTCGAATTTCGTGCACCACGTCGTCGCGCACACCGACCATCACGTCACCGTCCTGGACGCGCTCACCTACGCCGGGAACCTCGAATCCCTCGCCGGCCTGCCGGAGGATCGCGTGACCTTCGTGAAGGGCGACATCACCGATGCCGCGCTCGTCGACGAGCTGTTCGCCGCGGCTGACAGCGTCGTCCACTACGCTGCGGAATCCCACAACGACAACTCACTGCACGATCCGCTCCCGTTCCTCAACACCAACATCGTCGGCACGTACACCCTGCTGGAGGCCGCCCGAGCGCACGGCACCCGGTACCACCACATCTCCACCGACGAGGTGTACGGCGACCTCGAACTCGATGATCCGGCCCGGTTCACCGAGGACACGCCCTACAACCCGTCGTCGCCGTATTCGTCCACGAAGGCTGGGAGCGACCTGCTCGTCCGCGCATGGGTGCGGTCGTTCGGGGTGCAGGCGACGATCTCGAACTGCTCGAACAACTACGGGCCCTATCAGCACGTCGAGAAATTCATCCCGCGCCAGATCACGAACGTCATCCGGGGCATCCGGCCCAAGCTGTACGGGAAGGGCGAGAACGTCCGAGACTGGATCCACGCGGATGATCACTCCTCCGCGGTGCTGACGATCCTCGACAAGGGCACGATCGGAGAGACCTATCTCATCGGCGCCGACGGCGAGAAGAACAATAAGGACGTCGTCGAGTTGATCCTCGAGCTGATGGGAGAGCCGCGCAGCGCCTACGACCACGTGACCGACCGGACGGGCCACGATCTGCGCTACGCGATCGACTCGACGAAGCTGCGGACCGAACTCGGATGGAGTCCGCGCTATCGCGACTTCGAGGCGGGTCTCGCGGCAACGATCCAGTGGTACCGCGACAACGAGTCCTGGTGGGCCGGCGCCAAAGACGGCGTCGAGGCGTTCTACGCGAGCAAAGGCCAGTGACCGAGCTCACCGTTCCCTCCGCGTCGACCACGCCGGACTCCGCGCAGTCTCCTGACGCGGCGCGACGCGACCGATCACGTCGCGCCGGCGACGAAGGACGCCCGTCCGGCCGACGTGCGACCATCCCGAGGTGGGTCGTGCCTGCCGCGCTCATCGTCGGCTGCCTCGTCGTCTTCGCAGCCCACTTCCGGCCGTGGGAAGTCGCATACATGGAGGAGTGGCCGCTCGCCCGCGACTGGATGGGCGGCGGGGCGCTCGGCTTCGCCTCGAACTACGTCCAATGGACGCTGAGCCGACCCCTGCACCTCCTGCCCACGATGCTCGGCCTCGCGATCGGCGGTGGCTGGCCGGGCATGATCTTCCTCGTGCTCGCGCTCGTCGCCGTCGGGCAGCTGCTTGCGGTGATGTGGGCGCTGCGGCCGATGGGCTCGCCGGTGTGGCTCAACGTCGCGGTGGGCCTGTTCCTTGCGCTGCATCCGCTCTGGCCGGGTGGATACCTCCAGAGGTTCCTCCCCGCTCAGACCGCCGCGCTCGCGCTGGCGATCGCGATCGGGATGTTCATCCGCTGGCTCCTGCGTGGCCGAGTGCGCTGGCTCGTCTGGGGCGCCGTCGTGCTTCTGGCGGGCTTGGCCACCTATCCTGGCCCTGCGGCCGTCGCCCCGCTCGCGGCAGTGGTGCTGGCACTGGCAGTCAAGGCGCCGTGGCGACGGGGGATTCTGCTCGCGGTCACCGCGACGGCGACGAGTGCCCTGATGACCTTCTACTCGCTCGTCGTGACCCGGTTCATCTCCCCCGACGCACCGAGCTATGAAATCGGTAACATCCAGCAGGCCGCGGTAGGAAGCCTGCACGATCTGATCACGTATGTGGAGACGACCCTGCTGCGCGACGGACCGATCGTCCTCGCCGGCATCGCCGCGATCGCCGTACTCGGCGCGGTGCTGGCGCTTTCGGGCGCGATCCCGCATCCCGACGGCTGGCTCATCGCGGGCACGGCGCTCGTCAGCCCCGTGACCACCATCGTCTTCTTCGGGAACACGGGTTGGCTGTCCGACATCGACCGCCTGGGCTACGTGATCTCGCTCGCGCTGTTCGCCGCGCTGATGGTCTGGCCGATCGCGCGGACCGGCCTGCGCCCCGCGCTCTCCGCCATTCTGGCATCGGCGCTGATCCTCGCGTCCCTCGCGGGGGGCGCTGTCGGCATCCGTCACTGGCAGCCGTATATCGCCGCTCAGCACCTCCTGCTCACCGAACTCGGACCGGTCGTGCGCGAAGCAGGTCCCGGCGAAGTCGTGACGGTCATCGACCGATCCGGGTCGCTCGGCCTGTTCCCCTCGTTCCCGCTCCAGTACCTCGGACCGGCATCGGTGGTGTGGAATCACGACGACACTCCGGTGTGGCTCTGCTTCGAGCCGCCGACGCCGGTGCCCGGCGGCGGGTCCGTATGCGATCCGAAGGATACGGGCGTCGACATGCGCCTGATCCGCAGCGTCCCGCTCTCGGGCGGCGTGGCCGACATCTACATCGGCCGATTGGAGTAGTCATGGCTGACATCGAGGTTTCGATGAACGACCTGTCGCGAGGCATGCAGCACGATCGCGACGCACTGATCAGGGCCGCAACTCTCGTGATCGACTCGGGATACGCCATCCACGGCGCGCAGCACGCTGCTTTCGAGCGTGAGCTCGCGGACTATCTGGAAGTCTCCGATGCCGTGGGCGTCGCGAGCGGCACGGATGCCCTCGAGCTGGCCATCAAGGCCGTCATGCCGGACGGCCGCGACGTGGTCGTGACGGCGGGAAACGCCGGGGCCTACACGTCGACGGCGACGGTCCGCGCGGGCTATACCCCGCGCTACGCCGATGTCGATCCCGACTCCCTCTGCCTCACTGCCGCGACGGTCGCGCCTGTGCTCGACGCTCGCGTCGGCGTCGTGGTCGTGACCCACCTGTATGGACGCATGACCGATCTCTCCGAGCTGCGGTCGCTCTGCGACGCCTCCGGCACCGCCCTGATCGAGGACTGCGCGCAGGCGATCGGCGCGGGAACCCCGGGCAGGCGTGCGGGCTCCGTCGGTCACGCGGGCACGCTCAGCTTCTACCCCACCAAGAACCTCGGCGCCATCGGCGACGGCGGCGCCGTGGTGACGACGTCGCCCGAGATCGCGGCACGCCTGCGCCAACTGCGGCAATACGGCTGGGGTTCGAAGTACAACGCCACGATCTCGGGCGGGGTGAATTCGCGCCTGGACGAGATGCAGGCCGCCTTCCTTCGTGTCCGGCTCCCGCAGGTCGACGGGCTCAACGCTCGCCGGCGCGAGATCATCGCCCGCTACGCAGCCGCAGCGGCGAACGTGGATCCCGACGTGATGAGCGTGCTCACCGCACTCGACGACGGGCACACCGGTCATCTGGCCGCGGCCCGCAGCACCGACCGCGAAGCCGTAAGGGCACGGCTTCGCGCCCACGGCGTGGCAAGCGACGTGCACTTCCCCATCCCGGACTGGGAGCAGCCCGCGTTCGCCGAGTACGCTCCCTCGACGCCCCTACCCGAGACCGTGAGGGCCTGCTCGCAGGTCTTCAGCCTCCCGCTCTTCCCCGAGCTGCGCGAAGACGAGATCGCCGCGGTCTGCGACGCGATCCGGAGTCTTGCGTGACCGATTTCTCCATCGTCATTCCGGTATACGGAAACGAGCACAACATCGTCGCGCTGGTCGCGCGTCTCACCGAACTCATGCCGGAGCTCCCCGAGTCGACCGAAGTGGTGTTCGTCGTCGACGGGTCGCCTGACGACTCGTATGCCGTCCTCGCGTCGATCCTCCCCACCGCCGCCTTCCGCTCCCAGTTGCTCCAGCACTCGCGCAACTTCGGATCATTCGCCGCGATCCGTACCGGGCTGGGAGCCGCGCACGGCGACGCCATCGGTGTCATGGCGGCGGACCTGCAAGAGCCGGCGGAGCTGATGGTCGAGTTCCAGCGGGCGCTCTCCTCCGGGGCCGTCGACGTCGCGGTCGGGCGACGCATCGCCCGAGAAGACCCGGCCATGACCAGTCTGGGGTCTCGCGCCTTCTGGTCCCTCTACCGGCGGGTCGTGATCAAGGAGATCCCCCCGGGCGGAGTGGATGTCTTCGGATGCACGCGCGCCGTCGCGGACGAACTCGTGCGATTGGACGAAGCACATTCCAGCCTCGTCGCGCAGCTCTATTGGGTGGGGTTCCGGCGCGCGGAGATCCCGTACCGCCGCCAGCAGCGCGAGCACGGCGAGAGCGGCTGGACGCTGCGGAAGCGCGTCAAGTACCTCCTGGACAGCGTGTTCTCGTTCACAAACCTCCCCCTCGATCTTCTGCTCCTCGGCGGCCTGGTGGGCACCGTGGCGGTCCTGGTCATCGCTGCCGTCGTCCTCGGCTTCTACATCGCCGGAGCCATCCATGAACCCGGCTATGTGCCGCTCATGCTGACGATCCTGTTCTCGACATTCTTGACGATGATGTCGATAGGCATCGTGGGCGCCTACATCTGGCGCATCTTCGAGAACACGAAACGGCGACCGTCGTCGATCGTGATGAGTCGGGAAGAGTGGTGAGCAGCCCCCACCCGCGCTCTCTCGGGTCGGCCGGATGGCGGTTCCTGATCATCGGCGGACTCAACACCGCCATCACGGCCGTCATCCTCGTCGGCTTGAGCTATATCCTGCCCGGCTGGCTGGCGTACACGATCACCTTTGCGATCGGCGTCGCGTTCAACACCGCATTCGCGTCTCGATGGGTGTTCACCCGAAGCGGATCAGCGCGTGCCACCGCCGTCTATGCCCTCAGCTACGTGGCGATCTACCTGATCGGACTGGCCTGCGTGGCCGGCATCCGAGCACTCGAATGGCCCGAATACCTGAACGCCCTGAGCATACTCGTGACCGCTCCCCTCGGCTTCATAGCGGGTCGGCTAGTGTTTCGAGAGCGTCGACGAGAGGAACCCCCCGCATGACCGACGGCAACGGATACTTCGTGCATCCGCAGGGAATCTGCGAAAGCACCAGCATCGGCCGAGGAACACGGATCTGGGCGTTCTCGCACGTGCTCCCCGGGGCGGTCCTCGGATCGGATGTGAACGTCAACGATCATGTGTTCGTCGAGAACGACGTCGTCATCGGCGATCGTGTCACGCTGAAGTCCGGAGTGCAGATCTGGGACGGCATCCGTCTGGGTCACGATGTCTTCGTGGGCCCGAACGCGACGTTCACCAACGATCGCTTCCCACGAAGCAAGCAGTACCCGGATTCGTTCGCGCGCACCGTGGTCGAGGACGGCGCCTCGATCGGCGGCGGAGCGGTGATCCTGCCGGGCATCCGGGTCGGCCGCCGCGCGATGATCGGCGCCGGCGCCGTCGTCACGAAGGACGTCCCTCCCTACGCGATCGTGGTCGGCAATCCCGCCCGGATCGTCGGCTATTCGGACACACCCGAGCCGACCGTCGAGACCCGGAACGCCGCCATCGGTTCACCCGTGGCGGAAGGCCTCCACACACTGCGGACCGTCAGCGACATCCGCGGGGATCTCCTCCCGCTCGACATCCCGGGTGACCTGCCGTTCACCCCCAAGCGTGTCTTCTTCGTGCATGGCGTCTCGTCCAAAGAGGTGCGCGGAGAGCACGCGCACCGCCGCTGCGAGCAGTTCCTGATCAGCCTCACCGGCAGCGTCTCGTGCATCGTCGACGACGGCACGAGTCGCCGCGAGTTCGTGCTGAACGACCCGTCGATGGGATTGCACATGCCACCCATGACATGGGGAACGCAATACCGGTACAGCGCGGATGCAGTGCTGTGCGTGTTCGCGTCGGAGCTGTACGACAACGCGGACTACATCCGCGATTACGAGGAGTTCCTGCAACTCGCACGCGGAGAATGAGCGTCTCGACTGTACGGAACGCCGAGGGGCGGCGGGCGCGACTGATCAACCTTGCCGCGGCCGCCGCTCTGGTGTTCGCGGTCCAGCTGCTGCGTGGGCCGGCATCATCGTTCCTCTACGACGGGGTTCAGTACTGGGGCGGGCCGTTGGCCCTGCTGGGCGACGAAGGCGTTTCCGAGGTCGCCGTCCTCAACATCCGCGGAGTCCTGACGCCTCTCGTCTACCTCGTCCCGGCTGCGGCCTCGCTGGTCATCGGGTCAGGATCCGCCGGGCTCCTGGTGCTCGTCTGGAATGCCCTGCTCGCCGCCGGCGTCTGCGTTCTGCTCCTGCCCCGGCTGGCGAGCCGGGTGGCGCCGGGGCACGAGATCACTCGAACGTGGATCTCCGCCGTCCTGGGCGCGGTGCTGCTCTCGGGATTCGCGCCCTACCCTCTCTTGGACGTCTGGTCGCTCGCCTTCGCGATCACGGCCCTCCTTCTCTTGACGGCGCGCCCCGAGTGGTGGACCGCCCTCCTCGCGGGCCTGGCTGCTGCCGTCGCCGTGGATCTCCGGCCGTCCTACCTGCTTCCTCTCGCGCTCGCACTGATCGTGCTGTTCATCGCGCGTCCGCGGAGCATCCTGTGGACCGGGGCGGGCGCCGTGATCGGCGTCCTGCCGCAGGTTCTCTACAACGCGATCACGACGGGCTCGTGGAGCCCCGCACCTCATGCCACGGCCTTCCTCGTCAAAGTGCAGTCCGCGCAGGCGACCTACGCGATTCGATACGACACCGTTCTCGAAGCGGCCCGGCATCCGCAGCAGTGGTATTGCAGCCCGAGCTATGCGGCTCTCGGTGCCGCGGATGATCCTCCGACCAGTCCATTCGCTGTGGCGGGATCGCTGATGAGCCACCTTCCCGACTCGATCCGGTTCGCGCTCGAGAAGATCGGGGCGACGCTGCGGTGGTCGCTGACGACGCCGTTCGAGCCCTCCCCGACCCCGCAGATCAGCGCGATGGCCCTCCTGGTCGTGCTCGTCGTTGCCGCCGGGGCCGCGGGGCTGATCTGGGCTGTCATCAACAGTGTCGGTCTCGGACGCTTCGCGGCTGCCGCGCTGCTGTCCATGGGGGTCGGAGTGATGGGCACGGTCGTACTCTCGACCCCCGAGACGCGTTTCGCGCTTCCGCTGGCGATGATCGGAATCGTCGGCGTCCTCACGGTGATCCCCCACTCGGTGCGCCGCGTCCGGCGCGTCCGCGGGAGCGACGTCACGGTCGCCGCTGCAGGGGTTGCGCTCGCTGCGCTGCTCCTCTGGGCGGGCCTATCCGGAGTCGCCCACCCGATGCCTCCCGGCCCGATGGCAACCCCCGCCGACTGCATCGAACTCGCAGGATCGGCAGGATCGAGCTGAGGGGAAGTCAGCGGCCTTCATCAACGCACTCCGCGGCGTCGGCGAGCCCCCCGGGCGGTAGCGCGTGCGGGAGCGCCTCTGCTCCCACGGCGAAGAAGCCGATCGCCAACAGGACGGCGGGCCCATTGCGGTCGGCACGAGGTGCAGGAGTCGACTCAGCGACCACTCGGCCTCGTGCGTGGCTCCACACTGGTCGACATCTGTACCGATCCTCGCCTCGCGATCGTGCTGCCGATGGAGGTGAGGTCTACGCGCCGCGCCCGGGCGTGAGATCACGGAGTCGCGGATGCTGGCGGTCCTTGTCCGAGAGCTCCGCCTCCCCGAGCGGGATCGGCCACGGGATGGCGACATCCTCGTCGGCGAGGTTGAGGAACGTGTACTCGCTCTGCGCGTCCGCGCTCCAGTGGGCGTTCACGAGGTAGGTGTACGCGGTGTTGGGCTCGAGGGTCTGGTAAGCGTTGCCGACGCCGCGCGGAATGTAGATGGCAGTGGAGGGATCGAGTTCGGCCGTGAACACGGTGCCGAAGGAGTCACCGGGTCGCAGATCGACCCATGCGCCGAAGACGCGGCCGAACGCGATCGAGATGAACTTGTCCCACGGTTCCGCGTGGATGCCGCGGGTCGTGCCGGCCGCATCGTTGAAAGAGATGTTGTTCTGCACCGGCGCGAAGTCCGGAAGACCGATGGCCAGCATCTTCTCGCGCTGCCAGTTCTCTTTGAACCACCCGCGGTTGTCGCCGTGCACCGGCAGGTCGATCAGCAGCACGCCGGGAATGGGCGTGTCATGAGCCACGAGCGGCTTTCCGTATTTCACAGGCACCCGAGCCACTTTACAGGCCACCGCACGCGCGATTCGGCCTGGTCAGCGCCGCGGCGTCACTCCGTGGGCTGCGCGGCGTCCGCCATGATCTGCGTGATCCGAACGGCGTCGCCCCACACCCCCGGAGAGTCGTACGGCCGGTCAGGGAAAGCCCCGTACTCGAGCGCAATGGGCAGCTCATTCTCGGCGATGAAGCCCTCGACCCGTTCGGCGAGGCTGACCGGGTGACCCGTGCTGCAGTTGATCACGCCCGTGACGCCCTTCGTCACCGACGCGACGGCGATCTGCCGGGCGAGCTCGTCGACGTGGATGAAGTCGTACAGGTTCTTGCCCGATGTGAACGGCATCGTCGGCTTACCGGCGTCGACCGCCTCGAGAAGGCGCGCGAAGATCGAATTGTTCCGCCGGTCGTCGCCGTAGATGTAATAGCACCGCAACCATGCGAATTCGACCCGGTCCGCGAGTGCGATGTGGGCGGCACGCCGGAGCGCGTCTTTCGCCACCCCGTACAGCGACCGGGGGTTGGTCGGCGTGTCGTCGGTGATCGCACCTTCCCAGTAGCCCACTTCGTGCATCGTCCCCAACGCGGAGATGCGCGGCACACCGGCGTCGGCGACGGCGGAGAGCAGGGCGAAATGCGCGGAGAGGTGCGTCATATGGGAGGGAGCGTTGTGGACGAAACCGTCCTGCCACGCCAGGTGGATGAACCCGGCCGTCTCTTCGCCGACGATGTCGCCCACGTCGAATCCCGGCGCGAGGATGTCGGCCTCGACGATACGGGCGCGCTCGTCGATGTCGCCGCCGCGACCGGGTCGGACCACCGCGACAGCGTCGAAGCCGAGGTCTGCGACGGCACGTACGACGTGACGCCCCACGTAGCCCGCGGCTCCTGTGATCACGACCGATGGGCGAGTGGAGGGTTCTCTCATGTCGGACCCAAGTATATTCGTAGAGTGATCCCGAGCCACACACCACGAAGCGCCATCTGTGTCCGCTGACGCTCGCTTCGAACGGCTCGCTGCGCTGCCTCTGCGCTCGTTCCAGCCCGACAACCGAGGCATCGGTTCCATCTGGCGACAGGTGCGAGACATCGCCGACCATCGGCAGCTCCTCTGGCTGCTCACCCGACGCGACCTGCAGGTGCGCTACCGCGGAAGCGTCCTGGGCTTCCTCTGGACGCTCATCAAGCCGCTCATCCTCCTGGCGACGTACTACGTCATCCTCGGGCAGGTGCTCGGCGCCGCGAAGGGGATCACGAACTTCGGGATCTATGTCTTCTCGGGCCTGACCATCTACATGCTGTTCTCCGAGAGCCTCGGAGCCTCGGCGGGATCGATCGTCGGCAACGGGGGGCTCGTCAAGAAGATCTATGTGCCCCGCGAGATCTTCCCCTTGGCGGCGGTCGGCGGTGCGATCTTCATGTTCGCGATGCAGATGGTCGTTCTGATCGCCGCGATCGTGGTCTTCCAGCAGTGGCCAGACCCCTCAGGTCTGCTCTATCTCCTGCCGTCCATCGCACTCATACTCATCTACGTCATAGCCATCGGTCTGCTGCTCTCCGCGATGAACGTGTATCTCCGCGATGTGCAGTACATCACCGAGATCCTCCTCACGCTCATGATGTGGGGGTCCCCGATCGTCTATTCGTGGCAGATGGTCAAGGACGTCCTGGCTCGCTTCGGTCTGCCCGCTTGGCTCCTCGATGTCTACACCAACAACCCGCTCACCCTGGCGGTGCTGGGTTTCCACCGCGCCCTGTGGTCCGGCGGCACCGCGGCCGACTACCCGGACGACCTGGCCTTGCGGATGGGCGTCGCCGGCGGCATCGGACTCATCTGCCTCCTCATCGCGCATTGGGGCTTCCAGCGGATGCAGGGCAATCTGGCGCAGGAGCTGTGATGGTCGACGAACAGGTCGCGCCCCCCGAAGTGGTTCGCATCAAGAACGTGCGCAAGGCGTTCATCGTGCGTCAGGACAACTCGCTGAAAGACCGGCTCGTCAGCTTCGCCCGCCACCGACAGCACCGCCGCGAATACGTCGCACTGAATGAGGTCTCACTCTCCATCAAGGCGGGAACCACCGTCGGCCTGCTCGGTGTGAACGGCTCGGGCAAGAGCACGCTGCTGAAGCTCATCGGCGGAATCCTCACCCCCGATTCGGGCTCGGTCCACACTCGCGGACGGCTCGCGGCCCTTCTCGAGCTCGGAGCAGGATTCCACCCCGAGCTGAGTGGACGCGAGAACGTGTACTTGAACGCGGCGATCCTCGGCCTCTCACGCGCCGAGACGGACGAACGGTACGACGAGATCGTGCGCTTCTCAGGTATCGGCGAGTTCATCGACAACGAGGTCAAGTTCTACTCATCCGGCATGTACATGCGGCTGGCGTTCGCCGTGGCCGTGCACACCGACCCCGACATCCTGCTCGTGGACGAGGTCCTTGCCGTGGGCGACGAGGCGTTCCAGCGCAAGTGCATGGACAAGATCCGGAGCTTCCAGCGCGAAGGTCGCACGATCATCCTCGTCAGTCACTCCGCCGGGCAGATCTCGGAACTCTGCGACACGACCTTCGTTCTGCAGGACGGCGCCGTCGCCTACGAGGGTGACGCGCGCGGAGGGCTGAGCGCGCTGCGAGACATCATGGAGGGCCGTCGTGTCGGCGAGACGCTCGCCGAAGAGACCGCGGCCGGCGAGAACGCGGGTGCCGAGGGCGAGACGACCGCTCCTCCCATCACCGTCACCTCGATCGAAATGCTCGACAGCGATGGCCGGCCCTCGGACGTGTTCCTCCCGGGTCAGCCGGCGGTGCTCCGGATACATGTGAACGCCGCCGCTCCCGTCGGAGGATGGATGACGGGATTCAGCATCGACAACTCCACCGGGCAGATGGTGATCGCGTCCAACACCGACCTTCTCGAGTCCGTACTGCCGCCCCTGGACGCCGGTGATCACTACATGGACTTCAACATCGCCGCGCTCCACCTCGGACCGGGCGAGTTCTTCGTCAACGCGAACGCCTCACCGACCGTCGATGCCGACACTCACGTGTTCTGGCAGGGCGCCCGCTTCACGATCGGTGGCCCGGAGGGCAACCTCGGAGTGGCACAGGCCGATATCACCGTCGAGGCTCCCGCACTCCGCGGTCACTGATCAGCGCGGCAAGAACGAGACGCTGCCCGCCGCATCCGACCGCGCGACGCCGTTCTGGAACTGCTGAACGCAGCCGGTGGACGAACAGGTCTGCGTTCCCTTGGGCCAGCCCAACCAGGTGGCCTCCGCACCGTAGTAGAACCAGACGTCGAGGATGCGGCCGTAGGGCGTGAACACCGGGGCGGCGTCCCGCTGCTGGGTGACGACTCCAGACGAGTAGTGCTGGATGTAGCCCCCGCCGTTGGACGTCGCATACCGGATGTCATTGAGCGCCGCACCGTAGCCCGACATCCCGCCGGCCGCCTTCCACGCCTGGCCGAGGCCCCCGTAGATGGTGTGCACTCCCCAGGTCGTGGAGTCCGATATTCCGCCGTACTGGAACGACTGCCCACAGCCGGACGCGACGCATGTCCGATCCGAGTACGGCCACCCCCACGTTCCACTCTGGCCCCCGCTCGCGGACCACAGCGCCTGCGCCGGCCCGTACGGCACGAGGAAGATGCCCGCGCCGCTCTGGGCGAGCACGCCGCCGCCGAAGTTCTGCACCCATCCGCCCCCGTTGGCTCCGGCAGGGACCGTGACGAGGTCGGTCAGCGCCGGTCCCAGCGCCCCGAACCCGCCGCGGCGTGTCCACTCGGCGATGAAACCACCGGAGATGACGTGGGCACCGTACGTGGAGTTCCAGGTGATCGTGCCGCCCGCGAAACGCTGCGCGCACCCGCCGGCGACGCAGCTGTACTCGCTCGCCGGCCAGCCGAGCCACCCCTCTCCTCCGCCCGCTCGGAGCCACACGCTCATCACATCTCCGTACGGAACGAGGAATGTCCCTGCGGGATTCTGCGCGACCACCCCTCGCTCGAAGTTCTGGACCCACGCGGGCTGCGCGCCCGCCGTGGAGTAGACCGCGTCGTTCAGCGCAGCGCCGAGCCTGCCGTCGGTGCCGCCTCCCGCCTTCCAGTAGTCGTTGAGACCGCCCCAGAGCGTGTGCGCCCCGTAGGCCGCTGTCGAAGAGATCGTCGCGTACAGGAACGACTGGGAGCAACGCAGACCCGTGGAGCAGATCTGCTCGCCGGTCGGCCACCCCATGCCGCTCGCCGGACCGCCCTGTCGGTTGTACTCGGCGAGGATCACGTTGTCGAAGACGAAGGCCGTGCCCCCGTAGTTGCTGCCGTACACGACGCCCGCGCGGAACCTCTGGTACCAGCCCTGGCCGTTCGCGTCGACGAAGACGGGGTACCCGGTCGGCGGCCCCATCGTCCCGCTCGCGCCGCCTCGTGCGTTCCAGTAGTCCACGAAACCCGGATGCGGCGCATAACTGCGCGTGTCGCCGAACCAGTCCGTGAACAGTCGCCAGAAGTTGCGATTGCCGTAGGCCGAGCAGCTGTCCCCGGTGCCGTACATGTTCGCGAGCGCCGCGGCATTGGGTGTGTACGGCGTGTAGATGTAGAGCGCAGCCGTCGCCTGATTGTTGATGAACACGCTCTGGGTGCCGCACGCCGTGTTCGGGTTGTAGAGGATGTTGTTCCATCGCTGCGCGCGATAGCCGAACGAGTTGGGGTACGCGCGGTAGACCTCGAACTGCCGGGCGGCGTAGTAGACCTGGTAGAAGAAGCCCTGAGTCGCCGGATCGCAGGGAGCGGTGTCGGGGCATCCCTGCCCCATGGCGGCCGAGAAGGACCAGGCCGACGGTGCGGTGTCCGTGACGAGCCCCTGCTCCTTCTGCAGCAGAACGAGGAGCACGCGCTGGCTGATGCCGCAGGATCGGGCGACGTTGTCGATGATCTCCGCCGCGCTCTGGCGCGCGGATGCCGAGTAGCCGTTGCAGAAGGCGTCAGCCGGGCGGTTGTCGGTGGACTGCGCGTAGTCCTTCAAGCAGGTGTACCCGCTCCGGCACGCGCGGACCTGCCCGTTCAGGAAGGTCTGGATGTCGGGGGCGGTCATCGCGTTCGAGTCGTAGAAGATCGCGTCGTCGATGATGTAGCCGGGATCCCAGTCCGCGGCGTTCGCCGCAGACGCCGGGGGCGCGGTCGCGGGAAGGATCGCGATGCACAGCGCCGCGATCAGCACGGCGACGATGCCGGCGGCGGTACGCGAAAGCGTGGCGGCCGTCTTCCGATATCTCACGGGACAGTGACCGTCTGAGTGCCGGAGAGCCCGAAGTGGGCGGCCGAACTGTATTCGAGCGTCGCCTGCCAGTCACCCGGTCCGAGGTCGGCCGTCGGATAGGTGAGCAGGGCGCAGTACGTGCTCTCCTGTGCGGCCGCCGTCGCGCCCGAGACAGTCCTCGTGACGCCCCCTTGGACGAGCGTGAGCGTGCACGCCCCTCCGTCCTCGAGGAGCTTCGGAACCATTCCCGAGGCCTCCACGGTGCCGGAGACGACGTCGAGCGTGATCACGACGACCTCGACGTCGGACGCACGGCCGGGTGATGCGGTGGGCACGGGCAGCGGTGTCGGCTCCGCGGTGACAGCCGCGGTCGGTTCCGGCGACGCCGTGGGGGTGGCGATGGACGTCGGCTCGGTCGAAGAAGAGGGCGAGACCGCGGCCCCCGGCCGTGGCGTGGAGCAGGCGGCGAGTCCGGCACAGGTCAGCAGTGCGAGCACCATGACGGCGACGCGAACGGGCGTATTCACCGGAACTCTCATGCTGCCACGCTAGTAGCCGGATGCTTGAGGCGGTGGATTGAGCAGATAGCGCTCCGCGAGTTGCACGATGACCACGTCAGGATGGTGCTCCTCGACGGCCTGCGCGTAGTTGGACATCTGGGTCGTTCCCGTGATGTACGGCTCGTTCACCTGCCATGTCGGCGAGTACGCCTGCTGCCACAGCGGCGAGAGCCCGCCACCCATCGAATCCCGGAAGATCAGGGCGGACTTGCCCGTCCACGATGCAGGGACCGTCGTTTCGGCGGGGAGGATCGAGAGGTCCGTCACGGAAGTGCCGGGGACGGTTTCGGTCACCCCTGTCTTGTCGGTGCGGGTGACGTCCATCAGCGGATCCGTGAAGTCGGGGACGGCCCAGTCCGCTCCAGGACTCTTTACGCCGAACGGTGCCCATTCGTTGAAATCCCCGACGACGGTCGCACCCGAGATCGCGGGGATCTTCAGTGGCGGCGAGTCGGGATTCATCGCGTTGACGCACGTCGCGATCTGCTTCCACGCGACGTACGCCCCGTACTCCGTCCAGTGGCTGTTGCTCCAGCTGAACAGGTGTGCCGGACCGTCCTTCTGCGCTACGAGATCGGCACGTAGATCGATGATCGGCAGATCCCCCGAAGCGCCGATCACCTGGTCCATGATCGTCGATCCACGCAGAGCCTGCATCCAGAGCGGGAGTTCCTCCGGATAGATGCTGGATGTCGACGGCGTCACCATCACGTAGAACTCGATCCCACGGGCAGCCATGGCATCGCGAACAGCAGTGAAGTGGTCGATCCACTGCTGCACCTGCGTCGCGGTCAGCAGATCGCGGCCGACCGCTTGTGAGGCGTACTGATCGACGTACTCGCTCCAGAAGATCCACCCATTCGGTCCGATGACGTATCTCTCGGCCGTCTCGGCGGAATGCTGTTGCCACGTGGCCTCCGCGGCTGCGCGGTCGGTGATCCACGGCTCCTGTGCGGCGGGCGCGACCGGCGGGCGGCACGATGAGGCGACAGCGTCGGACGACGTCGCCGCAGGTGAGGGAAGGGCGATCTCGGCTGCGCGGCTGGCCAGTTCCGCCGAGGTGATCCGTCCGACCACGAGCGCCACGATCACCAGGATCCCCAGGATCACCAAGGGGAGGAAACGCGCGCGCCGCCACCACCGTCTGCCGGGAGTCATCTCCTGACCGGGCGGCATCCCTGTCGTGCCGGCGGTCATCGGGCGGCCTTCGGCGTGATCACGAGTGTTCGTCCGACCGCCGAACCGATCTTCGCGCGCCGTGCGTGGGTTCGCTCAAGAGCGCGACTCACCCACCGCGGCGTCCAGTTCTTGAGCGCCATCGCCGGTCGCTCGACGAGGTGCCAGCTGAGGTACGCGTACACGTGGACTCCCACGATCACCACCGCGTGGTACACGATCCAGCCGAAGTCCTCCAGCTTGAAATAGGTCGCCAGCAGCATCAGCGGCCATCCGATGATGTAGATGCCGTAGGAGAGATCGCCGTAGCGGTCCCACCGCCTGATCGGGATCCGGATCGCGAACCAGATGAGGACATAGCAGAACGCGTACTGGCCGAGGACCAGCCAGCCGCCCTTCGCATAGGTGTACGCGGCGATGAGCGCGCATGCGACCGCCAGCCGATCGTCGATCGGTACCCGATCGCCGTAGAGGTTGAACAGGATCCCCCACGCGAATGGCGCCAGAAGCAGGAGTGCCCGGAAGTCGCCGAACAGGGGAAGCAGACTCGCCACGTTCCCGAGATTCAGCCACTGCATCATGGCCAGAGCGATGATGGCCCCGGACACGATGCCGCCCGCGACCCGGTTCGACAACGCGCCGGCCACTCCGAGGACTGCGACCAGGATGTAGGCACCGAACTCGAACGCGAGGGTCCACGCCGACCCGTTCCAGTCGAGGATCCCGTGGTCGGTGTACAGCGGCAGGGAGGTGCCCATCCCGGCGATGTTCAACTGCCGCAGGATGAGGGTGAAGTTGTTCGAGAAGTAGGTGAAGGGCGACTCCGACGTGGCGGTCCAGAACCCGGCCCACGTCCCCTTCTCCTGGTACCACGCCAGCGGGGCGAAGGCGTAGGCCGTCACGAGCAGTGCGAGGAACCATCCGGGGAAGATCCTCAGGAAGCGGTGCCAGAAGAAGCGGACGGTAGTGGTGCGACCCATCTTGCTCCGGGAGATTAGGAACCCAGAGAGGAAGAAGAAGCCGCAGACGGCGACCCCTCCGAAGGACTGCTCAGTACTCCACTGCGTCCCGAGGTCCTTTCCCCCGTAGAACCCGGCGATCGGGCCGGCGTGGGAGAAGATGACGAGGAACGCGAGGAACCACCGCAGGAATCCGATGGCGTTGTTGCGAGGATCGAAGGCGGCGGCGAGGCTCCTCACAGGAGCTCCATGTCGTCGACGGCGAGCTCGGCGCTCTCCGGCTCAGGGCGTGCGCGTCTCCATGCGCGCGGGTTCGTCGCGAGGCGAAGCGCGCGGTACGTGCCCCGGAGGGGAACGTAGACGGACCTGAGCAACGGGATGGCGCGAGGCCGACGGAGACGGATGTAGGCCTTCAGATAGCCGAAGAACCCACCGCCGAGGAAGTCGCCCGCGCCGTCGAGGAGTCCGACCTGGTCGATCGGGTACCCCTGGATGTTCTTGCTCATCCGGTCGAGCTTGTACTCCAGCGAGGTATGGCTGATCGCCGCGTACCGTGTGGTCGCGACCGTCTTGGTGTGGAAGCCGAGTTCATTGACGGCGTAGGTGAACAGGCGTTCCTGCACATGCGCGATGCTGCCGTCGAAGTGCTCCTTCGGGGACGGATAGTCCTTGTAGCCGAGATCCACATCGCTCATGAGGCGCAGGGCCGCGGGGCGGAAAGCGAACATGCACCCGTAGGGCGCGAGCGGCGAAGGATCATCGAACGGCACGCGGATACCGATCTTGTCTGCCATCTTCTTCGCGTTCGCCTTGTTGTCGAACCAGCCCCTGCCGAGCGTGGGGTACCCGATGTGGATCGTCGGGGCGTAGACCATCCCCAGGCCCTCCTCCTTCTGGAAGAGGGCGACCAGGTTCGCCGCGTAGCCGGGCGAATTGAGCAGATTCATCAGTTGATGGCGACGGAAGAAGTTCCCCGCGTTCAGATTCTCCTGCACGGTCTTCTTCGAGTGGATCTTGAAGATCACGTCGTAGGCATCGCTGCGAAGTATGTCGCGGCAGCCGACGAAGAAGGCACCCATGTCTCTCCCGCGATTGGACGGAAGGACGCGGATATCGACTTCTCTGAGGCGAGGGTCCTCGCGCTCGCGCAGGATCTCGGCGATGACCCTCGCCTTCGCGGCATCGTCCGTGGTCACGATCACGTCGTACGGCGACGGCAGGTTGGCGGCGTAGTCGAAGAGTTCGCGGGTCAGCTCGGTGTAGAAGATGTGCATGATCACGGCGATGCGGAGCGGCTTCGCCGTGTCATAGGAGATGTCGACGTCGGGCATGATCTCGAGCATCGCGGCATTGGTGTTCAAGACCTTGGGCTGCGATCCGCGCGACATGTTCTGCCAGATGAGCTCGACGGGGTAACCGAGCTCTTGAGCCTTCTCCACATAGCGCCGACCGATGATCGCCTGCCGATCCAGCAGCAGGGGGTCGTGGAAGAACGGCCGACGCTTGAGCGCCGGGCATCCGTCATCCATGAGGGCTTCCGCGTCGAAGAACGCGGGATGCCACGTGGAGTAGTTGCGGTGCGGGAAGGCGACCTCGTACTCGAAGCCGAGCGAGTGGAAGTGGTGGGTGAATCTCGACTCGTGACTCAGGATCGAGTCGGTGTAGGAAACGATCTGGGGCATCTCCGCCCAGTAGCGGCGCCATTCCTCACTCAGGAACAGGCTCGGGCGCACGGCGATCCAGTGCGACTGGATGTGGGCGTGCAGGACGCCCTCCCGAGTGAACGGGTTCGGGCGGAGCTTCCCGTGATCGGTCATACCCCAGTAATCGACGTCGAGCGCGTCCATCCGCTCGAAAACCGGCTCGAACGGATTCACCGGACCGAACCAGGTGTAGTTCATGAGGATGAGCTCGTCGTACTCGGCCAGCCCGTCGCCGATGCTCTCGAGCGCGGTCTTGTATCCCCAGACGTCGTATCCGACGTTCTCGCGCTGCAGGATCGTGTCGGCCACACCCTCGAGCCGCGCGCGTCCGCGGTCTGTGAGATCACCGTTGACCACGACGAAGATGTGATCAGCGAACGGGCGAAGCCTGCGGAGCTTGTAGTCGACATAGTCGTCGACGTCACCCCTCGGATCCCAGAGGAGGTAAACGATGATCCGTTTCCCGCCCTCGGGGAACGGACCGCGCCCAGTCACTTCAGTCACAGGCAATACTTTCTGTTCCGCGGTCCGGATCGTTTCCGAGATACCGGAATCGAGACGTCCCGTCGCCGGTAGTCCGCGTAGAAGCCGGGACGGACGCCTTGCACGCGACCCGACAAGTCTACCCGGCGCTCAGAGACCATCCACGTCCTCACGCAGTCGGGCGACCGCCGCGATGAGCTCGTCGGCACGCGCGTCGAACGAGTGTTCGCGACGGATGCGCTCGGAGGCCCGACGGATGCCGGTTGCGTCGGGGAAGATGTCATCCGGATCCTGCGCAAGGAGGTCCAGAAGCTCCGCCGGCGTGCGGAACACCGGAACGGCATCACCGAAGACGGCTTCGATCCCCTCCACGTACTCGCTGATGACGCGCCCGCCGGCGGCGACGACATCGAAGGGCCGCATCGCGATGAATCCCTCCCGCTGCATCGCCGGCCACTGGTCGTTGAGCACGATGGACGCGGTCTCATACCGCTCACTGAGCTCGCTGTTCGGGATCGAATCCGCCGCGATCGCCGCCGCGGGGATGTACGTGCGCCAATCGGGTCCGTACACACGAACCGGGATTCCCGCGGCGATCGGCACGACCACGCTCGGACGCGCGATTCCCCTCGCGGTGCCGACGAACACGATCTCGTCCGTGCGCGTGAGACCGCGGGGATAGAACTGGTCGGCGTCCGTGCACTCCAGCAGGGGGGTCACTGGCAGTCCCCACCGCGCTGACGCGGTGCGGCTCCACCGGTCCGACGCGGCGAACACCGCGTCGAAAGAGGCCAGCTCTGCACGCGTGATCTGGTCGGGGTGGCTGATGATCCACTCGATGCGAGTACCCGAGCGCGGCGGACGGATGCGGTACGGCCCGCGCACGACGAGGGTGACGTCATCCAGGTAGGCCGTCGGACGGTCCCGTGCCGCGTGGCTGTCGATGACCACGGTCTGCCCGCGGCGCTTCAGTGCGCGCGACAGACCCCGGGCGAAATGGGTGTCGCCCCAGACAGCGCCCGCGGGGCCCGGGGGGGAGCTGATGCGGATCGACCATCGCAACGCAGCAGCCGTCGGCTTCCGCCAGACCAGCCGAGGGCTCGTTTCACCTCGGTGCGTGTGCCAGCCGACGACATCGAACCCGGCAAGTCCATACGTGCGCGCGGCGATGTCGCGATCGTCGCCATACCGCGGCCCGCCACCGGCACGACGCCGGCCGAGGAACACCTCCTCGCGCGCCCAGGAGGTGCTGACGATCGTCGTGAGGACGCGGAAGAGGTAGCCGGGAACGGCGTGCGCGAGCCGAAGCGACAGATCTTCCACCGCGAAGAGCGTTCCCGCCCCGGCGTCCAGACCGCCCGCGCGTGTCCAGTCGGCGCGGGCGACGGCGAAGGTGGGTCCGGACAGGAGCGGCGCCTCCACCTCAGACGGAAGGCGTTCCAGATCTTCGGACGGATGACCGTTGAGGATCCGCAGCGGACGGCGCGTACCGGTGCCGGCCGAACCCACTGCCAGGATCGTGCCGTCTGCGGCGAGCTCGGCCGGAGAGACCGCCAGGCCGGGCGAGGCAGACTCGAGGAGGAGACGGACGTGGGATGCGGAGAGGTCTGATCGCGGACCCACGACGCACAGGCGCCCGTCGACCCCGACGGGGACGCACTGGCCGACGGCATCGCCGTATTCCGTCCGAGCGTCGAGGACGCGCCCGCCGACGCCGGCCACGAAACGGGTCAGCATGTCGAAGGCGACCCATTGTGCGGGTTCGCCGCCGACCATGCCCACGCTCACCGCAGCGGAGGGCGCGAGCGTCGCGGCGAGCGCGAGACGCTCGCTGTAGTCCCTGTCGCGCTTCTGGAGGAGCCGGACCACCAGATCCCCCTCCCCCGCCGGCGAACGCGAGGCCTTGCCGTGACGCCATTCGTGCGCTGCCTCGAGCGCCCACGCCCGCACGTCGACCACTGCCACCTCGCGCGTGATCGAGCCGATCCGCACGGTGATGGTCGCGTCCGCCCGAGCGTCCCACACGGTCTCCAGTGCCGGCCGGTCTCCGCGTACCGGCGTGCTCGGAGCATCCCACCAGGGGTGGAGCCGGACGGTGAAGCGATCGCTGAGCAGGTACGCGTAAAGGGCGGGCACCCTGTCGGGCTCGGGGAGCGATCGGCCTGCGATGAGCTCGTCGAAGAGAGGATTGAGGCTCAGACCCGCCCGGAATCCGCGTCTCACATAGTCCTTCACCGCGCGGGCCGGGGAGGTGTCCGCCCACCCTCGTTGTGCCCCGTAGTATTCCGCGTCGACGAGCCCCGAAGCCGCGATCGCTCGTGCCCACCACAGACGGTCAGCCGCCCGGACGGCCGAGCCGACCAGGGGAACGTCGCGCAGCCTCCGCCACGCGACGCGCAGACGCGCTCTCACCCGATCGATGTTAGACGAGCCTGTTCAGCGGTCTTTGCGCAGACGCCGGCGCATCCGACGCAGCCTGGACCAGACGGGCTGATGCGCGTCGATCTCGAAGCGGATCCGATCCTCCTGTCGAGCGAGACCTTCATCGATCCGGTGGGCCAGACGCTGCTCGAGGGACGCGAGGTAGAGCGGGAGCCCGACACCGTTGTCGGCGATCCAGCGCGCCAGCTCGCGATCCCGCACCTTCGCGTCATCGTCGATGTGCTGGTGCTGCAGCGCGAACATGCTGTTCGCGTCGATTCCTTCAGCGTCGGGCCGCTGCATCCACAGGGCGAGCGGGGGCCCGTCGATGTATCCGATCTCGTACCGCGGGAGGATTCTGAGGAGCAACTCCCAGTCCTCGACCGCGTCGAGCGACTCGTCGTACATCCCGACATCGTCGTGCACGGAGCGGCGGTAGAGGAACGAGATCGGCACAGCGCGATTGACCTCGAGCATCTCGCTCAGCGACATTCGCGTCATCTCCTTCCAGAATGGCAGCCGGGCGGTCTCGACCCATCTCGTCCCGCGCTTCTCCTCGTAGACCACCGCGGTCGATGCCACGACACCTGCCGCATCCGGGTGTGCGTCGATCCAGGCGACCGTCTCGGCCAGGAACTCGCGTTCCCACAGGTCATCGTCGTCATGGAGGACGATCAGCGGTGCGGACGTCGCACGGATTCCTGCGTTCGCCGCCGCGCACCTTCCCCCCGGACGGGGCACCTCTTCTATGCTCACGCGCGCGCCCAGATCGGCTGCGGCCACGACGGCGTCCAGCTCGTCGCGATTGCCGGCGTCGTGAGCGATCACGATCTCCCACTCGACGAACGTCTGTGCGGAGATGTCGGCCAACGCCCGGGCGACGAAGTCCGGACGATTCTTGGTACGAACGACGATACCCACCCGCGCTGCTGCCATGCACATCACCCTATGGCGCGAGCGTCCGCCACCGATTCCGGACACCTCGGATCGGGCGGAACCATGTCCCCGCGCAGGCACGGCGCGACGCCGGAGTGGCCCTAGAGGTCCGCATGCAGCTGCCACACCCTGTCGGCGGCATCGCGCCACGAGAACGCGCGCCCGCGATCGGCGGCGAGCACCGACATCCGCTCCACTTCCGCTGCGGAGCCGAGAGCCCGCGCCAGCCCCTCGCCGAGCGCGGTGACATCCGCTGCGAGCACGCCGCCGTCCAGGACGACGTCGGTGTGCACGGGCGAGTCGCTGGCGATGACGGGGACACCGAGCGCGAGCGCCTCGACGATCCTCCAGGGGAAGGCGGTGCGACGCGACGAGGCCACGAGGGCGACCGCGCTGCCGAGCACCGCTGCGCGATCGGTCGCGGAGAGCGCCCCACGGACGTGGACGAGTCGCTCGGGGATGCCGGCAGCAGACGCGATCTCGGTGATCGCCGGCTCTTCGCCCTCCGGTGCGTCCACGACCACGACGGGCATGTCGAGCCCGGCCGCGGCGACGGCCGCGAAGCCGTCCGCGAGCGCATCGGAGACGGCCGCTCCCCCCGACAGCAGCACGAAGCCTTCGGGAAGACCGAGTTCGCGGCGTCGGCCGATCTCATCGCGGGGCACCGCGAAATCGGCGGGCGCGGCACCCGAGATCACCCGGATGCGGTCGCCCAGGCGACCGAGGCCGGCAAGACGCTCGGCCATCGCATGCGTCGGCACGACGACGGCATCGGCGTGCTTCGCCGCGCGCTTGAGCATCGCCCTGTGCCAGGAGACGGTGGTGCGGGGCAACTCTTCCGGTGCCTCCCACGGACGCAGGTCCCACACGGTCACGACGGTCTGGTCGTTGTCATGCACCCGGTCGTGCCGCACGAGCGGAGCGAACAGCGAAGGGGAATGGATCATCCCGCCCCCGACCCCGGGGGCGACACCGAGCTGCCAGGTCCCGGCGAGCTCGCGGCGCGCCAGCGCCATCGAATGCAGATCGGCGAGCCCCGGCAGGGCCTGGGCGACAGCATCCCGCCCGTCCTGTGGAATCGCCGGGATGATTCCTGCGACCTCGCACCCGCGTGGAGCGGCGCGGATCAGGGCACGGGTCAGTTCGCGGGTCGCGGTCGCCAGATTCGAGTCTGTCGGCGCGGCCAACTGGTCGAGCACAACCCTCAGAGTCGCCGTCATCGGCCTCAGCCGCCGGTCGACGGGGTAGCGGTGGGCGGGTGCAGCGTGTCGTGGATGAGCTGCTGGATGTAGCCGAAGTCGGGATCGAACTCGTCGATGCCCTGCGCGGGGGTGAGCTCGATCGTCGTCACCGGCTGGGCCTTGGCCTTCACCGCGAGGTCCAGAAGCGTCGGCAGGAGGGACTGCGGCAGATCGGTCTGCAGGAGGTTGGCGCCGGCGTTCGCCACGTCCTGGAACCTCGTGAGCACGACCTCGGGGGTGAACTGCGCGAGGATCGCCTGCTGCAGTTCGCGCTGGCGGCGCATCCGGTCGAAATCGCTCGTCGTGTACCGCGACCGGGCGTACCACTGAGCCGTGTCGCCGTCCATGTGCTGAGGGCCGGCCTCGATCCAGCCGATCGCCCAGTCGTCGGCCGATTCGCCGTCGTACGTGGGGCCCCATCCCTCCGGGAGCCGCTCGGTGACGGTGATGTCGACGCCGCCGAGCGCATCCACGAGGGCCGCGAAGCCGTGCATGTCGAGGAAGACGTAGTACGGGATCTGGATGCCGAGGATGCCCTCTGCGGCGTCTTTGGTCGCCTCGATGCCCGGCTCGGAGCCGTTCGCGACGGCATCGGGATAGAGCGTGTTGCCGTCCTGACAGACCTCGACCTCGGTGCGGAGCTGGTTGATGCCGCTCCCCCACCCGCACGTGTCATCGGCGTGGCCGGTGTGACCGTCGGGGTACTTGTCCTGCATCGGGCCGGGTGCGAACGGGAAGTTCGGCATGTCGCGCGGGATGCCGGTGATGGTCGTCGCCCCCGTGGTGGCGTTCACCGAGACGACCGAGATGCTGTCGAACCGCATCGAGTCGCGGCCCTCGCCGCTGTCGGCCCCGAGCAGGAGGATGTTGTAATAGCCGTCCGAGGGCGGGACCGACGGCGCGCTCGCACCGAAGATCGCACCCAGCGTGTCACGTGTCGTCCCGGCGACCTGCGAGGCGTAGACCGCCCCGCCGCTTGCGAGCACGAGTCCGGCGATCGCGACGAGAGCGACTCCGACGCGCGCGGCGGGCTTGGCCTTGACGAGCCGGACGAGACGGAGAGTGTCGATCGTCAGCACGACCCAGAGCACGGCGTACGCGAGGAGGAGGACCTGCGCGACCAGGAGGGCGAACCAGTTCGTCGCGATCGTGAGGAAGACCTGCTGCCAGAGGATGCCGCACAGTGCCGCCAGGACGACCAGCGTCCACATGACCAGCGTCGAGGCGAGCCCGAACCGGCCCAGGCGGCGATTGCCGGCGAGCACCTGCGCCGAGCCCGGGATGAGGAAGTTCATGCCGACGAGCCACCAGGCCCGGCGCGTCATCACCTGGGGGGACGAGCTGTCGGGTCGGCGGAGCGGACGGGTCTCGAGCAACGGCACCGCCGGCGCGTGTCCGCCGGGGCGCGGACGGGGAGGGCTTGTGACGCTCACAGCGACTCCTTCAGCCGGCGGTTCTTCTCATCGACCTGGGTTTCGAGCTCGCGGGCATAGGCTTCGACACGGTCGGCGAGAGCAGCATCCGCCACTCCCAGAATGCGCGCGGCCAACAGCCCCGCGTTCTTGGCACCCCCGATCGAGACCGTCGCAACCGGGATGCCGGCGGGCATCTGGACGATGCTGAGCAGCGAGTCCAGTCCGTCGAGCGTCGCGAGCGGGACGGGGACGCCGATCACCGGCAGAGCCGTGACGGAGGCCAGCATGCCCGGCAGGTGCGCGGCGCCCCCGGCTCCGGCGATGATCACGCGGATGCCTCGCCCGCGAGCGTCACGGCCGTAGCGGATGAGCTTGTCGGGGGTGCGGTGCGCCGAGACGACCTCGACCTCGTGGGCGACGCCGAAGTCGGTCAGGAGCTGCGACGCGTCGCTCATGACGCGCCAGTCCGAGTCGGAGCCCATGACGACGCCGACGAGGGGCGCGTCTGAGGAGTGCAGGGGCACGATTCCCGAAGCGGACGCAGTCACCCGACCAGGCTATGGCGCGACCCTGGAAGAAGCCCGCAACGGCGCGGCCGGACGCCGGATCAGTCGCCGAAGAACGCCGCCGCGGCGCGGGCGCGATAGGCGACGTCGTCGAGGTCGTCCCCGGCGACGTTGACGTGCCCGACCTTGCGGCCCGGGCGGGGCGCCTTGCCGTAGGTGTGGATCTTCGCGGCGGGCTGGTCGACCATCGCGGCCGCGAACCGCTCATCGAGCGCACCTTCGGCCGGGCCGCCGAGGATGTTCACCATCACCGACCACGGCTGCGTCGGATCCGTGGCGCCGAGCGGCAGATCGAGCACGGCGCGCAGGTGCTGCTCGAACTGACTCGTCGTGGCTCCGTCCTGCGTCCAGTGACCGCTGTTGTGCGGACGCATCGCCAGCTCATTCACGAGGATGCGGTCATCGGTGGTCTGGAAGAGCTCGACGGCCAGCATCCCGACGACGTCCAGACCGTTCGCGATCGCGACGCCGAGCCGGGCGGCCACCTCGAGAAGTCTCTCGCCGGCGTGCGGCGCGGGTGCGAGCACTTCGGCGCAGACGCCGCCGCGCTGGACGGTCTCGACCAGGGGGTAGGGCGTGGCCTGGCCCGACGGGCGGCGGGCGACCTGCTGCGCGAGTTCGCGCGAGAAATCCACGAGCTCCTCGGCGAGGAGCGATCCGCCCCGCCCGTCCTCGGCGAGCGCGGTGAACCAGTCATCGGCTTCGGCCCCGGATGACACGACCCGCACGCCCTTGCCGTCGTAGCCGCCGCGCGGCGTCTTGACGACGGCCCGGCCGCCGTGCGCCGCGACGAACGCATCGAGCTCGGTGGCGTCCGAGACCGCGGCCCACTCGGGCTGCGGCATCCCCAGCTCCGCCAGTCGTGTGCGCATCTCGAGCTTGTCCTGCGCGAATCGCAGCGCGTGCGGCCCGGGGTGCACGGCGACTCCGGCATGGACGAGAGCGGCAAGGACGTCCTGAGGCACGTGCTCGTGGTCGAACGTGATCACATCGACGTCTCGGGCGAACGCGAGCACCGTGTCGGCATCGCGGTAATCGCCGACCGCGGTCGCGGCGAGGGACGCGGCCATGCCCGGCTCCTCGCCGAGGACCCGCAGCTCGACGCCGAGCTCCACGGCGGGAGCGATCATCATGCGGGCCAGTTGCCCGCCCCCGACGACTCCGACGCGCATGACCATGGTGGTGCCCCTTTCCGACCCACCCATCTTCTCGCACCCGAGAGCGCGGCACGCGCGGTGGAGAGCCCGTGCGCGGTGGCCGGTCAGGCCGGCAGCGGCGGCATCGGCGGAATGCCGGGCAGCGCCTGAGCATCGCGATGGGCGAGGATCTGGTTCACCTCGACCTGATCGACGAGGGCCTCATGCACGAGTTCTGCGCTGGGGATGTTCGCCAGCACCATGGGCGCGTCGACCCCGTTCGACAGCGTGAGCGTTCCGGCGCCCCACATCCGCTGCAGGATCCCGCGCCGCACCCCGATCGTGTACCCGCGCACGTGCGACAGCTCGCGACTGCGCTGGCCGAACAGCCCCGAGCGCTCCATGACCCGTCGCGTGGTGACGGTGAAGGTGTGGCCCCACCACAGGAGGAACGGCAGCACCACCGCCAGAACGACCACCACGGCGGCGGCGGTCAGCAGCATCCAATCCTCGAAAGGAGCGGGGAGGTTGCCGAGGAAGTAGCCGACGGCTCCGGCCACGGCGATCAGAACGATCGCCGACCAGAGCAGGCGACGCGCGTGCGTGCGGAACCGCGCGATGCGCAGTTCCGGCGTGGCGGCGCCCGGCCCGGGCAGGACGGGGCGTCCTCCGTAGGTCGTCGGCTGAGTCACTCCACCATTGTGCCGCCACCCGCCGACCCCTCGGTCGCCCCACGCCGCCCTCGGTGCGCTCGGCACCCTCGGCACCGTCGGTGCTGGCGGTGCGCGCGGTGCGCGAGTCAGCGCACGTGCACCACGTCGCCGGCGCCCACCGCCGTCTCGACCTCACCCGCGACGACCACGAGCCGGCCGTCCGGGTCGAGTCGCTGGGCGCGACCCTCGAGCGTCGCGCCCCCGGGGAGCGCCACCCTCACATCGGAGCCGATCGTGGTGCAGAGCGCCTCCATCTCGCCGAGGATCCCGGCCGCAGCCGCGTCCCCGCCGGCCGCGGCGAGCGCCGTCAGCTGCTCGTCGAGGGCGGTCAGGTAGGCGGCCAGCAGCGCATCGTCGTCGACCTCGAGCCCGAGGGCGGCGAACGACGTCGCCGTCGCCACGGGCAGGTCGGCCTGCGACATCGTCGTGTTCACGCCGGAGCCGATGACGACGACGTCCGGATGCCCCGCGACCGCCTCAGCGAGGATCCCGCAGATCTTCGCCCCGTCGATCAGGACGTCGTTGGGCCACTTGAGACCCACCGAATGCCCCGTGCCGAGCACCTGTGCCGCCATCGCGCGGGTCATCGCCGCCCCGGCGATGAGCGGGATCCACCCGCGGCTCACCACGGGGATAGCCGCCACTCCCACCGCGACCGACACGGCCAGCGCCGTCCCGGCGGGGGCCGTCCATGTGCGGTCGAGCCGCCCGCGACCGTGCCGCTGGTCCGTGGTCAGCTCGAGCGACAGGTGCGGCCACGCGGCCGGGTCGGCGATGACACCGGCCACGACGTCGGCGTTGGTCGAGCCTGTGGCCTCGACCACCTGGACGCGAGGGCTGACGGCGGCGGAGCGGGGGTAGCCCGCGGCGGGGATCGGCATGCCCACACCCTACGCGGGGCCGGCGGGGACCGTCCGGCCTTGACACCCGTGCTCGCCGTCTGCAGGGAGCGCTGTGACGCACGGGTCAGGAGTGACGCACTCGCGTGCTACCGGCCCGAGCTCCCTGCATACGGCCGGGGAGACCCCGCGCGGAGGGCGCCTTCGCACGACAGTCCACAGCGGAAGGCGCAACGCCTTGTATGCACCCTCCAACGTCAGCGCGAACCCCGCCGCTAGGGTGGAACGCGTGACCGATCAGCCCGACCTCTCGACCACCGCCGGCAAGATCGCCGACCTTCGCGCGCGCTACAACGAGGCCGTGGTGGACGCCGAGGCGGTCGCCCGCGCCAAGCAGGAAGCCAAGGGCAAGCTCACCGCCCGGCAGCGCATCGAGCTGCTGCTCGATCAGGGCAGCTTCGTCGAGTTCGACGAGTACGTCCGCCATCGCACGACCGCGTTCGGTATGGATCGCAGCCGCCCCTACGGCGACTCGGTCGTCACAGGGGTCGGCACGATCCATGGCCGCACGGTCGCCGTGTACGCCCAGGACTTCACGACCTTCGGCGGATCGCTCGGCGAGGTCGCGGGCGACAAGATCATCAAGATCATGGAGTTCGCCACCCGCGGAGGCATGCCGATCATCGGGATGCTCGACTCCGGCGGCGCGCGCATCCAGGAGGGCGTCGTGGCCCTGGGCAAGTACGGCGAGATCTTCCGCCTCAACACGGCGGCGTCGGGCGTCATCCCGCAGATCTCGATCATCATGGGCCCGGCGGCCGGCGGTGCCGTGTACTCGCCCGCCCTCACCGATTTCGTCGTGATGGTCGACAAGACCAGCCAGATGTTCGTCACCGGCCCCGACGTGATCAAGACGGTCACGGGCGAAGACGTCGGCATGGAAGAACTCGGCGGGGCCTACACGCACAACACCCGCTCGGGCGTGGCCCACTATCTCGCGGAAGACGAGGACGATGCACTCGACTACGTCCGCACCCTCGTCGGCTTCCTCCCCGACAACAACATGGCAGAGCTGCCGGTGTACGAGACGAACTTCGAGTTCGAGACGACCGACTCGGATCGGGCGCTCAACACGATCATCCCCGACTCGCCCAACCAGCCGTACGACATCCACTTCGTCATCCGCCATCTCGTCGACGGCGAGGAGTTCCTCGAGGTGCAGCCCCTGTTCGCGCCGAATATCGTGATCGGCTTCGGGCGCATCGAAGGCCGCTCGGTCGGGATCATCGCCAATCAGCCGTCGCAGATGGCGGGCACGCTCAACATCGAGGCAGGCGAGAAGGCGAGCCGCTTCGTGAGATTCTGCGACGCGTTCTCGATCCCCATCGTGACCCTCGTCGACGTACCCGGCTACCTCCCGGGCACCGACCAGGAGTGGACCGGCGTCATCCGCCGCGGCGCGAAGCTGCTGTACGCCTACGCCGAGGCGACGGTGCCCCTCGTGACGGTGATCCTCCGCAAGGCGTACGGCGGCGCGTACATCGTGATGGGTTCCAAGCAGCTCGGCGCCGATGTGAACCTCGCATGGCCGACCGCGGAGATCGCTGTGATGGGTGGCCAGGGCGCGGTCAACATCCTCTATCGCGGCGAGATCAAGCGCGCCGAAGAGGCCGGCGAGGACGTCGCGGCGGTGCGCACGCGTTTGGCCAACGAGTACACGTACAACGTGGCATCCCCGTTCCTGGCCGCCGAGCGCGGCGAGCTGGACGGCATCATCGAGCCCGCGCAGACGCGCGTCGCGATCGCGAAGGCGCTGCGGTCGCTCCGCGGCAAGCGGGCGAGCCTGCCGCCGAAGAAGCACGGCAACATCCCGCTATGACCGGCACGAACGGCGGGACGGATGCCGCGCCCCACGCGGAAGCGCCCTTCGGCGATGCCGAACACGGCGATGGTTTGTCGATCGGCGTGCGACGGGGCGACCCCACACCCGAAGAGCTCGCCGCCCTCACGGCGGTCGTCTCGGACGCCTATGCGCGCGAAGCCGCGGACGCCGTAGCCTCCGATCCTCCGGGCATGTCGGCGTGGGCGGTGTCGCAGCGAACGCTGCGCATGCCGCTGCGCCGAGAGCTCGGATGGAGCCGCTCGGCCTGGTGACGCACGCGCACCGCGACCCGGCGCGGCGCGGCGTTCATCTGTCCCCCTGTTCAGCTGTCCCCCAAAGTACCTACAGACGCCGATCGGCTCTCGTTCGATACTGGATGAGCTGGAACGCTTCTTGCGTTCGGTCGGTCTGTTCGGCTGCAGGGTTTGCCGGGCCAGATTCGGCCACGCGGACGGTTTTCGGGTAATCGTCCGCCAGGCGAGGGGTCGGCGGCTTCGCCGCCCCTCGCCTCCTCTGTTTACGCTTTCCCGCCCCGGTATTCCCTCCCCCACCGGGGCGGGGAAGCGTTATCTCCGGCCTCCGCGGCGTCGGACCGGGGTCAGGCGTCCTCGCCCGGTGAATGCGGGATCTCGGCCCAGAGGTCGACGGCGTCCTCGTCGGACAGACCCGCGCCCGCGCCCGACCGGCCGACGACGGTCACGGCGATACGGTCGTGCGGAGACGTGCGGATGTACAGCCGGTCAGAGCTCGCGGATCTGAGCGTGTCCGCCAGGCGCGAGCGGATCTGGGTGAGCGAGCGCTCGTCGAGACCCTCGAGACCGCCCTCATCGAGCACGGTGACCGCCGTGCCGCGACGCCGCACGGCGTCCAGCTGCGCACGCACCTCATCGTCGAGCAGCCGCGGCCCCCGCAGCTCATCCCGCAGACGCCCCTCGGCGATGCGGGCCTCCAGCCGCTCGCCCTCGTCGAGCTCGCCGCCCGAAGCGACGGTGCGTGTCAGCACGGGACCGGCGACCACGAGGGCGCGCTGCACCTGCAGCCGGCGCTCGCGCTGCCGGACGGTCTGTGAGGCCTGCCATGCCGACGCGGCACGCTGCAGCGTCGCGAGGTGCGCGGCGTCGAGCGCGGCGCGGTCGAGGAGAACGATCATCACCTGCGTTCCCGACACCCACACGATCGATCCGACGAGACCCAACGCGAGCGCAGGGAGGACTCCCATCCAGATCATGCTCTGAACGCCCATGATCACGATGCCCGCCCAGGCCACCCACGGGCGCCGCCGTACCATGACGATCACCATCAGCACGCCGATGGCGCCGATCGCCCATGTCCCGTACGGTGCCGTGCGGACGTCGGGACCGACGGCGAGCGCGATCGTCGTGGGCATGAGGACTGCGGCGGCGGTCGCCAGCACGCATGCCCAGATGGGCAACCGGTCAGGCGCGGGGATCCCGGCCGGTGGTCCGGTCTCCTCGGCGGGCCGGCGGCGGTACTGGAAGAGGCAGAGCCACGCGGTGACGAGGTACAGCCCGGTCGTGGCGTACATGACCAGGGGGTACTGAACGGGGCCGGTCCAGTACAGACTCCGGCCCGCGAGGTACGCGGTGAAGGCGAACCCCAGAGCGGTCAGGACCTGTCGAACGCTGATCATGTGATCGGATGCCTCCACTCGAGGGTCACCGTCGTGCCGTGCGCGTTCGTGACGATCTCAGAAGTACCACCGACGGCGGCGACGCGAGCGATGATCGAGGCGCGGATGCCGAGCCTGTCGTCGGGGACCTGATCGAGGTCGAAGCCCCCGCCCGCATCGGTCACGTCGATGCGCACTCCGCTCGGCGCGTGCGCACTGGCGACCTTCACGTGCAGGCCGACCCCGTCGACGTGCTCGATCGAGTTCGCGATCGCCTGCATGGCCGCGAGCACGAGCGCCCTCGCCACCCGACCGGGCACGACGGGCGTGGCTGCGTCCAGCGCCCTGTCCACGGTGATCTCGACGCCGAGATCGGCCGCGCCGCGCTCGACGGCATCGGCGAGGGCCGCGGCATCCCTCGGCTCGTCACTGCCCTCACCCGCCTCCTGCTCGGTGTTGGCGAGGCGAGTGAGGGCCTCTTGCGCCATACCCACCGCGAGCTGGCGTTCCCGGCGCGAGGACGCGCGCGCCGCGGCGATGAGGGCCGCCAGAACGCTGTCGTGCATGAGTGCCGCGACGGCGACGCGCTCCTGCTCGGCGGCATCAGCGGCGGCAGCCCCCGCATAGGAGGACACGGCCCTGGCCCGCGTCTCGTCGACGTTGGCCGCCACCCCTCGGAACACCCAGCCGACGCCGAGGAGCACGAACCCGAGGATCAGTGAGAACGACACGTCGAGGCCGACCGCGATCCAATACTCGGCGGCGAAGCCGCCCTGGATGAGGCGCGTGAGGGCGAACAGAAGGGGAACCATCGCCGCCCACAGGATCTGCAGCGGCATGGGGAAGGCGAGTACGGCCGAGACTGTCGCGACGTTGACGAGATACCAGATCCACGGTTCCACGGCCGGATCGGACGGCATCCCCGCAGTCGCGAACGGCCAGAGCAGGAGAGCCAAGACGTAGATGATCGCGAATGCTCCCGCGAAGATGGCGACGCCGCGGCCGATGAAGCACGCGATCAGCATGGCCAGGAGCGGCACGAACGTGAGGATCATCAGCGGCAGGTGCCATCCGGGCAGCTCGTCGCCGGGGCCGAGCGCCGCGAGGAAGGCCTGGGCACCGAGCGCCATACAGCCCGCCGCGACCACCGGGGCGAGGATCCGCTCGATGCGCCGGCGCGTGAACGACCCGAGGCCCGCGGTCGTGTCGCGCGACTGCGGGATGTGCCCCCAGGCGTCGGCGAGTACCGCCCGGTCGGTGTCAGCCGTCACCAGCATCCCCCGCGCTCTGGCTCACGATCCCGTCTTCCATCGCCCGGCGCAGCAGGTCGACCTTCGTCGGAGCGGGCCGGCCCACCTCCACGTATTTGACCCGCACCCGCGTGATGTTCTCTTTCGCGGTCGAGTACGCCACTCCGAGGCGGTCGGCGACCATCTTCAGCGGCAGTCCCGCCGCATACAGACGGAGGACCTCGCGCTCGCGCACCGACAGCTGCGCATCGGCGAAGGCCCGATCGCCCTCGACGGCGCTCGCCCATTCGACGTTGTTGAGCGCCTCGCCGCGCGCGACCGTCGCGACCGCGCTGATCACCTCGTCGATGGGCGAAGACTTGCTGATCACCCCGGCTGCCCCGGCCACGAGGGCCTCGCGCACGCCGGCCGGCCGATCGGCGACCGAGTGGATGAGCACGCTGGAACCGTTGCCCACGAGGCGGCGCACGTTCTCGGTGATCGTCGTGCCGTCGCCGAGCGTCAGATCCAGCACGACCACGTCGGCGGGACTCGAATTGCTGCGCCTGCGCCACTCGAGGTACTGCGCGACGTTCGCACCCGAGAAGACGACGGTCTTCTGGGCACGCGCACAGGCGGCCTCGAGGCCGAGCCGCACAGACTCGTGATCGTCGATCAATGCCACCCGCGTCGTCATGGGGCCAGCCTATCCGCGGGTCAGCACCGCGATCGCCTCGAGGTGATGCGAGTGTGCGAAGAGGTCTACGGCATCCACTCGGGGCGTCTCATAACCCGCCGCGCGGAAGGTCGCGAGGTCGCGCGCGAGGGCCACCGGGTCGCAGGCGACGTAGACGATCGCCGACGGTCCGAGAGCGGCGACGCCCTCGACGACCTCCCGTCCCGCACCGGCCCGGGGCGGGTCCAGCACCACGACCCCCCGTGCAAGGCGCGCACGCTCGGCGGTCGACGCGGTGGAGGCCAGCCGGGCGACGAATCGGTCGACCCGCTCGGTCTCTGCTCGCGCACCGAGCCACTCGGCGAGGTTCTGGCCGGCGTGCTCGGTCGCCCGCGGGTCGGACTCGACCGACGTGACCCTCGTAGCCGCGCCCCCGACATCCCCGATGGCGGCGGCGAACAGCCCGACGCCGCCGTAGAGGTCGAGGTGCGAAGCGTCAGGGTCGACCCCCACGTCTCGCAGCGCGTCGGTCACGAGCCGGGTCAGTGAGTGCGCGGCGAGGCGGTGCACCTGCCAGAACCCGCCCGCATCCACGCGGAAATCCCGGTCGCCGACGCGCTCGACCACGACCTCTCGCGCTTCCGGGGGAACGGGAGCGATCGGATGCGGCGGCTTCCGCCCGCCGCGCGCACGAGCGATGCGCGGCGGATCCGGTCGGGGGATGACCCGCACGCGGCCGTCCGCGGGCTGCACCAGGTCGATGCGGCCCGGCGCGCCGGTCGACAGGCCCAGGCCCACCCATTCGATGCCCGGAGTGGCCAGAGGGAGATCATCGACGGCGATCACGCGGTGACTGCGCGCGGCGTACGGACCCACGCGGCCCTCGCCGTCCACGTGGAGGCTGAGACGGGTGCGCCATGCGGTGCCGTCGGATTCTTCGGGGAGCCCGCCTGCCGGGACCAGCGGGGCACGCATCGAGGTCGGCAGATCGAGGCCGCCGATGCGGGCGAGCGCGTCGCGGAGCACCTGGTCTTTCAGGTCGCGCTGATGCTCGAGCGCGATGTGACCGAACTCCGCACCTCCCGGCCGATCGTGCGGCGCCACGTCGATGTCGGCGGCACGCCAGACGTGCGGACGGCGGTGGGGCGACGCATCCAGGACCTCCAGCGCCTCGGCGCGCCAGAACGACTGCCTGCCCGTGTCGGTGAGCCGCACGCGCACTCGTTCACCGGGGATCACATCGGGGACGAAGACCACACGACCCGGACTGTCTGTGGCGGCGCCGTGGCGGGCGACGAACACCCCGCCGTGCGCCACGCCGGAGATGTCGAGGTCGATGATGTCGCCGGGGTTCACGCTCCGAGCATCGCACAACCGCCTGTGGGCGACCGGCGGGCTAGCGTTGACCTATGCGCGTGTGCCTCGCCTCGACCTCGCCCGCCCGGCTCATGCTGCTGCGACAGGCCGGGATCGAGCCCGAGACCCGCGCGCCCGCCGTCGACGAAGAGGCGGTCATCGCCGAGATCGAGGCGGCTCAGGGCCGACTCGCGCCTGCCGACCACGTGCTGCTTCTGGCCCGCCGCAAGGCCGAGGACGTCGCAGCCGCCCTGCGCACCCGCCATCCGCGTTTCGACGGGATCGTGATCGGCGGAGACTCGATGTTCGAGTTCGACGGGGAGGTGCTCGGCAAGCCGTACACCGCCCCCGCGGCGACCGCCCGATGGAAGGCGATGCGTGGGCGGACCGGCGTCCTGCATTCCGGACACAGCGTCGTGCGCCTCTCGCCCGGCGCGACGCCGATCGAGGCGCACGCGGTGGCCGAGGCATCCGTATCGTTCAGTGCAGACGTGACGGATGCCGAGATCGCCGCGTATGTCGCGACGGGCGAACCGCTGCACGTGGCCGGTGCGTTCACGATCGACAGCCTCGGCGGCGCGTTCATCGAGCGGATCGAAGGGGAGCCGTCGACCGTCGTCGGTATGTCGCTGTCCACCGTTCGGCGCCTCGCCGGTGAACTGGGCGTGACGTGGACCGATCTCTGGAACCGGACGTGACCCGCAGCGGTTCGTAGACTCCGCTACACCTTTCTCGGGCTTTCTTGTCGAAAGCAGTCAAAAGAGGCCGCCGTCACCTGGATAGGCTGGCATCCATGCCCTCGATTGCCAAGGTCCTTGTCGCGAACCGTGGCGAGATCGCCGTCCGCATCATCCGCGCCGCCCGAGACTCGGGCAAGGCCTCGGTCGCCGTGTACGCCGACCAGGATCGCGATGCGCTGCACGCGCGGCTCGCCGACGAGGCCTATGCCCTCGGCGGCAGTACGAGCGCCGAGACATACCTGTCGATAGAGAAGATCCTGTCGGTGGCGCGCCGTTCGGGCGCCGACGCGGTGCATCCCGGCTACGGCTTCCTCGCCGAGAACGCCGAATTCGCCCGCGCCGTCATCGGTGCCGGTCTCGTCTGGATCGGCCCGTCGCCCGAGGCGATCGAGGCGCTCGGCGACAAGGTCACCGCGCGTCACGTCGCCGAGAAGGTCGGCGCTCCCCTCGCCCCCGGCACCCCCGGGCCCGTCGACGGAGCGGACGAGGTCGTGGCCTTCGCCCAGGAATTCGGGCTGCCGATCGCGATCAAGGCGGCATACGGCGGCGGCGGCCGCGGCCTCAAGGTCGCCCGCGAGCTGGACGAGATCCCCGAGCTGTTCGAGTCCGCCACCCGCGAGGCGATCAGCGCGTTCGGACGGGGCGAGTGCTTCGTCGAGAAGTACCTCGACAAGCCCCGGCACGTCGAGACGCAGTGCCTCGCGGATGCTGCGGGCAACGTCGTCGTGATCTCCACGCGCGACTGCTCGCTGCAGCGCCGGCACCAGAAGCTCGTCGAAGAGGCGCCCGCACCGTTCCTCACCCCAGAGCAGAACCGCACGCTGTACGAGTCGTCCAAGGCCATCCTCCGCGAGGTCGGCTACGTCGGCGCGGGAACATGCGAATTCCTCATCGGCGCCGACGGAACGATCTCGTTCCTCGAGGTCAACACTCGCCTGCAGGTCGAGCATCCCGTCTCCGAAGAGGTGACCGGGATCGATCTCGTGCGCGAGCAGTTCCGGATCGCGGAGGGCGGGACGCTGGACTATGCCGACCCCGAACCGGTCGGGCACTCGATCGAGTTCCGCATCAACGGCGAAGACCCGGGGCGCGGATTCCTCCCGCAGCCCGGGCCGATCCACGTCTTCAAGACGTTCGGGGGCCCCGGCATCCGGCTGGATTCCGGCGTGACCGCCGGCGACAGCGTCAGCGGGGCATTCGACTCGCTTCTGGCCAAGATCATCGTCTCGGGCAAGGATCGCGCCGAGGCGCTCGAGCGGGCGCGGCGCGCCCTGGACGAGTTCGAGGTCGCGGGGCTTCCCACGGTGCTGCCGTTCCACCGCAAGCTCGTCCGCGATCCGGCGTTCACCGCGGAGGACGGCAGCTTCGGCGTCTACACGCGCTGGATCGAGACCGAGTTCGTGAACGACATCCCGCCGTGGGACGGCGAACTCGAGGCGCCCCAGGCCGCCGAGTCTCGGCACACGGTGGTCGTCGAAGTCGGCGGCAAGCGACTCGAGGTGAGCCTTCCCGATCGGATCGTGGGCGCCACAGCCACTGCCGGCCGCCCTGCAGCCGTGCCGCCCTCGCGGCGCTCGCACGCACCCAGCGTGAGCGCGGGCGCATCGGGCGACGCCGTGAAGGCGCCGATGCAGGCGACCATCGTGAAGCTCGCCGTCGAGGACGGCCAGTCCGTCGTCAAGGGCGACCTGGTGGTCGTGCTCGAGGCGATGAAGATGGAGCAGCCCATCCAGGCGCACAAGGACGGTGTGGTCGGTGCGATCAACGCCGCCCCCGGCACCACGGTCTCGGCCGGGCACCAGCTCCTCACGATCTCCTAGGGTCCGGTCCCTCGCCCCACGCGCCGCATGTCTGCCAGCTGGCGGACGCCTGGGCACGGCACGACGTGCTTACGGACACGGGCCCCCGCGCCGAGCCGTCGACTGGCGCCTGCGCGCGCTCAGGCGTCGCCGTAGACCGTGTGGTCGACGACGTGCATCGCGCGCGCGGCATCCGTGATGCTGCTCGAGAGCGAGGGGTAGACCGCGAAGACGCGAGAGACCTGGTCGACTGTCAGTCGGCGTTCCACCGCGATCGCGATCGGATAGATGAGTTCGGATGCGCGGGGCCCGACGATGACGCCGCCGATCACCGTGCCGCTCCCCTCGCGGGCGATGAGCTTGACGAATCCGTCCTTGATGCCCATCATCTTCGCGCGCGGATTGGCCGCGAGCGGCAGCTTGTGGACGACGCCGTTGATCAGCCCGTCGGTGATGTCCTTCTCCTGCCACCCGACGGTGGCGATCTCGGGCGCGGTGAAGATGTTCGAGGTGATGCGCCGGCGCTCGAGTGGGATGACGACATCGCCGAGCGCGTGGAAGATCGCCGTCCGACCCTGCATCGAAGCGACCGACGCGAGGGGCACGAAAGTCGTGCAGTCGCCGGCGGCGTAGATGTTCGGCACCGACGTGCGCGCGACCTTGTTGACCTGGATGTGACCGGAGGCGGTCATCTGCACACCGGCCTCCTCCAGCCCGATGCCGGCGGTGTTCGGGATCGACCCGACGGCCAGCAGGCAGTGACTGCCCTCGACCGTTCGGCCGTCCGACAGGGTCACGATCACTCCGTCGCCGTCGCGCTCCACCTTGTCGGCGCGTGACGTGGACAGCACGTTCATTCCGCCGCGCTTGAACACGCGTTCGAGGACGGCCGCAGCATCCGTATCCTCCCCCGGGAGCACCTGGTCGCGGCTGGAGATCAGCGTGACCTTGGCGCCCAGGTTCATGTAGGCCGACGCGAACTCGGCGCCGGTGACGCCCGAGCCGACGACGATCAGGTGCCCGGGAAGCGCCTTCATGTCGTACAGCTGGGTCCAGGTGAGGATGCGCTGACCGTCCGGCTTGGCGCTGGGCAGCTCTCGGGGGGAGGCGCCCACCGAGATCAGGAGCGTGTCGGCCTCGATGCGGTCGAAATCGGTCCCGCCCGGGCCTGTGGACACCACGACCGCGTTGTCGCTGTCGAGCCGCCCGTGGCCGGAGATGATCCGCACCCCTGCCTCGACGAGGCCGGCGCGCATGTCGTCGGACTGCTGACGCGCCAGCGAGAGGAGCCGCTTGTTCACCGCGCCCATGTTGATGGCGATCTCGGGCTTGAGCGGCTTGCCCTCCGCTCCGCGGGCGAACAGCTGCACGCCGAGGTCGCCGGCCTGCGAGATCGCGACGGCGGCATCTGCGGTCGCGATCAGCGTCTTGGAGGGGACCACGTCGGTGATCACGGCCGACCCGCCGATCCCCGCGCGCTCGACGACGGTCACCTCGGCACCGAGCTGAGCCGCGGCGAGCGCCGCTTCGTATCCGCCGGGGCCGCCGCCGATGATCGCGACGCTCTGGGTGCTCTCGAAGCTCAACGACATGCGTCCATTCTTCCCTGTCGCAGCCGCCGACGCCGCCACGCTCCTTCGGGCGCCTGCTCGCGCGCCCGAGCCGTTCGAGATCGCGTCAGGATGAGGTCTTCTGCGCTGACGGCGGATCACCGTCGGAGTACGTGGGCGCGGATTCCGGACACCCGTCCCGCGCGTCGCGGACGGGCGCTGCTGGCCCTGGCGGCTGGGCGTTCCTAAGGTAGGGGCATGCCTGACACCAATCCTCTCGACGATCCCGCTGCCGATCCGTTCGCGATCGCGACCGCCGCAGCCGCCGACATCGCACGCCTGACCGGCGTCGAGCGGCACGACATCGCCCTCACGCTCGGGAGCGGCTGGGGACGCGCGGCCGAGCTCGTCGGAGAGACGATCGCGACGATCGCGGCGACCGATGTGACCGGATTCAGCGCCCCCGCTCTGGAGGGCCACGTCGGGACGCTTCGCAGCGTGCTCACCCCGCGCGGCAAGCGGGTGCTGGTGATCGGCGCACGCACGCACTTCTACGAGGGTCACGGACCCCGGCGCGTCGTGCACAGCGTGCGGACGGCCGCGGCCAGCGGAGCTCGCACGATGGTTCTGACCAACGGCGCGGGCGGAATCAATCCGCACTGGAAGCCCGGGCAACCCGTGCTGATCAGCGACCACATCAACCTCACCGGCGCCTCTCCCCTGGAGGGCGCCACCTTCATCGACCTCACCGACCTGTACACGATGCGCCTGCGCGACCTCGCGCGCACGATCGACCCGAGTCTGGACGAAGGCGTCTACTGCCAGTTCCGCGGACCCCAGTACGAGACGCCGGCCGAGGTGCAGATGGCCAAGACGATCGGCGGCCACATCGTCGGCATGTCGACCGCGCTGGAGGCGATCGCCGCCCGCCAGGCCGGGATGGAGGTGCTGGGCTTCTCGCTCATCACGAACATGGCGGCCGGCATCCAGACGACGCCGCTCAGCCACCAGGAGGTGATCGAGGCGGGTCGTGAGGCCGAACCGGTCATCTCGGATCTGCTGGCTCGAGTGATCGGGGCGTTGTGAGCAAGGCTGAGCGGCAGGCCGCCAAACTGGCGCGCGCCGCGGAGCGCGAGGCGCGCAGCGCGGATGCTGTCGCGGATGCTCCGGACGAACCTGACGCCGTCGCCCCCTCCGGGCCCGACGCGGCCACCGACGCCCCCTCCGGGCCCGACGCAGCCACCGACGCCCCCTCCGCGCCGGGCGCTGCGGACCCAGAGCCCGACGCCGCGGCCGCAGAGCGCGAGGTCGCCGCCCCCGAGCCCGACGCCGCGGCCCCCGAGCCCGACGCCGCGGCCCCCGAGCCTGACGCGGGTACCGGCGACACCGGGCGGGCCGAATCCGAACCGACCGCGGCATCCGACGAGCCGGACCTGCTCGCGACCGCGCGCGCCTGGCTCGCGCAGGACCCCGACGGCCAGACCCGTGCCGAGCTGCGGACGCTCATCGAGCGTTGCGAAGAGGGCGATGCCGAGGCATCCGATGCTCTCTCCGATCGCTTCGCCACGCGCCTCGCCTTCGGCACGGCGGGCCTCCGCGGCGAGCTGGGAGCGGGGAGCAACCGCATGAACCGCGTGCTCGTGGCGCAGGCCGCCGCGGGACTGGCTGCTTACCTCCGCGAGAAGGCGGGCGCGCACACCCCGACCGTCGTGGTGGGCTACGACGGCCGACGCAATTCGCACGTGTTCGCCATCGATTCCGCAGAGCTGTTCGCCGGCGCGGGGCTGCGGGCCATCGTGCTGCCGCGGCTCCTCCCGACGCCCGTGCTCGCCTACGCGGTGCGCGCTCTCGGCGCCGATGCGGGCGTCATGGTGACCGCGAGCCACAACCCTCCGAACGACAACGGCTACAAGGTGTACCTCGGCGGAGCCGACGAAGGCTCGCAGATCGTCGCACCGGCCGACGCCGAGATCGCCGCCCACATCGCGCGCGTCGCCGAAGCGGGCGACATCGCCGTGCTTCCGCGCTCCGTCGCGTACGAGACGGCGCCCGAGTCGCTCGTGGCCGACTACGTCGCCGCCACGGTCGCGGTTTCTCCGGCCCCCGAGGGCGCGACCGGCCTCAACTGGGTCTACACCGCGATGCACGGCGTGGGGTGGGAGACGATGTCGAGAATCGTGGATGCTGCGGGTTACCCGGCTCCGCACGTCGTCGTCGCCCAGATCGAGCCGGACGGCGCCTTCCCGACCGTAGCCTTCCCGAATCCCGAAGAGCCGGGCGCCCTGGACCTCGCGTTCGACCTCGCGCGCACGGTGAGCGCTGAGCTGGTCATCGCCAACGATCCGGATGCGGACCGTCTGGCGGTGGCGATCCCCGACCCCGAGGCGGAGGGGGGCTGGCGGCGGCTCACCGGCAATCAGATCGGCCTGCTGCTCGGATGGCAGGCTGCGCGCCGCGCGAGCGAACTCGGCGCGACCGCCGATGCGTCCCTGGCCTGCTCGCTCGTGTCGTCTCCCGGTCTGCAGGCTGTCGCCGAGCACTACGGACTGGCGTTTCACACGACGCTCACCGGGTTCAAGTGGATCTCGCGCGCTCCGGGTATCGTCTACGGATTCGAAGAGGCCCTCGGCTACCTCGTGAACCCCGGCACGGTGCGTGACAAGGACGGCATCTCCGCCGCTGTGGCTATGCTCGGCCTGGTCGCCGAAGCCCGCGGGCGCGGTGCGGGCATCGCCGAGCTCCTCGAGGAGTTCGGTGCGGGCTTCGGCTTCTTCGACAGCGATCAGGTGTCGCTCCGGGTCGATGACCTCGCCGTGATCGAGCGGATCATGGGCGCCCTCCGCGACGCGCACCCCGCTCAGATCGCGGGGGTCGCGGTCGAGAGCGTCGACGACCTCCTCGGCGGCGTCGACGGCCTCCCGCCGAGCGATGTCCTGCGATTCGGCCTGACCGACGGGTCGCGGGTGATCGTGCGGCCCAGTGGCACGGAGCCGAAGCTCAAGGTCTACCTCGATGTCCGCGGCGACTCGGCCGACGACGCCAGAGCACGGATCTCGGCTCTGGCGGCGGGCGCCCGCACGCTGCTGGACGAACTGCGCTGACACCGCGCGCCCTGTTGACCGAGCTGCGGGGCGAAGGCTCGGCTACTCGGCTGAGCGGACATCCGGGAGGATGCTCATGACAGGAGAGTGCTCACCCGGCCGATCAGCGCGCCCCCGGCCCCGCCCATCCTCTCGGATGTCCGGGGTGTGCCTCTTAGGCTCGTCGTATGGACCTCATCACGCCGGTCACCCTCGAGAACGCCTTCGTCCGGCTCGAGCCGCTGACCACCGCGCACGCCGATGATCTCGCGGTGGCAGCGGTAGGACTCGAGCACGCCTGGTACACGTCGGTGCCCGCGCCCGAGGCGATCGACGCCGACATCGCCCAGCGACACGGATGGCGTGACGCGGGCACGATGAACCCGTGGGCGATCCGGCGCCTCGACAGCGGCAGGGTCGTGGGGATGACGACGTTCTGCAACATCGACCAGCCGAACCGCCACGTCGAGATCGGTCACACCTGGATCGGCGTCGAGGCCCAACGCACCGCGGTGAACCCGGCGGCCAAGCTCCTTCTGCTCGCCCACGCGTTCGATGCCTGCGACGCGATCGCCGTCGAGCTGCGCACGCACTGGCACAACCGCCCGTCGCGGGCGGCGATCGAGCGCCTCGGCGCGAAGCGCGATGGGGTGCTGCGCAATCACCGGATCGGCCCGGATGGCACCCTGCGCGACACGGTGGTGTACTCGATCCTCCCCCACGAGTGGCCCGCGGTGCGGCGCGACCTCGAGGAGCGCCTCAGCCGTCGATGACGGCGACGAGCTCGTCCAGGAACCCGGCGAAGTCGGTGCCTCGCCGAACGATGCGCTGCACGCTGTCGCGCTCGGAGAAGACCTCGACGAACTGCTCGAACACCGTCTGGAACGCTTCGCGATCCGTCTCGGAGAACGCCACCATCGCGACGACCTGCACACGCGCTTCGCCCCAGGGGATCGACGGATCGGCCAGACCGATCGCGATCGCCGTGCGCGTCGCGGTCATCGCCATCGCGTGCGGCACGGCGAGCGCGTCAGTGAAAGCGGTCGACGACAGGGCTTCACGCTGGATCGTGCGTTCGACGTAGTCCTGATCGATCACGCCGTCGTCGACGAGGAGCCCCCCGAGGCGCCTGATCACCGCCTCCTCGCCGTGCGTGGCATCGAGTCCCCGCACGAAGGCGCGAGGGTCGAAGTACCGCTCCAGTTCGGTGCGCAGGCGCGCCAGGCGCCTGCCGCGCCGGATGCGACTCGCCGCGGACTGCACGCGCTCGATGTCGCTGTCGGTGAGGAAGGGCTGGATGCGCACGATCCGGTCGCTCGGGGCAGGCGGGTCGATCGTGGTGAGCACCAGGTCGGTGTCGATCGCGCCCCAGTCGGGGTCGACGCGCGTCTCGACGCCGACGACCTCGATCGCCTGACCCAGCGAGCGGTCGACGCTGGAGCGGAGCAGTTCGTGCAGCTCGTAGTAGCCCGGGCAGACGATCGTGGCCGTGAGGAGCTGATCGGCGCGCCTGCTGCGCTCGAGGCGTCCTCCGACGTGCATCGCGATGTAGGCGATCTCGTCGTCCAGAAGCGGGATGCCCAGTCGCTCCTGCAGCCCGCTCGCGATGAAGACGGCGACCTCGAAGATCATCGGGTACGTCGACTTCAGCGATCGGGTCAGCGGATTGCGCGACCAGGCCTGCTCGCGCGAGCGGTGCAGCAGATTCTGCACGTGGAGGGCGAGGCGGAGGATGAAGTCCTCGTGGGCGATGTCGACGAGGAACTCCGAGGCCGCGAGGGTCACGACGTCGCGGACGGCATCGGCGACCTCGGGCTCCAGACGCGCGTGCGCATCCTGAGAAGGAGCGGATGCCCCGGGTGCGACGACCCTCGTCAGCACGAGCGTCGCGAGGTGCTGACGGTCTCCCGCGCCGAGCTGGACGCCGAGGTGGCGAAGCGCCAGCCGGTCGATGATCTCGCCGATCTCGCGCTGCGATGCGGTCTCATCGGCCACGGAGCGCTCCAGGCCCCGGCCGCGCTCCACCCGGTCCGCCGCGATCGCGATGTGCATGACGACATCGCCGATGCCGAACTCGTTCACGAAGTACCCGAGCGCACCGAGTTCGGCCACCATGTCGGTCTTGAACGGACCGAAGGCGCGCGCGCCGACCGACCCGACCCCCAGGGTGCGGCGGAGCGCGGCGAGATCGAAGGACCCTGCGTCCATCTCGTCGTGCGCGAGCCGGCTCAGGAGGCGTCTCTGCGCCATCTCCGTGCCGCGCAAGCGTGCCTGCGACGCCGACCGCTCCAGCGTCAGTTCGGTGCCGCCGAGCAGGCTCCGCACGCGCGCGAGATCAGAGTCGACCGTCGCGGGGCTCACATGCAGGCGCTCCGCCGTCTCGAACACGTCGATGCCTTCCGGGGCGTTCAGCAGCGACCGCACCACGGTGTGCAGACGGTCGCGCGTGGTTCCGGCATCCGAACCACCACCCGCGCGAAGCGCTGCCGACGCGTCCGCACCTGCGCGATAGCCCAGCGGGCCCGACTCGATCGCTGTGCCCGACCTGACGCGCGCATTGACCGCCGTGACATACGAGCGGATGCTCCGCGGAGTGACCCCGAGGGCATCGGCGAGCGTCGCGGCCGTGGCCCACTCCCCGTCGCGCGAGAGGATCCCGAGCAGGCGATCCTGTCTCGCTCTGGTCACGTCTTCCTCCGGAGTCTGCGCAGTCCTCGCGCGCATCCAGTCAACCACGCCCGCACTCCCAGGGGCCCTGGAGCCCCAGAACGCGTTCCGCGGGGGCGGAAACAAGACTGGTTGTCGGCTCCCAGCGTTTTCACAAGAATGGGCGCATGGAGGTGGATCGGTGAGGATCCTCGTCGTCTGCGGTGCGGGTGCGTCGAGCACGTTCGTGGCGCAGCGTGTGCGCCACGCGGCGCACGATCGCGGACTCCCCTACTCAGCATTCGCCGGCACCGAGCTTTCGTTGCCGATCGATCTGGACGGGGCGGATGTCGTGCTCGTGGGTCCGCACCTGGCGCATGCCCTCGAGCGGATCCGCAGGGATGCGGCCGCGAGGGGAACGACCGTCGTGCTGCTGCCTCCGGACATCTTCACGGATCTCGACGGCTCACGGACACTGCAGCTCGTCCGCGATGCGATAGACGCCCCCGAATCGCTCGCCACCTGACGATCGACCCGCTCGACCGCAGACCACCTGACCGCAGACCACCTGACCACAGACAGAGAGGAACGGACATGGCCCAGCTCACCCGCACGGTGCGCATCGGCTCATCGCACGGCCTCCACGCGCGGCCGGCGAAGCTGTTCGCCCAGGCCGCGAAGGATTCGGGCGTACCGGTGACCATCACCAAAGACGCGGGCAAGCCCGTGAACGCGGCGAGCATCCTGGGCGTCATCGCGCTCGGGATCGAGCAGGGCGACTACGTCACCCTCACCGCCGACGGCGAGAACGCCGAAGCCCTCCTTGACACCCTGAGCGAACTGCTCACGACAGATCACGACGCGGAGTAGAAGATGACTGAACTCAGAGGGGTGGGAATCGGCCTGGGCGTCGCCCAGGGCCCCATCGCCCGCATGGCCGAGCCGCTGCCGGCACCGAGCGATGCCCCCAGCACCTCTTCACCGGAGGACGAGACGGCACGCGTGCGCGACGCCGTCGCCGCCGTGGCCCGCGAACTCGAAGCGCGAGGAGCACAGGCGGGCGGCGCAGCCCAGGATGTGCTCGAGGCCCAGGCGATGATGGCCGAGGACCCGAGCCTCGAGTCCGAGATCGACGCCAGGATCGGTGCGGGCAAGACGGCCGAGTTCGCCGTGTTCGACGCGTTCGCGTCGTTCCGCGACACCCTGTCGGCGATGGGCGGCTACCTCGGCGAGCGCGCGGCCGACCTCGACGACGTCGCTCAGCGGGTCATCGCCCGCCTTCGCGGCGTCGCAGCTCCCGGCGTGCCCGATCCCGGGCATCCGTTCGTCCTCGTCGCGAAAGACCTCGCACCGGCCGACACGGCGCTGCTCGATCTCGACAAGGTGCTCGCGCTCGTGACCACCGAAGGCGGCCCCACGTCGCACACCGCGATCCTCGCGCGCGAGAAGTCGATCGTGGCCGTGGTCGGCGTGGCCGGCGCGAAGGACCTGCGCGAGGGCGAGACGGTGATCGTGGATGCGGCGAGCGGCGTCGTGACGACATCGCCGACGCCCGACGAGCTCGATCGGGCGCAGAACCGCGCCGAAGCGCGCGCATCGGCCGCCTCGGCGCCGATCACTCCCGGTGCTCTCGCGGACGGCACGGCGATCCCGCTGCTGGCGAACCTCGGCAACCCCGCGGGCGCAGCCGAGGCCGTCGCTCTCGGAGCCGAGGGCGTGGGGCTCTTCCGCACCGAGTTCCTGTTCCTGAGCTCGGGCAGCGCGCCGACGATCGACCAGCAGAAGGAGTCGTACACCGCGCTCCTGTCCGCTTTCCCGGGCAAGAAGGTCGTCGTGCGGGTGCTCGACGCGGGCGCCGACAAGCCACTGCCCTTCCTCAACGACGCGCACGAGGAGAACCCGGCCCTCGGACTCCGCGGCATCCGCGCCCTGCGGGCGAGCGAAGACATCCTGCGCGAGCAGCTCACCGCGCTGGCGGAAGCGGATGCCGCGACCCGCGCGACACCGGAGGGCCCGGCCGACCTGTGGGTCATGGCCCCGATGGTCGCCACCGTCGAAGAGACGAGCTATTTCACCGCCCTGGCCCGCGACTACGGCATCCGCACGGCGGGCGTCATGGTGGAGGTGCCCTCGTCTGCCCTCCTGGCCGACCGCGTGCTCGCCCACGCCGACTTCGCCTCGATCGGCACGAACGACCTCACGCAGTACACCATGGCGGCCGACCGCCTCCTCGGGTCGGTGGCGTCCTTCCAAGACCCGTGGCACCCGGCAGTGCTCCGCCTCATCCGCGAGGTCGGCGACGCCGGGCGCCTGCACGGCAAGCCTGTCGGGATCTGCGGCGAGGCCGCCGCCGATCCGCTCCTGGCCGTCGTGCTGGTCGGCCTGGGCGCCACCAGCCTGTCGATGGCCCCCACGGCGCTCGCCGACGTTCGCGCGAGCCTCCTCCAGTTCTCCCTCGACGATGCGCGCCGCGTCGCCGAGGCCGCCCTGGCCGCGGACGACGCGGCCTCAGCCCGAGATGCGGCCCGCGAGGCCGCTGCCGCCCCCATCACAGCAACCATCCAGAAGGAGACCGTCTCATGACAATGACGTCGACGCCCGCACCGGGCGCTAGCAAGGTACGGGTCGGAGTTCAGCGCTTCGGCACGTTCCTGTCCGGCATGATCATGCCGAACATCCCCGCGCTCATCGCGTGGGGTATCTTCACCGCGTTCTTCATCGCGAAGGGGTTCACTCCGAACGCCGATCTCGCGACGATCGTCGGCCCGTTCATCCACTATCTGCTGCCGATCATCATCGCCTACACCGGCGGTAACATCATCTACGGCATCCGCGGCGGTGTCGTCGCATCGATCGCCGTGATGGGTGCGATCGCCGGTTCCGACCTGCTGATCGCCAACTTCAACGCGACCCAGCCCGCCGACAACCAGCTCGGCCAGGTGCACATGTTCATCGGCGCGATGATCATGGCACCGATCGCCGCGTACACCATGAAGTGGCTCGACAGCCTCTGGGAGGGCAAGGTCAGGGCGGGCTTCGAGATGCTCGTCAACATGTTCTCGGCGGGCATCTGGGGCTTCGTCATGGCCGTTGTGGGCTTCTACCCCATCGCATGGCTCGTCAACGGCCTGATGCAGGTCCTCAGCAACGCGGTCAACTGGCTGGTTGCGGCCAACCTCCTGCCGCTGACGAGCATCGTGATCGAGCCGGCGAAGGTGCTGTTCCTCAACAACGCGATCAACCACGGCGTGCTGACGCCCCTCGGCATCCAGCAGGCCTCCGAGAGCGGTTCGTCGATCCTGTTCCTGCTCGAGGCCAACCCCGGCCCCGGACTCGGCCTGCTGCTCGCATTCGCGTTCTTCGGCCTCGGCGCCGCCCGCGCATCCGCTCCGGGCGCGGCGTTGATCCAGTTCGTCGGCGGCATCCACGAGGTGTACTTCCCGTACGCGCTCATGAAGCCGATCCTGATCCTGGCGCTCATCGGTGGAGGTATGACCGGCGTGACCACGAACATGCTCCTCGGCGGCGCGCTGCGTGCGCCGGCGGCACCGGGCTCGATCATCGCCGTCCTCGCCCAGACGGCGAGCGGCGCGTACTTCGCCGTCATCCTCTCGGTGGTTCTCTCGGCGGGCGTGACATTCCTCATCGCCGCCGTTCTGCTGCGGGCATCGCGCAAGCGCGACCTCGCCGCGATGGCGGCCACCGATGACGCGTTCGGTGCGGCGATCACCCAGACCGAGGCGGCGAAGGGCAAGTCCTCGGACGCGCTCAGCAACCTGCGCGGCGGGGCAGCCACCTCCCCCGACGGCGGCATCGAGCCCGCTGTCATGACCGAGCGCCAGATCAAGAGCATCGTGTTCGCCTGCGACGCCGGAATGGGTTCGTCGGCCATGGGTGCGAGCGTGCTGCGCAACAAGATGAAGAAGGCCGGCATCGAAGACGTCACCGTCGTCAACAAGGCGATCGCCGCCCTGGACGGCTCGGCGGACCTGGTCATCACGCAGAACCAGCTCACCGACCGCGCTCGGGCGAAGTCGCCCGGCTCGGTGCACGTGTCGGTCGACAACTTCATGAACTCGCCGAAGTATGAAGAGGTCGTAGACCTGGTGCGCGCCCAGCACGAGGATGGTGCGTAGGGCCTGAGACCGCTGTGGGGACGGGCGGCGCGATGCCCCCGTCCCCACAGCCTCGGTCTGAGTGACCCACCGATGCCGCAGCCGCGGGCCGCGGCATCCCCTTCGACAGAAAGGCAACACCATGGCACGCGACGTCCTGAGCATCGGCCAGGTCCGCATCCACTCCGGCAGCGCGACGCGCGAGGAGGCGATGAAGGAGGCAGCCGACATCCTCGAGGCGGCAGGCGCCGTCACCAGCGCCTACTACGACGCCATGCAGCAGCGCGAGGTGACCGTGTCGACGTACATGGGCAACGAGCTGGCCATCCCCCACGGGACGAACGAGACGAAAGCGGCGATCCTCGAATCGGCTCTGTCGGTCGTGCGGTACGACGGCGGGGTCGACTGGGGCGGGGAGCCCGTGACGTTCGTCGTGGGCATCGCGGGCAAGGGCGACGAGCACCTGGAGATCCTCTCTCAGATCGCGATCCTGTTCTCCGACGATGACGAGGTGGCCAAGCTCAAGGCCGCCGACACCGCAGAAGACCTCTACGCCCTCGTCTCGGCGTCGGGCGTCTGATGAAGGCGGTCCATTTCGGCGCGGGCAACATCGGCCGCGGGTTCGTCGGGCTGCTCCTGCATCAGGGCGGCTACGAGCTGGTGTTCTCGGATGTCGCGGCTCCCCTGGTCGACGCGATCAACGCCGTCGACGAGTACACCGTGCACGCGGTCGGCGAGGGCGGCGGCGATACGGTCGTCACCGGGTTCCGGGCCATCAACAGCGCGACGAACCCCGACGAGGTGGTCGATGAGATCGCCGGCGCGAACGTCGTCACCACGGCCGTCGGCCCGACGATCCTGAAGTTCGTCGCCCCGCACATCGTCGCAGGACTCGCCCTGCGGGATCCGTCGTCGCCTCCGCTTCAGATCATGGCGTGCGAGAACGCGATCAACGCCACCGACGTGCTTCGCGACGCGGTGATCGATCTCGCCGGCGAGGCGTGGGATGCGCTGGCCTCTCGTGCCGTGTTCGCCAACACCGCGGTCGACCGCATCGTTCCCGGCCAGCCCGATGGCGGCGGCGTCGATGTCACGGTCGAGCCGTTCTACGAGTGGGCGATCGAGCGCCCCCCGTTCGGCGACGACCCGCCGCGGATCCCCGGTGCCCACTTCGTCGACGACCTCACGCCCTACATCGAGCGCAAGCTCTTCACCGTGAACACCGGTCACGCGACCGCCGCGTACTTCGGAGCGCGCGCCGGCGTGGAGAAGATCTCGGACGCACTGGCCGACGCCGGCATCGCCGCACAGGTCGAGGCCGCCCTCGAAGAGACCTCCGCGCTGCTGGTGGCCAAGCACGAGCTCGATCCCGCTGTGCAGGCCGAGTACCGCCGAACGATCCTGGCGAGGTTCCGCAATCCGGCCCTCCCCGACACCGTCTGGCGCGTCGGGCGACAGCCGCTGCGCAAGCTCTCGAGACACGAGCGGTTCGTCGGGCCGGGTGCCGAAGCCGCCGAACGGGGCTTGTCCACCTCGGCGCTCGTGGCGGCCATCGGCGCGGCCCTGGCCTTCGACGACGATGAGGACGCCCAGTCGGTCGACATGCAGCGGATGCTCCGCGAACAGGATGCCGCGACCTTCACGGCCGCCGTCACGGGCCTGGAGCCCGAGCATCCGCTCTTCGCGCAGGTCGAGTCTGTCGTGCGCGAGAGACAGGCAGAACTACAGTCGTGACGTGACCACTCCTCCGCCGTCCGATGACTCCGCTCCCGTGACCCCCGTCGATGAGGTTCCGGGCGGCACCGACCTCGCTGAGGCTGCTCCCGGTGATGTCGCTCCGGTCCGCAAGCGTCGTCGTGGCGTGCGCATCCTGTGGTGGACGCTCGGATCGATCGTCGTCGTGCTCATCGCGGCCGTCGTCGGCGTACTCGTGTGGAGCCAGCTCGGGGTGATGGCGGCAGAGCCCGATCCGCTCGCCTCCGTGCGCGCGGATCCGGCGATCACGATCACCGACCATCCCGAGGGAATCGTGCTCGCGCCCGCAGAGGGCGAGTCCACCGTCGGGCTGGTGTACATCCCCGGGGCCAAGGTCGACCCGTGGGCGTACGCCGCGAAGATGTCGGGAGTCGTCGCCGACGACGACATCACGGTCGTGATCACGAAACCGTGGCTGAACCTGGCCTTCTTCGACCTACGGCCTCTGTCGACGTTCACCTCCCTCGCGCCGGGCATCGACACCTGGATCGTGGGCGGGCATTCGCTGGGCGGAGTGAAGGCGTGCCAGCTCGCGCCCGACGCCGACGCGCTCGTGCTCTTCGCCAGCTATTGCGCGAACGACCTCTCTCGATCGGGCCTGCCCGTCTTGAGCATCGCGGGCAGCGAAGACGGCCTGTCGACCCCCGAGAAGATCGCGGATGCTCGGCACCTCCTCCCGGCTGACGCCCAGCTGATCGAGATCCCCGGCGCCGGGCACGCGTCGTTCGGAAACTACGGCCCGCAGCCCGGTGACGGCGACCCGACGATCTCGGACGCCGAGATGACCGATGTCCTGACGGCGCTGGTCGGCGGCTTCGCGACATCCGTCGCCCCGTAGCCCTCTCGTCCTCCGCACCGGAAAAGGACGAATCGCGGAGGCAGGACGAATCCGGCCGAATTCGTCCTGCCCTCGTGATTTCTCCTGCGTGCGGAAGGTCTCGGGCTAGCGCTCGAAGCCCTCTGCGATGAGCTCGATCAGCTCTTCGCGCTCCTCGATAGCCAGGAAAGCGCCGGCGGCGGCGTTGAGCTGGAACGTCTCGAGGTCGGCGAGATCGTATTCGAACGTCTCGGCCAGGAGCGCCAGCTCACGCGTGAGCGACGTGCGGCTCATCGTGCGGTTGTCGACGTTGACCGTCACGGCGAAGCCGAGCTGGTAGAGCAGGTCGAACGGATGGTCGGCGAGCTCGGTGCCCCACGCCGCGATCGCACCCGTCTGCAGGTTCGACGACGGCGAGAGCTCGAGCGGGATCTCGCGGTCGCGCACCCAGCGGGCGAGGTCGCCGAAGTGCACGAGCACCTCGTCGCCCTCACGCGAGACGACATCGAGATCCTCCGCGATGCGGACGCCGTGCCCGAGGCGCAGGGCGCGGCCGTCGATGAGCGCCGAGCGGATGGAGTCGAGCCCGGCCGCCTCGCCGGCGTGCACCGTCGCGGGGAAGAACTCCGACGCGAGGTAGTCGAACGCTTCCCGCAGCCGCGACGGCGGGAAGCCGTCCTCGGGCCCCGCGATGTCGAAGCCGACCGCGCCGCGGCCCCGGAAGGCGACCGCGAGCTGGGCGATCTCGAGCGACCGGTCGGTGTGACGCATCGCGCTGACGAGCTGGCCGACGCGGATGTCGTGACCGTTGCCCTCCGCGGCATCCTCACCCTCTTCGATGCCGTCCTGCACCGCCTCGACGACCTCTTCGAGGCTGAGTCCGCCGGCCAGGTGCTGCTCGGGCGCCCAGCGCACCTCGCCGTAGATCACTCCGTCCGCGGCGAGATCCTCGACGAACTCGCGCGCCACGCGCGTGAGGCCCTCGCGGGTCTGCATGACGCCGATCGTCAGATCGAACGTCTTCAGGTACTCGACGAGCGAACCCGAGTCGCTCTTGTCGGCGAACCAGTCGGCCAGGTCTTCCGGGTCGTTCTCGGGCAGCTCGAGCCCGACGGCGTCGGCGAGCTCGACGATCGTCGCGGGTCGCACTCCGCCGTCGAGGTGGTCGTGGAGCGAGATCTTCGGCAGGCGGCGCACCGACATGCCCTCGATGATCGCGTCGCCGTTCTGATCGATGGGCATGGGTGACTCCTTCATATGAATGTGGGCGGTGAGAAGGGCTGCGGTGTGAAGGGTACCGGATGCCGGTGTCAGGCCGTGATGCGTTCGAGAACCAGGCTGCGGGGGGCCGGAGCATCCTGCCCCACGTCCCACGACCCTTCGAGCGCCGCGAGTGCGCGCTCGAAGCGGGACGCGTCCTGCGCGAGCAGCGTGAAGACCGGCTGACCCGCCTCGACACGGTCACCGGGCTTGACGTGCAGATCGATTCCGGCCGCGTGCACCACGGGGTCTTGCGCGCGGGCACGGCCCGCGCCCAGGCGCCAGGCGGCGACGCCGAACGGAAGAGCATCCATCCGTGTGACGATTCCCGAGGAGGATGCGGTGACGGTGTGCGTCTCGCGAGCCTGCGGGAGCGGAGCATCGGGATCGCCATCCTGCGCGCGGATCATCTCGCGCCACGAATCCATCGCCCGCCCGTCGCGGAGCGCGGCCTCGACGTCGGCGTCGGGCTGACCTGCGAGGGCGAGCATCTCGCGGGCGAGGGCGACGGTGAGTTCGACCACGTCGGACGGTCCGCCTCCGGCGAGCACCTCGACCGATTCGCGCACTTCGTTCGCGTTGCCGATCGCGAGCCCGAGCGGCACGTTCATGTCGGTCAGGAGCGCGGTGGTCGCAACCCCCGAGTCGGTGCCGAGCTCGACCATCGTGCGCGCGAGTTCACGGGCACGGTCGACATCGCGCATGAACGCTCCCGAGCCGAACTTCACATCGAGAACGAGCGAGCCGGTGCCCTCGGCGATCTTCTTCGACATGATGCTCGACGCGATGAGCGGGATCGCCTCGACCGTACCCGTCACGTCACGGAGCGCGTACAGCTTCTTGTCGGCCGGCGCGAGTCCGCTGCCGGCCGCGCAGATGACCGCGCCGACGTCGGCGAGCTGTGCGAACAGCTCATCGTTGTCGAGTGCAGCCGTCCACCCGGGGATCGATTCGAGCTTGTCGAGAGTGCCTCCGGTGTGGCCGAGGCCACGCCCGGACAGCTGCGGCACCGCGACGCCGAAGGAGGCGACGAGCGGGGCCAGCGGCAGGGTGATCTTGTCGCCCACGCCCCCGGTGGAGTGCTTGTCGACGGTCGGCTTGCCGAGCCCCGCGAAGCTCATGCGCTCCCCCGACGCGATCATCGCATCGGTCATCACGCGGATCTCGTCGCGGCCCATGCCGTTCAACAGCACCGCCATCGCGAACGCCGCCATCTGCGCGTCGGCGACGTAGCCCCGCGTGTAGGCGTCGATCATCCAGCGCAGCTCGGCCTCGGGTACCGCCCCGCCGTCGCGCTTGATGCGGATCACATCGACGGCGTCATACGCCTCGCTCACCTGCTGACGTCCTCGAGGTCGCGCGGGCCGAACGCGTCGGGCAGCACCTCGTCGATCGTGCGGATGCCGGAGACCGTTTCGAGCAGCATCCCGGGGAGCGCGAATTCATACAGCAGCTGACGACACCGCCCGCACGGCATGATGGTCTGCCCGTCGTTGTTCACGCACACGAACGCGACCAGCTCACCACCGCCCGACATGTGCAGGTCGCCCACCAGTGCGCATTCGGCGCAGAGGCCCACTCCGTACGACGCGTTCTCGACGTTGCAGCCCGAGACGATCCTGCCGTCGCTCACCAGCGCGGCAGCTCCCACCCGGTAGCGGGAGTACGGCGCGTACGCGCGCTGCATGGCCTCGGTGGCGACGGCACGCAGTTCGTCCCAGTCGATATCGGTCACAGTCATCCCTTGATGTATGGAACGCCGTCGGCGGCGGGCGCACGCGAGCGTCCGACGACTCCGGCGACGACGAAGATGGTCACGACGTACGGCAGCATCAGCATGAACTCACTCGGCACGGGCGAGCCGATGACGCTCAGCGTGTTCTGCAGGCTCGAGGCGAAGCCGAAAAGGAGCGCCGCGAGCGTCGCCTTGATCGGGTCCCACTGGCCGAAGATCACGGCCGCGAGGGCGATGAAGCCGGCTCCGGCGGTCATCTCCTTGTTGAAGGCGATGCCGTTGCCGATCGTGAACACCGTTCCGCCGAGACCGGCTATCGCGCCCGCGAGGAGGAGGTTCCAGAACCGTGTCCCGTTGACGTTGATGCCGACGGTGTCGGCGGCCTGCGGATGCTCGCCCACGGCCCGGAGCCGCAGACCCCACCGGGTCCGGAACATGCCGAACCACACCAGTGCGACCGCGACGTACATGATGTAGACGATGATCGTCTGCCGGAAAAGCACGGGACCGATCACGGGGATGTCGCTGAGCAGCGGGATCGCCAGGCGGTCGAACCGGGGCGGCGAGTTCAGCGTCGACTGGTTGGGCTGCAGCACCTGCGAATACAGGAAGCTGGTCAGGCCCGTCACGAGCACGTTCAGGACGACGCCCACGATCACCTGATCGACCAGGTACTTGATCGCGAACGCGGCCAGGACGAAGGCCACCAGCATCCCGGCCACCATGGCGGCGAGCAGGCCGAGGAAGGGCTGACCGGTGAGTGTCGCCACGACGGCGGCCGTGAACGCACCCGCGAGCAGCTGGCCCTCGATCGCGATGTTCACCACGCCCGCACGTTCGCCGATCACACCCGCCAAGGCGCCGTAGATGAGCGGGATCGCGAGCGCTACGGCACCGGCGAGCAGACCGGCGACCGGGATGGTCGCGCCCGCGGCCGCCCACGTGAGGAACCCGACGATCGCGATCACGATGTACACCGCCACCACCCACAGCGGCGTCGTACCGAATCCGCGGACGAAGAACGCGGCCGCCGCGGTCAGCAGCGCGAGAAGAACGAACACGACCCATGTCGTGAGCGGCACGCCGACCGTGATCGCGGGCAGCTGCAGCGCGTCGGCGTCCGTCGACAGCCGGTAGGTCGTCTCGCCGCCCCGGGGAGCCGCGAGGATCAGCAGGGCGTAGAGCACCGTGAAGACCGCGAGCGCGATGGGCGCCTTCCAGCTGCGCACCTCCGCCTTCTCGGGGGTTTCGGCGACGAGAGCGCCGTCGGCCGTTCCGCTGATCGTGGCGCTCATCGCAGCACCGTCCCGGCTTCGGCCTTGAGCTCTTTGGCCCTGGCCTTCTCCCGCCGCCGCTGATCGCGCTCGGGCGACGGCAGGAAGAAGATCGTGCGGACCAGCGGCGGAGCGGCGATGAACAGAACGATGAGCGCCTGGACGACGACGATGATGTCGACCGGGATCTGCTGACCGGCCTGCATCGCGAATCCCCCGGCCTTGAACGCTCCGAACAGGACACCGGCCGCGAACGTGCCCCAGGGGGTCGACCGGCCGAGCAGCGCGACGGTGATCGCGTCGAACCCGATGCCCGCGTCGATGCCGGCGGTGAAACCGGTCGTGATCGTGCCGAGCACCTGGTTCACCCCCGCAAGGCCGACGAGGGCGCCGGCGATGAGCATCGCGTAGACGTACATGCTCTTGACGTTGATGCCGGCGACTCGCGCGGCCTTCGGGTTCTCCCCGACGGCGCGGAACTTGAAGCCGAGGCTGGAGCGGTTGATGATCCACCACACCAGCACGGTCGCGGCGATCACGAGGATGAAGCCGAAATGCAGGTTGTACTGCGGCCCGAACAGCTCGGGGAAGACCGCGGTGTCCTTCATCGGAGGGGTCTTCGGATTGTTCGAGCCGGGCGCCTGCAGCAGACCCGGAGTGCGCAGCATCCATGAGATCAGGTAGAACGCGATGTAGTTGAGCATGATCGTCACGATCACCTCGTGGGCACCGGTGCGCGCCTTGAGGTAGCCGGCGATCCCCGCCCAGAGCGCACCGGCGACGAGTCCGGCGATCAGGGCGACGATCATGTGGACACCCCACGGCAGATCCAGCGAGAACGCGACCCACCCCGCCGCGGCTGAGGCCATCAGGATCTGGCCGCGTCCGCCGATGTTGAACATCCCGACGCGGAACGCGAGCGCGACGCCCAGGCCCGCAGCGATCAACGGGGTCGCGAAGGTGAGGGTCTCGGTGAGAGGACGGATGCCGCGGGCGAACGAGTCGGCCCCGAAGTTGTAGATCGAGCCCTGGAAGAGCGCGACGTACGCGCCCGACACCGAGTTCCAGATCGCGACGAAGGTGTCGCCCGGGCGGGCGAAGAAGTAGACCGATGCGGCCTGAACGTTCTTGTCGGTCGCGGCGATCATGATGCCCCCGACGATCAGGGCGAGCACGACCGCGAGCACCGAGATGATGGCGTTGCCCTGCGTGATCCGCAGGAACGTGCTGTGCCATTTCGACGGCGGCTCGGGTGGCGTGGGGAGCGGCGCCGCGTTCGTGGTGACGACTCCTCCTCCGGTGATGCTGTCACTCACGCGGCGACCCCCTGATTCGTCGGTCCCTGGTTCGTCGGTCCCGCGTCGGTCGGCGCCTCGCCGGCCATCATCAGCCCGAGCACTCCTCGAGGCGTGTCGCCCGGCACGATACCGACGATGCGGCCCCGGTACATCACGATGATCCGATCGGCCAGAGCGGCGACCTCGTCGAGTTCGGTCGAGACGACGACGACGGGGATGCCGGCATCCCGCGTCTCGACGATCCGCTTGTGGATGAACTCGATCGAACCCACATCGACCCCGCGCGTGGGCTGGGCGGCGACGAGGAGCGACAGCTCGCGGCTCATCTCGCGCGCCAGCACGACCTTCTGCTGGTTTCCGCCGGACAGGGTGCCGACCGCCGCGTCGATGCCGGGCGCGCGCACGTCGAACTCGTCGAACTTCTGCTGCGCGAATTCGGCGATGTACGCGAGCCGCAGGCCGCCGCCGCGCACGAACGGCTGCCCGTTCGTGCGGTCGAGCACCAGATTCTCGGCGATCGACATGGCCCCGACGAGCCCGTCCTCGGTGCGGTCCTCGGGAACGAATCCGACGCCCTCGTCGAGGATGCGCCGCACGCTCGCGCCGACGAGCTCGGTACCGCCCAGCCGGACAGACCCCGTGACGCGATCCTGGAGCCCGACCAGCGCCTCGGTCAACTCGGTCTGGCCGTTGCCCTGCACGCCGGCGATCGCGACGATCTCTCCACCGCGAACATCGAAGCTCACGTCGCTGACGACGATCTGATCCTTCGCGTCGACGACGCTGAGCGCCTCCACGACGAGCGCGCGCTCGCCGAGCGTCGGGGCGTCCTTGTGAACGGTCAGTTCGACCGCTCGACCGACCATGAGCTCGGCGAGCTCGGCGTTGGTCGCATCGGGCGATGCTTCGCCGATGACCTTACCGAGCCGGATGACGGTGATCCGGTCGGCGACCTCGCGCACCTCGCGGAGCTTGTGGGTGATGAAGACGATCGATGTGCCTGCGGCCTTGAGCTGCCGCATGATCTCCATGAGCTCGTCGGTCTCTTGAGGGGTCAGGACGGCTGTCGGCTCGTCGAACACCAGCACCTGCGCGTCGCGCGAGAGCGCCTTGATGATCTCGACGCGCTGCTGCACGCCGACGGGGAGGTCTTCGACGAGCGCATCGGGGTCGACGTCGAACCCGAATCGCGCGGAGATCTCGCGGACGCGCGTGCGTGCGGCATCCAGATCCAGGATGCCGCCGGCCTTCGTCGTCTCGTGGCCGAGCATGACGTTCTCGGCGACGGTGAAGACGGGGATGAGCATGAAGTGCTGATGCACCATGCCGATGCCGGCGCGCATGGCATCGCCGGGGCCTTGGAAGTTCTGCACCTGATCGTCGAGCAGGATCAGCCCGTCGTCGGCACGATAGAGGCCATAGAGGACGTTCATCAGCGTGGACTTGCCCGCGCCGTTCTCGCCCAGCAGGCAGTGGATCTCACCCGGTTCGATGACCAGGTCGATGTGATCGTTGGCGACCAGGGAGCCGAACTGCTTCGTGATGCCCCGGAGTTCGAGCTTCATAGTCCCCGATCCTAGTGAGGGTGGTGGCCCTGGTGAGGGTGGTGGCGGCGATGCCGAGGGATCGGCGTCTGCGGGCGTGCACGCAACGACGATGGGGAGGCTGGTCTCCCAGCCCCCCCATCGCGGGTGTGGCTACTTGCTCAGGTAGGACGTGACGGGGATCGACCCGTCGATGATGCCGGCCTGAATGGTGTCGAGCTCACCCTGCAGGTCGGGCGAGACCTTCGAGGCGAAGTCGTGGAACGGGGCCAGGCCCACTCCGCCGTTCTTCAGCGTGCCGACGAACGCCGTCGGGTCGAAGTTGCCCTGACCCGCGGCGAGGACCGCGTCGCTGACACCGACGTCGATCAGCTTGCGGATCGAGGTGAGGAGCAGGTCGCCGACCGACGGGTCGGTCTCGAACACGTCGGCGTCGACACCCAGCAATGCGATGTCGCGGCCCGAGCTGCGGATCACCGATGCGGCGCTCTGGTAGATCGGCCCGCCGACGGGCAGGAGCACGTCCACGCCCTGGTCGACGATGCCCTGAGCGGCGTTGATCGCGTCCTGGTTGGCTTCGAAGCCACCGGTGAAGACGCCGTCCTGAGCGGCCGTGTCCCACCCGATGACCGCGACGGTGTCCTTCTTCTGGTCGTTCCAGTACTTCACGCCCTGGGCGAAGCCGTCCATGAAGATCGAGACGGTCGGGAAGTTCATGCCGCCGAACGTGCCGACCTTCTTGGCCTTCGAGAACGACGCGGACGCGTACCCGGCCATGAACGCCGCCTGCGCGGTGTCGAACAGGATCGGCTTGATGTTCGGCGCGTCCACCTTGCCGTCGAAGTCGTTGTCGGCGGCGTCGTCGATGATGACGAACTCGGTCTTCGGGTTGGCGAGGGCAGCCTCGACCGTCGCCGCTGACAGGGCGAATCCGACCGTGACGATCAGCGAGCAGTTCTGGTCGAGCAGGCTCTGGATGTTGGGCGCGAAGTCCGACTCCGAGCTGGACTGCACGGTCACCGGCGTCACGCCGAGGGTCGCCGCTGCGCTCACGAGGCCTTCGTAGCCGAGCTGGTTGAACGACTTGTCGTCGAATCCGCCGGCATCCGACACCATGCACGGCTTGAAGCCGGCGACGGCACTGATGGATGCGCTGGCAGAGGTGCTCGCGGTCGGGGCGGATGCGCAGCCGGCGAGGGTCAACGCGGCGACGCTCACGGCCGCAAGGCCGCCGAGCAGGCGCTTTCGGGTAGAAGTGGTCACTATGCCTCCACGTGCAAAGACCCGCGGACCTCGCGGGCGGGTGGTTCGAAGTTACTCACTGTGACGTCGGGTTTGCATGCTCAGAACGGGCATGCGTGCGAATGGTTACAAAGACGCAACAGAGCCGAGACAAAGGTCACGAACGATTGCTCGGCGCGAGCCGATCACTGCGCTTCGCGGTCAGAGGACATCGCCTTGGCCGGTGAGCTTGAGGGCGTCCACGACGCCTTTCACCCGCTGCGCGTGCTCGCTGGTGGTCACCAGCAACGCGTCCTCGGTGTCGACGATCACGATGTCCTTCACGCCGATGACGCTGATGACCCGGTGCGTCTGACTCACGACGATCCCGCTCGAGGCATCCACGAGTACGCGGGCGTTCTCGCCCAGGATCGCGAGGTCGTTCTTCCGGCCGTGCGAGTTGAGCTTCGCGAGGCTCGCGAAGTCGCCCACGTCGTCCCACTCGAAGTGACCGGGGATCACGGCGAGACGCCCCTTCTCGGCGGCGGGCTCGGCGACGGCGTAGTCGATCGCGATCTTGGTGATGGTGGGCCAGATCCGGTCGACGGCCGGTCCGCGGGCGTCTCGGTCGTCCCACGCATCGGCGAGATCCATGAGCCCGGCGTACAGGTGCGGCTGGTTCTCGGAGATCTCGCCGAGCAGGACATCCGCGCGGGAGATGAACATGCCCGCGTTCCAAAGGAAGGATCGGTCGGCGAAATACTCCCGGGCGGTCTCGAGATTCGGCTTCTCCACGAAGCGCGCCACGTAGGCGGCCTCGGGAGCGCCCTCGACATCGAGCTCGTCACCCTTCTGGATGTAGCCGAATCCGACGGACGGCTCGACCGGGGGGATGCCGATCGTGCAGATGTAGCCGGCCGCCGCGACGGCGACGGCCTGGCGGACGGCGTGATCGAACAGGCGCGTCCCGCGGATCACGTGATCGGCGGCGAACGATCCGATGATGACGTCGGGCTCGCGCCGGACCAGGATCGCGGCGGCGAGGCCGATCGCGGCGGCCGAATCGCGCGGTTCGGACTCGAGGATCACGTTCTTGTCCGGGATGCCCGGCAGCTCCTTCTCCACGGCCGCGCGGTGGGCGCGACCGGTGACCACGGCGATGCGGTCGCGACCTGCGAGCGGTTCGAGTCGGTCCCACGTGTCACGCAGGAGCGTCTGCCCCGAACCGGTCAGGTCATGGAGGAACTTCGGGGCGTCGGCGCGCGACAGCGGCCAGAGCCTGCTGCCGATGCCGCCGGCGGGGATCACGGCGTAGAAGTTCTCGATCGGCTCGGCCATGCTCCCAGGCTATCGGGACCGATATGACCGGCGGATGACATGCGTGTGTCCGCATCCTCCGGCGCATTTCGACAGATCTCTTGACGTCAAGATACTTAGGCACGCCTAATCGTCGCCGTCAGCGCCGCGGGAATAGGATGATTCCGACGTCCGTGTGACGCCCCGCGGCCCCGTGCCGCGGAGGGGCATCGACCCGCCCCCACTCGTGTTCGACCAGGGAGGACGACCGTGTCTGCTCCAGCACGCGTCATACCGTCGGTATCGGAAACCACTTCCAGGGTTCCGCGTGGAACCCTGTACCGAGGTCGAGAAGGCATGTGGTCGTGGGTGCTGCATCGCATCACCGGCGTCGCGATCTTCTTCTTCCTCCTGGTGCACGTTCTCGATACCGCGTTGATCCGCGTATCGCCCGAGGCGTACAACGCTGTCATCGGAACGTACAAGAACCCCATCATGGGCATCGGCGAGATCGTCCTCGTCGGCGCGATCGCGTACCACGCCTACAACGGGCTGCGGATCATCGTCGTGGACTTCTGGGCGAAGGGCGCCCGCTTCCAGCGACAGCTGTGGTGGGGGGTCCTCGGCCTGTGGGTGATCACGATGGCCGGCTTCGTCCCGCGACAGATGGTCAGCATCATCGCCGAGATCTCAGGAGCGCACTGATGACCGCCCCCGCCATCGCCGATCCGCGCAGCCCGATCGCCCGCCCGCGGCGGAAGGGACCCAACCTCGAGAAGTGGGGCTGGATCTACATGCGCGCCTCGGGCGTGCTCTTGATCGTGCTGATCTTCGGCCACCTGTTCGTGAATCTCGTCGCGGGCGACGGAATCCGGCAGATCGACTTCGCATTCGTCGTCGGCAAGTACGCTTCGCCCTTCTGGCAGTGGTGGGACGTGCTGATGCTGTGGCTCGCCCTGATCCACGGCGCGAACGGGATGCGCACCATCATCAACGACTACGTCACCCACAACCGCACGCGCGCCGTGCTCGTGTGGGCCGTGGGAATCGCCGCGGCGTTCCTCATCCTGCTCGGAACGCTCGTGGTCTTCACGTTCGACCCGTGCCTGGGCGTCACGCCCGACAGCAGCCTGTGGAGCATGTGCCAGGGCTGAGCCTCCTCACCGCCTGACCGCCCGGCATCCGCGGGCGCCCCGAGACCAAGACGAAAGCATCCATCACGTGAGCACCCAGACCACCGGCGACACTGTTCCTCAGAGCACCGTCAAGGACGGCGTGCACTACCACCAGTTCGACATCGTGATCGTCGGCGCGGGCGGGGCGGGGATGCGCGCCGCGATCGAGGCGGGGCCGGGCGCTCGAACGGCGGTCATCTCGAAGCTGTACCCCACCCGCTCTCACACGGGCGCCGCGCAGGGCGGCATGGCCGCAGCCCTCGCGAACGTCGAAGAGGACTCGTGGGAGTGGCACACCTTCGACACCGTCAAGGGCGGCGACTACCTCGTCGACCAGGACGCGGCAGAGATCCTCGCGAAAGAGGCCATCGACGCCGTCATCGATCTCGAGAACATGGGGCTGCCGTTCAACCGCACCCCCGAGGGAAAGATCGACCAGCGCCGCTTCGGCGGGCACACCGCCGATCACGGCAAGACGCCCGTCCGTCGTGCCTGCTACGCCGCCGACCGCACCGGCCACATGATCCTGCAGACCCTGTTCCAGAACTGCGTGCGCCTGGGCATCAACTTCTTCAACGAGTTCTACGTGCTCGACCTCATCACCGTCAAGGGCGACGACGGCGGCACGCAGATCGCGGGCGTCGTCGCGTACGAGCTGGCCACCGGCGAGCTGCACGTCTTCCAGTCCAAGGCGGTGATCTTCGCCACCGGCGGGTTCGGCAAGATCTACAAGACGACCTCCAACGCGCACACCCTCACGGGCGACGGCGTCGGCATCATCTGGCGCAAGGGCCTCCCGCTCGAAGACATGGAGTTCTTCCAGTTCCACCCGACCGGCCTGGCCGGGCTCGGCATCCTGCTCACCGAAGGTGCGCGCGGCGAGGGGGCGATCCTGCGCAACGCGAGTGGCGAGCGCTTCATGGAGCGCTACGCGCCGACCATCAAAGACCTGGCCCCGCGTGACATCGTCGCGCGATGCATGGTGCAGGAGGTCGCGGAAGGCCGCGGCGCAGGACCCCACAAGGACTACGTGCTGCTGGACTGCACGCACCTGGGCGCCGAGGTTCTGGAGACCAAGCTCCCCGACATCACCGAGTTCGCCCGGACCTATCTGGGCGTCGACCCGGTGGTCGAGCCGGTGCCCGTGATGCCGACAGCGCACTACGCGATGGGCGGCATCCCCACGAACAACAACGCCGAGGTGCTCTCGAACAACACCACCGTCGTTCCCGGCCTCTACGCGGCCGGCGAGTGCGCGTGCGTCTCGGTGCACGGCTCGAACCGCCTCGGCACCAACTCGCTCCTGGACATCAACGTGTTCGGCAAGCGCGCCGGCCGGAACGCGGTGGAGTACGTCAAGACGGCCGAGTTCGTCGAGATCCCCGAGCATCCCGTCCAGGAGGTGCGCGACCTCATCGAGGGCCTGCGCGCGAACCAGGGCCAGGAGCGGATCGCGGTGCTGCGCAAGACCCTGCAGGACGAGATGGACAAGGGCGCGCAGGTGTTCCGCACCCACGAGTCCCTCGCGCACGTGCTCGAAGTGATCGCCGACCTGCGCGAACGCTTCAAGAACATCCACGTCGACGACAAGGGCAAGCGGTACAACACCGACCTGCTCGAGGCGGTCGAACTCGGCTTCCTGCTTGACCTCGCCGAGGTCGTCGTCTATGCCGCGCAGAACCGCGAGGAGAGCCGCGGCGGTCACATGCGCGACGACTTCCCCAAGCGCGACGACGAGAACTACATGAAGCACACGATGGCGTACCTCACCGGCGACCCGCATTCCTCGCACCCCGCCGACCACATCGAGCTCGACTGGAAGCCGGTCGTGATCACGCGCTACCAGCCGATGGAAAGGAAGTACTAGGGATGACGATCGTCACCGACGCTTCGGACACCGCCCAGGCAGCAGCCGACACCGGCATCCAGGCCTTCCTCGTCACCTTCATCATCCGCCGCTTCGATCCCGAGGTGGACGCTGAGCCGCGCTGGGTGGACTACGACGTCGAGCTCTACTCGACCGACCGCGTGCTGGACGCCCTGCACAAGATCAAGTGGGAGGTCGACGGCTCGCTGTCGTTCCGCCGCTCGTGCGCGCACGGCATCTGCGGTTCGGATGCGATGCGCATCAACGGCCGCAATCGCCTCGCGTGCAAGACGCTCATCAAAGACCTCGACATCTCCAAGCCGATCTACGTCGAGGCGATCAAGGGACTCCCCCTCGAGAAGGACCTCATCGTCGACATGGAGCCGTTCTTCGCCTCCTATCGCGAGGTGCAGCCGTTCCTCATCGCGAACTCCACGCCTCCGAAAGACAAGGAACGCATCCAGTCGATCGCCGACCGCGAGATCTTCGACGACACGACCAAGTGCATCCTGTGCGCCGCGTGCACATCGTCGTGCCCCGTCTTCTGGACCGACGGGCAGTACTTCGGTCCCGCAGCGATCGTCAACGCGCACAGGTTCATCTTCGACTCGCGTGACGACGCCGCCGACGTGCGCCTCGACATCCTCAACGACAAAGAGGGCGTCTGGCGCTGCCGCACGACCTTCAACTGCACCGAGGCATGCCCTCGGGGCATCGAGGTGACCAAGGCGATCGCCGAGGTCAAGCAGGCCGTCCTCCGCGGTCGCTCCTAGCGACCGAGCTCGCAGCCCTTCCTGACCGAGGAGCGCCGTGACCGACATCCGGGACACCGTCGTCCCGACCCGCGCCAGGGTCGCCGTCTCGGCAGCCTACGCCGCGCAAGGCCTCGGGTACGCCGTGATCGTCACGACGCTGCCCTCCTTCAAGGCTCAGCAGCAGATCGACGACACCGCGATCGCGCTCATCATCCTGCTGGTGTGCGCGGCCGCGGCGATCGGATCGGTCGTCGCGGACCTGATCGCCAAGCGTGCGGGCAGCCGGATGTCGCTCGTGGTCGGTCTGGCCCTGGAGGTCGTCGGGGTCGCGATCGTCTGGATGGATCTGCCGCTCTGGGCGTTCGTCGCCGGATTCGCGATCTACGGTATCGGACTCGGCGGAGTCGACGCCGCGGGGGCGATGCAGGGCGTCCTCGTGCAGCGGAGGTACGGTCGCGACCTCATGGGCGGCTTCTTCGCGGCCTACACCGCCGCGGCGATCCTCGGGGCACTCGCCGTCGCCGGCTCCGCCGCGATCGGCGCCGCACCATCCGCTCAGCTCGCACTCGTGATCGTGGTGGCATCGGGGGTCGCGGTCTGGGGCCTGTTCGCCTTCGACCGCACACACGCGGCCGCCGCACCCGGCGCCCCGAGCACGACTCCGCTCCCCCGCCGTGGCATCTGGCTCTTCGGCTTCGTGATCCTGGCCGCCTTCACCCTGGATTCGGGGGTGAGCACCTGGAGCACGGTCTACCTGCAGGATGACCTCGCCGCTGTCGCAGCGATCGCGCCGCTCGGATACGCGGCATACCAGGTTGCGATCCTCCTCACCCGCCTCGCCACGGATCGGGTGGTCGATCGCTGGGGACCGCGCCCGGTCGTGCTCTGCGCCACGCTCGTCTCGATCGCGGGGCTGGTCTTCGTCGCAGCGCTCCCCTTCACCGCCGCCGCGATCGTCGGTTTCGCGCTCGCCGGCGTTGCGGTGGGAGCGCTCGTGCCGATCTCGTTCACGTCCGCCGGCTCGCTGGCGCCGCTCCGCAGCGACGAGATCATCGCGCGCGTGAACCTCTTCAACTACGTGGGCGCCGTGCTCGGGGCGGTCGTGATCGGACTGCTCGCCGACGGGCCGGGGCTCGGCCTCGGCTTCCTCGTGCCTGCACTGCTGCTCGTGCCCGTGCTGTTCGTGGCCCGGCGCTTCCGCGCCGCGACGCGCACGGACGACCCCGCGACGGCGGATGCCGCATCCACCGATCGCTAATCTGGGGGCGTGAGCGAGAAGAGCGCGGGGCTCGGGAAACCCGATCCCCGCACCGCGGCCGACGAGGCCGCGCGCGAGGAGGAGAGCCTCCGGCAGCGGTGGGAGTCGACGCAGGACTCGCTGCGCGTGCGGTTCGACGAGCCGATCCAGGCTGCGACCAAACTCACCCGCGCCACGATGGCCTGGTTCCCGGTGCGCGTCTGGCGTCACTTCCTCCAGAACAACGGCTTCCTGATGGGAGCGGGCATCAGCTATCAGGCGCTGTTCGCGATCTTCGCGGCGATCTACGTCGCTTTCGCGGCGGTGGGCATCTGGCTGGGCGGCAACCCGCAAGCGGTGCAGGCGATGATCGACGTGATCAACAGCTACATTCCCAACCTGATCGCCGAGTCCGGCGGGGTCATCACGCCCGCACAGGTGCAGGCGATCGCCTCCGAGACAGGCAGTGTGCTGAGCATCACCGGCCTGATCGCCCTCGTCACCGTGATCTGGACGGCGATCGGATGGGTCACCTATTCGCGTCGCGGGGTGCGCGAGCTGTTCGGCATCCCGCCGGATCGACGCAGCTACGTGCTCCTGAAGGCCCGCGATTTCGTCGCCGCTCTGATCTTCGGCATCGCTCTCGTGATCGGTGCGGCCCTCAGCTCGATCAGTGCGTGGGCTTTCGCATGGGTGCTGTCATTGTTCGGGATCGACACCGGATCGGGGGTGCTCAACTCGAGCATCCGGATCGGCACCGTCATCGTCTCGTTCGCGCTGAACTCGGTCGCGCTCGCGGCGATGTTCCGCTTCCTGACCGGCACACAGCTGCGCTGGCGCAGGATCTGGCCCGGCGCGCTGCTCGGCGGCGGGGCCCTGACGATCGTGCAGTTCGGTGCGGGTCTGCTGCTGAGCTATACGCCGTCCAACCCTCTGCTGGCGACCTTCGCGATCTTCGTCGGGCTGCTGCTCTGGTTCAAGATCAACGGCATCATCCTGCTCGTCGCGGCCGCGTGGGTGGCAGTGGCCTCGAATGACCGAGACATCCCGATCCTGGCCCAGACCGAGGCCGAGCGCCTCGCGGCCGAGCACGCAGCGCTCCTGCTCGCCGCACAGGTGCGACTGCGCACGGCGCGCGAGGCGCGCGCCGATGCGCCGTGGTACCGGGCATGGGGCGCCGATCTCGCCGTGCGCGAGGCCGAGACCGAACTGGCTCGTGTGGAGGCGACCACCCCGCCGACACCTCCCGCCCGAAACGGCACGCTCCGAGGAAGGAAGTCCAAAGACTGACCGTGCCGGACGCGACGTCGGTGACCCTCAGTAGTCTGATCCGGTGCCCCAACGCGTCCGCATCGCCACCGTCAACGTCAATGGAATCCGCGCCGCAGCCCGCAACGGCATGCACGACTGGCTCGAGACGGCCGACGTCGACATCCTGACGCTTCAAGAAGTCCGCGCCACGGGCGCCGACCTCGCCACGGCGTTGCCCGGCTGGCAGATCGTCAATGACGAAGCCCTTGCCAAGGGGCGCGCCGGGGTGGCGATCGCCGCGCGCGCACCCCTCGACATCTGGCGGGTCGAGCTCGGCGACGACGCCCTCGACTCGAAGGGCCGGTGGATCGAGGCCGACTTCGCGATCGACGGCGAGAACCTCACGGTGGTCAGCGCCTACGTGTTCACCGGCGAAGACGGCACACCCAAGCAGGACGCGAAGTACGCCTTCCTCGATGCGATGGGTGTGCGGATGCCGCAGCTCGCCGCCGACGACGGGCTCGCGGTCATCACCGGCGACCTGAACGTCGGTCATCGCGAGCTCGACATCCGCAACTGGAAGGGCAACGTCAAGAAGGCCGGCTTCCTCCCCCGCGAACGCGCATACTTCGACCGATTCATGGGCGAGAGGGGCACCCTCGTCACCGGCGTCGATGGGTCGGTCGGTCCGGGGCTCGGGTGGGTGGATGTCGGGCGCCGATTCCATGGCGAGGTCGACGGTCCCTACACCTGGTGGTCGAGCCGGGGCAAAGCCTTCGACAATGACACGGGCTGGCGAATCGACTACCAGCTGGCCACACCGGCGCTCGCCGAACGGGTCGTCGATTACCGGATCGCCCGTGCCGCGTCGTGGGACACCCGATGGAGTGATCACGCTCCGGTCATCGTGGATTACACTTTGGGCGGTTGACCGCCATCGAAAGGGGTTGACGTGACTCTCGCCGATCACCTCGAAACGCCGCGCGCCTGGAGCGCCGACAGCCGGTGCGTCGTGGTGCTCGCGCCCGCGGGCTACGGAAAGACCACTCTCCTGCGCCAATGGGCGACCGACAGCGGGCTCCCGTTCCTCTGGGTGACGCGTCCGGTCACGGCTGAGGCCTCTCCCGATGGTCTCGCCGTGGCGATCCTCGATGCGATCGGACAACGGTGGCCTGACGCCGTACCCACGACACTCCCCCCTCGCGCAGCGCTCGGAGCATTTCTCGCGCAGCCTCCCGAGCCTCTGGTGCTGGTCTTCGACGAGACCGAGCGAATCTCCGCGGCGCACCTCTCCACGATCTTCGAGCTGCCCACCGCCCCCGGTGTCCACATCGTCGTCGCGGGTCGCTCGCTCGACGAGCGCGCGCTCACGGCCGCGCGGCTGGCCGGCCCGGTGCGGTTCGTCGGAGTCGACGAGCTCCGTCTCGGCGTCGCAGAAGCCGAGCAGATCCTCCTCGACCTGGACGCCGACGAGATCGACGATCTCGTGCGCGTGACGGACGGGTGGGCCGCCGGACTCCGGCTCGCGGCATCAACGGCCCACCGAGGAACGCCGGGCGAGGGCTTCACCGGCCGCGAACGGATCGTGGTGGAGTACGTGCGCTCGCGCGTGCTCGCCGAGCTCGCCGACGACGTGGCTGACTTCGTGATGCGGGCCTCCCTGTTCGAAGAGCTGGAGGCGGGCCTCTGCGATGCGGCGCTCGCCCGCACCGGTTCGCAGCAGATACTCGAAGCACTGGAAAGGAGCGGGCACTTCCTGTTCGCCGTCGATCGCCGTTCGCGCAGATTCGCCTGGCAGCGATTCGTGCGCGCCGCGCTCGAAGACGAGTGCGAGCGCCGTTTCCCCGGCGAGATCAGTGCGATCCGACGGCGCGGAGCCGACTGGCTCGCCCACCACGACCGGCCGGTCGAGGCCCTGCGACTGCGTGTGGCAGACGGCGCGCGAGCCGACGCGCTCGAAGTACTGGGTGCCGCAGTGCTTCCGATGTTCTACGCCGGCGAGCTCACCGCCCTCGTCGACCTGTTCCACGGCATCGGTGCCGACATCGCGACGACCGACGGTTACCTCGCGACGATGTTCGCCTACGCGGGCGTCATGACCGGCGACTACGTGTGCGCGACCCGGTGGGGCAAGGTGGCCGCAGACCATTACTCCCGGCATCCGTTCAAAGACTCCGATGAGGCGGTCGCCTACCTCACCTATCGAGCCCACCTCGCGGCGAACGGCACATCGGCGATGCTCGAAGACGCCCTCGCTGCGCGACGGGAGGTCGCGGAGTCGAGCCCGTGGCGGTCGCCGACGCTCATGATCGCCGGCATCGCGCTGTCGCTCACGGGTCACCCCGCCGAAGCGGCCGCAGCGCTGGACGAGGCGATCCACCTCAGCCGTGAAGAGAACGCGAGCGCGGCCCTCGTGCTGGCACTCGCCCAGCGTGCGCTCCTCATGGAGACGCCGAATCACTCCCAGCCGCTGGTCGATGAAGCGATGGAGGTGGCACGTGACGCGAAAATGACGATGTACCCGCAGACGGCGTTGCCGACCGCCCTCGCCGCCCTTGCCGCGGCGCGCAGGGGCGAGCGCGAGCGAGCGCGTGAGCTGCTGACCGCGGCAGAGCGATACCGGCCGCTCGTGGGCAAGGCCCTCCCGTGGCTCGCGGTGCAGCTGCGTATCGCGATCGTCCGCACGGCGATACGGCTCGGCGACATCGCCGTGGCGCGTGGAGCGCTGCGCGAGGCGGAGGAGATGATCGCGCTCCTACCGGGCCGAGGCCCCCTCGCCGCAGAGATCCGATCTGTCTCCGATGCCGTCGCGGGCCTGTCCCTCGGAGAGCGCACGGGACCTGTCGCCGGCGCGAACCTGCTCACAACGGCCGAATGGCGGCTGCTCCCCCTTCTCCCGACCCATCTCACCTTCGAAGAGATCGGCGGGCGCCTGCACCTCTCGAAGAACACGATCAAGACGCAGGCGATCTCCATCTACCGCAAGCTGGGGGTCTCATCCCGCTCAGAGGCCGTCGAAGCGGTGCGCACCCTCGGCCTCATCGAGGCCTGACCCCATCCCTTCGCCGCGTCGGGCCGGGTGCCTCACGATTCGATGTGACGGGCGTGTCGCCCCGCCGTCTCGGCACGATGCAGGCCTTCGTTCGCGGCCCGACCGGGGGGACGCACATCGACGTCGATCCGCTCGATGCTGCCGTTCCACGCGAACGGCGCGAGATGCTGGTACGCGCGATCGACGACCTCGCCGTTGTCACGACCGATGTCCATCCCCGAGTACCCGTTGAACATGATCGGCACCGTGCGATCCATCCGGCCGCGGCCGACGACTTCGCCGTCTATCCACAACGTCACCTCGCCGGGCGGCGCCATGACCGCGGCATCCGCATCGAAGTCCAGCCGGATCGCGACCGCTCCCGACGGGATCGGCACTCCCGACACCTGACGATAGGTCTCGACGCCCATGAAGCTGTACGTGTGGCGCAGCAGGCCGTTCTGAGCGAACAGGCTGAATCCGCCGAGGTGATCGAACGCCGCCAGCAGCACGCCATCCGCGCCCTCAGGCGGAACGGTCACGTGCGCGGTGATCGAGTAGGAGCGATTGAGGATGGGCGGCATGATCCCGGCCGGCGAATTCTGCACATCCGCTCCCCAATAGGTCCACCTGGTCTGCTCGCGGAGAGGCGGCACGACACCGAAGAACGCCGACATGCCGGCGAGCATCGGCAGTGCATTGTTGCGTGCGGCCTCCTCCCACCAGAGCGCCTCCAGCTCACGGACCTTCTCCGGATGCTCGGCCGCGACGTTGCGCGCCTGCGAGAAATCGTCCGGCAGGTAGTACAGCTCCCATTCGAGAGCGTCCGGATCGAACACGTCGGGCGCGAACCTGCGGATCGTGGCGGGCGTGGCATCCCACGGGATACGCGGAAGCATGCACGCCGCCCACCAGCCGTCCTGGTACATGCCGCGATTTCCGTAGATCTCGAAGTACTGCCGGGTGTGCTGTTCGGGCGCATCGGCATCGTGGAACGAGTACGCCAGGCTCGTGCCCGCCATCGGCGTCTGCACGATGCCGTCCACGGTGAGCGGCTCAGGGATGCCGGCGATCTCGAGGATCGTGGGCCCGATGTCGTTCACGTGACCGAACTGGCTGCGGAGCCCTCCGTGGTCGGTGATGGCTGCCGGCCAGCTCACCACCATCGGGTTGCGGGTGCCGCCGAGGTGCGACGCGACCTGCTTGCCCCACCGGAACGGCGTGTTGCCCGCCCACGCCCACGCGGCCGAGCAGTGCGGCGCCGTGTCGGGGCCACCCCATGAATCCAGTCCGCCATGGGCATCGATGAGGGCCAGCTGCTGCTCGGAGGTCAGCGGGATGCCGTTCTGCATCGTCAGCTCGTTGAACGAGCCTGTGAGCGTACCCTCGAGCGAGGCGCCGTTGTCACCCCAGATGTAGAGGATCAGCGTGTTGTCGAGCTGACCCATGCGCTCGATCTCGTCGATCAGGCGACCGATGTTGTGATCGGCGTTCTCCTGGTAGCCGGCGTAGACCTCCATCTGACGCGCATACAGCGCGCGCTCGTCGTCCGTGAGCGAGTCCCAGGCGGGAAAGGCGTCGTCGCGAGGAGTCAGCTCGGTGTCGGCGGGGATGACCCCCAGCGACTTCTGTCGGGCGAAGATCGCCTCGCGCGCAGCATCCCATCCCTCGTCGAACCGACCGCGGTACTTGTTCGACCACTCCTCGGGGACGTGGTGCGGGGCGTGCGCGCACCCTGTCGAGTAGTACATGAACCAGGGCTTCTCCTGCTTGTGGGCCGTGATCCCGTGGAGCCACTCGATCGACTTGTCGGTGAGCGCGTCCGGCAGGTAGAAGTCTCGGTCACCGGGCCCGCCGTAGGCCTGGTCGACAGCGTCGTTCTCGTAGATCATCGGGTCGTACTGCCCGGACTCTCCCGAGAGGAATCCCCAGAAGTAGTCGAAGCCCCACCCGCTCGGCCACCGGTCGAAGGGCCCCGCCGGCCCGTGCACGCGACTGGGCGACAGATGCCACTTGCCGATCGCGGCCGTGGAATAGCCGTTGTCGCGCAGGATCTTGGGGAACGGCGTGCAGCTCTTCGGCAGCACGCCCGAATAGCCGGGGAACGGACCGGGGAGCTCGCCGACCGACCCGAATCCGGCCGCGTGGTGGTTGCGCCCGGTGAGGAGCGCAGCGCGCGTGGGCGAACACAGAGCGGCGACGTGCATCGCGTTGTAGCGCAGGCCCCGATCCGCGAGGCGCGAGAGATTCGGGGTGTCGATGGGCCCGCCGAAGGTCGAGGCCTGGCCGAACCCGGCGTCGTCGATGAGGATGAGGAGCACGTTGGGTGCTCCTTCCGGTGGCGGCACATCGGCGACGATCCCCCAGTCCGGGACGGAGTCCGCGAGGGTCCGGCCCATCGTGCCGCTGAACGGGACGTCTCGGATCGGGAGCTGCGTGCGATCGACCTCGTGATCAGGCATCGACGGGTCCTTTCGGCTTGTTGACGGCTTCGGGCCATCGAACCGCCGATGCGCGCGGGCGTCTTCGTCCGCTCGGCATGATCTCTCGACGCGCCCCGCACGCCCGCCGCGCCCCCGCCGGGGAGGATTCGCGCCGCGCCTAGGATTGACGGGTGACCAAACCGCGCCTCTACTCCGGCATGCAGCCCTCGGCCGATTCGCTCCAGATCGGCAACTACATCGGGGCGCTCATGCAGTGGCGCGACCTGCAGGACTCGTACGACGCGTTCTTCTCCGTCGTCGACCTGCACGCGCTCACCCAGCCGGACGACCCGGCGGAGCGGCGCGAGAAGACGCGGCGCACCGCAGCGCAGTACATCGCGGCCGGCATCGAGCCATCGCGATCGACGCTCTACGTGCAGTCGCATGTGCCCGCACACTCCGAGCTGGCGTGGATCCTCTCCACCATCACCGGCTTCGGCGAGGCGGGGCGCATGACCCAGTTCAAAGACAAGTCGGCCCGCTACGGCGCAGATGCGACGAACGTCGGACTCTTCACGTACCCCGTGCTGATGGCATCCGACATCCTCCTGTACCAGACCGACATCGTGCCGGTCGGCGAGGACCAGAAGCAGCACATCGAGCTCACCCGCGACCTCGCCGAGCGGTTCAACAGCCGCTACGGCACGGCGTTCACGGTTCCGATGCCGGTGATCCAGAAGGGGACCGCCCGCATCTACGACCTGCAGAACCCGACGGCGAAGATGTCGAAGTCGGCGGAGTCGGACGCGGGTGTGCTGTGGATGCTCGACGAGCCGACCGCGACGGCGAAGAAGATCATGCGCGCCGTCACCGACAGCGAGGGTGTCGTGCGGTTCGATCGGGAGACCAAGCCCGGGGTGTCGAACCTGCTGGTGATCTACGCCGCGCTCAGCGGGCAGCAGATCGCCTCGATCGAGAACGAGTACGCGGGGCGGGGCTACGGCGACTTCAAGAAGGGGCTCGCCGAGGTGGTGGTGTCGGAGTTCGAGCCCGTGCGCGCTCGGGCGCTGGAACTGCTCGACGACCCCGCCGAGCTGGACCGCGTGCTCGCGCACAACGCGGGCCGCGCCGCCGAGGTGGCCGATCGGACGCTCGCGGACGTCTACGACAAGATCGGCCTGCTTCGTCGGGGGTAGCCCAGGCGCCGGCGTCGGCCCATCCGCCCCTGCGGCCGTGCTGCGCGAGCCCCGCGGCCATCCGCCCCCGCGGCCGTGCTGCGCGAGCCCTGGTGCACAACGCAGGACCGATGGCCGATTCGGGATACCGATCGCGGCGTGTCGCCCTTGCCCTGCACGATCGATCCTGCGTTGTGCATTGCGGGGACGCCTCTTTCGGGGTTCGCTGTGTGCGATGCCGACGGCTCTGCTCAACCTCGTCCGGACAGCAAGCCCCGGATGGCTGCGATGAGGACCTCGGGTCGATGAAAGACCAAGTTCGCGGTCGGACGGATGACGACGTAGCCGCGAGCGGCGAGCGCCAGATCCCGCTCGCGGTCGGCCTCCTGCCGCTCCCACCCCTGGTGGAAGGCACGGCTGTCGCACTCGACGACCAACCAGCCGTCGATGACGAGATCTACCCTTCCGACGCCCGCGATGGTCTTCTGGACGTCGACTCGTCGGCCGAACGCACGCAGCAGGAGACGCGCGAACGTCTCGGACCCGGCCTCCGCGCGTCCATCGACAAGCGGGCGAAGCGCGCCGAACCTCGCCGGAAGCATGCCGAAGAGCCGTTCCAGCTCCTCCGATGCTAGGACGCCCTTATTCAGCGCACTGTCGATCGATGCGATGGTGGCCCGCGGCTCCTGACACAGTGCCGCATGCGCCAGCGCGTAGATGACCGGTGTGATGTGAGTGCCTTCTGGCGCATCGATCGTCGACCAGTGCACGGTTACCGCCTGATCCCGAACGGTCGCCAGGGACCTTCTTCGAGAGTGCGGAGACCTGAGGCGCCCGTCATATCTCTCGACCTGGACATGGAGACGAGAGTTGCGGAGCACGAAGACCCCCAGCTCCTGAAGCGCGGTCAGGCACGTGACCCTTCCGCCGACGGTCTGCGCCTTGACGACGTTGGGTGAGACGTCTGCCGAAACATACACGTTCCTTCGGGCTCGGATGAGCTGGCCGTTCTCGAGCGCTTTATCGATACCGCTTCGAGTCACGCCGGACGCCCGGAGCTCGCGATATCCGACAGCACGATCGACGGGGATTCCAAAGCCGTCAAAGAGGTCACCGATCATCAGCACAGGCTGCCGTCCCTGCGCACGACCCTCGGGCGGACTGCCCTCCACCAGTGAAGAAGCCGGATCGAGGTGGGCCTGGGGAGGAACCGCCGGGAGGCCCGTCTGCACTCGAGGGCGGCCTTCCCCGACGCACAACGCAGGATCAACCGCCGCCGAAGGCCTCGCTCTGCGGCGTGTCACCCCGTAGATGCCCGGTTGATCCTGCGTTGTGCATTCAAGCGGCGTGCAAGAGGCGGCCCGGAGACGGCGGCAGCCCGGGTCGGGGTCCGAGCATGGGCGGCGGGGATCAGCGACGCGGGCTAGGGTGGGCGGGATGGACCCGGTCACGCTGCGCACTGCGCGCCTGGAGCTGTCGATCCCCACAGAGGCCGACGTCGATGCGATCTTCGAGGCGTGTCAGGATCCCGGCATCCAGCGCTACACGACAGTTCCGTCACCGTATGAGCGCCGCCACGCGGAAGAGTTCATCCCGCGGGTGGCCAAGAACTGGGCCATGGACCTCGAACAGACCTGGGCCGTCCGTGAGGGTGCCGTCCTCGCCGGAATGGTCGGGCTCTACCGTCTGGGCACCGGCTCCGCCGAGCTCGGGTACTGGATGTCGCCGGGTTCCAGAGGGCGGGGCCTTCTCACCGAAGCCGCGCGCGCCGTGATCGACTGGGCATTCGCTGACGACGGCCTCGGGCTCGAGCGGATCGAGTGGCGTGCGGTCGTCGGCAACACAGCGTCGGCGCGGGCCGGGCGCGCGCTCGGCTTCCGCTATGAGGGACTGCTGCGTCAGGCGCTGCTGAGCCCGACCGCGCGCCACGACGGCTGGATCGCGGGCCTCCTTCCCGGCGACGATCGGACGCCGCAGCCCTGGCCCGTGCTGGAGGACTGACGCGCGACCGAGTGTCGGGCACGGGGATAGGGTTGGCGCATGCCGGAGATGCCCGAGGTTCAGGGTCTGGTCGACTTCCTCGGCGGGCGTGTGACCGGGCTCGAGATCACGCGCGCCACCGTCGCGGCGATCGCTGCGCTCAAGACCTACGATCCGCCGGTGCAGGCGCTCGAGGGCACCGTGGTCTCGAGCGTCGCGCGCCACGGCAAATTCATCGACATCGCGACGGGCATCCCCGCGAATGGGACGGATGCTGGTCCTCACCTCGTCTTCCACCTCGCGAAGGCGGGCTGGCTGCGCTGGTACGACCAGGTGTCGACGACGCTCATCCGACCGGGGAAGACCCCGATCGCGCTGCGTGTGGCGTTGGGCGACGGTTCGGGGTTCGACCTGACCGAGGCCGGCACGAAGAAGTCGCTCGCCGTCTACGTGGTGCGCGACCCTGCGGACGTGCCCGGCATCGCCCGGCTCGGGCCGGACCCCCTCGGCGAAGGCTTCACCCGCACCACGCTGGCCGAGCTGCTCGCGGGCCGTCGCACGCAGATCAAGGGGGTGCTGCGCGACCAGTCCGTCATCGCCGGTGTCGGCAACGCTTATTCCGACGAGATCCTCCACGTGGCGAAGATGTCGCCCTACGCATTGGCCGCCACGCTGAGTGACGAGGAGGTCGACCGTCTCTACGCCGCGATGGTCGAGACCCTGACGGATGCGGTGGCCGAGGCATCCGGCAAGCCCCCGGCGGATCTGAAGGACGCGAAGCGCCGAGGGATGCGGGTGCACGGCCGCCGCGGTGAGACCTGTCCCGTGTGCGGCGACACCGTCCGGAGCGTGTTCTTCGCCGACAACAGCCTCGAGTACTGCCCCACGTGCCAGACCGGCGGCAAGATCCTCGCCGACCGGAGACTGAGCCGGCTGCTCAAGTAGGCGCAGCTGAAGGTCGGCGAAGGCCGACCTATGACAACGCCGACCTATGACAACTCTGTCACGTCATCGTCGACCCAATCGAGCGACTTCGTCACGGCCTTGCGCCACAGCCGAACTCGACGGTCGGCCTCGTCCTGCGGCATCCGCGGCTCCCACCTGGCGCCCTCCCGCCACTGGGCACGGAGGGCATCGCGATCGCGCCAGACTCCGGTCGCGAGCCCCGCGGCGTAGGCGGCGCCGAGAGCGGTGGTCTCGACCACCGCCGGGCGAACGACGGGGATGCCGAGGATGTCGGCCTGGAACTGCATCATCAGGTCGTCGCGCGATCCTCCGCCGTCGACCCGCAGCTCGGCGAGCGCTGTGCCCGTGTCTGCCACGATCGCGTCGATCACGTCGCGGGATTGGAAGGCGGCGGCCTCGATCGCCGCGCGCGCGATGTGCGCCTTGTTGACATACCGTGTGAGGCCGACGAGAGCGCCCCGGGCGTCGGGGCGCCAATAGGGCGCGAACAGGCCCGAGAAGGCCGGGACGAAGTACGCCCCGCCGCTGTCGTCGACGGTCGAGGCGAGTCGTGCCACTTCGGCGGCCGAGTTGATGATGCCGAGGTTGTCGCGCAGCCATTGCACGAGCGACCCGGTGACGGCGATCGACCCTTCCAGCGCGAACCGCGCGGGCTCGTCGCCGGCGCGGTAGGCGACCGTCGTCACCAGGCCGTGCTGCGAGCGCACGATCTCGGTGCCGGTGTTCACGAGCAGGAAATTGCCCGTCCCGTACGTGTTCTTGGACTGGCCCGGGTCGAAGGCCGCCTGGCCGAAGGTCGCCGCCTGCTGATCGCCGAGGATGCCCGCGATCGGGATGCCGCGGGCTGCGGGTGGTTCGTGCACGTCGCCGACGACCCCCGACGACGCGACGATCCGCGGCAGCATGCTCCGGGGAATGTCGAAGATCTTGAGGAGCTCGTCCGACCAGTCGAGGGTGGCGAGGTCCATCAGAAGTGTTCGGCTCGCGTTCGTGACGTCCGTGACGTGGATGCCGCCGCGCGTGTCGCCCGTGAGGTTCCAGATCAGCCACGTGTCCGGCGTGCCGAACAGGAGATGGCCGGCCTCGGCATCCCTCCGCGCGTGCCGCACGTTCTCGAGTACCCACGCGATCTTGGATGCCGAGAAGTACGTGGCAAGCGGCAACCCGGTCGCATCGACGAACCGGTCGGTGCCGCCGTCGGCCGCGAGGTCGTCGATGAGCGGTTGGGTGCGCGTGTCCTGCCAGACGATCGCGTTGCAGACCGGGTGCCCCGTCCGACGATCCCATACGATGACGGTCTCGCGCTGATTCGTGATGCCCAGCCCCGCGATGTCGCTCGGTCCGAGCCCTGCCTCATCCAGTGCTGTGGCGAGGACCCACTGCGTATTCGTCCAGATCTCGATCGGGTCGTGCTCGACCCATCCGGCGCGGGGGAAGATCTGTTGGTGCTCGCGCTGGGCCGTGGCGACGATGCCCCCGTCGGCATCGAAGACGATCGCCCGGGTCGAGGTGGTTCCCTGGTCGAGCGCGAGCACATGATCGGCCACGTCGTTCCCCTTCGAGTCGGTGGCTGGCCCCTGGATTCATCCCAGGGGCGGCTCCGTCAGGCTATCGCGCGCCGACGAGCCCGTCGTCCGCGTTCGATGACCGGTCGGCCGACCAGCTCGGATCGGCGGCGTGCACCTTCTGCAGCGCACGCTCCACCTCGTGCGCGCACTCCTGTTCGTCCCACCCGAGCACGGGTGCGATCGCCTCGGCGATCTCAGCGGCGGCTCCGGCGGAGGCATCGCCGACGAAGGCCAGGATCGTGCGCCGTTGGAGCACGTCGTCGAGGTGGACGACGGACTCGGTGCGGGCCACGTGCCGCAGCTCCCCCGTGCTGTACGAGGGGAGCGTGGTGAGCGCGCGGTCGGAGGGATCGGACCCGATCGCCCGGACGACATCGGCGGCGACTGTGCCGTAGCGCTCGAGGAGCGTCGCGACGCGGGCGAAGCCGAGACCGGGGTCGTGCGCGCCGATCCACTGGCGGCGGGCCCGCTCGGTCGTGGGGAAGCCGCGGCCGCCGCCGATCGGCAGCCCCTTCGTCGAGCGCCGGCGCGGGCGCGAGAGAAGCGCAAGGGCGTGATCGGCGAGATGCTCGGCCGATGCCCGGAAGGTGGTCCACTTACCGCCGACGAGGCTCAGCACCGTGGCATGCGACGGGGAACCCCGCCGTCCGCCCAGGGGCTCGGCATCGATGCGGTAGTCGCGCGACACGAACCCGGGGGCGAGGTCTCCGTGACCGGGCAGTGGCCGCACGCCCGCGAAGCGGTAGACGATCTGCGCACGGCTCACTTCGATCTCTGGCAGCACGTGCCCGATCAGATCGATGAAGTAGTCGACCTCGGCCTCGGTGCATACGGCGGCCTCGGCCATGTCGTGCTCCAGGTCGGATGTGCCCACGAGTACCCGCCCATTGAGCGGATAGATGAGCACGATGCGCCCGTCCTTGTGCTCGAAGAACAGCTCGCGACCGCCCGTCGCGGCCACCAGCTCGGGGTGGTCCAGCACGATGTGGGAACCCTTCGTACCGCCCATCCGCACGGTGGGGTCGCCCAGCGCCGCGTTCGTGAGGTCGGTCCACGGCCCGCTGGCATTGATGACGACGGATGCGGTGAACTCCACCTCCTCGCCCGTCTCGACGTCGCGCAGCACGATGCGGCCCTCGTCCGACGCGATGGCCGCGGTGTAGTTCGCGGCGCGCGCACTGTCGGCCGGGGCGGGCGCTGTCGGATCCTCCGCGCCGGAGGCCAGAGCATCCCGGAGGACATCGATCGCGAGCCGCTCAGGGTCACGCAGCGAGGCGTCCCAGTAGGTCGCCGTGTAGCGGACGGCGGGAGTGAGCGCGGGCAATTGCTCGAGCGACCGCCGTCTCCCGTGGAAGGAATGCCGCCCGACGCGCTGCCCGGTGGCGAACAGACCGCCGCGCGAGAAGGAGTCGTAGATCACGAGACCGATCTTGATGAGCGCGGCCCCGCGCTCTCGGTGGGCACCGGCGCCGTGGCGGAGAAACCGGAGCGGCGCGGTCAAGACCCCGCTGAACGTGGAGAAGACCGGGATCGTCGTCTGCAGCGGCCGCACGTAGTGGGGGGCGATCTGGAGCAGCGCGTTCCGCTCGGTGACGGCCTCGTGCACGAGGCGGAATTCGCCGTTCTCGAGGTAGCGGATTCCACCGTGGATCATGTGCGACGACGCCGCCGAGGCACCGCTGACGAAATCGGCGCGTTCGACCAGCGCCACATCGACACCCTGGAGTGCGAGATCGCGGAAGGTCGCGAGGCCGTTGATCCCCCCACCGATGATCAGCACATCCGCATACGGGCGCTCCGCCAGGCTCGTGAAGGATGCCCTCAAGCTCGGGGCCCGGTGATCGGCCATGCCTCCCCCTCTCCCCTTCCAGGCTAAGGTCCCGGCGAGATCGGGGACGCATCAGCGAGCATAAGTTCATGCGCCGACATGGAATGAATCCCCGCATCGGGCGTTGAGTAGACTCAGAGCAACACAGTGCTCCGGGGTCGGTGAGAATCCGAACCGGCGGTGACAGTCCGCGAGCCGAGGCGCCGGCACCCGATTCGGGTGCTGCCGAAGCTGATCCGGTGAAATTCCGGAACCGACGGTGATGCGAGGAAAATCCCTCGTCAGTCCGGATGGGAGGCAGCACAGGACGGCGTGACGCGCGCGGTCGCCTCCCGCAACCTCGAGTTCGATCAGAGGCAGACGGATGACGACGCAGGACGCGGAACGCGCAGCGATGGACCGCGCACTCGCACTCGCGCTGAACGGCCCTCGCGGTCTGAACCCGCAGGTGGGTGCCGTCATCCTCTCTCCTACGGGCGATGTGATCGCCGAGGGCTGGCATCGCGGCGCAGGAACGAACCATGCCGAGGTCGACGCGCTCTCGCAGCTTCCCGCCGGGGGTGCGCGTGGCGCGACCGCCGTCGTCACCCTGGAACCCTGCAACCATCGCGGCCGCACCGGCCCGTGCTCCGAGGCGCTGATCGCCGCCGGCGTCTCGCGCGTCGTCTATGCGGTCGAGGACCCCAACCCCGCCGCGGGAGGGGGCGCTGAGCGCCTCGCCGAGGCGGGCGTCGAGGTCGTCGCCGGAGTGGAACGCGCCGAGGGCGAAGAGCTTCTCGCCTCGTGGCTCGAGACCACAAGGCTCGGTCGCCCCCGCGTCACGCTCAAGTGGGCGCAGAGCCTGGACGGGCGCGCCGCGGCGGCCGACGGCACGAGCCAGTGGATCACAGGACCGGATGCCCGGGCCGACGTGCACCGCAGGCGCGCCGTCGCGGACGCCATCGTGGTGGGCACGGGCACCGTCCTCGCCGACGATCCGTCGCTGACCGCGCGGGATGAGAGCGGCGCCCTGCGGGGTACCCAGCCGCGGCCGGTCGTGATCGGACGCTCTGAGATCCCCGGCGAGGCCGCGATCCACCGCCACCCGAAGGCACCGCTGTTCTACGCCGACCACGACCTGGGCGCCGTTCTCGCCGACCTGCGCGAGCGAGGTGTCCAGAGCGTGTTCGTCGAGGGCGGCCCTACGCTGGCATCCGCCTTCCTGCGTGCAGGGCTCGTCGATGAAGTGCTCGCGTACATCGCCCCCGTCCTCCTGGGCGCAGGACGCCTGGCCATCACCGATATCGGGGTCGGCACGATCGGCGACGCGGTGCGCCTGGACGTGGCATCCATCCAGAGTCTCGGCGACGACCTGCTCATGATCGCGACGCCGAGAGCCGAGTCGAAAGCGACCGGGTATGAAGCGCCCGGCCGAGAAGGAGTTCGCTGATGTTCACCGGAATCGTCGAAGAGATCGGTGCGATCACGGCCGTGGAGCCGTCAGGAGACGGCGTGCGCGTGACGGTCCGGTCGCCGAAGACCGTGTCGGATGCCGCGCACGGAGACTCGATCGCCGTGAGCGGCGTGTGTCTGACCGTGGTCGATCGAGGCGATGATTGGTTCACCGCCGACGTGATGCGCCAGACGCTCGACATGTCCACGCTCGCGGGCGTCGAAGCGGGGCGCGCGGTGAACCTCGAAAGGGCGACGGCGGCGCACGGCCGGCTGGGCGGCCACATCGTGCAGGGTCACATCGACGGCACGGGCGAGATCCTCGAGGTGCGCCCTGGCGACCAGTGGCGCGTCATCCGCGTCGCCCTCCCCGACCACCTCGCCCCACTCGTGGTCGACAAGGGGTCGATCGCGGTCGACGGAGTGTCACTGACCGTCAGCGCCGCCAGTCCCGCCGATGCGGCCGAGCAGTGGTTCGAGGTCTCGCTCATCCCCGAGACCCTCGTCGCCACGACGCTCGGCGCACGGGTTCCCGGCGAACGCGTCAACCTCGAGACCGACATCCTCGCCCGTCACGTCCAGCGCCTGCTCGCCTTCGCGCCCGGCGCCGCGAACCCGAACGGGGCGGCAGCCGCCGTCCATCTGGAAGGAGGCTCACGATGAGCCTTGCCACCATCCCCGAAGCGCTCGACGCTCTGCGCGCCGGACGCCCCGTCATCGTCGCCGACGACGAGAACCGCGAGAACGAGGGCGACGTCATCCTGTCGGCCGAACTCGCCACGCCCGAATGGATCGCGTGGACCGTTCGGTGGTCGAGCGGCTTCATCTGCGCCCCGATGCCCGCTGATTGGGCGGATCGCCTCGATCTGCCGCCCATGGTCGCCATGAACGAGGATGCGCGAGGGACCGCGTACACGGTGAGCGTGGACGCCGCCGACCGGAAGAACTCGACCGGCATCAGCGCAAGCGATCGGGCCCACACGCTCAACGTCCTGGCCGATCCCGCCTCCACCCCCGGCAGCGTCATCCGCCCAGGGCACATTCTCCCGCTCCGTGCCGTGGACGGCGGGGTGCGCGAGCGCGGCGGCCACACCGAGGCGGCGGTCGAGCTCATGAAGCTCGCAGGTCTCAAGCCCGTCGGCGCGATCGCCGAGGTGGTCGCCGAAGACGGCGGCATGATGCGCCTGCCGGGGCTCATCGAACTCGGCGAACGTGACGGCGTCCTCGTCATCACGATCGAGCAGCTGATCGCCTACCTCGACGAGATCGACCCGATCGAGGTCGATGAACATTCTGCGCACAAGCGTCGCGTGAGCCTGCGCGCAGAGGCGCAGGTTCCGACCGCTCACGGCGACTTCCGGTTCCTCGCCTACAAAGACCGCGTGACAGGGACCGATCACCTCGCCGTGATCTCCGGCGACCTGGCCGACGAGGCGCCCCTCGTGCGCGTGCACTCCGAGTGCCTCACGGGCGAGGCGTTCGACTCGCTCAAGTGCGAGTGCGGACCGCAATTGGATGCTGCGCTCGACGCCATCGCCACCCAGGGCGGCGTCGTCATCTACATGCGCGGCCACGAGGGTCGCGGGATCGGCTTGATCAACAAGCTCCGCGCCTACAGCCTCCAGGAACGCGGTCTCGACACCGTCGATGCCAACCTCGCGCTCGGGCTCCCGGCCGATGCCCGCGACTACGCGGCGGCAGCCGGCATCCTCGCCGACCTCGGTGTCGACAAGGTGCGGCTGCTGACGAACAACACCGACAAGGTGCACCAGCTGCGCGAACTCGGACTCGAGATCAGCGAGCAGGTGCCGCTCCTGGTCGGCGTCGGACCGAACAACCACCAGTACCTCTCGACCAAGCGCGACCGGATGGGGCACATCATCGCCGAAGCAGATCTCGAAGACGCTCTCGCTCAGATGCACGAAGCCGGCACGGCGGCGAAGGGGGCAGACGCGTGAGCGGCAAGGGGGCACCCATCGTCGGCGGCACGGACGCCACGGGGCTGGACATCGTCGTGATCGCGGGGACATGGCACGAGGTCATCACCGACGGCCTGATCGCAGGCGCCGAGCGGGCGCTCGATGCCGCCGGCGCCGGGTGGCGTCTCGTGCGGGTGCCCGGGTCGTTCGAGCTCCCGGTCGCGGCCAAGGCCGCGCTGGATGCAGGCGCCGACGCCGTCGTGGCTCTCGGCGTCATCATCCGCGGGGGCACGCCCCACTTCGAGTACGTCTCGGCCGCCGCCACCGACGGGCTGACGCGCGTCGCGCTCGACACGGGCAAACCCGTCGGCTTCGGTGTGCTCACCCTCGACGACGAGCAGCAGGGGCTCGACCGCGCGGGTCTCGAGGGCTCCAAAGAAGATAAGGGTGCCGAGGCGGCGGATGCCGCGATCCGCACCGCACTCGTCCTCCGCGCGCTGCGCGGCTGAGTCGGTCGCCCGAGGTCTTCTCGGTCGGAGAATCGGGCCTCTGTCGGAGGATTTCGCGAGGAATGCTCCGACGTCGGGCGAATTGTCCGACGGGCGCTACGGCTTCCAGATCATGAGCACGACGACGGCGACCAGCAGGAGAGATGACACGCCGCTCGCTGCGGCGATCGCGCCGTAGCCCGACGGCTTGGCCCCGTCTGCGACCGAACCGGCGTCGAGCTCGGCCGCAGCCTTCGTGAGCTGGGGTACGACGACGAACATGGTGGCGACGAAAGCGATCACGTACAGGATGCTCGACCACAGGATCCACGGAGTCGTGAACGTCAGTCCGTACTTCGGGTCGGCGAGGCTCATCGCGCCGAATCCGAACACGAATGTCAGCAATGACAGCCAGGTCAGGATCATGGTCGACTTCGCCAGCGTGCGCACTTGCCCCGCGTTTCCCGCCCGCAGGGCCCTCAGCCCGGTCATGGGAAGGATCGCCATGGGGCCGACGATGAAGACCGCGGTGCCGATGTGGAGGATGCTGATGAGGGTGTCCATGCGCCAGAGCTTACGTGATACTGAAGGTTCGCGAGAGCCCTGGGAAGTCGACCTGATCCACGGCACTCGGTGGAGTGACGCTGATGCCGCCGCCCTGGGCCGCGACATCGGTCGGGGGCCCGCCGACGTCAGTCCAGGAACAGCGCCCGCAGCCGCTTCGTCGTGAAGACGAGCCCGACGGCGATCATCACGACGAAGTACCCGACGTGAATGTACATGGCACTGGAGAGGGCACCCGTGGTGAGACCGCGGATGAGCTCGACACCGTGCCAGAGCGGGAGCGCCTGCACGATCCACTGCACCCACTCCGGGTAGATGGTGATCGGGTAGAACGTCGCCGAGAAGAGGAACATCGGGAGCATGATCAGGTTGATCCAGTCCATCTGCTGGAACGCCTTCATGTAGCTCGTGATCGCCATCCCGAGGCTGGCGAACCCGAACGCGATCAGCACGACCGCGGGGAGGGCGAGGATGGCGGTCCAGGCGAGGTTCAGCCCGAAGACCTGCATGATCACCATGAATCCGCACGCGTAGAGCAGGCCGCGCAGGAGCGCATACAGGATCTCACCCAGCGCGACATCGAGCGGGCCGAGCGATGTCGCCAGCATCCCCTCGTAGAGCTTGCCGTAGTTGAGCTTGAAGAAGACGTTCCAGGTCGAGTCGTAGACCGCGCCGTTCATCGCCGACACGGCCAGGAGGGCCGGGGCGATGTACTGCGCGTAGGTGACCGTCGTTCCCGTCGTGGTCTGCACATCGCCGATCAGACTGCCCAGGCCGATACCCATGGACGCCAGGTACAGCACCGGCTCGAAGAAGCCCGAGAGCACCACGATCCAGCTGCTGCTGCGCGCCGCCAGAAGCCCGCGCTGCACGACCGCGCCCGGATTACCGGCCCACAGCGCGCCGACGCTGCCGCGCCGGGTCGGGGTCCGCATGCTCGTCACTGCGGTCACGACGCGAGCCTCCGTTCGAAGATGCGCCGGGCGAGAATCCACCCGACGACGGCGAGAGCGACGAGGTAGAGAACATGGACGACGATCCCGAGCCCGCCGGTTTCGTGGCCGTAGGTGAGTGCCCTGCCGAGTTCGGAGGCGTGCCACAGCGGCGAGATCCACCCGATCCATTGCAGCCAGATGGGGAGCGCCCCCAGGGGATAGAACGTTCCCGAAAACAGGAACATCGGCATGAAGACGAATCTCTGCACGAGGGCGAACTGCCCCTTGTCGTCTCGGATCGTGGCCGCATATGCCATCAGCGGAATGCCGAACGAGAGCCCGGCCAGCACGGCGACGAAGATCGACAGCCACCCCGTCGCCGGGTCCGGAACCGCACCGAAGACCCAGATGAACAGATAGTAGGCGACGGCGACCACCAGCATCCGCGCTCCGGCGCCGTTCGTGACGCCGACCGCGATCTGCGACGACGACAGCGGCGACGCGTTGAATCCGTAGAAGTAGCGCCGCCATTTGAACCCCGACAGGACCGGGTACGTGAACTCCTCGCTCGCCACGGCGATCGTCGCACTCATGAGCAATGCCGGCGCGACGAAGACGAGATAGCTGACCTGCTCGCCGCCGTCGACGATGGGCGCCTGGATGAGGGCGGCAAGACCCAGCGCGAGCCCGAGAAGGTACACGACGGGTTGCCCGATCGCGCCCACGACGATCGTCCAGCCGTAGGCGCGCATGGCCCGCACCATGTGCTCGGTGACGTACCAGCCGCCGAACGCGCGCGGTCGGCGGCCCCAGGCGAGCGCTTCGGCGCGCAGATCGTCGAGCGACGGCTGCGTGACCGCGACGGATGCCGCCGCATCCATCGCAGCATCCTCCGGATGTTCGCCGGTCATTCGATCAGCGACCTTCCGGTGAGCCGCAGGAACACGTCCTCGAGGCTCGACCGGCGCACGAGCGATGTGATCGGCTCCAGACCTCCGGCGACCACGCGCTCGAGGGCTCTCTCGCCGCTGTCGGTGTAAATGAGCACCCGGTCGGGAAGCACCTCGACCCGATCGCCGATACCCTCCAGATTCCCCGCGACCTGCTGATTGCGGTCCGACCCGAAGCGCACCTCGAGCACCTCTCGACTGGAGTGCTCGCGGATGAGCGACGCCGGCGTGCCCTCCGCCATGATGCGACCCTTGTCGACGACGACGAGGCGATCGCACAGCTGTTCGGCCTCGTCCATATAGTGCGTCGTCAGCACGAGAGTCGTGCCGCGCTCCTTGAGCCGGAACAGCCGGTCCCAGAGCACGTGGCGCGCCTGCGGGTCGAGGCCGGTGGTCGGCTCGTCCAGCAGCAGGATCCGCGGGTCGTTGATCAGGCCGCGAGCGATCGTCAGCCGGCGCTTCATACCGCCCGAGAGCGCGTCGACCTTGCTCTTCGCCTTGTCTTCGAGCGCGGCGAATGCGAGCAGCTCGTCGGCCTTCTCATGGCACGCTTTGCTCGACAGACCGAAGTAGCGGCCGTAGATGTAGAGGTTCTCGCGGGCGTTCAGCTCGCCGTCGAGGTTGTCCTGCTGCGGGACGACCCCGAGCCGCGAGCGGATCTCAGGGCCGTACTGATCGGGATCGAGTCCGAGGATGCTGAGCCCGCCGCTCGTACGCGTCGACACCGCGCCGATCATCTTCATCGTGGTCGACTTGCCTGCGCCGTTGGGGCCGAGCAGTCCGAACGACTCCCCCGGGGCGACGTCGAAGCTCAGACCGTCGACGGCGACGAAGTCGGGCTTGCCCTTGACCTTGTAGGCCTTGACGAGGTTCTCGGCGGCGATGACGGCTGTTGGCACCCGTAGAGCCTATTACCGGCCTCCGACGCGACTCCCCCCTCCTCCCTCCCCCCTCCCCTCCCTCCTCCCCTCCCCCCCTCCAACCTGCCGTGTCAGGTTGGAGGGGGGGAGGGGCTAGGGGCTAGGGGCTAGGGGCTAGGGGCTAGGGGCGCGGGGCTAGGGGGTAGGGGGTAGTCAACCTGGATTGACAACATCCGACTCTGTCAACTACCGTTGACGAAATGAGCAGCGACGATATCCGCACCCTCGTCGGATCGGCCGCCGAGGGCGAGCCGATCGCCGAACTGCATCGGCTCGCCGCGGTGCGCCGAGAGATCGCCCGCGCCGAAGAGGTGCAGGTGCGCCGGGCCCGCGTGCAGGGCTACTCGTGGCAGGCCATCGCGGCCGCGCTGGGTGTGACCCGGCAGGCTGCGCACAAGAAGTACGGTCGAAGGTAGGGTTCCACCCCCTGCTTCGCCCCAGAGGAACGCAAGGAAGAGTCATGTCCACCAGCACCACCGCCCGCACCGGACGATCTCGGCTCAGAGGCAAAGAGCCCGCCGGCCCGAGGGCGACCTTCCGTCAGCTCCTGCCTTTCATCTTCGAGCACAGGCGCACGCTCATCGTCGTTGCCGTGCTCAGCATCCTCGGCGCGATCGCCACGCTCGTGCAACCGCTCCTCGTCGGGCAGCTGATCACCCGGGTCCAGAACAACGAGGCGCTCGGGATGCTGGTGTGGGCACTGGTCGCCTTCGTCGTCGTCGCCGCGCTGATCTCCGGATTCCAGCACTTCCTGCTCCAGCGCACCGGTACGGCGGTCGTCTACTCCAGTCGTCGCAAGCTGATCGCCCGGATCCTGCACCTTCCGATCAGCGAGTTCGATGCGCGTCGCACCGGCGACCTGGTCTCGCGGGTCGGCACCGACACCACCCTCCTGTATGCCGTTCTGACGCAGGGACTCGCCGACGCGATCGGCAACGCCCTGATCTTCCTCGGCGCGCTGATCGCGATGGCGATCATCGACCCGGTGCTCCTCGCCATCATCGTGATCGTCATCGGAGCGTCGGTCGTCGGCGTCGTCCTGCTCAGCGGTCGTATCCGCGTCGCCTCGACCGAGCAGCAGGTCAAGGTCGGCGAACTCGCATCGGGCGTCGAGCGCGCGATCGGTTCGATCCGCACCGTCCGGGCGGCCGGGGCGACCGAGCGCGAGGTCCAGAGCGTCACCGAGCGCGCGACCGAGGCCTATACGGTCGGGGTCCGCATCGCGAAGGTGTCCGCGCTCGTCCTCCCCGTCGCGAGCATCGCGCTCCAGGTGTCGCTGCTCGTCGTGCTCGGGGTGGGCGGATTCCGCGTCGCCTCCGGTGCCATCCCGATCGCGAGCCTGGTCACGTTCATCATGTTCCTCTTCATGCTCATCGCGCCGCTGGGTTCGACCTTTGGGGCGATCACCTCGGTCAATCAGGCCCTCGGCGCACTCGGCCGCATCCAGGAGGTGCTCGACCTCCCGGTCGAGTCGGACTCCGACGCAGCAGTCGCCGCGTCCCTTCCCGGTACCTCGATCCGACCGGATGCTGCCGCCCCGGCCGCGATCGAATTCGTCGACGTGCACTTCTCCTACCCCGAGAACGTCGTCGCGGCCCGCGCCGCCGCTGAGGCCGAGGCCGTGCGCGTCCTCGAGAACGCGCACGTGGATCCGGCGACGTCATCGGTCACCGTCGTCCAGGACGGCGAGTCAGCACCCCTGCACGGCGACCTCGCGCAACCGGGAGTCCTGCAGGGCGTCTCGTTCCGGGTGCCGCGCGGCAGCAGGGTGGCACTCGTCGGGCCGTCGGGCGCGGGAAAGAGCACGACGCTCTCGCTCATCGAGCGCTTCTACGACCCGACGGCCGGGGCGATCCTCGTGGACGGCGTCGACATCCGTGCCCTCGAGCGCGACGAACTGCGCGCCCGTTTCGGCTATGTCGAACAGGACGCGCCGACGCTCGCCGGAACGATCGCCGACAATCTCCGGCTCGCCTCACCCGAGGCATCCGATGCCGACTGCGAACGCGTGCTGCGGGCGGTCAACCTCGGCGAGGTGCTCGAGCGCAGTCCTCTCGGGGTCGACGCAGAGGTCGGCGAGGGCGGCGTCATGCTCTCGGGCGGCGAGCGTCAGCGCCTCGCGATCGCGCGGGCCCTGCTTGCGGCCGCGCCGATCCTGCTCCTGGACGAATCGACGTCTTCGCTCGACGGTCTCAACGAGCAGCGGATGCGCGACGCGATCGACGCGGTCGCCGAGGGGCGCACGCTCATCGTGATCGCCCATCGCCTGTCGACGGTGGTCGACAGCGACCACATCGTCGTGCTCGATCATGGCCGCGTCGTGGGGCAGGGCACGCACTCGGAGCTTGTGGAATCCACTCCGCTCTATCGGGATCTCGCGCGCCACCAGCTGCTGGTCTGACACACTCGCACCCTCCTTCCGCAAGCCTGCGGCCGGGGGTGGCCGCGCGGGGACCACGTGAAGCGCGTCAGGCGTCCTGCGCCGCTTTCAGGCGGTACCGCAGGGCCGCCAGCTCGGACTGCAATGCCGGCGGGATCCGACCGTCGAAGGTGTCGTAGAACTCCTCGGTGAGGTCGGTCTCACGAAGCCACGACGCGGTGTCGACCGCGAAGAGCTCATCGAGATCGGCCTGGGGAACGTCGATGCCGGATAGATCCAGATCGGATGCCACGGGGAGGCGACCGATCGGACTCTCGACCGCACCCACCTCGCCGTCGATCCGGCGGATGATCCAATCGATGACCCGCGAGTTGTCGCCGAATCCCGGCCAGAGGAAGCGACCGTCGGACCCCTTGCGGAACCAGTTCACCTGGAAAACGCGAGGCGCGCGGTCGAACCGAAGCTTCTGGCCGATGCTGATCCAGTGACCGAAGTAGTCGGCCATGTTGTAGCCGCAGAACGGCAGCATCGCGAAAGGATCGCGGCGGAGTTCGCCGACCGTCCCCTCGGCCGCGGCGGTCCGCTCGGAGGAGATCGTCGAACCGAGGAAGACCCCGTGCGTCCAGTCTGTCGCCTCGAGGACGAGGGGCACGTTGGTCGCACGCCGACCGCCGAAGAGGATCGCGTCGAGCGGAACGCCCTGCGGAGCGTCCCAATCCGAGGCGATCTGGGGGCATTGGGCGGCCGCCACCGTGAACCTCGAGTTCGGGTGTGCAGCGGGCCGGCCCATCTCCGGCGTCCAGGGGTTGCCCTCCCAGTCGATGAGGTGCGGGGGCGCTTCGTCGGTCAGACCCTCCCACCACACGTCACCGTCCGGGCGGAGCGCGACGTTCGTGAAGATCGTGTTGCCCCACAGCGTCTCGACGGCGGTCACGTTCGTCGATTCGCCCGTACCCGGTGCGACGCCGAAGAAGCCGGCTTCGGGATTGATCGCCCACAGGCGCCCGTCTTCGCCGGGGCGCAGCCACGCGATGTCGTCGCCCAGCGTCTCGACCCGCCAGCCCGGAATCGTCGGCCGCAGCATCGCGAGGTTGGTCTTGCCGCATGCCGACGGGAAAGCCGCGGCGAGGTGGTAGGCGCGTCCCGCCGGGTCGACCACTCGAATCAGGAGCATGTGCTCGGCGAGCCATCCGTTGTCGCGCCCGATGACCGAGGCGATCCGCAGGGCGAAGCACTTCTTGGCGAGAATGGCGTTGCCGCCGTAGCCCGAGCCGTACGACCACACCTCGAGCGTCTCGGGGTAGTGCACGATGTACTTCTCGTCGTTGCACGGCCAGGCGACGTCCTCCTCGCCGGGTGCGAGCGGGGCACCGACCGAGTGCACCGTCTTGACCCACGGCGCGCCGGCGGCGATCTCGCGCACGACGGCCGTGCCGACGCGGGTCATGATCTCGATCGACGACACCGCGTAGGCGCTGTCGGTGATCTGCACGCCGATGTGAGACAGCGGGCCGCCCACCGCCCCCATCGAGAAGGGCACGACATACATCGTGCGGCCGCGCATCGATCCTTCGAACAGGCCGTCCATCGTGGCGCGCATCTCGGCGGGGTCGGCCCAGTTGTTCGTAGGGCCCGCATCCACCTCGCGCTCGGAGGCGATGAAGGTGCGACCCTCTGTGCGTGCCACATCGCTCGGGTGGGAACGGGCGAGGTACGAGCCCGGGCGCCACTCGGGATTGAGCTTTATGAGCTTGCCCTCGTCGACCATCTGCCGCAGCAGCGCGTCGTTCTCGGCGCGCGAGCCGTCGACCCAGTGGATGCTGTCCGGCTGCGTGAGCGCAGCGATCCGGTCGACCCAGGCCAGGAGGTCCGCCATGCCATCGCCCTCGACGGCCGGACGGGCGCCGAAGTCACGAACGGCGGCACCGCGCGGGGACGCGGGACGAGGCGCAGAGCGGGTGAAGATGTCGGCCAGAGCCATGGACGGTTCTCCTTCAACGAACGGATTCGAGTTCTCCTCCAATATCCCGTGGTAGACCGAAGAATTACCACCGCCAATACGCTTAAGAATCGTGATTCTTTAGATATCATCAAGGAATGTCGCCGTCATCGCTCGAACTCGCCACCCTTGGCCACCGCATCCGCCACGAGAGGGTCGCCCACGGTTTCACGCTCGATGAGCTCGGCGCCCGAGTGGGTGTCGCCGGAAGCCAGTTGAGTCTCATCGAGAACGGCAAGCGTGAGCCCAAACTCTCACTCCTCCAGGCGATCGCAGAGGTCGCCGGCATCGAAGTGACGCAGCTCCTCTCTCCCGAGCCGCCCAACCACCGCGCTGCCCTCGAGATCGAGCTGGAGCGCGCACAGGCGGGTTCGGTGTTCCGACAGCTGGGCATCGCCCCTGTGCGCATCACGAAGGGCATGAGCGACGACACGATCGAGTCGATCCTGGGGCTCCATCGTGAGCTGCAGCGTCGCGAGCGCGAAGCGATCGCGACTCCGGAAGAAGCGCGACGCGCCAACACGGAGCTGCGACTGCGCATGCGTGAGCGCAACAACTACCTCCCCGAGATCGAGAGGCTCGCCGAGAATCAGCTCAAGGCCGCGGGTCACACCTCCGGGGCGCTCACCCACCGCACGGTCAGCATCATGGCGGAGCAGCTGGGCTTCGAACTCATCTACGTCAACGATCTCCCCCACTCGGCGCGCTCGGTCACCGATCTCGAGAACGGACGGATCTACCTGCCGCCCGCCTCGATTCCTGGCGGCCACGGCCTGCGATCGATGGCGCTGCAGGCGATGGCCCACCGGCTCCTCGGGCACCAGCGTCCTGCCGACTATGCGGACTTCCTGCAGCAGCGCCTCGAGATCAACTACTTCGCCGCCTGCTGCCTCATGCCCGAGACCTCGTCGGTCGCGTTCCTGCAGCAGGCCAAGAAAGACCGCAACCTCGCGGTCGAAGACTTCCGCGACGCGTTCGGCGTGACCCACGAGGCGGCAGGGATGCGCATGACCAACCTGCTCACGCAGCATCTCGATATCCCCCTCCATTTCCTCCGCGTTGACGGCTCGGGCGCGATCTCCCGTGTGTACGAGAACGACGAGCTTCCGCTGCCCATGGATGTCACGGGCGCCGTCGAAGGTCAGATCGCCTGCCGACGGTTCCTGGCCCGGTCGGCATTCGAGGAGCAGAACCGCACGACGGAGCACTATCAGTACACAGACACCCCCCACGGGACGTTCTGGTGCTCGACGCAGACCGGCACCACCTCGGACGGCGAATTCTCGATCACGGTCGGTGTGCCGTTCGACGACGCGAAGTGGTTCCGCGGCCGTGAGGCGTCCAAGCGGGTGACCTCGACATGCCCCGACGAGTCGTGCTGCCGCCGCGCCCCTGCCGAAGTCACCCGCCGCTGGGAGGGCAAGGCCTGGCCGAGCGCACGCGTGCACATGCAGATGTTCTCGCCGCTCCCCCGCGGCGCATTCCCCGGCGTGGACGACAGCGAGGTCTACGCGTTCCTCGACCGGCACGCCTGACGCGGCCGGGCCGGATGGGCGCGTTCGGCGCCGAAGGGCGCGTCCGGAAAACGGTCGAGGCGCAGGCCTCCGTCAGCAACCAGCCGGACATCTGCGCCAGCCCTCGCCGGCGCATGTCCGGGACATGGTCGCGACGCGGTCATCTGCGAACTTTCTGCCTGACATCAGCCGTGCGCGGATCAGGTCGGCGGCGGAGCCGGCGGTCCGGGCAGCGCCTGCGGAGCAGGTGGAGTCCAGCGCACCCACGCGATCACGTAGATCACGAGCGCGGTCACGAGGGCGGCCAGCACCCACAGCACGACGACGAAGTCCACCCACGACCCGATCGGCGGGGCGCCGGGAAGGAAGGTCCGCAGCGGGATCGTCGCGAAGAGCACCGCCGCCATCCAGCTCATCAGCGTCGCCTCGACCTTGCGGCGACCGCGGAACGCGAGGATCGCGACGGTGAGCGAGAGCACCGGCATGACGATCATCAGGGCGAGGATGACCATCCCGAACGCGACGGTGGCGCTCGAGCGCGTTGCGGTGATCCGGAGGGCGGGCAGCGCCTCGCCGTTGACGATCAGATCGTCACTCCCGCTCACGGTCTCGGAGGCGAACGTCCAGCCCGGCACATGCGCCGATCCGCAGACGACCGTCTTGATCGGAGTGAGGACGCCGTTCACCGTCTGCGCCGCGAGGAATCTGACATCCACGGAGTGGGAGTCGAACGGCCACTGCTCGATGTAGCCGTCCGTGATCAGACGGAGAGGCTGCGATGACGGCACCTGGCCGGCCGCGACGGTGAAGCTGCGCGACCCGTCATTCGGGAAGACGATCACGGTCAGCGGATCTTTCAGGAATCCCGCTTCATCCTGAGGAACGGGGCCGAAGTCGAGGACCGAGTAGATCGCATTGAGCCTGTCACCCGCGGCATCCATCGACTGCGGACTGAACGAGAGCACCACCGCATCCTTCGGCGCGTCCTCGGCGCAACCGCTCGCAGAGATGCTCTCCAGACTGTCTCCGGCGGCGTACAGCGACACGACGCCCACATAGACCACCGCGAAGAGCGCGAGGATCGAAACGACCCAGACGACTGTTCGTCCGCGGAAGCGGCGGGACTTCGATGCGGGCGGCACGGTGCCCAGTGTGCCAGACCGGTCACCCCCGCATGAAACGCCGATACCGTTCGAGTGCTCCGGATGCCTCGACATCCGTCATCGAGCCTCGGATGAGTTGCTCGGCCGACGGATCTGCGTTCAGGCGGGCGAGCGAATGCGAGTGACTCCAGGTCGCGACGATCTCACCCCGCGCCACGAGGATCGGCCGCATGACTCCGCCCGTCATGACGGCCGGGCCATGCTCGGGCGCACAGCTGATCGACCGGTCGGCGTACGACAGGTAATACTCCTCGAACGGCGGCAGTGCGAACACCTCGGGCGCGGTCGGATGCCGCCGTGGGAGGTCGCTCGCGACCCACAGGTCATCATCGATGCGCGTAAGCCGAGGGTCCTCCCCTGCGGCCGCGGTACGCGCCATCCCGATCGGGAGACCGGCCCACCAGGCGAAGTCCGCGGTTCCGGCCGGGCCGTGCGAAACGATGTAGCGCACGAAGAATTCAGTGAGCGGCTCTTCAGGCGTCCACCGGTCGACGATCCACTCGTCGGCCATCATGACGTACTGCTCGCGGCTCGGCGCGCCCTCGCGAGGCACGACAGGGCCCTGCAGGATCGCACCGCGCACCGACAGGGCATACAGCACGTGCACTCCGCGCTGGTCCCTCGGATCGATGCCGATTCCGCGCAAGAGCTCGAACACCTCGGAGCGGGAGAGTCGATTGCCGCCTGTCAACGCCGACGTGATCGCCGCCTCGGCGCGCGCCAGCTCGCCGGCACCGAGCCCCAGTCTCCGATGCCGCGACGCCGCTGCGCGGAACTGTCGTTCACCCGTCAGCGCGAGCACCCAGTGCAGGTGGCGCGACGGGATGATGTGGATCGTGCCGCGCGCCGTCCACGATCGGACGAGGGTGCCGTCATCGAAAGCCGCATCCACCTCCGACAGGGTCGGCTCGCCCTTCGTGCGGGCAGCGAGCGCCCACCGCCCGCCCCAGAACTCCTGAGCCTGGGTCGCGAGCATGTGCTCGGCAGCAGCGGTGGTGGTCGCGACGGGCGCCGTGAGCCGGTGCGACCGCAGCCGCATGTCTCGGACGCGCTGTACCGCCTGCGGAGCGCTCATCCGTCGATCATCGCGAATGCCACCGACATCCCGGAGCCTCCGCGCCTCTGCGGCTCAGGCGAAGGGGTTCGGCGTCAGCGTGTACTTCGTCTGGAGGTACTCGTGGATGCCCTCGGCGCCGCCCTCGCGGCCCAGGCCCGACATCTTCCACCCGCCGAAAGGTGCCGCCGCGTTCGAGACGACACCGACGTTGAGCCCCATCATCCCGGTCTCGAGCCTCTCGATCATGCGCTGGCCGCGCGCGAGGCTCTCGGTGTACACGTACGAGACGAGTCCGTACTCGGTGTCGTTCGCGAGGCGCACGGCGTCGTCTTCGTCGTCGAACGGCACGATCGCGAGCACCGGCCCGAAGATCTCCTCGCGGAGGATGTCGCTGCCTGCCTTCACGTCCGTGACCACGGTCGCCTCGTAGAACGTGCCGGCCCGGTCGATCCGTGATCCGCCCGTGGTGACGACCGCGCCGCGCTTGACGGCGTCATCGACGAGAGCGGATGCTTTGTCCACCGCGGCCTCGTTGATCAGGGGCCCGATCGTCACACCGTCCTCGGTTCCGCGGCCGGTCTTGAATCCCGCGACCCGCTCGGTCACTCGCCGGGCGAACTGATCGGCGACCGACCGGTGCACGATGAACCGGTTCGCCGCCGTGCACGCCTGCCCGATGTTGCGGAACTTCGCCGCGATCGCTCCGTCGACGGCCTTGTCGAGGTCGGCGTCGTCGAAGATCACGAACGGAGCGTTGCCGCCGAGCTCCATCGAGGTGCGCAGCACGTTCTTCGCGGCCTGCTCCATCAGCTTCTGGCCGACCGGGGTCGACCCGGTGAAAGAGAGCTTCCGCAGACGCGAGTCGGCGATGATCGGCCCCGACACGGCGCCCGACGTCGAGGTCGTGAACACGTTCACGACGCCCTTGGGCAAGCCCGCGTCCTCCAGGAGCTTCGCGAACGCCAGTGTGGTGAGCGGAGTGAGTTCGGCCGGCTTGATGACGACCGTGCACCCTGCGGCCAGGGCGGGCGCGATCTTGCGGGTCGCCATCGCGAGCGGGAAGTTCCACGGCGTGATGAGGAAGCACGGGCCGACGGGGTGCTGCGAGACGATCATCCGGCCGGTGCCTTCGGGGTTCGCGCCGTACCGGCCCTGGATGCGGGCGGCCTCTTCACTGAACCAGCGCAGGAACTCGCCCCCGTACGCGACCTCGCCGCGCGCCTCGGCGAGCGGCTTTCCCATCTCGAGTGTCATCAGCAACGCGAAGTCCTCTTTGCGCTCCTGCAGCAGATCGAATGTGCGGCGCAGGATCTCGCCGCGCTCACGAGCCGGCGTCGCCGCCCACGATGCCTGCGCCGCGACCGCCGCATCGAGCGCCCTCATGCCGTCTTCCGGGCTCGCGTCCGCGATCGTCCGGATGACCTTGCCCGTCGCGGGGTCGAAGACGTCGAGCGTGCGACCGTCGGCCGCGTCCACCCATTCCCCGCCGATGAAGAGTCCTGCCGGCACAGCCGCCAGCAGCGCGGATTCACGGGTGTCGGTCATGTGGGGGCCTCCTCGCACACGGATGCTTCGGCATCCGCTCTGGACGTGTCGTGCTCATTCTGCCGCCCGCGCCTCTCCGCGCCGATGGACGCGCGGTACAAGATGCCGGAGCGTTTGTACGAGTTGGATACCCCGCGCGAGAAATTGCCGTGGCATGAAGAGGCCCCTTAATATATTGGTATTCCCTACAGAAAGTTGGTGCATACATGAAACGTCGAAGCGCGCTTGTTCTTGCAGGTGTGATGCTCCCGGGCCTCGTCGCCAGTATCGTCCTCCCCTCCGCGGCGCAGGCCGCGCCGCTCGAGACCGCGCCGTCTGTCGCGATCGCGGCGGACGACCGAGCCCCGGCCCCGGAAATCGGTTGGGACTTCACGTTCGGCAGCGGCTCGCAAGCTCCTCTTCTCCCTCCGTCCGAATAGGCCCGCGCCCGCAGAGCGCACCTCGCCCGACCCGGTCGCGGTAGGTGCACTCTGCGGATCCTGTTATGGCGACAGTTCGATATCGCATTCACCCTTTTTGATATATCAGTATAGTATTGGTGAATGCGCTTCTCTGTGAAATTGCGAATGCTGTCGGGCGCCACGGTCGCGGCCATTGCGGGCGTCGTGCTCGTCGGCGGGGGGTGGATTTCCGGTGCCGACCAGGCATCGGCCGCCGCACCACCCGTATACACCTACATCACGGACCTATCCAACGATCGAGTGGTGAAGGTCGCCCCGGACGGCGCGCAGGTGACCGTGGCTTCCGGCCTGAGCTATCCAGCGGGCGTAGCAGTGGACAGCTCTGGAGACGTGTACATCGCCGACACGGGTCACGACCGCGTGGTGAAGGTCGCCGCGGACGGCACGCAGACCTCTTTTGGTTCTGGCCTCCACCATCCCTACGGAGTTGCCGTAGACGGATCCGGGATGATCTACATCGCCGACTCCGACAATGGCCGCGTGGTGAAGGTCGCCCCGGACGGCAGCCAGACCATCGTGGCTTCTGGACTGAGCAGCCCGTTCTTCGGCGTCGCGGTGGACCCATCAGGAACCGTTTACGTCGCTGATACACACAACAGCCGAGTTCTGAAGGTCGCCACGGACGGCAGTCAGAGCAGCGTCGGCTCCGGCCTGAGCGCTCCGTCGGGGGTCGCGGTCGATGGATCCGGGGCCGTGTACATCGCCGACATGGAAAACCCCGAGATAGTGAAGTACGCCGCAGGCAGCGGACAAACCTATGTGGGTTCAGCTCTGGGTCGCCCATTCGGTGTGGCGGTGGATGCGTCCGGATCGGTCTATGTCACTGACACCGATCTTCTGCGAGTCGTGAAGATCGCTGCGGATGGACGTCAAACCACCATCGGCAGAGGCCTGAGCCAACCGTTTGGAGTAGCAGCGGGGGTGTCCGCGCCGGTAGAAGTGACCGGGGTCGCTCCCGCGGCGGCACCGGGTGTGGGGTACTCCTTCACCTACGGCAGGCGGGGCATCCCGCTCCCTCAGCTTTCGGTGACCTCGGGCTCCCTCCCGGCGGGCCTCGCCCTCTCCGCAGACGGGGTGCTCTCCGGAACGCCCACCCAAGCCGGCTCCTTTGCGTTCACCATCACGGCCTCCAACGGAGTGGACCCCGACGTATCCTTCCCTGAAACGCTCGACGTCACCGCCGCGCCGACACTCACCGGCAACCCGCCGGGAGCAGTCACCGGGACCGCATACTCCTACCCGTTCACCACCACCGGAACCCCCACCCCGACCACCTCGATCACTGCGGGTTCCCTCCCGCCAGGCCTCACCCTCTCCGCAGACGGAGTCCTGTCCGGAACACCCACCCAGACCGGAACCTTCGCGTTCACCCTCACCGCCTCCAACGGCACCGAACCCGACGCCACCCTCCCCCTCACACTCGACGTCACCGCCGCCCCGACGCTCACCGGCAACCCGCCGGGAGCAGTCACCGGAACCGCATACTCCTACCCGTTCACCACCACCGGAACCCCCAACCCGACCACCTCGATCACTGCGGGTTCCCTCCCGCCAGGCCTCACCCTCTCCGCAGACGGAGTCCTGTCCGGAACACCCACCCAGACCGGCTCCTTCGCGTTCACCCTCACCGCCTCCAACGGCACCGAACCCGACGCCACCCTCCCCCTCACACTCGACGTCACCGCCGCGCCGATCATCCCGGGCAACACACCGGTCATCCCGAGCGGCGGCTTGGCTGCCACCGGCTCGAGCGGCACCCCCTGGCCGGCAATCACCGGGGGACTCCTCCTCACCGCTATCGGAGCCGCCCTCTTCCGCGGACCCCTTCGGCGACACAAGCGGACGTCACGGTGAAGGGGGTCAGCACTGAAAACCCCAGTGCCGACCGCTCTCTCCCCTGCCGATCCATTCCCCGCGCCTCGCTCGGTCGATGAACGGGGCCCCCGGGGCACCGGGTCTTACGCGGAATGAGATCTTTCGGCTGCTGAGCAGTCCGCCGTTCAGTCGCCGGCCGGCAGCACCACCCAGACGCTCGCGCCACCGAGCACAGAATCTTCGATGCCGATTCGACCCCCGTGCGACTCCACGATCCTGTTGCAGGTGGACAGGCCGATCCCAAGGCCCGGGGCCCCAGCATCCGAACCCCGCTCCATGAGCTCGAAGACGCGGTCGCGATCGGTGAGGGGAACACCGGGGCCATCGTCGTCGACGGTGATGCGCCACCCGCCCGCAAACATGCGTGCCGTCACCTCGATGCGCGGCGCCCGGCCGCCCTCGGCACTGAACTTCACCGCGTTGCCGACGAGATTCTGCACGAGGGCGCGAAGGAGAGTGGGGTCGCCGGTGACTTCGACCGACGCATCCACCACGACCCGCGCGCCGGCCTGCGTGAGCGCGGCGTCAAGGTCTTCGAGCACAGCGCGGACGACCTGCTCGAGGTCGACCGGCACGCGCCGGGGCTTCGCGCCGCCCACACGGGCGTAGTCCAGGAGATCGGAGACCATCATGCTCATCCGATCCGCGGCCGATTCGGCGCGGGCGAGGCTCCGCGCGGCATGCGGGGCGTTCACCATCTCGGGGCTGTCTGCGGCGAGCTCGAGGAACCCGGAGAGGGCGGTGAGCGGGTTACGCAGGTCGTGGCTCACCTGGAGGGCGAAGCGCTCGAGTTGCTGGTTCGACTCTCCGAGTTCGCGCGTGAGTCGGCGCAGCTCCAAGACCTCCGCCACCTGATGTGCCAGAAGATCGAGCGCGCGGCTGTGCTCGGCGGTGAGATCGCCGGTGTCTTCATCGAAGACACACAACGTGCCGATCGCAACCCCCGCCGGCGTGACAACGGGGCTCGACGCGTAGAAGCGCACCTGCGCGATCTCCCCCGTCACGAACGGGTTGAGCGCGAAACGATCATCTTCACGGGCATCCGGAACCACGACGAGACCGGGATGCTCCAGCACGACGGCGCACATCGAGTCCTCGCGCTCGCAGGTGGCAGGAGTGAAGCCGACTGACGCGACCTGATGCTGGAACCGGTCGTCGATGATGTTGATGACCGCGGTCGAGACCCCGCAGATCGTCGAGGCGAGCTGTACGAGACCCTGCAGATCCAGGAGAGGCGGCTCGCCGATCAGCGCATAGTCGGCGATCGCGTTCACCCGCGCGGCGTCGGCTGCAGTCGTCACGCTGGTCCCCCCGATCACACGCATCAGACGGATTCACATTATCGGTTCGCGGGTGGCGAGAACGACTCGGCGAGGAAGCCTACCGAAGATCCTGTAACTCAGCATACTCACATTTTGGATTAGCGGTATACCAGTGTATTGTTGACGAGTGCGCTTATCTTTGAATTTTCGTTTGATGTCGGGTGTGACAGTCGCGGCCATCGCGAGTGCTCTGCTGATCGGTGGCGGCTGGGCGTCCGGTGCTGACCGCGCGTTCGCCGAGACACCGGCCACCTACACGTACATCGCCGACACGAACAACAATCGCGTGGTGAAGCTCGCCCCGGACGGCCGTCAAACCACGGTGGGCTCAGGTCTGACCTTTCCGTCAGGGGTGGCGGTCGATGAATCCGGCCAGGTGTATATCGCCGACACGTTCAACAGTCGCGTCGTGAAGGTCGCCGCCGATGGCAGTCAAACCACGGTGACTTCCGACCTCAGCCGCCCATTCGGCGTCGCAGTCGACGCGTCCGGGGCGGTCTACATCGCCGACACCGACATGTGGCGTGTGGTGAAGATCGCGACGGATGGCACGCCGACCACTGTCGGTACCGGCCTGCGCTATCCCTACGGAGTGGCGGTTGACCAAGCTGGGGCGGTCTACATCGCCGACTCCGGTAATCACCGCGTACTGAAGGTCGCGTCGGATGGCACGGAGACGACCGTGGGCACCGACTTGAACTATCCGCAAGCAGTAGCGGTGGATGACTCCGGGACGGTGTACATCGCTGACCAAGAAGCCAGCCAGGTGGTGAAGGTCGCGCCGGATGGCAGCCAAACATACGTGGGGATGGGCGTGAACCATCCGTTCGGAGTTGCGGTAGACGACTCGGGGGCCGTGTACATCGCCAATACCTCCGAGAGTCAGGTGTTGAAGATCGCGGCGGATGGCGTTCAAACCACCGTCGGTGACGGCCTGGCCGCTCCGGAGGGTGTCGCACCCGGGGTGTCTGCGCCAGTACAGGTGACAGGTGTCGCTCCTGCCGGCACGACGGGCGTGGAGTATTCCTTCACGTACACCAGGCAAGGAATCCCGCTGCCCGATCTTTCCGTGACGGCAGGTGCTCTTCCGCCCGGGCTGTCCCTCTCCGCGGACGGAGTTCTCTCCGGAACACCCACCCAGGGCGGAACCTTCACGTTCACCATCACAGGCTCGAACGGAGTCGACCCCGACGTTACGCTCCCGGTCACACTGGATGTCAACGCGGCTCCGACCATCGCCGGCAGCCCGCCACCGGCCGTCGCCGGGGAGGCATACTCGTTCCCGTTCACCACATCCGGGTTCCCCGCACCCGACATCTCCCTCACTGCGGGCTCCCTGCCGCCTGGCCTGTCACTCTCGGTGGACGGAGTGCTGTCAGGAACACCCACCCAAGCCGGCACCTTTGAATTCACCGTCACCGCATCCAACGGCTTTGATCCGGACGCATCCCTCCCGGTATCGATCGAAGTGAGCACCACGCCGACCATCGCGGGGAGTCCGCCGGCAGCCGTGACGGGAACGGCATATGCATACCCGTTCACAACCTCCGGATTCCCCGCACCCCACGTCTCGCTGACCGCAGGCTCTCTCCCGCCCGGGCTCACCCTCGCGGCAGACGGAACGCTCTCCGGAACCCCGACGCAAACCGGATCGTTCGCATTCACCGTCACCGCGTCCAACGGAACCGCGCCGGACGCCTCGCTTCCGGTCACGTTGAACGTCAATGCCGCACCGGTCATCCCGAGCAGCACCCCGAGCGGCACCTTAGCGACCACCGGATCAAGCGGCACCCCCTTGCTCGTGGTCGCAGCAGGACTCCTCCTCACCGCCGCCGGAGCCACGCTCACCGCCGGACGCCTCCGTCGACGCCAGCACCCTTCCCGCTGATCAGAACTCCTCGATGCGCGACCGGCGACCGCCGGTCGCGCATCGAACTCTCGCGACTGCACACCATGAATAGGGCCGCCATCTCGAAGCAGAATCCCGAAGCAATCCGCAACACATCAGAATATTGGAATTTCAGTTTGCGCGTATCTGGAGGTAATCTATGCGGGTGCGCTTCTCTCTCAATCTCCGGATGCTGTCATGTCTCTCCCTCGCGATCATCGCGAGTGCGGTGCTGATCGGTGGGGGGTGGGCGTCCGGTGCCACCCGGGCATCTGCCGAGACACCCACGACTTACACCTACATCGCCGACACGTTCAACAATCGGGTGTTGAAAGTCGCATCCGACGGGCGCCAAGCCACGGTGGGCTTCGGACTGATCGAACCTCAGGGGGTGGCGGTGGACAGCGCCGGCGCGGTCTATGTTTGCGACACATTCAACAGCCGAGTGGTCAAGATCGCTGCGGATGGCAGCCAGACCACCGTGGGTTCTCACGTCAACGGACCCGGGCTGGCAGTCGACAGGGCGGGCGCGGTGTACATCGCCGATGAATTCAACAGTCAGGTGGTGAAGGTCGCCACGGATGGCACGCAGACAACCGTGGGCACCGGCCTGAACCACCCATGGGCCGTGGCCGTGGACGAATCCGGCGCGGTATACATCGCCGATACCGACAACAGTCAAGTTGTGAAGGTCACTGCGGACGGCACGCAAACTGTCGTCGCCTCTGGGCTGAACCATCCGTACGGAGTGGCGGTCGACCGATCAGGGGCGGTGTACGTCGCCGAGTCGGATACCAGTCGAGTGGTGAAGATCGCTACGGATGGCAGTCAGACCGACGTCGGTTCAGGACTCAATCGCCCGTTAGGAGTCACGGTCGACGGATCGGGGGCGGTGTACATCGCCGACACCGACAACAGTCGCGTGCTGAAGGTGGCTACGGATGGCAGCGAAGCCACAGTTGGTTCCGACTTGCAGTTTCCGTCAGCGGTGGCTGTAGGGGTCTCTGTGCCGCTAGAGGTCTCCGGCGCCGCTCCCGCGGGGACGACGGGTGTCGCCTACTCCTTCACATACGACAGGCAGGGAATCCCGCTGCCTCATCTTTCCGTGACCTCGGGTTCTCTTCCGCCCGGCCTGTCCCTCTCGGAAGACGGAGTACTGTCCGGGACGCCCACCCAGGCCGGATCGTTCTCGTTCACGATCACCGCCGCGAACGGAGTCGACCCTGACTCGACCTTTCCCGCATCGATCGACGTGGGCGGCGCCCCGGTCACTCCTGGCGGCAGCGGCAGCGGAAGCGGTGGATTGGCGGAGAGCGGATCAGACACGACACCTTGGTCTGGACTCGGACTGGGACTTCTTCTCGCGGGGATGGGAGTTGCCCTCCTGCGTGTGAACTCCGGTCGGCGCAACCGCATCCCGAACTGATCGGTCTTCATCCCTCAGCCCATGTCAGCCTGCATCCCAGGCGAGGTCATCGATCCGGTGACCTGAATAGACGAATACCAACACTCCATATATCAGTAGAGACCCTGTGCATGTTTAGAACCTTGGCTCGTCGGATGATGTCCGGCGTTGTCGTTATGGCAATCGCGGGTGTCGTCGCGATCGGCGGTGTACTGTCCACTGGCGACCTGGCCTCTGCCGACACGCTCACCCAGTACACCTACATCGCCGATTCGGGCAACGATAGGGTTCTGAAGGTCGCGCCGGATGGCACGCAAACCACCGTGGGGTCTGACCTGGTCTATCCCTACGGTGTCGCGGTCGATGGGTCTGGAATCGTCTACATCGCCGACCCGGGTAGCGATCGGGTGCTCAGGATCGGCGCAGATGGCACGCAAACCAGCGTGGGCTCCGACCTGTACTTGCCGTTCGGGGTGGCGGTGGATGGCTCGGGAAACGTCTACATCGCCGACAGCGGCAACTCGCGGGTGCTGAAAGTCGCCCCATCTGGCATGCAAACGACTGTGGGCACCGACCTGAATCTGCCGGCGGGGGTGGCGGTCGATCGATCAGGGAACGTCTACATCGCCGATACGGGCAAGCATCAGGTGTACAAGGTCGCCCCGAACGGCACGCAAACCAGCGTGGGCTCCACGGAGAACGTGGCCTACCCGTCGGGAGTGGCAGTCGATGGATCGGGAAACGTCTTCATCACCGACCTGGACAAGACCGACGTGCTCAAGGTCGCTCCCAGCGGCACGGAGGCCACCATCGGCTCCGGACTTCGCGAGCCGTGGGGGGTCGCAGTCGATGAGTCCGGAGCCATCTCCGTCGCCGTCCCCGACAGCAGCGACTCCCTCAACAGTCGAGTGGTCAAGTTTGGTGCGGGCGGGACGGAGACCACTATCGGTTCCGGCCTGAAGGAGGCGTTTGGAGTGGCCGTCGGGGCTTCCGTGCCCCTGCAGGTGTCGGGCCTCGCCCCGGCAGCGACGGTGGGCGCGGGGTACTCCTTCACCTACAACAGGCAGGGAATCCCGCTGCCGACCGTCTCCGTGACCTCCGGGACCCTCCCGCCGGGCCTGGCCCTCTCCAAGAGTGGGGTACTCTCCGGAATCCCCACCACAACCGGCACCTTCACGTTCACGATCACCGCCACCAACGGCATCGACCCGAACGTCGCCCTCCCCGTGACGCTGACGGTGAACAGCACCCCGACCCTCACCGGCACCCCACCCGCCGCCATGAACGACGTCGCCTACACCTACCCGTTCACGCTCACCGGGCAACCCACCCCCACTGCCTCCGTGACCTCCGGCACCCTCCCGCCGGGCCTGGCCCTCTCCAAGAGTGGGGTACTCTCCGGAACCCCCACCACAACCGGCACCTTCACGTTCACGATCACCGCCACCAACGGCGTCAACCCTGACGCAACCCTCCCCGTGACGATGGACGTCAACAGCGCCCCGACCCTCACCGGCACCCCACCGGCCGCCATCAACGACGCCGACTACACCTACCCCTTCACCACCACCGGGTTCCCGGCCCCGACCGTCTCCGTGACCTCCGGCGCCCTCCCCGCAGGCCTCACCCTCTCCACCGACGGCATCCTCTCCGGAACACCCACCGAAACCGGCACCTTTGACTTCACCCTCACCGCCACCAACGGCATCGACCCTGACGCCACCCTCCCCGTGACGATGGACGTCAACAGCGCCCCGACCCTCACCGGCACCCCACCGGCCGCCATGATCGACGCCGACTACACCTACGACTTCGACGTGACCGGATACCCCGCCTCAACCGTCTCCGTGACCTCCGGCACCCTCCCCCCAGGCCTCACCCTCTCCACCGACGGCATCCTCTCCGGAACACCCACCGAAACCGGCACCTTCGACTTCACCCTCACCGCCACCAACGGCATCGACCCTGACGCCACCCTCCCCGCCTCCATCGACGTAGACAGCCTCCCCACCCTCACCGGCACCCCACCCGCAGCCGTCGACGGCGTCGCCTACACCTACCCCTTCACCACCACCGGGCACCCCCTCCCCACCGTCTTCGTGATCTCCGGCGCACTCCCCCCAGGCCTGACCCTGACCGACGCCGGAGTCCTCTCCGGAACACCCACCCAAACCGGCACCTTCGCCTTCACCCTCATGGCCACCAACGGCGTCGAACGACTCACAACCCTCCCCGTCACCATGGACGTCAACCCCGCCCCCAACATCCCCTGGGCCCCCCTCACCCCACCCACCACACCCCCCACACCCCCCAACAACCTCGCCACCACCGGATCAAACACCACACCCTGGGCAGGACTCGCACTCGGACTCCTCCTCGCAGCAACCGGCACCACCCTCATCCGCAAGAACTCCACGACACACAAACGCACACCACGCTGAACGGATCCCGCGACACGTAACGGAGCGACGCGGCCGGGGAGCGGACATCTCACGATGTCGGCTCCTGGGCCGCGGCGATCCGATGGCCCGTGCCGGAGCTCCAACTCATACGATCGGTAACCGAGACGCGCACGGAACCTCGCATCCGTCCACACGTCTCCCCGTGACCATGCAAGGGGCCCACCATGTCGACCGTCTCCGCTCACGTCGCCGCCACCCTCGCCCGGCACATCGACCACGTCTTCGGGGTGATGGGCAACGGCAACGCCTACTTCCTCGACGCCCTCGAGAGGGGCACAGGAGTGTCCTTCACGGCAGTCCGGCACGAGGCAGGGGGTGTCGTCGCCGCCGATGCCTACCACCGGGCATGCGGGCACATCGCGGCCGCCACGGCGACCTATGGCGCCGGTTTCACCAATACCCTGACCGCACTCGCCGAGGCCGTCCAGGCCCACGTCCCGCTGATTCTCGTCGTGGGGGACGAACCGACGTCGGGCCCGAGGGCGTGGGATGTCGACCAGATCGCGCTCGCGTCTGCCGTGGGCGCGCGCACCTACACGGTCGGCAGAGCAGATGCGGCGGCAACGACCGTCATCGCCATCGAGCACGCCCTGTCGTACCGGGTGCCCACGGTGCTGGCGATCCCCTACGACGTCGCGGCGCTCGAGGCAGGCGCGGTGCCCATCGCCCCCGAGCCGACGCTCCCACGCCCCCTCGAGCCGCGCGGCCCCTTCGCCGCGAGGGCGGTCGCCGACGTCGCGGCCGCCCTGGCCGGTGCACAGCGACCGTTCCTGCTCGCCGGCCGCGGAGCGTGGATCGCAGGCGCCGGAGCGGCCCTCGGCGATCTCGCGGACGCCACCGGGGCGGTCACCGCGTCGACGGCGCTCGGGCGCGGCGTGTTCCCCGACGCACGGTACGACCTCGGGGTCACCGGAGGATTCGGCGCAGCAGGGGCGATGGAGCTCGTCCGCGAGGCCGATGTCGCCGTCGTCTTCGGCGCGTCGCTGAACCAGTTCACGATGCGCTTCGGTGACCTGTTCGCCCCCGGCACGCGCGTGTTCCAGATCGACGTCGCCCCGGCCGCGACCCACCCGCACGTGGGCGGCTTCGTCCGCGCTGACGCCGCACTCGTCGCGCGGGCCCTGGTCGCCGACCTGGCGGAGCGCGGCGCAGCACCGAGCGGCTGGCGCGAGCGCGTTGAGATCGTGCCGCTCCGTGCCTACGAATCAGGTGATGACCTCGCCCCCGACGGGCGCTTGGATCCCCGGTCTGCGGCGGCCCGGATCGGTGAACTCCTGCCCGCCGACCGCGTCGTCGTCTCCGACGGTGGTCACTTCATCGGCTGGGCGAACATGTACTGGCCGGTGGCATCACCCGACCGGATGCTCATGGTCGGCACCGCCTTCCAGTCCATAGGCCTCGGTTTCGCCTCGGTTCCCGGCGCTGCCCTCGCCCAGCCCGATGCCACGATCGTGCTGACGACCGGGGACGGCGGCGGCCTCATGGCGCTCGCCGACCTGGAATCGGCTGTTCGGGTCGCCGGCGGCCGAGGGCTCGCGGTGGTCTGGAACGACGCCGCCTACGGTGCCGAGGTCAATCTGTACGGCCTGAAGGGACTCGCCCAGGCGCCGATGCGCATCCCCGAAGTCGACTTCGCAGGCCTCGCGCGCGCGGTCGGCGCTGAGGGAGTCGTCGTGCGCACGATCGCCGATCTCGACCGACTCTCCGAGTGGGCGGCGGCCCCGGCATCCTCCCGGCCCTTCCTGCTGCTGGACCTACGAATCTCGGGCGACGTGATCGCGCCCTATCAACAGGAGATCATCCGAGTGAACAGGTGACCCCCGGAGGAGGGTCAGGCCCGGACGGGCCGCGACTGCGGAAGGAGCACGCCGGCGAAGAAGCCTGCAAGCTCTGCGGGGGCGGTCAGCGGAAGGACGTGCGCGACGTACTGATCAGGACGCACCACGACCACGACGCCGTCGCGCGACAGTTCGCGCTCATCGAAGATGTCGGTGCTGGTCCATGCGCCGGGGGCCGCGGCGAACACTTTCTCCCAATCCGTCAGTCCGAGGGGGCCGGTCTTCGGCCGGAACAGCTCAGGCACGGCCATGATGTCGACCTGCTCGAAAGGCTGCTGGTAGATCACCTTAATGTCGAACACCGCGTCGACGTCGCCGCCCGCGGGGGTGAACCGCCGCAGCGGTGACTCCTCAGACGTCGACATCCACGTGGCCCAGTTCGCGAGAGCGGATGCTTCACCCGCCGCCGGCGCGTCAGCGAAGGCATAGATCCGCCACCGTCCGTCGGCCCTTGCGTGATGCCCGAGGTGCACGGCGTTGCCGTCGGCGACGAGCACCACCTCGGAAGACATGAACCTCTTGCCGATCGGGAACCCCGCCGCAAGGCTGGGTACGCCAGCACCGCTGACGATCGCCGACGGGCCGTACTGGGTCATGAACCCGGACGGGAATTCGGCGGTCGCGAGGTAGTACGTCGCGAGGTCTTGCGGATCGGTGATCTCTTCCGGCTTACGCGCCATCAGAGACGACCACTCCCTATCGAAGTCGATGAGCTGCTGGGCGACGGGCTGCCGTTCCGCCGAGTAGGTCGACAGCAGTGACGCCGGGCTCAGCCCCGTCAGCACCGAGCCCATCTTCCAGCCGAGGTTGAAGCCGTCTTGCATCGACACGTTCATGCCCTGCCCGGCCTTCGCGCTGTGCGTGTGGCACGCGTCACCGGCGAGGAACACGCGGGGCGCCGCATCCGATCCCACCGGCACGTCGTCGAACTTCTCCGTCACACGGTGACCGACCTCATAGACGCTGTGCCATGCGACCTGCTTCACATCGATCGAGTACGGGTGGAGGATCGCGTTCGCCCGACGGATGATCTCGTCGATCGGCGTCTGGCGCACGCGATGAGCGTCACCCTCGGCGACCTCGCCGAGGTCGATGTACATCCGGCTGAGGTAGCCCCCCTCGCGCGGGATATGGAGGATGTTGCCGGCCGCGGAGTTGATCGCGCACTTCGTACGCCAATCCGGGAAGTCGGTGTTGACGAGCACGTCCATGACGCCCCACGCATGGGCCGAGATGTCGCCGATGTGCCGACGCCCGATCGCCTCGCGGACCGCGCTCCGGGCGCCGTCGCAGCCGACGACGTACTTCGCCCGCACGACCCTCTCCCGACCTTCGCGGTCGCCGGCGACGTCGCGCACGAGCACCTCGACGGGGTGATCGCCCTCGCTCTGCACCGTCAGGGCGAGGAACTCGACGCCGTAGTCGGGTGTGATGCGGGCCGGCCCGTGGGCGGCCGCCTCGGCGAAGTAGTCGAGCACGCGCGCCTGGTTGACGATCAGGTGGGGGAACTCGCTGATCTTCAGCGCGTAATCCTCGGTGCGTGCGGTTCGGACGATCCGATCCGGATGCTCGGGGTCGGGCCCCCAGAAGTTCATGTGCCCGATGTTGTAGGCCTCGGCGGTGATGCGTTCCGCGAATCCGAACGCCTGGAACGTCTCGACGCTCCGAGGTTGGATGCCGTCGGCCTGGCCGAGCACGAGCCGGCCCCCACGCCGCTCGATGATGCGCGTCGTCAGGGCCGGGTAGGCCGACAGCTGCGCAGCGAGCAGCATGCCGGCCGGCCCCGACCCCACGATGAGCACGTCCACCTCATCCGGCAGGTCGGCGGGCCGGTCGACCCCAGTTCCCGCCGCGGGCTGCACCCGAGGATCGCCGGACACGTAGCCGTGGTGGTGGAACTGCACGAGGACTCCTTCGTCTCCCCTCGAGGCTACGCTCGCCGGTTGGGCGTTTGCGAGTCCGTGGATCCGGCGGGGTGAGGTCTCACCTACCCGTCGTACCTCGTTATGGAGTGGATCTTCGACAGTGGGAGGGCTCGCGCTTCGGGCGATCCGAGAGCTCTACGCGTCTGACAGGGAAGTTCACGCAGGAGTCCTGTCTCAGTGCACGTTCGAAGGGCCAGAGGCCGATCTCATTGTGCGTCTACGAATGCGCCTTTGGCGGCTTCGATCTCCAGGTAGATTTTCGCCCTAGTCGGCGCCTCCTTCTGGAGCGCGGTGGTCGTCTGTTCCGGCGAGTAAGGGGTGAAGTCCAGCCGAATATCTCTCGACTCGAAATACTCTTGGATGTTCATTCCATGATGCGTCTTGGCCCAGTTTGCCCCAAAGTGACCAGAGTGCGCATTCACCTGGAGGGTCCTCTTTGGCCCTAACGCAATGACGCCGTTGAGGTGTCCACCAACCACGGCTTCCGGACCTTTGGCCTTATACCCTGCGAGCATGCGGAGTCGTTCATGGGGGCTCGAGAAATCAAATTCTTCCGCTGTCGCGAACTTCTTCGAACCCGCTTTGCGGACGAAGAGCCCAGCCTTTCCATCTCCTGGCAGGCGCCCCGCGTACATCTTGTAGCCCACACCATTCTTGCGAGGAACGATGACGTACTCGACGCCCGTCCCCGCCCTGTTGAAGCCAGGAACATCATTCAGTTGCGCCCATACCTTGTCCAGTTCGAGCGCATCGAGTTTATCGATGCGAAACATGACCGGAATGACCTTACCGTTGTTGTATTCCCAGAACCCACGCACTGCCCCCGTGGCGGTCTTGCCGTAGACACTGAGCGCCTTGGCGCCGAGTCCGACGGCAACGGCGAGTCCGAGCCCGAGGGCGGTTTCGCCCCACATCACGATTTTGGCTAAGTCGTCGTCCATGAAGTTCACGATGTGCGTGTCGACGAGGCCGGCGGTGGCGGCGGCGACGCTCACGGCGTCGGCGAAGACGCCGAAAGCACCGAGGCCTGCGAGGGCGGCTCCTCCGGTGTAGATCGCGGCCGCGATGCTGAACACACCCACCAGGACGGCGAGTCCGCCCAACGTGCCGTTGAGGATGGTGTCCCAGTCGGGAGTGCGGCCGGTCGGGTCGCTCATCATGACGGGGTTGAGGTTCGCGTAGTTGTACGTGTTGTGCAGCCGCGCGGTGTCCTTCGTGGTGAACCGCATCGTGACCGGGTCGTAGGTACGAACCTGCACGCGCTGCATACCGTCCGGCGTCGTGTGTTCCCCGGCGTACTGGAACGGCTGGTAGGACAGACTTCCCACCCACCCCAGCGCCGTGACGCTTGCTGCGCCCATGCCTGTGTCGGGACCGATAACGGTCGGGGTTCCGTAGTCGGTATAGGTGTACCGGGTCGCCGGGGCGCCGTCCTCCTGGGTGAGGGTGGTGGTGTTACCGTGCCGGTCCTGCGTGTAGTACACCGTGTCCGCCCCGGCGTCGGGGCCATCGTTGCTGCGAGCGTGCCGGGTGGCGCCGATCAGGTAGGACGCGGTCCCCACCAGTCCGTCACCCTGAGCATGAGTGTCGTTGAGGAGGGTGGTGCTGTCCCAGTAGAACCCGGCAGATCCAGACCGGTCGCCCGCCTCTTCGGCGGTGAGGCTGGCCCGCTGCCCGGTAGCCCAGTACCCCGTAGTGAGAGCATCCCCGGTCGGGGTGGTCTCGGTGACCGGTTGATTGAGCGCGTTGTACGTGTACCGGGTGCCGTCGACAGCGGCCGTGAGGTTGCCCGCCGCATCGTACGTCGGGGCGACCGTGGTCTGCGTTCCGTCCGGCTCGGTGGTGGTGAGGGTGGCCACTTCGCCCGTGGGGGTGTACGTGAACGCCCGCACCGTCACCGCAAGGTTCCCGGTGTCGGGATCGACGGTGGTGATGGTCTCCTGCGAGACGTCGCCGGACACGGTGACCTGATACGCGACATCGCGGAGCATCGACGCATCCGCACTGTCACCCGCGTGGAGGGTGGAGCGGGTGAGCCGGTCCTGCTCGTCGTACCCGTAGACCGTCGTCGTGGTGGTCGACTCGAGCCCGTCCGAAAGGTCGCCCGAGACGGTGTCGGTGCGGTGGGTGAGGTTCCCGCGCTCGTCGTACGTATAGGCGCGAGCATCCTGAACGGTCCCGTCAGGCCCGCTCGTGGATTCCGTCGCGATCTCACCGGCGGAAGTGAACGTGTACTCGGTGGTGACACCGTTGCCCCGCGACAACTCGGAAACCCGGGCGTACTCGTCGTAGATGTACCCGACGCGGCCGATCTCGGCGCCGCCGTCATCCGTCTGGACCGCCGAAGTGAGCAGCCCGGCCATGTCGAACGTGTAGGACGTAATGTTTCCGGCGACGTCCTTCGTCGTCGCCAAGCGTCCGTGCTGGTCGTACGTGTGGGCGATCTCACTCCCGTCGGGGTAGCGGATGCGGGTCGCATTCCCGAACCCGTCATAGTCGTACGAGATCTCGGTGCCGGCGCGGTCAGCCGGGTCGAACACGGCGATGACCGCTCCCGTGACCGGGTCGTCCTCGAACGCTGTACGGACCTGCTCGCCGATGGGCGACGTCGTGACCGTCTCGGTCAGCGCACGTGTCACTGTGTCGTAGGTGTTCACGGTGACGGCCCCATAGCCGCTGACGGCTTTCGCGACCAGCCCGTCCGCCGTGTACTCGTAGGTCGAGACCTTCCCGTCCTGGTCGGTGTCGGAGAGCGTCCGCCCCAGGATGTCGGGGATGCGGATGCCGCCCGAGCGCGACTGATCGCCCGCCGTGAGGGTCTTCTCCACGCTCGTACCGAACTCGTCGAATCGGCGCTGGGCGACCACCGGCATCCCGGGAGTGTCCTGCGGAGTGATCGTGGTGATGGCGGGATTTCCGAAGACATCTCGTTCCACTTCGGTGCGGATCGTGCCGTCGGTCGCGCCCGTCTCACGCCCGAATCCGTCGAACACCCTCGATATCGTCGGGACCGGCACCCGATCGGCCCGTGTGCCACCGGTCTCTGCGACCTGGCCGGCGTCGTCCATCCTCTGAGTGCTGACGTACTCCGCGTCCCCGATGTCGCCCGTCGGGGTCAGGGCGGTCGTGACCGTGTGGGCGATGTCGTCGTAGCGGGTGATCTTGGTCAGCCCCGTGGGCGCGATCGCCTGCACCTCTCGGCCGAACACATCCTGCTTCGTGACCGTGACCGCGCCCCAGGCATCCGTGATCTGCACCGTCCCCGGGTCGGGGTATGTTCGCGACTCCACGACGCGCGCGTGCCCGTCGACCGGCCGGCCGTCGTCGAGGTTGTCGGTGATCTTCACGACCCGGCCCAGCACATCCACCTCGGTCGTGGTGACGACCCCGTCGGGCGCGGTCACGACGGTCGCGTTGACCCCGTCGACCTGCACCGACCGGTACCCGGTGCGAACCGTATTGCCGGCCGGGTCGGTCTGGACTGTCACCCGCCCGGCCGGATCGTACTGGACCGTGGCGATGTTGCCGAGCGCGTCGGTCGCCTGAACGGGTTGACCGGACAGCAGCTCGGTGACCTCCCGGGTGGTGACGGCGAGGTCCGTTCCCGCGGCGATCGTGTCGGAAACCGTGAGGGTCCCCGAGGAGAGGTCTACCTCTTTGGCGTGCGTGGTGACGATCGGCACGCCTTCCCCGCCTTGCCCGAACGTGCGTTCCTCCGACACGAACCCATCGGCCTGCACGGTGTACTCGGTCCTCGCGGTGCGAGTCAGTTCGCCTCCGGTCTTCCCGGTCAGGGTTTCCACGACCACGGGGGCCGTGCGCTCGGGGTTCAGCTCGTACCGGGTCTGGGAGACCAGCCCATCCGGGGTGGTGACCGTCTCAGACAGCGGCAGCCCGACCGGCAGCACTGCACCGACGGGGATCGCCTGGTCATACTCCGTCTCGGCGACCGCCCCGTCCGGTGCGGTCTGCGACGTGACCCGCCCGAAGGTGTCGAACTCGTAGTGCTCCGACGTGACCCGCTCGTTCCCCATCGCATCGCGGAACACGACGTCGGTCGTGGTGGGCCGATTGAACTGTTCCGGCAGATCCCACGGAAGCGGTACCCCGCCGTCGGCGGTGTCGGGATATTCGAACGCCTGCTCCTGCAGGACCACCGGCCCGTTCTGGGTGGTCACTTCCACGGATCGGTCGATGAGGAGGTGTGTGGAGTTGTACTCCGACATCACGCGGGTCTCGCCGTCGGAAAGGACGGTCTGATACCGGAACCCGCTGTCACCGGACTCGAACACGTCACGCTCACCGGCATACACCGGCCACCCCGACGCGACTCCGGATGCCGCATCCCACTCTCGCGCCGACAGCTGCTCCCCCGTGAGTGCGTCGATGACTCGGACGCGGTCCACGGCGGAGGACCCATCGGCCAGGGTCTGCCACGACACCTCCGTGACTGCACCCGAGACCCCCGTGATTCGTGAGATCAACCCGGAAGGGTCGTACCCGAACGTGGTCCGGCCGCCGGTGGCGTCCACGACAGCGGAGACTCGGCCGCCATCCAGCTCGACCACCGCTGACACGCCTGCGTCCGTGCCCACGGTGCGGGTGACCCGGACGGCGGCCGGGTTGGTCCAGTCCACCGCGGTGACCACGCCGACCTGGTCCACGACCCGCACCAGTCGGTGCGACCCGTCAGCCGCGCTCTCCCAATCGGTCCGATTCCCGAACGCATCCACCTGCGTCAACGGGTCACCGTTCGCACCGAAATACGCCGTCGCACCCCCCGTCTGAGACAGCGTGAACTGATACTCCCGGTCTCCGATCAGCCCGTCGACCCGGCCGGGAAGCACCCCACCGGTCTGCGAGAACACAGCATCCCCGAGCACATACCCCGCCATGCCGCTCGGGGCGCTTGCGTCCGCTGCGTACATCCCACCAGAGCTCGGGTAGACCTTCAGCCCACCGATCACCTCGACCGCCCCTGCACCCGCGACCACCCATCCGGAACCGAACCCGACCCGGTCCGCCCCGACGGCGCGGGAATCCCACCGCAGCCCCACGCCGTCCACCGGAACATCGAAAGTGAACGAACCCACTCGCTCGTCGATCAAGCCCTCGATCGCGTCGCCGAGACCAAACCCGCCCACCACCGGCGTCGCCGAACCAGACCCGCTCTCGCCATCGGCCGCACTCGCCGACACGGCACCGGCGCCGAGCACCAGACACCCGACCAACACGACACCTAGACCCACACGGCCCAAACCACGCACGCCCGACACGACCCGACTCGCATTCACTGCAGACACCACAAACCCTCTACCTGATCACATACTTGTGTGCCAGTATATTGGTGGCTACCTGTGTTTTCGCCGGAACGGGCGTGCAGGCCATCGTGCTGCGCCCAGGCGCTGTCGCGATGAGGGTGCCGCGCTCGCCTCCCTGCAACAGGGTCGCTGCTCGCAGACGCAGGGTGCTCATCTCGCCCGGGCGAAAGAACTCCCGCTGTCGGCCGCCGACGTCCCTCTGATTGCCTGAGCGGCCGCAGATCGTATACGATCTGCGCTAACGCGCGGAGCGAGGGAGCTCATGACCGATACGACCACGGCCGGACCTGAGGGATCGGATGCCGTCGACCCCCGCTTCTGCGCACTCCCCGGGCGGCCGGGCAAGATCATCGCGGTGCACCTGAACTACGCCTCCCGGGCCGATCAGCGCGGGAAGAGACCCGGCGTGCCCTCGTACTTCTTGAAGCCCTCGAGCTCGGTCGCCGCATCCGGCGGCACTGTCGAGCGGCCCGACGGCACGGAGCTCCTCGCCTTCGAGGGTGAGATCGCCCTCGTCATCGGTGCGCCCGCGCGGCACGTCGGTCTCGCCACGGCCTGGGAGCACGTCGCTGCCCTCACCGCGTCCAACGACCTCGGCCTCTATGACCTGCGCGCGAGCGACAAGGGCTCGAACGTCAGGTCGAAGGGCGGCGACGGGTTCACGCCGATCGGTCCTGAACTGATCGACGCCCGCACCGTCGATCCCGCCGCTCTGCGGGTGCGTACGTGGGTGAACGGCGAGCTCTTCCAGGACGACACCACCGCCGGCCTGCTGTTCCCCCTCCCCCAGATCGTCGCCGATCTCTCGCAGCACTTCACGCTGGAGCCGGGCGACGTCATCCTCGCCGGGACGCCGGCCGGATCATCGGTGATCGTGCCCGGTGACGTCGTCGAAGTGGAGGTGGATGCTCCGACCGCACCCGGTGCGCCGACCTCCGGGCGTCTGGTCACCACCGTGGTGGCAGGCGCTGCCGCGTTCGATCCCGCCCTCGGTGCGCTGCCCGCCGCGGATGACGCACAGCGCGCGGACGCCTGGGGCTCGCGCGAGGCTGCCGGGTTGGGCCCCGGGCCAGACGGGGGTGGCCCCGACGCCGGGTTCGGCCCCGAGGCCGGGCGGGGCTCGGCGACGGACCGTCAAACGGCCGGGCCGGGCGGCCCGTTCTTGCCCGCCTCGAACCCGCAGGCGCCGAAGTCTCCCGGAGCTTTGGCGTCCGACCTGCGGGAGAAGCTCGTCGCGACCCCCGTCGCGGCGCTGTCGGCACAGCTGCGCAGGCGCGGACTGAACAATGTCACGATCGACGGCGTCCGCCCGACGCACCCCGGGGCGAAGCTCGTGGGAGTCGCCACCACCCTTCGCTTCGTCCCGAACCGCGAAGACCTCTTCGAGAGCCACGGGGGCGGCCACAACGCGCAGAAGCGCGCGTTCGACGGCGTCCGCGAGGGAGAGGTCATCGTGATCGAGGCGCGCGGCGAGACAGGATCCGGCACGCTCGGCGACATCCTCGCGCTCCGGGCACGCGCCCGCGGAGCGGCCGGCATCGTGACGGACGGTGGTGTGCGCGACATCGAAGCCATCGCAGCGATCGACCTGCCGGTCTACTCGCGGGGTGCGCACCCTGCCGTGCTCGGCCGCAAACACGTGCCGTGGGATGTCGGGCTCACGATCGCGTGCGGCGGCGCGGCCGTGCAGCCGGGCGACGTCATCGTGGGCGACGCCGACGGCGTCATCGTCATTCCGCCCGGCCTCGCCGAGGAGATCGTCGACGACGCTCTGGCGCAGGAGGAAGAAGACGCCTGGATCGCCGACCAGGTCGCTGCGGGGCATCCTGTGGAAGGACTCTTCCCGATGAACGCCACGTGGCGCGCCCGCTTCGAGGCGCGCGCTCTGGCCGCCGAGCAGGCCGCAAACGACGAGGCCGAGCAGGCCGCGGGCGAGGACGCCGCGGGATGACCGCGGTCGCGAGCCTGAGCAAGTCGCAGCAGGCCTACCGCTGGATGAAGGCGCGCATCGCGAGCCACGAGTTCACGCCCGGCTACCGGCTCGTCCTCGGGACGATCGCGGGCGAGCTCGACATGAGCGTCGTGCCGGTGCGCGAGGCGATCCGCCGGCTCGAGGCCGAGGGCCTCGTGATGTTCGAGCGAAACGTCGGCGCCCGGGTCTCGATGGTCAACGACACCCAGTACCGCGACAGCATGCAGGCGCTCTCGATCCTGGAGGGCAGTGCGACGGCGCTGTCGGCGCGACGCCTCACCGCCGACGACATCCGCCACGCGCGCGCGATCAACGAGCTGATGATCGAGACTCTCCCTCACTTCGACCCCCGCGCGTTCACCCGCCTGAATCAGGAGTTCCACGCGACGCTGTTCCAGAAGTGCCGCAACCCGCGGATGCTGGAGCTCGTGCACGCCGAATGGGCACGTCTCGGGCACCTGCGCGACTCGACCTTCAGCTTCGTGCCCGGACGCGCCGGCGAGTCGGTGCGCGAACACGAGAGCATCCTCCGTCTCATCGAGAGCGGAGCGCCGCTCGACGACATCGAGAAGGCGGCGCGGACCCACCGCTCCGCAACGCTCGAGGCGTACATGATCCACGAGCATCCGGATGAGGCCGTCGGCCTCGCCGCACTCTGAGCACCCACAGGAGCCTTCATGCCTGATTCTTCACTCGCGGGGCGGCACGTCCCGGCTGACCTGCCCACGCGGATCCAGCACTATATCGACGGTGCGTTCGTCGACAGCGCCGACGGTGGCACGTTCGACGTGCTCGATCCGGTCTCCAACGAGACCTACCTCCAGGCAGCGGCCGGCAAGAAGGCCGACATCGACCTCGCCGTCGCCTCCGCGCGCCGCGCGTTCACCGACGGACCCTGGCCGCGGATGCTCCCCCGCGAGCGCTCGCGCGTCCTCCATCGCATCGCCGACATCGTGGAGTCGCGCGACGCCCGTCTCGCCGAACTCGAGTCGTTCGATTCGGGGCTGCCGATCACCCAGGCGCTCGGGCAGGCGCGGCGGGCGGCCGAGAACTTCCGGTTCTTCGCCGACCTGATCGTGGCTCAGGCCGACGACGCCTATCAGGTGCCGGGTCGCCAGCTGAACTACGTCAACCGCAAGCCGATCGGCGTCGCCGGCCTCATCACCCCGTGGAACACCCCTTTCATGCTCGAGTCGTGGAAGCTCGGGCCGGCTCTCGCGACCGGGAGCACGGTCGTCCTGAAGCCCGCCGAGTTCACGCCGCTATCGGCCTCGCTCTGGGCCGGCATCTTCGAAGAGGCAGGCCTGCCGAGGGGCGTGTTCAACCTCGTGAACGGACTCGGTGAGGATGCGGGTGACGCACTGGTGAAGCATCCCGGCGTGCCGCTCATCTCGTTCACGGGCGAGAGCGCGACGGGCGGACTGATCTTCGCCAACGCGGCGCCGTTCCTCAAGGGCCTGTCCATGGAGCTCGGCGGAAAGTCGCCCGCGATCGTCTTCGCGGATGCTGATCTCGATGCCGCGATCGACGCCACGATCTTCGGTGTGTTCTCGCTCAACGGTGAGCGGTGCACGGCGGGTTCGCGCATTCTCGTTCAGCGTTCGGTGTACGACGATTTCGTCGAGCGGTACGCGGCGCAGGCGTCGCGGGTGGTCGTCGGGTACCCCCATGACCCGGCGACCGAGGTGGGCGCGCTCGTGCACCCCGAGCACTACGCCAAAGTCATGTCGTACGTCGAGCTGGGCAAGACCGAGGGCAGGCTCGTGGCCGGCGGCGGCCGGCCCGAGGGCTTCGAGACCGGCAACTTCGTCGCCCCGACGGTCTTCGTCGATGTGCCGCCTGACGCGCGGATCTTCCAGGAGGAGATCTTCGGCCCGGTCGTGGCGATCACCCCATTCGACACGGACGACGAGGCCCTCGCGCTCGCGAACAACACCAAGTACGGCCTGGCCGCGTACGTGTGGACGAGCGACCTGAAGCGCGCACACAACTTCGCGCACGCGGTCGAAGCGGGCATGGTGTGGCTCAACTCGAACAACGTGCGCGATCTGCGTACTCCGTTCGGGGGCGTCAAGGCGTCGGGACTCGGCCACGAGGGCGGCTACCGCTCGATCGACTTCTACACCGACCAGCAGGCCGTGCACATCACGCTCGGCGAGGCCCACCATCCCACCTTCGGGAAGAAAGGGACGCTGAGATGACCGCCGAGAAGACCCCCACCTCGTCGGGCTTCTTCGTCTCGCAGGAGGCGCCGATCGTCAGCGGCGATCCGGTGCCGACTCCGACGTCGCCCCCACCCGACATCCTGCGCTGCGCGTACATGGAGCTCGTCGTCACCGATCTCGCCGCATCCCGCATCTTCTATGTCGACGTGCTCGGCCTCCACGTGACCGTGGAGGATGCCGAGGCGATCCATCTGCGCACCACCGAGGAGTTCATCCACCACAATCTCGTGCTCCGGCAGGGGCCGGTCGCCGCCGTGGCCGCGTTCTCGTACCGCGTGCGCACCCCGGAAGACCTCGACCGAGCGGTCGCGTTCTACGAAGAGCTCGGATGCCGCGTCGAACGCCGGGTCGACGGCTTCACCGAGGGCATCGGCGACTCGGTGCGGGTCACCGACCCGCTCGGCTTCCCGTACGAGTTCTTCTTCCAGACCGAGCATGTCGAGCGCCTCTCGTGGCGCTACGACCTGCACACGCCCGGCGAGCTCGTGCGCCTCGACCACTTCAACCAGGTGACTCCCGACGTGCCGCGTGCGGTGAACTTCATGCAGTCTCTGGGATTCCGGGTGACCGAAGACATCCAGGACGACGAGGGCACGGTCTACGCCGCGTGGATGCGCCGCAAGCCCACCGTCCACGACACGGCGATGACCGGCGGCGATGGCCCGCGCATGCACCACGTCGCCTTCGCGACGCACGAGAAGCACAACATCCTCGCGATCTGCGACAAGCTCGGCGCCCTCCGCCGCTCGGATGCGATCGAGCGGGGTCCTGGCCGCCACGGCGTCTCGAACGCCTTCTACCTCTACCTGCGCGACCCCGACGGGCACCGCGTCGAGATCTACACGCAGGACTACTACACGGGCGACCCCGACAACCCGGTCATCACATGGGACGTGCACGACAATCAGCGTCGTGACTGGTGGGGAAACCCCGTCGTGCCCAGCTGGTACACCGAGGCCTCGCTCGTGCTCGACCTCGACGGCAACCCGCAGCCCGTCGTCGCGCGGACCGACACGAGCGAGATGGCGGTCACGATCGGCGCCGACGGATTCAGCTTCACCCGCCCGGACGAGCCCGCACAGCTGCCGTCGTGGAAACAGGGCGAATACAAGCTCGGCCATCAGCTGTGACCCTCGCACCCGAGGTGATCGCACAGCTCGCCGACGAACTCGCCGACGCTGACCGCAACCACGGCGTCATCACGCGCATCACCGCACGGCATCCCGACGCGACGATCGAGGATTCGTATGCGATCCAGGGGCTCTGGCGCGATCGTATGATCGCGCGGGGCCGGCATCTGGTCGGCCGCAAGATCGGTCTGACGTCCAAGGCGATGCAGCGGGCGACCGGGATCGCGGAGCCCGACTTCGGCGTGATGTTCGACGACACCGTCTTCGCGACGGGCGCCGAGATCCCGGTCGATCTGTTCTCGAACGTGCGCGTCGAGGTCGAGCTGGCGTTCGTGCTGAAGCAGCCGCTGGAAGGGCCCGGCGCGACCCTCGACGACGCGATCGCCGCGATCGACTACGCCGTTCCAGCCCTCGAGGTGCTCAACTCGCACATCGAGCTCGAGGGTCGGACGATCGTCGACACGATCGCCGACAACGCCGCATACGGGGCGATGGTGCTCGGCGATGTGCGCAAGCGCCCGGACGAGATCGATCTGCGCTGGGTGCCCGGGGTGCTGACGCGCAACGGTGAGGTCGAAGAGACCGGGGTCGCTGCGGGCGTGCTCGGCCACCCCGCGACCGGGGTCGCCTGGCTCGCGAACAAGCTCGCCCTGCACGGCGCGCGGCTCGAGACCGGCGAGATCATCCTCGCGGGGTCCTTCACGCGCCCGATGTGGGTCTCGCGCGGCGATGACGTGGTCTGTGACTATGGACCGATGGGGATGATCACATGTCGCTTCGTCTAGGCCCGACGTTCCGCGACGCGCTGAGCGCGGCATCCCGCCCTCTCGCGGGGATGTGGGTGTGCACCGCGAGCCCGGTCGTGGCGGAGATCTGCGCCGGGTCGGGCCTGGACTGGCTGCTGATCGACATGGAGCACTCGCCCAACGGGCTCGCCTCGACCGTCGCGCAGCTGCAGGTCGCGGCGGCGTACCCGATCACCCCCGTCGTGCGGGTGCCGATCGGCGACGTCGTCACGATCAAGCAGGTGCTCGATCTCGGTGCGCAGAACATCCTGGTACCGATGATCTCGTCGCGCGAGGAGGCCGGAGACATCGTGCGGGCGGTGCGCTACCCGCCCAGGGGCGTCCGCGGTGTCGGTTCTGCACTCGCCCGGTCGGGCCGCTGGAACCGCGTCGACGGATACCTCGAGAACGCCGACGCGCACGTGTCGCTGTTCGTCCAGATCGAGACGGCCCAGGGGGTCGAGGCCGCGGCCGGCATCGCCGCGGTGGACGGCATCGACGGGGTGTTCGTCGGCCCTTCGGATCTCGCCGCGTCGATGGGCCTGCTCGGGCAGCAGACGCACCCGGATGTCAGAGCCGCGGTCGGGCGTACGTTCGACGCGGTGCGCGGAGCGGGAAAGCCGGTTGGCATCAACGCCTTCGACCCGGCCGTCGCCCAGGAGTATGTCGACGCCGGAGCGTCGTTCGTGCTGGTCGACGCCGACGTCGCGCTGCTCGCCCGCGGGTCGGAGGCACTCGCGGCACGCTGGATCCCCGCAGACGCTTCCGAGAGCGCCCCGCGCCCCGCGCACTGAGCCCCGGGCGGCATCGTGCGAAGGGGAGCTGTCAAGCGGCAATTCGCGGCGTCGGCACGTGGCATGGTTGACGCATGAAACGCGATGTCTCGAGCACCATCGTCCTGGACGTCACCAATCCGGCCGAGATGATCTTCGCGGTCGCCGTGGCGGGCCACTACACGCCGGTCACCGAATCGTTCATCGCGACGCTCGACGGGCACGAGATCCCCTTCGCGACCCTCCCCGATGCGCACGGCGGCCGGTTGCACAAGGTGTCCTCCGGTACAGGCCGACTCGAGGTGCGGTATGCCGCGTCAATCCTGGGGCCGGGTGACATCGGGATCCCCACCGAGACCGACCTGGTGACGTACCTGCGCCCCAGCCGCTACGCGGAGTCCGACACCCTCGGCCCGACCGCGTTCGCCGAGTTCCGTGATGTTCCGCCCTCCGACCTCCTGACCGCGGTCTCATCGTGGGTCGGCACTCGACTGGCCTACGTGCCCGGATCGAGCCTCCCCACCGACGGCGCTGTGCGCACCCTGCTCGCCCGCAAGGGTGTGTGCCGGGACTATGCCCACCTCTGCGTCGCGCTGCTGCGCGCCCTCAACGTGCCCGCCCGACTCGTCGCCGTGTACGCGCCGGGACTCTCGCCCATGGACTTCCACGCGGTCACCGAGGCGTGGGTCGAGGGTGCGTGGCGCGTCGTGGATGCCACCACCCTGGCCCCGCGCTCGACCCTCGTGCGGATCGCGACCGGGAGGGATGCGGCGGACTCGGCCTTCCTCACGATCCTCTCGGGCAACGTCGACCTCGTCGACGTGAACGTGACCGCGATCGTCGACGAACTGCCCGACGACGATCTGACGCAGTTCGCCGCGATCGCCTGACGCCCGGCATCCCGCGCAGCTACTCTGGGCACATGCGCGCCTGGCTGATCCGATTCGTCTCGCTCTACGTCTTCAACGTCGTGGTGCTGCTGCTGATCGGACTGCTGCTGCCGCAGGTGAGTGTCGGCTGGGCGGTGCTCTGGGCGAGCATCATCCTCACCGCCGCGACGCTGTGGATCAAACCACTGATCACCAGGTGGTTCCGCGGCATGGCCGCCCGCTCTGCCGGGCAGCGCACGAAGGCCGGCGAGAAGGTCGTGCAGTTCTTCCTCGTGCTGCTCGTCGCCTACATCGTGTGGGTCCTGGTCGCACTGCTGTCGGGCGTGCGCGTGCACGGCTGGTTCTGGGGATACGTGATCCCGCCGGTCATCCTGCTCATCGCCTGGGCGATCTACGACGCGATCGACGACCGCATCGAGGGCCACGCGGGCGTGCTCTACGACAAGGCCACCGGAAAGCCGGTGGCGACGGCGGATGCGGCGGCCAGCGCATCCGCCCCTGAGACCAGCGCCGTGCAGACCGAACTGAAGGACGGCCTCACCCCGGAGCAGCGCCGCATGCTCGACGAGCTCGGCTGAGCCCACTCCCCCTCTCCCCCCTCGCGCGCCGCGCCGAGTCATTCAGGGGCCAGATCTGGTCGCCATTTCGGGCAGGGAACGGCACGGGGTGGCCCGCGACCACGGGGGCCACATCCTCGCGGGTCGCTTCTGGGCGCCATCTCCGCGTGACAGCGACAACACCTGGCCCGCGACACCTCGCCCGCGAGCGGGCCGGACCTGAGGACCCGCGGCACGTCGCCAACCATCGCGTAACAATGCGACGCCCTTCGGGCCCCCGCATCCCCGCGGACGGCAGAATAGGAGGGCGCGCCTGGACAGCACCGGGCGCCCGCCCCGCGTTCGAGCGGGGGTCTGCACCTCGAATCTGGAGGCATCCATGCCGCATTCCCGTCCCCTGCTGCGCACCGCCGCGGTCGCCCTCTTCGCCGCGGCCCTCGCGCTCACGGGTTGCGCGAGCGGCGCGGCGCCCGGCGCGTCCGGCGACGCCGACGCGAGCTACATCACCCCCGGCAAGCTCACGATCGCCACCGGTGAGACCGCCTACTTCCCCTATGTCATCGACGACGATCCGACCAGCGGCGAGGGCTTCGAGGCCGCCGTCGCCTATGCCGTAGCCGACAAGCTCGGGTTCGCGAAGGAAGACGTCGAGTGGGTGCGCACGAGCTTCGAGTCGGCGATCGCCCCCGGGCCGAAGAGCTTCGATTTCAACATCCAGCAGTACACGATCACGGATGAGCGCAAGCAGGCCGTCGACTTCTCGTCGCCGTACTACTCCGCCAGCCAGGCCGTCGTCGCGGTTAAAGGCGGCAAGGCCGACGGCGTGACCTCGATCGCCGGGCTGCAGGGCCTCACGCTCGGCGCGATGTCGGGCTCGACGAGCGCGACCACGATCCAGGATGCGGTCAAGCCGACGACCGCACCGCAGCTGTACGGCTCCAACGAGGATGCCGTGGCCGCCCTCAAGGCGAACCAGATCGACGCGATCGTGCTCGACCTGCCGACGGCGTACTACGCCACCGGCGTCTACATCGACAACTCGTTCATCGTCGGGGAGCTGCCCGCTGCCGGAGTCCCCGACGAATGGGGCCTGCTGCTGGCCAAGGACTCGCCGCTCACGGCGAAGGTCACCGCGGCCGTCGACGAGCTCCGCAACGACGGAACGCTCGCGACCATCACCGACAAGTGGCTCGGCTCCGGTCAGGGCGTCACCCAGCTCAAGTGATCCGCGTCATCGCCCGCATATCGATCGCGGAATCGATCGTCCCGCCGGCCCCCGTCCGGGTGCCCGCATGACGGTGCCGCAGGCCGGGCCTGCGACCGGCCACCAGCCCAGCTCCCTCGAGCTCGATCGGCGCGCCTTCCGGCGCGGTCGGTCGCAGCGGTCCGTACTGCTGGCGGTCGCCTCGACCATCGCCTTCGCGGTGATCGTCTGGGCCACCGTGATCAACACGGCGGGCTGGGCGAATGTGCAGGAGTCGTTCTTCGACCCGGCGGTCGCGATCGAATCGCTCCCGAAGGTGTGGGACGGGTTCCTTCTGAACCTCGAGGTGTTGGCCATCTCGATCGTCACCGTCGCGATCTGCGCGCTGGTGCTCGCACTCCTCCGGACGCTGCGCGGGCCGGTGTTCTTCCCGCTCCGGGCGATCGCCGCCGGGTACACCGACATCTTCCGCGGGCTGCCGCTGATCATCGTGCTGTACCTCGTCGGCTTCGGGCTTCCGACGATCCTCAATACGCGCATCCCCCCTGTCGTCCTGGGAGTGCTCGCCCTGACGCTGACGTATTCGGCATACGTGGCCGAGGTGATCCGTGCGGGCATCGAGGCGGTGCATCCGTCCCAGCGGCTCGCGGCGCGGGCACTCGGCCTCAGCTACGGCCGGACGCTGCGGCACGTCGTGCTTCCGCAGGCGCTCCGGAAGATGACACCGCCGCTCATGAACGACTTCGTCTCGATGCAGAAGGACGTCGGTCTCGTCTCGATCCTCGGTGCCATCGACGCTGTGGCGGCCGCACGGTCGGAAGTCGCCACGACCTACAACTTCACGCCGTACGTCGTTGCCGGCATCCTCTTCGTACTCCTCGCCATCCCGACCATCCGCCTCACCGACTGGTACGCGGCGCGGCTGCGCCAGCGCGAGCAGACGGGATCGGTGCTGTGAGCGGTTCGACGGCGGGCCCCCTGCTCGAGGCGCATGACCTGTGGAAGTCTTTCGGCGACCGCGAGGTGCTGCGCGGCGTCTCGATCGACCTGTCAGCGCACGAGGTCGTCGCCGTGATCGGCGCGAGCGGTTCGGGGAAGTCGACACTGCTGCGCTGCCTCAACCTGCTCGAGCCGATCGACGACGGGCGCATCCTGCTCGGCGGTGAGGATATCTCGGATCCACGGGTGCATGCCGACCGGGTTCGGGCGCGGTTCGGTGCGGTGTTCCAGAGCTACAACCTGTTCCCGCACCTTTCGGTGATCGACAACGTCACGCTCGCGTCCCGCGTCGTGCGGGGCGTCTCGCGCCGAGACGCCGAGCGCCGCGGCATGGAGCTGCTGGAGCGGATCGGGCTCACCGCGCAGGCCAAGGAGCACCCCGACCGCCTCTCCGGCGGGCAGCAGCAGAGGGCTGCGATCGTGCGGGCCATCGCCACCGACCCGGAGGTGCTTCTGCTCGACGAGATCACCTCGGCCCTGGACCCCGAGCTCGTCACCGAAGTGCTCGAGCTCGTGCGCTCGCTCGCCGACGATGGAGCGACGATCCTCATGGCCACGCACGAGATGGCGTTCGCCCGAGACGTCGCCCACCGCGTGGTGTTCCTGGACGCCGGGCGCATCCTGGAGCAGGGCACGCCCGCCGAGGTGTTCGGCGCGCCGCGCGAGCCGCGCACGCGCGAGTTCCTCGCCCGCTTCATGGCCTGACCCGGCTGCGTTCGTCGGAGGATCGGCCCTCGGTCGGAGGATTTCGGCCGAATCCTCCGACATCGGCCTCATCCTCCGACGCTGCGTGGGGGCCTCCCCAGCGGCGCGTGAATCGGCATGGGCGAGGCGTTCGACGCCGTGCGCAGGGAGATGGTGCGGCGCGGCACCCTCCAGGCCCCTCCTGTCACTTCAGCCACGCTCCTCCCTGCAAACGGTCGGGAAGGACAGGCGCATCCTCGGCGAGCGCCGTGCGGGGACGGGCTCCGCGTCAGGCTGAGGCGCGCTCGGCCGCCTCGACCACATTCGTCATGAGCAGGGCGACGGTCATCGGACCGACTCCCCCGGGGTTCGGCGAGAGCCAGCCGGCGACCTCGGCGACGTCGGGATGGACGTCGCCGTAGACCTTGGACTTACCCGTCTCGGGGTCGATCTCACGCGTCACGCCCACATCGAGCACGGCCGCGCCGGGCTTCACGTCGGCGGCGGTGACGAGGTGCTTGACCCCGGCGGCCGCGACGATGACGTCGGCTTCGCGGAGGTAGTGACCGAGGTCGACCGTGCCCGTGTGAGTGAGGGTGACGGTGGCGTTGAGATCGCGCCGGGTGAGCAGCAGTCCGATCGAGCGGCCGATCGTCACACCACGGCCGACGACGACGACGTGCGTGCCGGCGAGGTCGTAGCCGTTGCGCACCAGAAGCTCGATCACGCCACGCGGCGTGCACGGGAGGGGCGTGGTGATCGGCGCGTTGACGTTCAGCACGAGGCGTCCGAGGTTGGTCGGATGCAGTCCGTCGGCGTCTTTCGCTGGGTCGATGCGCTCGAGGATCGCGTCGGTGTCGATGTGCTTCGGAAGCGGCAGCTGCACGATGAAGCCGTGGCACGCAGGGTCGGCGTTCAGCGCATCGATCGCCGCCTCGACCTCCGCCTGCGTGGCGTCGGCGGGCAGCTCGACCTGGATCGAGTTCATCCCGATCGCCTCGGACTGGCGGTGCTTCATGCCGACGTAGAGCTGCGAAGCCGGGTCGGCGCCGACGAGCACGGTGGCGATCCCCGGCACGGTGCCGCGCTCCCGCAGCGCGGCAACGCGCCCGCGCAGCTCTTCACGAATGGATGCCGCAGCCGCGACCCCGTCGAGTCTCTGTGCCGTCATCTTGTGTCCTCACTTCGTCGTGGCCCCGTTCCCCTCCCCGCGCCCCCGCGAGACCGTATGGACGCCACGAGAAGGTACGCGACTGCTTCAGTCTCGTTGCGCCTATCCGGTCTCGCGGAATGGGAGGGGGGGTGGGGAAGGGGAAGGGGGTAGAGAAGGGCGCTGATATCACTATGCCCGTAGGTATGTGGCTGGGTCTACCCCGAGCTACTGACGCAGGCCCGGGTAAAGGGGGAAAGCGGCGGTCAGGGCGGCGACGCGGAGGCGGAGTGCCTCGACATCGGCTCCGGGCAGGAGCGCGAGCGCGATGACGTCTGCGACCTCGGTGAACTCGACATCGCCGAACCCACGGGTGGCGAGCGCCGGAGTGCCGATGCGCAGGCCCGAGGTGACCATCGGCGGCCGCGGGTCGTTGGGCACCGCGTTGCGGTTGACCGTGATGCGGATGTCGTGCAGCAGGTCTTCGGCCTGCTTGCCGTCGACGGCCGCATCGCGCAGGTCGACCAGCACCAGATGCACGTCGGTGCCGCCGGAGCGGATGGCGATGCCGGCATCCTTCACGTCCTGCTGCGACAGCCGCTCGGCGAGGATGCGGGCGCCGCGCAGCACCCGCTCCTGGCGCTCCTTGAACTCGGGCGTGGCGGCGAGCTTGAACGCGGTGGCCTTCGCGGCGATGACGTGCATGAGCGGCCCGCCCTGCTGCCCGGGGAAGACGGCCGTGTTGATCTTCTTCGCGATCTCGGGGTCGTTGGTCAGGATGAAGCCCGACCTGGGGCCGCCGATCGTCTTGTGGACGGTCGATGAGACCACGTGCGCGTGCGGCACCGGCGACGGGTGCAGGCCCGCCGCGACGAGGCCGGCGAAGTGCGCCATATCGACCCACAGCAGCGCGCCCACCTCGTCGGCGATCGCACGGAACGCGGCGAAGTCGAGCTGGCGCGGGTAGGCCGACCACCCCGCGATGATGACCTTGGGCGTGTGCTCGATCGCGAGCCTGCGCACCTCGTCCATGTCGATGACGGATGTCTCGGGGTCGACGCCGTACGCCACGATGTCGTACAGCCGGCCCGAGAAGTTGATCTTCATACCGTGCGTGAGGTGACCGCCCTGGTCGAGCGAGAGGCCGAGCAGCGTGTCTCCCGGGCGGGCGATCGCGTGCAGGACTGCCGCGTTCGCCGTGGCGCCGGAGTGCGGCTGCACGTTCGCGAACGCGGCGCCGAACAGGGACTTGGCCCGCTCGATCGCGAGCTCTTCGGCGACGTCGACCTCTTCGCAGCCGCCGTAGTACCGCCTGCCGGGGTAGCCCTCGGCGTACTTGTTCGTGAGCACCGAGCCCTGCGACTGCAGGACCGACACCGGAACGAAGTTCTCCGAGGCGATCATCTCGAGGAAGCCGCGCTGACGCTCGAGCTCGCGCTCCAGCACCTGGGCGATCTCGGGGTCGACCTCTGCGAGGGGGGCGTTGAAATAAGGATCTGACATGGCTCTCCTGACAACGGCTCGGTGTCTCGATCAGCCCGCGTCGCGGACACGCGACAACCGAGGAGGATGTCGACCATCGGCCCAGGCGAGCGGTCGAATGCCGTGTCAGTCGCTTCCCGGTGGTGGCCCACCTCAACGCCAGTCGCGACACCCCGAGCATAACGGATGCCGCACACCCCGGCGAGGTCCGGAGGCCTCGCGTGACACGAGGTCGAACGGCTAGGCTGGAGCGATCTTTTGTTAGGGACCTTTACATGACCTCCCGCGATCGGAGCCCGATGTCGCTGTCCGCCGTGATCCCCGCTGTGATCCCCGCCCCCGTCTCGCTCGCATCCGACGCGTCGGCGCCGGCGTTCCGGCTGTCGGCGAGCACGGTGATCGCCGGAGACGCGGATGCTGCGACCGCCCTCGCCCGCATCCTCGAGACGCGAACGGGCATCGCGCCCGCGCACGCCGACGCCGACGTGGCCGGCGCGATCGCACTCCGGCGCGCACCGGGCGGCCCAGCGGAGTCGTACCGCGTGACGGTGGAGGCGGCATCCATCCTCCTCACGGCACCCGACGCTGCAGGGCTCTTCTATGGCGCCCAGACCCTCGGGCAGCTGCTGCAGAGGGACGGCACGGGATGGAGCATCCCCGCCGTGTCGATCGAGGACGCTCCGCGGTTCGCCTACCGCGGCGTCATGCTCGATGTGGCCAGGCACTTCTTCCCGGTCGAGACGGTGAAGGCCTACATCGACAGGGCGGCGGCGCTCAAGTTCAACGCGCTGCACCTGCACCTCGCGGACGACCAGGGGTGGCGGGTCCAGCTCGAGTCGCGCCCCAGGCTCACCGAGGTCGCATCGGGAAGCTCTGTGGGCGGCGATCCCGGGGGCTTCTACACGAAGGCCGACTACGGCGAGATCGTCGCGTACGCGGCCTCGCAGCACATGATCGTCGTGCCCGAGATCGACGTTCCGGGGCACACGCATGCCGTCGGGCTCGCGTACCCCGAACTGGTCGAAGCACCCGTGCTGTCGGAGCACATCCGCGAGATCGTCCGTGAGTACGGCGGCGACCTGCCCACGACGGGCGTGCCGTACGAGGGCATGGCCGTGGGGTTCTCGTCGCTGCGGATCCACGACGAGGCGACGTACGACTTCCTCGCCGATGTGTTCGGCGAGCTCGCGGGGATGACGCCCGGACCGTATCTGCACGTGGGCGGCGATGAAGCGCTCGGCACGTCGGCAGAGGACTTCGCCGAGTTCATGGGGCGCGTGACGTCGCTCGTGGCGGATCTGGACAAGACCCCGATCGCGTGGCACGAGGCGGGTTCGGCCGAAGGATTGGATGAGGAGACGATCGGGCAGTACTGGGGCTTCCTCACCCCGACCGACGGCATGGACGAGAAGGCGCGCACCTTCGCGCGCAACGGGTCGCAGCTGATCCTCTCCCCCGCCGACGCGATCTACCTCGATATGAAGCCGTCCCCCTCGAGCGCGCTCGGACTCACGTGGGCCAACGGCCCGACGAGCCTCGAGCGTGCCTACACATGGGATCCCGTGGCGATCATCGACGGGATCGGCGAGCGCGACATCCTCGGTGTCGAGGCGCCCATGTGGACCGAGACGCTGCGCACGCTCGCCGACATCGACGCGATGGCGTTCCCGCGGATCGCAGCAGCCGCCGAGGCCGCCTGGTCGGTGCCGCTCGGCACCGCGCCGATGCGCACCTGGCCGTCGTTCCGTGAGCGCGCCGGTGCACTCGCGCCGGTGTGGCGGAGCATGGGCGTCACACTCCCCGCATCGGACGACGTGTCCTGGAGCGCCGGATGAGCGTCATCATCCACTCCGCCCGCCTCGTCGATGACGACCGGGCGACCGAGGACGCGTGGGTGAGGTTCGACGGCGAGCGGGTCGCCGAGGTCGGTACGGGGAGCGCGTGGCGCGCCGTCGCGGCGCCCTCCGACCAGATCGTCGACGCTGCCGCCGTCGCGGGCACGGGGGCCGTGCTCACCCCCGGTTTCGTGGACATCCACGGCCACGGCGGCGCCGGCTTCTCGTACGACGATGGTCCCGATGCGATCCGCGCCGCGCGCGAGCTGCACCGTGCGCACGGCACCACACAGGCGGTGATCTCGCTCGTCACCGCGCCGCTGGACGCCATGGAGCGCCGCGTGGCGATGGTCGCCGATCTCACCGAGACGGATGCCGGCATCCTGGGTTCGCATCTGGAAGGACCCTTCCTCGACCACGCCCACAAGGGCGCCCACGATGAACGGCTCCTGCGCCCACCGCAGTCCGATGCCCTGCAGCGGCTGCTCGCGGCAGGGCGGGGCACCGTCCGGCAGGTGACCGTCGCACCCGAGCTGCCCGGCGGGATCGACGCGGTCAGCCTGGTCGTCTCGGCGGGCGCTGCCGCCGCCATCGGTCACACGGGCGCGGACGCCGGGATGTGCGCCGAGGCGTTCGACGCCGGAGCGACGATCCTGACCCACGCCTTCAACGCCATGCCGGGCCTGCACCACCGCGCACCCGGCCCTGTCGGCGCCGCAGCCTCCGACCCGCGGGTCACGCTCGAGCTGATCGCCGACGGGGTGCACGTGCATCCCACGGTCGTACGCATCGCCTTCGCGGCAGCGCCCGGGCGGATCGCGCTCATCACCGACGCGATGGCGGCGGCCGGGGCCGGTGAGGGTCGCTACGAGCTCGGAGGCCTGGACGTCGAGGTCGTCGACGGGGTGGCGCGCCTCGCGGGCGGGGGCCCGATCGCGGGATCCACGCTGATGCAGGATGCTGCGCTGCGCCTCTGCGTCGCCTCCGGGGTCGCGCTCCCGGCCGCCGTCCACGCGCTGAGCACCGCACCGGCCCGGGCGGTCGGGCGGGGAGCGGATCTCGGGCGGCTGGCTCCGGGATTCCTCGCCGACGCGGTCCTCCTGGACGAGAGCCTGCGCGTGCGCCGCGTATGGACCGCGGGACGCGACTGAGCCACGGCATCCGCACGCGCTGACGGACGAGCGGCGACGCCGGACGAGCGGCGACGCCGGACGAGCGGCGACGCCGGACGAGCGGCGAGGGCCCGCTGCGTTCCCCAGACCGCAATGGACCCTCGCCGTTCGGGAGACATCGGTGGCTCGCGCTCGTCCCCCCGGAGGAGCGCGAACGACGTCTCTCACCCCATGAGATGACCCCGCGCTCGATCTATTACGCGCCTTGGGAGAAAACTTTCCGTTGGGCGAATCCGGAGGCAGCGTACGAGACAATGAGAGACGCGCGTAATGGAACCTCTCGTCTCGCGTCTCATCACTGACACGACTACGAGCACGGAAAGCGCGATGACAGAACCCGACGGCACGCCGGACGCGTACGACGATTCCGGCGACGGCATCGCCGACGCCGACCTCGTCCTTCGTGTGCGTTCGGGCGACAGCGCAGCGTTCGGCGAGCTCTGGAGCCGCCACTACCGCTCGGGACTCACGGTGGCCCGCTCCATCACGTCGAGTCTCGACGCCGACGATCTGGTGCAGGAGTCGTACGCCCGCATCTACCAGGCGATCCTCAAGGGTGGCGGCCCGACCGGGTCGTTCCGTGCCTACCTTTTCACGAGCATCCGCAACACCGCCGCCGGCTGGGGTCGCGCACGTCGCGAGATCGCGATCGACGAGCTGGATGCTGTCATCGACCCGTCCTCGTCGGATCAGGCGACGATGGACGCCCTGGACCGCAGCCTGACCCACACGGCATTCCGCAGCCTGCCCACCCGCTGGCAGGAAGTGCTGTGGTACTCCGAGATCGAGCAGATGAAGCCTGCGGCCATCGCGCCGCTGCTGGGGATGAAGCCGACCGCGGTCGCACAGCTGACCTTCCGCGCACGCGAGGGATTGCGCGAGGCATGGATCCAGGCGCATCTGCGCAGCGTCGAAGCCGGCTCGGAGTGCCAGTGGACGATCGAGCGACTCGGCGCGTACGCCCGCGACAACCTCGGCCGTCGCGACCACGGCAAAGTGGAAGCGCACCTCGCGGACTGCGCCCGCTGCGCGATCGTCGCGGCTGAGGCACGCGAAGTGGGGAGCCGCCTCGCGCTCGTGCTCCTGCCGCTCACGGTCGGCATCGCCGGGACAGCCGCCTATCTCGCGTCACTGCAGTCCGGCGCCCCCGCGATCGCGCTGGCGGCCATGCCGTCGACGGTGATGGCCGGTGCCGTGACAGTGGGCCCGGCAGCGGGAGGCGCCGGCGGGGCCGGTGGAGCCGCCACGACGGCGGGTCCCGTTGCGGTCGCCGCAGGCAGCGGGGCTGCCACGGGCGGTGCCGCTGCGGGCGGAGCGGGCGTCGCGGCCGGTGCCGCTGCCACTGCCGCGGGCGCGCTGGCAGGAGTGGGGGCGATGGCCGGCCTCGTGACCGCGGGCTTGGTCGTCGTGGGCGCCGTCGTCGCCGCCGCCGTCGTGCTCCCGTCGATGACCGCACCCCTCGCCGCGGCGGGAAGTGAAACCGCCGTCATCGCTCCCGCGAGCCCCACCCTCACGACACCCTCGACCTCGCCGTCGACAACGGCCCCGTCACCGTCGACACCGAGCGACCTCGTGGCGCCGAGCGACGCCGTGGTGCCGCCCACCCCGGACGTGGACGCGGCTCCCGTCACCCCTGCCGCTCCGAGCGACGCGGCGCCGACCTCGCCCCCCGTCGTCGCGCCGACCGACCCGACGGATCCGACCCAGCCGACCGACCCGATCGATCCGACCGACCCGATCGATCCGACCACCCCGACCACCCCGACCGACCCGACCAGCCCGACCGACCCGACCGACCCGACCGACCCGACCACTCCGACCGACCCGACCACTCCGACCGACCCGATCGATCCGATCGATCCGACCACCCCGACCGACCCCACCGCTCCGACCGACCCCACCGACCCGACAGAACCGACGAACCCCACCGAGCCGACCCTTCCGGAGGGCTCACCGACGATCGCCAGCAGCTCGTCGTACTTCACACCGGGCACGCTCCAGCTCAACATCGCCGTCGTCGTGACCGCCGCGCCGGGCTCGACCGTGCAGGCGAGCATCGGCGGCAGCGTCGTGGCGGCGACGACCGTCGACGACAGCGGCTCGGCCACGATCGTGTTCCGCCCGACGGTGTCGCAGATCCTGCTCTCACGACTCGACCTCCGGTACACCCTCGACGCTCTGACCGGACCGCCGACCTCCGTGCGGATCAGCTCGCTGCTCTGACCCCGGCGACGCCGATCGCACGGCGCAGGCCGGGGTCGCTGCATCCCTCGACCGCGTCGCGCCGCCGTAAACTGAAGCCATGTCCGACACGCCGAGCGTCCAGCCATCGCGGCCAGCCGAGCCGGCCGCTCAGCCGGGCACCGGGCAGGCGCCCGGAACACGGCCCGCCCTGTCGGCACTCGACATCCTCGCGTTCCTCTGCGAGCTGTTCGCGTTCGCGACCCTCGCCTTCTGGGGGTTCGCGGCCTGGCCCTTCCCGTGGAACATCGCTGCCGGGATCGGCGCGCCCGTCGTGGCGATCCTGCTGTGGGCACTGTTCGTCTCACCGCGCGCGGTGCTCGCGGTGCATCCGTTCGTCCGGGCCATCGTCGAACTGTTCGTGTACCTGTCGGCCACGATCGCGTGGTGGAGCATCGGTCAGACGTGGGTGGGCCTGGGTTTCGCGATCGTCGCGGTGACCGTCGGGGTCCTCTCGGGCCGGCGGCGCTTCACGTGACGCGACGCCTGCCGAACCGGCGGCTCACGTGACCACCCGCATGTCGCGCCCGGAGGTCGTCGCCCGGCTGCTCGCCGCGCTCGGCGACCGGGTCGACACGACCGAGAGCGCTCTGGAGCGCGCCCGGGCTGACAAATCGGGTCATGCAGCGACCGGCCGGCCGATCGCGGTCGTCAGAGCGCGCAGCGTCGAAGACGTGCAGGCGACGCTGCGTATCGCGACGGCTACCGCAACACCCGTGGTCACGCGCGGCGCAGGTACGGGCCTTGCAGGCGGCGCGAACGCGGGCGACGGCGAGATCGTGCTGTCGGTGCGGGCCATGGACCGGATGCTGGAGGTCCGCCCCGACGATCTGCTCGCCGTCGTCGAACCGGGCATCCTCAACGCCGACCTGAACCGCGCCCTCCAGTCGCACGGACTGTGGTGGGCACCGGATCCCGCCAGCCGCGAGATCTCGACCGTCGGGGGCAACATCGCCACCGGCGCCGGCGGCCTCCTCTGCGCCAAGTACGGCGTCGTCCGCGACGCCGTACTGGGCCTGGACCTCGTCCTCGCCGACGGTCGGCTGCTGCACCTGGGTCACCGGAGCGTCAAGGGCGTGACGGGACTGGATCTCACCTCGCTCGTGATCGGGTCGGAGGGAACCCTCGGGGTGATTGTCGGCGCGACGCTGAAGCTCCGCCGGCTCGTGCCCGGCGAGGTGCGCACTCTCGCCGCGACGTTCCCCGACGTGAGGGCGGCAGCCGCGGCATCCGCCGCCGTCACCGCCGCAGGGCTGCAGCCGGCGATCATGGAGCTCATGGATGCGGCATCGCTCGCCGCCGTGCACGCGCTGCTGCGGCTGCCGGGACCGACGCCGGGTGCCGCTCAGCTCACCGTTCAGACTGACGGACCCGCCGCCGAGGGCGAGGCGAACGCGATCGGTGCCGTCCTCCGTACCGCCGGAGGCACCGTGTCGATCGCGCGCGACGCCGCCGACGGCGAGCAGCTGCTCGCGATCCGCCGCGCGATGCACCCGGCGATGGAGAGTCTGGGCACGACCCTCATCGAAGACGTGTCGGTGCCCCGCAGCGCGCTGCCGGCGATGTTCGACGAGATCGATCGCATCGAGCGCGCCTACGGCATCGCTATCCCCACCGTGGCGCACGCCGGCGACGGAAACCTGCACCCGAACTTCGTGTTCGAGGGGCCCGAGGTTCCGCCGCGCATCTGGGACGCGGCCGATGACCTCTTCCGCGCCGCACTGAGGCTCGGCGGAACGCTCACCGGCGAGCACGGCATCGGAGTGCTCAAGAGGCGCTGGCTCGCGGACGAGCTCGGCGACGACCAGTGGCAACTCCAACGCGACATCACGAGGGTGTTCGATCCCGCAGGCATCCTCAACCCGGGAAAGGTCTTCGCCTCGTGAGCCCACCCGTCATCCGGGTGAGCGCAGCCCTCATCACCGATAGCGCGGGCCGTGTGCTCTTCGTACGCAAGCGCGGAACGACCGTGTTCATGCAGCCCGGCGGCAAACCCGAACCGGGCGAGGGCGCCGCCGAGGCACTCGTGCGGGAGCTCGAGGAAGAGCTCGGTCTCGTGGTGCCGGTCGGCGAACTGAGACTGCTCGGGACGTTCGAAGCGGATGCGGCGAACGAGCCGGGCCACCGAGTGGTCGCCGACTCGTTCGCACTCGTCGCCGAAGCGGGGCGGGTGTCGGCGCGAGCCGAGATCGAGGAGGTCAGGTGGATCACTCAGGCCGAGGCATCCTCCTTCCCGCTCGCCCCGCTCAGCGTCGACATCCTGCTCCCGCTCGCGTGGCCGGGCCTCAGACCTGTGCCGTGAGCTCGTGCACTTCGGTGACGGGGATGCCGCTCTTCTCGTGCACGCGCATGATGGCCTCTTTCGAGGGCGCGGTCGACAGGCAGAACGCCTGACCGGAATCGGCGTCGAGCCACGCCCGCTCGAAATGCACCCCCTCAGCGCCCTCGTTGTCGAGGTCGCGCGCGTGCGCCGCCTCGAGTTCCTCCTGCGTGACGCCGTGGAGGCCGTAGTGAACATCGATGAACTGTGCCATGGGACACCCGCCTTTCTGTCTATGGAACCGAGTGTGCCGACCACACCGGACGGCTCGCATCGGTCACTCGACCGATCAAGCCGATCGGTCGACGCACGCCGTTCGCGCAATAGAATCCGGGCATGGTGCGACGGGGCACGCGCGAGAGGGTCAGCCCGCTTCTCGTCGGGCGCGACGAGGTCATCGCACTCGCTCGCCGCAGGTGGGAGAGTGCGATCGAGGGGGCCGGGCATCTTCTGCTGCTGGCCGGCGAGGCAGGCATCGGAAAGACCCGGGTGCTGCGGGACTTCGGCGAGTCGATCGGGCCGTCCGCATCGATGGAGCGCACCACCTCGATCGAGCGCACCACCTCGATGGAGTCGGCCACGATCATCGACGCGGGGGTGTTTCCGCACGACGCGGAGGCGGCCGGGGCAGTCGTGCTGTCGATCGCAGACGGTCTCAGGCGTTCGGGCAGGAAAGACGTCGCCCGCGCACTTCGCGACCGGCTGCTCGCCCCGGACCCGGGTGGCGATGCCGCGCGCCGCCGCCGCCTGATGGCCGGAGATCTGGCCGACCTGATCCTCACGACGCTGTCCGCCGCACCGACCCTGCTGCGGATCGAAGACCTTCACTGGGCGGACGATCTCAGTCTCGAGGTCCTCGAACGGATCGCCGCCCAACTCCCCGGCCATCCCACGATGATCATGGCGACCTACCGGACGGACGAGATCTCTCGCGGTACGCATCTGGGATCGTGGCGGGCTCGACTCCTCGACCGGCGCGCCGCGGAGGAGGTCGTGCTCAGGCGGCTGAGCGCCGAGCAGATCGCACAGGTGGTCGAGGCGATCACCGGCGAGGTCCCGTCGGCGGAGTTCGTCGCATCCCTGAGACGCCGGAGCGACGGCATCCCGCTCCACATCGAAGAGCTCCTCGCCGTCGACTCGCCGACGGCGATTGCCGGCCGAGTACCCGAGGCGGTTCCCGACACCGTTGCCGAGGCGGTGATCACGCGGGCTTCGGCCTTCGAGCCCGCCGTGCGCGAGGTGCTGGCGGCATCGGCGGTGATCGGCCGATCGTTCGACATCGATCTGCTCGCCGCGGTCGTTGACTCACCGGCCGACGAACTCGACGCCGCGGTGCGCGCGCTCGTCGACGGGCACCTGCTCACCGCGCTCGACGAACCGGGGACGTTCGGATTCCGTCATGCCCTGATCTGCGATGCGGTCTATTCCACCGTTCCGCCCCTCCGGAAGCGCGCGCTGCATTCGGCCGTCGCCCATGCCGCCGACGAGGCCGAGATGTCGGATGCGTTCATCTCGGAGCACTTCGAGCGTGCCAGAGACGCGAGCGGCGCCTACACCCACGCCCTTGCGGGCGCGGTGACAGCCGTCCGGGTGTCCGCGCACCGCGAAGCGGCGGAGCTGTTCCGGCGCGCGCAGCGCATGGCTCCTCACGGCATCGCCGATATCGATCGCGCGGGACTGCACCGTGCGCTGGCGGCCGAACTCGCGGCGATCGACGACAACGAGGGGGCGGCGGCGGATCTGGAGACGGCGATCGCGCTCTACCGCTCTCTCGGCGACGAGCTTGCCGCCGCCGAGCTGGTGCCCGATCTCATGGCCGCCCGGCATCTGCTCGGCTGGCCGCTGGAGCAACGGAGCCGACTCGCCCTCGACGCACTGGACGCCATCGCGCAGATCGATCCCCGGGAGACGGAGTGCGTGCGATCGGAGCTGTTCGGTGCATTGGCGGCGGCCCACATGCTCGACCGCCGTCTCGACGACGCCATCGAATACGGCAGGCTCTCCACCGAGCTCAACGACGGCACCTTCTCGCACATCGAGCAGACCGTCGGGTCGGTTCTGGTGTTCGCCGGAGATCCAGACGGATGGGCGCGCCTGGAGAGATCCATCCTCTCGTCGGCTGCCGAGGGGCGGGAGGCGCAGGCCGCACGGGGATACCGGATGATCGGCTCTTCGGCGTCGATGCTCGTCGAGTACGCCAGAGCCGACAGATGGATCGCCGAGGGGCTGGAGTACACCGCCCGAACCGAGCGATGGAACGACCACCACTACCTGGCCTCGCACCTGGCACATGTGCGCTGGGCCCAGGGTGAATGGACCGAGGCCGAGGCGATCGCGCGGCGAGCGCTGGCCGACGGCCGGGGCATCACCACCCGGATCACGGCGCTCACGGTGCTCGGGTACGTCGCCGTCGGGAGGGACGACCCCCTCGCCGACGAGCGCCTCCGAGCCGCTCTCGCCCTCGCTGAGCCCATGGACGAGCTGCAGCGGGTGCTTCCCGTGCTGTGGGGTCTGGCCGAGCGTAGGCTCCGCACCGACGATCCGGAGGCCGCGGTCGAACTGTGCGAGCAGGCTCTCGCGCGCGCCGAAGCGGTCCAGGATGCTGCGTACCTGTTCCCCTTCGTCGTGACCGGCACGCGCGCGCACCTGGCCTTGCGGGAACGCGATCTCGCACGAGAATGGCTGGAGCGCTGCGCGCGCCTCATCACCCTGCGGGGGATTCCCGGGACCCTCCCCGCGCTCACGCACGCGGCGGGACTCATCGCGCTGGCCGAAGGACGGACCGGCGACGCGCGCGGTCTGCTCGAGGATGCCGAACGTGAGTGGACGCAGTGGGGGCGATTCTGGGAGGGGACCGTGGCAGCGATCGATCTGGCGATGTGCGCGCTCAGGTCACGTCGACCACGCGATGCCGCCCGCCTCGTTGCGGAGGCGCGCGAGCGCGCGCGCGCGGCGACCGCCCTCGCGCTGATCGCACAGGCCGACGGCGTGGGCTCGGGCGCGGACCTCGGCCCGCTGAGCGCGCGCGAGAGCGAGGTGGCCGAGCTCATCGCATCCGGCATGACCAATCGCGAGATCGCCGAAGCGCTCGTCATCGCACCGAAGACGGTCTCGGCGCACGTCGAGCACATCCTGGCCAAGCTCGGCGCCGCCCGGCGTGCCGAGATCGCGGGCTGGGTCGCCCGCACCCGCCCGGGCGACGCCCCGCGCTGACGCGGCCACGTCGCGCCGGTCAGACGCCGACGGCGCTGACCTTCTCGGCCTCGATCGTGAGGATCACGCGCACCTGATCGCGGCCTCCGTACCAGGGGTACGGGCCGCCGTTGTACTTGTGCGAGAGCGCATCGATGTGCTCCGCGCCGCCCTCCTCGGTGATGCCGATCACGCGACCGCGCACCTGGAAGTACCCGCCCGGCCGGGCGGGGTCGCTGATCGTGAGCGCCACCCGGGGGTCGCGGCGGAGGTTCCGCACCTTGAGGTGCGTGTCGACGCTGTTGACCACGACGTGCTCGCCATCGGTGTCGACCCACACCTGGGTGAGCTGGGGCGAGCCGTCGCGCATCAGCGTGGCGATGTAGCAGATGGCCGGGGAGCGCAGCAGCGCGAGCAGGTTCTCGGGAAGAGTCACGTGCTCGACCCTATGCCCGTGCACGGCACGTGGCCGCCCACCGGTTAAAGCCCCTGCCACTCCGGCTTGTTCGCGAACGTGTACCGGTAGTAGTCCGCGAATCGCAGCGCGCGGGCGGCGGCCTCGTCGACGATGACCGTCGCGTGCGGGTGCAGCTGGATCGCCGACCCGGGGAGCGACGCCGTCACCGGACCCTCGACCGCCCCGGCGACCGCATCGGCCTTGCCCTCGCCGAACGCGAGGAGGACGAGGTGGCGGGCGCGCAGGATCGTGCCGAGCCCCTGGGTGATGCAGTGCCGTGGCACCTGATCGACCGTGTCGAAGAACCGGGCGTTGTCGTCGCGGGTCTGCTCGGTGAGGGTCTTCACCCGGGTGAGGGACGCGAACGACGAACCGGGCTCATTGAACCCGATATGCCCGTCGGTGCCGATGCCGAGGATCTGCAGGTCGACGCCCCCCGCGTCGTGCAGCGCCCGCTCATAGTCGTCGCCGGCGTGCTCGATTCCCTCGAGCGACCCGTCGGGCACGCGCACGCGCGCCGGGTCGAGACCCAGCGGCTCGATGACTTCGCGCGCGATCACGTTGCGATACGACTCGGGATGCCCGGGGTCGATGCCGACGTATTCGTCCAGCGCGAATCCGCGCACGCGTGAGACGTCGATCCCGGCGAGCCGTGGCGCGAGAGCGCGGTACACCGGCAGCGGGGTCGACCCCGTCGCCAGGCCCAGCACCGCGTCGGGCGTGCGCGAGATCAGCCGCACGATCTCGTCGGCGACGAGCGCACCGGCGTCATCGGCGGAGGAGACGATGACCACTTCAGCCACGGGCGAGCGCCTCCTCGGGTTCTCGGCTGTCGCCGATCAGGGCCGCGCCCAGCGCGGCGGCGGGCGAGCCCGCCGGCAGCAGGGCGACTCTCTCCTCGAGCCCCAGCGAGCGCATGAACGGCGAGGCCGCCGCGCTGGCACCGAGCTCCGCACTGACGTCGGCCATGAGGCGAGCGCCGAGTGCCGTGATGCCCCCGCCGAGGACGACCGTGTCGACGTCGGCAGTGAGCACGAGGATCCGCACCGCCGCCGCCACGCCGCGGGCGAGCCCGTGGCGCAGATCGCGGGCGAGCGCGTCACCGGCGTCGGCGGCGTCGAACACGTCGCGGACGGGGAGCGCCCCCGGGCGCGACCAGCGCTCGGCGATCGCACCGCCGCCGGCGAGCGCCTCGATGCAGCCGCGCTGGCCGCAGCGGCAGAGCGGACCGTGCGGGTCGACCGAGATGTGGCCGACCTCGCCCGCGGTGCCGCGCGGCCCTCGGCGCAGCGCGCCGTCGAGCACGATCCCCGCAGCCACGCCGGTGCCGAGGTTGAGGTAGGCCATCGAACCGGTCGCGCCGAGCAGGGCGTACGCGCCGATCGCCGCGGCCTTCACATCGTTCTCGACGTGGACGGGAACCCCGAGCGCGGGGGCGACGGCCGCTGCCAGGTCGAGTTCGTCGACGCCGAGGTTCACCGCGTGCACGACGCGTCCCGTGCCCGACACGACCTGGCCGGGCGTGCCGATCCCGACGGAGGCGATCGCGCCGTCCGGCAGCGCGAGTTCGCGTCGGAGCGAGGCGACCGCGTCGATGACGGTCTGGATGACGGCATCCGGACCCCATCCGGTGGCGAGGCGCACGCGCCCCGCGATCGCGCCGCCCGGCGCGACAGCGACCGCGTCGGTCTTGGTTCCGCCGACATCCAGCCCGATCTTCATCGGCCGACCTCCCCGCGGAGGGCGGCTGCTGCACACACGTCCATCAGCCCTTGACCGCTCCCGCGACCAGACCGCCCGACATGCGGCCCTGCACGATCAGGAAGAAGATCACCACGGGGATCGAGATGAGGGTGGATGCCGCCATCACCGCTCCCCAGTTCGTCGCCTCGGTCGCCGACTGGAACGAGTTCAGCCAGGTCGGCAGTGTCAGGTTATAGCCCTTCATGAGGAGCAGCGCCATGACGAACTCGTTCCAGCACTGGATGAACGCGAAGACACCCGTGGCGACGAGCCCCGGCGCCAGGAGCGGGAACGTGACGCGCCAGAACGCCTGCGACTTGGTGCATCCATCGATCATGGCGGCTTCTTCCAGCTCCGCCGGCACGCCGGCGACGAAGCCGCGCAGCGTCCAGATCGTGAACGGGATGACGGCCGCGAGGTAGACGATCCCGAGGCCCATCAGGGTGTTCATGAGGCGCCAGTCGTCGATCATCCCGTAGATCGTGAACATCATCGCCTCGCCGGGGATCATCTGGATGATCAGCACCGAGACGATGAACCCGCGCCTGCCGCGGAAGTGGAAGCGCGCGACGGCGACCGACGCGAGGAACGCGAGGACGAGGGTCACGATCAGCACACCGACGGTCACGATCGTCGACGTCAGCAGCGCATGAGGGAAGTCGGTCTGGCCGGGGGCGGCCTCACGCGTCCATGCGGTGATGTAGTTGGCGAACGTGAAGTCCAGCGGCACGAGGCTGGGGTTGCGGCTGATGATGCTCTGGCCCCGGGTGAACGACATGTTCACCATCCAGTAGACGGGGAACACGGAGCAGATGAAGACGACGAACGCCGCGATGTTCAGCGCCGTGCGGGAGAGGATCCGTCGGGATGACGGGCGTCGGGCTTCGAGCGAGCGCTTCTGCGGAGTGCGGGGGACGCCGCCGTCCTCGAGGATCTCGTCGACGCCGACGGTGCCGAGCTGGGCGCTCACGCCTACCTGGGTGCTCACAGCTCCTCCTCCTTCAGGGTGGTGCGCACGTAGCCCCATGACATCGCGAGCAGGAGCACGACCATGACGACGCCGATGGCGCTCGTGATGCCGAACTCACCCGGACCCTGCCGGAACAGGTACGTCCCGAGCACATTCGTCTCCGAGACCAGTCCGCCGCGACTCTGCAGCGCATACACCTGGGTGAAGATCCGGAGGTTCCAGATCACCTGCAGCACGACGATCACGGTCAGGACGCTCCGCAGGTACGGGAAGACGATCAGACGGAATCGCGCGAAGCCGGTCGCGCCGTCCAGTGACGCAGCCTCCAGCACCTCGCCCGGGACCTGGCCGAGCGCGGCGAACGTGGTGAAGGCGACGAACGGCACGCCCTGCCACACGACGATGATCGTGAGGACCATGAAGAACGACCACGGGTTCAGCAGCCACGAGTGGTTGGTCCAGTCGGACGTGCCGGTGATCGTGTTGAGCGCCCAGTTGACCACGCCGTACTGGGTGTCGAAGATCCAGCCCCACACCGTCGTGGCCGCGAGGGCCGGCATGGCCCACGCCAGGAGCAGCCCGACCGACACGGTGATGCGCCATGCGCGCGACAGGCGCGTCATCAGCACGGCGACGAGTACCCCGAACAGCACGATCAGCACCGTCATGGCGACCATGAGACCCAGGCTGCGCACGAGCACGATCGGGAAGTCGGACTGCGTGAAGACCTCGATGTAGTTGTCGAGACCGACGAAGTTGCCGAGGGTGCCCTGCACCTTGTTCTTGATCGAGTAGTCGCTGAAGGACTGGACCACCATGAGGACGGCGGGGTAGCCGACCATGACGGCGAGGATGATCACGGACGGCGCGAGCAGCGTCCATGCACCCCGAGCATCGCGGCGCCCGCGCGACTTCTCCCTCGCGGTGGGGCGGTGCCGTGGCGGCTTCGTGGATGACGGTGGCTTCGCGGAAGACGCGCGCGGCGGGGCGGCGAGAACGGCCTCGGTCATGGCGCCTCCTTTCTGTAACGCGTTGTCGAAAGGATCGGGCCTTTCCGGAGGGTGGGCAAGGGGTTCCGAGAGGCCGGAACCCCTTGCCCGGCGAGCTGACTCGCCGACTACTTGTTGAGGATGCCCTCGATCTGGGTGTCGAGCTCGGTGGCGATCGCCTTCACATCGCCGCCCTGCGCGATCTTCACGAGCGCGTCCTTGATGACGCCCGACGACTCGACCTGCGCCCAGTTGGGGCTCGCCGGCACGGCCTTAGACCCGGCAGCTGCCTTCGCGGCCTCAGCGGTGATCTGGTCCTGCGGCAGGTACTTCGCGAACGTCGTCAGTGCGGGGATCAGGCCGTTCTCGGCGAGGATCTTCTGGTAGCCCTCCGAGAGCATGATCTCCAGAGCCGACTTCGCCATGTCCTTCGCGTCGCTCTTGGTGGCGACGGCGACGTTCGACCCACCCGCGAAGACCGGGGCGACCGATCCTGCGGTGGTGCCGGGCAGCGCGAACGCGGCGAGGTCCTTGCCGTAGGTGTCGGGGCATCCGGGCGCCTTCGCGTCGGCCGCGGCGAGGATCGACCACTTCACCCACGCGGGGGCCGAGAGGAAGCCGACTTCACCCGCGCAGAACGGCACCTGCGGGTCGGTCTCGTCGCTGTCGGCGGGCGCCACGTTCGCGTTGAGGTAGACATCCTGCAGCTGCGTCAGGCCCTTGAGGCTGTCGGCGCTGGAGAACTGAGCATCCCATTTGCCGCCGTCCTGCACGGCGATCTCGCCGCCGTTGGCCCACACGTAGGGAAGCGCGTTGTACCAGTCCTTGCCGGGCGCGTAGATGCCCGACTTGGTGTCGGTCTTGCCCGCCTTGCCGTCGGCGACGTACTGGTCGAGCGTCGTCGGCACGGTGCCGCCGAACGTGGAGGGCGAGTAGAAGACGACGCGCGAGCCGGCGTAGTACGGGGCGGCGTAGAGCTTTCCGCCGTCCGAGCCGAGGTCGACGAAGCTCTGCAGCAGGTCGGAGCCGCCGAGCGTCGACTGGATGTCGGAGATGTCCTCGAAGAGGCCCTGCGCGATGAAGCCCTGCGCCTGAGTGTTGCCGACCTCGACGACGTCGGGCGCATCGTTGGACGACAGCGCGGCGACGTAGTTGTCGCTCGTGTCCGCCCAGGTCTTCTCCTCGATGTTGAGGGTCCAGCCACTGTGCTCGGACTCGAAGGTGGTCTTGAGGTAGTCGCGCGCGTCCTGCGGGGTGTCCGTGCCGACGAGCCAGACCGTCAGGGTGCCGGTGGCTGCCGCGCTGGACGACGAGCCGCCCGCGCCGCCCGCGCAGCCGGCGAGCGCCACAGCCGACGCGCCGAGGATGGCGAGGGCTCCGAGCTTCTTGTTCATGGTGACTTCCTTGTTCTTCCTGATGTGATGACGGGCCGGGTGGCCTATCCGGGGGGGATTACCTTGGGGGGATTGCTCCGGGCGAACCCGGAACTGCGGGGTTCTACGAGACGCCGAGCTGTCCCGAGAGGATCATGACGGCCGCGCCGCGCAGGACGATGTCCTGGCCTTGCCCCGTCATCCGCACTCGCACGCCGTCGTGGAACTCGGCGAGCGTCCGGGTGCGCAGCGTCTCGACGGTCGCCTCGCTGAGGGGTCCGTCGAGAAGTTCGGTGGGGCCGGAGAGGATGATCTCCGACAGATCCAGGGCCCCCACGACGGGGGCGAGGGCGATGCCGAGCCGCTCCCCCGCGTCGCGCAGGATTCCGTCGCGCGCGGCCGAGTCGGATGCCCCGGCCAGCCGCGCCGTCAGCTTCGGCACCGCGAGCCAGGCCTCGAGGCAGCCGACCTTGCCGCACACGCAGACCGGGCCGCCATCGGTTCCGACCGTCACGTGGCCGATCTCACCCGCGGCGAAGCGACTGCCGCGCATGGGCTGACCCGACGCGAGCAGGCCGGAGCCCACACCGCGGCCGACCTTGACGAGCAGGATGTCTTCGTCGGCGCCGCCGAAGGTGTATTCGGCGAGGACGGCGGCGTTCGCGTCGTTCGCGACGAGTACAGGCAGGCCGAGCGCTTCGTGCAGCGCGCCCTCCAGGTCGAAGTCCACCCACCCGAAGCCGGGCGCGGCGAGGATCACGCCTCGGTCGTTCACCACACCGGGCGTGCCCACGCCCACTCCGAGCACGGGCGCGTGCGACTCGGCGACCAGCTCTCGGGCGAGGGCGACGACGGTGCCCACCACGTCGTCCGTGGGGAGCGGCACTTCGCGTCGGACGACGATGTCGCCGTCGAGCGTGAGCACCGCGCCGATGAACGAGTCGCTGCCCGACAGGTCGATGCCGACGATCCGGTGCCCCGCACGGTCGAGGTCGACGAGCATGGCGGGTTTGCCGGGGCCGGATGCCTCACGCACGCCCATCTCTGCGACGAATCCGTCGGAGATGAGTTCGCCCACCAGATCGGAGATCGTGACACGGGTCAGGCCCGTCTCGCGGGCGAGGTCGGCGCGGCTCATGGCGCCCTGGTGGAAGAGCAGCTGCAGCACGAGGGAACGGTTGTGGCCTCTGGCGTGCTCGGGGAGGACCTTGCCGCCGTGGCGGAGGGCACGGCTGGGGACGACGGAACGCGCGGCCGAAAGCGTGCTGCTCAGGGGTGCGCCGACGCTCGGGCGCGGGTCGAGGGTGGATGAGCCGCGGTGCGTTTCCGACGTGGACATGTTTGTTAGTAGACCTTACGAACAAACACCGCGCAAGACATGACGGCAATTTGAACGGCGCGTTTACAAACTTGTTACATACCACCGTCCCGGAGCGCGGTCCGCCGGCAACCGACCCGGGCACCGAGCCGTAGACAGCGAGCGGATTCTGCCGCTACCGCACTTACGTGCCTCCGATCCATCCCGGACGATCAGGTCCCGGCGCTCCCCCGTGCCATCGTCTGTCGCGACAATGCGCGCCGCAGGAGCAAGGCGCCCAGTCCGATGGCTGCTCCGGCGATCAGGCACGCCTGTGCCCAAAAGAGGATGGCGGTGAAGGTGGCGGAACCCCGCTCGAGGCCGACCACCGCATACACGGTCATGGCGGCCCCGGCAACAACCAGCGCCGCAGTGAGGCAGATCGCTGTGAGACTCACCGCCTTCAGCCGGCGACGTGAAGTGCTCACAGTCCGGATTCCCTTCCTGCCCATCTCGCCTGACGGAGCTCGAGCGAGAGCGCCACATGGAGCGTTACTACAACCCTGGCGATCCAATGACTATTTAGCATGGCCCCATCCCCTACTGCCCCCAGCAAAACGGTGTCCCGTGTAGAGCGTGTTCCCGTAGATCCCGTTCCCCCAGCAAGCGCACACCCCGAATGCCCCAGCCCCAATGCTGAGCGCAGCAGCTGCGATCCCAGTGCTGTCGGACGCGCGCTTGGGCTTGATAGGACGGGAGTCCACACGACGCTGGGGCGGCCTCGGACTCCCCTGCGCTAGGTGTCGGGGCGAGGATCAAAACGAAACAGGCGCCTCGTACCATCACCTCTACTACGCGATCACCACAGCATCGCCGATGAAGTTGATCACTCGACACCCATTGGCGGCAAAATGTTCTTTTAAAGTTTTAGTATATGTAACTGGCGTGATCATTGCACCTCGTGTGGCGGCACCAGCCCCTCCATCACCGCGCGAGGGAAATGCATCCGGACGGGAAGCGCTGGTGGCCGACCGACAGGCTCGGAGCGAGTTCACGGCGATAGCCGATGGCTGCATCGAGGAAGGGTGGAGCGTGCGTACTGAGGGGAACATGATGCCGGAGGGATGCCTTCAACGGTTAAAGCGGGCGATGGCTGGCGCGGATCCGACGCTGCGCGATGAGGTACTCGCTGGCGGTCGAGAAAGCCTCCACGGATTGGACGACGCGGACGTGCCCGGCCGGATCCGTCGCCTCGGATCCCCGGAGGATCTCGCGCGGCAAGCTCTCCCTGACGCCCCGGCGGCTTCGGCCGCCCGGCGCGGCCGGCTCATGACTACCGTGCTCGCTGTCGCGCTCAGCGCGTTGGTGTTCCCGCTGGTATGGCTGGCCAGTGTGGTCCTGCTCTGGCGGAACCAGCTGTGGACACGCTCACAGAAGTGGGCCGGGACGATCCTGGGCATAGGTGTAGGGGCCATCGCCGGTGCCGTCAGTGCCGCACTCCTCGCGGGAACACTCGGCGTTGCGGCAGGGCACCCGCTCGTCGTGTGGAACAGCATCGGAATTTCTCTCCTCGCGATGACCATCGCCAGCGTCATCATGGCAATCCACCTCGCCCGGGCAGCACGGGCAACCTCGGGAGTAGCCGCGTTGCGGCGGTAACCTCACTCGGTAGAGAGAACACAGAGCATGATCAATTCGTCACGAACTGCTGTGATAATCGTCGTGGTCACTGCATCGATCTCGGCCGCGATCGGCGCCATCGTCGTCGTGGCTCAATCGGTGCAGGGAAAGCCGACCCCGGCTCTCGGAGGGGCTTTCGTCGTGATCGGCGTCGCGATCCTGACGGTCGCGGTCGTCCTCAACGCGCGGGTCCGTAGACGCGGCAATCAGCGAGTCCGCCGCTAGGGCATCGGGCCTCGAGGCAGCGGAGCCCGGCTTAGGCTGGAAGAGACGAGGGGACTCTCCATGCGCCGCACCATCGCCGTACTGACCATCGCCGCCGCCGCCGTTCTCGGGCTCAGCGCCTGCTCGGATTCCCGCCCGTCCCCCGCGGCTTCGGCGGCCGCAGGCACGAGCACGCAGACCGCCGCGGAGGCGTGCACGCTCGTGCAGCAGGCGATCACCGACGCCACCACACAGCTCGAGTCGGCGACGTCATCCGATCCGGCGGCGATCGTCGACTCGATGACATCCGCATCGCAGAAACTCGCCGCCGCCGCTCCGTCGATCACGAACGATCAGGTCGCACCCCTGGTCCCCGCGCTGCAGGACATGTTCACGAAGGTCTCGGACGTCATGGGTGCTGTCGCGAAAGGCGACGTGAGCAAAGCCGGCGACCTGAGCCAGCTGAGCACCCAGTTCGACGAGACCAGCGCGAAGTTCCAGGCCGTCTGCGGCAGTTGAGGGGCGATCCCCGGTTCTGCTCCCCCACCGTGATGGGAACGTTGTGACTTCGAATCTGCGCGTCCCGTACCATAAGGAGCGCGTATACGCATTTCCGGGGGTGATGGCGTGACCGATCTGGCCACAAGGCCGGGCGCTGACTCAGCGTCCGACGACGGCGTGCCCACGGCATCCGTCACGGCGACGATCGCCGACGACGCGGTCGTCGGCGATGCCGCTGTCGACACTACCCCTGCGACCCCGAGCGGGGTCAACACCACTGCCATCGACAATGCCGCAGCAGCCGAGCCCGCGTACGCATGGGCTCCCGCCGAGCCCGCGCGCAAGAAGAAGCGCCTGGGCCTGTGGATCGGCATCCCGGCGGGCGTCGCCCTTGTAGCGCTCGTCGCCGCGTCGCTCACCCTCATCGCCCCCGGCACGACCGTCGGCGGCGTCGCCGTCGGCGGGATGACGGCCGGCGGTGCGGCAGACGCCCTCCAGCAGCGGCTGGACAACACCACGATCGTGCTCACCGGCGATGGTGTCGAGGCCACCGTGACCGCCGGCCAGCTCGGGGCTTCGGTCGCCCGATCCTCCACCAGCACGGGCGTAGAGATCGGTGCCCCCGAACTCGGTGCGAGGATCGACGCCAAAGCGCTTGCGGATGCGGCGTTCGCGCAGCATCCCGCCTGGAATCCCACCGCCTGGTTCTCTTCCCCCGCCACGACTGCGGTCACTCTGAACGCGGATTCCGCCACCGCGGCCCTCCGCAAAGCCGCGCCCCGCCTCTACAAGGATCCCGTGGACGCCGCCGTCGCGTTCGACGCGGGTTCCGCCGCGTACGTCGTAACGCCGGCCGTCGAGGGCCAGGGCGTGGACATCGCGGCCGTACAGGCAGCCGTCACGGACGCATTCAACACGGGACGGACCCGTGTCGAGGTCGCCGCCCAGGCGGCACCGATCGAGGCGAAGACCACGACGACCGCGGCCCAGAGTGCGGCCGACAAGCTCAACAACATCCTGAACACCGCCGGCTTCTACGTCGGGACCGAACGCACCGTCCCGGTCGACAAGGCGACCGTGGCGTCGTGGATCACTCTCTCCACCGGCGCGGACGGTGCGGTCACATACGACGTGAATCAGGCGGCGATCCAGACCGCCGTCGACGCACTCCCCGCGGCGGTCAATCGCGCCCCCGTGAACGCCACCGTGATCACCGACTCCGAAGGCGGCGTGCTGCAAGAGGAGTCCGCCGGCGTCACCGGACGTGCCCTGGGCGCGACGGACAACGTCGCCGCCGCGTTCGCGACCCAGCTGAAGACCGGCAACGCCGTCTACGAGCTGCCCGTCACCGAGACCGCGTTCACCACGACGAACCTCGCTCGCCGCATCGAGGTCAACCTCAGCGAGCAGCGCGCCACGCTCTTCGAGAACGAGCAGGTCGTGCAGTCCTGGCTGATCTCGTCCGGTCGCGACGGCTACAACACGGCGACCGGCCACTTCCGCGTCTTCGCGAAGCTCGACTACCAGAACATGGGCAACCCCGACCTGACGAAGGCGCCGAACTACTACACGCCCGACGTGCCGAATGTCATGTACTACAACGGCGACGAGGCTTTGCACGGCGCGTACTGGCACAACAACTTCGGCAACCAGATGAGCCACGGCTGCGTCAACATGCCGCTGAGCGCGGCGGCTTACACGTTCGATTGGGCTCCGATGGGCACCGAGGTCTGGGTCCACTACTGAGCACGACGCGCGACGTCGTCATCGCCGGCGGGGGCCCCACCGGCATGATGCTGTGCGGCCGAGCTGCGGTGACCGAGTCGTGGTGACCGAGTCGTGAGCGTACCGAGATCCGTGGGGAGCGCGAGTCGGTGACCGCACGCGCGGGCTGCTCTGCACACCTTCGGTGATCCGCGCGTTATCGGAGCTTCGCCGCGCGGAATGTCCGAAGAACTGCGGTTCTCCGAAGTTGTGTCAGCGCCAGCGAGAGTACCGAGATCCGCTGAACCGACGTCGCACGTACGTCCGGAGATCTCGATCCGGCGCTGGCGCGCCTCCCCGATCACTGCCACGGGGCGGGCGCGCCGGCGCGTTCGCCGACCTCGTGAGCTCAGTGCACCGCGTCGATGATCGTGTTGAACGTCGCCGACGGGCGCATCACGGCCTCGACGAGCTGCTCGTCCGGGCGGTAGTAGCCGCCGATGTCGACCGGCGAGCCCTGCACCGCCAGCAGTTCGCCGACGATCTGCTCCTCGCGCGCAGCCAGGTCGGCCGCAAGCGGGCCGAACACGGCCGCCAGCTCGGCATCGGCATCCTGCGCTGCCAGCTCCTGCGCCCAGTAGAGCGCGAGATAGAAGTGGCTGCCCCGGTTGTCGATCGTGCCGAGCGCGCGGCCGGGCGACTTGTCGTTCTCGAGGAACGTGCCGGTCGCCGCATCCAGTGTGTCGGCGAGGATCTGCGCCTTCGCGTTGCCCGTGAAGGTCGCGAGGTGCTCGAGCGAAGCCGCAAGCGCGAAGAACTCACCCAGCGAGTCCCATCGCAGGTAGTTCTCTTCGAGCAGCTGCTGCACGTGCTTGGGGGCGGAGCCGCCCGCGCCGGTCTCGAACAGTCCGCCGCCCGCGAGAAGGGGGACGATCGAGAGCATCTTGGCGCTCGTGCCGACCTCGAGGATCGGGAAGAGGTCGGTGAGATAGTCGCGCAACACGTTGCCCGTGACCGAGATCGTGTCGAGCCCGTGGCGCATGCGCGCGAGCGTGTAGCGCGTCGCCTCTTCGGGGGCGAGGATCGTGATCTGCACGCCCTTCGTGTCGAGCGTCGCGAGCGCCTGGTGCACTTTGGCGATCAGCTGCGCGTCGTGCGCGCGGTTCAGGTCGAGCCAGAACACCGCGGGCGAACCGGTGGCACGCGCGCGACCGACGGCCAGACGCACCCAGTCGATGACGGCGATGTGCTTGGTCTGCGTCGCACGCCAGATGTCTCCCGCGCCGACCTCGTGCTCGATGAGCACTTCGCCGGAGCTGTCGACGACCTGCACGCGGCCGGGGCTCTCGATCTCGAACGTCTTGTCGTGGCTTCCGTACTCTTCTGCCGCCTGCGCCATGAGCCCCACGTTCGGGACGGTGCCGATCGTCGCGGGGTCGAGCGGCCCATTCGCGATCACGTCGTCGATCACGGCCTGGTAGACGCCCGCGTAGGACGAGTCGGGGATGACGGCGAGCGTGTCGTCTTCGCCCCCGTCCACGCCCCAGAGCTTTCCGCCGTTGCGCACGAGGGCGGGCATCGAGGCATCCACGATCACGTCCGACGGTACGTGCAGGTTCGTGATGCCCTTGTCGGAGTTGGTGTAGGAGAGGCGCGCACCGCTCTTGATATCTGCGGCGAAGGCCGCCTCGATCTCGGCGCCGCCGTCGACAGCAGCCAGCCCCGACAGGATCGAGCCGAGCCCGTTGTTGGGCGTGAGCCCGGCTTCGGCGATCTTGGTGCCGTACTTGTCGAACACGTCGGCGAAGTAGGTCTTGACGACGTGGCCGAAGATGATCGGATCGCTGACCTTCATCATCGTGGCCTTGAGGTGCACGGAGTAGAGCACGTCGAGCTTCTTGGCCTCGTCGAGCGTCTCGGCGAGGAAGGCGTCGAGCGCGGCGGCCGAGAGGAACGTCGCGTCGATGATCTCGCGCGGCAGCACCTTGAGGCTCTCTTTCAGAACGGTGACGGTGCCGTCCTCGCCGACGTGCTGGATCGTGAGCACATCGTCGTGCGCGGCCACCCACGACTTCTCGTTGTGCTTGAAGTCGTCATGGCCCATGGTCGCGACGCGGGTCTTGGACCCCGTGGCGAACGGCTTGTTGCGGTGCGGATGCTTGCGGGCATAGTTCTTCACCGCCAGCGGCGCGCGGCGGTCGCTGTTGCCCTCGCGCAGCACCGGGTTGACCGCTGAGCCCTTGATGCGGTCGTAGCGGGCGCGGACGTCCTTCTCCTCCAGCGACTGCGCGTCGTCGGGATAGCTCGGGATGTCGTAGCCGGCCGCCTGCAGTTCGGCGATGGCCGCCTTCAGCTGCGGGATCGACGCCGAGATGTTGGGGAGCTTGATGATGTTCGCCTCGGGCAGCGTCGCCAGGCCGCCGAGCTCGGCGAGCGCATCGCCGACCTGCTGCTCGGGCGTGAGCCGCTGCGGGAATGCCGCGAGGATACGGCCGCCCAGCGAGATGTCGCGGGTCTCGACATCCACTCCCGCCCGGCTCGTGACAGCACGAACGATGGGGAGGAACGACGCGGTCGCGAGCGCCGGAGCCTCATCGGTGTGGGTGTAGAAGATCGTCGATTCAGTCACCGGTGGTGTCTCCGTTCGGGTCGTGATTCCAGCCTATCGCAAGGACGAAAGTATCTTGATATCGAGATATCTCCGCCGCACCGTGGTTTCTCGCCGTGACATCCGGCGCGCACGCTCTCGCCCGGGGCGTTACCCTGGGCACATGGCTGAGCTGCGTCTGGTCGAACTGTCCGCCTCGACGATCGTCGCGGTCAACAACCTGTCACTCAAGCCGGGGCAGGAGCAGTTCCTCGCACCTGTCTCGTACGGGATCGCGGCGACCGTGATCGATCCGCGCACGAGCTGGCAGCGCGTCGTCCTGGACGACGACGAGGTCGTCGGGTTCGTGAGCGCGAACTTCGATCCGGAGGCTCCGCAGGAGCATTTCCGCTCGGTGCTGTGGCGCATCAACGTCGACGCCGACACCCAGGGTCGCGGCGTCGGCCGCTTCGCGGTCGATCGGCTTCTGGACGAAGCCCGTGCGCGCGGCATGGAGCTCGTCGACGTGATCTACGAAGCCGGCGAGGGCGGGCCCGAGGCGTTCTTCCAGCGGGTCGGCTTCACCCCGGTCGGCGAGACCGAGTACGGCGAGGTCATCGCCGAGATCCGCCTCTAGCCCCCGCACGGAGCGCGGCTCGGTCGGAGAATCCGCCTTCGGTCGGAGGATTCCGCGGTGATTCTCCGACGTATGCGCGATCCTCCGACGCGGAGGAGCCTCAGCCGACCGCCGTCGCGTAGCGGTTGGCGACGACGGCGACGTCGTCGACGTAGCTGTCGAGGTGGTTGTAGCTGAACACGGCGGCGCGCCAGCCGTCCACGCTCGTCATCGGGCCTCCCGCGCACAGGTAACGCGCGGTGGCCAACGCCGCGTCGTCGATCTGGTTGGGGTCGGCGATCCCGTCGCCGTTGGCATCGGCACCCCATCGCGCCCAGGTATCGGGGATGAACTGCATCGGACCGACCGCGCGGTCCCACGTCGCATCCCCGTCCCACCGTCCGCCGTCGCTGTCGGCGATCGCCGCGACGCCGTTCCCGTCGAGTGCCGGCCCACGGATGGCGGGGACCGAGTAGCCGTCCTCTCCCAAGGTCGCGCCCCCGTGGCGTCCGTGGTCAGACTCGATCGCACCGATGCCGGCGATCGTGTTCCAGCCGATTCCGCATTCCGGTTCTTCACCCGAGATCACGAGGGATGCCGTCGCGTATGCCGCGAGAGCGCGGGTGGGGATGCCGGTGGCCCGCGCCGTCGCATCGACCCAGGCCGGATCGACCCCGACGCGCTGCACCGCGTTGCTGACGCCCTGAGCCTCGGGAGGGGTCACCGCCTCGGGGGCGGCCGGCTGCGCGATGCGGGCGCCGGAGCCGAACGGGACGTCGGCCTGTGCACGTGCGAGGTTCAACGCGGCGATCGCCGCGACGCCCAGCATGACGGCCAGCACGACCGCGAACGTCGCGACCCCCGCGCGCCGCGGGCCCGGGCGCACGGAACCACGGCCCACCCCGTTCATCGGGGCTCCCGGATCGTGCGGTGCGCGAGGAACGCGAGTCGTGTCGCCATCGCCGGGCACGGTACCAGGCCGATCTGAACGCGCGCACCCTGAGCGTCGAGGGTGGGCGATGCCATCCCGCAACGCCCACCCTCGCGCCCCGCCTGCTAGACGAGGGACTCCCGCCATGCGGCGTGCAGCTGCGCGAACTTGCCCGTGCCGCTGATCAGCGTGTCGGGATCGTCATCCTCGATGATGCGCCCGTGCTCCATCACCAGTACGCGGTCGGCGATCGCGACCGTCGACAGGCGATGCGCGATGATGATCGCCGTCCGGTCGGCCAGCAGGGTCTGCAGCGCCTCCTGGATCATCCTCTCGCTCGGCATGTCGAGCGACGCCGTCGCCTCGTCGAGGATCAGCACCGCCGGGTCGGCGAGGAACGCGCGGGCGAATGAGATCAGCTGGCGCTGGCCGGCCGACACCCGCCCACCGCGCTTGTTGACATCGGTGTCGTAGCCGTCCGGGAGCGAGGTGATGAACGAGTCGGCACCCACGGCCTCGGCGGCCGCGCGGATCTCCTCCATCGTCGCGCTCGGCTTTCCCAGCGCGATGTTGTCGGCCACTGTCCCGCTGAACAAGTAGGCCTCTTGCGTCACCATGACGATGGCGCGCCGGAGGTCTTTCGGATGCAGCTGGCGCAGATCTACTCCGTCGAGGCGGAGCGAACCGCTCGTCGGATCGTAGAAGCGCGAGACGAGCTTGGCGAGCGTGGACTTTCCCGCGCCCGTCGTGCCGACCAGAGCGATCGTCTGCCCCGCGGGGATGTCGAGCGTGAAGTCGGGCAGGATCGTCTTGCCCGTGCCGTAGCCGAACTCCACCCGATCGAAGTGCAGGTGGCCACGAGAGTGCCACAGATCGATCGGACGCGTCGGGTCGGGGACCGTCGGCTGCTCCTCGAGCACGCCGGAGACCTTCTCGAGCGCCGCCGTCGCCGACTGGTAGGAGTTCAGGAAGAACGCGACCTCCTGCAACGGCGCGAAGAAGTTGCGCACGTACAGCACGGCGGCCAACAGCGTGCCGATGAGGAGGGTCCCGTCGACGACGCGGATTCCACCCCACAGGAGCACGAGGGCAACGGTGACCGACGCGACGGCCATGAGACCGGGCTCGAACGTGCCGAACAGCCGGATCGAGCGCATGTTCACATCGCGGTAGTCGCTCGAGAGCTCTCCGAAATCGACGTCGTTGCGCCCCTCCTTGCGGAAGGCCTTCACGGCGCGGATGCCCGTCATCGTCTCGACGAACTTCACGATCACCTTCGCGCTCACGACCCGGGATTCGCGGTACACCCGCTGCGAGCGGAGGTAGAACCACCGCATCAAGAGATAAAGCGGCAGGCCCATGACGAGCAGGATGACGCCCGACTCCCAGTCCAGCAGCAGGAGGGCGACGAGTGTGAACCCGCCGTAGAGGATGCCGGAGACGAGCTCGTTCAGTCCGCCGTCGAGCAGTTCGCGGATCGTGTCGAGGTCGCTCGTCTGGCGCGAGATGATGCGTCCGGACGTGTACGACTCGTGGAACTCGAGGCTGAGCCGTTGCGTGTGCAGGAAGATGCGCGTGCGGAGGTCGAGCATGATCGCCTGCGTGAGGCGTGCGGCGACGACCACGTACCACCCGATCAGCCCAGCCCCGCCGATTCCCGCGGCGAGGTACACCGCGACGACACCGATCGTGGGGAGCCAGTCGGCTTCCGACACGACGGCGGGCAGAGCGGTGTTGATCCCGTAGGCGATGAGTGCGGGGCCTGCGACCCGCAGCGCCGTGGAGACGATGAGCACCACACCGGCCAGCACGAGCTGCCAGCGGAGCGGTGAGACGAGTGAGCTCAGCAGGCGCAGCGAGCGACGCCGGATGCTGCGGCTCTCGTCCTTCGTGTAATCCGAGCGGTCTTCACCGGTGGTGCCGGCGACGGTGACGGTGCTCATCGGTTGCCCTCGCTTTCACGGATGCGCGCTCTGTCGCTCGTGCGGGAATCGTCGAGCTCGAGGCTCGAGATGACGTGACGGTAGTGCTCGCTGTCGCGGAGCAGATCGGAATGGGTACCCACCGCGGTGATCCGGCCGGCCTCGAGCAGCGCGACCCGGTCGGCGAGCATGACGGTGGACGGTCGATGGGCGACCACGAGCGCAGTGGTGCTGTGGAGCACCTCGCGCAGCGCGTCTTCCACGAGTGCCTCGGTGTCGACGTCCAGCGCCGACAGCGGGTCGTCGAGCACGAGGACCGCAGGGCGTGCGGCGACGGCGCGCGCCAGAGCGAGACGCTGCCGCTGACCGCCCGACAGACTCATGCCCTCTTCCCCGATGATGGTGTCGACCCCCCGGGGCAGATCGTCGACGAACCCCGCCTGGGCGACCGACAGCGCTTCGCGCAGGACGGCCTCGGCCTCGGGGCTGCCGGATTCGAGGTCTTCGCGACCGAGCAGCACGTTGTCGCGCACCGTCTGGGAGAACAGGGTCGCATCCTCGAACGCCATGCCGATGTGCGTGCGCAGCTCGTCCAGAGAGAGATCGCGCACGTCGACGCCATCGAGCGTGACGCGCCCGCCTGTCACGTCGTACAGCCGGGTGGGGAGCGTCGTGAGGGTGGTCTTCCCGGAGCCGGTGAGACCAACGAGGGCCATCGTCTCGCCGGGGCGGAGCACGAGGTCGACACCGTCGATCAGATCGCGTTCGGATTCCGCAGCATCCTGATAGCGGAAATGCACCCCCTCGAACGCGAGCTCGCCGCGCGGGCGTTCGATGGTCGCCGGATCCGCGGGGTCGGTGATCGTGTTCTGCTCGTCGAACACCTCGAAGATGCGGTCGGTCGCCGTACGCGCATCGAGCATGAACGAGAACAGGAAGCCGATCGATTCCATAGGCCACCGCAGCACCGTGCCCATCGCGAAGAACGCGATCAGCTCGGCCACCGTGAGCTGATCGAGCTGGACGAGGTAGATGCCCGCACCCAGGCACAGCGCGAACGCGATGTCGGGGAGCAGCACGAGCCAGAACCAGATGACGCCGACCGCGCGGGCCTTGCTCAGCTCGGTCTCGCGCAGCGTCTCGGCCTGACGTGTGAACTTCTGCAGGGCGTGCTTTCCGCGGCCGAAGGCCTTCAGCACGCGGATGCCGTGCACACTCTCTTCGACCGATGTGGCGAGATCGCCGGCCTGGTCCTGACTCTGCCGGGCGAGCGTGCCGTACGTCTTCTCGAAGCGGTAGCCGGTGTACCAGAGCGGCGCGGAGCAGAGGAGGAAGATGGTGCCGAGCAGCCAGTGCCAGCGGAAGAGCAGGACGGTGCCGACGATGATTGTCAGCACGTTCACGAGCAGCAGCACGACACCGAATGCCAGCCACCGCCGCAGCATGCTGATGTCCTGCATCATGCGGCTGAGGAGCTGGCCGGACTGCCAGCGATCGTGGAACGACACCGGCAGCCGCTGCAGCCGCGCGTAGAAGCCCTTCCGCAGGTCGTACTCGACGCCCGTCGCCGGGGCCAGCACGAACCAGCGCCTGAGCCATACCATGAGGGCCTCGAACAGCCCGAGCACGAGCACGGCGACGGCGCCCCACGTGATCTGCGAGAGGTCGCCAGAGGCGATGGGGCCTTGCACGATGACCTCGAGCACAAGCGGGATCGACAGCGCGAGCAGACTCGCGATGAGCGCGCTGACGGCGCCGAGCGTGAGGCGGCCCAGCACGGGTTTCGCGAACGGGATGAGGCGCGCGAGCGCCTTCAACGTGGACAGTCGCTCGGGAGCGGAGGCGGTGGAAGTCATGATCCTTGTGGGATTTCTGGTGCCGGTGGGGCGGGGTGGGGCGGGGGGCGCGCGGGCGCGCGTGCGTGACAGAGGTCGAGGGCGGTGCCGTCTGAAGAACGAGAACGCTGCGGCGGCCGGCGATATGCCGGCCCGGCTCAGGAGCGGGGTGCGCGCGTCTTGATCGGGAGGACGGCAGGGACCGGCGTACGGGCGACGATCGTGTGCATGGCATCCTCCTCTGAACGGCCCACTGCCGGACGCAGCAGACAGCCCCCCAGGCTATGCCCGTGCCGGGGAACGTGCAAGTCCTCTCTCGTCAGCTCCGCACCCCGGCCGGTCACCGGGCTTCGCGAGCCAGCAGGCTGCGCTTGACCTCGAGCCCCCAGGCGAATCCGCCGAGGCTCCCGTCGCCGCGGAGCACGCGGTGGCAGGGCACGAAGAGCGCGGGGGCGTTGCGTGCGCAGATGGATGCGGCGGCCCGCACCGCGCGCGGAGCGCCGAGCTGCGCGGCGAACTCGGTGTAGCTGAGCGGTGCGCCCGGCACGATCGTACGGAGGGCATCCCACCCGGCGTGCTGCATCGGGGTGCCCGGCTGCCACACCGGCACGCCGTCGATCGCCGAGATGTCGCCGGAATAGTAGGCGAGGGCGGCGGCCGCAGCATCCGTCCGTCCCTCATGCAGCTCGGCGGGCCGTGCCGCGGCCGGGATGCGGGCGATCGCGATGTCGACATCGGCGGTCCAGCCCGATGCGAGCACGCGGCCCTGGTCGTCGGCGACGATCGTGAACGGGCCGTCGGGGGTGTCGATGGTCTGGGCGGTCGCGGTGCTCATGGAGTGCTCCTTCTGGTCGGTCGGGCAGGCGCTGCGCGCCAGAGATGTGCGGTGAGGTACGAGCGCCACGGCGCCGTGCGGGCGGCCCAGGCGGTGAGACCCGCAGGATCGGAGGGGATGCCGGCGGCCGCCGCTCCGGCGCGCACGGCCACGTCTCCCGGCAGGACCACGTCGGGATCACCGAGAACGCGCATGCGCACGTAGTCGGCGGTCCAGGGGCCCACCCCCGGAAGCGCCAGCAGCGCGGCGCGCTGTTCGGCACCGTCGTCGCCGGTCGTGAGGGTGAGCGAACCGTCGGCGAGGGCGGCGGCGGCACCGGTGACGGCGCGGATGCGGGCAGCGGGGCCCCGGAGCACCTCGTGCCCGTGTTCGGCGATCGCGGCCATCGTGGGGAACAGCCGGGTCGCCCCCTCGAACGTCTCGACCGGCTCGCCGAGCTCGTCGGTCAGCCGCGTGAGCGCCGTGCGGGCCGCAGCGACGGTGATCTGCTGGCCGATCATCGCGCGGATCAGCATCTCGTGCGGGTCGGCCGCCCCGGGTACGCGGATACCGGGGACCGCCGCCACGAGTGGGGCGAGCTCAGGATGCTCCGCGAGCGCCTCGTCGACGGCGAGGGGATCGGCATCCAGATCGAAGAGCCGTCGCGCTCGCGAGACGAGCGTCGCGAGGTCGCCGAGGTGCGTGAGCCGAGCGCTCAGGTGGACGCGGCCGGCCTCGTCCAGCCGGAGCTCGAACCACACCGGACCCCCGGGAAGGCGCAGCGCCCGTGCGAACGAGGTCGCCGTCGCCGTCTCGACGCCGGGAATGGCGCGCGCCGACATCCAGGCGAACAGTCCGTCGGCGTCGAGCGGGCCGCGGTGCGGCAGCACGAGGTCGATCGCGCCCGGCACGTGCACCTCGTGGGCGCGGCGCCGCGCTCGGAGGTCGAGCGGCGTCATCCCGAACACCTCGCGGATCGTGTCGTTGAACTGCCGCACGCTCGCGAAGCCGGCCGAGAACGCCACGTCGGCCGCCGGCAGGTCGGTGCCGACCAGCAGCATGCGCGCCGTGTGCGCGCGCTGCGCGCGGCTCAGCGCGAGCGGGCCGGCGCCGAGCTCGGCGGTGAGCAGCCGGGTGAGGTGACGCGGCGAGTAGCCCAGTCGCGAAGCGAGGCCGGGGACGCCTTCGCGCTCGACGACGCCGTCGGCGATCAGACGCATCGCTCGGCCGGCCGTGTCGCTGCGGAGGTTCCACTCCGGCGATCCGGGCGCCGCCTCGGGCAGGCACCGCTTGCACGCGCGATACCCCGCCTCGTGCGCCGCGGCGCTCGTCGGGTAGAACGTCACGTTGGCGGGCTTGGGCGTTCGGGCCGGGCAGCTGGGCCGGCAGTAGATGCCGGTCGAGCGCACGGCCGTGACGAACTGCCCGTCGAACCGCGCGTCGCGCGAATCGATCGCTCGATAGCGCTCGTCGAACGACATCTGCAGGCTCACGACACCTAGCCTGACATGCGCCTCCGACCCTCGCTCGCGGAAATCGGACATCGCCGTGCGGCGTCTGCGGGACCCGCCCGGCCGGCGGCGCAGCATCCCTGCACTACCTCGGAGATCTGCACTACCTCGGAGATCTGCACCACCTCGGAGATCTGCAGTTCTTCGGCCTCATTTCGCGGGGGCGCCCCGATCTTGTGCAGATCTCCGAGGTCGTGCCGCGGAGGTCTGCACTGCCTCGGAGATCTGCAGCACCACGGAGATCTGCAGTTCTTCGGCCCCATTTCGCGGGGGCGCCCGATCTTGTGCAGATCTCCGAGGTCGTGCCGCGGAGGTCTGCACTGCCTCGGAGATCTGCAGCACCACGGAGATCTGCACTACCTCGGAGATCTGCAGTTCTTCGGCCCCATTTCGCGGTGGCGACCCGATCTTGCGCAGATCTCCGAGGTCGTGTCACGGAGGTCTGCACTGCCTCGGAGATCTGCACCACCTCGGAGATCTGCACTACCTCGGAGATCTGCAGTTCTTCGGCCCCATTTCGCGGTGGCGCCCCGATCTTGCGCAGATCTCCGAGGTCGCGCCTCGGAGGTGGCCCTCCGTTCCGGATCAGCCCGAGACGATCGCGAACCCTCCTGACGGGAGCAGGACGGATGCCGCGCCCCTCACGTCGCGCTGGCGCACGAGCGCGCCGTGATCGTCGTAGATCCGGGCCGTGCCGGTCACACCGTCGCCGCCCACGGTCGCGAGCTGCGGGAGCGTCGCGCTGGAGTGGACGAGCTCAGTGCGCCCGCCGTCGCCGTCGAGCACGAGTCGCGAGACCACAGGTCGCACGAGGAGCGCATCGATCATCAGCGACCCCGCCAGGACGTCGACACGCACCTGCGAGCGGTCGGCCGCGACCGGCAGCTGCAGCGAGTACGGGCGCAGAACCCCCGGCGCCGGAGAGATGCCCTGCGCCGGTCCGGTGACCCGGAGGAGGCCGCTCGGCAATCCGCCTCCCCGCCAGATGGACGTGCTCGAGCTCCCCGGGTCGGACCAGATCACGGGCTCGACCCATCGGCGCGTCGCGTCGGTGCCGATATCGAAGACGGCGTTCTGGCCCCGTGCGAGGGTGAGCGCGCCGCCAGACCAGCTCGATTCGCCCGTCCATGAGGTCGGCGTGCTGACGGTGCCGTTCGTCGACACCGCGTTCTCGGCTTCGACGAGCTCGAGTCCGTCACGCGCGGCGATGTGCGTGATGCTCGTCGCACGAGCGGCGACGTCCGGATGCGCGTCGAGCGCGATCGCGGTGAGCAGCCCATGGATCGTCGATTCGGCGCCGCTGTTCCGATTCACGGTGCCGTCCGGCTGCAGCCCGTCGTTGGTCACGCCGGTCGCCCTGTCGTACATGACAGCGCCGGCATGATTGCCCCCGAAGAACCATGCCGCCTGCATCCCGGCGAGCTGCGCGAACCCGTCCGAACCGGTGGCGTCGGCGACGGCGAGGAGCGATTGCACACGCGAATCGGCGCCGTAGGCGATCTGCACCCGATCGGTGGGGCTCGGCATCCACCCGTTGTCCGGCCCCCCGGCCGTCAGCAGAGTGGGCGTGAAGACCGCGGCGTCGCCGATCGCGGGTTCAGCCAGTTCGGGATCGTGCAGGGCGACGGATGCCGCGGCCAGCGCCGCCGGCATCTGAGAGCCCCACGCGTGCCACGTGCCCGGGGATTCGGCCCACGGCGTGATCGCCCGGTACGGCCACTCGTGCGTCGAGCCGGACGACATCGCGCCGATCCCCTCGGCGAGCTGGCGGAGGGCCGTCGCGGCACGGTCGTCGTCGGGTCGCGCCGTGACGCGGGCGGCCAGACCGAGCGCGGCTTCGGCCGAGGCATCCGCACCGTTGACGATGAGCCACGCGGGCACGCGAACGCCGTCGGCCTCGTTCCACCGGCCGTAGTCGACGAGCACGTCGCGTTCGAGCGCGCCGAGCGACAGTGACAGTCGCTGATCGAGGAAGTCCGCGAAGGCGGGGTCTTCGTCCGCGAACGCGGCGTATCCCTCGCCGAGCGCCCACAGCGTGCGCGCGAGCCAGTAGCTCGGCCCGGAATCGGACGGATCGGGGAGCTCGACGGGCTCGGCCGAGGGGTTGAGCGTTCCGTCGGGCTGCATCCACAGCACGACCTCGCCCGCGTGCGGACCATCGGTGGTCTGCAGGTAGGCGACCGAGCGGAGCAGCTCGTACGCCTTCGTCCGGCTCGCCTCATCGCCGGACTGCTGCCAGTGCCGGATATAGACGACCGCCGCCCGCGCGATGTCGTCCGCGTTGTAGGCGCCCTGACCCCACTGACCCGTGGCGGGGTCGAGGGCTCCCCCACCCACCCGGGCGAACGTGCCGCCGTCGCGAGCATCCGCGTAGGTCCACGGCATGGTGAGCGTGGGCTCCTCCGCCTGTCGGTAGGTGCTGTGCCCGGCGACGTCGGCCGCCGGGGTGGCCTGATCGAGGAGGAAATCCAGGTGGCCGAGGTTGGTGAGCGGGGCCGCCACCGCCGCCGCCGGTGCGGGTGCTCCGGCAGCGGATGCGGCAGCCGGAGCAGTCAGAGAGGTGACGAGCACGAGCGCACCGACCAGTGCGGTCGCACGCGCACGCCATCGTGCATGCGTGGACATAGTGATCCTTTCGGGGGTCAGTCGGTCGTGCGCTCGAGGAGCGCGACGCCGATCTTCGAGTCGGCCATTCCGTAGAAGACGAACAGGCGTCCGTCGATCTGCTCGATCGCCGTCGGGAAGACGACGTTGGGGACGATGCCGCTGCGCTCGTCGTCGGTCTCGGGAGCGAGCAGGGGCTCGCTCGTCCGGGCGAGCACTCGGCTCGGGTCGACAGCATCCAAGATCAAGGCCCCCGCCGCGTAGTTGACCTTCTGCTGCTGACTGAACGCGCTGTCGATCACTCCCGTGACACCGTGGTGCAGGACGAGCCAGCCCTCGGGGATGCGCAGCGGCGGCGGCCCGCCGCCGATCTTGAGCGACTCGAACGAGAACTCCGGCCCCGCCACGAACCGGTGCTGCTCCCACAGCGCGAGGTTCGTCAGATCGGCGCGCACCGCCTCGAGCGGGATGTAGCTGATCCAGATCGACTGCCGAGGGTCGTCGATCCCGGCGGGCAGCCGAACCCCCTGCCCCTTCTTCGTCTCGTCGAGGTCCCACATGGGTCGATGGAGGACGGCGAGTGCGGTGGTGCCATCCGGAGCCGTCACCGGCTCGGGGAAGAACACGGTGTCTTTGTTGTGGAACAGGTTCAGGTCCATGTCGAGGTCGTCCTGGTACCGGAACAGAGCGGGACCAAGCCTGCGCCACTCACGCAGGTCGTCCGACACGGCGATCGCCGTCCGCGGCCCCAGCGGTCCATACGCGACGTAGGTCATGACGTGCAGGCCGAGAGCCTCGATCCACGTGGTCCGCGGGTCTTCCACGCCCGCATTGCCGACGCCGCGCTCCCAGCCGCGATCGGGTTCGAGGACGACGCCCTCGCGTTCGACGCCGACCGGGATCCCGTCCTCGATCACGACGCGCGCCAGCCCCACCCGCGACACGTTGCCGCCGGCGACGAGCCGCGGAAGGAGGTAGAGCTCGCCATCGGGGCCGCGTCCTGACGCGGGATTGAGCACCCCCTCGGCTTCGTTCGACGCCCCCGGCTCGGGGGTCATCACGATCCCCATGCGTGTGAGGCGGTAAGGGACTGTCGTCTGGGTGGTCATGCTCATCCTTTCACTCCGGATCCGATGTCATTCGTGGTGAAGTAGCGCTGGAAGATGATGAACAGCACCACGACCGGGGCGGCCAGCACGGCGGCGCCGGCCATCATCGCCCCGAAGGGGTTGGCGGTGGAGGCCGCGACGTTCGAGATGAAGTTCGCGAGCGAGACGGCCAGCGGCTGCAGCGCGGCGTTCTTCGTGATCAGGAACGGCCACAGGAACTCGTTCCACGGCCCGATGAATGTCAGCAGCACGGCGGTGAGAATCGCCGGACGCACCAGGGGCAGTGCGACGCTCCACAGCAGACGGAACTCTTTGGCGCCATCGATCCGCGCAGCATCGAACAGCTCACGAGGCAACTGCAGGAAGTACTGACGGAAGATCAGCACGGCCGTCGAGTTGATGAAGAACGGCAGGATCATGCCGAGATAGCTGTCCGACAAGCCGTAGTCACGAGCGATCATGACGTAGAGCGGGATCATCAGCAGCTGAAAAGGCACGACCTGCACGAACAGTGCCAGCGCGAACGTCGCCTGACGACCGCGCCACTGCAGCACGGCGAGGGAGTACCCGGCCAGGACACCGAACACGACGGTGCCGAGGACGACTCCGCCGGCGAAGATGCCGGAGTTGGCCAGCCCCTGGAGGAGATTGACGCGCTCGTTGATCGCGGTGTAGTTCGCGGTCGTCAGGTTCGCCGGGTTGGGGAACGCCCCGGCCACGGTCGGGTCGACGTTCGACTGGAACGATCCGACCAGCATGTAATAGAAGGGGAAGAGGAACGCCACGGCACCGAGAGCGAGCACGATGTAGAGGGCGATCTTGCTGCCGAGTGCGCGCCTCATCGCTCCTCACCTCCGACGAAACGCCGCTGGAGCCACGCGATGAACAGGACGACGACCATGAGGATGACTCCGATCGCGGCCGCCTGGTCCGGGTTCTGCTGCTGGATGCCCTTCTGATAGATCAGCAGCACGGGCGACGCTGAGGCGCCGTCCGGTCCGCCACCGCCGGTGAGCAGGTACGGCTCGGTGAACAGGTTGGCTCCGGTGATGGTCGCCAGGAGCACGACCAGCACGGTCGCCGGCCGGACGCCGGGAACCGTCACGGAGAAGAACTGGCGGACGCGGCCGCCGCCGTCCATCGACACGGATTCGTACAGCTCGCGGGGAACGTTCTGCAGCGCCGCGAGGTAGAGCAGGATGTAGAACCCGAGACCCTTCCACGTGACGAAGAGTGCGATCGTCGGCATGGCGAGGAACGAGTTCACGAGCCACGACGGATTCGGTGCGAGCGGGCCGAGGATGTTGTTGACCAGGCCCTGGCTCGAGAACAGGAACAGCCAGACCGCGACCACGGCGACCGATGCCGTCACGTAGGGCACGTAATAGCTCACACGGAAGAACGTGCGCGCATGCACGACGCGGTCGAGCGCCGTCGCCAGCACGATCGAGAGCCCGACGGTCAGGGGCACGTTGATGATCAGGAAGATCCCGACGTTCAGGAACGACCGGAGCACCGCCGGATCGGTGAGGACCGCGACGTAGTTGTCGAATCCCACGAAGGGGCGATCGACGCTCGCGCCGGGAGCAGCGAAGAAGTAGTCCTGGAACGACATCCAGATCGCGAAGACGATCGGGTAGGCGAAGACCACCCCGATGAAGACGATGTAGGGCGCCGAGAAGAGGATGCCCAGCGGCTGGGCGCCGAGGAGGCGCCGGCGCCTCTTCCGCGAGTCGCCCTCGGCGTGGGAATCACCCCTCCCGCTGGGCCGGCCGGGGTCTCCCCCGGTCAGCCCAGCGGTACCCTCGAGAGTCGCGCTCATGTCACTGGCCCGCCGCGAGCTTGTCGATGTCCTGCTGCGCGGTCGAGAGGAAGCCGGCGGTGTCGCCTTGACCGAAGATCACGGCCTTGGAGTACCCGTCGCGGAACTTCTGCCAGATCTCCACCGAGTTCGCGACGTTGGGAACCTCGACAGTGCGCGCAGCCTGGTCACCGAACTGCTGGTAGGCGGGGTTGGCCGCGAAGTAGTCCGGGAAGGCTGTCGTCAGGTTCTGCCGAAGCGGCATCTGACCCGTCGCCTCGAGCCACTTGCCGTCCTGCTCCTGGCTGGTGGCGAACTTGAGGACATCCCACGCGGTCGCCTTGTTCTTGCAGGCGCTGAACAGTCCCACGTTCTTGGCGTCGCTGAAGGTGTACGTCGAGGATGCCGGGGTGCCTTTCTCGGTCGGGACCGGCACCGACCCCCAGTTCACCTTGTCTTTGTAGACCGAGACGGCCCACGGGCCGACGATCGCCATGGCCGCGTAGCCGTCGGCGAAGGCGTCACCCTGATACTGCTCGTTGCCGGCGAGCTGGTCGGCGTAGATCGTGTGCCAGAAGTCGGTGACCGCAGTTCCCGCGGCGTCATTGAACGTCGCCTTTCCGTCCTCGACCAGCTGCGCGCCGCCGCTCTGCGCGGCATAGAGCGGGTAGAAGTCGAACCACGACTGGAAGAACTCGCTCGTCGGCGCCGGATTGATCGCGTACTTCGACACTCCCGCATCCTTGAGCGTGCGAGCCGTCTGCAGGAAGTCGGCATACGTCGAGAGCTTCGGGTTCTCGGGGTCGAGGCCCGCCTTGGCGAAGAGGTCCTTGTTGTAGAAGATCATGACCGGGTTGGACTTCCACGGCAGCTGGTAGAAGCCGCCGTCACTCGAACGGTACTGATCTGCGAGCGCCCCGCTGCGCTCGGTGATGTACGCCTCACCGTCGGAGAAGGACGACAGGTTCACGAGTCCGCCCTGCTTCTCGAACCCCGGGACCGCGGCGGGCGAGGTGTTGAAGACGAGGCACGGTGCGTTGCCCGCGGTGATCGAGGCGCCGATGACCTCTTCGCTGGACTTGCCGGCGGGGATCTCCTGAGCGGTGATCTGCTGATCGGCGTGCTCGGCATTCCAGGCATCCACCATCTGCTTGCCCCACGAGATCTCGCTGGCGTTGTTGGAATACCAGATCGTGATGGGGCCGCGGCTGTCCATGCCTGCGCCGCCTCCGCCTGCCCCGCTGCAGGCGCTGAGGGCGAGGATCCCGACCGCTGCCGCGGCTGTGACCATGATGCGTCGTCGCATGTCAATCTCCTTGGTGTCGAGCGGCCGCAGCCGCAGTGGTGCGAGGGGGTGCGCCGGTGGATGCGCGCACGATCAAACGAGGATCCGGAAGGCTCACGTGTTCGGGGGCGGCTCCGCCGACCGCCGCGAGCAGAGCGCGTGCGGCCATGCGGCCCCACCCGCGCGCGTCGGTGGCCACGCTCGTGAGAGTCGGGTGGACGTGCTTGCCGATCTCGATGTCGTCGAAGCCGGTGACCGAGAGGTCGCGCGGCACGATGAGTCCGCGACGCTGGGCGACGCCGATGCCGGCGATGGCCATGTGGTCGTTCGAGTAGACGATCGCCGTGGGCCGGATCGCGGCATCCAGGAGCTCTTCCGTCGCACGAGCACCCTCGATCGCGCTGAAGTCGGTCTCGACGACGCGCGAGGTCACCCCGGCATGGCGGGCCGCATCGTCGAACGCGCGGCGGCGCCGATCGGCGTGCAGCATCGATCCGGGGCCGGCGACGTGCGCGATGTCTCTGTGCCCCAGCTGGGCGAGGTGCTCCACGGCCAGCCGGATTCCGGCACCGTCATCGGTGGAGACCGACGAGAACGGGCTGGCGGATTCCGGAACGCCGAGCGTGACGGCGGCCAGCCCGAGGCCCGCGACCAGGTCGATGCGATCGTCGTCGACGCGGAGGTCGGTGAGGATCACGCCGTCCACCCGCCGGTCGCTTGCCAGACCACGGTAGGTCTCGGCCTCGTGACGTCCCGGAGTGGCGACGGCGATGACGAGCACCTGGCCGGACACCGAGAACTCGTCTTCGATGCCGGCGATGAACGAGGGGAAGAAGGGATCGGCGGCGATGACGTCGGGGCTGCGGCCGATGACGAGTCCGCCCGCGAATGCGCGACCGACGCTGAGGGATCTCGCTCGAAGGCTCGGTGTCCAGCCGAGGTCGCGCGCGACGGCGAGGATGCGCTCGCGGGTCTCGGGCGAGACACCGGCCCGATCGTTGAGGGCGAACGAGACGAGGCCCTTGCTGACGCCGGCGCTGCGCGCGACGTCCGCGATCGTGGGTCGTCGCTCGTCGGCCATCGTCACTCCTTCGTGGTGGCCCACGCGTCGCGGGCACGTGGCTACTAAACCGGTTCAGAAGGTCGTTGACCACCCCCTTGACACCCGCGCCCCAGCGGCGTATTTCGCGCGCGACCCGCCGCATCCCCCACCCCGAATTGCGCGAGACCGGATAGGCGCCGCGAAACCGTGGGCTTTTGCCCGTGTCTCGTGGCGCGTATCCGGTCTCGCGGACTGAAGAGGGAGATCAGCGCGGAATCAGTGGAAGAAGTGTCGCTCTCCGGTGAAGAACATCGTCACGCCCGCCTGGCGCGCGGCGGCGATCACCTCGTCGTCACGCACCGACCCGCCGGGCTGGATGATCGTCGAGATGCCCGCGTCCAGCAGCACCTGCGGGCCGTCCGCGAAGGGGAAGAAGGCATCGGATGCTGCGGTCGAACCCGCAGCGCGATCCCCGGCGCGCTCGACCGCGAGCCGGCACGAGTCCACGCGATTGACCTGCCCCATCCCGATTCCCACCGTCGCCGAGGCCTTCGCCAGCACGATCGCGTTCGACTTGACGGCCCGGCAGGCCTTCCAGGCGAAGATGAGGTTGGTCATCTCGTCGTCCGCAGGACGCTCTCCTGACACGAGCTGCCAGTCCTTGGCCACCGACTCGATGTCGTCCGGGAAGCGGTCGGCGTCCTGCAGCAGCAGGCCGCCCGAGACGAGGCGCACGTCCATGCGCTCCTGACGCCAGTCGGCGGGAAGCTGCAGGATGCGCAGGTTCTTCTTGAGGGCGAAGACCTCCAGCGCCTCGGGCTCGAAGCCGGGCGCCACGATCACCTCGGTGAAGATGTCACGCAGGTTCTCGGCCATCTTCAACGTGACGGTACGGTTCGCGGCGATCACGCCGCCGAACGCCGAGACGGGATCGCACTCGTGTGCGCGCAGGTGCGCGCTCGCGATGGGATCGAGCGCGTTCGGGGCTGCGACCGCGATGCCGCACGGGTTGGCGTGCTTGATGATCGCCACGGCCGGCTTGACCATGTCGAACGCTGCGCGCAGCGCCGCATCCGCATCGACGTAATTGTTGTACGACATCTCCTTGCCCTGCAGCTGCGTCGCCTGGGCGATGCCGTGGCCGCCGAGCCGCGTGTAGATCGCCGCGCGCTGGTGCGAGTTCTCGCCGTACCGGAGCGTCGTCAGCCGTTCCGCCTTGATCGTGAGGTGCTGGGGCAGGTCGGCGTCCGAGGTCAGCGTCCCCTCGGTGAACCAGGTCGCGACGGCGCGGTCGTACTCGCACGTGTGGGCGAACGCCCGGGCCGCGAGCTGCCGGCGCTGCTCGAGGGTGGTTCCGCCGGCGCCGAGCGCCTCGATGATGCCGGGGTACGACTCGGGCGAGACGACGATCGCCACGTTGGCATAGTTCTTCGCGGATGCCCGCACCATGGCGGGGCCGCCGATGTCGATCTGCTCGACGACGTCATCGCCTTCGGCACCCGATGCCACCGTCTCGACGAACGGGTACAGGTTGACGACGACGAGCTCGAAGGGCTCGATGTCGAGCTCCGCCAGCTGGCGCACGTGGTCCTCGAGCCGCAGGTCGGCGAGGAGACCGGCATGCACGCCCGGATGAAGCGTCTTGACCCGGCCGTCGAGCGACTCGGGGAAGCCCGTGACCGACGACACGTCGGTCACGGCGAAACCGGCGTCGCGCAGCATCCCCGCGGATCCGCCCGTCGAGACGATCTCGACGCCCGCTGCGGCGAGCGCCTCGCCCAGCCGAAGGAGGTCGGTCTTGTCGCTGACCGAGATCAGCGCGCGGCGTACCGGCACACGGTCGCGGTGGCGGTACAGGGAGGGATCGTGGCTCGGTCCGGCCATGGGGTGGCTCCTCGGGGTTCGGGTCAGAGTGTCGTTGTCGCCGCGGCGAGGTCGAGCTCACCGGTCGCGATGCGCCGGACGACGTCGATCAGAAGTCGGCGCTCGACGGGTTTGATGCGTTCGTGCAGGGAGTGCTCGTCGTCGCCCGGAAGCACCGGCACGCGCTCCTGGGCGAGGATGGGGCCGTCATCGATCCCGTCGTCGACCACGATGATGCTCGCACCCGTCTGCGTCGCGCCAGCGGCGAGCGCGTCTCGCACGCCGTGCGCGCCGGGGAACTCGGGCAGGTACGCCGGGTGCGTGTTGATGATCCGCGGCGACCAGGCCTCGACGACGCCGTGCGGCAGCAGGCGCATGAGCCCGCTCAGCACCACCAGGTCGGGCTGCCACACGTCGAGCTGCGCGGAGAGCTCGCGACCCCAGTCCTCGCGGGAGTCGAACTCGCGCCAGGGAACCAGGAACGTGGGGATGCCGTAGGCCTCCGCATGCGCGAAGCCGTCCGCCTCCCGATCGGCACCGACCACGACGACCCGGGCGGGGTAATCGGCGTCGGCTGCGGCGTCCAGGAGGGCACGCAGATTGGAGCCTGCTCCGGAGATGAGGACCGCGACCGTGAGCACGCGGTCAGTCTATCGGCGGCAGACCGGCCGGACGACGGGGCGGCGGGCCGGCAGGCCCGCGCTCGGTCGGTGGTGTCGCGGCGTCACCGGACATCTCGAAGGACGGCAGGGGCTCGAGTGGCGTTGTGTCGCCGTTCTCGTCGACGCGGGACCGGGCATCCTCCGAGATGTCCGGGGTGGGGCTCGCATCGAGCTCGGACGCCGACCGGTCGGCCTTGGCCTGCCGGTCGGCCTTGGCCTGCCGGCCGTCGGGACGATGCGGGCGCGGAGAGAGGAGCAGGATGCCGGCACCGAGGAGCACCTCCAGCCCGACCGCCAGCGCGACCGGGCCGGGCTGCGGGCCGACGTCGGCGAGCCGGCCGGGGCCCAGCGACCCCGAGGCGAGCACGGCGAGCAGGGCGGCGCCGGCAGCCGACGCGGTGGCGATCACCACCGTGAGCACGAATCGCACGAGGACCGGCTCGGCGTGCTCCGCCACGCCGTGGCCCGCGGCGCCCCGCTCGCCCGCGCCGACCAGGCGCGACCGCACGATCCACCCTGCGAATGCGCCCAGCGCGACGGGGATCAAAGCCAGAAGAAGGAGCCAGGACGAGACGGTTTCGGGCATCGCACCGAGCACCGGGATGCCGGGGACGACCCCCAGCTGCGTGCCGGCCGGCGACACCGAGGTGCCCGCACCCAGCGAGAACCCGGGGCCGGCGACGAACGCCATGCCCCACACCACGAGCGTCGGCAGGTACGCGAGCTGGCCGAGGGTCGTCATCGTCGCCCCGAGCAGATCCATGTTGCCGGATTCGAAGAGCGCGATCACCTCGCCGCCACGGAGGAGCAGCGCCACGGCGACGACGACCGCGCCGGCTCCGACGAGCCCGACGAGTACGGCCGCTGTGCCCCGCACGGCGAGTCCGACCGCCTCGCTCCATCCGTCCGTGCGCCACTCGAGCCGGTCACGCAGACGCGCCACCGGGCCTGCGCTCGCCTCGCGCCACTCCACGACGAGTGCGCCGATGAGAGCCGGGACGACGAACACGAGCGTCGGGAAGAGGACGGCCTGCCACAGGTGGATCGCGGCGATCCCCGAGCGTGCGGTGACGGCGACGAGGGTCGCGAGCGCGCCGAACACGAGGCCGCCGGCCACCACTCCGGTCAGCCACCCCTCGGCACGTGAGGCCCGCGCGCCGGAGCGCGCGGCGAAGATCGCGGTGAACGCGGCGAACCCGAGCGGCGCCAGAGAGAGCCAGAAGGATGCTGTGCTCGCATCGATCCCCGTCGCGGCGAGGTACTCGGGCGGCAGCGTGATCAGGACCGGGACGAGGTTGCCGAGCTGCCAGATGGTCGCGCTCGCCGGCCAGAGCGCCGTCCAATCCGCGCCCTGACCCAGGCCGAGCACCCACAGCACCGTCAGCGGCGCAAGCACCACGACGAGGCCGACGGCGACCGCGAGCGCGGCGTCGAAGGCCGCGAGGAAAGCGACGAGAACCCGATTCATGCCTCCACGACCCTACCCAGCGACCGGCGCGGATCCCGGCCCCCACGCCCGCTCGCCGCGGCTCGCGATCCTGCGAGGTTGCGGTGAGCGCGGGCACTAACGTCGTACGCGGATATCATCCACGAGCCCCCGGAGGTCATCCATGAGCACAGAGACAACAACCGGTCAGCGCTCCGCGCCCGGCCCCCGCAACGGGTTCGACCGATTCTTCGACATCACCGGCCGGGGCTCGACCCTCGGCACCGAGATCCGCGGCGGCGTGGTCACTTTCGTCACGATGGCCTACATCGTCATCCTGAACCCGATCATCCTCTCGAGCGGGACGGATGTCGCCGGAGACCGGCTGCCCTTCGGCGCCGTCGCGGCCGTCACCGCCTTGACCGCCGGCGTCATGACGATCGTGTTCGGCCTGGTAACGAGGCTGCCGTTCGCCTTCGCCGCCGGCCTCGGGATCAACTCGTTCCTCGCCGTCAGCGTCGTGGGGCAAGTGACGTGGCCCGAGGCGATGGGCCTCGTGCTCATCAACGGTGCGATCATCGTGATCCTCGCCGCGACGGGTCTGCGGCGCATGATCTTCGACGCCGTTCCGCTCGCCCTCAAGACGGCCATCACTGTCGGCATCGGCCTGTTCATCGCCTTCATCGGGTTCGTCGACAGCGGCTTCGTCACATCGACCGGATCGAGCTCGCCCCCGGTCGGACTCGGCGAGGCGGGCTCGGTGGCGACGGTGCCGACGCTCCTGTTCGTGCTCACCCTGCTGCTCACCGCCGTGCTCATGGCACGGAAAGTGCGTGGAGCGATGCTGATCGGCCTGATCTCGGGAACCGTAGCCGCCGTCATCGTCGAAGCGATCTGGCACCTGGGGCCTCGCGTGGGAACCGACGGCGCGATCAACCCGAACGGCTGGTCGCTGACGGTCCCGACCATCCCCGGGAATCCGTTCAGCCTCCCCGATCTGAGTCTCATCGGGCAGGTCAGCTTCGGCGGCTTCGAGCGGATCGGCATCCTCGCCGCGACGATGCTCGTCTTCACCCTCGTGTTCACGAACTTCTTCGACGCGATGGGCACCATGACGGGGCTCTCGCGCGAAGCCGGCCTCGCGAACGAGAAGGGCGACTTCCCCCGCCTGCGCTCGGCGCTCATCGTCGAGGGCGTGGGCGCGGTGGTCGGCGGCTACACCTCGTCGTCGTCCAACACGGTGTTCATCGAGTCGGGGTCGGGAATCGGCGAGGGCGCACGCACGGGCGTCGCGAACATCGTCACAGGGCTGCTGTTCGTGCTGGCGATGTTCTTCACGCCTCTGACCACGATCGTCCCGACCGAGATCGCTTCAGCGGCGCTGGTGATGGTCGGCGCGCTCATGATGGCGCAGATCCGCCACATCGACCTGACCGAGCTCTCGGCGCTGATCCCGGTGTTCCTGACGGTCACCGTCATGCCGCTGACCTACTCGATCGCGAACGGCATCGGCGCCGGCTTCATCTCGTGGGTCGTGATCCGGTCGCTGTCCGGCCGCGGGCGTGAGATCAGCCCGCTCCTGTGGATCGTCGCGGCCGGGTTCGTCGTGTTCTTCGCCCGTGGCCCGATCGAGTCGCTGCTGACCTGAGACGGGATGCTGCGGCATCCCGTCTTTCGCGGTCAGTCGGCGATGGGCTCGAGGACGAAGACGGCGATCTGCCGATCGGTCTTCGTCTGGTAGTCGGCGTAGGCCGGCCACGCCTCGACCGCGTAACCCCACCACTCGGCGCGCTCATCACCCGAGACCTCGCTCACGTCGGACCAGTGTGTTCAGAACTTAAGTTATAGTCAGATGCGCATTGTGGTTTCTGGTATATCTCGGCCACGACAGTGTGCACGTAATAGACGATTCGGCGCGAGGAAGTAGGGTCCGAGATGAAGATGAGATCGAAACTCCATAGAGCAGTTGCCACCACGGTTGCGACTCTCTCCTTGGCGGGCGGTGCCGTCTTCGCGCCTGCGCCTGCCGACGCGGAAGTTGCGTACGTTAATGCCAATCCGTGTGATTTCTCCGTTCTCATCGGTGTGCGCGGATTCACGGCACCATCAGGAACCGGCACATCAGCTGGGGGACACGGTTGGACTTCGGGCGGGTACGGCGATGTTCCCCAGTCGGTTGTCAGTTCGTACAATAGAAACTGGAGTTGGCCCACTTATGAAATAAGTCTGAATTATGACGCCTCAATAGTTTCGCCCATACAAGTGTGGGATGGTGCGCAGCACCTGGCGGACGAAATCAACTGGTATGCAAATACCTGCGCATACGGCCCGGCTATTCTCCTTACCGGACACTCTCTTGGTGCGGCCGTGATCATCAACCTACTGACGAATGCCGACGAGTATCTCACTGAGAAGTCTCGCGTGATGGTTCGCAGCGTTCAATTGTACGGAAGTCCCATGTTTTACGCACCCGGGAGATCGTGGAGCAGTGGCACAAACTACGGCCAGGGAATCTTCGCAGCGATGTCGTCGGCGGCTTCCAACGAGGCAGTGACCGCGAGTATCAATGCAACCTTTGGGGCGGGATTCATCGAGGATAACTGCTACGCCGAAGACGGGTACTGCCAGTCAGGGCGAGCGCTGGATAACGTTGCCCACAATCGATATGCGAACAACGAAGCAGTCATGGGCGGATACAGCCTCGGGGAAAGGCTGAGAGTAATGACCCGAGGCACACCCCGCGACGGGGCGACTGTGGAACCATCTGCGTACTCGCTCCCGGCTCCAGGGTCCGGGGAACTGCCGAATGTAGCACTGATAACGCCCCGCAATGCCAGCGAATATGCCGACGAGATCGCTCAGATGACGCATATCCTTCGGGAGCAGCGATGAGGAGATATTAGTGGTTACGAAGCCTATTGATACTTCTCGGCGGCGCTCCGGGTACGCACTCGAAGCGCTGCCGGGAATCATCGTTCATCTGCTCGGATCCGTAGCCGCGTGGACCTTTGTTCAGGTAAATGGGCTCATGGTGGCAGGATGCGGAGCGGAACGGACCTGCAACGCGACCATGACCGACCTCGCCGTCAACGGAATTCAGCCCGCGCTCATAGCAGTGTGGGCCGTGACAGCTCTGCTCTCTCTCGCCCGGGCGCTTGCATGGAGGCGAAGCCCCTGGCGAGTGCTCGGCATAGGAATGGGAGTATCAATTCTCATCACCGGGCTGGCCTATTTGATGCTGAGAATCGGTGCGGGAGTCCAATGACACAGTGACGTCCCGGGTCGTCCGGAACCCCCTTCGGATGACGTCCGGCGGCGGTCAGTCGGCGATGGGCTCGAGGACGAATACGGCGATCTGCCGATCGGTCTTCGTCTGGTAGTCGGCGTAGGCCGGCCACGCCTCGACCGCGTAACCCCACCACTCGGCGCGCTCATCACCCGAGACCTCGCGGGCGAGGTAGTCACGCGTGACGGCGCCGTCCTGCAGCTCGACGTGCGGATTCTTGCGCATGTTGGCGCCCCAGCGCGGCTCGTCGGGGGCGCCGCCCTTCGACGCGACGACGGCGTAGCGACCGTCGTGCTCGACTCGCATGAGCGCGGTCTTGCGCAGCGCGCCGGTCTTCGCGCCGACGGTCGTGAGGACGATGATCGGCTTGCCGCGCAGCTCGTTCGCCTCGGTGCCGCCCGACGCCTCGAACTTCTCGGCCTGCACGCGGGCCCATTCGGCGGTGCTCGGTTTGTACTCTCCGGTCAATGGCATGACTTCACCTTACGACCGCCGGCGACGGGTCAGGCCCGGCGGCGACGGCGACCCACGAGCATCCCGCCCGCGGCCAGGAGCATCAGGCCCATGAGGAGCGCCGGCACCATGTCGACGCCGCCGGTGGCGGGGAGCGCCACGACGGGCACCACCGGGGGTGCGGGCGGCACGACCGGCTCGACCGGGACCACCGGCACGACGGGGATGACCGGCGTGACGAGGTTGATGTAGACGTTGCGGGCGACGGCGTGGTCGTACAGCGGGTCGTCGCTCGAGACGATGTGGCTGACGGTCTGGACGCTCATGCCGGGCTGCGGCAGCGGCGACGGGAAGGCCAGCGCCAGGAGGGCGACCGGGTGGTGGTCGCCGCTGCCGGCCTTCAGGCGCACCATCACAGTCTTGGGCCCGACCTCGCCAGGCTCGAAGATGAGCACGACCATGTCGGCGTACGTGAGTCCGCCGTCGATCGAGATCTCGGCGTACGGCTCGCCTCCCGCGTAGGCCGACGAGATCGTGATGTAGACGCGTTCGATCGACGGGGCGCCGAGGGCGATCGTGTAGCTGTCGGTCTCTTTCACCCCGCTGATGAGCGTCGTATCGCCGTCGGTCTCGACGATGATGATCTCTCCCGGCCCGACGGGGCGCGAGGGCAGCGGGATCACGAGCGGCGGGGGTGGCAGCAGCATCTCGCCGGCGAGACCCACCGGTGGCACGGGCACGAACGGCCCCGAGACGATCGTGGGCGCCGGGAGGTTGTAGAGGTTGACGTTCAGCCCCGCTCCCGTCACGTGCACGATGGTGGAGGTGATGTCGGACGCGGGGCCCGTGGTGTAGACCGTCGCGACCGAGGAATCGACCCCGCCGTCCATCGAGACGAGCGCGTTCTGACGCCACGTCGCTCCGTCCGCGAGCCGGCTCGCCAGCAGGCGGAAGGTGTCGGCGCCGGTGTTCGCCTCCATGCGCAGCTCGGCGCCGTTGCCGTTCACGATGAAGTGGTCGTCGCCGGCTCCGCCGTACAGGGTGGTCGGTGCGCTGATGCCGGGGCTCGCGTAGCCGAATTCGGTCGGGATCGTCTCGAACGCGTCCTGCGGCAGGACGTTCGGGGCGATGCGCGGCGTCGCGAAGAACTGCCCGACGATGAAGGTGTCGTCGCCGTCGCCGCCGTTGACGGTGGTGAGCACGGTGGTGTCGTCGAAGACGAACGTGTCGTCGCCCTCATAGCCGTTGACCGTGAGCCGCGCGTTGATGCCCTCGTCGTAGACGACGCGCTCGGAGGTGCCGTCGACACCGCCGATCTGCGTCACCGCAGCGGGCCACTTCGCGTCGGGCTGGCCCGCGATCGCGGGAACCGCCCGGAACAGGAAGGTGTCGGCCACGTCGGTGCCGTCGATCGTCAGCGTGTTGAGCCCCTGCCGGACGCCTCCGCCGCGGACGATCACCTCGTAGTCGTGCGTCACGGTGTCTCCACCGCCCCACGTCTGGATCTGGAACACGTTGTCGCCGCCCTGCCCGAACAGCACGAGCGAGTCGCGCACCTCGGTGCCCGCGAACGGGTCGCCGGCCGGGGAGATGTGCGTGCCGGTCATGTCCTGCAGCATCCACACGATGAACAGGTCGCCCGCATCGGGTGCGCCGTCCTTCTCGCTCGCGCTGCCGTAGACCAGCGTGTGGCCCCCGAGCAGCGTGCCGAAGAAGAAGAACGCGTCGCCACCGGCGCCGCCGAAGATGCGCGTGTCGTGGCCGGTGACGGTGCCGGCGAAGAAGAGGAGCGACGGGATCGGGTCGACGCTGCCCTGACCGAAGGACGCGCGGATCGTGACGGTCGCGCCCTCGATGAGCGTGGCCTCGGGGGCGATGACGTCCTGCCCGACGAGGAGGGTGACATCGCGGCCGGCGACGATGCGCCCCTCGGTCACCACGACGAGGCCGTCGATCGTCTCACCGTCGGCGATGACGAAGAGGCTGGTCGGGTCGCCGGTGGCGGCGAACGGCACGGTGAGGCGCACGTCGCCGGTCGTCGCCTCGGCGCGCAGCACCTGCAGCGACCCGGTGGCCTCGGTGATGAAGACACCGGTGGGCGGCACGGCGAGGATGACGGCGCCCGGCGTCGACAGCGCGTACAGGCGCCCGTAGATCGACGTGTCGATCGTGATGTCGGCCGAGCGGTCGACACTGTCGGCACCGATCGTGCCGCCGACGGCGATGAGGTCGATGTTGTCGCCGATGACCCGCGTGGTTCCGTCGTCGGCCGAGTTGCGGATAGACCCGGCGCGGGTGCGGAGCGACACGTCGCCGGCGTGCAGGCTGCGGGCGAGCGAGACGTAGAGGGTGCCGGCGACCTGGTCGAGCAGCACGTCGCCCGCCGCTACCGCGTAGACCGCGCCGCGGCTGGAGAGCGACGATCGGATCTCGAGGAAGTCCGGGGTCGCGCCCGTCCCGCCGATGTGGCCCGAGAGCGTGCCGGCCAGGAGCGTGATGTTGCGGCCGGCGACGCGGGGGGTTCCATCGTCGATGGTGCCGGCATCCAGGATCGATGCGGTGTTCTGGAGGGTCTCGAGCCAGACGTCGTCGCCCGTCGAGGTGATCGTGCCGACGCGCAGGTCGGCGATCGTCTCGAAGTCGTCGATGCGTCCGTTCGTGTACATCGTGATGACGCCGGTGCCGTCCGACGTCGAGTACTGCTGCGACGGGAACTGGCGGCTGAAGAGCGTCGCATCGACGTTCGTGAAGGCGTAGAACGAGATGATCGTGCTCGTCGAGGGGTGCAGGACCGTGATGTCGTTGCCCGCGCTGAGATCGGTGAACCGGTACCCGCTGTTGACGAGTTCGTTGACCGTGCCCCAGGCCACGAGCACGGGGTCGTTGTAGCTGAACGTGCCGTCCGGGTGGAAGTAGGTCTGGTAGACGCCGGAGAGCGGCGGCAGCGGGCTGGAGATGTTGGGCGGGTTGTAGACGTTCACCTGCACGCCGTTGGACGACATCGGCGCGGCGTCCGACCCGCGCAGGCTGTCGTTGATGATGAGGTCGATGTTGCGTCCGGCGTGGATCGGGCCGATCACGGGCTGCATCGTGCTGGCGTACGGCGAGCCGGCCGGCTGGCGCACGCTGTAGGTGATGTCGAGCACCACATCGTCGCGCGCGTCGGCGATCAGGCTGATGAGGCGGGTCGGGTCGACATCGTCCAGGATGTAGTCGCTCTGCACGAGCACGAGCGGGATCGGCGTGCGGCTGAGACCCGACAGCGTGCCGATCGTGCCCTTGTTGGCCATGAGCAGGGCGACGTTGGTGCGGATGAGGGTGTTCGCCGTGCCGAGGATGTCGCCGTGCTGGTTGATGACGTTCGTCGTGCCGATCGGGTTGTTGATCGCCCCGGCGAGCGTGAGGGACGGCAGCCCCGGTCCGTCGAAGTTCTGGATGTCGACGAGGGTCGGCAGGAACAGCGGCGGCCGGATCGTGAAGCGGAACGCACTCGAGTCGTTGACCTGCAGGTTCACCGTCGCGCCGACGTTCGTGAGGTTCGCCACCTCGATGCGCTGGACGATCATCGAGCGCCCCGAGTAGTTGTGCAGGATCACGAAGTCGAACGTGTTCTGCACCCGGAACGAGCCGAGGGTCCCCGTGAGCGTCGACTGCGGCGGGGTACCGGCTCGCGGCTGACCCGTCGGCACGTTCGAGAAGAAGGTGGCGCTTCCGCCCCCGGCGTTGACGATGTCCTGCACGACGAACGTGCCCGAGATCACGTCGCCGAGCGCGTACGTGACCGTCCCGGCGGTGTTCTTCACGACGACGTTGTACATCTTGACGATGCGGCCGTCGGCATCCACCACGAGCGTCGGGTTCGCGGCGTGCAGGATCACGTCCGCCTCCCACAGGATGCTGCGCATCGCGTTGTAGTTCGTGCTCCCGCCGCTGCCGCCGATGTCGATGAGCCCGCCGCCCGTCGAGGCCGAGTTCGTCCAGGTCGGCAGCTCGTGCAGCGTCTGGACGAGGAGGCGAGCCGTGCGGATGATCGAGCCGGGCTCGGCGGTCACGCGCGACGCCGCGTTGTACACGATGTTCGCGTTCGCGGTCGAGTCGCCGCCGAAGCAGCCGCACGTGGCACGCGAGTCGGCGATCATCAGGATGTCGCGGTGGACGGCGGTGATCTCGACGCTCTGGTAGCCGACGATCTTCGCGCCGCTCAGGATGTTGACGAAAGCCGTGGAATCGAGCGTCGCGGCGGTCGTCGCGTACGAGCCCTCGAACGCGCCGTCGGCGTTCGAGCGGGCGAAGTCGCGGAGACGCGATTCGTTCGAGGCGTTCGGGTCGAAGTCGCCGACGATCGCGCGCAGGGCCACGTTGTCGGCCTGGAGGTAGGCCGCTCCGCCGACCGTGAGCGTCGTGTCTGACGTGGCGCGCACCCCGCAGTTGCCGCCGCAGTCGCCCGCCGACGAGCTGCCGATCGCCGAGCCGCCCGACGCACGGGTCTCGGTGTTGCCGTTCAGGCCGGTCGTCGACTGCGCGGTGAGGTCGTTGCCCGCGATCATCGTGCCGCTGAGCGTCACATGCGACGTCACGGCCGGGCGGGCGAGCGCCTCGGATCCGACACCGTGGCCGAGACCGCCGCCCGAGGACTGCGCGTACGCCTGGGCGTCGGCGACGGTCACGGGAAGGACGCGGATGCTGCCGCCCGCCCGCACTGCGGTTCCGCCCTGGAAGTCGACAGTCGTGGTGGATGTCGCACTGGACTGCCCGCGGGCCGAGCCGACGCTCACGAAGCCGAGGCCGCGGGTCGTGGCATCCGCCAGCGCTCCCGCGTTCGAGCGGGTCTGGAGATTCACGTCACCGCCCGCGGTGAGCTGCGCGCCGGCGCCGACCGTCACGTTCACGGTGGCGTTGACCGTCGCGGTCGGGCGCGACGTGGAGGACGAGATGAATCCGCCTCCGGAGCCGGAGACGACGGCCTCGGAGAGCGTGCCGCCGCCGGCGGTGGTCCCGGTGACGCCGACCGAGCCGAGCATCTGCGTGCCGCTGCCGACGCTCGTCAGATCGATCACGAGCCGCTGGCCGCCTGTGCCGCCGGTGCCGAGGTTGACGACCGCGGACGTGAAGCTGCCGGTGCCTGTGCTTCCGGTGCCGTTGAGCGCGAGCGCGGGGCCGCCGGGGGTGGCCGAGAGCTGGAACTTCGTGGCGGTCGCACCGACGACGTAGTACCGCCCGCCGTTCTCGAGACCGACGATCGGCTGCTGGCCCGGCGCGAAGAGCTGGTGGAGGACGCCGAGGCCCGCCGTCGAGGTGTCAGCGGCAAGGGCGATCGGGGTGACCGGGATCGGGTTGTCATCGCTGTCAGTGCAGGTGCCGACCGCGTGGCAGAACGAGTCGGCCAGACGGATCTGGTTCGGGCCCAGCACGATCACGTAGTACTCGGCGTTGTTCGCGAGGCCCCCGACGGCGGTGCCGGTGGCGCGGTAGATGATCTTCTGACCCGTCGTCAGGCCGTGGTTGTGGATGACGACCGCATTGTTGTCTTCTGGCACGAATCCGGTCGGGTTGGAGGGGTCGTTCGGGACGGGGTTGCCCGCGCCGTCGACCTTGATGTCGACGAGGTTGCTGCGGAAGTCGCCGAGACTCGTCGGCGCCGTGTACTGCACGGTCTGGCCGTCGGTGTAGGAGTTGGGCCGCGTGATCGTGTCGCCACCCGTCACATCGCTGCCGGTCGCGGTGACCGCAGCGGTCGGGGTCGAGGCATCCAGGAGCTGGATGCGGAAGTCGTCGATGACCTTCACGATGTACGTGTGGCCCGAGATCAATCCGGGCACGGCGCCGGCACCGGCGACGTAGACGACGCGCTGGCCGTCGTCGAGGTTGTGGCTGAGCGGCACGAACGAGCCGTCGACGGTGCGGCCGAACGAGATCGTGTCGGTGGCGGGATCGACCTGCGCACCGTCGAAAAGCGAACCGAGCTGCACGCTCGTCGTCGAGACGACGAGCACGTTGTAGCGGTGTCCGTCGGTGAGGCCGCCGACCGAGCCGCCGCCGTTGCGCAGATAGGTCACCGTCGCACCGTCGGTCAGCTTGTGCTCCGCCGAGAGCTGGATGCTGTTGCCGCCCACGTCGACGCCGGTCGCCGCGTCGAAGCTGAGGCCCGGCTGGTTCGTCGGCGGCTGCGTGTTCTGGAAAGCGGTCAGGGTGATCGTGCCACCCGCCGTGAGCACCGTGCCGTTGCCGATCGAGAGGCCCACCGTGGGGGTGTTGACGATCGTCGCGCGGTTCGTGTTGATGTTCAGCCCGATGCCCACCGAGAAGTTCTCGGCCGCCGATCGGGCCCACGGCTGCGCGGCGACGCCGATGGCGACCCCGTCGACGATCACGATCGGAGCGCCCGCGACACCGACGGTCGTGTCGACGGTCGGGGTGACGGTGGCCGTCGCGTTCGCGTTGCCGATCGCGAACGCCGCACCCGAGGTGTTGGTGAGCTTCGCGACCGCGATGTCGGTGGCCGTCGCCTGCACCGCGAGCGACTTCGCACCGGCGCCTCCGCCGTTGTTCACCGCGCCCTGCATGACCGCGTGGGTGCGGGTGTCGACGGTCGCCCTCGGGTTCGAGTCGGAGATGCTGCCGAGGCCGATGCTCAGCGATCCGCCCGTGGCGTTGGCCGTGTTGGTGGCGATGGCCTCGACGACGATCGCCGCGTTCGGCGCGTTGACCGTCGCGCCCGGGAGGATCCGCGCCTGCACGACGACCGAGTCGGGAAGGAGCGCCTCCGCCGACGAGACGGCCACCGAGATCAGGCCGACCTTGATCGAACCCGAGGACGAACTGACGGTGTTGGTGCCGTTCGCACGGACGGTCAGGCTCGTCCCGCCGATCTGGTGGCCGGAGAAGTCCGCGGTCGTGCCCGCGGAGATCCGGGCGGTCGGCACCGAGACGCCGACGACGAGGACTCCGCCCGAGGCCATGTCGGTCTCGGCGGTCGCGGAGTTGTTCGTGACGGCGAGGATCGCGACGTCGCCGGACGTGGCGAGCGAGCCCGATCCGTAGCGGGCGAGCACGTTCGCGCTCGAGAGAACTTCGGCGTCGGCGACGCTGCCGTCGATCGCGCCGATCGCGATCGACAGGGCGTGGATCCGGGCGGTCGCTGTGGCGCGACCGGTCGCGGCGACCGTGACGCCCGTCGAACCTGCGATCGAACCGTCGTAGAGCGCCGAGATCGGAGCAGCCACCAGCGCCTGCGCGACGAGGAGGCCGACCTTGATTCCGCCGCCGCCCGCACTGTCGACGTCGGCGCGGGCGTGCGTGCCGTCACGCGTCTCGGCGCCGACCGAGACGAACCCGGTCGCGGTGAGGGTCGTGCCGGCCGAGACCGCGGCGCGCACCTCGGCGGTATCGGCGATCGTCGCCGTGGCCAGCGATCCGCCGCCACCGATCACGCTGAAGCCGAGCATCTTGACCGTGGCGTCCGCTGCGTTCATGGCCGAAGCGCCGACCGTGAAGTTCGCGGAGGTGGCCTGCCCGCCGTCGAAGAGCGCCCGCGTGGCAGCGGCGATCGTCGCGATGGGCACGAGACCGCTGATGTCGAAGACGCCGCCCCCTGTGCGGTCCATGTCCGCGATGACGGTCTGCGTCGCGTTCGCGCTGACCGATGCAGCGCCCGCGCCGGCCCGGACGGCGAGGCCGCCGGATGCGACCTCGGCGGTGACCGCTGCGGAATCGAGGATCTTCGCCACCGCGCCGCCGATGCCGCCGTTGAAGAGGCCCGCCTGGATGAGCGACGCGTGCGTCTCGGCCCGGTTGGTCGCGGTGGACGAGACGGTGAGGCCGTTGCCGCTCAGCCCCGAGCGCAGCTCGGCGACGGTTGCGGCCGCCACGATCGCGGTCGGGACGGCGACGTTGATGTTGACGGCGCCGATGCTCGCGGCATCCGTCCGCGCATCCGCGGTGTTGGTGGCGGTCGCTGCCACCGCGGTGGCACCGGACGAGGTGATCGGCGCGGTGATGGATGCCTTCACCCCCGCGGCGGCGCGGATCTCGGCGTCCACGACCGAGCCGCTGACCTGGAACAGCGAAACGCCGGTCGTGGAGGTCTTCGCCGTCGCGGCGTTCGTCGCCTCGGCGCGGACGTCGACGGCGCCCGACTGGAACACGGGGCTTGCGAGCACGGCCGTGGTCGCGGCATCCATCAGTGCCGTCGCCGTGAAGACGCCCGCCTGGAAGATGCCGCCCGACCCCGAGGTGAGCAGGGCCGAAGCCACGTTGCCCGAGCCGCCGTCGGTCAGCACGCGCGCGCCCACCGAGACGAGGCCCGAGCTGAAGATCGTCCCGGAATCGAGCGACGCGCGCACCGCAGCGGTGTCGGCCACCCGGGCATTGACCTTGACGCCCTGCGCGCCGCCGAGGAACGAGACCGAGACGACGAAGGCCTGCGCGAACGCCTGGTTCTGCCCGGCGGCGAGCACGGCGAGCGAACCCGAGCGCGAGACGTCGCCGCGCATCCGCGCCTCGGTGAGGCCGCTGACGAGCGCTTCGGGGTTCTGCAGGGTCAGCGTGATCGCGCCGAGGCTGCCGCCGGGGGTCGAGGCGCTCGCCCGGTTGTGCGACGTGGCGGCGACGGTGATCGCGCCGTTCGTCGCGAGCGACGCGCCGTCGGTGACGAGCGCGGTGGTGGTGCGCGAGACCGTGGCGCGGGCGAAGCTCGCCCCGACCGAGTACGCCCCGGTGTTGACGCTCAGCGTGCCTGCGTCGATCACGTTGATCGCGTCGGCCTTGACGTCGGCGGCACCGATGAGCGTGGCGGCACCGGCGAACTCGGCGGCGGTGCGTCCCGAGATCTCGGCGGTCGCGCCGGCGCCGGTGAGCGAGCCGAGGATGCCGCCCGAGACCGAGTAGACCTGGATCGGCACGGCGATGTCGCTGCCCGCGTGCACCGACAGGGCGCCCGCCGGTGCGGCGGATCCGATGACGACCGAGCCGATGCGGCCGACCGTGTCACCGTGCACGTCGGCGGTGGCCACGGCGGCACCCACCGCGGCGGCGGCGAGTGCGGCGCCGATCGTGAGCGGGGCGACGCGGCGGAAGGCCGTCGCATCGGCCGAGACGGTTCCGCCGGCCGTCGCGATCACCGTGCTGTCGTCGATGTGCGCGTTCTGCGAGCCGAGCGAGTCGATCACGAGGATCTGCCCGGCGATCGCGAAGCCCCCGACCTGACCGGTGAACGCGATCGCCGAGGTGTCTTCGGTGTGCGCGGCGGTGACAGCGATGTCGCCCCCGGCCGTCAGGAAGCCGCGCGAGCCGATTCCCGCGTCCACGTGGGTGTCGAGGGTGGCGACGACGACCGAGACGCCGATGGCGGCGATGCCGCCGGAGGCGGACCCGGCGAGGGCGAAGAACGCGTCGCGGGCACCGGAGCGGACCCGGATGGATCCGCCGGTCGTGACGGTCACTCCCACGCCCAGCCCGCTCGAGGTCCCACCGGGAGTCGCGGGGAGGCTGAATTCGCGCGAGACCAGGTCTGAGTTCGGGGCGGCGGAGGCGATCGAGCCGCTCGCCGACGCGAGCGAGGGGTTGATGCGCTGCGTCGTCTTGTCGCCCGACGAGCTCACCGCGCCGTTGAGGATGTTCGTGTAGCCGCTCGAGCCGCCGCCGGAGGCGAACTGCCCGGCCGTGTCCTGCGGCGTGCCCTGGGCCGAGGTGAGCGCGTCCTTGTCGCCCTCGCCGTTGTTGTAGCTGCCGGTGGGCGAGCCGCCGGCGGTCCACACCGACACCGAGGCGCCGACCCCGACCGCTCCCCCACCCACGCTCACGGCGTAGGACTGGATGTCACGCACCGTCAGCGCCTGGACGATGAGGTCTTTCGCCGCATACAGCGAGGCGAAGTCGCCGACCGTCGCCGTCGTCGAGATGTCAGCGACGCCGATGTCGACCCCGCCGGCGAGGCCGACGAACCCGCCGCCGATGCCGCCGCCGATCGTGAAGGTGCGGGTGATGTCGGTGGCCGACACCGAGACGGACTGCTGCGAACCTCCCGCGGCTCCCCCGTTGATCCGGGTGCGCAGGGCGTCGTTGCTGTCGATGCGGGCGACGGTCGTGCCGCGGACGAGTGTGACGTTGACAGCTCCTGCGACGCCGACGAAGCCCCCCGCCGCCGAGACGGCCATGCCGAACATCTTCTGCGTCGAGCTCGCGAGCACGGCGACGCCGGATTGCTCTCCGACCGGGAAGCCGTCGTCGGTCACGGTGCCGGTCGGGATGCCGCTCAGCGGCGCACCCGGCTGCTCGGCCCGCGCATCCACCGTGCTGCCTGCCCCGACGAGCGCGCGCGTGTCTTTCGTCATCGACACCACCGACACGCCCATGCCGACGCCGACGAAACCGCCGCCGATGCCGCCTGAGACGACGGTGATCTTGGTGTCGTCGGCCACGGCGACCAGAACGTTGTTGCCGGCGTCGATCACCGTCCGCTCGCCGATGCGGGCGTAGGTGTGCACCTGCGCGACGAGGGCGGCGACCGCGGCCCCGACGCCGACGAAACCGAAGCCGGCCGAGGCGGCGACCGCGGTGATGGACTCGTCACCGGCAGCGGTCACCCGCACGTCGCGCGCGGCCGTGACGTGCGCGGAATCGTCGATGACGGCATCCGTCGTCAGGGTCACGAGGTCGACGGCGGCGCTCACTCCGACGCCGGCCATGCCGCCGCCGACCGCGGCCGAGACCATGAGCTGGCGGAACGCCGACCCCGCACCGACGCGGACCGACTGCAGGCTCGACGCACCGGTGTTGTCGGGGTTGATCTCGGCGAAGCGGCCGATCGAGGCGATCGTGCGAGCGGTGACGACGTTGACGTTGCCACCGACCGCGACACCCGCGGTGGCGCTGGCTGCAGCGGAGGCACCGACGGCGAGGATCTCGTCGCTGTTGTTCGCGACGACCGCCACGCCCCAGATCGTCGCCGTGCGCGGAGTCTGCACGCGGATGCCGGTGACCAGCGCCGGGTCTCCTGGGGGCTGGCTGCCCTGCAGCACGATGCTGTGGGCGCGACCGGCTCCCGCGCCGCCCGAGAGACCGAGCGAGATGGTCTGCGCGGGCGTTCCGGCGCACCCCTGTGCGGCCGGGTTGGCCTGGCAGAGGGTCGCTGCGAGCCGGAACGCGTGGGGTGCCCCCGTCGGGACGACGTAGTACGTGCCGCCGTCGACCAGGCCCGCGATGGGCGTTCCGCCGTTCGCGTTGTAGACGACGGCGTCGCCGAGGGAAAGGGTCAGGTCGTACGGGAGCGTGATGATGTCGCCCGAGACGTCGGCGCTCGGTGTGAAGTACGGCGACGGACGCTGCGGCACGGTGGCCTGGTCGGTCGGGTAGATCCGCTGCGACTGCCCGGCGCGCGCGGGCACGCTGAGGCTGAGGATCGGTCCGCCCTGTGTGAGCGACAGCTGGATGCGGGTCGGCGAGACGACGTGCACGAAGTACTCGCCCCCGGCCACGAGCGGACTGATGACGGCTCCGCCGCCGGGGTCGTAGCTGACCTGCTGGCCCTCGGCGAGGCCGTGCGCATAGCCGAGCTCGATCGTGCGGCCGTCGCCGAGAACGGCATTCGCGGGTGCGAACCGGGTGTCGATGTACCCGATGTCGTACCCGCCCGTGGTGGCGGTGAGGCCCGAACCGCCGCCGAGCGCCGTCACCTGCGACAGGTCGCCGATGAACGCCGTCGTCGTCTTGTTCAGCACCGGCACCGCGGCCGTCACGCCGACCGACGCCGTGCCGGAGACCGCGATCGAGCCCGAGATGATGTTCATGGAGAGCGTCTCGTTCGCGGCGACACGGGCGCTGCCGCCCGCCACGACGACGGCGCGCGAGGTCGGGCATGTCGCGAGCGAGATCGCTCCCGCCGCGCATACCTCGCCGACGAACGCCTTCGTGACGACGTTGTAGACCGAGACCGCGGCGTTGACGGCGACCGATGCGGTACCGGCGAAGCTGCCGCCGGCCGAGATGCTCGTCGCCTCCTCGCTCGAGGTGGCGTCGACGGCGACGTCGCCCGTGACGCGGACGTCGGCCTGTGGCGCGATCCACGCCTGGGTGTCCTTGTTCACGACCTGGACGTCGGCGCCCGCCCCGACACCTGCGGTGCCGCCGATGGCGAGCTGGCCGGCCACCGAGCGGATGATCGAGTGATCGGATGCGGCGAGCATCGCCGACGACCATCCGGAGCCGCCGATGGCGTCGACGGTGGCGCCCCGGTCGATGTGGGCGTGGGTCGTGTTGTTGCGCACCCCCACGGTGGCCGCCCCCGCGACGCCGGCCGTGCCCCCGAGGGTTCCGGCGACCGAGACGAGCCACTGGTCTTCGCTCTGCGCCGCCGTCATCGAGAGCCCCGCGCCACCGCGCGCCCACACGACGTCGTACGCGGCGATCGCGGCATCCACGATCCCGGTGCGCACGAAGACGACCGACGAGACGCCGACGCCCGCGGACGAGCCCGCCGCGATCCCGCCCGCGAACAGCGTCATCTTCACCGGGTCGGCCGCGGCGATCGTCATCGCACCGCGGGCGCGCACCGTCGTCGGGTTCTCCGCACCGCCGTCGATGTAGGCGCGGGTACCCGGAGCATCCGATCCCTGGTTCACGATCAGGACGACGAACGACCCGGTCACTCCGGCGCTCGTCGAGGCGGCGGCACCGGCGACGACCTCGGTGAAGGTCTCGCCGGCGGTCGCCGTCAGCCACACCGAGCCGCCGAGGTCGGCGGTGACGCCCCGGCCGATCGAGGCGCGGACGTCTTTGTTGTGGACGCCGACGATGAGTGCGAACCCGACCCCGGCGCTGCCGGTCGAGAGCCCCAGAGCCCCGGCGAGCTCGATGAACTCGGTCTGGTCGGAGGCGGTGAACGCCAGATCCTGCCCGGCGGCGACCGGCAGACCCTGGTTCACGACCGCGCCGTCGCCCAGGAAGCTGAGCGTGCGGCGGTTCACGACGTCGACGATGACCGAGCCGCCCACCGACGCGTCGCCTCCGGAGGCCGCGGCGCCGAGTGCGACGGAGGTGAAGGCAGGGAGGGTGACGAGCGGCACCTCGGGGGCGGCGAGCGCGACGATCCCGCCCGTGGCGCGGCCGACGATCGCCCCACCGGCGTCGATCGTGGTCGGGTCGGCGAGGGTCGAATCGATGTGCGCGAGAGTGGAGGTGTCGATCACCTGGACGACGATCGCGGCGCCGACTCCGGTGCCGCTGGTGGTGAAGGCTCCCGAGACGGCCATCGCCTGGACGCCCATCGGGTTGGAGGCGTCCATCGCGATGCCGCCGGTGAGCGTGAAGCTCGACCCGGTGCCGATCACGGCCTCGTTCGTGAGGTTCAGGACCTGCACGGCGACGGACCCTGCGACGCTCGCGTCGCCCTTGCCGCCCGCCGCCGAGATGGCCCACGTGCGGAAGTCGTTCTGCGCGCCTGCGGGCGTGATGCCCGTGACGGCGACGCCGCCGGCCGTCACGATCGCGCCCGCGCCGATCGAGCCGCGGTTGGTCACGTTCACGACGTTGAGCCCGACGGCGGCGCCGATGTTGTCGCTCGAGGTCTCGAGGCTGTAGCTCGTGCCGGTGGCCTTGGCCTCGGCATCCGTCTCGTTCGAGGCGAGCGCGGCGAGCTGGCCGGTGAGCACGACGACCAGCGCGGGCGCGAGGCTCGCCTGCGTGTCGACCGTCACCCAGTTGACCGCGACCGCGGCGCCGACACCCACCCCGTCGCTCGACTGCCCGGACTGACCGGATGCCTGTCCATTGGCGCCCGAGACCTGGCTCTGCGACGACGGCAGCGTGCCGGACTTGCCTGCGGTGGCGGGAGTGCCGTCCAGCTGGCTCTGCGCCTGCCCGTCCGAATCGGATGCGGAGCCAGGGGTCGTCGCGCTGGAGGTGCCCTTCGCGCTGGCCGTGGCGTGCGCGCTCGTGTGAATCGCGTTGGTGGCGATCATCCAGAGCGACGCCGCCGTGACGTTTCGCAGGACCGCGGCGTGCACAGAGAGGTCGACGACGTTGATGACGATGATCGCCCCGACCGCGACGCTCGACCCGGCGGCATCGGCGTCGCCGGTGACCGTCACCGACCCGTCCAGCGTGGCGCGGACGATCACGTCGCCGGTCGCGACGAACGGGCGGGGCCCGGGGGTTCCGATGCGGGCGAGGACGGTGTGGAAGACGAGGTTGATTCCCACACCGGGGCTGACCGCATTGCCGCCCTGCGACCCCGCCTTGACCGTGCCGACGACCGTGTCGGCGGCGTCGGCACTGACGGTCACGTTGCGTCCGCCGGTCACATCGGCGCCGTTCTCGATCTCGGCGCGCGTGATGTCGTCGGTGATGACGTTGATCGCGACGGATGCTCCGACCCCCGTGCTCGAGCCGCCGCCCTTGGCATCGGAGGTCGCACTCGCGGTGTCGGTGCGGAGGTTCTGGGCCGCGATCACGACGTCGCCGGTGCCGAAGTCGACGCGGGCGCTGCCCGGGATCCAGGCCTCCGTGTGATCGAAGACGATGTTCAGTCCGAGCGCACCCGCGACGCCGACATCGGTCGATCCCGCGCCGGACTTCGCGACCGCGGAGAAGTCGTGGATGCCGTTGCCCACGCCCGTGGTCATCAGAGCCGACGCGGTGAAGCCGTTGGCCTCGACGATCGTGTCGGCGCCGATCCACGCCCGGTTGGTGAGGAAGACGAGGTTTAGTGCGACGGCCGCGCCGATGCTCGTGTTCTTCTTCGTCACGGCCTTGGCATCGGCCGTCACGATGCCGTCGACCTGCTCGCTCGAGAGCAGCCGGACGTCGCCGCCCGCGACGAGGTGACGGCCGTCGGGGAGCGATGCGGTCGCGGTGACGTCGGCGATATTGAGACCGATCGCCGCGGCGACGGCGACACCGCCGTCGCTCGTCGACGCCGACGGGTTGCTCGAGTTCTGCACGCCGGAGCCGCCGGTGGCCGTGCTCTGGTCGTTCGCGTAGGTGCGCTGGTCGAGGATCTGCTGGTCGACGCCACCCGATGGTGCGTCGCTGCTCTTCGTGCTGGGCGCCCCGCTCGCCGAGGCGTCGGCCGCGGCGCCGTTCAGCGACGAGCCCGTCGCGACCAGCCAGATCGCGCCGCCGGCGGTGACGTCGCGGAGGGTGGTCGAAGTGACGGTGTCGAACGCGAAGTTCAGGGCGAGTGCGACGCCGACCGCGGCATCCTTCGCCCCCGTCGCAACGGCACCGGCGATCGTGTGCGCGGCGGCGATCTGGATGGCGGCGATCATGACCGACCCGGTCGCGGCGATGGGCCCGGAGGCGAGCGACCCGAGGCTCGCCGAGGTGCGGACGGTGGCGACGGTGATCGCGATCGCCGGCGACACCGTGACCGCTCCCCCGGCGGCACCCATGCGCGCCTCGGTGCTGACGGTGTCCATCGACCATGCGCCCACGGTGATGTCGTGCGCTCCGGTGAGCGACACCTCGTCGTCGATCCGGGCGTGCGTGTCGGAGGTCGCGAGGGTGAGCGCGAACGAGGCGCCGACGCCCGCGTCGCCGGTCGCGACGACTCCGACGCCCGCGGGGAGCGCCTTGGCCGTGGCCTCGACCGAGCTCGTCGCGGCGATGACGGCGTCGCCGCCGGTGAGGACGACGGTGCCCGACACCGCGGCGAGCGTGTCGAACGTCGCGATGATGAGAGCGACCGAGCCGGCGACCGACACCTTGCCGCCGCCGGCGCCCGACGAGGCGATCGCCGTGACGGTCGAGGTCGTGTCGGCGCCGAATCCGGTCTGCGTCGCGGTCACGGTGAGCGCGTGCGCGTGGACTTCGACGGTCGCGGGGACGACCGAGCGGTTGAGGCTGTCGACGTAGGTGATCGCGATGCCGGCTCCGATCGCCGCATCCCCGCCCTTCGCGGCGGTGCCGTCGGCGGCGCTCGCAGCGTCGGTGTTGGCCGAGGACGAGACCGTGAGCATGCCGCCTGCGGTGATGAGGGTGACATCGGGCTCGATGATCGAACGGGCGCGCAGCGTCGAGATGTCGATGCCGATCGCGGCCGCGACGTTCACGGGACCGCTGCTCGTCTTGGCGTTCGGGGTCGCCGCCGACCCCGAGCCCTCGGAGCCGGCGTGCGATCCGGCGACGCCGTCGGCGTACGTGCGCTGGCCGCCGACCATCTTGTCGACGCCGTCGCCCGAGGCGCCGCCCTCGGTAGCCGGGTCGCCCGTGCCCTTGCTCTTGTCGTTCTCGGGAGCGCCCGAGGCGGATGCGGCGGCCGCCGCCGCCGATGACGACCAGCTGAACGCCTCGAGCGTGACGTCGCGACCCGCCGTCGTGTTGCGACCGAGGGCCGCGGTGACGGTGTGGTTCGCGATCGTGAGGGCGAGGGCCACTCCGACGGCCGCGTCGGTGGTCGCGATCGCCGAGGCGGTGGCCTTCGTGTCGGCGGCCGCGTGCTGATCGGCGTGGATCACCACGTCGCGGGTGACCACGAGGACGCCGGTGCCGATGCGGGCCAGAGTGGTGACGTTCGAGAGCACGATCGCGATCGCCGGGGCGACCGCGACTCCGCCGCCCTTCGCCCCGATGCGGGCCTCGGTCGAGGTGGCATCGGTCGCGCCCGCGCTGAGCTTCACGTCGCGGGCGCCCGTGACGCTCACTCCGTCGTCGATGAGCGCCGTCGTGCGGTGCGTGTCGAGGGTGAGGGCGAAGGCGGCGCCGATCCCGGTGTCGGTCGCGCCCGTGGTGCTGTCGCCCACGGGGAGCGCGGTGACCGTGCTCTTGAGGTCGCTCGCGGCGGTGAGGGTGACATCTCCTCCCGTGAGCACGAGCGTGCCATAGACCGCGGCGAGCGTGTCGGTCGTGAGGATCGCGATCGCCACGGCGCCCGCGACCGAGACCTTGCCACCCGCGGCTCCGGCGGCGGCAGCCGCGCCGTAGGTCGCCGTCGTGTCGGTGCCGTTCGGCGTCACGAGAGCCGAGACGGTCACGTCGTGGGCCGTGATCGTGAGCGTCGCCGGGACGGTCGCGCGATTCGTGACCTCGGCGAGCGTGAGGGCCACGCCCGCGCCGATCGTGGCGCTGCCGGTGCCGGCGGCCGATCCGTCACCGCCGGAGGCGGCATCCGTGTTCGCCGACGAGGCGAGGGTCACGGCATCGGCGGCGGTGATGACGGCCACGAGCGGGTCGATCACGGTCTCCGCGACGATCGTGGCGACCGTGATGCCGATCGCCGCGGCGACGCTCACCGGGCCGTCCTTCGTCTCGGCGCTCGGGTTGCTCTTCGTGCCCGAGTTCTGGCCGCCGTTGTCGGTCGCGACCTTGTCGGCGTGGGTGCGCTCGCCCTGCGCGAGTTCGTTCACTCCCGGCCCGGGCTTGCCACCCGGGTTGGCCGGGTCGCCCGAGTCGGCGTTCTCCGGCGCACCGGCCGTGGATGCCTTGGCCATCGCGGCCGAGTCCGAGATGCTCGACGCGCGGAGCGTCACGCTGCCGCCCGCCGTGGTGTTGCGGGCGAGCGTCGAGGTCGCCGTGTGGTTCGCGATCGTGAGCGCGAGGGCGACGCCGATCGCGGCATCCGTCGCATTCAGCACCGCCGAGGTCGCCGCGGTGTGCGCCCGCGCCTTCTGGGTCGCGGCCATGAGCAGGCTGCCGGTGAGGGCGAGCACGCCGGTGCCGATCCGGGTCATCGTCGTGACGTTCGAGAGCGTGATGGCGACGGCGGGCGCCGCGGCGACCTTGCCGCCCTTCGCGCCCATCTTCGCCTCTGTGCTCATGTCGTCGGCGGCGGTCGCGGTGAGCGTGACGCTCCGTGCGCCCGTGAGCGAGACGCCGTCGGCGATCTCGGCGGTCGTGCGGTGCGTGTCGATCGTGAGGGCGACGGATGCTCCGACCCCGGCGTCGCCCGTGGCGATCACGCCCTCGTCGTGCGGGAACGCGGTGACCACTCCCGCGATGTCGCTCTCGGCGGTGAGCGTCGCATCGCCGCCGGTGAGGGCGACCGTGCCGTACACGCCCGCGAGGGTCGTGTGGGTGATGACCGCGAGGGCGAACGACCCCGCGACCGAGATCTTGCCGCCGCCCGCGCCCGACACGGCTGCGGCGCCGAACGTCGACGTCTTGTCGGTACCGTCTGCGGTGATCGTCGCCGAGACGGTGAGGTCGTGCGCGGTGACCGTGAGGGTCGCGGGAACCGTCGAGCGGTTCGTCACGTTCGCGAGGGTGAGTGCGACGCCCGCACCGATCGTCGTGCCGCTGTTGCCCGTCGCCGCACCGTCGGCCGCCGACGACGAGTCGGTGTTCGCCGACGAGGCGAGAGTGACCCTGCCACCCGCGGTGATCGCGGACACATCGCTCGTCACGATCGCCTCGGCGTCGACCGTCGAGATCGTGATGCCGATCGCGGCGGCGACGTTCACGGGTCCGCTGGAGGATTCGGCGGTCGGCGCCGCCTTGTCGCCCGACTTCTTGCCGCCGTTGTCGCCCGCCTGCTTGTCGGCCTGCGTCCTCTCTTTCGCGGCCAGCTCGTTCACGCCCGAGCCCGACGCGCCGCCGGGGTTCGCGGCATCCCCGCTGTCGGCGGTGTTCTCCGGCGCGCCCGCCGCCGACGCGGTGGCCTTCGACGACGCCTCCGAGATGCCGAACGCCTGCAGCGTCACATCCACCCCTGCGGTGGTGTTGCGGGCCAGCGTCGAGGTCACCGTGTGGTTCGCGATGCCGAGCGCGAGCGCGACGCCGATACCGGCCTTGGTCGCATCCAGCACCGCCGAGGTGGCGGACGTGTCGAGGGTCGCCTTCTGCGACGCCGACATCGTCAGGCTGCCGGTGACGGCGAGGATGCCGGTGCCCACCCGGGTGGTCGTCGCGACGTTCGAGAGCGTGATCGCGACGGCCGGCGCAAGCGCCACCTTGCCGCCCTTGGCGCCCATGCGCGCCTCGGTGATCGCGTCGTCCACGGCCGTCGCCGTCAGGGCGACCGTGCGAGCTCCCGTGAGCGAGACGCCGTCGGCGACGTCCGCCGTCGTGGTGTCGGTGATGAGGTTCAGGGCGACGGATGCTCCGAGCCCCAGGTCGCCGGTCGCGGTGACGCCCGCTCCGGCCGGGAGCGCCTTCACGGTGCTCTTCACCGCGCTGGCCGCGGTCAGGGTTGCGTCGCCGCCGGTGAGCACGATCGTGCCGTCGATGCCCGCGCGGGTGTCGTGGTTGACGATCGCCATCGCGAACGATCCGGCCACCGACACCTTGCCGCCGCCGGCGCCGGCGATCGACTCGGCACCGAACGTCGCGGTCTCGTCGGCGCCGTCCTTCGTGACGGTCGCCGAGGCCTCGAGGTCGTGGGCGGTGAGGCTCAGGGTTCCCGGCACGACCGCCCGGTTGGTCACGTTCGCGAGGGTGATCGCGACGGCCGCGCCGATCGTCGCGGTCGCCCCCTGCGATGCGGAGCCGTTCGCGCTCGTGGCGGCGTCGGTGTTGGCCGACGAGGCGAGCGTGACCCTCGCGCCCGCGATCAGCACGGTCGTCGTGGGAGCAAGGACCGTCTCGGCCGTCACCGTCGAGAGGGTGATCGCGACGGCGGCCGCCACGTTCACCTTGCCCTGCGACGACTCGGCGCTCGGCGCCGTCTTGCTGCCCGCTCCCGCTCCGCCGTTGGCGGAGGACGTCGTGCTCGCGTTCGTGCGCTCCCCCTCGACCAGGGCGTCGACGCCCCCACCTGCGGCACCGCCGGGGTTGGCAGCATCCCCGCTGTCCGACGTGTTCTCCGGGGCACCGGCAGCCGATGCGACCGCGGTCGAGGTCGCCGACGAGATGCTCGATGCGCTGAGCGACACGTTCGCCCCGGCTGTCGTGTTGCGGGCGAGCGTCGAGGTGACCGTGTGGTTGGCGATGCCGAGGGCGAGCGCGACGCCGATGCCCGCCGTCGCCCCGGCAAGGACGGCGGAGGAGGCCGTTGTCGCGAGCGTCGCCTTCTGGGTCGCGGCCATCGTCAGGCTGCCGGTGACGGCGAGGATGCCCGTGCCGACCAGCGTCGAGGTCGTGACGTTGGACAGGGTGATCGCCACCGCGGGCGCCAGGGCGACCTTGCCGCCCTTGGCGCCCATGCGCGCCTCGGTCACCGCGTCGTCGGCGGCGGTCGCGGCGAGGACGACGTCCTTGGCTCCGGTGAGCGAGACGCCGTTCGCGACATCCGCGGTGGTGGTGTCGGTGATCAGGTTGAGCGCGACGGATGCTCCGAGCCCCAGGTCACCGGTGGAGGTGACGCCCGCCCCGGCGGGAAGGGCCTTCACGGTGCTCAGGACGGCGCTCGTCGCGGTGGCCCGGGCATCGCCCCCGGTCAGCACGATGGTGCCGTCGACCCCTGCGCGCGTCGTGTGGTTGACGATCGCCATCGCGAACGATCCGGCCACCGACACCTTGCCACCGCCGGCCCCCGAGATCGACTCGGCCCCGAACGTCGCCGTGCCGTCCGCGCCGTCGGCGGTCATATCGGCCGTGAGCGTCAGGTCGTGCGCGGTGATCGTCACCCCGGCCGGCACGACCGCGCGGTTGGTCACATTCGCGAGCGTGATCGCGACCGCGGCGCCGATCGTCGCGGTCGCCCCCTGCGACGCCGATCCGTTCGCCGAGCTCGTCGCGTCGGTGTTCGTCGACGTGTGGAGCGTGACACCGCCGGTCGCGGTGACCGTGATGCTCGGCCCGAGGACCGTCTCGGCACGGACGGTCGACAGGGTGATCGCGATCGCCGCGGCGACGTTCACCTTGCCCTGCGACGACGACGCACTGGGCGCCTGTCCACCGGCAGCCGGTGCGCCGCCGTTCGCGGCGGACGTGTCGCTCGCGTTCTGGCGCTCGCCCGCGACGAGCGCATCGACCCCGCCGCCTGCGGCGCCGCCCGGGTTGCCGGCATCCCCGCTGTCCGCGCTGTTCTCGGGTGCGCCCGCGGCCGACGCGGATGCCGTGGAGCTCGCGGACGAGAAGCTCGACGCGGCCAGCGAGACATCTCCGCCCGCCGTCGTGCTGCGCGCGAGGGTCGAGGTGACGGTGTGACCGGCGATCGTGAGGGCGAGGCCGACGCCGATGCCCGCGGACGTGGCGGCCAGCACCGCCGCCGATGCCGTGGTCTGGGCGGTCGCCTTCTGGGTCGCGCTCAGCGTGAGGTCGCCCGACAGCGACAGGCCGCCGCCCGATCCGACGCCCGCTGCCGTGGTCACGGTCGAGAGCGTGACGGCGACGGCGGGCGCGAGGGCGACCTTGCCGCCCTTCGCCCCCATCCGGGCTTCGGTCACGGCGTCGTCGGTCGCGGTCGCCGTCAGGGCGACGTTGCGCGCGCCCGAGAGTGCGACGCCGTCGCCGACGTCGGCGCGCGTCGTGTCGGTGATCAGGTTCAGGGCGACGGATGCTCCGAGGCCGAGGTCACCGGTCGAGGTGACGCCCGCTCCGGCCGGAAGCGCCTTGACGGTGCTCGCCAGGGCGCTGACCGCTGTGGCGGTGAGGTCTCCGCCGGTCAGGACCACGGTGCCGTCGACCCCCGCCCGGGTCGCGTGGTTCACGATGGCCAGCGCGAAGCTGCCCGCGACCGAGACCTTGCCGCCCCCCGCGCCCGCGATCGACTCGGCCCCGAACGTCGCCGTCGAGTCGGCCCCCTCCGCGGTCATGTCGGCGCGGAGGGTCAGGTCGTGCGCGGTCACCGTGACGCCGGTCGGGACCACGGCGCGGTTCGTGACGTTCGCGAGGGTGATCGCCACCGCGGCGCCGATCGTGGCGGTCGCCCCCTGCGACGCCGATCCGTTCGCCGAGGTCGACGCGTCGGTGTTCGTCGAGGTGTGGACAGTCACGCCGCCCGTCGCCGTGACCGAGATGCTCGGCCCCAGAATCGCCTCGGCACGGACGGTCGACAGGGTGATCGCGATCGCCGCGGCGACGTTCACCTTGCCCTGCGACGACGACGCGCTCGGCGCCGTCGCCGAGCCGGCGCCCGCGCCCCCGTTGGCCGCCGACGTCGAGCCCGCGTTCGCCCGCTCGCCCTCGACGAGAGTGTCGACGCCGCCGCCCGCGGCGCCGCCCGGGTTGCCGGCATCCGCGCTGTCCGCACTGTTCTCGGGCGCTCCGGCCGCCGAGGCGAGAGCCGTCGAGATCGCCGAGGAGAAGCTCGAGGCAGTCAGCGACACATCGCCCCCCGCCGCCGTGCTGCGGGCCAGCGTCGAGGTGACGGTGTGGTTCGCGATACCCAGGGCCAGGCCGACGCCGATTCCCGCGGAGGTGGCGGCGAGCACCGCGGCCGATGCGGTCGTGGAGAGCGTCGCCTTCTGCGTGGCGGTCATCGCGAGCGTGCCGCTCAGCGACAGCGACCCGGCGCTGGAGCCGATGAGCGTCGTCGTCGTCACGTTCGAGAGCGTCACGGCGACTGCGGGAGCCAGGGCCACCTTGCCGCCCTTCGCGCCCATGCGTGCCTCGGTGATCGCGGCATCCGTCGCCGTGGCCGTGACCGAGACGTTCCGGGCACCCGTGAGCGACACGCCGTTCGCCACGTCGGCGGCGGTCGAGTCGGTGATCAGGTTCAGGGCGACGGATGCTCCGAGCCCGAGGTCGCCGGTCGAGGTCACGCCTGCGCCGGCGGGAAGCGCCTTCACGGTGCTCGTGAGGTTGCTCGTCGCGCTGCCGGTCAGGTCGCCGCCGGTCAGCACGACGGTGCCGTCGACTCCTGCGCGGGTCGCGTGGTTCACGATCGCCATCGCGAACGAGCCGGCCACCGACACCTTGCCGCCGCCGGCCCCGGCGATCGACTCCGCTCCGAAGGTCGATGTCGCATCGGCACCGTCCGGCGTGACGTCCGCCGCGAGTGTCAGATCGTGGGCGGTGACGGTCACGCCGGCCGGGACGACCGCGCGGTTGGAGACGTTCGCCAGCGTGATCGCGACGGCGGCACCGATCGTGGCGGTCGCCCCCTGTGACGCGGAGCCGTTCGCGGAGGACGCGGCATCCGTGTTCGCCGAGCTGTGGAGGCCGACTCCGCCCGTCGCGGTGACGGTGATGGCGGGACCGAGGATGGTCTCGGCCGTCACCGTGGACAGGGTGACGGCGACCGCCGCGGCGGCGTTCACCTTGCCCTGCGACGACGACGCGCTCGGCGCCTGACCGGCCGGAGCCGCCGCGCCGCCGTTCGCGGCCGCCGTGTCGCTCGCGTTCGCCCGCGCGCCCTCGACCTGCGCATCGACGCCGTCGCCGGGTGCGCCGCCGGGGTTTCCGGCATCCCCGCTGTCAGCGCTGTTCTCCGGGGCGCCGGCCGCGGATGCCGAGGCGGTCGAGGTCGAGGCCGAAACGCTCGACGCGGTCAGTGAGACGTTGCCGCCGGCGGTGGTGCTGCGCGCCAGCGTCGAGGTGACGGTGTGATGGGCGATGCCCAGGGCGAGGCCGACGCCGACCCCGGCGGTCGTGGCCGCGAGCACGGCGGCTGAGGCCGTCGTCGCGAGCGTCGCCTTCTGCGCCGCGGTCATCGTGAGGCTGCCGGACAGAGACAGCGCGCCCGTGCCGATCCGCGTCGTCGTCGTGACGGTGGACAGTGTCACGGCGACGGCCGGCGCGAGAGCGACCTTGCCGCCCTTCGCCCCCATCCGGGCTTCGGTCACTGCGTCATCTGTGGCCGCCGCCGTGAGTGTGAGGTTCTTCGCGCCGGTGAGCGAGACCCCGTCTGCGAGATCGGCGGCGGTCGCATCGGTGATCAGGTTGAGCGCGACGGACGCCCCGAGCCCCAGATCGCCCGACGAGGTCACGCCCGCACCGGCGGGAAGGGCCGTGACCGTCGTCTTGACGGTGCTGGCCGCGGCGAGCGTCACGTCGCCGCCGGTCACCACCACTGTGCCGTCGATCCCCGCACGGGTCGCGTGGTTCACGATCGCCATCGCGAACGAGCCCGCCACCGAGACCTTTCCGCCACCGGCCCCCGCGATCGATGCGGCCCCGAACGTCGCCGTGCCGTCCGCCCCGTCCACCGTCATGTCGGCCGTCAGGGTCAGGTCATGGGCGGTCACCGTCACCCCGGCCGGCACGACGGCCCGGTTCGTGACGTTCGCCAGGGTGATGGCCACCGCGGCACCGATCGTCGCCGTCGCTCCCTGGGATGCCGAGCCGTTCGCCGAACTCGTCGCGTCGGTGTTCGTCGACGAGTGGAGGGTCACACCGCCGGTCGCGGTGACCGCGATGCCCGGCCCGAGGATCGTCTCGGCGCGGACGGTCGACAGGGTGATCGCGACCGCTGCCGCCGCGTTCACCTTGCCCTGCGACGACGACGCGCTCGGCGCCGAGCCGCCGGCCGCCGCCGATCCGCCGTTCGCGGTCGCCGTCGAGCTGGCGTGGGATCGTTCGCCGTCGACGAGTGCATCGACACCGCCGCCGGCCGCTCCGCCGGGGTTGGCGGCATCCCCGCTGTCGGCGGTGTTCTCGGGTGCACCGGCGGCCGATGCCGAGGCGGTTGACGTGGAGGACGACGCGCTCGACGCCGTCAGCGACACGTTCCCGCCGGCTGTGGTGCTGCGCGCGAGCGTGGATGTCGCCGTGTGACCGGCGATCGTGAGTGCGAGTCCGACCCCCACTCCAGCGGTGCCCGCGGCGAGCACCGCGGCGGATGCGGTCGCCTGGGCCGTCGCCTTCTGCGTGGCCGTCATCGTGAGGTCCCCGGACAGCGACAGCGATCCGGTGAGAGAGCCGACTCGCGTGGACGTCGTCACGGTGGAGAGTGTCACGGCGACGGCCGGCGCGAGAGCGACCTTGCCGCCCGTGGCCCCCATCCGGGCTTCGGTCACCGCTTTATCGGTGGCCGCCGCCGTGAGCATCAGATTCTTCGCGCCCGCGACCGACGCGCCGTCAGCGATGTCGGCGGTGGTCGCGTCGGTGATCAGATTGAGGGCCACGGATGCCCCGAGCCCCAGATCGCCCGACGACGTGACGCCCTCGCCGGCGGGGAGCGCCTTCACGGTGCTGCTCACGCTGCTCGTGGCCGTGAGCGCGACATCTCCGCCCGTCAGGACGAGCGCGCCGTCGACGCCGGCCCGGGTGGTGTGGTTCACGATCGCGAGCGCGAGCGACCCCGCCACAGAGACCTTGCCGCCACCGGCGCCCGCGATCGACTCGGCGCCGAACGTCGCGGTACCGTCCGACCCGAAGACCGTCATGTCTGCCGTCAGCGTCAGGTCGTGCGCGGTGATCGTCACCCCGGCCGGCACGACCGCCCGGTTCGTGACGTTCGCGAGCGTGATCGCGACGGCCGCGCCGATCGTCGCCGTCGCCCCCTGCGACGCCGAGCCGTTCGCCGAACTCGTCGCGTCGGTGTTCGTGGACGAGTGAAGGGTCACGCCACCGGTCGCCGTGACCGCGATGCCCGGGCCGAGGATCGTCTCGGCGCGCACGGTCGACAGGGTCACCGCAATGGCGGCCGCCGCATTCACCTTGCCCTGCGACGACGACGCACTCGGCGCCTGCCCGGCAGGAGCAGCCGCACCGCCGTTCGCGGCAGACGTGTCGCTCGCGTGCGACCTCTCGCCCTCGACGAGCGCGTCGACGCCGCCCCCTGCGGCACCGCCCGGGTTACCGGCATCCGCACTGTCGGCGCTGTTCTCGGGCGCGCCCGCCGCCGACGCCGACGCCGTCGACGTCGCGGACGCGATGCTCGACGCGGTCAGCGCGACGTCCGCCCCGGCCGTCACGCTGCCGGCGAGCGTCGAGGTGACGGTGTGGTTCGCGATCCCCACAGCGAGACCCACACCGACACCCGCGCTCGTCGCCGCCAGGACCGCGGCCGACGCGGTGGTCGTGAGCGATGCCTTCTGCGTCGCCGACAGGGTGAGGCTGCCTGCGAGCGAAAGGCCGCCCGTTCCGATGCCTGTCGAGGTCGTGACGGTCGAGAGGGTGACGGCGATCGCCGGCGAGACGGCAACTTTGCCGCCCTTGGCACCCATCCGCGCCTCGGTGATCGCGTCGTCGGTCGCCGTCGCCGTGAGCTCGACGTTGCGAGCCCCCGTGAGCGAGACGCCGTCGCCGACGGTCGCGGACGTGCGGTCGGTGATCAGGTTGAGAGCGACGGATGCTCCAAGCCCGAGGTCGCCGGCCGACGTGACACCGGCCCCGGCGGGAAGGGCCTTGACGGTGCTGCCGACGTTGCTCGTCGCGGTGGCCTTCAGGTCTCCGCCGTCCAGGATGACCGTGCCGTCGACACCGGCCCGGGTGGTGTGTCCCACGATCGCGAGAGCGAAGCTGCCCGCGACCGAGACCTTCCCACCGCCGGCGCCGGCGATGGACTGCGCCCCGAAGGTGGATGTCGTGTCGGCGCCGTTCGTCGTGACGTCGGCCGTCAGGGTCACGCTCTGCGCGTGGATCGTGACGCCGGCGGGCACGACCGCCTCGTTCGTGACGTTCGCGAGCGTGATGGCGACGGCCGCGCCGATCGTCGCGGACGCGCCCTGCGAGGCCGAGCCGTTCGCCGAGCTCGTCGCGTCGGTGTTCGCAGAGCTGTGCAGCGCCACGGCGCCCGTCGCCGTGACGGTGATGCCCGCACCGAGCTCGACCCGGCTGGAGACCGTCGCGAGGGTGACCCCGATCGCGGCGGCCGCGTTGATCTTGCCCTGCGACGACGACGCGCTCGGGGCCTGACCGGCCGGGGCCGCCGCCCCGCCGTTCGCGGCGGCCGTGTCGCTCGCGTTCGACCGCTCACCCTCGACGAGCGTGTCGACGCCGGCGCCTGCGGCACCTCCCGGGCTTCCGGCATCCCCGCTGTCGGAGCTGTTCTCGGGGGCACCCGCCGCAGAAGCGGTCGCGGTCGACGTCGACGACGAATCGCCCGCCGCGGTGAGCGCGAGCGAGGCGGCGGCGATCGACCGCAGGAGCTCCGCGGCGACCGCGTCGTTCGCGATCGTGAGGGCGAGCGCGACCCCGACTCCCGCGGTGCCTGCCGCCGTCACGATCGCCCCGGCGACCGACGTGGCTGACGCGTGCTGGGTGGCGGTGACCTCCACCGCACCGGCGATCGTCGTCGCACCGGTCGCGGTGCCGATCCTCGCGGTCACCGTGGCGGTCGAGAGAGTGACGGCGACGGCCGGGGCGATCGCGATCTTGCCGCCCTTGGCGCCCATGCGCGCCTCGCTCGAGGCATCGGTCTGCGCGGTCGCCGCGACCGTGAGCGACGGTGCAGCGGTGATGGTCGCTCCGTCGCCCACCCGGGCGACGGTGTCGGAAGTGAAGAGGGTGAGGGCGACGGATGCTCCGAGCCCGAGGTCGCCGGCCGACGTGACGCCCTCGCCCGCGGGCAGTGCCGACGTCGCCGCCGCGACGCGCGCCGCGGCGGTCACCGACACGGCGGCACCGGTCACCGACCCGTCGACGGCCGCCAGCACGGAGTGGTTCACGATCGCCAGCGCGAAGCTTCCGGCGACCGAGACCTTTCCGCCACCCGCTCCCGCGACGGCGGACGAGCCGAACGTCGAGGTGGTGTCGGCGCCGGCGGTGACGGTCGAGGCGTCGATCGTCAGCGTCGCGGCGCCGACGCTCGCGCCGATCGGCACGATCGCCCGCGCCGTCGTCGTGGCCAGGGTGATCGCGACCGCCGCACCGATCGTCGCGTCGGTGCCCTGCGAGGCCGAGCCGTTCGCGGTGGCCGCGGCATCCGTGTTCTCGTGCGCCGTCAGCGTGACCGCCCCGGTGGCGGTGAGCACGACGCCGGAGGCGAGGGATGCCTCGACCGTCGCGGTCGAGAGGGTCACGGCGATCGCGGCCGCGGCGTTGATCTTGCCCTGCGACGACGACGCGCTCGGGGTGGCAGCGGTGGTGCCGGTGCCGGAGCCGCCGGACGCCGATGCGAGGTCGCCGGCGGTCGTGCGCGTCGAGGTGACCGCGTCGTCGACACCCGCGCCTGCCGCGCCGCCCGGGTTGCCTGCGTCGCCGGAGCTCGCGGCGTTCTCGGGTGCGCCCGCCGCGGACGCCTCTGCGCTCGACGTCGCCGCCGACCGGCCGGTGGCCGACAGGGCGACCGCGCCGCCGACCGCCGCGCTGCGCGACAGGGTCGCGAGCACGGTGTGGTCGGCGATCGTGAGGGCGAGGCCCGCGCCCACCGCGGTGCCGGACGTGGTGCCGGTGGCGGCCTTCGCCTGCGAGCTCGCCGTCGCGGTCTGGTTCGCCGTGACGGTGAGGGCACCGGTCAGCGTGATCGGCGTGCCGGCATCGACCCGGGCGGTGGTGTGGACGTGCGCGAGGGTCACGGCGGTGAACGGCGCGATCGCGGTGGTCGCGGCCCTCGCGGCACCGGAGGCCTCACTGCTCGTGACGTCGTTCGTCGCAGCGGCGATCGACAGCGCGCGTGCTCCGGTGAGTGCGGCATCCAGCGACGCGACGGTGTCGTGGTCGACACTGGCGAGCGCGAACGCCGCGCCGATGCCGGTGGTCGGTGCGCCGGCGCCGGAGCTGGCGAGCAGTGCGCGGGCTGTCGTCTCGGCGGAGCTCGACGCGGAGACGGTGACGTCCGCGGAGCCTCCGGAGAGGGAGACGGTGGGGCTTCCGGTCGATCCGGCCGTCGTGCGAAGGACGACGACGTTGATGGCGACGGAGCCGGCGACACTCAGGTCGCCTCCGGAACCTGCGCCGCCGGTGGCGGTGGCGGTGAACCGGTGTGTGGCGTCCGCGGCGCCCGACGCGTTGTGGTCGGCGGTGGCGGCGGAGAGCTGGAGTGATTCGGCGGTGATGACAGTGGAGGGGCCCACCTCGGCGCGGATGAGAGCATCCGCCGTATTGATCGCAATGGCCGCGGCGATCGATGTGCCGGCGGGGGGTCCGCGATCGGACGGAGCACCGGATGCCGTCGATGAGGCGGCGACGTTGCCTGATGCATCGAGGCGCACGGCCGATCCGGTGAGGTGCACGTTCGAGAGCGACACGTCTGCGGCGGCGTGGTGGATGTTGAGGGCGAGGGCTGCGGCGACGGTGACGCTGCCCTGCGGCGTCGCGGGCTGCGGCAGAGCGGGCATCGGCCCGGTGCCGCCGGTGCCGTTGCTCGCCGAGCCCGCGGCCGGTGCGAGCGAGTCGGCGTAGGTGCGGCTCGCGTCGGCGTGCTCCGACGGCGTCGCCTGCGACCCGTTGCCCGCGGCCCCCGTCGCCGACGCGGTCGCGGCGGTCGCGGTCGAGACGAGGCCGGTGGCGGTGAGGGTGATGTCACCTGCCGCGGCGAGGTCGCGGGCGATCTGCGACAGGGCCGAGTGGTTGGCGAATGTCAGAGCGACCACGATGCCGACCGAGGCGCCGGACGCGGCATCCGCATTCCCCGTCGCGGTCGTCACGACCGGGGCGCGCTGGATCGCGCTGCCGACGTACGACCCGGTGAGGGCGGTCGGGCTGCCGGTGCCGAGGCGGGCGATCGTGCTGACGTTCGAGATCGTGAGGGCGAGGACCGTCGCGATCGCGACATCCGCCGACGAGACGCCCCCGCGGGCCTCGGTCGTCGCGGGCGCCGTCGTGTCGGCCGCGAGCGTGAGGTCGTGGGCCCCCGTGAGCGTCGCGCCGTCGCCCACTTCGGCGAGCGTGCCGTCGTTGACGATGTTGACCGCGACGCTCGCCCCGATCCCCGTCGTGGCACCGGCCTGCGTGCCGGGCACGGCGTGCGATTCATTCGTGTTCGCGGCGGTCGCCGCCAGGCGGACATCGGCCGCCGGAGCCAGGACGACGGCGCTCGGGTCGATGACCGCGCGCGTGTCGAAGCTCGCCACGTTGACCGCGAGCGATCCCGCAGCCCCGACGAGCGTCGCGCCGCCGGCTCCCGACGTCGACGATGCGCGGTAGCTGTTGACCTCGGCGCTCGTGCGCGGAGCCGCCGTGGCGACGGCGACGAGCGCGGGGCCCGTCATGGTGACCTGCCCCACGTGGGCGCTCGTCCGTGCCCGGACGACGTTGACCGAGACGCCGACGCCGACGCCCGTCGCCGAGCCGCCGACGGCCGAGCCGTTCGCGTCGGTGGACGCCGACCCGGACGAGAGGGCCGAGAGAGCCACGCCCGTGCCGCCGGCGGCGAGCACCAGCGGGGTCGAGCCTCCCAGCGTGGCGACCGTCTGCTGATCGAGGTTCGAGAACGCGAGCGCGCCGGCGATGCCGATCGCCCCGCCGGGTGCGGAGGCGTAGCCGCCCGGCTGTGAGGCGGTCGCCGTCGCCGCGCTCGGGGACGTGCCGTTCGCGGTCGCGCCGCCGGGGCTCGCCACGGCACTCGTGACGAGCGCGTGGGTCGAGTCGGCCAGGATCGCCACGGAGCCGGTGGCGGCGACGCCCTGCGCCGAGGTCGTGTCCACGACGGCCGAGGTGCGGGTGGTCACTGCGGAGGTGGCGATCGCGGCACCCGCCGTCGCGGCAGTCGCATCGGCGGATGTGTTCACGGTGGTGATCGTCTTGGCCGAGAGGCGCACGTCGCCGCCGGAGAGCACCGATGAGGTGTCGGTCACCGAGGTGCGCGCGGTGTTGTCGACGACCGAGTGCGCGACGGCCGCGTCGACGGCGGGGCTCGCGCCCGTTCCGGTCGAGGCGGTGGTGAGGGTCGCGGTCGACGTGCTCGCGAGCGTGACATCGCCGGTGGACTCGATCCGGCTCGCGCCCGTGAGCTCGACGATCGCCGATGCCGAGATGCTGCCGTCGGCGAGCCCGACCGTGGGCGCGGGCGTCGAGCTGTTCGTCGCGGTCGCGGTCAGGGCGACCGACCCACCGCGCAGGAGCGTGTCGGCGACGCTGACCTTCGCGGGCGCCGCGGTCACGCTGTCGGCGGTGAGCGAGATCGATCCCGATCCGGCGTCCAGCACGGTCCCGGCTGTGGTGACGACCTGCGAGGCGTGGAAGAGGAAGGTCACTCCGTGGAACGTGAACAGCCCGACGATGCGGATGATCGCTCCGGCGCCGGTCGAGGTGATCGTGAACGACGCGGTCGGGATGACCGAGTGCGATTCGAAGAGCGATCCGATGCTGCGGACCAGGATGTACCCGGCATTGGCCGTGTCGGGAGCGACCTCGACCGTGTCGGAGGCGTCGGCCACGTTGAGGCTGAAGTCGGCGACCGTGACGGGACCGACCGGCTCCAGGCCGCTGTAGGTGAGCACGCCGCCATCGAGAGCGATCGTTCCGGACTGGGGTCCGGTCGGGGTCGAGACGACCGATGCGCGAGCGCCGGGGAACCGGACAGTGTCGTAGCCGCCCGCCCCTCCGTCGATCGAATCGACCCATCCGCCGGCCGAGATCGCGAAGTCGTCGTCGTTGCCGGCCGCACCCTGCAGGGCGAGGAATCCTCGGAAGGCCTGCCCCGCGACCGTGCCGGCACCGGTGCCGGTGACCTGCCAGGCGGTGTCGGCGGCAGGGCCCGCGAGCACGGCTCCCGTTCCGCCGGCGACGAGGGTGGCCACGTTCTGGAACGCGACGCCGCCGGCCGTGCCGCCGCCCGCGCCGTCGGAGACCCAGGTCACGCCGTCTCCGGTGACGGCGAGCTCGGCCGCCGATTCCACTGAGATCGGGACCGCGAGTCCTGCGGGTACCGTCACGCGTCCGCCGGCGGTGATCGAGAGCGAGGTGACGGATGCTGCCGGCCGCCGCTCCTCGTGCCCGTCGGCGACGACCACGAGGTCGGTGCCCGAGACCGACACGGTCACATCGCCCGCCGCCGTGACCGCCCACGGGGCGGGCGCGACCGGAGCCGCCGATGCGGAGGGTGCCGCCGCCCCGGGGTCGGTCGTCGTGACCGGCGCCGGAGCCGGCGTCGCCGCCGGGTCGGTCGTCGTCGTGGGCTCGGTGGTCGTGGCCGGGTCGGTCGTCGAAGTCGGGTCGGGCGTGGGATCGGTCGCCGGCGAGGCGCCCGTCGGCTCGGGGGTGGAGGACGCCGCCGGAGCAGCGGAGGCCGCATCGGACGGCGTCGCGCCCGGCGTGGGTGCGTCAGACGGGGCCGCCGCATCCGGGGCTGTCGAGACGTCGGGAGCCGAGGCATCGAAGGGTCGCCACGACACCGCGGCGGCGTACCCGACGACCTCGCCGGACGCCTGCGGCGTCTCGGTCGGTGCGGGCGTGTCGCTGGTGGACGGCGTGGGCGTGGGCGTCGGGATCGTGGGCGTCGGCGCGGGGGTCGGCGTGGGCGACGGCGTCGGCGTGGGCGTCGGGACTCCGGGGATCGACGGCGTCGGGCCAGGGGTGGGCGACGTGCCGATCGAGCCCGGATTTACCGTCCCGGGACCGCAGGTGAGGCTCGTGCTGCTCGTGCTGGTGGACGACGTTCCCGACCCCGGGGTGGAACCTGTCGTGGTCTGGACGCAGTTCGGACCGAACGGCGAAGAGGCGCTCGGAGTCGGGCTCGGGGTCTGCGTCGGAATCTCGATCGTGACGGTCAGCGGCGCGTTGTCGGACGAGCCGGGCACCGTCACCTGGACGGTGCTCGGACCGGTCTGGACGACGTCCGTGATGACCGTCGGAGGCACATCGTCGCCGGGTGCGGCAGGTGTCAGGACCGGCGGTTCCGCCGTCCATGCCGGCACCGGAATAGACCGGTTCGCGTCGGTCGGAGCCGATGCGGGCACCGCGGCGAAGGCCGGGATCCCCCAGCTCAGCTGACCGAGGACGAGCAGCGCCGAAAGGACCGCCGCGATGCCGGCGCGGCGCGCACCCATCCGGCCCGAACGCTCGCCGATCGACGCCCCGCGATCAGCGGTGCGTCGTGACGAATCCCCGAAATCGGGGGTCGCTCGTTGCACGGGGTGCCCTTTCCGCCCGAACGGCTGCACTGTCCCCATCCCCACGCACGACGGGATCAAGACCCCATCGCGCCCGGGTGTGACTGTAGACCTGTCTGTCACCGGCCACAAGGAAAGATTGCGCAACGCCGCGTGTGATACATCCCCAGCGACATCCGGCTGCTAAGCGAGCGGACGAACGAAAGGGCGGATGCCGCGCTCTCCGCGCAGCATCCGCCCTGTCGTCGAGCGGGTTCGGGCTACAGCCCGGCGATGATCTCGCGCATCAGCGATGCGGTCTCGGACGGCGTCTTCCCGACCTTGACCCCTGCGGCCTCAAGGGCCTCCTTCTTGGCCTGAGCCGTGCCTGCGGAACCGGACACGATGGCGCCCGCGTGGCCCATCGTCTTGCCTTCGGGCGCCGTGAAACCCGCGACGTAACCCACGACGGGCTTCGTCACGTTCGCCTTGATGAAGTCGGCCGCGCGCTCTTCGGCGTCGCCGCCGATCTCACCGATCATGACGATCGCCTTGGTCTCGGGGTCCGCCTCGAAAGCGGCCAGCGCGTCGATGTGCGTCGTGCCGATGATGGGGTCGCCGCCGATGCCGATCGCCGACGAGAAGCCGATCTCGCGCAGCTCGTACATCATCTGGTAGGTCAGCGTTCCCGACTTGGAAACGAGCCCGATCGGGCCTTTTCCGGTGATGTTGGCCGGCGTGATGCCGACGAGCGACTCGCCCGGCGTGATGATGCCGGGGCAGTTCGGGCCGATGATGCGCGTCTTGTCGCCCTTGGACTGGGTGTACGCCCACGCCTCGGCGGTGTCGCCGACGGGCACGCCCTCGGTGATCACGACGAGGAGCGGGATCTCGGCGTCGATGGCCTCGATCATCGCGTCCTTCGTGAACGCGGGCGGAACGAACGCGATCGAGACGTCGGCACCGGTGGCGGCGATCGCCTCGGCCACGGAGGCGAAGACGGGCAGCTCGACGTCGGCGCCGTCCTTGTCTTTGTGGATCACGGTCGTGCCGGCCTTGCGGGCGTTGACGCCGCCGACGACCTGCGTGCCGGCCTTGAGCATGAGGGCGGTGTGCTTCGTGCCCTCGCCGCCCGTGATGCCCTGGACGATGACCTTGGAGTCCTTGTTGAGGAAGATCGACATGTTCTGCAGTCCTTTACGCGTTCGCGAGCTCGGCGGCCTTGTCGGCGCCTTCGTCCATGGTCTCGGCAAGGGTGACGAGCGGGTGGGCCGCATCGCGGAGGATCGCACGGCCCTCCTCGACCTTGTTGCCGTCGAGGCGTACGACGAGCGGCTTCGAGGCGCTCGAGCCGAGCTCGGCGAGCGCGCCGACGATGCCCCTGGCGACGGCGTCGCACGCCGTGATGCCGCCGAAGACGTTCACGAAAACGCTCTTGACCTGGGGATCTCCGAGAATCACGTCGAGTCCTGCCGCCATGACCTCGGCCGAGGCGCCGCCGCCGATGTCGAGGAAGTTGGCGGGTTTCACGCCGCCGTGCTTCTCGCCCGCGTACGCGACGACGTCGAGCGTCGACATCACAAGACCCGCCCCGTTGCCGATCACGCCGACCTCGCCGTCGAGCTTCACATAGTTCAGATCGTTCGCCTTGGCCTTGGCCTCGAGCGGGTCTGCGGCATCCTTGTCTTCCAGAGCCGCATGTGCGGGATGCCGGAAGTCGGCGTTCTCGTCGAGCGAGACCTTGCCGTCGAGGGCGATGATGTCGCCCTCCTCCGTGAGGACCAGGGGGTTCACCTCGACGAGCGTCGCGTCCTCGCCCTTGTACACGTTGAAGAGCTTCACGAAGACGTCGGCGACCTTGGGGGCCAGCTCGTCGTCGAATCGGGCGGCCTTCGCGATCTCGAGCGCCTTGGCGTGGTCGATGCCGGTCAGGGGGTTCACCTCGACGCGGGCGAGAGCCTCAGGACGCTCGACCGCGAGTTCCTCGATCTCCATGCCGCCCTCGACGCTGGCAAGGCTGAGATATGAGCGGTTGGCCCGATCGAGCAGCACCGAGAAGTAGTACTCCTTGTCGATGCGGGCGCCCTGGGCGACCATCACGCGCTTGACGATGTGGCCCTTGATGTCGAGACCGAAGATCGCCTTCGCAGCCTCGAACGCCTCGTCCGGGGTCTTGGCGACCTTGACGCCACCGGCCTTGCCTCGGCCGCCCGCCTTGACCTGCGCCTTGACGACGACGACTCCGCCGATCTTCTCGGCCGCGGCCCGCACCTCCTCCGGCGTGTCCGCGACGATGCCGGCGAGAACCGGCACCTCGTACTTCTCGAAGAGGTCTCGTGCCTGGTACTCGTACAGATCCACAGTGCAGTCCTTCGCTGGGGGCGACTGGTCAGGGAGCGGCGCGAAGAGCGCCGGAAATGTCTCGATATCGAGATATCGGACGGTCATCAAGCCTACTACCGGTGAGTGGCCGATCCTGACGCGCTCCCCGGGTCGCCGCCGCGGAAACACGCGTCATACGGCGTGCTTCGGGCTCCGGAACACGGTCGCGAGCGCCGCGAGCAGGGCAGCCGCGAGGAGCCCGTTGCCGAGCGTGCGGTCGCCGAACGCCGTGAGCGCAGCGAGATCGATCGGCGTGGACGGGTCGCGGGCGAGCGCGGAGAACGCGACCACCGTCAGACCGAAGAGCGCGTTGGCGAGGAACAGCAGCACGCGAGCCGACCGGGGGTACCGACGCGAAGTGCCGTTCGCCCGTTCGGCACCGGTGAGCACCGCCCAGACGAACCCGAAGAGGATGAAGGCGAATCCGGTGAAGCCGAAGAACACGCGAAGCGGATCCTCCACGAACGTCCGCTGGTCGAACAGTGCGGCCAGCAGGAAGGTCACCCCGAGCGCCGCTCCGCGTTCGACGGTGAGCGAGCGGCGCAGCACCAGCCAGATCAGCATGAGCACCGCGGCGACCGTGACGGCCACCGTCACGCTGGTGCCCGTCCACGCCCACTCGGCGAGGCCGAGCAGCGCGAAGAGTGCCTGACTAATGATCACGAGGCCCAGCGCCACGAACAGTTCGGGACTGACATCGCGCCCCCGCCGGGCATCTCGCACGCTGAGCGCGATCAGCCCGAACCCGACGACGATGCGCGTGGCGGCCACCACCGACTCCTGACTCAGCCAGTCCGCCATCGACGAGAGCACCTGCGCGGGGCCGTCGGCGAACGTGTAGGTGTAGACGACGCCCGAGCCGATGTAGAGGATCGTGGCGGGGAAGACGCCGATCGTGAGCGCCATCGCCAGCGGCTGCGCGATCCGGCCGAAGTTCGCTTCGAGAGCGGCCGGCGCGAGGCTCGGCCCGCCCGGGCCGGGTCCCCCTCGGCCGGATCCTCGCTGACGAAGGCGACCGAGGGCGACCCAGCATCCGGCCACGACCGCGACGAGCAGGAGGGCGACGACCAGACCCTGCCACCGCCCGATGTCACCGTCGACGGCCGCGGCGACGACGGCCCACGTCCGCCAGATCACGAGCGCGGCGAGCACGGCGACTCCGAGACCGAGCGGCAGGTGGCGCCGCATCGAGGTGACCGATTCGGTCGCCATCGCGCACGACAGCTGCGCCACCGCAGCACCCGCGGCGACCGAGACGGGCACCGCGAGCGCGGCGATGTTCTGCATCGTCGAGGCGAGCGTGACAGGTGCGATCTCGAGCCCGAATGCGGCCGAGCGCTGCGCGACGATCCAGAAGGGCACGGCGACGCCGGCGCTGATCGCGCCGAAGACGACCGCGAACTCGCCCCACGCGTAGGTGCGGCGCCGGCGGACGATCACGAGCGCCCACACGCAGCCGGCCGCCACCCCCGAGACCACCCGCCCGACCGGCACCTCGCCCTGTACGTCGTTCGCGCCGATCGAGACCAGCACCAGCGTCGTGAGGACCGTCATCGCGACCGTCAACCACATCGGGGTGTGGAGGGCAGCGGTCTGCGCCAGCGCGAGCGCGAGCACCACGAGCGCGAGCAGGGGCCCGACCGCGATCTGAGGGAACGACAGTTGCGACGTGCCGGGCGACGCACTCACCTCCGAGACGGCGCGCAGCGAGCCCGCGGTGACGATCGCGACGGCGGCGACGGCGTACGCGACGAGTGCGATCACGCCGACCGGCGCGAGCCCGCGCGGCCAGCGATCGGCCCGCAGGCGGCCATGGCGGACGGGATCGACCAGTACCAGCATCCCGAAATCCGCGATCACCTTCGGGATCGATGCGAGCGCCGCGACGATCCGCCCGCTCGCGCTCGGGGGCGCCGCTTCGGGGCCCGCGACGGGGGAGGTGGCGGTCACGGGCCGATCCTCGTCGCTCCGGTCGCCGTGTCGAAGATCCACACCTGGTCGGGGAGCGCGACGAGGTAGCGCGCCGCCGCCGTCCCATCGGCCTCGACCGGCCACTGCTGCCCCTGCGCTCCGTCCGCGTCGATCAGCCGGGCGGCGCCGCGCCCCTCGACGATCACCGCTTCGTCGTCCGACACCATCCGGTCGGCACCGGGCGATCGCCAGGCCGGCGCCCCGCTGGCGGCGTCGAACGCGATGAGGTCCTCCCAGGTCAGGGCGATGATCCGTCCTGCGACCACGGCGAGCTGATCGACTCCGGTTCCGGCGGACGAGACCCACTCCGAGTGCCCGTCGGCGCCATCCAGCCGCGCGACGCTCGTGTCGTCGGCCGCCGCGTACACGGCGCCGCCGACCGCCGTCAGCGCCGTGATCACCGGGCCGTCGACCGTCCAGCTCACCGTGCCCTCATCGATCGAGACCGCCGTGATCCGGCCGGTCTGGTCGGCGACGACGACCGTGCCGCCGTCGCGGACGAGGTGGGTCAGACCGTCGCCCGAGAGGGGTGCATCCCAGCGCTCGGCGCCGGTCGCAGCATCCACATCCGTCAGGGTCCCGTCCGATCCGGCGATCAGGATGCCGGTGCCGCCGTCGCCGATCGGCGGGACGAAGACGATGTCGGCGAGGGGACGGTCCCAGCGCCGCGTGCCGTCCGGCGCGTACGCGACGAGCCGCCGCTGCGAGGTCGCCACGACGATCGCATCGCCGATCGCCGCCAGGACCGTGACGTCTCCGCCCGGTCGCACGATGCGGTTCTCGACGAGTCCGGCCGGCTCGCCGCCTCCCGACGCGGTCAGGAACGAGACGTCACCGGTGTGGATGTCGGCCACGACGATCGTGTCTCCCACCGCGATCGGCTGCAGCGCCGGCGAGAGTGCACGGGGTGTGGGCCCGAACGTCGCATCGACCGCCGTCGGCGAGACCGCCTGCGCCCGCCAGAGCTCGGGCGACGACCACTGCGACACGGCGGTGTCGTTCGTGACGCCGCGCGCCGTCGGAGCCACGACCGGGACGGATCGCCGCGGAGCGGCGCCTCCTGTCGAGGTCGATGAGGCCACGATCCCGGCTCCCGGGCACCAGAGAGACACATCGTCGATCGTGATCGGGGCGGCCGGCGCGACGCCGGTGGCGCGGAACACGAGGTGGGCCTCGACTTCGACGCACCCGTCGACGGCGAACTCGCGCACCGCCGGGTCTTGCGGCGCGCGGGCCGCGAACCGTGCTGCGTAGTCGAAGCTCACGGCCTGCGTGCCGTCTCCGCCGGGGACCGCGGAGTGGGCCGTGCCCTCGCTCGACCACGACGATCCGGGGCGCGCGTCCGCGGCGAGCACCCGCAGTGCCGGTGTGTAGACGAGCCCCGTGGAGGTGCCGGTCGTCATGACCAGACCCACCGCGCCCCCGTCGAGCGAATACAGGTCACGTGGGGCGGATGCCGGATCGGTTCCTCCAGCCCACACCACCGACCAGTTCGCCGCGGTGCCGATGGAGTCGATCGAATAGTCGCTCCAGGCCGTGAAGAGCGCCTGCTGGGCGAACTCGAACAGCACCGATGCGCCCACGGTCCGGCCGTTCTCGCGCTGCACGACGTCCGTTCCTGTGCGTACCCAGTCCGCCGATCCGTCGGCCGGAACGAAGACACCCGCCGCCCCGGGAGGGTCGGGGGCGCGCACGTCCGCGGCTACCAGGAGCGCTCCCGCGCCCATCGCGACGACCGACGTCACCGACACGGCCGCGATCAGCCGTCGTCGACGCCGACGACCCGCCACCCCCACTGGCATGCGGCAATGATAGGGCCGCACCGCGGTCCGCGAGGGGGTCGCGCCGTTGCGGTCTCACGGGCCGCCCGGGCTCGACGGCTAGGCTCTCGCCATGAGCGACACCGCGACATCCTCTCCCTCGCGCACGGCCGTCGCCAACACCGTCGCGGCCGCTGCGATCGAGCTGTTCGCCGAGCAGGGGTTCGACCAGACCTCCGTCGAGCAGATCGCCCAGGCCGCCGGGGTGTCGCGCTCCACCTTCTTCCGCCAGTTCGGCGGCAAGGACGACGTCGTCTTCGCCGATCACGAGCAGCTGCTCGCAGAACTCAGGGAGTACCTCGACAAGCCGCACCGCAATCCGTGGGAGGCGGTGTGCGAAGCATCCGTGCTCGTCTTCCGCCACTTCGCCGCCGATCCCGAGCTCGCCCGCCGGCGCTATGTCGTCGTGCGGCAGGTGCCGGCCCTGCGAGACCGCGAGATCGTCACCGTCTTCCGCTACGAGCGCCTGTTCGACGAATACCTGCGGCGGGCCATCCCCGATCTCGACCCCCTCGACGCGGTCGGCTTCTCCGCACTCGTCACCGCCGTGCACAACCACGTCCTGCGCCAGCTGCTCCGGGGGCCTCGGCGCGTGCCGGTGACCGTGCTGCGGCGCGCGCTCGACGATGCGATGATCCGCTTCGGCGTGCATCCCGATGCCGCCACACCGCGCGACGACGACATCGCCATCGCCGTGTTCCCGCGCCGGATGCCCTCGGCCGAAGTGGCGCGCCGGCTGCGCGAACGCCTCGGCGGGTATCCCCACAGCTGATCCGGCTGCGCTCCGTCGGAGGATCGGACGAATCTCGGACGATTCGCGACGAATCCTCCGACTTCCGGATGACTCTCCGACTTGTCGACGACGTCCGGATGGGCAGAGACATCACATACCGGGCGGTCGGTATGCTGTCGTGCGAAGGATCAGTGCCGACGAAGACGTCGGATGCGCGTCGCCTTCGAAAGGAACGGCTCATGACCAGAACCGCCATCGTCACCGGCGCCGCGCGCGGCATCGGTGCCGCGATCGCCCGCCGCCTCGCCTCTGACGGGAACTCCGTCGGCGTCCTCGACCTCGACGAGGCCCACGGCGCCGAGACCGTCGCCTCGATCCGGGATGCCGGGGGCCGCGCGATCGCCGTCGGGGCGAACGTCGCCGACGCCGCGGAGGTGGCGGCGGCCGTGGCGAAGGTCGAGTCGGAGCTCGGCGCGCCGACGATCCTCATCAACAACGCCGGGATCCTCCGCGACAACCTCCTGTTCAAGATGACCGAGGACGACTGGGATGCCGTGCTCTCGGTGCACCTGCGCGGAGCGTTCCTCATGTCGCGCGCTGTGCAGGCCCACCAGGTCGCCGCCCGCTGGGGGCGCATCGTGAACCTGTCGAGCGTGTCGGCGCTCGGCAATCGGGGTCAGGCGAACTACGCCGCGGCGAAGGCCGGGATGCAGGGGCTCACCAAGACGCTCGCGATCGAGCTCGGGCGTTTCGGCGTCACCGCGAACGCGATCGCGCCCGGGTTCATCGTGACCGACATGACGCGCTCGACGGCCGAGCGTCTGGGCGTCGGATTCGACGAGCTCATCGCGCACAGCGCCGAGCAGATCCCCGTCGGGCGGGCGGGGCAGCCCGACGACATCGCCGCCGCCGCGTCGTTCTTCTGCTCGGAGGAGGCCGGATTCGTCTCCGGACAGGTGCTCTACGTCGCCGGAGGTCCGCGGGCATGATCGCCGCGGCGTCCCCCGCGGCGCTGGCCGCCGCCGTCGGCGGATCCGCCACGGGCGACTGGTTCACGATCGACCAGGAGCGCATCCAGGCATTCGCCGACGCCACCGAGGATCGGCAGTGGATCCACCTCGACGCGCAGCGCGCAGCATCCGGTCCGTTCGGGGCGACGATCGCGCACGGGTACCTCACCCTTTCGCTCCTGCCCCGCCTCACGGTGGGACTCCTCGCGGTCGAGGGCGCATCGATGTTCGTCAACTATGGGCTCGACAGAGTGCGTTTCGTGCAGCCGGTCGTCGTGGGATCACGGGTGCGGGCGGTGAGCGAACTCACGCGAGTGGATGCCTCGCCACAGGGCTACCGCGCCGCTCTCACGACGACGGTCCAGATCGAGGGGTCCGCGCGGCCCGCCCTCGTCGCCGAGACGCTCGTGCTCGTGGTTCCCGAGACGGACAGCCACGAGGCGGTGCCCGCGTGACGGCTGGAACCGTCCCCGGACTGGATGTCGCGGGCGCGAGCGCATGGCTCGTCGAGACCCACCCCGAGCTCGCCGACGGCGCGCTGCGCGCCACGGTGATCGCGGGCGGAAAGTCGAACCTGACCTATCGCCTCGACGGGGGCCTGGTCCCGCTCGTGCTGCGCCGCCCGCCGCTCGGGCACGTGCTCTCGAGCGCTCACGACATGGCACGCGAGCATCGCGTCATCGCCGCGCTGCGTGGTTCCGCGGTGCCCGTCCCGGAGGTCGTCGACCTCGTCGACGATACGGCCGACGCGCGCGTGACGGGCACCCCCTTCTTCGTCATGCGGTTCGTCGAGGGACAGGTGCTCGCTCATCGGGCGCAGAACGACGGTCGCTCCCCCGCCGCACTCCGCTCGGTCAGCATCGAGCTGGCCGAGGTGCTGGCCGATCTGCATGCGATCGATCCCGCACGTGTCGGGCTCGCCGACTTCGGACGTGGTGACGGCTTCCTCGAGCGGCAGCTGCGGACATGGCGGCGGCAATTGGATGCCTCGCGGTCGCGCGACGTGCCCACCCTCGACCGCCTGCAGGAACGGCTCGGCGAACGTCGGCCCGAAACGGCGCGCACGAGTCTGGTGCACGGCGACTACCGCCTCGACAACGCGATCATCGCGCCCGATGCCCCGCGGATCGCGGCGGTGCTCGACTGGGAGATGTCGACGCTTGGCGACCCCCTGGTCGATCTGGGGATCTTCGGCATGTACTGGAACATCGCCGACATCGCCGAGGACGCGCGAGTGATGCCCACGGCGGTGGACCCGGCCGCGGGCTACCCCGGCTTCGACGAACTCGTGGACGCCTACGCCGCGCGGGCCGGGATCGCCGTGCCCGCTCTCTCGTGGTACCGCGCCTTCGCGGCCTACAAGCTCGCCGTCATCGCCGAGGGCATCCACCTGCGCTACCGGTCGGGCGAGACCGTCGGCGACGGCTTCGACCGCATCGGCGACCTGGTCGAACCCCTGTCGGCCGACGGTCTGCGCCACCTCTCGGGCGATCCGGGCACGGACATCCGGCTCGGCCAGCACCACCACGAGCGGGCCCACCAGGAGCAGGCCCACCACGGACAGCACCCCCACGGACAGGACCGGTGACCATGGACTTCTCACACGACGCACGCACGCAAGAGCTGATCGAGAGGGTGCGCACGTTCGTCGACGACCACGTGCTGCCGGCCGAGCACACTCTCGACGAGCAGCTGGCCGCCGCGCCCGATGCGTGGGGCGCTCCACCGATCGTCGGCGAGCTGCAGGCGAAGGCCCGCGCGGAGGGCCTCTGGAACCTCTTCCTCCCCGGCGCGGACGGAGCGGGTCTCAGCGCCCTGCAGTACGCCCCCCTCGCCGAGATCACGGGCTGGAGCCCGCGGCTGGCTCCGGTCACCTTCAACTGCGCCGCACCCGACACGGGCAACATGGAGGTGCTGCACGACTTCGGCACCCCGGCGCAGAAGGAGAGGTGGCTCCGGCCTCTGCTGGAGGGCAGCATCCGCTCGTCCTTCTGCATGACGGAGCCGGATGCGGCCTCGTCCGACGCGACGAACATCGCCACGCGCATCCGCCGCGAGGGTGACTCGTACGTGATCACGGGCCGCAAGTGGTGGTCGACGGGGGCGATGAGCCCGGCCGCGCAGATCTTCATCGTGATGGGCAAGACCGATCCCGACGCCGACAGGCACCGGCAGCAGTCGATGATCCTCGTGCCCCGCGACACACCCGGGGTTCGGATCGTGCGGCCGCTCTCGGTGTTCGGCTACGACGACCGCGATCACGGCGGGCACGCCGAGATCGCGTTCGAGGATGTGCGCGTGCCCGCCGAGAACCTGATCGGCGACGAGGGCTCGGGCTTCGCGATCGCGCAGGCCCGCCTCGGACCCGGCCGCATCCACCACTGCATGCGCGCCCTCGGCATGGGCGAGCGCGCGCTCGCCCTGCTCACCGCGCGGGCGAACGCCCGGCACACGTTCGGCCGGAGCCTCGCCGATCAGGGCGTCATCCGCGAGTGGGCCGCCGAGGCGCGCATCCAGCTCGAATCGCTGCGCCTGCTCGTCCTGAAGACCGCATGGCTCATGGACACGGTCGGCAATCGCGCGGCGATGACCGAGATCCAGGCCATCAAGATCGCGGTTCCCCGTGCCGTGCAGACGATCATCGATCGCGCCATCCAGGTGCACGGCGGGGCCGGCGTCTCCGCCGACACCCCGCTCGCCGAGCTGTACGCCGGCGTGCGGTCGCTGCGGCTCGCCGACGGCCCCGACGAAGTGCACCTGTCGAGTCTCGGCCGCGCCCAGCTGCGTCTCTGACCGCCGCGCGACGCCCTACTTGTGCGGGATGCCCGAGATCATGCCTCCGTCGACGACGAACTCGGCACCGCTCGTGAACGCCGACGCGTCGCTCGCGAGGAACACCACGGTGCCGGCCACATCCGCCGGCTCACCGGGCCGGCCGAGCGGGATCTCGAGGTGCGCGGGATCGATCCGCGTCGTCATCTGCGTGCGGATGAAGCCGGGATGCACCGAATTGGCGCGGATCCCGAAGGGGCCGAGCTCGACCGCGAGCGACTGCGTGAGTCCGCGCACCCCGAACTTCGCGGCCGTGTAGCCGTGCAGCCCGGGGCTGCCGCGCATCCCCTCGACCGACGAGATGTTGATGATCGAACCGTGCCCCTGCGCCTTCATCGCCGGCACGACCGCGCGGCACCCGAAGAACGTGCCGGTGAGGTTGACGGCGATCACGGCGTCCCATTTCGCCGTGGTGAAGTGCTCGATCGGAGCCGCGTTCGCGATGCCCGCATTGTTCACGAGCACGTCGATCGCGCCGAACGCGCGGAGGGATGCTGCGACCGCCGCCTCCCACTGCCCCTCGTCCGTCACATCGAGGTGCACGAACGTCGCCCGCTCGCCGAGCTCTGCGGCGAGCGCCGAGCCTTCTTCATCGAGCAGATCGGCGACGACGACCCGCGCCCCTGCCTCGTGCAGCGCGCGGACGTAGGCCTCGCCGATCCCGCGCGCCCCGCCGGTGACGAGGCAGACCCGCCCGCCCAGATCGCTCATGCGTCGGCCCCCGTGGAACCCATCTCGCCTGTGCCCGTCCCGCCTGTGCCCGTCTCTCCCGTGCCGACCGCCACGACGACGCGGCCGACGGTCGCTCCCGATGCGAGGGCCGTCAGCGCCTCGGGCGCGCGGTCGAACGGCACGACGTGGTCGATCACCGGGTCGATCGCGCCCTCGGCGGAGAGCCGCATGAGATCGGCGTGGGCGGCCGCGACGAGGTCGGGGTACCGCTCCTGGTACAGGCCCCAGTAGAGGCCGAGCACCCCGTAGTTTTTCACGAGCGTGTGGCTCGCCGCGATCGTGGGGATCTCGCCGCTCGCGAAGCCGATCACGACGATGCGCCCCTCGAAGGCGATGCACCGCGTGGACGCGGCGAACGCGTCGCCTCCGACCGGGTCGAACACGACATCGGCGCCGTGACCGCTCGTGATCTCTCGCACGGAGGCGGCGATGTCGTCCACCCCGCGGATCACGACATGCTCCGCGCCCGCGGCGCGCGCCACCGCGGCCTTGGCCTCGGAGCCGACGACCCCGATCACGCGGGCGCCCGCGGCTGCGCCGAGCTGCACGGTCGCGGCGCCGACCCCGCCGGCCGCAGCGTGCACGAGCAGCCACTCGCCCGAGCGAAGCTGTGCCCGCCGGTGCAGGGCGAACCACGCGGTCTGATAGGCGATCGTCAGACCCGCCGCGGCGAGGTCGGTCAGGGCATCCGGGATCTTCTGCACCGCGGCCGCCGGCACGACGGCATACTCGGCGAGCACACCGATCTTCGCGGCCACGACCCGGTCGCCGACCTCCAGGCCGGTCACTCCCTCCCCGACGGCGGCGATCGTGCCGCTGCACTCGACGCCGGGAATGAACGGCAGCTCGGGCTTGACCTGGTAGTGACCGCGCGCGAGCAGCACGTCGGGGAAGTTCGCCGCGACGGCCGCGACCCTCAGGAGCACCTCCCCCGGCGCGGGCGAGGGAGTGGCGACGACGTCGAGCGTCAGCGCGCCGGCGGGCTCGCCGAGCGTGGTCACGCGCCACGCGCGCATTCGGTCAGGCTGAGGCATCCGTCCTCCTGATGCTGATCATGAACAGGTCGGCGAGCTGTTCGGCGACGAGGGTCTTCCCCTCCGGTCCGTCGGGCGAATACCAGCTCGACAGGTAGTGCACGTCGCTGAAGAAGTGCGCCACCAGCACCGCGAGCGGGATGTCGGTGCGGTAGACGCCCTCGTTCTGCCCGCGCACGATGAGCTGCGAGAACTCGTCGTGGTACTCCCGCCGGCGGCGCGTGACCTCGTGCCGGCGCGGCTCCGAGAGCAGGTGCGCGCTGCGGAAGAAGACCGTGCCCTCCGGCAGGAACTCGATCGTGGTCTCGACCACGTCGACGCAGACGGCCCGCAGCACGTCGCCGACCGCGCCCCCACGGGCGATGATCTCGTCCATCCGCGACTTCTGCAGCGACAGGAGGGTCTCGTAGATGCCGAAGAGCAGGTCGTCCTTGGATTCGAAGTAGTGGTACATCGCGCCCTTGGTGACGCCTGCAGCCTCGACGATCTGCTGGACGCTCGTGTTGGCGTAGCCCTGCGTCGCGAACAGTTCGACGGCGGCACGGGTCACGTCCTCCGCGACGCGCGATTCCTTCATCAGAGGAAGGGCCGGATGCCGGCGCCGCCGTCGATCGGCAGGGTCTGGCCGGTGATCCACGCGGCGTCGTCGGAGAGGAGGAAGGCCACCGGGCCTGCGACATCGGCGGTCTCGCCGAGCCTGCGCAGCGGATACGCGTCGGACGCCTCCTGCTCGCGGCCCTCGTACAGCGCACGGGCGAACTGGGTCCTGATGACCGCGGGCGCGACGGCGTTGACGCGGATCGCCGGCGCCAGTTCATACGCGAGCTGCATCGTGAGGTTGATGAGCGCGGCCTTCGACATGCCGTACAGCCCGATACCTGGGCTCGCCCCGAGCCCCGCGACGGAGGCGATCGTGACGACCGATCGCGACAGGCCGGCGGCCACCGCCGCCCTGGTCCACTCGAGCGTCGCGATGACGTTCACCTCGAGGATCTTCCGCGCCGCGTCGGCATCGACGTCGACCAGCGGACCGAAGACCGGATTGATGCCGGTGTTGTTGACGAGGTGGTCGAGCCGGCCGTGGCGCTCGGCGATCTGCGCGAACACGTCGGCGCGATGCTCGGCATCGTCGGCGCGGCCCGCCACGGTCATGGCCGATTCACCGAGCTGGGCGGCCGCAGCATCCAGCGATTCCTGCCTGCGACCGGTGATGACGACCGATCCGCCCTCGTCGACGAGGCGCTGGGCGATCGCCAGGCCGATCCCGCGGCTGGCTCCCGTGACGAGCGACACGGTGCCCTCGAATCGGCCGTCGATCCGGCGGATTCCCTCTCCTACGGCCATGTGCGCCTCCTCGCCCGCATACCGTCCAGTCGGTTTGCACGTCGACTGTAGCACGGGCGAAACCGCGGGCAGCGGGGCTATCGCGGTGAGACTCAGTCCTCCTTGGCGCGGCATTCAGTTCCAGTAGGATGGATGCTCCACCCCACATCGTCAGGAGCACGGCCGTGTCAGATTTCCACCCCCGGCCCGGCCAGCAGATCGAGTCGTACGATCTCGCGCAGCCGCTCGACACCGACTACTACGCCGTCTTCGCCGACCTCTCGCCCGATGATCGCGCCGCGTGGGACCGGGCACGGACCTTCTCGACCGAGATCCAGCCCGAGATCGCGGACTGGTGGGATCGCGGCGAGTACAACCTCGCGTTCGCCCGCCGGATGGGCGAACTCGATCTGTTCACCGACGGCATCCAGCACGAAGGCCTGACGTCGCTGTCACCGCTGGCCGCGGGCCTGGTGAACATGGAGATCTCGCGCGGCGACGGGTCGATGGGCACGATCCTCGCCGTCCAGGGCGGCCTCGCGCTCCGCACCCTCGCGCTGTTCGGCAGCGACGAGCAGAAGGCGCGGTACCTCGTGCCGATCGCTCGGGGTGAGGTGCTCGGGTCGTTCGCGCTGACCGAGCCCGACCACGGCTCGGACTCGGTCTCTCTCGAGACGCGCGCGCGCCGCGAGGCCGACGGCTCATGGGTGCTCGACGGAGCGAAGAAGTGGATCGGCAACGGCGCGTCCGGCGGCGTGACGTTCGTGTGGGCGCGGGTCGACTCCCCCGGCGCCGACGACGACGGCGCCGTGCGCTGCTTCCTCGTCCCGCAGGAGACTCCGGGCTACGACGGCCGTCCGATCCTCGGCAAGGCGTCGCTGCGCGCGATCCATCAGGCGCTCATCACGCTGACCGACGTACGCCTCCCCGCGTCCGCGGTGCTCCCGGGGGCGACCTCCTTCAAGGACGCGTCGGTCGTGCTGTACTCCACGCGCTCGGGCGTCGCGTGGTCGGCGCTCGGCCACGCGACGGCCTGCTACGAGGCGGCCCTGCAGTACTCGCAGCAGCGCGTGCAGTTCGGCAAGCCCCTCGCGAAGTTCCAGATGGTGCAGGAACGGCTCGCGCAGATGCTCGAGGAGCTCACCGCGATGCAGCTGTACTGCCGGCACATGGCCGACCTCGAGACCGCCGGATCCCTCCGCCCGACCCAGGCGTCCCTCGCGAAGTACCACAACACGCGCGCCGCGCGCCGCATCGCGACCGTCGCCCGCGACCTGCTCGGCGGCAACGGCATCCTGCTCGAGTACGGCGTGATGCAGCACATGGCCGACATCGAGGCCATCCACACGTATGAGGGCACCGAGAGCGTGCAGGCGCTCCTCATCGGCCGCGACATCACGGGGATGAGCGCGTTCGCCTGATCAGGGCCGAGCCCTAGCGGCAGGAGTCGCGCGCGACAAGGGATCCGAGCATCCCGAATCCAGCCCCTACCCTCGAGGGATGAGACTCTTCGGGACGGACGATCGGCGACGCGTGACCCTCGAGGAATCGAGCGTCGAACTGGCGGCCACACGTCCGCCGTGGAGCCTGTGGGCCGACGGCTTCGGCCGGCTCGCGATCCGCGCGGTGCAGGTGATCGTCGTCCTCATCGTGGCGGGCGGCGTGATCTTCGGCATCCAGTCGCTCACCGTGGTGACGATCCCCCTTGTGCTCGCGCTCATCATCGCGTGCGCGTTCGCGCCCGTCATGCGCTGGATGCGCCGCCGCGGGGTGCCCTCGCTCCTGGCAACGGTGCTCACGCTGCTCGGTATCGTCGTGCTGCTCGGCGGCGTCGGCTGGCTGATCGTGTGGGCCGTCGAGAATCAGTGGAACGACCTGTACGCCCAGGCGAGGGACGGATTCACGCAGCTGATCACCTGGGTGCAGACCCTTCCCTTCGCGCCCGACCAGGCTCAACTCGATGAGTGGGGCCAACAGGTGACCGGCTTCCTCACGAGCTCGCAGTTCGGCTCGGGAGCCTTGGCCGGCGTCGGGGCCGTTGCCAACTTCGTGACCGGGTGCGTACTCCTGGTGACGGTGCTGTTCTTCTTCCTCAAGGACGGGCCGCAGATGTGGGAGTTCCTGCTTCGGCCGTTCCACGGCGACCACTACGTGCGCGCACGTCGCATCGGCGACAAGACGGTGACCGTGTTCGGATCGTATCTGCGGGGTACCGCGGGAGTCGCGCTCGTGGATGCCATCGGCATCCTGATCGGCCTGCTCATCCTGCAGGTGCCGCTCGCGATCCCGCTCGCCGTGCTGGTGTTCCTTCTCGCCTTCATCCCGATCGTCGGGGCAACCCTCGCCGGCATCCTTGCGGCGCTGGTCGCCCTCGTCGCCAACGGGTGGGTGAACGCGCTGTTCGTCGTCGGTGTCGTCGTCCTCGTCAACCAGCTCGAGGGCAACTTCCTGCAGCCGTTCCTCATGGGGCGGTCGATGAAGCTGCACGCGTTCGTCATCCTCGTCGCCCTGACGATCGGGACCGTATTGGGCGGCATCGTCGGAGCTGTGCTGGCCGTACCGATCACCGCCGCGGCGTGGGGCGTCATCCAGGTGTGGGACGGCCCGGACCGACCCGCCCGGTGGGCGCGACCGAAGCATCCGATCGAAGGGTAGCCGTGGCCCGTCGCGGCGGCCGGCCCGGACATCCCGAAGGATGCCAGGGGCAGAAGTGGGCCCATGGGGCTGCTCCCGCCCCTCTCAGGCCCATCGATCCTCCCGGATGTCCGGGCGCCGGGCCAGGATGGACGCATGAAGTACGAGATCCCCGCGCCGATGCTGGCGAAGTCCGTGCCCGACATCCCCGATCCGGCGAAGACTCCCGGAGGACTGAGCTTCGAGCCCAAGTGGGATGGATTCCGCGGCCTCGTCTCGTGGGATGGCACCGACCTCGAGATCGGCAGCCGTGGCGCCAAGCCGCTGACCCGGTACTTCCCCGAGCTCGTCGAAGCCTTCTCTCGGCTGCTCCCCGAGACGTGCCTGATCGACGGGGAGGTCGTCGTGCCTCGGGGTGAGCCCGGTGCACAGCGCCTCGACTGGGAGTCACTGACCCAGCGCATCCACCCCGCTGCGTCTCGTGTGCAGATGCTCGCCGAAACGACGCCGGCGATGTTCATCGCCTTCGACCTGCTCGCCCGTGGCGACCGCGACCTGCAGTCCGAGCCGTTCGCCGAGCGGCGCGCGCAGCTGGTCGACCTGCTCGGGGGGCTCCCGCATCCGATCCACGTGACCCGTACGACCGACGATCCAGCCGTCGCGAAGCGGTGGCTCGCCGAGTTCGAGGGCGCGGGCCTGGACGGCGTGGTCGCCAAACCCCTCGCCCAGCCGTACGCTCCGAACAAGCGCACGATGTTCAAGATCAAGCACGCCCGCACCGCTGATGTGGTCGCGCTCGGGTACCGCGTGCACAAGAGCGGCGCGGGCGTCGGTTCGCTCCTCGTCGGGCTGTACAACGCCGAGGGCAGGCTGCACAACGTCGGCGCCGTCTCGGCCTGGACCGACAAGCGGCGACTCGAGCTCGTCGACGAACTCGCTCCGCTCGTGCAGACGGATGCCTCGGGCGAAGCGCTCACCGGAGAGGGTGAGAAGTCGCGGTTCTCGGCGGCCGATCGCGACTCGTCGTTCGTCAAGCTGCGCCCCGAGCGGGTGCTCGAAGTGCGCTACGACCAGCTCGAGGGATGGCGGTTCCGGCACACCGTGCAGTTCGATCGCTGGCGCCCCGACAGGGATCCGCGTTCGTGCACGTACGAGCAGCTCGAGTCGGTCTCGGCGTACGACGTCGGGGCGGTCCTCGACTGACCCGGGCGGTCAGGCCCAGTTGTCGGGATTGATCCGGCTCGGCTGCACCCGCGGCGGCTCACCGGGCATCTTGGGGAAGTCGGGCGGGAACGGCAGTTCGCCCAACCCGTTCGACAGGTCGCGCTCCCACCACTCGAGGAGCACATCGATGCGGCCGGGCTCGGCCTGCAGGTCGGCCCACGGGTCGCCGATATCGGCGAGCCGCTGCGGCACCGTGCGGATCGTGAACGCGGTCGGGTCGACGCCGGCGAGCTCGTCCCACGTGATCGGCGTCGCGACCGTCGCGGCCGGCAGGGCGCGGGGGCTGTAGGCGCCGGCCATCGTGCGGTCGCGATTGGCCTGGTTGAAGTCGACGAAGATGCGCTGACCGCGCTCTTCCTTCCACCAGTTCGTCGTGACCTTCTCGGGCATCCGGCGCTCGAGTTCGCGGGCCGCCGCGATCACCGCGTGCCGCACCTCGAGGAACTCGTGCGTCGGCTCGATCGGACAGAACACGTGGATGCCGCGATTGCCGCTGGTCTTGAGGAACGCCGCGAGGCCGGCCTCGGAAAGGACCTCGCGCAGGGCGGGGGCGACGGCCGCGGCATCCGAGAAGTCGGTTCCCGGCTGCGGGTCGAGGTCGATCCTCAGTTCGACGGGATTGTCGGTGGCATCGGCGAGAGATGCCCACGGGTGGAAGACGATCGTGTTCATCTGGGCAGCCCAGACGACGGCGGCCGGCTCGGTGAGGACGAGTTGCGGATGCCGTCGCCCGCTGTTGTACGTGACGGTCACGGCCTCGACGTAGTCTGGCGCGCCTTTGGGCGGGTTCTTGGAGAAGAAGCTGTCGCCCCCGACAGCGTCGGGGAACCGTTCGAGCGAAACGGGGCGATTGCCGTTGGCCGCGAGGAAGGGGCCCGAGACGGCGATGAGGTACTCGGCCAGTTCGCGCTTGGTGATTCCCGGCTCGGGCCAGATCACCCGATTGGGGCTCGACAGCCGCACCTCGCGTTCGCCGGACGGCCCCGGCACGGTCAGCATCGTGAACTCGCTCGCCATGGTCCGACCCTACGGGTGAGGGACGACGCGGCGACACCCCCGCCTTATCCGTCTCCCCTCCCCGCGGCGCACAACGCAGGACCGATCGAGCCCGATGCCTCGAACCCGCGGCGTGTCGCCCCTCAGACCCATAGTCGATCCTGCGTTGTGCACCAGAGACTCGCGAGCGGCTCAGCGACCGCGACCGGGGAGACGGCGGTCGAGGAGGATGAGGAGGAGGAGCACGGCCCCGACCCCGACGATCGTGACGGCCGCCACGTGCAGTCCGTCATCGGTCGCGCTCGCGGGGAACGCGAGACCGATCACTGCGGAGGCGAAGATCGCACCCAGGTAGCTCGATGTGCGGAGGAGTCCCGAGGCCACGCCGATCTGGTCGGCCGTGGTCTGCACGTAGAGCGCCGCCTGATTGCTCGTCGAGGTCATCCCGAGAGCGACACCGAACAACAGGCTAAGGCCGACGAGGGCGACGAGGCTGGTGCCCGCATCGACGAACAGGAGCGCTGCCCCGCCCGCGATGATGGCCACCCCGCTGATGATCAGCGGGCCTTTCACCAACGCCCGCCGTGAGATGACGGCGGCCCCGGCCGCCGCAACGATCGACATCGGAAGCAGGATGAGTCCGCTCCCCGTCGCGGTCAGCCCCCTGCCCTGCTCGAGCCACTGCACGTAACCGTAGAGCACGGTATAACTCGCTGTCAGCGCGAGCATCTGGCGGAGGTATGTGCGGCCCAGTGAACCGTTGGAGCCGAGCGTCCGCACGTCGATGAAGGGCTCGGAGGAGCGAAGCTCCCACCACACGAGAGCGGCGGTCGCTGCGACGAGGACGACCCCGAACCACCACACCGGATGACGGATGTCGGAGAGCAGGGCGATCAGCGACACCACCGCAGCAGCGAACAGCGCGATACCGACGACGTCCAAAGCGCGGAGCAACTCGCGCGTCGACGAACGGACTATCGGACCATCGGCCGGTATCCATGCCAGCGTCATCGCGACGCCGATCGCCGCGAGCGGGACGTTCACCGCGAAAGCAGCCGGCCAGCCCCAGATTCCGACCAGCGCACCACCGATGGGCAGCCCGAGCGCTGCCGTGACCTGCGCAGAGATGGAGATTCCGCCGAGCACCCCACCGGGGATGCCGGTGCCCGCGGCATCCGCCCGCCGTCTGATCATCGACATGGCGGTGGGGTACCCCGCCGCGGTGCCGATGCCGATCAGGGCCCGCGAGACCACGAGCCACGCGAACGTCGGGGCGAACGTGCCGATCAGCCCGGCGACGAACAGCACGCCGAGCCCGCACAAGAACACCCGTCGCGCCCCGAAGTGCGCACCCAGCCTCCCCATTGCGGGCTGGGCGACGGCACTGGAGACGTAGACGGCGGCCACGAGGAGGGCGGTCTGACCCGCACTCACGCCGAATGCCGTGCCGACCGCGACCAGCGACGTCGCGATGATCGACGAGTTGATGGGGTTGAGTGACGTGCCCCACAGAAGGGGGACGACGAAGCGAGGCCCGAACGGGGGCTCGGGACGCTTTGTCGGGGCCGCGTTGCGGGTCACCGTTCGGGCGATTCGAGCATCCGGACGATCTCGCCGGTCGTGCCGGTCTCGCCGATCGCGGGAACGATGTGCTGGATCGAGTTCGCGTGAGCCTCCGGGTCGAAGTCGGCCACCGCATCCACGGCGATCGTCACGTGGTGGCCGTGCTCGTGGGCAGCCCTCGCCGTGCGGGGGACGATCGTGGTGATGGTCATCGTTCTCCTTCGGGCCGGTACCGGGCGGGAGCGGTCACGGCGCAAGCATCCGCTCGATGAGGGCGGCTGCTTCTCGCAGGATCCGCCGCTCGTCCGCGGTGAGGCGGTCGGTCATCGTGCGGATGAGCCAGCCCTGCTTGGCCGTGCGACCTTCGAGGATCGCCCGCTCACCGGCCGGCGTCATGAACACGCGTGACGCGCGCTTGTCGTCCGGGTCGGGCCGACGCGCGACGATGCCCTGTGCCTCGAGCGCGGCGACGGTTGCGCTCATCGACTGCTGCCTGACGCCTTCGGCTCGTGCAAGCTCGGACGGCGTGGCGGGACCCTGTTCCATCAGGTGACGGATGACATTCACCTGCGCCGAGGTGTACTCCGACTGCCCTGCTTCGGCGCGGAGTCGGCGATTGAGGCGCGCGGTGGCCGTCCTGAGGGCGGCGGCCGTGTCATCGGTGTCGATGGAATCGATCATTCAACCAGCGTAGCATTTGCACAGTTAAACTGTACAGTTACCCTGTCATTTCTGTCCCCGCGCATTCCCCTGCCTCCTCCGCGCGGTGCACAATGCAGGACCGTTCCGCTCACGCAGACTCAGATCACGGCGTGTCGCGCGCTCATTCCGATATCGATCCTGCGTTGTGCGCGGTGGTCGGGCCGGAGGGGCAGGTCCGGCGGCTCCGGAGCATCAGGGCGCGAGGGCGATGACAGGCATCAGATCGCTGCGCACCACGCGCAGCCACGGGCCGCCCGGATTGAACAGCAGCCCGGTGATCCCCTCATCGGCGGCGAGCGCAGCACCCAGCTGCGCGGCCCTGACCGCCACCGGAGTGTCGCCGCGACCGAGGGCGAGCACTTCGAGCGGGTGCGAGAACACCTCGAGGAATCTGTCCCCGTCCGGCGTTCGCGACTCGGCGATGCCCATCGGCTGGTCAACGGCCGCGCGGTTGGCCGCGATCCAAAGGGGCGCGCCCATCATCGCATTCACGACCTCGTGCGCCGTCGCGTCGGTGCGCCGCCCCGCGAGCAGCGTCTTGATCGCGGCGTTCTCATCGCCGTCGTCGACCGCGTGCTGCAACAGCTCACGGGGAAGGATGACCGGCGCCGGCGTGGATGAAGGGTCGATGATGAGGCCGGCGTAGGGGCCGCCGAGAACGAGCTTGATCACCGACAGAGACGACTGACCCATCGCCGACGTGCCGGTGTCTCCATCTGCGCGCAGGCTGTCCTGCATGGCCGCGCCACTGCTGTAGGCCAGCACGAATTGGGTGTCGCCCTGGCCCGCGACGGCGAACGGCAGTTCGCGCCCCGCCGACAGCAGTGACCGCGCGTCGCCCTTGACGCGGAGGAAGACGTTTCCCTGGAGGACCTGCCGGGCGACATTCAGTAGGTCGACCGGCCGTGGGTTCTCGGGCAGCGTCGCGACCGACTCGCGCAGCAGGACGTTGTCGCGAAGCCCTGGGACCGTCTCGGTGGCCGCGGGCGCCTCGGCGGGCGCGGGCGGGCGAACAGGCGGCGGCGCAGCGTCGGCGTGATCGTCGCGCAGAATCGTCGCCGCACCGATCCCCTGGAACGTCCCGACCGAGATACCCACCGTCGGTGCGGCACGCGCCTCCTGTTCGGCGGGCGGCGTCGGTGTCGACTCGGCCTCGGCCGGAGCGGACGGAACGGACGCCGCTGCCCGATCGAACGCGGAAGGATCTGGGGCCGAAGGATCGGGCGCAGATGCCGCAGCATCCGATCGGACGACATCGTTCTTCTTACGGCGCGAGAACATGGCCATCGGGCCAGCCTAACCCGCGGGTCGGCGGGGAGCCCGGGCGCACGCGACCGCCCGGCGGAGCTCAGATCTTTTCGATCGGCGCGATCTTGATGAGCAGCTTCTTGGCCCCCACCTTGTCGAACCGCACGTGCGCGACCCGCTTCGCCCCCTCGCCCGTCACGGCGTCCACGCGGCCCTCGCCGAAGTCTTCATGACGGATGCGGTCACCCGGCCCGAGAATCATGTCGCCGTTGTCGCGCACCCGGGCGGGGATGCGGTTGGGGAAGCGGTCGAGCGCGGTCGACTTCGGCACCAGGTCGTCGCCGAACCGGCGAGCGGGTGCGCCGCCGAATCCGCCGCCCGAGCCACCGGGCCGCCTCGCGTTCAGCGCCCGCGATTGGATGCCGCCGCGGGAGTTCACATCGCCCGGCGACTGGCGCCAGTCGATCAGGTCAGCCGGGATCTCTTGCAGGAACCGGCTCGGCATCGCCACCGTGACCTCGCCGAACTGGGCGCGCGTCATCGCAAGCGACATGTAGAGCCGCTTGCGCGCCCGGGTGATGCCGACGTAGAAGAGCCGTCGTTCCTCTTGGGGGCCACCGGGCTCGCCGGCCGAGATCCGGTGCGGGATGAGGTCTTCCTCGACGCCGGTGACGAACACCGCGTCGTACTCGAGGCCCTTCGCCGTGTGGAGGGTCATGAGCGAAACCGAGCCGGACGCGTCCTCCAGGTCGTCGGCATCCGACACCAGCGCGACCTCCGTGAGGAAGTCGATCACCGTGCCATCCGGGTTGTTGCGCGCGAACTCGCGCGTGACGGCGACGAGCTCGTCGAGGTTCTCGAGACGCGCTTCGTCTTGCGGGTCTTTGCTCTGGCGCAGGGCCGACATGTAGCCGCTCTTCTGCAGCAGCAGCGTGAGCCCCTCCGCGACCGCGGTGGGGGGTGCGAGCTCGCCCGACGAGGGCAGCATGATCTCGGCCGCCTCGGCGAGCACCGCGTCGAGCTGTGCGATGGCGGCCTGGATCTTCGGCCCGACGCCGAGCGCGGATGCGTTGGCGAGCGCGTCGCGGAACGTGATCTGCTGGTCGGCGGCGTACCGGGCGATCGCCGTCTCGGTCACGTCGCCGATGCCGCGGCGCGGCTTGTTCAGGATGCGGCGCACGGCCATCTCGTCGGCCGGGTTCGCGATCGCGACGAGGTACGCCATCGCGTCTTTGATCTCGGCGCGCTCGTAGAACTTCGTGCCGCCCATGATCTTGTACGGGATCGCGGAGCGGATGAAGATCTCTTCCAGCGCGCGCGACTGAGAGTTCGTGCGGTAGAAGACGGCCATCTGCGAGTAGTCGATGTCCGTACGGTGCAGCGCCTCGATCTCGTCGGCCACGAACTGGGCCTCGTCGTGCTGCGAGTAGCCGGTGAAGCCGACGATCTTCTCGCCCGCGCCGACATCGGTCCAGAGCTTCTTGTCTTTGCGGTCGAAGTTGTTGCCGATGACCGAATTCGCAGCGGTCAGGATGTTCTGGGTCGAGCGGTAGTTCTGCTCGAGCAGCACGACTTTGGCGCCGGGGTAGTCGCGTTCGAACTCGGTGATGTTGCGGATGTCGGCGCCGCGGAACGCGTAGATCGACTGGTCGGAGTCGCCGACGACCGTGAGGGATGCCGCATCCGTATCGGAGCCGGGCTCGGGGGTCGCCTCGAAGATCATCATCCCGCCGCCGCCGTCGAACGGCTGCGCGTCGGAACCGACCGGCCGCGTGAGCTCGTTGATCAGGGCGTACTGCGCGTGATTGGTGTCTTGATATTCGTCGACGAGGATGTGCCGGAATCGCCGGCGATACGTGTCGGCGATCTTCGGAAACGCCCGGAACAGGAAGACGGTCTGCCCGATCAGGTCGTCGAAGTCGAACGCATTCGCGCGCTGCAGGGCCCGCTGGTATTCGCCGAAGACCTCGACGAACACACGCTCGGCCGGATCGGACATGTTCGCCGAGCGGGCGTACGACTCGGCGTCCGCCAGCTCGTTCTTGAGTTTGGAGATCTTGCTCATCACCGAGCCCGGCGTCAGCCCGAAGGCATCGGCCTCATGCTCTTTCACGAGGCGCTTGAGCAGCGCCCTCGTGTCGCCCGAATCGTAGATCGTGAACGACTTCGTGAAGCCGAACGCCTCGGCCTCGCGGCGGAGGATGCGCACGCACGCCGAGTGGAACGTCGAGATCCACATGCCCTGCGCGCGGTCGCCGACGAGCTGGGCGACGCGCTCGCGCATCTCGCCCGCGGCCTTGTTCGTGAACGTGATCGCGAGGATCTGGCTGGGCCACGCCTCGCGACTGCGCAACAGCGACGCGATGCGGCGCGTCAGCACGCTCGTCTTGCCCGAGCCCGCTCCGGCGACGATGAGCAGCGCGGGGCCGCGGTAGATGACGGCTTCGCGCTGCGGAGGGTTGAGGCCCTCGAGAAGGTCGGCGTCGGGGCGGGCCCGGTCGGAGCCCGCGTCGCCCTGCGGGCCGATGTCGCCGCCGACGATGAGCGGGATGGATGCGTCGGTCATGGCCCGTTCAGTTTAGGCGCGGTCTCAGACACAGGGTGCCGGCATCCGTCATCGCGACACTCCCGGCACTTCCCACCGCAATCCGGGGAACCGTGCGAAGTCGCGATCGAGAGTGACCCACGTCGCACCGTGCTCGATCGCGATCGCCGCGTGCGCGGCGTCGCTGACGAGGTTGCCGCGCGCGTCCGCCTCGCGGCACAGGCGGGAGAAGATCTGCCAGTGCCGGGGGCCGGGGCAGACCATCGAGACGCCAGGCTGTTCGAGAAGGCTCGCCACGTGCTGCAATGCCGTTTCGACATCATCGGGGTGCGCGAACACCCGTCGATGTGTCACAAGCCGTACTGTTCCCGTCACAACCGCAGGCGTGAGCCCCAGTGCGTCGTCTGAAGCGACGGCGCGTTCGAGCCAATCTTTGAGGAACTCGTGGTTGTTCGTGTCTCGGCGGAACGCTCCGACGAGCACGTTGAGATCGGGCATCAACACGGTCAGCGGCGCTTGTCGATCGGGAGGTCCTCTTCTAGAAGATCGAGCAACGCGGCATTGTTTGTGAGGTCCACCCCGGGCATCACTCCGCCGCTCCCTGTGGACTTGACCACGTAGCGCGGCCGTGCGGGGAGCTCACGCCGCGCGAGCTCTCTCCGCAGCGCATCCTCGAGGAACGAGGTCACCGTCCGATCTTCGGCGCGCGCGCGCTCTTTGACCTGTCGGTACAGCTCGTCGGGAAGAATGACCGTGGTCCTCATATGCTCAAGCATACGGGTCAGTATGTCGATATGCTCCGACAGCGCGAGAGTCCCCGGCGAGCACCCGGTCTACAGCAGTCGGCGCTCGGTCGCCCACGCGGTCAGCTCGTAGCGCGATGAGAGCTGCAGCTTGCGCAGCACCGCCGACACGTGGGTCTCGACCGTCTTGGCCGAGATGAAGAGTTCGGCGGCGACTTCTTTGTAGGCGTAGCCGCGGGCGATGAGCCGCATGACCTCCTGCTCGCGGACCGAGAGCCGGTCGAGCTCTTCGCTCGTCGTGGCGGTCTCGCCGACGACCGCTCCGAAGGCGTCGAGCACGAACCCCGCGAGCCGCGGCGAGAACACCGCATCACCCCCCGCGACCGCCACGACAGCCCGGCTGACCTCGGTGCCCGACGAGCCCTTCGTGATGTACCCGCGAGCGCCGGCGCGGATCACGCGCACGACGTCTTCTGCGGCATCCGACACGCTCAGAGCGAGGAAGCGGGTCGCGGGCGCGTGCGGCGCGGCCTGAACGATCACCGACTCGCCACCGGTCGCTTCGACGCCCGCGTCCGGCCTGCCGGGCAGATGCACATCCAGCAGCACGACGTCGGGCTGCTCGCGCGCGATCACCTCGATCGCCGCGGCGACGTCGGCGGCCTCGCCCACCACGTCGATGCCCGCGTCGAGATCGGCGCGGAGACCGGAGCGGAAGATCGAGTGGTCGTCGACGATCACGACGCGGATGCTGCTCACGAGGCGCCCCCGTAGCTCAGGTGCACTTCGACTCCCGTCCCGCCCGCCCCGGGCCGGACGGTCGCGGCGCCTCCGATGCGCCGCATGCGCCCGACGATCGACTCGCGCACGCCCAGCCGGTCGTCGGGAACGACGTCGAGGTCGAACCCGGGCCCGCGGTCCCGGACGAAGACGTCGACCGCATCGGCGGTTCCCTCGATGTACACCGACACCTCGCCGCCCGCGTGCCGGGCGGCGTTGAGCATCGCCTCGCGCGCCGCGGCTGCCACCTCGCCGCTCGCCCGCTCGCCCGAGGCACCCGTCGCGACGACGTCGATGTGGACCGGGTAGTCGAGCTCGAGCGCGGCCGCGTAGTCGCGGAGGTCGGTCGGCAGATCGCTGTCGGCGGGGGCGTCGCCGTCGTACAGCCACGCCCGCAGCTCGCGTTCCTGAGCGCGGGCGAGCCGGGCGACCTCGCTGGATGCGCCCGAACGGTTCTGGATCAGCGCGAGGGTCTGCAGCACCGAGTCGTGGAGGTGCGCGGCCATCGCGCTGCGCTGCTCCTCGCGGATGCGGCGCACGCGCTCTCCCGACAACTCGCGCCACCGATCGATGAACGTCGAAGAATGGATGAGCGCGATGCCGCCGATCAGGACCAGCGCGCCCACGAACGACACCACACCGCCGCGCTGCAGCGACGAGACCTGGACGACGAGCAGGATGCCGAGCACCACCGTCGCCGCGATGCGCACCGCGAGCGCGTGCCGCGGACCACGTGCGGGATCCGGCCTGTCGATGAATGTCGCCCACAGCCCGGCCGCGCTCGCCAGCACCGTGGTCAGCACGATCACGCTCCACCAGGACGACGTCGCGGCGTAGTACGCACCGTTCGAGAGCGAGACGGCGGTGACGACCATCGCCGCGAACACACCCACGACCGACGACGACAGGAGGATCCAGGCGACCGGCGCACGGCGCGAGGGCTGCGCCCCGGGTACGGCGCCGGCATCCACAGCATCCGCCCACGGCGTGAACGCCCAGAGCCACGCATACAGGAGGATGCCGGCGCCCGAGACGAGACTCAGAAGCACGAAGACGACGCGGACGCCGGCGACGGTCCAGCCCAGATGTGCCGCGACGGCCGCGGCGGTACCCGACACGACGCACTCACGCGGGCGCCGGAGCGGCGGGCGCGCGAGCGCAGCGGGCGACGACGACATGCCGCCATCCCACCACACCCTCACGCGCGCGTCCCGCCACGGGTTCGAGAATCAGGGTCGAGTCAGGGATTCACCCCATGGCCGCGGACCGGCCGGGTTGCCACGATCGACTCATGACCGATCCGACCAGCGCGCCGCCGACGACTCCGCCCCCTCCTCCCCCGGCCGGTTCCGCTCCGACCAGCGTGCCGACGGTGTCCGACCGCTTCTTCGCCTGGGTGACCGGGTTCGGCGTGGTGCGTGCGGACGGCTGGCTGGGGGGCGTGTGCGCCGGCATCGCCGCGCGGCTCCGGATCGACCCCGTGATCGTGCGGGGAATCGTCGCCGTGACCGCTGTGCTCGGGTTTCCGATGCTGTTCCTCTATGCGACCGCGTGGGCGCTCCTTCCCGATTCGAGCGGCCGTATCCACCTTCAGGAGCTGTTGAAGAGCCGATTCGATCCGGCGATGGTCGGGATCGGGATCATGCTCATCGTGAGCTTCGTGCCCGCCGTGCCGTGGATCGGTGCGCAGCTCGTGCCGTCCTGGCTCTGGGGCGGCTCGTCGCCTGTGGGGTTGGTTCTGACGGAGATCGGCCTCGCGCTCGCCGTCGCGGTCATCATTCTGATCGCCCGGGCCTCGGCCCGTACCCGAACTCCCGAGGACTCTGAGACGGTGCCGCGCACGGCTTCCGCTGGCGCGTCTTCCTCGGGCGCCGCCGGGGGCTCCGCCGGGAACGGAGCCCCCGCGGCCTTCCCTTCCCCGCCGCCGATCTTCCGCGCTCCGGCGGGCGAGCATGCCCGCGATGCATACGACGACACGTACGCCGACGCGACACGTGCCCCCGCGCCCGAACCCCTCGCTCCCGCGCCCGGCGCGCCCGACACCGAGATCGCCGCCTGGCGCGCACAGCACGACGCGTGGCGAGCCCATAACGACGCCTGGCGACGCCAGCAGCAGGACGCCGACCGCGCAGCACGCGAGCAGGCCCGCATCGAGCGTGCGGCAGTCGGAGCGGCCTTCGCCGCCGAGGCGAACGAACGACGACGCGTCGAGCGGATGTCGCGGCCTCGCGCGAGCGCCGGGTTCGTCGCCGCCGCCCTGGGCGCCTCTCTGGTGGTCGGCGCGGTGATCGCCCTCGCGAGTGCGTCAGCGACCCCGATGTTCGCGGGAGCGATGGGGCTCTTCGGGGCTGCCCTCGTGCTCGCTCTCTCGATGATTCTCGCGGGCGCGGTGCGCCGGCGGAGCGGCTTCCTCGCCTTCGTCACGGCACTCGTGCTGACGGGGGCGACCGTGGCAGCGTTCGCGCCGCCCGTGCTCGCCGAGATCGCCAGCTACAACATGTACGTCACCAACGCTGCCGAGACGGGCCCGGTCGTTCAGCGCTCGGGCTACCTCTTCATCGACGTGCAGCAGACGCGGGCCGATCCGACCCCGATCGTCGTGACCAAGAAGGATGGCGACACGTACATCCAGGTGAGACCTGGTGCCGCGGTCGACCTCCGCGGCACGTTCGGCACCACCGAGGTCAGGCTGCAGCGGATGAGCGCGACCAGCGACGAGGTCACGAGCGAGGTCGTCCCGCCCGGTGACGTTTCCGGCGAGTACGCGCTCGCCGACGTCCCCGTCCTGACGACGCAGCCGATCGAGCTCGACCAGACACAGGGCACGCTCACGATCATCCTCGTGGCCGACGGGTCGCCCGCCGGCACCATGACCGGCCCCGGACTGAGGGCCACACCGAATCCCACCCCGACCTCTCTCCCGACCCCTTCCGCAAACCCTGAGGTGACACCATGACCGAGCCCCACGCATCCCCCGTGCCCGTCGATTCGATCGCGCCGCCTCGCACGCGGTGGGCCGCGATCGTCTGGGGGACCTTCTTCGCCGCTGTCGCGGCGACGGGCCTCTGGATCCTCCCGGACGCTGCCCGCCGCGCCGCTGTCGGCGAGTGGATGCTGGCGCTCACCCCTACCACCGGGATCGCGGTCGCTGTCCTCGGCGTGGGCGTGATCGTGCTCGTCGCCGGGCTGTCCGCCGTGCTGCCGCGCGCACAGCGGCGGGTTCGGGACGAGTGAGCGCGCACGTCGGCCGCCGACTGGTTGGATGAGTGCATGCGCACCGTGCTCAACATCATCTGGCTGATCCTGGCGGGGTTCTGGCTGTTCGTCGGCTACATGGTCGTCGGGGTGGTGCTGTGCATCCTGATCCTGACGATCCCGTGGGGCATCGCGTCGTTCCGGATCGGGATCTACGCGCTGTGGCCGTTCGGCTACACGATCGTGGCGAAGCCCACGGCCGGAGTGGGGTCGTTCCTGGGCAATGTCGTGTGGGTGATCCTCGCCGGATGGTGGCTGGCGCTCGCGCACATCGTCTCCGGCGCGCTCCTGTGCCTCACGATCATCGGCATCCCCCTGGGCATCGCCGACTTCAAGCTCGTGCCGATCTCGCTCATGCCGCTCGGCAAAGACATCGTGCCGATCCCTCGCTGACGAGGTCGGTTCAGCGGACGGATGCCGCAGCCCCGCCCGCGCGCGAACGCCAGGGCACCGCGAGAAGGACGCCGATCACGAGCAGCACCGCACCGAACACGGCAGCCCACAGCGCGGTGTCGGCGGGGATGCCGAGGTAGACCGTGATCCCGAGGATGCGCGCGAGCCCCCATGGGAGGAGTCCGAGCTGGTCGTTCCAGGCGGTCAGCGCGGATTCGAGACCGATCGCAGCGACGACTGCCGACGGAACCGCCAGCCCTGCGCCGACCGCGGCGATGACCACCCCGGACGCGCGTCGCGCGCCGAGCTGGCTCGCGAGCGCCCACCCCGCCGCGACGAAGACCCAGACGAACAGGGCGAACGCGATCGAGATGTAGAGCGTGCGGCGCACGGGGTCGGTCCAGAATGCGAACCAGTACCCGCCGGGCCCGGTGAACGACAGCGCCGAGAGCGTCACGATGCACCGCAGCACCATCACACCGCCCACCGCGGTGATCACCGGCCACGGTGAACGCCGACCGAGGAGCAGCCGCACCACCGCGACGAACACGAACCACGCCCCGAGCGTGAGGACGAGTTGCACCGGGGCGAGGAACGACGTCTGCACGCCCCGCGTGGCGACCAGGAGCAGCCCAGGGACGGCGAGGAGCAGCCAGCGGTCCAGCGGCAGCATCCCGAGCGTCGACTCCCGCGCCCGCCACGGGCGGAACGACGCGATCCACGTCGCCCGCGCGGCGGCCGCTCCCGGGCGCCCGACGAGCCGGGTGCGCGCGGCGAGCATGCCGATCACGACCCACGCCAGCGCGAGCAGCAGGAGCGCGCGCGCCATCCACGCCATCGCGAGGTCGCGGTCGGCGCGCTGCACGCCGAGCTCTGCCGCGGCGAGGTTCCACGACGGGAAGAAGACGTCCCCTCCGTACCGATCGACGTGAGCTGCGGCGAGCGCCTCGAACGCGTCGCGGTCGGCAGACCACGCCGCATAGGCGTCGGCCGAAAGGGTGTCGTGCCATTGCGCCTGGTGCAGCACCATCGCCCGGTACGCCGACAGCATCCGCAGCACATCCACCTGGTAGTCCATCGTCCCGGTGAAGGCGTCACGGATCGAGGTGTCATGCCAGGTCGCCGGATCGGTCGACCCGATCAGCGCGCGCATCTGCTCGGCATCGGTCACGGCCTGCCGGCCCCCGGCGATCGCCGTGTCGACGTCGCCCCCGGTCGCATCGCGGGCGATCGCGTAGATGACGTCGAGTGCCGCCGAGTCGCCGGTGAGGATGTCCCACTCGAAGATCCACATCATCGGCGGCGGCTCGAGGCCGATCGCGGCCACCTTCTGCTCCGCGTACGGCTGGATGTAGAGCCCCTGTTCGACCGCGCTCCGCGACAGCGCCATCGCCTCGGCGATCGCCGTCACGGTGGCCGGATCGTCCGAGAACCATCGGCGTGCCCAGTCGACCGTGATCTCGCCGACATCGGCCCCGGGATCACGGGCGAGGGATGCCGCCAACTGCGTGTCGAGTTCGTACAGCTGCCAGAATCCCGACTTCAGGTACAGCGACATGGGTCCGGCGCGCCAGGGGCCCCCGTCCTGCGTCCAGTTCCAGATGCCCTCGATTCTCGGATTCGCCGCCAGCAGCTTCTGGATCGCCCACTGGTACTGCGGGCCGAGGTCGTTGGGGAAAGACCCGAACGCCTCGAACTCGCGGCGCGCCTGGAACTCGATGATGCGCCGCTGCGACCCCTGTTCGAGCGTGTCGTTCAGCGGCACCCAGCTGTAGAAGTCGCCGAGGGTGTACTTCGTCGAGACGATGAGTGCCGGCGAATCGATCCCCGCGAGCACCGCCTCGTACGACACCGGGTTGGTGTGCATGTCGCCGACCGCGCCGACCCCCACGCTCCAGCTGCGGAAGATCACTTCTTTCCGGGATGCCTCGGCCTGCGCAGTGAGGGTCTGCAGCATCGTCCGCACGGCGTCGACGCTCGTCACCGCCAGCGCGGAGTAGTAGTCCCAGCCGGGGACGTCGTAGACCCGGCCGGCCTCGCCGATGCGGATGAGTACGCCCGAGAGCGCAGGTTCGGCCGCGTAGAGCTCGTCGAGACCCGCGGCGTAGACGTCCCAGAGCTCGGGGTTCTCGGTGTCGAGCGATCCGAAGCGCCGCTCGAGGTACTGCTGCAACGGCGTCGTGAGCGTGAGCATGTCGGTGCGGAGGTACACCTTCATACCCAGGTCGGCCGCGTGCGCCCAGAAGGGCCCGAACGCGTCGCGCAGGGCGAGCGCCTTGGCCGCGTGATCGTCGCCCTCGCCGTAGACGGGCCCGTCGGGCACGTCCGCGAAGGTCAGGTACTCCACGAGGCCGGGGAAGGCCACGGCGTTGTAGCCGTTCGCGAGGGAATGGCGCAGGAACACGTCGAAATCGTCGTAGGCCGCGGCGAGCGCGGTCTGATCGATGTACGGAGCGTCGGGGAGAAGCACGTCGGCGAACGCCTTCGACGCGTGCGAATAGTCGGTGCCCGGAGTCCACTGCGCCGGATCGGGCGTGACGCCCACGGCGCCCAGATCCACCATCCGGAACGGCAGGCGCGAGGTGACCTGTTCGCCGAGGTGCTCGGCGACGGAATGCCCGCCGCGGATCCCCGCGGCAAGATCGTAGATGCCGCGGACCGCTCCCGTCTGACTCTCCGCCTCCACGCGCAGCGCGGCGGGCGTCCCCGTGAGCCGGTAGGTGTCGTCCGCGTCGTCCCCGCCCCCGGCCACCACGGTGAGCGTGGCCTCACCGGAACGCGCGGAGGCGGCGGCCACAGCATCCATCAGCTCCTGCATCGCCACGCCCACGCGCTCTGTCTGCGGCACATCCACCGCGGTGAACACCGGCGGGGGGATCGCGGGCGCGACGGCGGGCACGACGGGCGGCGCGGAGTCCATCTGGGCGGCGGGCTCCGAGCGGATGCCGAGCGCATCGCCGACGACGACTCCGATGCCTGCGCCCAGGCCGAGGAGGACGATGGTGACGACGACGGCGAGGAGCCCTCGCCGTGTCGCCGTCGTCATGCGACAACGCTAGTGGAGCGGCCGGACGCCCCCGTCACCGCCCACCCCTCTGGCGCCCGATCGAGATCGGTCCGATATCGACGGGAGCATTCTTCGGGCAATGCGCAGGTCCGCGGACTATCGTGTGGTCGATCAGAGGAGCAGACATGAACCGCACCGCCATCGCGCTCACCGGCGTCGTCCTGCTCCTGTCGCTCACTGGGTGCTCAGGAGGAACCGTGGCCGATCCCGTCGAATCCGCAAGCACCCGTCCGCCCTTCCAGACCACCACCCCCGGACCGATCCCCACCGCCACGGGCACGCCCGCAGAGCTTCCGACGGCCAAGTGGAACGCGATCATCGCCGACCTGGCCACGCGAGGCGTCAGCGGGTCGGCGCCCGAGATCGTCTCGGCGACCGCGACCACGTGGCAGAACGGTGCACTGGGCTGCCCGCAGCCGGGGCAGAGCTACACGCAGGCGCTCATCGACGGCATGCAGGTGATCATGTCTGTCGACGGCAAGACCTACGACTACCGCTTCGGCGCCGACGACACGCCCGTCCTCTGCGAGCGCTGAGGCTCTCGGGCGCACGAGGGCTCAGCCGGTCTCCTCGGGCTCGTGAGCGCTGAGCGATGTCTCCTCGGCATCGATCGCCTTGAGCGCGCTGACGATCGCCGGCTCCTGGTAGCGCCCCTCTTTGCGCGCGGTCAGCACGGCCTCGCGCTGGGCGCTGAGCATGATCCGCCGCAATCGGATCTGCGACTCGATCTGCGGCCAGGCGGCCTCGGGCTCGTATCCGTCGATGGTGTCGCCGAGGAACGCCGCATCCGCACGCAGCAGCTCGATCACTCGTGGCTCGTCCGCGGGGGTGACCGCCTCGTCGAGCCGGGTGATTCCCGCGCGACGGGCCTCGGCGAGAAGGAGCTTGAGCTCGACACGCTCCTGCTGCCGATTAGGCGGTGGCAGCTTGAGGGCACGGATGATCGTGGGCAGCGCGAGCCCCCCGATGAGGCTCGCGACCACGACGATGAACGCGAGAAACTGCAGGAAGGCGCGCTCCGGGGTGCTCTCGGGCAGGAGGAAGACGGCGGCCAGAGTGACGACTCCGCGCACGCTCGCGGACGCCACGGCCACCCCGTTGCCGTAGCTCCAGCTGCGTTCGCGAAGTCGCCGGGGGCCGTGCCGGTAGATCACCGTGGTGGCCATCACCCACGCGAATCGCGAAGCCACGAGCGCCAGGAGGATGCCCGCGACGATGAGGACCGTCGGCCACAGCCCCGGGCCGGCGTTCATCGCTCCCCCCAGGATTCCGGAGAGGTTCAGGCCGATGAACAGGAACACGGCGTTCTCGAGCAGGAACTGGATCGTGCGCCAATTGAGCCTCACCGTGACGCGCGACTCGGCGGATGCCACCGAGGGAGCGCGATATGCCATGTAGATACCGACGATGACCACCGCGATGACGCCTGACCCGTGCAGGACCTGGGCGACGAGGAACACCGCCCACGGCACGATCAGCACGAGGCTCGTATCGAGGACGGGTGCGCGCAAGTGCTGGCGCACGAGCGAGATGAGCCATCCGGCGCCGAGACCGACCCCGACACCGACGACGACCGCGATGAGGAAGTCGATGGGGATCCTGATCGGGTCGACCACGCTGACGATCGCCGCGATCGCCGCGTTCAGCGCGACCAGCGCGGTGGCGTCGTTGAGCAGGCTCTCGCCCTCGAGGATCGTGACGACCCGGCGAGGCAGGCCGACCCTCCCCGCGATCGCCGACACCGCGACGGCGTCGGTCGGGGCGACCACGGCCGCGAAGGCGAAGGCGGCCGCCACGGTGAGCGAGGGCACGAGCACCCAGGTGGTGAGCCCGACGGTCACCACGGTGAACGCGACCAGTCCCACCGAGAGCAGCAGGATGCTGTCGCGCCGCGCCCGGATGTCGATCAAGGATGTTCGGATCGCCGTGGCGAACAGCAGGGGCGGAAGGATCGCGTAGAGGATGACGTCGGGCTCGACGTGCACTCCGGGAACGCCCGGGATGAACGATGCGATCCCGCCCACCACGACCAGGGCGACAGGCGCGCTGAAGCCGACCCTTCCGACGAGCCCGGTAACGGTGACCGTCACCAGGACGAACGCGACCGACCAGGCGACGATCCCGACGGTATCCATTCAGCAAGTATTACCGGGTGTCGCGAACGGGAAGTCATACAGAAGCCGACACCCCTGCAGGCGTCCGCAGGCCCGAATCAGATCGTGGCCCCCGTGCCTCTCAGAATCCGCGCTGCTCCGGGGGCCTTTCTCGTGTCTGCGATGCCGTAGAGCAGCACGTCCCACATCAGCTGGACGCGGGCGATGAGTCGTTCCCGGGCTTGGACTGCGCCGCTGAGGATGTCGACTCCCACGAAGGCCGCGGTGAAGATGAATGCCACCTCGTCGGGATCGATGTGCCGGGCGAGTTCCCCGTTCGCGTCGGCTCTTCGGAGGAATTGCTCCGCAACGGAGAACCAGTGCGCGTAGGGGGTCGAGATATCCGGCAGCAGATCCGGGCGTTCGAGGATGAGGCGGACGCCGGCGGCCACCGGGTCGGACCCGATCAGGCGCGCCCAGTCGAGGCTGAGCTGGACCATGGACTCGAGCGCTTCGCCGGGTCGCTCGAGAGCCTCTTTCGAGATGGTGGTGGCGATGTCGCTCTGGCGCTGGATGAGGTTCGCCGCGAGCGCCTCCTTGCCGTCGAAGTTGAAGTACAGAGCGCCGGTCGTGACGCCCGCCAGCTGTGCGATGTCCGCCAGCCTGGCGGATTCGAAGCCTGCTCGTGCGAAGACCTCCCCCGCCGCTTCGATGAGCCGGTCTCGTGTCACCTGGGAGCGCTCTTGCTTCATCACTGCGCCCTCCCGTCGGACGGCGTCACGAGCTCGCCTCCGACGCGGCGAGGACGACGATCTCGGCCCGGCGTCGCCCGCCTTGGATCACGTCCACGGACACGCCCCTCGGGTCCTCTTCATCGAACGAGAGCCGCATGACGGCGGAGGGTTCCCACTCGACGATCCCGTCGAAGGTGGCCTCGAAACCGACGACACCGGCAGACTCGGTGAGTTTTCCTCGCACGCTGCTGAGGGCGGCGTCGATGAGCAGCATGGCGGGAATGTGGTCGGTCTGGTGGTCGCAGTACACCGCGTGCTCGTGGTCGACCTCCACCTGCGGCCACTCCGGGCGCACGTCGATCACTGCGTCGTCGCCATCGGCGTCCCTCGGCTTCCGGAGACTGTTGCTGAGAACCGCGGGCGCCATCGTCGACCTTCCTGTGGCGGTGGCGAACTGCTCGCCCTCATACACGAAGGCGGCTCGCGCAGCGATTGATCGGATCGGCCCGTCGGCGGAAGGGGTCACGTTCGCGTCGATCTTCATCGTCACCTCTGCAGGCAAGAGGCACGGCAACAGCGCACAGTCCAGGAAGACCGCGACGTCGTCGACCCTCACACGTGCGTCCGTGGGCACCCCCAGGTGACCGGTCACGATGACCAGGCACGCTTGGCGAAGAGTCTCGGCGACCAGCAACGGATTCAACGACACGGCGGGCTCCCCGAAGTACCAGTGCTTCCGGGGCCACTGCGCAGCCACGACATACGAGTCTTCTGCCACTCGTGCACTGTCGGTGACGAACACTTCGCCCACCGCCGACTTATGCACCAGTCCGCGATGCACGGTCCGAGCGAACGACAAATCTGGGCCGGTTGGATATATCAGCATCCACATACTCTAGACGGAGATGCCGCGTCCTTCGAGACTTTTCCCTCGCGCCGAGTGGCGCCCCCGAACGAGGGGACGCCACTCGGAACTCGGGTCAGCGACTCACTTCGCCTTGATCAGGATGGCCTCCCCCGAGCCGGACGCGTTGTCGAGCACGACGCTCATGACGCCGAGCGGCTTCTGAGCGGCGAAGGCCGCACCATTGACCGCGACGTCGACGTTCACCGAGCCGTTGCGCGGGACCTCCACGAACTGTCCGTTGGACAGTGCCGGCGACCACGGGTTGTAGACGGCGGATCCGGGCATGCTGTCCGATCCACCATCGACCACACCGAAGCTCTCGACGGAGTAGCTGAACGTGCCGGCGGCCGCGGTCAGGCCCAGGTCACTCGCGTTCACCGGCAGGATGATCGTGCTGCTGTCCGTCGGTGCGGTGGCCAGGTAACCCGCCGCGAACGTGTCGCCCGTGGCGTGATCGAAGAGGAACACTTCGCTCACCCCGTCGGCCGTCTGGGTGCGGACCTGGCCGCTGTCGGCGGCGAACACCGTCCAGTCGGTCGTGCCATCGCCGTTCGTGTCGAGGTTCACGTCGAACTCATTGGCTGCCGCGTTCGACCAGCGTTTGTGCGTGTTCACCGCGAAGGCGAGCAGCTTGTCACCCGGGACATCGAAGGACTGCACCCCGGCGGCTCGCAGATCGTAGCCCGAGTCGGTCAGTGTCTTGGGGACATCCCTGTCGTCACTCAGACCCCACGTGTAGAAGTCGGCCGTGCCGGCGAGCGCCCCGAGGGGGTTGCGCAGAGTGACCTTCTTCGTCTGGTCCTTGACGGTGGCGTTCGGCTTGAACCACGCCCCCGTGCTCGAGGCCGAGACGCGGCTGGTGGAACGAGGCACGAGCAGATACGGCACGCGGAGAGTCGAATCAGCCGACGACAGTACGACATCGCCCGAGAACTCGTAGAACGCGAACTGATCGGTCGTGCTCATCGACGTCCCGATGGTGCTCGCGGCGGCGCCGAGGGCGACGATGATCGTGCCTTTCCGGCCGGCGGGCACGGTGATCGAGCTGCGGCTCAGGAACACCTTCGCCTGCGCGGACTGCGGCGACGGCGCCGACGAGACGCTGTAGGTCACCGAGTGATTGCTCTTGTTCTCCACCGTGATCGTCTTCACCCCCGCGAAGCCCAGCGCCGACTCCTGGAAGCCGAAGCTCAGCGCAGACTCGCGCAGCCACCCGCTGTCGGTGCGGAACGCGTCACCGGTCGCCGTCACCTGCGTGGACACCGCCTGCGCGGCGTCGACCAGCCCCAGACCGCCTCGAGTCGGATTGACCGCGGCGACGCCCTCAGGGTCGGCCGTCGAGACGACGGCGGCCGAGATCTGCGAGGCCTTCCAGCCGGGGTGCGCCTGCACGGTCAGCGCGGCGACGCCGGCGACGTGGGGCGCGGCCATCGACGTGCCCGAGAGCACCTCGCTACCGGACCCCGTTCCGACGGCGGTCGAGCGGATCGAGACACCGGGGGCAGCGACATCCGGAGAGATCGCGCTGTCACCGCTGCGCGGCCCGCTCGAGGTGAAGTCGGCGTAGTCGCGGAAACTCGGGTTGTCGAGCTCCTTCGGAGTGATCGTGAGCGACTGCCCGACGGCGGCGGTGAGCGCCGGACCGGTCGAGCTCGTCACGCCGAGGAACGGGATCGTGACCGTGTACGGCGTGCCGTCGTCGGGGTTCGAGGTGATCGCGCCCTCGAACGGCGGCAGGCTGTCGACGTTGTTCACCATGATCACGGCCGCCGCACCGGCCTGCTGCCCGAAGATCGCCTTGGCCACCCGCGCACACGTGCCGCGGTCGACGACGGCGACCTGGTTCTGCCCCGGTACGATGCCTGCCGCGGTGAAGGCCGCAGCCGAGCATCCGAGCGCATTCGGTCCGGTCAGACGCACGATGGTCAGCGGGGGGATGCCGGTGAGGTCGGCGCCGTTCGCATTGATCGCGTCGACGGTGTTGCCGGCGAATGCGAGCGAGGCCCCGGGGAACTTGGCCGTGCTGTCGATGGCGGCGACCGAGATCACGCCGTCGCCGGAGGCCGGCGACCCTGTGATGTACGGGCTCGTGCCGGCATTGCCGGACGAGGCCACGACGACCACTCCTGCGCCGATCGCATTGGACGCGGCGACGGCGTCGGGCGTGTCGCCACGGCCGAAGTCCGAGCCGAGCGACATGTTGATGACGTCCATCCCGTTGGCCACGGCCCAGTCGATCGCCGGCACGACGACGTTCGTCGATCCGGTGCAGCCGAACACGCGGATGGCGTAGAGGTCGGCCTGCGGGGCGACACCGGGGCCGATGTCGAAGCTGCGCGACGGGGTCGAGGCGTCGTACGGACCGGTGTACGACGCGCCACCCGCCGCGACGCCGCTGCCGGCGGCGGTGCCGGCGACGTGGCTGCCGTGCCCCTCGCAGTCGAGCGGGTTCGGGTCGGGCTGGGGCGTGTTCGAGCCGGTGTAGTCGTCGCCGACCAGGTCGGTGCCGCCCTTGACGCGCGGCGCTGACGGACCGAAGAGCGCGGGGTCGGCGGGCTGTGTGGAGGTGGCCTTCGCGGCATCGAACGCGGCGACCGTGCCGGGCCCCGCGAAGTTCGCGTGCGTGTAGTCGATGCCCGTGTCGATGATCCCGATCTTGACGTTCTTGCCGGTGTACCCGGTGTTCTGCCACACCTGCGGCACACCGAGGAACGGCACAGAGGTGGCGTTCTCGATCGTGTGATTCGCGGCCGCATGCACGGCTACCACGTTCGGCTGCGCGGCAACCGCGTCGACCTTGTCGGCGGGGATGGATGCCTGGATCCCGTTGTAGGCCGACTGCATCGTCGCCTCGACGGTCCCGCCCTCGCTCGTGATCGTGTCGGCCACGGGTGCCTGCGCGTCGGCGAGGGTGTCTTTGATCGACGACTTCTCGGCGTCGCTCAGGTCGCGACCCTGCTGGGCCTCGACGACGGCGACCGGATCGCCCGACATCTCGACGACGACACTCACCGTGCCGTCGGCATTGACGCTCAACGGTTCTGCATCGCTGTACACCTCGCCCCGCGACGGCGCGGATTCGAAGCGTGCGGACGGGTCGGGAGTGGGAGTCGCGGCCCACGCCGCTGAAGCCGGGATCATGAGCGCCACGGCGCCCACGACAGCAAGAACACGACGGTACACAGCTACCTCTTTCGGGGGATGCGATGAGCACCGTATGAAGAGAGTTCGATGCTGCATATCAGCATACTGTTCTCGGCGGCGCCTTTACATGGCGACGCTAAGAGATCCGCACACGATCGTCAATAGGGTTGCACAGGAGCTTCCCAGCGTCTAAATAGGAGATTGTCAGCGACTCACCGCATAAAAGCTTGCGGTCGACGTGCCGCACTCAGCCGCGGAGAGTCCCCCGGACCACTCCGGCCTCCGCGAGGGCTTCGGCGGCGAGCTTGCGCTTGAGTTCGATCGACTCGCCGATCTCGGCCGCCAGCCGGGGCCGGGAACGCACGAGTTCGTCCACTGTGGCGAGCGGGACGACGAGGACCGTGAGCACGTCGGCCGCGATCGCGGTGGTCAGTGTGCGCTCGCGCGTGAGCGCGGTCTGCCCGACGTAGTCGCCCGGTTCCGCGGTGGCGAACTCGATCCTGCCGCCGCCGGCCTCGACGGCCAGGCGCACGTGGCCCTGGACGATGAAGCGGATCTCGGCCGGGATCACTCCTGTCGGCATGACGATCTCGCCGGCGCCGTAGCGTTCAAGACGCGAGCTCGCGAGCACCATCGCGCGCTCGGTCTCCCCCAGATGGAGGGTGGGCCCGACCACCTCGAGCGCGGCCTCGAGCCTGCCGGGCTCGGCGATCGGGTCTGTCGAATCGCCATCGAGCGCGAGACCCCTGCGGCGTGCCGCGTACCAGAGCCAGGCAAGATACAGGCTCATCGCGCGCTGCAGCTCGGACGGCCCGGCGATCGGAAGAGTCACGCTGTACGCCCCCGAGCCGGCGTACTCGGCCGAGGCACGCTCGCCGGGCACCCGCATCGGGAGCGAATCGGCGACCTCGATCAGCAGGGTGATGACCTCGTGCGGCGGATCGTCCGTCGTGAATTTGATCGCCGTCTCGGCGTAGAAGGGGCCGGTCGGCTGGCTCATGTTCGTGAACGATGCGGCGGACAGCGTCGAATTCGGCACGATCTGGATGCCGGAGCCCGTGTCGATGTGGCATGCACGCCAGTTCACCTCGATGACGCGGCCCTTGATGGAGCCGACCTCGAGCCAGTCGCCGATCTTGAACGGCTGCTCGAAGAGCAGCAGGAGTCCCGAGATGACGCCGCCGACCGCATTCTGCAGAGCGAGGCCGATGACGATCGACGTGACTCCGAGCGCGGCGATCAAGCCACCGACATCCGCTTCCCATACCCACTGGAACAGCAGAGCCAGACCGACGACGACGAGGATCAGACGTACGATCTCGACGAAGATCGACGGGATGCGCTCGCGCCACGACCCGACCTTCGCGTTCGCGAACAGGGCGACGTTGAAGGCCGAGAGCACCAGCAGGATCAGCAGGAATCCGAGGATCGTCGCGACCACGCGGGTCCACACCATGTCGGCCGGCGACTGTACGGCGAAAAGCAGCAGGGCGAACAGGGCCGCGACCGGGATCACCCAGTTGCGCAGCAGCTTGATCGGGCCCGCGACGGGGCTCCCCCGCCGAGTGAGAGCGCCGAGGATCTCGGTCAGGACCACCAGCAGTACCGGCACCCCGATGGCGACGATGATCGCCCAGGTGACCCAGGCGTCCGACAACCCCGCCATGGCTACTGCACCCTCCACACCGTCTGGGTCTTGCCCTGCAGCTCGACCGTACCGGCCTGAGTGAAGACCGTGGAGTCCTGCAGCCGGTCGCGCACCGATTCGCTCACGTAGATCCCCGGCTCACCCGTGACGCTGCGCACCCGGTAGGCGAGGCTCACCGCATCCCCCCACAGGTCGTACGCGAGACTCGTGCGCGCCACGAGACCGCTCGTCACCGTTCCGGTGTCGACACCCGCGCGCAGGTCGATATCGGCGCCGTGCTGGGCGTTGAAGCGCTCGACGACGCCGCGCATCTCCTTCGCGAAGTCCACCGCTCGCCGGACGTTGTCCACGCGCGGGATGATCAGCCCGGATGAGGCGAGGTACCCGCCTCGCAGGGCCCGCACCTTCTCCACGCCCGCCCTGGTCGCAGCTTCGTCGAAGCCGCGCATGAGGGCATTGAGCTGAACGGTCTCTTCTTCACCGTTCAGGTCGCGCGCGTGCTCGTCGAACCCGACCAGCTCGGCGAAGACGACCGAGACGTTGTCATGCTCCTCGGAGATCGTCTCCTCACCGCTGCGATACCGGTCGGCGACAGCCTCGGGCATGAGCGTGTGCATGAGCTTCTGGTTCTCGATCTGCTGTTCGTCGATGAGGTCCTGCTTGATCCGCAGGCTCGATGCCATGTCGTTGAACGCGAGGCCCAGGTCGCCGATCTCATCGCGCGATCCGCTGGGCACCTGCACCGCGAGGTCTCCGCCGGCGACGCGGCGCACAGCATCCACGAGCTTCTTGATCGGTCGCGTGAACACCTGAGCGAGGACGAGCGAGAGCAGGCTCACCACGAGCATGATCGCCAGCAGCGAGAGCAGGAGCGTACGCGTGAAGTCGACGACGGGCGCGAACGCCTCGGCGGTGTCGATGCGGGCGACGGCCACCCAGTTCAGCCCGTCCACGTCGATCGGACTGTAGGCGGTGATGTTCTCATTGCCGAGGTAGCCGGTCGATATCGAGGTGCCGGTCTCTCCCTTCAGCGCGTTCTCGACCGAGACGGTGTTGACCGGCTGGAGAAGCACCGTGCCGTTGACCTCGACGATGCGCTTGGCCACATCAGGCGGCGTGCCGTTCGCGATGGCGCGCTGCGCGTAGTCCTCCGGATCTTCGACGAGACCGCGAGAGATGCTGCGCATCAGGTGATCGGGGCCGACGAGATAGACCTCGCCGGTGTCGCCGAGCCCCTGCTCCTTCCAGCGGTTCTTGCCGGTCATGACGTCGTTGATCTTCGAGATCGGGATCTGTGCCGCGAGCACCCCCGTGATCGCGGTGTCGTTGCCGACCGGCGAGAGCACCCACAGCGCGGGTGCGTTGAGTGAGGGGATGTACCGCTCGAAGTCGGTCGTGATGACGGTCGACGTGCTGTTGGTCGCGATCGCCTCTTGATAGGCCTTGCCGAGCGCCGAGTCGCGGAACGGTCCGTCGACCACGTTCGTGCCGAGGTCGATGCCTTTGTAAGCCGAGTAGACGACATCGCCCTGCAGGTTGAAGAGGAGCAGGTCTTCATACCCGACCTGTTGCACGAGTCGCGTCAGGTAGTCGCCGTACTGCTCCGTCGCGGCCGAGTAGGGGGTGCCGTCGTTGCCGTCGTTGACGGCGAGCGCCTGATCGAAATCGGAGAACTGCGTCGTGAAGTGGTACTGCGCCCACCTGCCCGCGTTGGACGACGGAATGAAAGCCGTCGGGCTGTAGGCATTGCCCGTCCGCGCCTCGAGCTGCGGGTTGAACGTATCGGTGTAGTAGGCCTCGAGCTTCGCTTCCTCATCGGGCGACAGCTGCCGATTCTGCAGGTCGTCCCACCCGGCGTTGATCGCCCTCGACGCGGTCTGCGCGCTCAGGTTGCGAGAGTCGAGGGCGACGCCGTCCTGGATGCCTTTCATGGCCGACTCGAGCTCGCCTACGCGCAGCTCGCGGATCGTCGTGAGCTGATCGATGGCCGCCTCGCGCAGCGATTCGCGTCCATTCACGTAGCCGATGATGCCGACGATGACCGATGAGATCAGGCTCACCGACAGCAGCATGATCAGGAGCTTCGACTGGATGCTCAGCCCACCCCGGCGTCGCTTCTTCGGCGTCTTCGCCGGCGGACCGTCGATGCGCGGCAATTCGGTCGTCGATTCACTGACACTCACTACGTGGCCCCCCGGTACGTCGACTAGTCCCGGGCGTCACTCTAGCCACACCCGTTGCACCGTGGGTATCGCGCGTATGACGATTCGGGTACGAATGACGTTCGCAGAGGCCGACCGTCATACTCCGCCGCGCCGCGCAATGGGCGGAAATACGACGGCACAGCGCGTGTCAGGCGGTTAGCGTCGAGTCATCGCGGCGATCCGGGCGGTCCCGGGCTCCGGTTCATACCCGGGAGCGTTGCGGGTTCGACTCCCGCCGTCGCGTCCACTTCCGGTAAGCGGCGATCCCAGTGTTTATAAGGGATCGCGGCCCTTCGCGTATACGGCGAAAGCGGTTTTGCCCACATTTTGCCCACATCTTTCGAGGCGCGCTGCACTGTGATGTCTCACGACATCAGTGCCAGTCACCTATCAGCAGGTCAGGTGACGTCGGCTCCTACCGCGGCAACACGGTGAGCACACGCTGAATGTGATCGCGGAACTCGGCCATGAATGCACCGAGGAACTCCGCCGTTCGGGGGCTGAGCGAGCTGCCGTCCTCACCGAAGTCGTCAGCCGAGAACTGGATGTACGCTTCCGGGGCCGTCATCTGGCGAGCGTTGCAGAAGCTCAGTACCCCGCGCAGGCTCTGCTGCGCGACAGCGGTGCCGATCTGGCCGATCGAGGCGCCGATGACGGCGGCGGGGATGTGGTCGAACGAATTCTCTCCCCAGGGGCGAGATGCCCAATCGATGGCGTTCTTGAGACCTCCCGGGATGGAGCGGTTGTACTCCGGAGTGACGAACAGCACCGCATCCGTCGCGGCGATCGCATGCTTCAACGCCCGCGCCGCGGGCGGGTAGTCGGCGTCGTAGTCCTGGCTGTACAGCGGAAGCTCCCGGATGGGGATCTCTGTGAACTCCAGATCATCCGGCGCCACACTGATCAGCGCTTTCGCGACGATGCGGTTGATGGAGGTGGACGACAGGCTTCCCACGAAGTACCCGACGTTGTATGACATGACTGCTCCTCTCACATGACTTTTCTTGGACATTTCGACCCTGCGACCGCCGAACAGTACTCGCCAGGCGGACAGAACTGATTGGCGTATCGATCCTCGTCCCGCGATGCGAACTGTCCGAACGCGATGCAGCGAGGACTCGTACGGGAGACCCGCGAGTCGACGGCCGCCTCCACCGCCCAGCTCACCTCCGGCCAGCCTGGACGAGATGCTCGTAGACGAGGCGCACGGCGACAGCGCCCTCCCCCGCGGCGGATGCCACTCGCTTCACCGAACCACTGCGTACGTCCCCCACCGCGAAGACGCCCGCGCTGGAGGTCTCGAACATCACAGCGGCGCCCGTGCCCGCACCCGTCATCACGAACCCCCGTTCGTCGAGCGCGATCGCGCCAGTGAGCCATCGGGTGTGCGGCTCGGAGCCGATCAGTACGAAGAGAGCGGTCGCTGCATGAGAGCGGCGCTCGCCTGTCTTCAGGTCCTGGACGATCACCTCTTCAAGGCGCTGGTCACCCCGCAATTCGCAGACCTCGCAGTTTCGCCACACCTGCACACGGGGGTCCGCAGTGATCCGCTCCGCCAGGTAGCGCGACATGTCGCGGGTGAGGTCGTCGTGGCGGATCATGAGGGTGACGTCCGCCGCGGTGCGGGCCAAGAACAAGGCAGCCTGCCCGGCGGAGTTGCCACCGCCGACGATGACGACCGGGTCGCCGCGGCACAGGCGCGCTTCGAACTCGGTGGCCGCGTAGTAGACATGCGGTCCTTCGAACCGGTCCATTCCGGGGACGCTGAGGCGGCGGAACCGCACACCGGTCGCGAGCACCACCGTATGCGCCTCCACATGAGCCCCGTCGATCAGCCCCACGTCGAAATGGCCGTCGATGTGTTCGAGTGATTGAGCCTCGCCGGGGATCATGAAGGCGGCACCGAACTTGCGAGCCTGCACCACCGCTCGGTCGGCGAGCTCGCCGCCCGAGATGCCGGCAGGGAAGCCGAGGTAGTTTTCGATCTGAGACGAGGTCCCCGCTTGACCGCCGGTCGCAATCGCATCGAGCACGACCGTGGAAAGTCCCTCGGAGGCCGCCGCCACCGCCGCCGCGAGCCCGGCCGGCCCGGCGCCGACCACCAGAATGTCGACCGCATCGCGCGGCGCCGCGTCCTCCCGAAGGCCCAGGAGCTCAGCGAGCTCCGTGTTGCTGGGGTTGCGGAGGATGTTGTGTCCCTTCCAGATGACGATGGGGGTCTCGTCTGGTGAGATGTCGAATGCCTGCAGTGTGCTTTCGGCCTCTGCATCCTGTTCGAGATCCTCCCAGCGGTACGGGACGCGATTGCGGCTGGCGAAATCCCTCAATCTGCGAGTGTCGGCTGAATATCGTGAGCCGATGATCCGGAGTCCGATGCCGAGGTCGGCATGGATGTTGCGGCGGAGGATGAAGGCTCGCAGGATGAGGTCGCCGAGGGCCTGACTCTGGGTGACAGCCTCCTTGAGCCTGTCGTAGAGGATCTCCAAGACCTCGACGTCGGTCTGGGCGACGGCGGTGACGTAGACGGCCTGCCCGGTCAGCATCGACAGATCGCCCACGAATCGACCGCGCCCGTGTACGGCGATCACACGCGGCCCCTCCGGGTTGTCATCCTGGACGACCCGGACCTGTCCGTCCAGCACGACGAACAGACCGCAGTCCCGGTCCCCCTCGCAGAACAGCGTCGAGCCCTTGGCCAGCCGCTTGCGTTGACCGTACCGAGAGAGCAGCCCGATCTGCTCGTCGGCGAGCCGAGGATACGCACCGTACGTGTCGGGGGTCTCGGGCAGGTCGGAGAACTCCGCTTCAGACGAACTGCTCGTCGACATAGCACCACCTCCAGCTCTCCCCCGGCTCGATCGAACGCACGATCACGTGACCCGTCGTCGCGGCGTGAGCGCGCGCGTGGCGCATGGGGGACGAGTCGCAGCAGAGGACTTCGCCACAGGTGAGGCACTGCCGCAGGTGCACCCACGGGGTGCCGAGTCGCAAGCACTCCTCGCAGCCGTTGGCTCTGGGCGGCCCCACGGGTCGCACCAGGCGCAGGTGCGGGTCGTGGACCACCCCACCGGCGATCGCGGTCACAGCCCGTCCTCCCCGGCCGATGGGTTCTGCGCCCTGGTGGTCTCTGAATCCTCCGTAGGCAGGTGCTCGGTGACCCACGACCGCAGGACCTGCACGGGCGCGGCGCCGACCTGCTTGACGATCACCCTGCCGTGATGCATGAGAATCAGCGTCGGGATCGCCTGCACCTCGAACCGTCGGCTCACCTCCGGCGCCTCATCCGCGTTGACTTTGACGAGCTTCAGCCTTCCCGCGAGCTCTGTTGCCAACTGCTCCAGCGCAGGGCTGACCATCCGGCAGGGACCACACCACGGCGCCCACACGTCGACGAGCACCGGTACAGTCGCCTCATCCGCCACCGTGGTGAAATCCGCGTCGGACGTGTCGACCACCCAAGGAAGCGGGTTCTTGCAGTTTCCGCAGCGAGGTGTTCCTCGAGCCGCTGCGGGCGCCCGGTTCTTCGTGCCGCAATGCGGACACACCACGACCGTGGACGGGCCCTTCACCGTTGTGCTCATGCCGCTGCCTTCTGGTTGTCGGGTTGGCGGGGCGCGACGGTGAGTTCCCCGTCGACGACGTCGACCACGATGGTGGAGTCCTCTGGCAGGTCGCCGCGCAGAAGAGCGCGCGCCACGCGTGTCTCCACCTCACGGGAGATGAACCGCCGCAGAGGACGCGCGCCGTACGCCGGATCGAAGCCCTCTTCCGCCATGAACCGTCGAGACTGCTCGGTGGTCTCGAGCGTGATCCGTTGCTCGGCCAGCCGTTCGCGCAGTTCATTGAGCTGGAGATCGACGATGAGCTCGATCTCCGCGAAGGTCAGCGGCTTGAACACCACGATCTCGTCGATCCGATTCAGAAACTCGGGCCGGAAATGGGACCGCAGCGAGCTCATCACCATTGTGCGGGCCTCCGACGTCACCTCGCCGTTCGGGGTGACGCCCTCGAGCAGGTACTCCGACCCGATATTGGAGGTCATGATGATCACGGTGTTGCGGAAGTCGACGGTACGACCATGCGAATCGGTGAGTCGCCCGTCATCGAGCACCTGGAGCAGGATGTTGAAGACGTCGACGTGTGCCTTTTCGATCTCGTCGAGCAGGATCACCGCGTATTGCTTGCGTCGAACGGCCTCGGTGAGCTGGCCGCCTTCCTCGAAGCCGATGTACCCGGGTGGGGCTCCCACGAGGCGGCTCACGGTGTGCCGCTCCTGGTACTCGCTCATGTCGATGCGGATGATGTTCTCCTCGCTGTCGAAGAGGGCTTCCGCGAGCGCTTTGGCCAGCTCGGTCTTGCCGACGCCTGTCGGGCCGAGGAAGACGAACGAGCCGATGGGTCGGGTCGGGTTCTTGATGCCGGAGCGTGCCCGAACCACGGCGTCCGTGACCAGCTGCACCGCCTCGTCCTGCCCGATCACCCGCTCGTGGAGCACTTCGTCGAGCCGGAGGATCTTCGCCCGTTCGCCCTCCTGGAGGCGACTGACCGGGATGCCGGTCCACTGAGCCACGATCGAGGCGATCTCGTCGGCTGTCACGATCTCCCGGAGCAGACGTCTGGCGCCCTGCTTGGCCTCAAGACGTTCCTCGGCCGCCTGCAGCCGGCGCTCCAGTTCGGGCAGCTTGCCGTGACGCAGGCTCGCCGCCCTGTTCAGGTCGTACTCGCGCTCGGCCCGTTCGCTCTCCAAACGCACCTGCTCGATCTCCCGACGCAGCGCTTGCACCTCGCGCAGCGCCTGGCGCTCCGCTTCCCACTGGGCACGCATGGCGTCAGCCGCCGCCTTCAGATCGGCCAGTTCCTTCCGCAGCTCCTCGAGTCGACGTTGACTGGCCGGGTCGGTCTCCTGAGCCACCGCGGCATCCTCGATCTCGAGTCGCGTGACACGGCGGGTCAGCTCGTCCAACTCCGCCGGCATCGAGTCGATTTCGGTACGCAGCATCGCGCAGGCCTCGTCGACCAGGTCGATGGCCTTATCGGGGAGGAACCGCTCGGAGATGTACCGGTGGCTCAGGCTGACCGCGACCACGAGAGCGCCGTCGTTGATCTTGACACCGTGGAACACCTCGAATCGCTCCCGCAGGCCGCGGAGGATCGACAGGGCATCCTCTACGCTCGGCTCGTCGACCACCACTGGCTGAAACCGGCGCTCGAGGGCCGCATCCTTCTCGATGTGCGTGCGGTATTCGTCGAGCGTCGTGGCGCCGATCATGTGCAGCTCGCCGCGAGCGAGCATCGGCTTCAGCATCTGACCCGCGTCCATCGCACCTTCCGTCGCGCCCGCCCCGACCACGGTGTGCAGCTCGTCGACGAACAGCAGGATCCCCCCTTCGGCGGCTAGCACCTCGTTGAGGACGGCCTTCAGCCGCTCCTCGAATTCGCCGCGGTATTTCGCACCCGCGACGAGGGAGGCCATGTCCAGGGCGAAAACCGACTTGTCGCGCAGTCCCTCGGGCACGTCGCCGTTGTATATCCGCTGCGCCAGTCCTTCGACGATGGCGGTCTTCCCGACACCGGGCTCGCCGATCAACACCGGGTTGTTCTTGCTCTTGCGCGAGAGGATCTGGACGGTGCGACGGATCTCCGCGTCTCTGCCGATCACCGGCTCCAGGCGTCCGGCGGCCGCGTCTGCGACGAGATCGCGACCGTATTTGGCGAGGGCTTCGTAGGTTCCTTCCGGGGTGGCGGATGTGACCCGCTGCGACCCCCTCACCTCGGTCAGTGTCTTCAGAAACGAGTCACGGGTCACGCCGTGCTGCGCGAGAATCCGGCCGGCTGCCGAGCCGGAACCTTCGTCGAGGAGTGCGATCACGAGGTGCTCGACGGAAACGTAATCGTCCTTGAGCCTGCGGGCCTCCTGATCGGCAGCGTCGAGGACGCGATTGAGCCCCTGGGTCACGTACACCTTCCCGGGCTCGGCAGCCGAGCCTGTGACGCGCGGGCGCTTCCCGAGCTCTGCCTCCAGGTCTTCTCTCAGCCGGTCCACGTCCGCACCCGATCGGGCGAGCAGCGGCCGGACCAACCCTTCGTTCTGATCCAGCAGCGCCAGCAGCAGATGCGCGCCATCCACCTCCTGGTGGCCGAATCGGAGCGCTTTGGTCTGCGCGTCGTGCAGTGCTTCCTGCGACTTCTGGGTGAGTCTGTTCAGATCCATGGTGCGGTCCCCGTTCTGGAGCGGATCAGCCATCGTTTGCCTTCGAGCACATCGATCCGTGCGAGCAGGTCGATGACGAGCGCGACGGCGGCGTAGTTGAGCGAGAGATCGGCGTGGAGGCGCACGATCCGGCGCACCAGCTCGGGCGCGGTTGGGTCGAACCACCAGCGCCCCGCGCCGTCCGGACGGGCGGGTACGAGTCCGAGCTCGACGAATCGCCGGACGAGCTCAGGGTGGGTTCCCGACGCCGCGGCGACCATTCCGATGTCCATCCGCGGCGGGAGCACGGGAAGCAGAGGATTGGTCACGATGCGGACCTCGGATCGTAGGCGGATTCGCGCTTGAGCTGTTCGAAGAGCTCGCGTTCGCGGTCGGTGAGGCTGGGCGGGACCATGATCTTGACCCTCGCGAACAGATCGCCAGGCTTTCCTCCCTGCTGCGGCATGCCCTGCCCCTTCAACCGCAGTCGACGGCCACTGGACGAGCCTGCGGGGACCCGAACCGTGATCTGGCCGCCGGGCGCCCGAGCCGGGACGCTCGATCCCAGAGCGGCCTCCCACGGTGAGATCGGCAGATCGATCTCGATGTCTTTGCCGTCCAGCCTCTGGCGGCGGTCCGGACGCACACGGAACGTGATGACAAGGTCGCCGGCGCCGCCGTCGTCTCTCCCGGCGCCCCCGCCACCGGAGATGCGCATGCGCTGGCCGTCGAGAACACCCGCCGGGATCTGGACGTCGAAGGTCTGACGATCGCCATCCGGACCGGACACGACGATCGTCCGGGAGCCGCCGCGGAAAGCCTCGTCGAGGGTGAGTTCGATCTCGACCTGGTGATCCGTCCCCCGCGCCGAACCGAAGACATCGCCGAAGAGGTCGCCCCAGTCGACGGATGCTCCGCCGGGACCGGCCGCGCCCCGCGCGCTCGACCAGGTGAACCCGGACGGGCCAGGGCGGGTCCTCGCGCGGCCACCGCCTGCGCCTTCGCCCGCGCGGCTTCGCGATGCGTACTCGCGTTCGGCACCCGCGAACTGACGGAAATCCGCCCCGAACCTGTCGTATTGGGTCCGGGATTCCGGATCGGCCAGCACGTGGTAGGCCTCGCTGATCTGCTTGAACGTGTCTTCTGCACCGGCTCCCTTGTTCACGTCCGGGTGATACTTGCGGGCCAGCTTGCGGTAGGCGCGCTGGATCTCCTTGGCATCCGCCGACGGTGCGACGCCGAGCAGCTGGTAATAGTCGTCTGCCACGGCGTCACCCGTCTGCCGAGGTGACGACGACTCCTGCCGGCCGCAGCAGCCGCTCAGGTGTGCCGAATCCCAGACGTGAGACGGCCACCACCGTCTGAGGCGGCCGCTCCCCTGGGTCGACGACCGACACGACCTCGTGGATCCGGGGATCGAACGGCACACCCGCTGTGTCGATGCGAGGGTATCCGAGGTGTTCGAGCGCGGAGACTGCCTGGTCCCGGATGGACTCCATGCCCTCGACAAGGCCGGCATTGGCCCCTTCGGCGTAGGCGACGGCATCCTGGAGACCGTCCACGACCGGGAGGAAGACGGATGCGGCGCGAGCCCGCTCGGCGTCGCGCGCCCACGCGAGTTCGCGAGCGGCCCGTTTCCGCGCGTTGTCGAGGTCGGCGGCCGCGCGATGCCAGCGATCCTCGAGTTCGGCAAGCCGTCGGCTCACCTCGTCGGACGCGACCCCCAGGGGCTCTTCCCGGAGGTCGGCGTGCTCGTCCGACGCAGGGCGGTCATCGGTGTCCGCGGCCCGCGCATCCCGGTCATCCATGTTCGGTCTCTCTTATGCTCGATCGAACTCGGCGTCGACAACGTCATCCGCATCGGAGTCTTCATCCGCGGGGTCGCCGGGTGACGACGCATCCGAGACACGCGCCACAGCGAGGGCCAGAGCCGCATCGACCTGCTGCAGTTCGCTGGTGAGTTCTCGCGCCTCGGATGCGGGGACATCCCGTCCGACCGCATCCCGCGCCTGCACGACCAGCATCTCGGCGCGGGCGCGCTCATGCTGCGGCACAGAGTCGCCGTGCTCGGACAGAGTGCGCTCGACCCGGTACGCCGCGGCATCCAGTTCGTTCCGCGCGTCGATGTCTTCGCGCAGATGCTGATCTTCGGCGCGGTGCTGCTCGGCGTCCTGCACCATGCGTTCGATCTCCGCCTGATCGAGGTTGGTGGTGCCACTGATCGTGATCCCCTGCTCGACGCCGGTGTCCTTATCGCGCGCATTCACGTTGAGGATCCCGTTGGCGTCGACGTCGAACGTGACCTCGACCTGCGGCTCTCCGCGCAGCGCCGGCCTGATGCCGGTCAGCGTGAATCGGCCCAGGACGCGATTGTCAGCAGCGCGTTCGCGTTCTCCCTGCAGAACCACGATCTCTACGGAATCCTGATCGTCCTGAGCGGTGGAGAACACTTCGCTCCGACGCGCCGGGATGGTCGTGTTGCGTTCGATGATCTTCGTCATCACGCCGCCGCGCGTCTCGACGCCCAGGGACAGCGGAGTCACGTCGAGCAGGAGCACATCGGTGACTTCACCCTTCAGCACGCCGGCCTGGATGGCCGCTCCGATGGCGACCACTTCATCCGGGTTCACGGTCATGTTGGGGTCCTTGCCCCCGGTGAGTCGCTTGACGAGGTTCTGCACGGCCGGGATCCTGGTCGACCCGCCCACGAGGATGACCTCGTCGATGTCATTCTCGGTGACCTTCGCGTCCGCCATCGCCTTACGGACCGGGTCCATACAGCGCTCGACGAGGTCGGCGGTGATGTTCTCGAACGTGGCGCGCTTGAGGGTGGCTGTGAGGTGCTTCGGACCGGCGGCGTCCGCCGTGATGAACGGGAGGCTGATCTGGGTCTGGCTCACGGAGCTGAGTTCCACCTTGGCCTTCTCGGCCGCTTCGAACAGCCGCTGGAGGGCTTGGGCATCGTTGCGGAGGTCGATGCCGTTCTCCTTCTGGAACTCATCGGCGAGGTGATCGACGATGCGGCGATCGAAGTCGTCCCCGCCGAGGTGCGTGTCGCCCGAGGTCGAGCGCACCTCCACGACACCGTCGCCGACGTCGAGCAGGCTCACGTCGAACGTGCCGCCACCGAGGTCGAAGACCAGCACGGTCTCGTGCTCCTTCTTGTCCAACCCGTAAGCGAGGGCCGCCGCCGTCGGTTCGTTGATGATACGGAGCACCTCGAGTCCGGCGATGCGGCCGGCGTCTTTTGTCGCCGTGCGCTGCGCGTCGTTGAAGTAGGCGGGGACGGTGATGACCGCCTCGGTGACCTTCTCACCGAGGAACTTGGCGGCGTCATCGACGAGTTTGCGGAGCACCAGCGCACTGATCTCCTCGGGCGCGTACAGCTTGCCGCGGACCGTGAACCTGGCCTCCCCATTCGGACCGGGCGCGATATCGAATCCCACGGCTTTCGCCTCTTCTTCGACCTCGTCGAAATTGCGCCCGACGAACCGTTTCGCCGACGAGATGGTGCCTTTGGGGTTCAGGATCGCCTGCCGCCGGGCCAACTGTCCGACGAGTCGCTCACCGGTGTCTGTGAACCCGACGACCGACGGGGTCGTGCGCGCGCCCTCTGCATTCGGGATGACTTTCGCCTCGCCCGCCTCCCATACCGCGATCACCGAGTTGGTAGTACCGAGGTCGATTCCGACTGCTTTGGCCATGAGATGCGCCCCTTCGTGATGTCGTCGTGTCAACCGCCCGACGCGGTTTCGCTGTCTGCGCTTCGGTCGATTGAGCGTCCGCCTCCCTAGCGGCGGTGTCTTCGACCTGGCGAGGCAGAAGAGGTCGGTGCCGTAGCACTGTCGGGCCTGGCCGGGAGCGAGTAGCGTGGACTGCGCGGAGTCCACCAGCATGTGCCCCCGGAGCGAACCAGACCTCGTCGCAAGAACCGACCTCGATGCCACGACACAGTCGGATCTATACGGCCTCTTCAGAGTGGGCTCGAAAATGTTCGCGCAGCCGACGAGGCAGCGAACCCTCCGGCTCGCAGTTGCCTCGGCGAGGGCGATCTCCGGATGCACCATCCCCGCCGTGTACGTCGCCGCGGGGGATCATCTTGTGCGGTACTCGGGCAGGGCGAATCGCCGACTGGATTCATTGGTGGATGCTCGTGAAGGGATAAGCGGCGTCCTTGAGCATGGAAAACCCTGGCGGTACGCGCTCTTCTTCCGCGGGACTGGCAAGGTCCAGGGAGCAATGGTGCTCGACGCCGGCGTCGAACCGTCGCGTGAAGTGGTGTTCCTACTCGGCGCGCTCGCCGAGCCGACCGGAGCCGCGCTGGCCACGGCTGGACTCATCGAGCGCGAGCGGCGTCAAGCGGATGAGCTTCGGCAGGTCGGCGAGACTCAGGCGAGTTCGAATCGCGTGCTGGCGGCAACGATCGTGCGCCTGAACTCGCACGGGCAGATTCGAGATTCGCTCGTCGCCGCCGCCGGCGCCAGCAATGGCGAGGCGCAGATCGTCGAGGCGCTGAGCGCGATCACCCGACGATCGGTTGTGCTGCAGGACTCCTTCGGCAACCAACGCGCCTTCATCGGCGTCGGCGACTCGCCCGCGCCGTCAAACCTGTATGCCCTCGTCACGAATCTGAGCGCCGCCCTGCTCATGCTCAATGCCGGATGGCGCTCCACCCGGATCCAGTCGGGCAGGGAGATGCTCGGCGTGATCGGGATCTATGATCCGGATGATGTCCGCAGCGACGACGATCGATTCGCCGTCGACTATGCGAGTGCGATGATCGCCGTCGAACTGGCCCATGATCGCAGGGTCGCCGAGGTCGAGATCCGGCTGGGTCGTGACCTCGCGGACGACCTCGTCACCGGCGCCGACGTCGTCGACGCCCTCGCTCGCGCCGAGGCGCTCCATTTCGATCTCAGCCGTTCCCAACGCGTCGTGCTCGTCTCCTGGGAGGACCTGACGCCGAACCATGTCGACATCGGCGGCGCGTTGCGGCGTGTACTCGCGACGATGCGGGTGCCCGCCCTCATCTCACGACGACCCGGCATCGTCCTCGCGGTGGTCGCCGACTGCGATATCTCGAACCTCTACGACATGATGTCATCCACTGTGTCCAGCCCTCGAGGCACGATCGGTGTGGGCGGACGATGCACAACCGCCGAACTTGCGCGCTCCTTCGCGGAAGCGACCACGGCGTTAAACGTCCGGGTGCGGTCGCATCCGGCATACGGACTGTCAAGCCACGATGATCTCGGCCTGCTCCGGATCCTCAACTCGTCCGACGGCGGGGTCGAACTTGGACTGTACCTCGACAAATGGCTCGGTGAGCTGGTCCGGCACGACCGTGACCACCACTCCGAATTGGTCCACACCTTGACCGTGTACCTCGACTCCGGGGGCAATTACGACCGCACCGCGGATGGCCTGATGGTCCACCGCAGCACGCTGCGCTACCGGCTCAGGCGGATCCGTGAGGTCACCGGGCGTGACCTCACCGACCCGGACTCCCGGCTCAACCTCCACATCGCCGTCCGTGCGCGAGCTGCCCTGGGAGTCAGCCCGCTCTGAGCTCTCCCGACCGAAGGATGTCGGTTCGTCACGAAGCCCGGCCGCGCGTCGGCGCGCCCTGCTATGCCGGCTCGCCTGCCAGCCGCGCGCGACGATCCTCTTCACGCTTCGAGTACGCCGCCGCGCGGATCGCTTCGTCCGACTCCAAGCCCGTTCCGAGCGCACCGCCGATGGTCGCCACCGACGCGACGAACCAGGTGAGCACGAACAGATCGACGTAGCCGAACGATGTGCCGAGCGAATCGCCCATCACCGCCGGGTCGAGAACGAACAGCGCCCGGGCCAGATTCACTGCGTACAGGGCGAGATAGCAGATGACGACTCCGACCGTCAGGGTCAGCAGAGTCGAGGTGTTGTACAGGCGGGACCTTTCCCGAGCCTGCGCCGAACCGTCTTCAGGACGGCCCCAGAGTCCCCCGTCGATCACGATCCAGGTGATCACGATCGCGATGGACGCGATGGTCGCCACCGCGAGGCGCCACCCCGACAGTGACGCGGCGAGCAGCCACACCGTCGGTTCGATCGTTGCGATCGCGCCGGTTGCCAATGCCGCAACGAGCGCGGACTTGAGCCCTGCGGCCAGCAGCCACGGACGGTTCGCCAGCACCATGCCCAGAAGCACCCGCCCACGCGCGCTGAGCCCGGGGAGGGGCAGACGCTGCTCTTCAGGTCGTCAAGCAACCGATCGAATTGACCTGCACAACGCCAGACATGAACGAACGCATCCATGGTGACTTGCTCCGCGATCGAACGATCGTCCACGATGTGGAGAGCCAAACCGAATGCGTACGGCGCGACGACGTCGTAGAGGTCGGCCAACGCCGACTCGTCGCCCCCCGCCACTCGGCCCAGCAGGTCTTCGATGGCACGGTCGATGTCCACGACACGTGGGTGCGAAGAGTCGCCCGCCCCTCCGATCTCGCTCAGCGGCTCGGTGTCGCAGGGCACGCGTGCGAAGGAGGCCCGCGTTCGGCCGAACTTCAGGATTCCCACGATTGCTCCAGTCCCGCGCGTAGCGCTGAGGTGACGGTGGAGTCGACCGGGGACCGGGGGCAACTTTCTCGAATGTAAGCGCACCGGGTCCGAACACGCAACCCGGGTGCGGGGATGGTCAGAATGTGAGCGTGCCAGCGAAACGGCACCTCATGCGCCTATCAGTCCTCGTCCGTGACGATGGCGTCTTCGGCGGTGGCCAGCGCTGCGGCACCTTCCTCGGGGGATTCGGCGCCCGCTTCGGCGGCCGAGTCGCTTGAGGAACTCTGATCGTCGTCGGAGTCCTCGGAGTCCGAGTGGTCAGCGTGAGTGCTCATCGAAGCCTTTCTGTTTGTCGCCGGGAGGGTCGGCCCACGTCACCGGTGGGTGAGCGTGCGCAGCAGTCCGGCGATCGGGCGCTGCTGTTCACCCTGCTGGGCGGCGAGGATGATCAGAACACCGGTGAGGGCCGGGATGACCCACTGCACGACGCGCTGCTGCCGTTGCGCAGATGCGAGCGCGTCCGAGGCGGTGCGGTCGGCTTCGGTCACGCCTTCGCCGCCCTCGTCCGCGTGTTGCGCGATCTTGGCGCCCAGGATTCCCGCGTACGCGGTGGCGCCGACGGCCACGGCCGTGACGGCGAGCTTCACGGCTGTGTTCGTGCGCGCTCCGGGCTGTGCGGCGAGTCGGGCCCTGTTTCCCACGATGAGGCCTACGCCACCGATGCCGTGCAAGATCAGCGCGCCGACCTGCACAGGCGACCACTTCGCCCACCCGATCGAAGAGAGCTTCAGCCGTTCGGCAGGATCGGATGCTTTCGCCGTGCCGCCGTTGAGCCCGACGGCACCCATCAGCGTGCCGCCGAACCATGCGGCGAGGCCGAGGTCGTGCAGCGTTCGGACGGTGGTGTTTCGAGCCGACATGGTGTCGTCCTCTCATTCGGAGATCCCACCTCACCCCGCGAGGCGGGCATTCGACCCGGGGTTGCGCAACCGAACAGGATGTGCGGGCGCCGACGGCCCCACTCGCCACCTACCCGCTACCCGGATCGAGCAGCGTGCAAACATCGCGCGGAGAATGTCCAGCCCCTCACCCTCCGGGACCAAGTAACGCTCGCCGTCGTGGATCAGGCCGAGCGGAACACCTCGACGGTGCGGTGAGGGACGCGCGCAGCGAGGACCAGAGCCAGGACGCCGAGCCCGAGGGTGCGGACAAGAAGTCCCAGCGCGCCGATGACCATGGCGGCGTTCGCCAACTGTTGCGTGTCGCCGGGCCCCGTGAAGGCGAAGAGCAGCTGAGGGAGCACGCCTGCCGCGACAGAAGCGATCACCGCCCACAGGGGCGCCCACCGCCACGGCCTCGGGACGACACCGGCTCGGGCGATCTGTACGGCGGCGACGAGGGCCGCGGCGATCGAGACGAGGATGTCCACGTAGAAGGCTGCCGTCAGGATGCTCTCCGCCGCCCGATACGCGTCGAGTCCGGCATCGAACGTCGCAGCGTCCATGGTCGGCAGAAGTGGATTCGCGAGCAGGACGACGAGGGGCCAGAGGGCGACGACGGCGAGCGCGGTCACTCCCAGCGGCCTACGGGCGACGACGCTCGCCTCTTTCGACAGCCCGAGCGCGAACAGCAGGACCGTCGCGGCGAACACCAGGTCCTGCACGATCCCCGCGACCGGCCCCGCGCCGAAGAGGGAGTACTGCAGCATCCCCAGCACGCCGCACAGCACGAGGCCGGTCCCGCCGATCGTCCAGGTCAACGTCACCGGTCGCATGGTTCGACCCTAACGGCTGGGATCGATCGGGCCCGATGTCGCAGGCGGGGTCGAGAATGGCGCCATGCGGATGACGAAGAGAGCGCTGGTACTGGCGGGCGGCGGAGTCGCGGGCATCGCGTGGGAGACGGGCGTGCTCACCGGGCTGCAGGACGAGCAACCCGGTCTGATCGAGAGCATCCTGTCGGCGACGACGACGTTCATCGGCACATCGGCCGGATCGACCGTCGCCGCGCAGCTCGCCGGCGGAACGCCGTTGCCGGAGCTGTTCGATCGACAGGTGTCGCCGGAGTCCGCCGAGCTGAGCGTCGACTTCGACATGCCGAAACTGGTGGCGCTCCTGACCGGGGCGATGGACGGAGCATCCTCGCCCGAAGAGGTCCGCCGCCGGATCGGGAGGATCGCCGCCGACACCGACACCGTTGCCCCCGCCGCTCGCCGGGCCGCGATCGACGCGCGCCTGCCCGTGAAGGAGTGGACGGCGCAGCCCCTTCTGATCCCGGCGGTGGAGCTCGAGACGGGCGCGTTGCGGGTCTTCGACCGCGACTCGAGCGTCGGCCTGGTCGATGCGGTCGCCGCGAGCTGCGCCGTGCCGGGCGTCTGGCCGCCGGTCGACATCGACGGGACGTCGTACATCGACGGCGGTACGCGAACCAGCGCGAACGCCGATCTCGCCGCGGGAGCCGACACCGTCCTCATCATCGTCCCCAGCGCCGCGATCACCGCGATGGGTCCGGCGATCAGCGACGCCGAGCTGGCAGCTCTGGCACCGGGAAGAGTTCATACGATCTTCGCCGACGACGCATCGATCGAGGCCATCGGCATCAACCCGCTGGATCCGGCGACCCGGCCGGCAGCGGCTCGAGCGGGCAGAGACCAGGGCCGGTCGATCGCATCCGAGATCGCCGCGTTCTGGAACTCCCACTGACGCGGCGAGCGCGCCGGGGGACGGACGCCCCCCGTACCTGTCGCCGTCACCCGCGGTCGGACTGCCGGGTCGCGCGAAGCCGGTCGTGAGGCCGCACCGGCCGCACCGGCGCGCACGTCAACCCTTCAGACGGATCGACCGCCCACTCGTATGCGGCTACTCGACGGTGCGGGTGTACGTTGCGGAGATGGAGCCGATCCGAGTGGGACTGGTGGCCGACCCGGCCTCACCCACCCACGTGGCGCGCCGGATGACGGATCTGGCGCCGCCGGGGGGCGATGATCGTCAGGGGTGGGACATCCAGCTCGTGAGCGAGCCGTTCACCCTGGGCTCCGAAGACATCGACACCGCTCTGCGACGGCTGAGGTCCTTGGGCATCACGAGCGAGTGGGACCTCGTGATCGGGGTGACCGAGCTTCCGCTGCGAGACGATGACGGCCGCTACCTCCTCGCCGCGATAGACCCCCAGCGTCATTCCGCCGTCCTCTCGCTGCCGGCGCTCGGGGGGTTCCGGGTTCAGACCCGCGCCCGCGAGGCGGTGCGCGGGCTCGTCAGCGGAATGGCCGAACCTGATTCCCGCGAAGAGAAGCGGCTGCCTCTTCCCGGCGTGAGCGGGCGCGGGCGGCTGCTCCTCGGGATGGTCCTGGCCAACCGCCCGTGGCTGCTCGCCGCCGGTCTGAAGTCGGCACTCGTGGCGGCCTTGGCGACGGGCGCCGTGGCAACCATCGAGCCGACGGTATGGATGCTCGCGGGTTCGCTGTCAGGCTGGCGACTTGCCGTGGCGACCATTGCCTCGATCGCGATCGTGGTCGCGTGGATCGTGATCGACGGCGAGTTGTGGGACCGCCCCGAAGACGAATCGACGCAGGCGCGGGCCAGGTCACGCCTCTACAACGCCTCGACGCTGCTGACCCTGACGGTCGGAGTCGTCATCTGCTACTCGGCCCTGTACGTGGTGAATCTGGCCTGGGCGCTGTTCGTCCTCGACCCGTCACTGGTGGGCGACTCCCCCGGCTATGGCGACCTGTTCGTGCTCACCTGGTTCGTCGCGTCGGTGGCGACCCTCGGCGGCGCACTGGGCACGGGCCTCGAATCGGACGATGCCATCCGCGCGGCCGCGTACTCGAAGCGCGAGGAGGAGCGCCGCGCGCGTCTTGCGAACGAGCGCGAGTAGAAGATCCTAGGAGGCTCCGCCTTCGTCGCGCGGCAGAACCCGGTCGCTGATGGACAAGGCGGGCATCGATCGGCTCGCCGCGGTCTACGCGTCGATCGATCTGGTGCGCAGGGGCGGGAGGACCCGACCGACCCGTTCGGCGTCATGGACCTCGTCACCCACCACGATCCCCTCAGGCGTGTTCGGGGGCCCTCTCGAGAACCAGGTGCTCGAGGCGTTCCACGTCGGCCGCGCGGCACAGCTCCGTGGCGGGCATCGCGGCGGTGGCGCTGCCGGCGGCGACCGCGGTACGGAATGCCCCTTCCACCGTGATTCCCTCCGCGAGCCGCAGCACCAGCCCGGCGAGGAAAGCGTCGCCGGCGCCCACAGCGCTCACGACCGAGACGGGCGGCGTCGCCAAGCGCAGGACGAGCGAGGAGGTCACCAGGAGTGCTCCGGCGGCCCCCAGAGTGAGCGCGACGATCTGCACGTTTCCGCGCCCGACAATCGACCGGGCCGCGTGTACCTGCTCATCCGGTGTCAGGCTGTGATCCGTGCCGATCAGCTCCGCGAGCTCGTCGGCACTCGGCTTGATGAGAAAGACCTTCTCTTCCAGCGCCGCGGTCAGAGCGGGCCCCGACGCATCGACGACCAGCCGAACGTCGCTCCCCTCCACGGCGCGCGCGAGTACCGCGTAGAAGTCTGTGGGCGTCCCCGGCGGCAGGCTCCCGCTCGCGACGAGGAAGCCGCCGTGCGGCATGCACTGCTCGAGCGCGGAGAGGCAGGCCGTCCACTCGGCTTCCTGCAGAGTGGGCCCGGGCAGGATGAAGCGGAACTGTTCGCCCGTCGATCGGTCGGTCACGGTGAAGTTCTCACGGGTGCTCTCGGCGATCGCGATCTCCACGCCCGCGACGCCCGCGGATGCGGCCAGCGCATGGTAGGTCGCACCCGTAGGCCCGCCGAGCGGGTACACGGCGGTGGAGCGACCCCCGAGATTCGCGATCGCTCGGCTGACGTTCACCCCGCCGCCCCCGGGATGCAGTGCTGCCGGTCCGCAACGCAGCTTGCGTTCGCACACCACGTGATCCACTTCGCTCGACACATCGAGCGCGGGGTTCATCGTCAGCGTCACGATCGGCGTCTGCACCGGAGCTCCTTCTCGTCGGATCGCGCTCGGCGCACGTCCCGCCGTGGGATCGGCGTCGATCCGATCAGGCGGGAACGGAGTGGGCGACCGGCTCCGCGGCTGTCCGGGCGGACGCGCCGTGCCGGTCGTGGCGGTCGCCGGACGGGTGCATGATCAGCACCGGACAGTGCGCATGCTGTGCGCACGCGGTACTGACAGATCCGAGGAGCATTCCCGCGAATCCGCCTCGACCACGACTTCCGACCACGAGCATGGATGCCTCCGCGCTCCTCCTGACCAGCACGGCGGCGGCCGGCCCGGCGGCGACGACGCTGGTGAGGCGTTCGGGAGCACCCGCGGGGAACGCCTCCTCGATCGCTTCGACGGCGATCTTCCGCGCCTCGCTCTCGGGGTCCCACGGCTGGAGGGTCATCGTGCGGTCGTAGGTGATCGGGAACTGCCACGCCGTGACGGCCTCGATCGGGGCATCCGTCACCGCGGCGAGCTCCGCCGCGTGACGAAGCGCGTCGATCGAGCTGGCAGAACCATCGACGCCGACGACGATCGGCTTCACGGGTGTCTCATTCATGACTGCTCTCCTTCGGGTCGGGTCTTCACACCTCATCGTCCTCACCATCGAGGCCTGGTCCAGGGCCATTGGTCCCACCGGCCGCTCGCGGCTCCTCGCATCGCCCAGTCTCGACTCCGGACATCCCGGCACCGCCGGCGGGACGTTCGACCCTGTGGCCTCATGCGCGAGAGCAGCAGACTCCAGACGGCGGGCACCACCGCGGTGCGAGGGACATGCACGAGCGCTCGAGTCGTCGCGTCCTCCCGCCCTCACGAGAGGCTCGAAATGAAGTTCGCGGCGCACACCCGACGGCTCATCGCTGCCGTTCTCGCGGCAGGGCTCCTGGCGCTCGGTGCGCCCCTCGGCGCATTCGCAGCCACCCCCGACGCCGCTCCTCCTCCCGGGAGCAACGGACCGCAGTTCTACAGCGGGACGTTCATCGATGTCTCAGGCGCCGTGCACGGCGACGTGTACGCGGCGGGCCAGACGGTGACGATCAGCGGCGACGTGACGGGCGACGTGATCGCGGCGGCACAGACCATCACGGTCACCGGCACCGTCGACGGAAACGTTCGCCTTGCGGGGCAGGACGTCACGATCAGCGGCAAGGTCTCGCGCAGCGGGACGATCTTCGCTGCGAACGTGACCGTCGCCTCGACCGGATCCCTCGGCGACGATCTCGTGAGCGCGAGCAGCGCGATGACGATCGCGGGAAAGATCGGCAGGGACCTCTTCGTGAGCGTCGGGCGCCTCGGGATCACCGGGTCGATCGGCGGGAATGTGACCTATACGAGCGACCAGAGTGCACAGATCTCGGACGGCGCGGTGAAGGGGACCGTCCAGCACATCGAGCCTCCGCAATCCCCCCGCATCCAGATCTCGCCGTGGCTGGTGATCCTGGGCTGGATCCTCGCGCTTCTGTACGCCCTCATCGCGCTGAGCCTGGTCACGGCACTCGCGGGGTGGCTCTTCCCCCGCGTGCTGGAGCGCGTGACCGATCACCTCCTGCCGTCGCCATGGCGGGCGCTGCTGGTGGGGTTCCTCGCATCCATCGCCGTCCCCGCCGTCCTCCTGTTCCTCGTCATCACGATCGTCGGTGCACCTCTCGCACTCGCCGGTCTCGTGGTGTGGATCGGCGCGGTGCTCGCGACGTTCGTCTACGGCGCCTACTACCTCGGACGCCTCGTGATCCGCGGCGCGCACCACCCCGTCGTGAAAGCGCTCGTCGGCGGCCTCATCCTCATCGTCGGTCTTCAGATCCCCTGGCTCAACATCCTGGTGCTCCTCGCCATGGTGTTCTTCGGACTCGGCGCACAGCTCCTGGAGCTCTACCGTCGGCGCCCCTGGGAGCGCACGGAGAAGATGGTTGCCGTCACCCACGACGACTCGATGAGGACACCGTGAGCGAGAGCAGGCGAAGCGTGAAAGTCGTCGAGCAGGCGGCCGGTCCGTGGGGCTTCTTCTTCCTCCTGGCCTACATCGGTGCGGCGATCTACTTCATCTCGGTGTCGGACGGGCAATTCTGGAACGTCGTGGTCGGCCTGCTGCAAGCTGCCGTGTGGCCGGCCTACGTCATCTACCACCTGCTCGGCGCACTCGGGGTCTGACGCACGGCCGCTCGCACGTCCGTCCGGACAGGCGAATGTGACCTTCGGCCCTGTCTCCCACTCTCCGGCGGGTCGAGACTCTTCTTCGTGCAGTGGCGCACCGAAGGAGGAACACCATGGATTCAACGCCTCGCCCGTTCGTCTGGACGCTCGATGAAGACGAGTGCTGGAATCTCCTTTCGCGCGGAGAGGTGGGGCGGCTCGCGGTGGCCGTGGACGGAAAGCCCGATATCTTCCCGGTGAACTACGTCGTCGACGGGCCGCACGTGCTGTTCCGAACCGCGCCCGGCTCGAAGCTCGCGAACCTCGGAGTGAACCCCGCGGTCGCCTTCGAGGTCGAGGAGAACGACGGGACCTTCGCGGCCAGCGTCGTCCTGAGAGGGCATGCCCGGCGTCTTCAGCTGCAGCACGAGATCGACGCAGCGGATGCTCTGCCGCTCACGTCGTGGATCCCGACGCTCAAGTACCGGTGGGTGAGGATCACCCCCGTCTCGCTGACCGGCCGGCGCTTCGAGCGCGGCCCGGAGCCCGAGCGCTACGTCACCTCGAGCAGGCCCGCTCCCGCGTGACCGTTCTCGGCCTCGGTGGCCGGCTCGGCGAGCCGCATCCAGGTGGTGATCAGTGCGTCTGCGTTCAGCGAGATCGAGTCGATTCCGCGCGCGAGCAGCCAGCGGGCAAGATCGGGGTGATCGGACGGGCCCTGCCCGCAGATCCCCACGTACTTGCCTCGCCGTACGCACGCCCGTATCGCGCGATCGATGAGGTCGAGGACGGCAGGGTCGCGCTCGTCGAAGGCGCCCGCGACGAGCGCGGACTCGCGATCGACACCCAGCGTCAGCTGGGTCAGGTCGTTCGAGCCGATCGAGAACCCGTCGAAATGATCGAGGAACGCATCCGCGAGCAGCGCGTTGGAGGGGATCTCGCACATCATCACGATCTCGAGGCCGTTCTGGCCGCGCCGTAGGCCGTTGCGCGCGAGCAGATCGAGCGTCGCCGTGGCCTCGCCCACCGTGCGCACGAAGGGCACCATCACTTTGATGTTGGTGAACCCCATGTCGTCGCGGACGAATCGCAGCGCGTCGCATTCCATCCTGAAGCACTCCGCGAATGCCTCGGTCGTGTACCGCGCGGCACCGCGCCACCCGAGCATCGGGTTCTCCTCGTGCGGCTCGTATCCGGCTCCCCCGAGCAGGTCGATGTACTCGTTGGACTTGAAGTCGCTCATGCGGACGATGACCGGACGCGGCGCGAACGCCGCGGCGATCGTCGAGACGCCCTCCGCCAGTTTGCGCACGAAGAAGTCTCTGGGACTCGCGTAGGCGGCTGTTCTGAGCAGGACCGCGGACCTCAGAGGATCCGAAAGGCTGTCGACATCGAGAAGCGCCTGCGGGTGGATGCCGATCTCACGGCTCACGATGAACTCGATCCGCGCCAGCCCCACGCCCGCGCTGGGCATGCGCGCGACGCTGAAGGCCTGGTCGGGCGCGCCGACGTTGAGCATCAGATCCACCCCGATCTCGGGCATCCGATCTATCGCGGTCTCGTCGATCGCGAACTCGAGGGCTCCCCGGTAGACGAGCCCCTCATCGCCCTCCGCGCATGCGACGGTGACCGATTCACCGTTCTTCAGGTCGCGTGTGGCGGTCGTCGTGCCGACCACGGCGGGGATGCCCAGCTCGCGGGCGATGATCGCCGCATGACAAGTCCGGCCGCCGCTGTCGGTGACGATCGCGGACGCCATCCTCATGATGGGTTCCCAGTCAGGATCCGTGCGCTCCGCAACAAGCACCTCGCCCGCCCGGAAGTCCGCCATCTTCGACGGATCGCTGAGCACACGCACGGTTCCGCTGCCGATGCGCTCGCCGACCGCTCGCCCGCGCGCGAGCACATCGCCGCGCTCTTCCAGCCGGTAGCGCGTCACGACGTTGTCGGACGACGCGCGCGATGCGACGGTCTCCGGTCGGGCCTGCACGATGTAGAGCAGTGCGTTCCCCCCATCCAATGCCCACTCGATGTCCATGGGTCGCCCGTAGTGCGACTCGATGACGAGGGCACTGCGCGCCAGCTCCTCGACGTGGGCATCGGTCAGGCTGAAGCGAGCACCCTCGGATGCCGGAACCTCTTCCAACGCGGTGGTCGCACCCGACGGGCTCATGGCCGCGAACCGGAGCGCTGTGCTCTTCGTCCCCAGCTTCCGCCGCAGGATCGCCGGCCGCCCAGCCCGCAGGCAGGGCTTCGAGACGTAGAACTCGTCGGGATTCGTCGTTCCCTGCACGATCGTCTCACCGAGCCCGTACACGCTGGTGACCAGCACGACCCCGTCGAAACCCGTCTCGGTGTCGAGGGTGAACATCACTCCCGATGACCCGATGTCGGAGCGGACCATGCGCTGTACACCCGCCGAGATCGCGACATGATCCGCGCTCATCCCCTGCTCTGCGCGATAGACGATCGCCCGGTCGGTGTACAGCGACGCGAAGACGTCCTTCACTGCGCGGACGACGTCGTCGGCACCTGAGATGTGCAGGAAGGTCTCCTGCTGTCCCGCGAACGACGCATCAGGCAGGTCTTCCGCCGTCGCCGACGACCTGACCGCCCAGGTGACCTGGTCGGGGTGGTCCTCTCGCGCCAGCAGCTCCTCACAGGCGTCCCGGATGTCTCGGACGAGGTCATCCGCGAGGCCCTGGGCCTCGATCCACCCACGCACCCGCGCGCCCGTGGTCGCGAGCCGGGTGACGTCGGAGACGTCCAGGGCGGCAACGGCGGCATCGATCCGGGCGCCGAGGCCGTCCTGCTCGAGGAACGCACGGAACGCCGTGGCCGTCGTCGCGAAACCATCGGGGACCCGGACGCCTCGGCCCGCGAGCTGCGAGACCATCTCGCCGAGCGATGCGTTCTTGCCTCCGACTTCGGGTAGATCCGACATGCGGATATCGCGGAACCTGAGAACGTTACTCATGGGGGACTCCTTGATCACTTCGGCCCGATCGCGACGACGAGTGAGCCCGCGGAACGGCCGGCTCTGAGGTCCTCGAGCGCGTCGGCGGCGTGTTCGAACGAATAGGTCGTGGTGGATGCGGCGATGCCGAGCGCTGCGGCGACGCGGAGGAATTCGGCCCCGTCTGCCCGCGTGTTCGCGGTGACCGTGCGCAGGTCGCGTTCATGGAAGAGGTTGTGCGCGTACGACATCGCGGGTATGTCGCTCATGTGGATGCCGGCCAGCACGACGGTTCCGCCCCGGACCGTCGCCTGGAGCGCAAGCGGGACGAGCTCACCCGCAGGAGCGAAGACGATCGCGCTGTCCAAGACGACGGGGGGCCGATCGGCCGCCTCTCCCACGAAGGATGCCCCTGCGCGGCGCGCCAGCTCGCGGTTGCGTTCCCCCCGCGTCATCACGAACACGTCCGCGCCTTGCGCCATGGCGACTTGGGCGGTGAGGTGAGCGCTCGAGCCGTATCCGTAGATGCCGAGCCGTCCTGCCACCGGCAGGTGCGCACGGGTCAGTGCGCGGTATCCGATGATCCCCGCGCACAGCAACGGCGCGACGGCCACAGGGTCGGCATCGGCGGGGAGCACGTACGCGAATGCTTCTGCGACGGTCGCGTACTCCGCGAACCCGCCGTGCGCATCCCACCCGGTGTACTCCGACGATGGGCACAGATTCTCCTGCCCGGCCCGGCACCAGCGACACGTGCCGCACGTGTGTCGAAGCCACGCGATACCCACCCGGTCCCCGATCCGCAGTTCGCGCACCGCCCGCCCTGTCTCTGCGACGATCCCCACCACCTGATGGCCAGGGGTGACGCGATCCAGATGGACGGGGAGTTCCCGGTCGACCACATGCAGGTCCGTGCGGCAGGCTCCACAGGCCTCGACCCGCACCAGCACCTCGTCGTCCAAAGGTGTGGGAACGGGCCGTTCGATGAGCTCCATCACGCCGGGGACGGATGCTGTCGCCCACGCGCGCATCATCCCCCTGTCGGTATCGCGCGCTCCCGTGAGCGACGCCGCCACCGGGATCATGGGGTGGCCGGCTTCGCCGCGACGAGCTCCGAGATGTCGATCGGCTGGGTCGGAGGAAGCGCGAGATCGGACGGGAGGACGACGGGCGGTTCGAGCGAAGTGGTGGTGACGGCGGCCATTGCGATGCTCCTGCTTCCTCGCCGGGGTCCGGCTGTCCGGATGTTCAGCTCGATCCTTCAGTCCCCCGCATCCCGTGCGCAGGGCCGAAGGTCCCGCGCCCCGCCGAGGGTCGAAGGTCCTGACGGCGGGCGGAGACCTCCGGCTAGGAAGGACGAGACGGCTCGGATGCGCCAGAAGCGAAGCGACGGGGGGCGATGGACGACCGGATGCTGGCAGCGGCGGGTACGCCCGCCGCCGACGCGCTGCGGACGGCCGCAACGCAGGACATCGACACCGTGCTTGCGACGGTGCGATCCCACGCGAATGGCCTCACTTCCGGCGAGGCGGCGGCCCGCCTCGCCGAGACCGGCGCGAACGTGCTGCGCGTCCACCGCGCACGGCCGTGGCCGGTGCTCGGCCGGCAGCTGAAGAGTCCGATCCTCATCCTGCTGTTCGTCACCGCCGGGGTGTCGCTGTTCCTCGGCGAATCGGCGAACGCGATCATCATCGGCGTCATCCTGGTGGCGAGCGTCGGGCTCGGCTTCGTCAATGAGTTCCGGGCGGAGCGTGCCGCGGACGCGCTGCACGACCAGCTTCGTCACACGGCGGTGGTGGTGCGCGACGGGATCCCCTCCGACGTGGACGTGAGCGAGATCGTCGCAGGCGACATCGTTCACCTCTCCGTAGGCGAAGTGATCCCGGCGGACATGCGGTTGCTCTCGGCCCGCAATCTGTCGTGCGACGAGGGGATCGTGACCGGCGAATCCTTCCCGGCGGCCAAGTCGATGGCACCGGCCGAGGCCGACCCCGAGATCGGCGCCCTGACCTCCTGCGTACTGATGGGGACCGTCGTGCAGTCCGGGAGCGGGGCAGCGGTCGTGATGGCGACCGGTGCCGACACCGAGTTCGGCAAGATCGCAATCGGGCTGTCCGCGCAGCAGCCGCAGACCGAGTTCCAGCGCGGGCTCGGGAGGTTCTCCGTGCTTCTTCTCGAAGTCGCCCTGATCCTCTGCACTGCGATCTTCGTCGCCAACGTCCTGTTGCAGCGTCCGGTGCTGGACTCCCTGCTCTTCTCCCTGGCCATCGCTGTCGGCATCACTCCGCAGCTGCTCCCCGCGATCGTCAGCGCGAGCCTGGCCACGGGGTCGCGGGAACTCGCCGAGCGCCGCGTGCTGGTCAAGCGACTCGTGTGCATCGAAGACCTGGGAGACATGGACATCCTCGTCACCGACAAGACCGGCACCCTCACGGAGGGTCGCATCAGCTTCACCACGGCGCTGCCGGTGGGCCCGGCCGCCGCGGCGGATCGTGTGCTCCTGCTCGGCCTCCTCTCCACCGAGACCGATTATCAGAATGACCGAGACCGATTATCAGAATGCGCCCGAAAAGGTCACCGGCCTGAACGCGCTGGACGCGGCCCTCTGGCGCGCCGCGCGAGCGCCGGCAGTCCACCCCGACCTGTATCGGCGAATCGACATCGTGCCGTTCGACCATGAGAGGCGCAGGACGACCGCCCTGGTCGACACGCCGGACAACGCACGCCTCCTGGTCACCAAGGGCGCGCCGGAGGACGTCCTGGCAGCCTGTTCGGACGTCTCGGACGCCGCTCGGGAGATGCTCGCCGCGGAGTACGCGACGGGCGCCCGAATCGTCGCCGTTGCGACCAAGCCCGCCACCGGCGTGCAGCGTCTGGCGCCCAGCGACGAAGAGGGCATGACGCTGGCGGGCTTCCTCGTCTTCCTCGACCGTCCCAAGGCCGATGCCCGCGCCTCACTCGCCCGGCTCGCCCAGCTGGGCGTCGCCGTGAAGGTCGCCACCGGCGACAACGCCGCTGTCGCCGAGAAGGTCTTCGCAGACCTCGGCGTCACCTCCGGAGGGACCCTCACCGGAACGGACATCAGCGCGCTGAGTGACGACGAGCTGCGCGAGCGGAGCGTTGGAGCGTCCATCTTCGCGCGCGTCTCTCCCGAGCAGAAGGCGCGGATCATCCGCATTCTCCGTCAGAAAGGGCGCTCCGTCGGATTCCTCGGGGACGGGGTCAATGACGCGCTCGCCCTTCACCAGGCCGACATCGGGATCTCCGTGGAATCCGCCGCGGACGTGGCAAAAGACGCCGCCGACGTCCTCCTCCTGGACAAGGATCTGGGCGTACTCGCCGACGGGGTCACCGAAGGGCGGCGCATCTTCGCGAACACGATCAAGTACGTGCTGATGGGCACGTCGAGCAACTTCGGGAACATGTTCAGCGCGTCCGTCGCCTCGGTGATCCTCCCGTTCCTCCCGATGCTGCCCGGCCAGATCCTGCTGAACAATCTGCTCTACGACACCGGGCAGCTCGCCATCCCCGGTGATCACGTCGACCCGGAGCAGCTGGAAAGGCCGTCGCACTGGGACATCGGCTACATCCGTCGCTTCATGCTGCTCTTCGGACCGATCAGCTCGCTCTTCGACTTCGCCACCTTCGGGCTGATGCTGTTCGTGTTCCATGCCGTCGAGGGGGAGTTCCAGGCCGGATGGTTCATCGAATCCATCGCGACCCAGACCCTCATCATCTTCGCGATCCGCACACGGCGCGTGCCGTTCTTCCGCAGCCGGCCGTCCGTCGGACTCATTCTCGCGTCGCTGTGGGTCGTCGCACTCGGGGTCTGGTTGCCCTACTCCCCCGCCTCCGGGTTCCTCGGCTTCGAGCCGCTCCCCGCGCCCTTCTTCCTGGCTCTTGTCGGCATGGTCGTCGTCTATCTGGTCTGCGTGGAGGGTGCCAAGACGTGGTTCTTCCGCACTCTCGCGCCGCGGGCGCCGGCGGCGCCGCGGCGCACGCGCGGCTACCCGCACCGGGTACACCGCCGCTCGTCGCGCTTCGCCGAGCGCACCACCCCTGGCTGAACCCCAGGACCTTCGGCCCTGTTCGGCGACGACCGCACCCGCCTAGCGTCGAAGCGTCCGAGAGCGCGCAGCGCGCCGGTAGGGAAGGGGCAGGACATGGAAGCGATCGTGCTGGGATTCGACGGGTCGGAGGCTTCGTTCGCCGCCCTGGACTGGGTCGCCCAGCGCGCGGCGCGGAAGGCCTGCCGGGTAGAGATCGTGAGGATCGACCCCGGCGTCGTCGTGTTCGACGAGACCGACGAGTTCGCGTTCGACGAGGCGGAACGGCGAATCCTGGATGCCGCGCCGGACGCGGAGGTGGACTCGCACACCGTGATCGGATCGATGCCCGACACCCTCGTGGCGGCCTCGCACGGCGCGGACCTTCTCGTCATCGGTGCGCACCAGCATCGGCCGGTGCGCACCGCGCTCACCGGCTGGCGACCGTTGCGCACGGTGGCGCAGGCCGCCGTGCCGACCGTCGTGGTCCCCGACGATGCGAAGCTGACGGACGGCTACGTGCTGGTCGGGGTGGACGACGACGACTCGTCCGCTGAAGCGCTCATGTTCGCGGCACACGAGGCGGTCGCCGCGGGAGTGGACCTCGCGGTCCTTCACGCGTGGCAGATGCCCGTGCCCGACCGGGATGGCGCGATGTCGCTGGTGGTGTCTCCGACCGAGACCAAAGCCGCGCATCGCCGCATTCTCGAGGACGCGTGCGCGCGACTGCACGAAGCGCACCCCGACCTCATCCTCCAGAAGTTCCTCGTCCAGAACAATCCGACGGCTGCACTCCTCGGCCTCGCCCCGCCCGCATCCCTTCTCGTGGTGGGAACCCATCATCGCGGAGTGCTGGCGGGCGGTTTCCTGGGTTCCGTCGCGCAAGACACCCTGCCCGCGGCGCCGATTCCGGTGTGCGTGGTGCCCGCACTGAGAGACTCGGAATGAGCACCCGGACAGCGTGAGAGGTTCGCGAGCGAGGGCGGGAGCATCCCCGCCGACCGCGTCCGGGGCGTCATCGCTCGAGGGTCCCCCCGCGTCGTCGCGTGCACGCACCGCAGACGGTCGCGCCGGCGGTGTCGGTGGGTGGATGAGCCGTGGTGTGGGGCTCGTCCGACGCTTCCCATGGGTGGCGGCGACACTCGTCGTGGGCTTCGCCGCCCTGCTGCTGACCCTCTCGCCGTGGAGCCCCGCCGGTCAGTGGCTGCTCGTCGCCTATGTCGTCCTCATGGCCGCCAGATCTGCGTGGGCGATGGTTCATGACCTCGTCAAGGGATCGTTCGGCGTCGACGTCATCGCGGTGACCGCGATCGCCGCCGCCGTGCTGGTCGGCGAAGAGTGGGCCGCGCTCGTGATCGTGCTCATGCTGACGACGGGCGAGGCGCTGGAGGCGTACGCCGCTGCGCGCGCGCGACGCGACCTGTCTGCGCTGCTGGCCCGCAATCCGCAGACGGCTCTGCGCATCCAGCCCAGTGGCGACATCGAGCCCGTGGCCGTCGCGGCACTCTCACCGGGAGATCGGATACTCGTACGCGCCGACGAGATGATTCCCGTCGACGGGACCCTGCTGGACTCGCCCGGTGTGCTGGACGAGTCCTCGCTCACGGGCGAGAGCCTGCCGGTCGAGAAGGAACCCGGTGACGAAGTCCTCAGCGGTGCGATGAACGGACGGACCGCGATCACCCTCCTCGTGGTCCGCCGCGCCGACCAGAGTCAGTATCAGCAGATCGTCGCGCTCGTCGAGGACGCCGCGGCGACCAAGGCCCCGATCGTGCGCCTCGCCGATCGCTTCGCACTGCCGTTCGCGATCGCCGCGTACGTCATCGCGGGCGCGGCGTGGTGGATGTCGGGTGATCCCGCTCGCTTCGCGGAAGTGCTGGTGGTCGCCACGCCGTGTCCGCTGATCATCGCCGCGCCCGTCGCCTTCATCGCCGGGATGAGCCGCGCGGCACGGCATGGAATCATCATCCGGACGAGCGCGACGCTCGAAGAGCTCCATCGCGTGCGCACGTTCGCCTTCGACAAGACGGGAACGCTCACGAAAGGCACGCCGGCCCTCGTGGGCGTGCAGCCGGCCGCACCCTTCACGGAAGACACCGTGCTGGGACTGGCCGCGGCTGTGGAGGCGAATTCGTCACACGCCCTCGCCGCCTCGACCGTCGCAGGCGCACGGGAGCGGGGCTTGATCCTCACCCCTGCCACGAACGCGAGCGAGACCACCGCGAGCGGCATCACCGGAACCGTCGGGGGTGCACGAGTCTCGGTCGGGAAGCGCGACTACGTCGCTGAGCACGTCGAGTCCGGCATCCCGGATCTCCGTCCTCGACCCGGTGAGATGGCGACCTACGTGGCCGTCGACGGCCGCTTCGCCGGGATGCTCGTGTTCGAGGACCGCGTCAGGGACGAAGCGCGAGCCACCCTCGACCGGCTGCGATCCTCCGGCGTGCGCACGGTCGTCATGCTCACCGGCGATACCTCGCCGACCGCCGAGCACATCGCCGCCGACCTCGACATCCGTGACGTGCACGCGAACTGCCTCCCGGCCGACAAGGTCTCCATCGTTCAGCACATCGCCGGCAGACCGGTGGCCATGGTGGGCGATGGAGTCAACGACGCGCCCGTTCTCGCCGCCGCCGACATCGGGATCGCCATGGGTGCGCGAGGAGCAACGGCGGCGAGCGAGGCCGCCGGTGCCGTGATCCTGCGCGACGACCTGAGCTGCGTCGCGGATGCGGTCCAGATCGCTCAGCGTACGATCCGCATCGGCCTCGAGAGCATCTGGATCGGAATCGCGCTCAGCCTCGCCCTCATGGGAGTCGCCGCGTTCGGGCTGGTGCCCGCTCTCCTCGGCGCGTGGTTGCAGGAGGGAGTCGACGTGATCGCGATCGTCTGGGCTCTCCGTGCCACCCGCGAACGTTGAGCGCCCCACCGCTGCCGGCGGCGCACGGGCGATGGGACCTACGGCCCTATGACGGGGAGCTGCGTCAGCGGAAGGTGGATGCAGGCACGAGCTGCTGGCACCGCACGGACGACAGCACAGAATCGGAGATCGATCATGGACAACGCCTCCGCCGTGAAGCCGATCGTCGTCGGCGTCGACGGTTCGCCCGGTTCCATCGACGCGCTGAGGAAAGCCGCAGAGCTCGCCCGAGCCCTCCAGCTGCCCCTCCGAGCCGTCACCGCCTGGCAGTTCCCGGTGACGTACGACGGAAGCCTCACCGAGACGTGGGTGCCGGAGACGGCGGCCCGAGAGCTGCTGGACTCCGCCATCGAGAGCGCCTTCGACCACGAGCCGCCCCTCGCCCTCACGACGGCCACCGTCGCAGGCCCGAGCGCGAGGTCGCTGATCACGGAGAGCGAGCACGCGTCGATGCTGGTGGTCGGAAGCCGGGGAAGGGGCGGATTCGTCGGCCTGCTGCTGGGCTCGGTGAGCACGTCCTGCGCCCAGCACGCGCACTGCCCCGTGCTGATCATGCGCCCGGTCGACGAGCCCGGCGCGGCCGCCGCCTCCGGGACAGCCCACGACCACGTCGGGGCCGTGTCGTGAACGAGACCCCCGCGTCACCGCACTCCGCCGTCCCGACGGGGCGACCCATCGGCGCCTCGGCGACCGATCCGAATCCTTACCTCGCGATGAGCATCCCGCCTCCGCCCAGCGCAGCCGAGTCCGGCGTCGAGGAACTGACGGTGGACCAGTGCTGGCAGATGCTTCAGAGCGAAGACCTGGGCAGGGTCGCCATCGACAACATCGACGGAACGCCTGACCTGTTCCCGGTCAACTACCTCGTGCGTGACGAGAAGCTGTACTTCCGTTCGGCGCCGGGTCGAAAACTCCGCAGCATCGCACAGAATCCCGAAGTCGCTTTCGAAGTGGACGGGAGGGTCGCGGGCATTCGCTGGAGCGTGGTGGTGCGCGGGACCGCGGAGCGGATGAACGTGGATGCCGAGATCACCGAGGCGGGAGTCCTCGACCTCGTGTCAGCCAGCCCCACGCGCAAGTTCAACTTCATCCGGCTCACCCCCGGCTCCGTCAGCGGGCGACGATTTCGCGTGCCGCCCCGACCTCGCGGCTCGAGCGCGGAGGCGGGTGCCATCGCGTCCGTCTCGGAAACGGGCCACCGCGGGGTCGAGCCCACGGGCTCGCGCAGCACGAAACCGCTCCCCATCCCGCACATCTCCCCGAGACCGTGACCGCTCGCGTCCGCGTATGAGCCATCGCCTCCGGACCGCCCGCAGAGTACTGCGGGCGGTCCGTGACGCGTGACTCGGCGGCATCGGGCCACCGCATCCCCTCCTAGCGGAGGATCCCCTGCCGACGCGCGGCCGAGACCGCGGCGGTGCGCGAGTTGACGTTGAGCTTGGAGAAGATGTGCGCCAGGTGCGACTTCACGGTCGTCTCGCTCACGAAGAGCTCCCCCGCGACGTCGACGTTCGATCGGCCCGCTGCAACGAGCTCGAGGACCTGGATCTCGCGGCTGCTGAGGCTGACCTGCGGAGCGCGCAGCCGGCCCAGAAGCCGGGACGCGATCACGGGAGCCAGGGCGCTCTCGCCGCCCGCAGCGGCGCGGACGGCGGCGACGAGCTCGTGCGGCGGGGCGTCCTTCAGCAGGTACCCGCTGGCGCCGGCCTCGACCGCGCCGAGGATGTCGGCGTCGGAGTCGTAGTTCGTCAGGACGAGAACGTAAGGAGGTGCGTCGAGCGAGCGGATGCGCCGCGTCGCGTCCACTCCGGTCGCCGCGTGAGCGGCTCCGAACTGCAGGTCCATCAGCACCACGTCCGGATTCTCGCGCTGGGCGAGTGCGACGGCGTCGTCGGGTGTGCCGGCTTCGGCGACGACCTCGAAGTCCTCCTCCGTGCTGAACAGGGCGATGAGGCCGGCGCGGACGATGGGGTGGTCGTCGGCGATCACGAGCCGGATCATGCAGGCTCCGGCAGTCGGAGGTCGACGGCCAGCGTCGTCCCCTGACCGGGCGCGGCATCGATGGCGAGCGTTCCACCGAGCTGCTCGACGCGCTCCGAGGTGGCTCGCAGACCGAAGGAGTCCGATCTGTCGCCCATCTCCTGCAGGGCGACCCGGGGGTCGAACCCGGTGCCGTCGTCGGAGACGGTCAACCGGAGCTGGTCGTCGACGATCGCGATCTCGATCGTGGCGGCGGTGGCGTGGGCGTGCTGGATGACGTTCGCGATCGCTCCCTGCGCGATGCGCAGCAGGGCCGTCTGCAGGTGCATCGGCAGGGTGATCGTGTCGGAGACGCGCACCTGCACGTCGAGCCCCCGCGTGGCCCACTGCGTGCGAGCGAGCCGGCGAAGCGCGCCGCCGAGGGTCTGGTCATCGAGCTGCGGAGGGGTGAGTTCACGGATGAACCGCCGCGCCTCGGCGAGGTTGGCCGCCGCAGTCTCGCGGGCGAGCCGGATGTGCTCGATTCCGGGACGGCCGGGGTCGGCGCGCTCGGCGGCGTGCAGGAGCATCTGGATGCTGGAGAGGCCCTGAGCGAGCGTGTCGTGGATCTCGCGGGCCAACCTCGCGCGCTCTGCGAGGACTCCGGACTCGTGCTCGGTCGCGGCCAGAAGCCCCTGTGTCGCCAGGAGTTCTGCCACCAGCGCCTCTCGCTGCCGGGCCTCGCGGGCGAGGGACTGGTAGCCGAGTCCGATGAGGAGCGCGACGCCGGCGCCGACGAGCGGGCCGACGACGCCGCCCACCGTCCATCCGCTGTGGAGACCGAGCGCACAGATGGCGACGACCGTCGACACCAGGACGGCGAGCGAGCCCCACCCCCGACCGAGGAGATGCAGGTAGAGGAAGAAGAGCGGAAAGACGAGGTAAGCGGCATCCGGGCTCACCCACACCAGGACGACCCACTCGATCGTCAGGAGCGCGAGCCACACGAACGACAGCGGGCCACGGGCCCGGGCGGGCCGGGCGAGCACAGCCCCGAGCGCGTAGGTGACGACGAGGAGCACCGTCATGACGATCACGGTGACGCTCGCATCCGTCGGAGCCACGAGTGCGCGAACGACGACCAGCACGCTGAGGCCGACGAACAGCGCATGCAAGCCGGTACGCAGACCCACGAAAACCGGGGTCAATGCGGTGTGCGCCATGGGCTGAACTTTACGCGCCGCCCCGACCGCGGTCATCGTACGAAAGGACGATCGGCCGCTCCACCATCAGGTCGGGGAACGGTGCCCGGGTGGCCGATGACGCGCACTCGGCCGAGAGCGAGAGTGGAGTGGTCGCCGCATCCGGCGGCAGGAAAGGCACGCACCATGTTCGTCGCATTGCGCGATCTCCGCTTCGCTCGAGGCCGGTTCATCCTCATCGGCTCGGTCGTCGCCCTCATCACCGTCCTGGTCGGATTCCTGAGCGGACTGACCGGAGGGCTCGCCACTCAGAACATCTCCGCGGTGCTCGCGCTCCCCGGCGACCGCATCGTGTTCGCGGCTCCGACCGGCGGCGGCACAGTCAGCTTCTCCGATTCCACGATCACAGAGCAGCAGGCGACCGATTGGGCGGAGACGGCGGGCGTCACCGCGGTTGCGCCCGTGGGGATCAGCCAGACCCGGGCCGAGGCGGGCGACACCCGCGCGGCCATCGCCGTCTTCGGCGTGCGCCCGGGATTCGACGCCACCGCCCCGTCGCAAGACGGCCGGCTCGGACTGTCCGAGCCCGCAGCGGCCGCCCTCGGCGTCACCACCGGGGATGCTGTCACGATCGCGGGCACGGTCTACACCGTCGAGTCCGTCGGCGGCGACAGCTGGTACAGCCACACCCCGGTCGTGCAGATGACCCTTCACGACTGGCAGGCTTCCTCGACCGCCACCGGCAATCTCGGCGCGTACGCCACGGTCCTCGCCGTGAGCGGGAGCCCCGACTGGGGTGCGGCGGACGCCGCGAACGCCACGGTGTCCGAGACGATCATCGGATCGCTGACGGCGTTGAGCGCATTCCGCTCCGAGATCGGCTCGCTTCTGCTCATGGTCGCGATGCTGTTCGGCATCTCCGGACTCGTGATCGGCGCGTTCTTCACCGTCTGGACCATGCAGCGCAAAGGCGACATCGCCGTCCTCAAGGCCCTCGGCGCCAGTACGGCATCCCTCGTCCGAGACGCGCTCGGCCAGGCCCTGATCGTGCTGGCCGCGGGTATCGGAATCGGCTTGGGGCTCGTCGCCGTGTTCGGCGCGCTCGCCGGCGCCGCGCTGCCGTTCCTGCTCAGTCCGCTCACCACCGTCCTTCCGGGTGTGATCATGATCGCCCTCGGCCTTGCCGGGGCCGCGTTCGCACTCCGCTCCGTCACCTCCGCCGACCCTCTCACCGCCCTCGGGAGCAACCGATGATCCGACTCGACCACATCACCCTGACCTTCCCGGACGGAGACGGCCGTGTCACGGCCGTCGACGACGTCTCACTGACCGCCCACCCGGGGACGGTCACCGGTATCACCGGGCCCAGTGGATCGGGCAAATCGAGCCTCCTCGCCGTCGCCGCCACCCTGATCCGGCCCGATTCGGGTCAGATCCGCATCGACGACGTCGACGCCGGCGGGCTGGACGCCGCTGACGCGACCGAGCTGCGCCGCGACAAGATCGGGATCGTGTTCCAGCAGTCGAACCTGATCCCCTCGCTCACCGCTCGCGAGCAGCTGACCGTCATGAACGAGCTCGGCGCTCGGCACAGTCGTCGCACCCGGAGCGCTGCTGTCGCGAGGGCGGACGTGCTTCTGGACGCCGTCGGGCTCGCAGACCACGCACAGAAGCGACCGCACCAGCTCTCAGGCGGTCAACGCCAGCGCATCAACATCGCCCGCGCCCTCATGAACGACCCGAGCGTGCTCCTCATCGACGAACCCACGAGCGCCCTCGATCAGGAACGAGGGGCGAGCATCATCGACCTCATCCTGCGACTGACCGGCGAACTCGACACGTCGACCCTGCTCGTGACCCACGACCTCGTCCACCTGCCCCGCATGCACGGCGTCGTCCACCTCGTCGATGGGCGACTCGTGGATGCTCTCGCCACCGCGTGATCGCAGGCTCGGACGGGTCGAGGGACTTTCGCCTCTGTGGCGTTCCCTGCGCCCGACCTACCGTCGACACGGAAGTCGGTGCGTGGCGTGGAGGAGGATCCGATGGAGACCATCGTGGTGGGAGTCGACGGGTCCAAGCCGTCGATGGTGGCGGTGGACTGGGTCGCGGAGCGGGTCGCGGGCACCACCCGTCGGGTCGATCTCGTGCGGGTGGATTCTCCTCTGGTCGTCGCGGAAGTGATCGAGGACATCGCCTTCGCCGAAGCGGAAGCGCGCCTGAGGGACATCGCACCGAACACCGAGGTCGAGTCCACCATCGTGCCGGGCCGGATGCCCGAAGCGCTGCTGCGGGCAGCGAGGGATGCGGACCTGCTCGTCATCGGCGAGCATCGACGCCGGCCGGTCCGCGCAGCGATTCACGGATGGCTGCCGCTCAGAGTGGCAGCCCAATCGGAGAAGCCGGTCGTGGTCGTTCCCGACGATTGGACCGCCGCGGACGGCACGATCGTGGTCGGGGTGGATGACGACGACTCATCGGACGCGGCCATCGCCTTCGCGGCGCGGGAGGCCGACACCGCTGATGCGGAACTGCACCTGGTGCATGCGTGGCAGATGCCCACGCCCGAGATGAGCGGTTCGGTCGCGATCCTGGCGTCGCCGATCGAGGAGCAGGCCCGTCACCGCGTGATCCTGGAGGACGCGTGCACGTCGGTCGCACGAACGCATCCCCGCCTGCGGATCGTTCGGACTCTGGTACGGGACAGCCCCGCCGCGGCGATAGCGGGGACCGCTCGCGATGCATCGCTCGTCGTGGTGGGAACGCACCATCGCGGGGTGCTTGCCGGAGGATTCTTCGGATCTGTGGGGCAGAGCCTTCTGGTCGACTCCGCAACCCCGGTCTGCGTCGTGCCGACCCCGCCCCCGGTATGACCGGCACCTGTTACCTCGGAGAGACATGGCTAGACTCGCCGCGACAGGGGACGGCCATGACCGAGAGCACTCATTCGTCAAAGGATGCCCCCGGCGCCGCGGGACGCGACGCCGGCGAACGCGAGACCGCGGAGGCGGGACGGCGCCTGCAGGATCTGGTGCATGCGAGCACCACCGTCATCGAGCGACTCGACCTCGAGGTCGTTCTCCGACGCATCGTGGAAGCGGGAATGAGGCTGGTGGGCGCCCGCTACGGCGCGCTCGGCGTCATCAGTCCGGAGGGCGGTCTCGAGCGGTTCATCCACGTCGGAGTAGATCGTGCACTGGCCGAACGGATCGGCCACCTCCCCGAGGGCCGGGGTCTGCTGGGAGCGGTCATCACCGATCGACAGCCGATCCGGCTGGACCATCTCGCGGGTGATCCCCGGTTCGCGGGCTTTCCGGCCCACCACCCGCCGATGGAGTCCTTCCTGGGAGTGCCCGTCCGGGTCCGTGACGCGATCTACGGCAACCTCTACCTGGCGGACAGCGAGAACGGCACGTTCAGCGACGGCGATCAGACCCTCGTCGTCGCCCTGGCGGCCACGGCGGGCATCGCCATCGAAAACGCCCGGCTGTACGACCAGGCCAAGAGGCGAGAGCTCTGGAGCGCCACCATCGCCGATGTGATGGCCGCGATGCTCGACGTCCAGGGCGCGAACGTCCTCGACGTGATCGCCGAGCGTGTCGCCGCGCTCATCGACGCCGACTTGGTCGCGGTGACGGTCCCCCACGGAGAGGGCGAGTTGAAGATCACCACCGTGCACGGTCGCGGCGCCGAGGCCCTCAGAGGCATGATGTATCCGCTGGGCGACACTCTCGCCGGTCGAGCGCTGGCGGAGCGCAAGGCGGTCAGCATCCGCGCTCAACCCGCCGGCGCCGTCCTCGACTCGCAGCCGAGCCTCGGGCCCACGGTCGCGATCCCCTTGATCGCCGGCGACGAGGCGTTCGGCGTGCTGTCGATCTCGCGGAGAGCCGATGGACCCGGATTCACCGCGACCGACCTCGACATGGCCTTCGCCTTCGCGGCGCAGGCGAGCGTCGCGATGGAGGTCGTCCGCGCGCGCGAACAACGACGTCGCGCCGACACTGCCGCCGACCGCGCTCGGATCGCGCGTGACCTCCACGATCACGTGATCCAGAAGCTCTTCGGAGCTGGGCTCGCGCTGCAGGCTGCGACCGGGACGGCGGACGCGGCCACCGCGTCGACCATCGACGAACAGATCGACACGATCGATGCCGCGATCCGGGATATCCGGACGATCATCTTCGCTCTCAGCGACAGCGAACGGACCGGGTCCAAACGCGTCCGCGACAGGTTGCTGGATGTTGTCGCTGAGGTCACAGGAAGCTGGAGCACTCCCCCGCGCATCTCGTTCGCGGGACCACTGGACAGCCTCGTGTCCGCGCCGCTCGCCGACGATCTGGTCGGGGTGCTCCGCGAACTGCTCACGAACGTGTGGAAGCACGCCCATGCGAGCAGCACCGAGATCGTCGTGGTCGCGGAGGACGATGAGGTCAGCCTCGTCGTCTCGGACAACGGCCTGGGGATCACCGACCCTCAGCGGCGCAGCGGGCTTTCGAATCTGAGCGCTCGGGCATCCGCACGCGGAGGTGAGTTCACGATCGTGTCGGCACCGGCAAGCGGCACGAGGGTCTCGTGGTCCGCACCGATCGACCACAGTCCAGGACCGATCGACCGAGACAGCGAGGCCCTCCCATGATCAGCGTGTTCCTCGTCGACGACCACGAGATCGTGCGCCGCGGGATCGCGCAGCTCATCGACGCCGAGCCCGACCTCGAAGTGGTCGGCGAAGCCGGTACGGTGCACGAGGCGGCGCGGCGCATCGACGCCACCCTTCCCGACGTCGCCGTGCTGGATGTCAGACTCCCCGACGGGAACGGGATCGACCTCTGCCGCGAGGTCAGGTCGCAGCATCCCGAGATCTTCTGCCTGATCCTCACCGGTTACGACGACGACCAGGCCCTCAGATCGGCCGTGCTCGCCGGAGCGAGCGGATACGTGCTGAAGGATGTGCGCAGCCGCGCGCTGGTCGATGCCATCCGCAGTGCGGCCACAGGTCGCAGCATCCAGGCACCCGCCGTCATGGCGCGGGCCGCGCGAGACCTCGAACCCGCGTCCGACGGGAGCCTTTCCGGCGCGCCGGCTCTCTCTCTGCGAGAGACGCAGGTGCTTCGCCTCATCGCCGAGGGCCTGACCAATCGAGAGATCGGCGGTCGCCTCGGGCTGGCCGAGAAGACGGTGAAGAACTATGTGAGCGGGCTGCTGGCCAAGCTGGGCATGGAGAGGCGCACGCAGGCCGCCGTGTACGGCGCGGAGCACAGGACGCAGGTTCCTCGCGAATTCTCCTGACGGGACCTTCGACCCGTGCGCACGCCCCCTCCCGGAGGGAGACTCCTTCCGCGGGAAGGAAGCGAGATGAACACCCAGACCCTTACGGACGGCGCGGACAGCCCGGTCGAGCGCCTCGGCGCCGACGCCTGCTGGCAGCTGCTCGAGAACTCTCCGCTCGGGCGCCTGGTGACGGTGGTGCGCGGCGAGATCGACGTGTTCCCGGTCAACTTCGTCGTCCGCGATCGCACTCTGTACTTCCGCACCGCTCCCGGATCCAAGCTCCTCGAGCTGGTCGTGAACCCCCGCGTCGCGTTCGAAGTGGATCGATACGACGAGGAATCCGCCGCCAGCGTGGTCGTGAAGGGAATCGCCGAACGCCTCGAGCTGCAGAGCGAGATCGACGACGCCGACACGCTGCCGCTCACGCCGTGGATCCCCACGCTCAAATACCGCTGGGTCCGCGTCACTCCCACCGACGTGACGGGGCGCCGATTCAACCGTGCGCCCGAACCCGACCGCTACGCCGTCATCGAGCCCTGACCGCGCAGACGCGCCGCCCGATGCCGCCGTCGTCCGGCGACCTCAGGGCCCGCCGAGCCAGTGGTCGATCCGGTGGGTGTCCGGCGCGAATCCGTGGTCGATCCCGTAGAGCACCGCCTGGGTGCGGCTCGACACGCCGATCTTCCGGTACACGGATCGGATGTACGACTTCACCGTGTTGGGACTCAGATAGGTGAGGCGCGCGACATCGGCGTTGCTCTTGCCCTGCGTGATGAGCGCGAGGATCTCGGACTCGCGGTCGGTGATCCCCTCCAGGCGACCCGGCCACTCCAACCCCGCGGCGCTCGGCGCTCGCCTGCGCTGCTGGCTGATCACCGTCTCACCCGCGTGGACGGCCTCGATCGCGCTCACCAGTTCCGGCGCGGTCAAGGTCTTCGAGAGGTAACCGTGGACCCCCTGTCGTCGAGCGTGATCGACGAGATCGGGGTGGAAATTCCAGGTGTAGACCACAACGCGCCGAGCTCGGGGGTTCGCGACGAGACCCGCGATCTCGACATCATCGGATTCGGGTTGGGCGAACGAGTCGTAGAGCACGACATCGACGTGATCGTCGATGGGCATGTTCGCATCGATCTCCGCAACCACGACGCGGTCGCGGTAGTCGTCGAACATGTGCGCCAATCCCGTCAGCACGACGTCGTAGTCGTCGATGAGGGCGACGGTGACCGGGCGCGTCCGAGTGATGGGCATGCTTCACCTTTACACCCCCAGGGGTGTGCCGATACCCCCGCAGGGGTGGTTGAGTCGATCCGTTGCCTCATCCGATCGGCTGTCACGAACCCGCCGATCGGCATCCCCTGGTGACCAGACAGAAGGAGAAAACCATGCTCGGTCTCATCATCAGCATCATCATCGTCGGCCTCATCGCGGGATTCATCGCCCGCGCCGTCATTCCCGGCAAGCAGGACATGAGCATCCTCATGACGATCGTGCTCGGCATCGTCGGATCTTTCGTCGGCGGATTCCTCGGCTTCCTGCTGTTCCAGCATGACGCGATGGACGGATTCTTCCAGCCCGCCGGCATCATCGGATCGATCATCGGGGCCATCATCGTGCTGCTCGTGTACGGCCTCGTGCGCGGACGCGGCGGCGCCGCCCGCCGCCGGTCCTGATCCTTCCGAGGCGGCCGCGCGCGATGGTCGCGCGCGGCGGTCCAGGTTCGAAGACCGTCGCAGCCATACCACGCACCACGACGTGCGTCCACGGGGTGCGACCCGATCGGGGTTGACCATATCGTGACTCCGCGGGTCGCAGCCGTTGCGGCACGGAAAGGAACGACGCTCATGGGTATTGGAAGCGGCATCGCGCTCGTCGTGATCGGAGCGATCCTGGTGTTCGCGATCAACATCGACACCGGCGGCTTCGTCGACCTCGATCTGATCGGCTACATCCTCATGGGCGCCGGCGCCCTCGTGTTCCTCATCAGCCTCGTTCTCCTGACACGTCGTCGGCAGACCGAGTCGCTCACGCGCTCGGCGGTCGATCCCGCCACCGGTGAGCGGATCACCCGCCAGAGCGTCAGCGACAACGACCCCATCGCCTGACCACCGCCGCGCAGGGGCCGCCCAGGCGCCGCCCTGCGCGCTGAGCACCGCGGCGGCATCCGCGGCCCCATACTGTGGGAATGGCTGCTCCCGGTACACGAAGATTCGCCAAGACACTCCTCGTGGTCGGCGCGCTGGGCGTCGTCTTCGGCGACATCGGGACCAGTCCGATCTACACGATCCAGACGGTCTTCAATCCCGCAGATCCGCACCCCGTGCCGATGTCTCCGGACAACGTGTACGGCATCGCATCCCTCATCTTCTGGTCCGTCACGCTCATCGTGACGATCGCGTACGTCGGGCTGATCCTGCGGGCAGACAACGAGGGCGAGGGCGGAATCATGGCGCTGCTCACGCTCGTCGGGAAGAAGACTCTCGCGGGCAGTCGCCGCACGAAGTCGATCCTGGTCGCGCTCGGGATCTTCGGAGCATCCCTCTTCTTCGGCGACAGCATGATCACGCCGGCCATCTCGGTGCTCTCCGCCGTCGAAGGGCTCAGGGTCGCCGCTCCCCCGCTCGCCGACTTCGTCATCCCGATCACGATCGTGATCATCGTCGTCCTCTTCTCCTTCCAGCGTTTCGGCACGGCTGCCGTCGCCCGGCTGTTCGGGCCCGTCATGGTCGCCTGGTTCCTTGCGATCGGGGTGTTCGGCATCCTCGGCATCGCTCGCGAGCCGGAGATCCTCCGGGCGCTCCTGCCGACGTATGCCATCGCGTTCGCCGTCTCGAACCCCTCCGTCGCCTTCTTCGCGCTGGCCGCGGTGGTCCTGGCGATCACCGGCGCAGAGGCGCTGTTCGCCGACCTCGGCCACTTCGGCCGCGTTCCGATTGCACGCGCCTGGCTGATCCTCGTCTTCCCCACGTGCGTGCTGAGCTACTTCGGCCAGTCCGCGTTGATCCTGAACGATCCGGCTGCGGTCGCCAGCCCGTTCTTCCTCCTCATTCCCGGCCCGTTGCAGCTCCCGATGGTGATCCTCGCCACGGCTGCCACGGTGATCGCGTCACAGGCCGTGATCACGGGCGCATTCTCTGTCGCGCGTCAGGCCGTGCAGCTCGGGTACCTTCCCCGCCTGCGCATCGAGCACACCTCGGCTCGGACGATCGGCCAGATCTACGTGCCCCTGGTCAACTGGATCCTGCTGATCGCCGTGATCGTGCTGGTGCTCTCGTTCCGCGAGTCGTCCGCACTCGCATACGCGTTCGGGATGGCGGTGACAGGCACGATCATCATCACGACGACCCTGTTCCTGTACTACGTGCGCGAATCGTGGCGCGCACCCCTCTGGCTCGTGCTCGTCGGCGGAGGGATCCTCCTGACGGTCGAGGGGCTGTTCTTCGCCGCGAACCTCACCAAGATCACCCATGGCGCGTGGCTGCCGCTGGCGATCGCCGTCGTCACCTACCTCATCTTGATGACGTGGTACCGCGGACGGCAGCTCGTCACCATCCGGCGGGAACGCGAGGAGGGCTCGCTCGCCGAGTTCCTCGACCACCTCCACGACCGCACCCTTCCTGTCGTGCGCGTGCCCGGCACCGCCGTCTACCTCAACCGGGGCACGCAGACCACGCCCCTGGCGATGCAGTCCACGGTGCGGCACCTGGGTTCGCTGCACCAGAACGTGATCATCCTGTCGATCGAGACGGCCCAGACCCCGACCGTCCCGCCCGAGGATCGCATCACGACCGACGCGCTGAAGCACACCGACGACGGGATCATCCTCGTGCGCGCGAAGTTCGGGTACATGGAGCGCCCGGATGTACCGCAGACGCTCGGGATGCTGGACCCCGAGGGTCTCGAGATCCCGATCGAGCTCGACGAGGCGTCGTACTTCCTCTCCACGATCGACCTGCACCGAGGAAAGGCCCCCGGGCTCGCACGATGGCGCAAGCCCTTGTTCATCGCGACGTCGCGCGGGGCCGCCGATGCCGCCCAGTACTTCGACCTGCCTCCCGACCGCACGATCCTGATGGGTTCGCGCGTCGAGATCTGAGCACGTCGGGGGCTCGCCGTGGCGGGTGGGATGCCGGGCATGGTCGCATCGGCTCCTCCCCAGCGCTGGACCCGACCGCGACCTGTCCACATCCCCTCGTATGAAGAGACGAATGTCCGACGCCTCGAGCACAATGTATATATGAATATTCTCACGACCATGCGAGAGCGAATCGACGCCCTCGCTGCGTGGGATGAACTCGATGTCGACGCCGCGGCTCTGCCATCTCAGGCGGTGCGGCTCAGCGATGCGTCGGTCATAGACGCTCTTGCCGAGGTGACGGCCCTGGCCAATCACGCGGGCCGTTTGCAGGCGGTGCTCGCGGGCGTTGCATCGCAGCGCTCCCGCCGGGAGGACGGTCATGCAGGGCTTGCCGCAGTGCGCGGGCACGCGAGCCCCGCATCGCTGATCCAATCGATCACGGGTGGCACCAAGGCAGAGGCAACCCGCCAGGTGCGGGTGGGTGTCTCGCTTCTCGAGTGCGTCGGGGCGCCGCATCCGGGCGGCGGTCTCGCAGACGATCGCGCGCCAGCCCCGCCACCGTGGCATGACTCGTTGCGCGCCGCGCTGCTGTCGGGTGTGCTCACATCGGCGCAGCACGACGCGATCCGCGGCGGTCTCGGTGAACCCGCCGTCGACGACGACACCCGTGACGCAGACGCCGTGCGCGATGCGTGGACGCTGGCGTCGCGGGGCCTCATCGACGAGGCCTCGGCGATGCCGGTGGAAGAACTGGCCAAGCGCGCACGGACGATGCGTGATCTGCTCGATCCGACGGGGGCCGAATCGAGGTTCGCCCGACGATACGAGAGCCGGTCGTATCGGCGCTGGATCGACGCGGACGGTCAGCGCCACGCCCGCATCGCCTACGACGACGAGATGGGGCTCTGGGTGGATGCGATGCTCGCCGCCGCGCTGCGTCCCCGCCGCGGCGGGCCGAGGTTCGTCACGGCCGACGAGCGGGCAGCGGCGGAGAAGCTGCAGGACGATCCGCGCACGAATGATCAGCTCGCATACGACCTGCTCATGGACGTCCTGCGCGCAGGGTCACTCGCGACAGCGCCCGATGTCTACGGTGCGCGGCAACCGGGCGTGCGGGTCATCACCGTCGACGGCATCACAGGGCCGCGCGACCCCCTCGGAAGGCTTCTGGGCATGGGACACGCCGAAGACGGCGGCGACGCCCTGCCCGGGTCTGTGATCGATAGGAATGTCTGCGTCGCAGGCACCGTCCGGGTCGCCGTCGACCCGCACGGCAACCCGCTCGATGTCGGGCGGGAGCAGCGGCTGTTCACACCGCGACAGCGCCTCGCTCTTGCCGCCCGCGACGGGGGCTGCCGCTGGCCGAGCTGCACGCGTCCGGCCTCGTACTGCGAAGCCCATCATTGCGACCCGTACAGCGAAGGGGGCGCGACTGACATCGATCGAGGAATACTGCTCTGCCGGCATCACCACATGGCGTTGCACAACCAGGGGGCCCGAATCACGCGCGACGGCCTGGGGGAATTCCTGATCCACCCGCCGGGCGGGGGTGCACCGTCGGCGATGCCGACCAAGGCGGCATGGAAGTGGGCATGGGATCCACCACCACCACCCGATCGAAGGCGATGGAGGGCTGGGTGAGGTGCCCTCGGCCGCGAGCCGACGGGCCGGTGGCGCGGTCGCGGCGACCAGGCCAGGCCGCGTAGCGTGACGGCATGAGACATGGAATCGTGATCCTTCCACAGGAGGATTGGCCCGCTGCAGCGCGACGCTGGCGCGGTGCGGAAGCATACGGCTTCGACCACGCCTGGTCGTACGACCACCTCTCATGGCGGAGTCTTGCCGATCAGAGATGGCATGCCACGGTGCCGGCGATGACGGCTGCTGCGGTCATGACGGAGCGGATCGGGCTCGGATTCTTCGTCGCGAGCCCGAACTTCCGGCATCCCGTACCCTTCGCGAAAGAACTCGCGACGCTCGACGACATCTCGGGCGGACGACTGCTGGTCGGCGTCGGATCGGGGGGAACAGGCTTCGACGCATTCGTGCTCGGGCAGCCCGAGCTCTCGGCCCGAGAGCGCCACGCGCGCTTCATCGAGTTCGCCGATGCGCTCGACGTGCTTCTGCGGTTCGAGCAGCCGGGGTCCGGCGGCATCTCGTTCTCGGGTCAGTGGTACACCGCGCACGACGCACGCATGGTCGGCACGCCCACGAGAGCACCCCGCATGCCCCTGCTGATCGCGGGCAACGGACCCCAGACGATCCGCTACGCCGCGACCCGCGGAGAGGGCTGGGTGACGACCGGCCCCGACGCGGCCGACCGCGAGGAATGGTGGTCTGGTGTCGCGAAGCTGGCGGCGCGATTCGAGGAAGAGCACCGGGCATCGGGGAGGCAGGATGGTGTCGCCCGCGTCCTCTCCCTCGACAACGAGTCGTTCTACTCGCTGCAGAGCGCGGCCGCGTTCGAAGATTCGGTGGCCCGTGCCGAAACGCTCGGTTTCACCGATGTGGTGGCGCACTGGCCGCGGAAGAACGGGCTCTACGCGGGGGACGAATCTGTGCTCGATCAGGTCGCCGCGTCATTCGAGCCCGCGTCATTCGAGCCCGCGGCATCCGACCCCGCGGCATTCGAGCCCGCGGCATCCGAGCCCGCGGCCTCGGAGGGCTGAAGCGCCGCGCGGCGCGGGCACCGTGACCGGTGACCGCGCCGCGCAGGCCTGCCTGGGGGTCAGGGCAGCGGAGTCGGGTTCTGCGGGTCTGGGGGAACCGGCAGCGAACCCTGGATACGATTCTGGGCCTGGCACTGGCTGGTGCAGTTCGTCGCGCCGGCCGAGAGCTCGATCGCGTCCTCGCCGAGGACGCCGCCGAGGCGTCCGCCCGGCTGCACGATCCACTTCGTCACGGTCGCGGTCTGCAGGGTCTTGGTCGCCACCTGCGGGCTGTCCTTGCCGAGGAGCATCTGGTGATAGCCGCTCGCGCTCTGCGCTGCGGTGACCGCGTCGATCCCGTTGCCGAAGTTGATCTTCCCCGTGAACGCGTTCTGGAAGTAGAAGATGCCCGGCGCGAGCGTGTGCGTGAACTCGACGGGCCCGGCGAACTCGGTCTCCATCTGGAAGATTCCGCCCTGCGCGCCGTCCTTCGCCTGGATCTTGTACTTGCCCAGCGCCGTCTGGAAGATGATGACGGCCGAGTCGTCCTTCACCTCGAGGCTCTCGATCGTCGCACCCGCCAGCTGAGCGGGCGTGAGCGTCGGCACCTTCGACGCGAAGATGACGGTCGGCGAAGTGACCATGCGCTGCGGGTCCGGCGCACCGGTCAGCGTGTAGTCGTAGACCCCGAGAGTGGCGACGTCGATGTCGAAGCCGACATGGATGCCCCGCACGGCCACACGGCCCGATGGTGCGACGTTCGAAAGCTTGAGGTCTTTGCCCTGAGCCGGGTTATAGGTCGTGCCGTTGACGGTCACGGCGAAGTCGCCGCCGGTCACGGATGTCTTGGCCTGGGCGGGCGCGGCGATCGCGAGCGAGCCGGCCACCACGACGGCGGTGGCGATGACCGCGGTGCGGAGCACAGCGAGCGGTGTGCGGGAGAGCGACATGGATGCCTTTCACGGGGGAGGACGCCCGGGGACCCGAGGCGTATCTCCACCCTCCGCGAACCCCGGGTCACCGGGCAATCGGCCGATGGTCGTAGTACCTCCGGATCACCCCAGGGGCACTACGCGAGGTGATCCCGGGCCCACAGCGCCGCGCTCGTGCGATCGGGCACGCCCAGCTGGCGGTAGACACTGCCCAGGTGCGCCTTCACCGTCCGCTCGGTGATGCCGAGCGTGCGGGCGATCTGCTTGTTCGCCTGCCCCTGCGCTGCGAGCAGCAGCACCTCGCGCTCGCGGGGGCTGAGCGAATCGGCGGGATCGCCCACCCGTGGCAGCAGGGCCCCGGCGACCCGGGCGTCCAGCGGAACATGACCGCTCGCCGCGGCGCGCACGGCATCGCGGAGCGCGTCGGGCTCGGCATCCTTCAGCTGATACCCGACCGCGCCGGCCTCCAGAGCACTGCGCACGCGCTCGTGATCGGCGAAGGACGTGAGCACGACGACGCGCGTCGAGGTGACCTCGGCGAGCACCGCGCGGGTGGCGGCCACCCCATCCAGGACCGGCATCGACAGATCCATCAGCACCACGTCGGGCATAGACGCGGCCGCTTCGACCACCGCCGCCCGGCCGTCGGCCGCCTGCGCGACGACCTCGATGTCTCCGTCCGCGGCGAGCACGGCGGCCAGGCCCGCCCGCACCATGGCGTGGTCGTCGACGACGAGCACCCGGATCATACGGATGCCGCCGCACCGGTGGGCGAAACGACCAGGCGCCACCGCGTGCCCGCACCCGGCTGAGTCGCGAGCAGGAGCGTCGCCCCCGCCTCGCGGACCAGGTCGGCGAGAACCTGTGTGCCCAGATGCCCCGGTGCGCGGTCCTGCAGCGTCTCGGCTGCGAAGCCCGGGCCGTCGTCGGTCACATCGAGCACGACGCGGTCGCCCTCCGCGGCCAGACGCACGGTCACCCGGCACGGGGCCGCGTGCGCGACCGCATTGCGAACGCATTCCTGCGCCACGCGGTACACCAGGCGCTGCTCGGCGTCCGACAGCATCCGGACGTCATCCGCCAGCTCGACCTGCACGACCACCTCACGACCACGCGCACCGTCGGCGAGGTCGCGAAGCGCCTGCGGAAGGCCGGCAGCGGCGAGGCTGGCGGGGTAGATGTCCACCAGCAGTGAACGCAGGACGCGGATGTTGCCGCGGACGGATGCGGCGACCGCCCGCACGTCGTCGGCCACGGCCGAATCCCCGGACGCGGCTGCGGTGGCCGCCGCGCTCTCGGCGGCGAACGTCGTCGCGACGAGCTCCTGGACGGGACCGTCATGGAGCGTCGCGGCGATCCTCCGGCGTTCGGCATCCGAGGCATCCACCGCGTGCTGCAGCAGCGTCGCCCTCTGCCGATCGTCTTCGCGCGTGCGGCGCAGGAGGCGCCAGATGATCGGGGCGGCGAGCGCCGCGAGCAGCAGCAGGCTGCTGATGGTGATGCCGGCGAACCCGCGCCACAGTTCGGCCGACCTCTCGGCAACGGGGGCGTACGGGGAGTACATCTCGAACAGCAGTTCGCGACCATCCGGGGCCCACACCGGCCGGTAGACCTCGAGAAGGCGGCCTCCGGACTCGAACTGGTTCTCCGAGCTGGACAGGTCCGACACCTCTGCACGAACCTGCGGGGCCGACAGCGCAGCCCGCTGATCCGCGCTGAGCGGGAACGAGCGACCGATGAGCTGCGGCTCGTCGGCGTAGACGACCTGTCCGTCCGGCTGCCACAGCTTCACGCGCACCACGCTCTGGCCCAGCACCTGCTCGCGTACGAGGGCATCGAAAGCCGCGACGGCCGCGGCGTCGCCGTCGGCGAGCGCATCCGTGAGCGCGGGCTGGACGATCGCCTCGGCCAGGAGGTCGGCTCGGCTCGCCGCGTCGTTGACCGACTGGCGTTCGGCCAGCAGCTGCGCCGCGATCGCCCCGAGCGCCGCGACCACCACGACCGCCGCCACGAGCGCCAGGGAGAGGCGCAGCACCACGCGGCGCGGGCGCAGCGGCTCGGGCGGGGACACGGCGGCGTCGCCCTGCGCGACGGTGACCCACGGCACGCCGCCCGCCCCGACAACGGCATGGCCGGTCGGGGCAGAAGCGTGCGCGTCGGTCGTCACTCAGTCATCGCTCCCATGGCCACCGTGGCGGTCACCGTTGTCGTCGCCGTTCCCGCCGCCGTGCGAACCGCCGTCGTCCGACCCGGAACCGCTGTTGCTCGAACCGGAACCGCTGTTGCTCGAACCGGAGCCGCTGTCATCCGAGCCGTTGCCGGTGGACGACCCGCCCTGCACATCGCGGTCATCGCCCGGCTCGACGCGCTGGTCGCGAGGGATGTCCCCGCCATTGTCATCGGCATCGTCGTCCGATGCACGGGGGCTGGGCGAAGGCGTCGCCGACGCAGTGGGGGCGAGTGTCGCGATCTGCCCCGAGGCCGGAACGCGCACGGGCACCTCCTGCGAGAACGACGCGTTGCCCCAGAGTCCGATGATCGCGGGCACGGCGGCGAGCGCGAGTACGACGGCGCCGATCAGAATTCGCTTCATGAGGTGTCCTCCTCGATTCTGGCCTGTTCCGGCCGGATGTGGCGCTTCCGGTGATCCCGCGCCCTGTGTATCCAGACTCCGCCGCCACGACGCACTGCACCATTGCCCGATGGTCGTAGTACCCCGCTGTCACAGACGCGGCGCGGCCGGTGTCTTCATGTCGAACCCACGGATCATCGACACAGGAGCTCGCCATGAACGCACCCAACCGGATCCCTCCGCGGCCCGTCACCGGCATATCCGGAGCGGTCGTGAAGTACATCGCACGCCGGATCAGCGGTCGGGTGCCCGACTCGCTCGGAGTGCTCTGGAACAACCGCGCAGTCATGAAGGAGGCTCTGGGGGTCGGCGGCAGGATCGCCAAGTGGCACGATCTCGATCCGAATCTCGCCTCCTACGCCGGGATGGCGGCGGCTGCCACGGTCGGCTGCAGCTTCTGCCTGGACCTGAACTACTTCCTCGCGCATGACCATGGTCTCGACGAAACGAAGGTGCGCGAGGTGGTGCGCTGGCGTGACTCGGGTGTCTTCACTCCCCTCGAACGCAGGGTGATGGAGTACGCCGAAGCGGCGAGCCTGACCCCTCCTCGAGTCACCGACGAGCTCTCAGACGCGCTCCTGGCCGAGCTCGGCGCACCCGCTCTGATCGAATTGGCCGCCCGGGTGGCATTCATGAACATGTCGGCGCGGATGAACCTCGCGCTGGGCATCCACTCGGAGCAGTTCGCAGACGCGTGCGGCCTGCCGCCCCTTCGAGGTGCGGGCGGTGGCGACCAACGTCGGCGCGACCTCGGCCTCTGCCCCGGGATCAGCGTCGGCCCCGGCGTAGGCTCACCGGAATGAGCAGCGGTGTCGTACCCACCGACGACGATCCGTTCGTCGTCCATCGGAGCCTTCTCTTCACCGTCGCGTACGAGCTGCTCGGCTCCGCGGCGGACGCCGAAGACGTGCTCCAGGAGTCCTGGCTGCGGTGGGCATCGGTCGAGCGCAGCGACGTCCGCGAACCGCGCGCGTACCTCGTGCAGATCGTCACACGCCAGTCGCTCAACCATCTGCGCACGGTCACCCGCCGGCGCGAGGACTACATCGGCGAGTGGCTCCCCGAGCCGCTCCTGACGAGCCCGGACGTGGCAGACGACATCGAGCTCGCCGAGAGCGTCTCGATCGCCATGCTGACCGTGCTCGAGACGCTCGGGCCGGCCGAACGGGCGGTCTTCGTTCTGCGCGAGGTCTTCGATGTGCCCTACGAGGAGATCGCGGATGCCGTCGGCAAGACGCCCTCGGCGGTCCGGCAGATCGCGCATCGCGCGAAAGAGCACGTCTCGGCCCGGCGCCCGAGAATGCGCGTGGAGCGCACGGAACACGAAGAGGTGGTCGCGCGCCTCGTCGTGGCACTCAACAACGGCGATCTGCAAGGTCTCATGGCGGTGCTCGCCCCGGACGTCGTGTCGATCGCTGATGGCGGAGGAAAGGTACGCGGCGCCGCTCGGCGCCCGATCGTCGGGTCTGATCGTCTCGCGCGCTATCTCGTCGGCGGGTTCGCGAAGGCGCACGGTCATATCGCGGCCGTGGCGACCTGGGTCAACGGTCAGCCCGGCATCCGGATGGAATTCGACGGGATCCTCATCGGGATCGTGAGCCTCACCGTGCACGCCGGTCGAGTGACTCGCGTGTACTCGATCGCCAATCCCGACAAGCTCCGCCACCTCGCCGCGCCCGCCGAGCTGCGGCGTTGAGAGCTTCGCCCTCGCGTCGCCGGGCGGTCGCTCCGGCACGTTCCGGCTCGGCTACTCGGCGTGCTTCACGTGTGCCGCGATGTGCCCGAGCAGCGCGGCCGCGAGGGTGACGATCGCCGCCAGCGCGACGCCCCACGCGATGTGGACCATGAGCAGCAGAGCGCCGATACCCGCCCCCGCGGCGATCAGGATGATCGCCGCAGCCCGGCGGAACCACGGCTGACCCTTGCCCCCGGCCAGGCGGGAATCGGCGGCGAAGCCCGTGATCGTCGAGGTGACGACCACCGTTGTGACATCCTTCACGGCGATGTGCCGGGCGGTCGCCGCCTGCAGGCCCATCGATGCGGCGAGCAAGACGGTGATCACGAGCTCCCACGGCTGCGGCGGCCTGCCGCCCAGAACGAACATGGCCACGGCGAGGCCGGCGAGGATGACGCCGACCGCGGCGATGAGCGAGGTGGTGCGGGTCGTCCATCCGGCCGCGACCGGGCGAAGCACCCTTCCGCCTACCACCGCACCCAGCATGAATGCGAACAGGGCGAGCAGCGGACCCACCCACGGCAGGTCGTCGGCGCCCGCGATCGCCATGCCGAGGATCACGACATTGCCGGTCATGTTGCCCGCGAACACCTTGTCGAGCCCGAGGTAGCCGACGGCGTCGACCACACCGGTCGAGAAGGTCAGCCCCAGCATCAGCGCGAGGTGCAGGTTGTCGATGTTCGAACGGAGTCGCTGCCGCATGGTGGTCTGTCCTGTCCCTGATGATTCGCCGACGCCGTCAGCACGTCGTTGAGCAGCACGTCGTTGAGCAGCACGTCGTTGAGCAGCACGTCGTTGAGCAGCACGTCGTTGAGCAGCACCATCGTCGAGTCTAGGAACCGGCGCTGCCTCGCTCACAATCGTGGCCGGTCCCGGGACAGCCGGGACGCCGGCCGTGCGGGCTAGACTCCGCGTCGAGCCCCCTTCACGCCGCCTCACCTCCACCCCACCCGGGAGAGCCCCATGAGCAATCCGCCCCTCGCGATCACCGGAAGCACCGGCCTGCTCGGCGCCCAGGTCGCCTCCCTCCTCTCCGCCGCCGGCGCACAGCTGCGACTGCTGGCGCGCACGCCGGATCGTGCGCCGCGGCTCCCCGGCTCGGCCGCTGTCGCGTGCAGCTACGACGACACGGCGGCCGCAGCATCCGCACTCGAGGGGATCGACGTGCTGTTCATGGTCTCGGCCTCCGAGAGCGCCGACCGCCTCGCCCAGCATTTCGCGTTCGTGGATGCCGCGCGAGACGCCGGCGTGCAGCACATCGTCTACACCTCGTTCCAGAACGCCGCACCCGACGCGACCTTCACGCTCGCGCGCGACCAATATGCGACCGAGGAGCGCATCAAGGCGTCAGGCATGCGGTGGACGATGCTGCGCGACAGCCTGTACCTCGATTTCCTGCCTGCGCTCGTCGGCGACGACGGCGTGATCCGAGGGCCGGCAGGCGACGGGCGCGTCGCCGCGGTCACCCGTGCGGACATCGCGCGCACCGCCGCCCGCGTCCTCCTCGACCCCGCTGCGCACGCGGGACGGACCTACACGCTCACGGGTTCCGAGGCGCTGACCCTCGACGAGGTGGCAGCGATTCTCACCCGAGATACGGGGCGCACGGTGCGGTTCCACGACGAGACCCTGGACGAGGCATACGCGTCGCGAGCGAAGTGGAACGCCCCCGACTGGCAGAACGATGCCTGGGTCAGCACCTACACCGCGATCGCCGCCGGTGAGCTCGCGGAGGTCACCACCGATGTCCTCGACATCACCGGAACGCCACCCCTCACGCTCGTCGACTATCTGGCGGGCACCCGACAGACGTCGTAGGCGAACAGGACCGCCGGTCTCGCCCGCGTGGTGCTGAGTCGCGCGGCGCTCAGGCACCCCTCAGCGCCGCGGCGGGCTGGGAGCCGACCGCGACCGGCCGACTGGACAGCAGCGCCCATTGACTCCATGACCCGGTGAAAATCCGCGTCTCGATCCCGGCGGAGGCGAGAGCCAGAGCGGAGTGGGCGGAGGCGATCCCGGTGCCGCAGTACAGCACGATGTCGGAACGCGCGTCGATGCCGGCCGCCGCGACGGTCGCGCGGATCTCCTCCGCGGACTTGAGCGTCCCGATCGAGGAGATGTGCGCGACGGTGGGCAGGTTGATCGCGCCGGGGATGTGCCCCGCCACCGGATCCCGGCCGGAGACACGACCCCGATAGTGCTCGGGTGAACGCACATCGACGAGGAACCCCCGCCGGGGCGCCCGGGCCGCATCGTCGATGGATGCGACCCCGGGATCGACGTCGGCGATCTGCGCGTTCCCCGGCGGCGGGGCCACGTCTCCCTGTTCGATCGGGAGGCCCTCGGCCACCCAGGCGCGCAGGCCACCGTCCAGCACGCGGACCTCGAAACCCTGCCGGCGAAGCAGCCACCAGGCTCGCGCGGCCGGGACGCCGTCGTTGTCGTCGTAGGCCACGACGACATCGCCCTGATCGATCCCCCAGCGCCGGACCGATCGCTCGAGCTGCGCGAACGTGGGCGGCGGATAGCTCCCCAGCTCGGGATGCCCGCGCTGGGCCAGCTCGTGCTCCAGATCGACGTAGACCGCCCCAGGCAGATGTGCTGAGACATACGAAACACGGCCCTCCGGCGCATCCAGCCGCCACCGCACATCGAGCAGGCGCACGCTCCCCCGCGGTATGCGCTCTGCGAGAGCGCCGACGCTGATGAGGGGGGTCATACCTCGAGGGTGGTTGATCTGCACCGCTCCGTCGCGGGCGGGTGAAACATGGAGCAACCCGGCGAGACGCGCCGCAACATTCGCGCACACGCGGACGGGTGGTTGGTGCCGTGTGTGAACGCACGTGACGGGAGTCGTCACCGATCCCCTCGTCGTGCAGCAAGCTCGAAGGGCAACGACTGACGGAGGAATCATGACGCACGGCACACCCGCGGACGCCTCGGCGGAGCATCTCGCGCACTCGTCCGGCCGTTCGTTCGGAATCGTCTCGGCCGACGATTTCAAGAGCGCGTTCCGCGAGCATCCCGGCGGCGTCTCGCTCATCACCGCCGACGCCGGTGACGGGCCCGTGGCCCTCACCGCCACGTCCGTGGCGTCGGTGAGCGTCGACCCGCCGCTGCTCGTCTTCTCGGTCTCGGCGCTCTCGTCGAGCGCGCCCACCCTCGCGGCGGCCGAGACAGTCGTCGTCCACCTGCTCGAAGCCGACCAGCTGCCGCTCGCGCAGCTCGGGGCTACGAGCGGCATCGACCGCTTCGCGGACACGGATGCCTGGACCAGGCTCGTCACCGGAGAACCCGTGTTCCACGGCGTTCCGCGATGGATCAGGGCCCGCGTCCTCAATCGATTCGACGCGGGCGGATCGACCGTGTTCGTCGCGCACGCGGTGCAGGTCAACGTGCCCGACACGCACTCCGGTCGCGGCCTGGTCTATGTGAACCGCCAGTGGCACCACCTGGGCGAGCACTCGAGGATCGAGCACCCCTGACGCGGGCGCGTCGCCCGTCAGCGCCCCGAAGACCACCCAGAGGAAAGAGCACGATGTCCGACTACTTCGACCGCGCGGCCGACAAGACCTACACGAAGGTCTACAAGAACGAGACGCCCGACATCCTGGCGGCGTTCGCCGCTTTCGACCAGGCCGTCTTCGCGCCGGAAGGGCGCGCGATCCCGCTCAAGTACCGCGAGCTGATCGCACTCGCCGTCGGGATCACGACGCAGTGCGTCTACTGCATCGACGGGCACTCGCAGAATGCCGTCAAGGCGGGAGCTACCGAGGCCGAGCTCGCCGAGGCCGCCTGGGTCGCCACCGCGATCCGCGCAGGCGGCGGCTACGCGCACGGGCGCCTCGCGTTCAAACTCGCGGAAGACGCGCGGCCCGTCCACGAGCACTGAGGCCCCGGCGGGTCACGACCTCTGACACCGTTTTCCGACCCGTCGTCAGGCGGGGCGGGCGCTCCGGCCGATGAATCCCGCGCGGGCGAGGACCAGGTACAGCTGGCAGCCGAGGCAGAGCCCGATCGAGGCGTTCAGGAACGCGGCGATGAACGCGGCGGCGCCGGCGATCGGCAGTGCCAGCGGAACGCCCAGCAGGTGCAGCACCAGACCGATGGTGACGACGAACAGGCCGACACCCTGTGCGAACCTCGGCGGCCTCGGGTCTTCGAGCTCTGCGGGGGGCTTGAGGCGCGGCCGCACGAACGTGCGGTACAGCCAGCCGTAGGGCTGTGTCGCGGGTGAGAGCACCGCCCACAGGAACAGCAGAGCGATGATCACGAACAGGATGAAGCCGGGATCGCTCGCGCGCTGGGCCAGCGACGCATCGGAGATCGCCCAGCTGCCGTTCACGAACGCGGTGGAGATGCCGATCGCCGAGAGGAATGTGGCGATCAGCACGAGCACCGACGTGATCCCGGCGGCGAAGCGCGGCCCTCGCGGGTCGATCCCTTTCGGGCGATCGGCGGTGGCGGGCGAGGTGGGGCTAGACGTGGACATCATGGACTCCTCCGACGCGGGTGAGTTCGGCTTGGACGGCGGCACGGGTCACGACGCCGCCGAACCGGGTCTGGATGACGCCGTGCCGATCCAGCACGAGCGTGGTCGGTGTCTGGAGCACGTGGAAACGCGTGGCCAGATCGGCGCGGTGGGTGAGGTCGACATCGACGTGCTCCACGCCGTCCTGCGCGTCGGCCACCGCCGCGAGGGTGCGGTGGACGCCCGGGCAGCGGGCGCAGAACTCGGTGCTGAACTGCAGCAGCGTCGCGCGGTCGCCCCAGCGGTCGAGCCCGACGACGGCTGGTTCGACCGCGTCTGCGATGCGGACGCGACGTGAGCGTCCATCGCGGCGCCGCGCCACGACAGCGAACAGCACCGCCGCCACCACGAGGGCGGCGAGCGCGAGCAGCGCGGTGATCGGGCTCATGTCGGCAGACGCTATCACCGCTCAGGAAGCCGGGATCCGATGCGCGACATCGCGCGTCACATGACGACGAGGTAGACCTTCCGACCGCCTCCGCAGGAGCCGCGGCACCCGTGTTACGGCGTGTATCGGTGCATTGCGGCACATGAATCCGATGCGGGCGACGGCCACCACCCCGCACCTACGTTTGCGGCCACGGCGCATCCGGTGCCGTTCGAGAACGAGGAGCATCATGACCGACACCGTCGTGAACAGCCACGTCGTGCCGCACACCGTCGCCGCATCCGTCCGGGAGGCTCCTGCGCAGCCGGGCACCGCTCCGGCGCCATCAGGCGCACCGAGCGCCCCGGCGAACGTGAACACGCGGCGCAAGGTCGACCTCGGCGCGGTGAAGGTCGTGCACACCCGCCACTGGTGGCGCTGGACCATCGCGGCGATCATCATCTTCGTCCTCGCCCAGTTCGTCTGGAGCCTGTTCACGAACGACCGCTACATGTGGGACACGTTCGGCCAGTACTTCTTCTCCGAGCCCGTCCTGATCGGAATCGGGTACACGCTGTCGATCACCGCGATCTCGGCGATCATCGGCTTCGTCCTGGGGACCGTGATCGCCCTCGGACGCCTTTCGAAGTCGCCCCTGCTCAGTGCGGCGGCGTGGGGGTACATCTGGTTCTTCCGCTCGGTTCCACTCGTGGTCCAGATCATCGTCTGGTACAACCTCGGGTACCTGTATCCCACGCTCGGGCTGGGCACGCCCTTCACCACCGACTTCTGGATCGTCGAGTTCCCCACCGTCCAGCTGATCAGCGCGTTCGCCGCGGCCATCCTCGGTCTGGGCCTGCATCAGGCCGCCTACTCCGCCGAGATCATCCGCGGCGGGCTCATCTCGGTCGACCAGGGCCAGCAGGAGGCGGCGGCCGCACTCGGCATCCCCGCGAGCACGCGGCTCTTCCGCATCATCCTCCCGCAGGCCATGCGCTCGATCATCCCGAATGCGACCAACGAGGTGATCGGGCTGGTCAAAGGAGCATCCGTCGTGTTCGTGATCGCGATCCCCGAGCTCTTCTACGCGGTGCAGGTCATCTACAACCGCAACAGCCGCGTCATCCCGCTGCTCCTGGTCGCGGTCGTCTGGTACACGATCATCACGACGATCCTGAGCATCGCGCAGTACTACATCGAGCGGCACTACGCCCGGGGTTCGGTGCGCACCCTGCCGCCCACCCCGCTGCAGCGCGCGCGGGGCTGGATCGGCATCCAGTGGGCGCGCCTCGGAGACGCCCCCGCGCCTCCTCCTCTTTCCGGAGGGGATGCTGCGCCCGCCGCCGATCCCGCAACCCGACGTGACACGACCATCGCGACGACAGCCACCGCGAAGAACGAGGGGGGTCTGTGATGAGCACCATCGCAGCCACGGTGGAACCCACCGCGACGAGCGGTCTCGTCGAGATCCACAACGTCCGCAAGAGCTACGCAGGCGTGGAGGTGCTCTCGGGCATCGATCTGACGATCGAACCGGGTGAGGTCGTCACGATCCTCGGGCCGAGCGGGTCGGGGAAGTCGACGCTCCTGCGTACGATCAATCACCTCGAGAGCGTCGACAGCGGATCGGTGACCGTCGACGGTGAGCTGATCGGCTACGAGCTGCGCGGCGACAGACTGCACGAGCTCCGCGAGCGCGAGATCCTCCAGCGCCGGACGCAGGTGGGGATCGTCTTCCAGAGCTTCAACCTGTTCCCGCACCTGACCGCGCTCGAGAACGTCACGGAGGCGCCGATCGCCCTCAAGCGGCTGAGCAAGGACGACGCCCGCACGTCGGCACTGGGGCTGCTGGACCGGGTCGGGCTCGCCGAGAAGGCGTCCGCGTACCCCCGGCAGCTGTCCGGCGGCCAGCAGCAGCGCGTCGCGATCGCCCGTGCGCTGGCGCTCAAGCCCAAGGTCCTGCTGTTCGACGAGCCGACGAGCGCGCTCGACCCCGAGTTGGTCGGCGAGGTGCTCGACGTGATCCGCGACCTGGCCCAGCTCGGAACCACCCTGATCATCGTGACCCATGAGATCGGCTTCGCCCGCGAGGTATCGGACCGCGTCGTGTTCCTCGACCACGGCGTCGTCGTGGAGCAGGGCCCGCCCTCCGACGTGCTCGTCAATCCCCAGAACCCCCGCACGCGGGAGTTCCTGGCCAAGGTGCTGGGCTGACGCCCCGCACGACCCGAACCTGCACCCGCAGCATCCCACCGCAGCACTCACCAAGGAGAAACACAGAAATGGCACTCAGCAGAAAGCAAGGCATCACGATCGGAGCGGCAGCGGTCGCCCTGGTCGCGATCGTGGGCATCGTGACGGCGGTCACGCTCAATCGCCCCGCAGAGGCGGCGGCCGAACCGGCGCCCTCCGCGTCCGCGTCTGGGAACACGACGACGGACGAGATCACCTGGGTCGACACGGATCCCGTACCCGAGGCCGTCGCGGCGCTCAAGGCCAGCGGCTTCACGCCCGCCACGCCGGGCAAGCTCACCGTCGCCGTCGGCGCCTTCGTTCCGCCGCTCAGCTATGTGCCGGAGGGCGAGACGCTGCCCGCCGGCACCGAGCCGAACATCGGCAAGCTGATCGCAGAGGGCCTGGGCCTCGAGTACAACCCGGTCGTCGTCGCCTGGGCGGACTGGCCGCTCGGCATCCAGTCGGGCAAGTACGACCTGATCACCGCGAACGTCACCGTGACCGAGGAGCGCAAGGAGCTGTACGACTTCGCGAGCTACCGCCAGGACCTGCTCGGCTTCTACGTCCGCGCCGACAGCAAGATCGACAAGATCCAGGAAGCGGCAGACATCTCGGGCCTCAAGATCGTGGTCGGCTCGGGCACGAACCAGGAGCAGGTGCTGCTGAAGTGGAACGAAGAACTCGCCGCCGCCGGGAAAGCACCGGCCGAGCTGCAGTACTACGACGACAACGCCGCAGCGACGCTCGCCCTGGAGTCGGGCCGTGTGGACGCCAACTTCGGCCCCAACGCCACGTCGGCGTGGGCGGCGCGCGAGACGGGTCAGACCAAGCTCGTCGGCATCATCCCGGGTGGCTGGCCGCTGGCTGCCAACATCGCAGCGGGAACGGCGAAGGGCAACGGCCTGATCGAACCGGTCAGCATCGTCCTGAACGCGCTCATCGCCGACGGCAAGTATCAGGACGTACTCGAGGCGTGGGGGCTCGAGTCCGAGGGGATCGACGAGTCGGTCGTCAACCCGCCAGGGCTTCCGAAGTCCTGATCCACCCGTGCGGCCCGGTCGATGACCGGGCCGCACGGCTCGGTCGTCGTAGGTCGATCCGGAGAACCTTCGAGTCAGTCCCGCTGGGCCAGCCCCGCGAGCACTCGCCCGATCACGGGCGTGAACTTGAATCCGTGGCCCGAGAAGCCCGCACCGATCACGACGGGGCCGATGCGATCGAGGAAGAACCTCGAGTCGGGGGTCGACGTGTAGGTGCACGTCGTCTCGGTGAAGCTGTCGGGGTCGACGCCGGGCAGCCACTCGCGGGCGTAGCGCACGATGGCGGCGGTCAGCGCAGGATCCGGAATGTAGCTTCGTCGATCGGGGTCGATCTCGGGGCCGGCGGCGTGCCACCCCGCCTTGACTCCCTCGCCGGGAGACAGCATCCCGTAGACGCCCGTCGGGAACCATGCGGTCGCCGGGTCATCCGCGGCGGGTCCGTGGTTGAACCCGGGCCACTCGAGCGACTCGTCTCGCACAGCGAAGTGGGCCGGCTGCTCCTGCGTGACCCGGAGGGTCGGAAGGGCCGTCCCCGCGATCCGCCCGATCAATGACGTGCTCCAGGCGCCTGCTGCGACGACGACGCGACGGGCGCGGATCGTCCGCGCTCCGTCCACGCCGTCGACGGTGAACTGCACGCGATCGTCGTCGAGGATCCGCAGATCGGTCACGGGGGTGCGCCACGAGACCGCCGCACCTCGGGCCGCGGCTCCGTCCAGGAGTGCCCTGACCGCGGCGGCGGGGTCGAGGCGCCCCGCGTCGGGCGTGTAGAGCACATCGCCCTCGAATCGGAAGCCCGGCCATCGCCTCGCCGCCTCGTCGGCAGGAAGGATGTCGGCGGCGAAGCCGCCCGCCCGTATCGCGGCGGCGACGAGTGCGAGATCCCTGGCCGGACCGTGGTTGACGATGCCGCTCGTGGTCAGGAGGGGAAGGCCGGATTCTGCCTCGAGCTCGCGCCACAGTCCGCGTGCGTCCCTCAGCCAGGCGAGGTAGCCCGGCTCGTCGTACGAGACGTTGAAGTTGCGGGTGGTCCCGTGCGACGCGCCGTGCGCGTGCCCGGGCTCGAACTGCTCGAAGACCTCGATCGAGACCCCTCCGCGCGCGAGGTGCCACGCGGCGGCGGCGCCCATCGCGCCCGCACCGATGACCGCGACATCGATCGACTCGGTCATGCGGGCCCGAGAGCCTTCTCGAAGCAGAGCGAGAAGTCGAAGCCGAGGTAGGGGGCGAAGATCGGGATCGGCGTGTAGCCGATGCGCTCGTACAGCGTGACCGCATCCTGCTGCCGGTCGCCGGTCTGCAGGATGAGCCGGCGTGCGCCGCGCTCGCGGCCGATCCGCTCGAGCTCGCCCATCAGGGCCCGACTGGCCCCGCGCCCCCGAACCGAGGTGCGCACGAACACGCGTTTGACCTCGAGTTCGTCGCCGAGCGCGCGGAGCGCCGCGTGCCCGACCGCCTCGCCGGTCGGATCGACCACGAGCACGGTCGCCACGATCGTCTCGGGGTCCACGGCGAAGTCGCGGTCGAACCGCTCGATCGTCTCGGCATCGAACTCGTCGAACCGATCGGCGTACCGCGCGCCGAGTTCGTCGTCCATCGCAGCGCGCAACGCGATCGCGCGCTCGTCATGCCAGTCCACCTGCAGCAGAGACCAGGAGGCGTCCGAGTGAGTCACCCTCTCAGTCTCGCCGGTCGGCGCTCGGCCCTCCTCATCGACGGAAATCGCCGGTAACACGGGCAGGCCGGCGCTGGGCGCGTCGCGCCGAACCTCCGCATTCGCCCGCCGCACCCACCCCGCTCCCCCATCCCCGTGCGCCGCACGCATCCCGCTCCCCACCCCCGTGCGCCGCACGCATCCGCCGAGCCACCCTCTTCCCGCCGAACCGGCCAGGTACCGACGTCGGCACAGGGGTGGCTCGGCGAGAGAGGGCCGGCTCGGCGAGAGAGGGCCGGCTCGGCGAGAGAGGGATGCGGGGGCGGGGGTCAGCGGGCGCCCGCGAGCGCAGCGCGCCCGGGAACCCGGAGTCCGAGGTTGTCGCGGAGGGTCGTGCCCTCGTAGTCGGCGCGCAGCGATCCGCGCTCCTGCAGCAGCGGGACGACGCGGTCGACGAACTCGTCGAGCCCCGACGGCACGAGGTGCGAGCCGAGCACGACACCGTCCGCGCCGTCCTCCTGCACGAAGTCGTCCAGCTGCTGCGCGACCTGCTCGGGGGTGCCGACGTACCCGGCCCGCCCGGCGATCTCGTGCGCGAGGCCCCGGAGCGTAAGCCCCTTGGCGTCGGCGAGCTCCCGCCATCTCCGCACCGTCTCGAACCGATCCTGGAAGATGAACGCACGCCCCTGGATGATCGGCGGTGCCTGCGGATCCGGCTCGATGTCGGGGAGCCTCCCGTCGAGGTCGTACGACGAGAGGTCGCGGTTCCACACCTGTTCGAAGGTCACCTGGATCGTACGATCGCTCAACTGCCGCTCCTGGATGTCTCGCGCCTTCTCCTCGGCCTCGGCGAGGGTGTCGCCGAGCACGAAGCCGGCGGCGGGGATGATCTTGATGTCGTCGGGCCGGCGACCGAACCGCGTCGCGCGCTCCCTGATGTCGGCGGAGAAGGCCTTCCCCTCGGCGAGTGTCGAGTACGGCGAGAAGATCGCGTCAGCCGTCGAGGCCGCGAAGTCGCGGCCCTGCGGCGAGACGCCGGCCTGCACGATCACCGGGCGCCCCTGCGGGCTCCGCGGAACCGTGAAGCGGCCTTCGATGTCGAACTGCGAGCCGTGGTGGGCGAAGGCGCCGGCGTCCGACTCCCGGAGGAAGACGCCGGATGCCTTGTCTGCGACGATCGCATCGTCGGCCCACGAATCCCAGAGCTCGCGCACCGTGGCCACGGTCTCTTCGGCACGGACGTAGCGGTCGGCGTGCGGGAGGAATCCGCCTCGGCGGAAATTCGCACCCGTGAACGCGTCGAACGACGTCACGACGTTCCAGCCCGCCCGACCGCCCGACAGGTGGTCGAGGCTCGCGATCTGCCGCGCGAGCTCGTACGGTTCGTTGAACGTCGCGTTGAGCGTGCCGACGAGCCCGATGTGCTCGGTGACGGCCGCGATCGCCGCCAGCACCGGCAGCGTGTCGGGGCGACCGGCGATGTCGTGGTCGAAGACCTCACCGGCACGCGCGCGCAGCGCGAGGCCTTCGGCGAGGAAGAAGTAGTCGAAGCGACCTCGCTCGGCGGTCTGCGCGACGTGACGGAACGTCGAGAACGCGATCTGGCTGCCCGCATCGGGGTCTTCCCACAGGGTGTGCTCGTTGACGCCGCCGACGTACGCGGCGAGGATGATCTGCTTGCGCGGTGTGCTGGGCATGGAGAATTCCTCGAGGTTCAGGCCGCGCAGGCGGCGGCATAGCGGCTGGGGAAGCCTTCGGGCAGACCGAACAGGCCCCGCAGTGTGTCGGACTCGTACTCGTCGTGGAAGAGGCCGCGAGCTCGCAGTTCGGCAGTCAGGTCTCGTGAGATTCGCGGAAGGTCGTCGGTGGCGACTCCGGGGCGCAGGCGCACGCCGGCATAGCCGGCCTCACCCAGCGACGCGATGACATCGGCGAGCCCGCGCGCAGACCCGGTGAACACCCGCGCGTCGGAGCTCAGCGGTCTCCCGAGTCCGTCGAGCCGGGCGAGGCGGTCGGCGGCGAGCTCGCCCCCGGCCTCATCCAGCAGCACGACGAGATCGGCGAACACCTGCAGCGGCTCTCCCTCGCGCTCCTCGGCGCGCTCGGCCGCGCGCACTTCGGCGAGGATCGACCGGGCGCGCGCCTCGTCGGACGGCGTGACGAAGACGATGTCGGCCGACTTCGCCGCGAGCCGATAGGGCACCTCGGCATGGGCGAGCGCCGCCACGACCGGCTGGCCCTGCGGCGGGCGAGGCGTGATGGCCGGCCCGCGGACGCTGAACCAGCGGCCTTCGAAGTCGACCTGGTGCACCTTGGCGGCGTCGAGGAAGCGGTCGGTCGCGACATCCCGGATCTCGGCGTCGTCCTCCCAGCTGTCCCACAGGCGCCGGACCACCTCGACGACATCCGCGGCCTCGTCGAACAGCTCGGTGACGAATTCCGCGAAGGCGGGATCGCTCGGGTCGACGGCCGGCCCGGGGTGCGAACGGCGACCGACGTGCGCGGCTTCGTCGGCGCGGCCCGAGACCTTGACCTGCCACCCGGCCCGTCCTTCGCTCGTGTAGTCGAGCGTGGCGATGCCCTTGGAGACGTGGAACGGCTCGGTGTGCGTCGCGGTGACGGTCGGGATCAGGCCGATCCGCGAGGTGACCGGCGACACCCGCGATGCGATGAGCAGCGCGTCGAGGCGGCCCCGCACTTCGTCAGTGCGATCATCGGCGTCGAAGAACTCCGACGACTGGAGGGCGAGCGAGTCCTCGATCGTCACGAAGTCGATGAGCCCCGATTCGGCTGTGGTGACCTGATCCACCCAGTAGTCCGCCGTGAACAGCTCGTCAGGACGTGACGAGGGTTCCCGCCAGGCGGCGGGATGCCAGCCGGCCCCCTCGAGGGCGACGCCGATGCGCAGCCGGGATGACGACGGCTGAGGTGATGAACCCATGAGTGCTCCTGCTTGTTTCGGTCGGGGGTGGATGCGGGATGGACGCGATGTGGATGCGGTGGCCCTGAGACCTCGTGGGTTCGAGCGTGACGCACCGCCGAGCGGGCCGTCAGCGAGTGCGTCAAGCGTGGACATGCTCCGTTACACGCGGTAATGCGGGAACTTCCGGCCCGAGGCGCCGCGCGGATCTCGTAGCGTGAACGGGGGACGCCGTCGGCGCCCCTGCCCCGTAGACGTCACGTCGGTCCGATCCGGCGGAAAGGCACCCATGGCGAGTTCACTGCACGTCGTCCCCCACGAGGATGCGATCGTCCTCGACAACGCCGCATGGCACGCTCTCACCGGCCCGCACGCGTCTTTCGCGATCGGTGATGACATCGCCCGCCGCTACCCGGAGGATGTCGCGCCGTTCGTCGCGGTCAGGTCGTGGGACGACCCGCGCGTGTGGGACGCACTCACGCACATCGTCGCCCCCGGCGCCGAGATCGGCATCTCGGGTGCCGACCCCGTGTTCCCGCCCGGGTGGGAGATCATCGGCCAGGGCGAGGGCGTACAGCTCGTCGAGACGGACGCGCTGTGCACGCGGCCCGATGAGGAGGCGATCGTGCTCGGGGCGGACGATGTTCCCGAGATGCTGGCGATCGTCGAACGCAACCAGCCAGGCCCCTTCCGGCCGCGGACCTACGAACTGGGCCGGTACATCGGCATCCGCCGTGAGGGCAGGCTCGTGGCGATGGCCGGCGAGCGGCTGCATCCGGAGGGGTGGACCGAGATCAGCGCGGTCGCGACCGACGCCGACTATCGCCGTCAGGGCCTCGCATCGCGCCTCGTCCTCGACGTCGCGCACCACATCCGGGCGCGCGGCGACCGCGCGCTGCTGCATGCCGCCGCGACGAACACCGGGGCGATCGCCGCCTACGAACGGCTCGGCTTCGCGCTGCGGCGGCGTTCAACGTTCTCTGCGGTGCGCACACCCGCGTAGCGCACGGGCGCGACCGCAGCGACCGGCACCCCGCTCAGGAGCCGGTACCTCGCTCAGGAGCCGGTACCCCGCTCAGGAGCCGGCACCGCGCTCAGGGACCGGCACCGCGTTCACGCGCCGGCACCGTCCTCAGGGGACCGTGACGACGATCTTCCCGCGCACGTGGCCGCCGCGCTGGAGCTCCACCGCCTCGCTCACCCGCTCGATCGGGAAGGTCGCCTGGATCGGCAAGGCGAGAGCCCCGTCGGCGATCGCCTGGGCGATCCGGTCCAGCGCGTCGGGAGCAGCATCCTGTCCACCGGTCGGAACCGCGCCCCCCGGCGGGTGGGGTCCGGCCGCGATCGTCGCGATACGCCGCGGATCGACCCCCGACTCGAGTGCGGCGTGAACCGCCTCCACGCCGTGAAGGTCGATCGCCGCATCCACGCCGCTCGGCGCGAGCGATCGCAGCCGTTCGGCCAGGCCGTCGCCGTAGGTCGTGGGGATCGCACCGAGCCCGCGCAGGAAGTCGTGATTCCCCTCGGATGCTGTCGCGATGACGGTCGCGCCCTTCGCCACCGCGAGCTGCACGACGATCACGCCCACCCCGCCCGCCGCGCCTCCGACCAGTACGGTGTCGCCTTCGGCGACTGCCGCCACCCTCAGCGCTGCGTCGGCGGTGCGCGCGGCGATGGTCAGCGAGCCGGCGACCTCGTCCGAGACCCCGGCCGGCGTGTGCGCGAGGGTGTCGGAACCGATCGTGACAACGACATGCTCGGCGATGGCACGCCCTCGGGCACCGCCGAAGACGCGGTCCCCCACCGCGAAGCCCTCGACACCGGCGCCGACCTCGTCGATCTCACCGGCGTAGTCGTTCCCGAATCCGGCCGGTGCCGTGACGCCGAAGTGAGCGGCGACCTCCGGGTGGGACGCGATCTTCCAGTCCACCGGATTGAGCCCGGCGGCGCGGACGCGCACCCGCACTTGTCCGGGTGCGGCGTGCGGCTCGGGCCGATCGATGACCTCCAGAACGAACGGGTCGGCGATCTCGGACTGCTGGACGAATCTGCTCATCCTGCTATTGGACCCTGCGAGCGACCACCGCGGTCACCGCGACGCGCCACATCACGCGAGATGACCTGATCTGACGATCCGTGACGACGCGACTTGAAGATCGGCTGCCCCGGGTTCGACAGTGGGGACGTGCACCGAGCACCGGAGGACGTGCACCGAGCACCGGAGGAGGGGCCTGAGGATGACGGATGCCGCGCCGCACGATCCCTCTGAACCCGCGCGCCTCGTGGTGGTCGGTGCGGGACCGCGAGCGGTCATGCTGCTGGAGCGCCTGCTCGCTCGCGAGACGGCGTCGCCGCTGGAGATCACCCTGATCGATCCGTACCCGCCGGGTGCGGGGCGGATCTGGCGCGCCGACCAGTCACCGCTGCTGAAGCTCAACTCGATGGCGCAGGACGTCACGGTCTTCACCGACGAGACGTGCACGATCGAGGGACCCGTGCGCCCCGGGCCGACCCTCATCGCCTGGGCCGAGTCGGTTCGCGACGGGATGCTGCCGGAGGTCGAGATCGACGACGCCGGGGTGCGCGCCGAGGTCGAGAGCCTGCGGGGCGACAGCTTCCCGACGCGACGACTGCAGTCCTCCTACCTCGACTGGTTCTGGCGCACGACCGTCGCCGGTGCCCCGCGGAACACCAGCGTGCGGTGGGTGCAAGCCACCGTCACGGGGCTCCGCGCGGAGGGTGACGGCTATGCCGTGCACCTCGACCGCGGCGCAGCGGCGGCTGCGGAGCTCGAAGCCGACCTGGTCGTCTACGCCGTGGGGCACAACGGCCGTGAGCCGGCCGACGAGATCGCGGCGATGATCGCAGCGGCCGACCGAGAGCAGCTGGTCTACGTGCCGCCCGCGTTCACCGCCGATGCCGACCTGAGTGCGCTCGCCCCGGGCGAAGACGTGATCGTGCGCGGCATGGGGCTCGCGGCCGTCGACCTCGTCGTGCTGCTGGCCGAAGGTCGCGGCGGCCGTTTCCACCGCGGCACAGACGACGTGCTGCGATACGAGCCGTCCGGCCGGGAACCGCGCCTCCACATCGGCTCGCGCCGCGGCGTGCCGTACCGGTCCAAGGTGTCGTCGGTCATCCAGGGCGACCCGCCCCGGTTGCACGTGCTCACCCCCTCGACGGTCCAGGAGCTGGTCGCCCGCCCCGGTTCGGTGGACTTCACGCGGGATGTCTGGCCGCTCATCGCCCAGGAGCTCGTCTGGGGTCACTACCGCGAGCTGTTCACCGGCCACCCCGACCGCGTCACCGGCACGTGGGGCGCGTTCACCGCGGTGCTGCGCGATCACGCCGGCGATACCGACGCGCTGCGGCGAGCAGCCGAGGAGTTCGTGCCGGATCCGCTCGACCGGTTCGACGTGCCGGCACTGGATCGCCCTCTGGGTGATGAGGTCTTCGCCTCGGACGATCACCTGCAGCGCCGCATCCGCGCGCACATCCGCGACGACCTGACGCTGCGCACGACGCAGGAGCGCAGCAGCGCGCAGGCGGTCTTCATCGCGATCCTCCTGTCGTTCCTCGCGCTCGCCGACGTGCCGCCCGAGAAGTGGAGCGCCCGCTCACGAGCGGTCGATCTGCCCGTCACGTGGCACACGTTCTTCAGCTATGTCGCCAGCGGCCCGCCCGCTCACCGCCTCGAGGAGCTGATCGCGCTCGCGGACGCGGGGGTGGTGCGCTTTCTCGGGCCGGACGTGCAGGTGCGCGTCATCCCCGAACGCGGATTCGTCGCCTCCAGCCCCCGGGTGCCGGGCGAGACCGTGACGCGGGCGCTCGTGGACGCGTGGCTGCCCGGATCGGGCGCGCTCGTCAGCCAGAACGCCGCGCTACGAGACCTCGCGACCGGGCTTGGGCGGGAGTTCCGTGTTGCGGATGCGTCGTTCGCGGGGTCGCTCGGCCGCATCGAGACCGATGCCGACGGCCGCGTCATCGCTCCCGACGGGTCGCAGCACGAACGGCTCTTCGCCATCGGTGCGTTCACCTCCCTGACCGAGGCGGGTGCCTTCACCCGTCCGAAGTCGGACTCCCTGTCCTTGCGGCAGACCGACCGGGTGGCCGGTGCGATCGCTCAGCGGCTGCGCGCTCTCGCGGCCGCGGAGCAGCCTGGCCGGTCTATCGTCGTGGTGTGACCGATCCCGATGCCGCACTGTCCCGCCACACCGATTACGGCGTCGAGCGTCTCGATGAGGTCGATCTCGCCGGCGACCCGATCGCGCAATTCGAGCGCTGGCTCGTCGACGCCGCCGAGCGGGGCGTATACGAGCCGAACGCGATGGTCGTCGGCACGATCGGCCAGGACGGCATCCCCTCCAGCCGCACGGTGCTGCTACGAGGAGTGGATGCCGGCGGCTTCGTCTTCTACACCGACCGGTCATCCCGCAAAGGGCGCGCCCTCGCGGCGCACCCCGTGACGACGCTGCTCTTCCCCTGGTACGCCCTCCACCGGCAGGTGATCGTCACGGGGGATGCCGAACCGGTGGATGACGCCGATTCCGACGCCTACTGGGCCTCTCGCCCCCACGGCTCACGGATCGCCGGGACGGCCAGCGCCCAGTCCGAGCCGATCGCCTCGCGCGACGACCTCGAGGCGCGCGTGCGCGAGCTCGAAGCCCGCTACCCCGAGGGAACGAACGTCCCGCGACCGCCGCGGTGGGGCGGCTACCGCGTGCGCCCGTGGCGCGTGGAGTTCTGGCAGGGGCGCACGTCACGCCTGCACGACCGGCTGGTATTCACGCGCGACCGCGAGGCCGCGAGCGCCTGGGCCGTGGAGCGTCTGCAGCCCTAGGGACCCGCGGCGGCAAGGCGACCGCTCAGCGGCGCAGCACCCGGCGAGCGAGCGCATTGCCGATGAACTGCACGCCCTGCACGATGACGATGATGATCAGCACCGCCGCCCAGGTCACGACCGGGTTGAACTGCTTGAAGCCGTAGACGATCGCGAACTCGCCGAGTCCTCCCGCGGCCACGGCTCCGGCGATCGCGGTCATGTCCACGAGCGCGACCACGATGAACGTGTAGCCCAGGATGAGCGGGCCCAGCGCTTCGCGGGGAATGAGCCGGAACAGGATGCGCGACCGGCTCGCGCCCGCGGCGCGGGCCGCCTCGATGATGCCGGGGCGCACGGTGAGCAGGTTCTGCTCCACGATCCGGCTGATCGCGAACATCGAGGCCAGCGTGATCGCGAAGATGCCGAACTCGGGCCCGATCCCGGGAATGCCGACGCTGCGAGCGATCGGCTGGACGGCCGCGAGCAGGATCACGAACGGGATCGGCCGGAAGAAGTTGACGATCACGTTGAGCACGCCGAACACCGCGCGGTGCGGGAAGAGGCTCCCCGGTCGTGTCGCGTACAGCGCGAGACCGAGCAGCAGCCCCGCGATCCCGCCGAACACGAGGGCGAGCGAGACGACGTACAGGGTCTCGAATGTCGCCGACCACAGTTCGGGCAGCAGGCTGATGAGCCTATCCACGAGCATCCTCCTCGATGAGCGGCGCGAAGGCCGAGGCGGCGGTGATCGCGCGGTCGACAGCATCCGCCTCGCCCTCCAGCGCCAGCGTGAGATGACCGAACACACGACCGCGGATGTCGTTGATGCCGCCGTGGATCAGCTCGAACCGCACGCCCTGCGCGGCGAGCGCCGCGAACACGTCAGACTGCGTCACGTCGCCGTCGCGGATCGTGAATGTCACGATGCGTCCGGGATGCCGGGACCGCAGCGTATCGAGCTGCGCGCCGACCGGCACGTCCTCGATGATGCTCGCCACGAATCGCCGGGTAGCCGCATGCCGCGGAGCGGACAGGACGTCGAAGACGGCGCCGCTCTCGATGACGCGCCCGCCCTCCATCACGACCACCCGATCGGCGAGAGTGCGGATCACATCCATCTCGTGGGTGATGACGAGGATCGTGATGCCGAGGTCCCGGTTGACTCTCCGCAGGAGCTCGAGGACCTCCTGCGTGGTGTCGGGGTCGAGGGCGCTCGTGGCCTCGTCGGCGAGGAGGATGCGGGGGCTCGTCGCCAGAGCACGGGCGATGCCCACGCGCTGCTTCTGGCCGCCGGAGAGCTGCTCGGGGTAGTTGCCCGCCTTGCCTGCGAGTCCGACGAACTCCAGCAGCTCTGCCACACGGGTCTTGATCTCGGCGCGCGATCGGCGCGCCACCTCGAGGGGATACGCGACGTTGCCCGCAACCGTGCGCGAGTCGAAGAGGTTGAACTGCTGGAAAATCATTCCGATGTCGCCGCGCAGCGACCGCAGCTCCTTCTCGCGCAGCGTCGTGATGTCGCGACCACCGATCTCGACCGACCCTGACGTGGGCTGCTCGAGTGCGTTCACGAGGCGCAGCACCGTGCTCTTGCCCGCGCCGGAGTACCCGATGATGCCGCAGATCTCGCCCGCGGCGATGTCCAGCGAGACAGCGTCGACCGCGACGACCGGGTCGGAGTCCTTGGTCGTGGCGGGGTAACGCTTCGTGACGTCGGTGAGTCGGATGAGGGTCATTCGCAGCTCCTTGAGCGATGGCATGCCGGTGCGGCCCGTTCGTGTGGAACGGGCCGCACCGGCATGAACCTACTTCTTGGCCTTGATGTCGTTCTCGACGTCGGCGAGCGAGGCCACGAGGTCGGTCGCCGGCGTCTGGACGGTGACGGCCGTTCCGCCCGACGCCTCCTGGAGGCCGGCGAGGACGTCCTTGTTCGTCTGGAAGATCTCGACCAGCTTGAGGTAGGTCGGGTTGTTCGCGTCGGCCGCCTTCGCGGCGAAGATGTTGATGTAGGGGAACGCCTTCGGATCCGACGGGTCGTCCTTCGCGATCGCGTCGTCGAAGGTCAGACCGGCATCCTGGACGAAGTCGTTATTGATGATCGCAGCGGCGACATCCGGCAGCGACGTCGCGGTGAACGCCGCATCGAGGGCCTCGACCTTGACCTTCGAGCTCGCCTCGACATCGGCGACGGTCGAGAAGATCGAGCCGCCGTCCTTGAGCTCGACGAGGCCGGCGGACTGCAGCACCAGGAGTCCTCGCGCCTGGTTGCTCTCGTCGTTGGGGACGGCGACCGTCGAGCCCGAGGGGATGTCGGCGACCGAAGCATACTTCGTCGAGTACAGCCCCAGCGGGTAGATCGCCGTCGAGCCGATCGGCTGCAGATCATCGTCGCTGTTCACGTTGTACGTGGCCAGATAGATGATGTGCTGGAACTGGTTGAGGTCGAGTTCATCCGCCGAAAGTGCGGGGTTGGGCTGCGTGTACTCGCTGAAGTCGACCAGCTCGATGCTGATGCCCTCCGCGGCCGCGGCCTCTTTGTAGGTCTCCCAGTACGCGTCGCCGGCACCGACGACGCCGATCCGGATCGGGTCCGAGCTGTCGCCGGTCGAGCCGGGGCTCGCGGAGCCGGCACATCCGGAGATGAGCAGGGCGAGGGGAAGTGCCAGCGCGGCGACGGACAGGAATCTCTTGCGGGACATGGTGCTCCTTGTGGGTCGAGCACCGCGAGACGGGATCGTGCCCCGCCATGGCGGGTGCCGCGCACCCGCTTCGCCTCGTCGCGGTGCCCCACGACGATAAGCAGGACGCCAGAGCGATCCGAAACACGTCCGTAACACGGCGACACCCGGTACCGTCCGCGTGATGCTCAGGCCCGGGCTATCCCGAATCGGCAGCGTACGCGCGCAGGAACGCATCGGCTCCCGCGAGAGCGCGAGTGCGCACACGGTCGGCCGAGGGATGCTCGCCGCTGAACGTCCCACGGTCGAGGTCGGCGCCCATCACGAGGAACGCGAAATGCTCGGCGGCCACCCGCGGCACGCACTCGCGGATCAGCCCGTCCGCCGACATCCTCGAGAAGAGCGCGGCGAGCGCCGACATCACCGCCTCGGGCGCTCCCGCCCGGTACTCCACGACGAGTTCGGGAAACCGGATCGACTCCATGATGACGAGGCGGCGCAGGGCGAGCGCAGGTCCGAGCAGGGTTGCGTCGGCAAGGCGCGCGGCGAGCGCCGGAAGATCGCGCTGCGCGTCGTGCACGGTGCGCACCTCGGCGGTGATCGACGCCGTGAAGTCCTCCGCGATCGCGATGGCGCTCAGAATCGTCGCGCGGAAGAGCGCGTCCTTGTCGGCGTACAGGTTGTAGATCGTGCGCTTGGCCAGACCCGCCTCCGCCGCCACCCGTTCCAGCGTCGCGCCGTGATACCCCGCATCCAGGAAAACCCGCCGCGCCGCGTCGAGCGCGAGTGCGCGCGAGCGGACGATCCGCGGATCTTCGGCTCCCCCGCTCAACGCCCATCCCGATCGTGCGTGCCCGTCCGCATACCGCTAGATTACTCACGAGTGCACTAATGCACTCCAGAGTGCAGGAGACTCCCATGGCCGCCGATCCCGACCTCGACCGCGACGCCGCCGTCACCCGCAGCCTGCTCGGCTGGGGCGTCGTCGCCGGGCCCTTCTACGTGGTGGTGGGCCTCGTGCTCGCACTGACCAGGCCGGGTTTCGATCTCACCCGGCACGCCCTGTCACTGCTCACGCTCGGAGACCTCGGCTGGCTCCAGCGCGCCAATCTCATCCTGACCGGCTTGATGGCGATCGCCGCCGCCGTCGGCATTCTGCGCGCGATCCGCAACGGCCGCGGGCTGGCGATGGGCGTGCTGGTGATCGTGTACGGCGGCGGACTCATCCTGAGCGCGATCTTCACCCCCGACCCCGCCACCGGGTTCCCGCCCGGTTCGACCGGGGGGCAGTTCACGCTGAGCGGGATCCTGCATCTGCTCTTCGGAGCACTCGGCTTCCTCGCGATCGCCGTGGCCGCATTCGCACACGCCGCCTGGAGCCGGAGCATCGGGGCACCGGGGCGTGCGGTCGTGAGCATCGTGCTCGGCGTGCTGGTGATCGTGGGCTTCTTCGCGGGCGCGGCGCTGGGCACCTCTCCGGTCGGCGTCGCCCTCCTCTGGATCGCCGTCCTGGCGCAGTTCACGTGGCTCGGGCTCGCGTGCGCGCAGATCTACGTCTGGTCGCCGCATCCCCTCCGCTCCCGGCGCTGATCGCCGCGACGCGGTCCTGGAGGACCCCTGATCAGCCGTGCACAGCGGTCTGTCCGAGGTGATCGGCGAGCTCGTCCAGTGCGCTCTCCCACCCGTCCCAGTAGCTGTCATCGCCCTTCATGCCGTCCACGCCGCGGATGTCGAAGGTCAGGCGCGTGAGCTCACCGAGCGGGGTGATCGTCACGGTGATCACCGGGGTCTCGTCGGGGTCGGAGTCGGGCCTGCCCCACGTGAAGACGAGCTTCTCGCCCTCGACCACCTCGCGATAGACGCCGCCGGTCGGATGGCTCTCGCCGGTCTGGTCATCGACCATCGTGTACGTGTAGCGACCGTCGACCCTCGGGTCGATCGCGACGGTCTCGCGGGGAGTCGTCATCCTCTGCGGATGCCACCACTGTGCGGCCTCGTCTGCGTCGGTCCACGCCGCCCACACCTGCGGGGCCGTGGCGTCGAAGGTTCGGACCATCCTGAAGCCCATGGAGTCGTCGATCATCCTGTCTCCTTCTGCGGCCCTGCGGCGAGCGTGCGAATGCATGATCCCCTGGGGCCGCGCTGAAACCCAGTCTCCGCCCGGACCGCCGATTCGACGAGGCCGTTGACGCACCGGCGCACGTCTGCCACGCGCGTATGCCACGTGACGGTGCCGGGATCAGACCTTGAGGTCCTGCTTCGGAATGACCACTTCGCGGATGATCAGCAGGATCGTCGCCATCACCGGAAGGGCGATCACCACCCCGAGGATGCCGAGCAGCGCCCCGCCGATCATCGCGCCGATCAGTACGAGCGCGGCGGGGATCGAGATCGCGCGGTTCATGACCCGCGGGGTCACGACGTACGACTCGATCTGGATGTAGACGAGGTAGCAGATCGCGAAGATCAGCGCCTGGGTGGGGCTGGAGAACAGCGCGACGAGTGAGGCGACCACCAGGAAGATCACCGATCCGAACAGCGGGATGAGCGTGATGACGAACGCGAACGTCGCCATGAGCGCCGCGTACGGCAACCCGATCAGCAGGTGCAGCACCAGCACGACCGCCGCATTGATCGCCGCGAGGATGACGGACCCGAGCAGCGAACTGCCGACGGATGCTGTCACCCGCTCCGTCATGTCGGTCAGGCGTGGCCGGTTCCGTGCCGGAGCCAGGGCGTACAGTGCCTGCTTCATCGACCCGAGCGACGACAGGAAGTAGAGAGTCAGCGCGACGACGATGAAGCCGGCGGTGACCGCGTTGGCGATCCCCACCCCGATCGCGAGGGCTCCGCCCCCGATCGCGGCGATGAACTCGGGTTTGGACACCGCGAGGGTGAACTCGTCGAGACCGGCTCTCACGGCGGCCTGCGCGTCCGGCGACAGCGCACCGAACCACGCCGTGGCCTCGAGTTCGGCGACCGACGAGGGGATCGCGCGGAAGAACTCCCCGATCTGCGCGAACACCGGCGGCAGGACGAACACCAGCACGCCCAGCGCAAGCAGCGCGAACGCGCCGAAGACGACGCCGATCGCGGCCCCTCGGTGCATCCCCCGCCGTTCGAGCAGCCGCACGCCCGGGTCGAGTCCGAGCGCCACGAAGAGCGCCAGCACGATGTAGATGAGGATCGTCGTGATCGACCCGATCGCCCACCCGAACACGATCGCGCCCAGGACGCCGAGAGTGGCGATGAAGGCGATGCCGAGCGGCCGCTCGAGGAGGGCGGCGATCGGACGCCGCACGGAGGCCGGGCCCGTGCGCGCCGGGGCTGGTGCCGTCCGCCGGTGCGACACCGCCCGCAGGGCTGGTCTGTGGCTCATGGCCCGAAGCTACTCATCCCCGGCCGCCGGCGGCTCATCCCACCGGGACGATATGTCACCGTTGCCGAGCCGGCTGCCCGGTTGACGGGCATTGGTGTGTCGAGTGTAATGTTTGTTAGGATACTACTAACCAAGGATCTGATGAGGACCACCGCATGCAAAAGCAACGTCGAAACAAGCGAATCTACACGACAGCAATCGCGTCGATCATGGGACTGGCGGTGGCCGCGGGGGTGCCCAGTGCCGCGTTCGCCAGCGATGCGATGGCCGTCGGTGGAAACATTGAATGTATGGCTGTGCCGTCGATCTTCGTCGGCACCTCGGCGTACGCGAAGGGTGAGGTGTACTTCCAGCTCAAGTCATTCGGCGGTATGGCGGATATCGGTGTCATTGAGATGGGCACCTCTTCAACGACTACCTACTGGGGATGGAAGTGGATTACAGGTCGATCGGGCCCGTTCATCACGCAGGCATACGATAGCGGCCCAACCGTCGGCACAGTGTCTTCTGTCGAACGCTACTGCCAGTCGTTTTGACAGCAAATGGTGATTAAGCACTCCGCGATGGTCGCGATCCTCGCGCTGACGGGCGCCGCTCTTTCCGCCTGTTCCAGCGCCCCGCCCGAGGCGTCCGGACCCACGGCGCTCTTTCTCAGCACCGAGGTGATGAAGAAGAAGGCCGAATGCCTCGCCGACAAAGGGTGGGACGTCACGTTCGAGAACGGCGCGATCGTCGCCCACATCCCCGAAGCCCAGAAGCCGCGCTACTTCGAAGACGGCGCCGCCTGCTCTGACGAGGTGGGCGGGAACATCGACATGACGATGACACCGGAGAGGATCGAGATTGCCTACGACTGGTACGTCGAGATCGCAAACTGCCTGACCGCCCACGGATACTCCGTCCCCGAGCGCCCCACACTCGCTGCGTTCATCGACAGCTTCGACTCGGATCCCTGGCTTCCGTTCGAAGACATTCACGGTGCGGAGATCGTCCAGGCTCGAGCCGATTGTCCGATCATGAACCCGCCCGGGCAGAAGTGAGGCGAAGAAGAGGATGCGGTCGGCGGAGAGCGGGTCGACGTTGAGCGATCTCCCTGAGAATCTGACCCCGCGCCGCCCCTGGTACCGGTTCGCTGCCGGCGCCGCTGTTCTCCTGGTGGTGGGTGGTGCGATCGGGTGGGCTGTCACGACAGTCGTGTCACCGGCACCGGATGTGTCGGAGGCGACGCCGTACACGTACGTGTCGGTGGTGGCCGGCGAGGTGGGCGCGAGCATCCACCTCAACACCGTTGTGGAGTGGAAACCCGTCCCGGTGGGGGTGAACCGCGGCACCGGTGTGGTGACTTCCGTGACCGTCGGCGTCGGGGATGAGGTCGGGCAGGGCTCGGTCTTGTACACGATCGACCTGCGCCCTGTCGTGGTCGCGGAGGGCGAGGTGCCCGCATTTCGTGCCATCTCGTTGGGCGCCGAGGGAGCCGACGTCGCCCAGTTGCAGACGATGCTGTCGGACATGGGCGTCTACGCGGGCTCGTCGGATGGGACCGCCGGCGCCCGAACGATCGAATCGATCAAGACGTGGCAGAAGAACATGGGGGTCGCGCAGACCGGTGTCGTCGAGCCGGGCGACGTGATCTTCGTTCCTACACTTCCGACGCGGGTGGCGCTCGACGGGGCCGTCGTGTTCCGCGGTGCCACGTTGAACGGGGGCGAGCCTGCTGTGCGAGCGCTTCCCTCATCGCCCACCTTCGATGTTCCGGTCACCGATACGCAGGCCGGACTCCTGCCCCCCGGAACACGTGTCGAGCTCACGTCACCCGACGGTGGGCAGTGGCTCGGCTACACGGCGGAGAGTACCGCCCACCCCGAGTCGGCGACGGTCACGGTCGCGCTCGAAGGTGCGCGCGGTGCGGCAGTGTGCGGCGATGAGTGCGGCCAGGTGCCGGTCACCGGCGACGTCGCGCTGGATTCGCGAGTGGTCACGGTCGAATCGGTGACCGGACTCGTCGTACCGTCCGCAGCGCTGGTGACCGATGCCGGCGGCCAGGTCGCGGTTCTCACCGAAGACGGCGAGCGACGGACGGTGATCGTGACGGCGGCTGCGAGGGGAATGAGCGTCATCGATGGTGTGGAAGCGGGAACACGCGTGCGCGTGCCCGGCGAGGAACCGTGACGTGCTGCGCGCCGACAACGTGACGTTCTCGTACCACCGAGGTGGCGCTCCGGTGGTGGCGGACTGGTCGGCGGAATTCCCCGTCGGTTCGACGACCGCATTGACAGGCCCGTCCGGGCGAGGAAAATCGACGCTTCTGTACCTGCTCGGGCTGATGTTGCGTCCGGACTCGGGCGAGATCTCCATCGACGGCACCCCCGCGTCGGCGCTGCGCGACGCAGCGAGGGCACACCTGCGAGCGCAGAAGTTCGGATTCGTGTTCCAGGATGCCGCGCTCGACACCACCCGCACGGTCATGGACAACATCCTCGAGACAGCGCTCTACCGCGGCGAACGGCGCAACGGGGTCGCGGTGCGGGGCGCAGAGCTCCTCACGCGGCTCGGTGTCGATGTGCCGGAGGACCGCAAACCTGGGCAGATCTCCGGCGGCCAGGCGCAACGCATCGCCCTTTGCCGGGCCCTCGTCAGCGAACCCCGCATCCTTCTCGCCGACGAGCCCACGGGCAACCTCGACGCCGCCACCAGCGCCGTGGTGGTCGACGCGCTCACCGATCACGCCGCTTCGGGAGCCGTCGTGGTCATCGTCACGCATTCCCCAGCGGTGGCGGGCGCATGCGATCGGCGGATAGACCTGTGATGGGGCGCGCGGGTGCGGTCATCCGAGAAGGATGGGCGTCCGCACTATCGCAGCCGGTGGCGTCTGCGATCACGGTTCTGGTGCTCGTCGGCATGGTGCTGACCGTCATGCTCACCACGGGCCGTACTGTCGGAGCCGAACAACGGGTCCTCGGAACGATCGACGATGCCGGCACGCGCGCCATTCAGGTCCGCGCGGAGGGCGACGCGGGCCTCACCGCCGAGGTTCTCGACCGCATCGCCCGCATCGAAGGCATCGAGTGGGCTGCAGCGTTCTCGGCAGCGACGGACGCCACCAATACCGCTGTGCCCGACGGCCGCCGCGTCCCTTCGCGCCTCGCCTACGGAACGGATCTCGAGCGCATCGGAGTGCCGGGGGCGCCCGCCCTTTCGGGCACGGCCGCCTACGCTTCGCCGCGCGCGCTCGACCAGCTGGGCCTCCCGGATGTCGCCGGTTCGGTCACCACCACCGCCGGAATCGACTACGCGGTCGTCGGGCGGGTCGCCACTCCCGAATTCCTGAGCGGCCTCGAACCTCTCCTCATCGTCCCGCAGGCCGAGGCGAACAGCGCTGCACCCGTCACCCTGATGGTCGTGATCGCGCAGCGACCCGACCTTGTGACCCCCGTGTCTGCGGCCGTGCTCTCGGTGCTCGCCGTCGACGACCCGGCCAAGATCAGCGTGCAGACGTCGGAAGCGCTCGCGCAGCTCCGCACGCTCGTCCAAAGCCAGCTCGAGACGTTCTCGCGCGGGCTCGTGCTCGTCATGCTCGCTGCGACGGCTGTGTTTGTCAGCGTGATCCTCTACGGACTGGTCATGATGCGCCGAAAAGACTTCGGACGCCGCCGCGCACTCGGGGCGAGCCGCGGATTGATCATCGCGCTGCTGCTGACTCAGACCACGGTCCTGGCTGCCATAGGGATCGCCGTCGGACTCACCGCCTCCGTCATCGCCCTCCTCGCCACACGAGACCCGCTCCCGGGATTCGGGTTCACGGCCGGACTCACCCTGCTCGCGCTCTTCTCCGCAGTCCTCGCCGCACTGCTTCCCGCCGTCATCGCGAGCCGTCGCGAGCCCATCCGCGAGCTCCGGGTGCCATGACGACCACCCGCTCCTCGCGCCCCCCCTTCCCTTACCGCTCAGCTGGCACAACGGGCCGCCGCGCCTCGCGCCGACGCGCGTCATGCGCCAGGTGGGCGGTCCATGTACAGCCGGTTGACGTGGGATGCCTCGGGCGCAACGCTCGGAGGATGGCCGAGACGTCGTGGTGGATCTGTGCGACCTGCGCGGTGGAGCACGACGAGCGGGTCGAGGTGTGCGCCATCTGCGCCGACGAGCGGCAGTGGGTCCCCGCCGAGGGGCAGCGATGGACCACTCTGACGGAGATGGCGGGGGCGGGAACCCGCACCGACATCGTCGAGCTGGAGCCCGATCTCTGGGGCCTCACCAGCACTCCCGAGGCGGGCATCGGTCAGCAGTCCAAGATCATCCGCACGTCGGCGGGGTGCCTGCTGTTCGACCCGCTCGGGTTCCTCGACGACGCGGGGGTGCAGAGCATCCGCGAACTCGGCCCCGTCGTCGCGATCGTCGCGAGTCATCCGCACATGTACGGCGTGCAGGTCGAATGGAGCCGCGCGCTGGGCGGCGTGCCGATCCTCGTGGCCGAGAAAGACCGGCACTGGGTGGCTCGCGACGACGCAGCGATCGCGACCTGGTCGGGTGAGCGGGAGATCCTTCCCGGGGTGACGCTCACGCAGCCCGGCGGGCACTTCCCCGGCAGCTCCGTCGTGCACTGGGCGAGCGGTGCCGAAGGCGGGGGCGTGCTGCTGTCGAGCGACACGATCTTCGCCAACCCCGATCGCGCAACGGTGAGCTTCATGCGAAGCTTCCCGAATCGTCTGCCGCTGTCGGGCGCCGTCGTCGAGCGCGTCGCGGCCCACGTGGAGCGCTTCGCGTTCGACCGGCTCTACGGCAACTTCGACAACGTCATCCCCGCGCACGCGGGCGAGATCGTCCGCGCGTCGGCCGACCGGCACATCGGCTGGGTCTCCGGCGACTTCGACCACCTCACGTGAGGGGTCGATTCGCGAGGGGCCGATATCACGGCGTCCGCCGGGGCACCAGGTGGTTTCGACCCCGCCCGGCCGGTGCGATCATCGAAGGATGAGTCGCCGCGCCGCCACCGCCCTCCTCACGGCGACGGTGCTCGCCACCACGCTGGCAGTCGCGCTGGCGGCGTGTTCGGCCGGGCCCTCCGCGTCGCCGTCGGCCACGACGACTCGGTCGTCCACCGCATCGGCTTCCCCGACCGGTTCGTCCGGCGCTTCGGCCGCACCGACCGACGCGGCGCCCAGCGAGCCCGCGGATCCCACCGACGAGGCCCCGACCGAGCCCGACCTCCCGCCGACCGATCCCGGCCCCGCGATCGGGGCCGACGGCACGGTCCAGAGCTACGACCCGGCGGCCGTGGCGTCGGTCTGCATACCCCAGGTCCAGACCGTGTACGCCGAAGGCTCGGTCGCCCCCGACCCGCTGCGCTCGTGGCGCATCGATGCGGCCAACGTCGCGGTCGAGTGGAGCCTCGCGACCCCCGACACATCGCTCACCGTGATCTGCGTCATCACAGGCCCGTTCGCGGCGCCCGAATTCGTCTACGTCACGGTCGGGGATCTGTAGCGCCGAAGAGGAGAGGATGCCGGGGGTCGAGGCATCCGATGATCCACTGCTCGAGCGCGTCGTACGCCTGCCTGCGTGGCTCCGCGGCCGACAGGAAGACGTCGTGGATGGCCCCGTCGATGCGGGCGATCGTGACGAGCGATCCGATGCGCGTCGCGGCGCGAGCGATGTCGTCCACGACGAGCACCGAGTCCGACGTCGTCAGCGCCTCCGACCACGTGAAAGGCGACGTGAAGCGCTTCGAGAGCAGGACGAGCGCGGGCGCTCCGACCTCGACACCGGCCGCGACCGTGCGGTGCCCCTGGATGACCGCGTTCAGCCAGCCCGGGTGGGTGGCGAAGCCGCGCGGAGGACGCCAGACCGACATGTCGACGGACGGAGGCAGGCTGCCGAGTTCGTTCTGGGCGCGGGTGTAGTAGCCGAGATCGACCGCGGGGTGGGTGCCCCGCGGATCGAACTTCGCCCGCACGCCCACGAGGGGAGCGAGCGCCTGGCGCCCCACCGCACCCAGCTGGAGCTCGAGCCACGGACTGTTCAGCACGATCGCCGACGCGGCATCGGGATGACGCGCGGCCCACAGCGTGAGCGTCAGGCCACCGGTCGAATGACCCATCAGCACGAGGCGGCGGGTTCCGGCATCCCTGGCCATCACCTCCCGAGCTGCGGCGATGTCTTCGTCGTACGTCTCGAGCGATTCGATGTAGCCAGGAGTGTGACCCTCGCGCAGCGACCGGCCGTACTTCCGCAGATCGAGCGCGTAGAACCGGGCACCGAGCCGGGTCCAGAAGTGTGCCAGCTCGGTCTGGAAGAAGAAGTCCGACCACCCGTGCACGTAGAGCACGTCGACATCGGCGAGCGGGCCGGTCACGCGCGAGAGCCGGTTCGGGATGCTCCGCACCAGCGTCGCCACGACAGACCCCTCGTCGTCATGACCGAGGGGCAGGGTGAGCTGCTCGAAGCCGTCGCCGAGGAGGTCGGGCACCCAGAAGGTCGTCATTGCGCCAGCCTAGGCTCGGGGGCCCGCCGGCGCGCGGTGACCTACTCGCCGCGGGAGACCGTGATCATCTCGTCGCGCGGAACCACCTTGATGCGCGCCCGGCCGTGCGGCGCACCCAGGGCGATCTCATGCTCGTCGAGCCGGTGCCAGCCCTCGAGGTCGGTCCACTTCACGCCGCGCGCGGCGAGAAGCGCCGGGATCGCCTCGTCGGACGGGTCGGCCGGCTGCCACCACGACGCCTGGTCATTGATGAGGTGGCGGACGGTCTCCATCGCGTCGGACTTCGTGTGTCCGATCAGGCCGACAGGTCCGCGTTTGATCCATCCCGTCGCGTACACGCCCGGTACCCGCTCGTTCGAGTCCTTGTGCACGGCCTGGCCCTCGTGGTTCGGGATCACGCCGTGACGCTTGTCGAACGGCACGCCGGGCAGGGGCGACCCGAAGTAGCCGACGGCCCGGTAGAGCGCCTGGATCGGCACTTCGCGCATCTCGCCGGTGCCGACCACCCCGCCTTCGGCATCGGGCCGCGTGCGCTCGTACACCAGCGCAGACACGTGCCCTTCGGCGTCGGTCTTGACCTCGACGGGCTTCGCCCAGAAGTGCAGGTGAAGGCGGCGGGATGCCTCGCCCCCTGCGTTGTTCACCGAGGGTCGCTGCCGCCACGACTGCAGTACGCGGTCGATCACCATGACCTGCTTGTTGCTCGCGATCGCGGCGCGCGAGGCATCGTCGTAGTCGAAGTCCTCGTCGTAGACGACCATGTCGACGTCGCGCAGCTCGCCGAGTTCGCGGAGTTCCAGCGGCGTGAACTTGACCTGCGCCGGGCCGCGGCGGCCGAACACATGCACATCCGTCACCGCCGAAGCGGCCAGGCCCGCGTGCACGTTCTCGGGGATCTCGGTGGGCAGCAGGTCTTCCGCGTGCTTGGCGAGCATGCGCGAGACGTCGAGCGCGACGTTCCCGACCCCCACGACCGCGACGGATGCCGCATCCAGCGGCCACTCGCGCGGCACATCGGGGTGCCCGTCGAACCAGCTGACGAAGTCGGCGGCGCCGTACGAACCGACGGCGTCGATGCCGGGGATGTCGAGATCGGCGTCCCGGATCGCCCCGGTCGCGAAGATCACGGCGTGATAGTGCTGCTTGAGGTCGTCGAGCGTGAGGTCCTCGCCGAAGCGGACGTTGCCGAAGATCCGGATGTCGCCGCGGTCGAGCACGTCGCGCAGCGCCGTGATGATGCCCTTGATACGCGGGTGGTCGGGAGCGACACCGTAGCGGACGAGCCCGTAGGGCGCGGGAAGCTGCTCGAACAGGTCGATCGACACGTCGAACTTGCGCTCCGCCTTGAGCAGGATGTCTGCTGCGTAGATGCCGGCGGGTCCGGCACCGACGATGGCCAGCCTGAGCTTGGTCATGTGGTTCTCCTTGGTTGGCACGGGATCTGGAACGTCGTCGGATGCTTCGTCGAGCACGGCGACCGATCGCGTCGGGTCAGCTGGAGCGGTCGGCCACGGCCTGAGCGAACCGCGTCAGCCCTTCGCGCACCGGGCCGTCCGGCAGCGGTTCGAGGGCGTCGACCGCCTCGCGCGACCACGAGTTGGCGAGCTCGCGCGTGGCCTTCGTCGCCTCATGCTCGCGCAGTTCGCTGAGGTCAGTATCGAGGATGCTCGGGTCGCCGCCGTCGGCGATCGCCGCGACGCCCGCGTCGATGCGCTCGCGAAGAGCGGTGGAAGCGGCATCCGTCCGCTGCCCGAGCAGCAGGTAGGGCATGGTCGGGACGCCCGCGCGCAGGTCGGTGCCCGGCACCTTGCCCGTCTCGTCGGGGTCGGCCGACAGGTCGATCACGTCGTCCAGGAGCTGGAAGGCGACGCCCGCCTTCTCGCCGAATTGAGAGAGCGCGTCTTCGAACTCGCGGGGCCCGTCCGAGAAGATCACGCCGGCCTGGGCCGCAGCGGCGATGAGCGAACCCGTCTTGTCGGACAGCACGTTCAGGTAGAAGTCGACCGGTTCGTCGCCCTCCTGGGGACCGAGGGTCTCGTGCATCTGCCCGAGCACCAGGCGTTCGAACGTGTCGGCCTGCAGATGGATGGCCCGCTCGCCGAGCTTCGCCATGATCTGACTGGCTCGTGAGAACAGCAGGTCGCCCGTGAGGATCGCGACGTTGTTGCCCCACACCGTCTGGGCGCTGGGCACTCCGCGGCGCTTCTCCGCGGCATCCATCACATCATCGTGATAGAGCGAGCCGAGGTGAGTGATCTCGAGCGCCGTCGCGACCTGCACCACTTCGGGCGTGACGCCCCTGCCCAGTTGCGCGGTCAGCAGCGCCAGCAGGGGACGGATGCGCTTGCCGCCCGCCTCGTACAGGTAGCGGCTCGCCGCGTCGACGAGCCGGTCGGTGATCGTCAGCTCGACGGAGAGGTTGCGATCGACCTCGGCGAGTCCGTCTTCGACCCGTGCCATGAGACGGCGCGATCGCGGGCCGGCGAAGATGCGTTCGCTCAGGCCCAGCTTGCCCGCGCCCAACTTGCCCGCGAATGGCGAGCCCGGCGCTGAGGGACTCGAGGACACGCTCTCAGCCTACCGTGGGCTGGGCGGCGCCAGGTTTGCTCGCGCGGTGCAGCGCGACGATGCCGTACGAGAGGTTGCGGTGGGCCACGTCCGTCCATCCGGCCTCGCGGATCCACGTCGCCAGGGTGCGCTGGTCGGGCCAGTCCTTGATCGACTCGTTCAGGTAGTCGTATGCGTCCGCGTTCGAGCTGACCGCCTTGGCGACGATCGGCAGCACGCGGTCGTTGTAGAAGCGGTAGAGGCCGTTGAACGTGCGTGAGGGCGGCTGCGAGAATTCGCACACCACGAGCCGCCCGCCGGGTTTCGTCACGCGCAGCATCTCTGCGAGCGCCTTCTTCGGGTCGTTGACGTTGCGGAGGCCGAACGAGATCGTCACGGTGTCGAACTCGGCATCGCCGAAGGGCAGGGCCGTCGCGTCCGCCTCGACGAACGACAGATTCGGGATCCCGCCTCCGGGTGCCCCTGCCCCGTGCCGCCGCTCACCCTCGGCGATCATGCCGGGCGAGAAGTCGGCGGCGACGACCTCGGCGCCGCTGCGGGCAAGGGCGACCGAGCTGGCGCCGGTGCCGGCGGCGAGGTCGAGGATGCGCTGGCCCTGCCGGGGCGCCACCGCGCGGGTCGTGGCCACGCGCCAGAGCTGGTCGTTGCCGAGGCTCAGCACCGTGTTGGTGCGGTCGTATCCGGCGGCGACCTCGTCGAACATGCCGCTGACGCGCGCAGGGTCTTTGCCGAGGTCGGCGCGGTGGGGCTCGGAGGTCACCCGACGAGTCTAGGCGGGCCGGCTCAGCCCCGCGGCGGGGCGGTCAGCGGCCCGAGCGTCGAAGCCCTGGCTCGAATGGGCCGGAATGGGCTCGACGAGGCGGAACAGGACGGTAGGACGCGGTCTCTCCCGGTGTTTCGACCGCTCGATGGGGAAACGGAGGGGCCTACGGGTTACCAGGTCGAGAGGGCGCCCGGACCCGGAACGATCGCCACTTCGTCGGGGTCGACCACCCGGCCGTCGAGGTCGACGAAGGCGAGGGCCAGCGGGGCGCCTTCGACCGGGTCGACGACGACGGATGCCGCGCCCGCCGGCGCCGGATCGAAGCGGTCGTTCCACTGCACCATCGAGGCGATGACGAGCTGAAGCCCGCGGCCGGCCTCGGTCAGGTGGTAGCTCGGACGCTCGCGCTGGCCGACCTCTCGGTACATCCGCTTCTCGAGGATCCCGGCATCGACCAGTCGCGCGAGCCGCGCGGAGAGGATGTCGCTCGGTGCGCCCAGCGAGGCGCGGAAGTCGGAGAACCTCGTGACTCCTCGCAGCGCATCGCGAATGACGAGCAGCGACCACTTCTCACCGACGATGTCGAGCGTGCGCACGATCTGGCAGCGCGGCTCGGGATCGGCGTGGCGCGACACAGCCCGCTCGTGATCGACGCCGCCGAGGTCGCCGTCGGGCCCGGCTGGATCACGAGGAGTCATGCCCCTCAGGCTACGCCGCGCCCCCTGAGTTGGCAATTCAAATCCAGGGCGTTACAGTGGCGCCATGACTGCAGCGCCCACGTCCGCCGTGTCCTCCCTCGACGCGCCCGCAGGGCGGGGCGCCCGGCGCCGCCTCGGCGGGAGAGCCACGTTCTGGTCGGCATCATCCGTCCTGGCGCTCTGCCTATGGGCCAGCGGAGCACCGAGCGTGCTCTATCCGCTGTACGCGGCAGAGTGGGGGCTCACTCCCGCGGTGACCACCGCCGTGTTCGGCACGTATCCCCTCGCTCTCATCCTCGTGCTGCTGGTGTTCGGCGGCCTCTCCGATGTCATCGGGCGGAAGCGCGCAATGATGATCGGGATCGGCCTGATCGCGGCATCCGCCGTGATCTTCGCGGTGGCCCCGAACGTCGGCTTCCTGTTCGCGGGGCGCGTGCTGCAGGGCGCCGGCACGGCCCTTGCGCTCGGCGCCGCAAGCGCGGCGCTCGTCGAGAACAACGTCTCGCGCAACCCACGATTCGCCAGCTCGCTCGCCACGGTGTCCACCTCTACGGGACTGACCCTGGCTCTGGTCGTTTCCGGATTCCTGGCGCAGCTCGTTCCACTCCCCCTCGTGTGGACCTATGTCGTCCTGTTCGTCCTGGCAGCCGTCGCCGTCGGTGTCCTCGCGGCCACGCCCGACGACCGCGAAGCGGCGACCGCCCGCTGGCGTCCTCAGCCGCTCAGCGTGCCCGCCGGCATCCGGACGGTGTTCGTGATCGCGACACTGTCAGTCTCGATCGCGTACTGCGTGGGCGCGATCTTCCTTTCGCTCGGCGCGCAGATGGTGCGCCAGTTCGGCCAGACGAGCGACATGATCGTCGTCGGCTGCCTGCTCGGATGCTCGTCCCTCGCGATCGGAGTCACCGCCCTCCTGCTCTCCCGGGTGCCCGCGCACACCGCCGCCTGGGTGGGCGGCACACTCTCGCTCGCGAGCCTGGGAATCATGGCCGTCGTCGCCGCGACCGGCTCGATCGGCCTGTTCCTGGTGTGGTGCGTCGTCGGCGGCGTCGCATACTCGTTCGCCTTCACGGGTGGACTCGGGCTCATCAACCGCGCCGCGCCGGTGCAGCACCGAGGAGCGACCCTCTCGCTCCTGTACCTCTTTGCCTATCTGCTCCAGGCTGTCACGGCGATAGTGGCGGGCGCCGTAGCCACCGCACTCGGGCTCGGTGCAGCCGTCGACATCATGGCCCCGGCCCTCGGCATCCTCTGCGTCGCGCTCCTCGCGCTCACCGCCGTCGACGCGCGCAGGACCCGCGCGGTTCGGCCTGCCGCGACCGACCTCAGCTGAGGTCGAACCCCGCGAGCACTCTGAGCCAGGTATCCGCCGTCCGATCGTCGAACGGCGCCTCGCGCGCCGCGACGGCGCGCTCGAGATCGATCGCGAGCGCCTCGAGCCGAGTCACGAGGTCGCGCGGGTAGCCAAACCTCACCCGGTGCTCGTCCCATTCGTCCCTGTCGTCGATCCACGTGCCTCGCCCATCGTCGGCGCGCACGACGTCGAGGTCCATGTCGATCCCCGTCGGCTCGCCGCCGCGCCAGCCTGCGTCCCACGCGAGGTCGATGTACACGCGCACATGGTGCGGCGGCGCATTGTGCGTGTAGGCGTAGTCGCCGCTGGGGGGAAGGAGGGTGACGTTCGGATGCTCTGCCACGAACTCCGCCCCCGGCCGGGCGCTGCGCCATCCGGCGGGCTGACCGAACCACTGTCCCCATCGGTCCGAACCGAGGTAGGCGCAGTCGTGCTCCCAATGAGGTCCGCCGTCCCATTTGCGCCATCGGAAGATCGTCCGTGTTCCAGGGGCAGGACGCTGGTCGGAGGTCGATTTCGGGTCTTCGCTCACGTTCGCGAGTCTAGGGTTGCGGGGCCACCGGCGCGGCGTCTGTCCGAACGTCGGAGAATCTGCCGAAAGCCGGAGCATCCCGCTCGAATCCTCCGACATACGCATGATCCTCCGACTTTCGGATGCTGCGTCCCCACGGGACCCGGTACTCGCACACGCTCTAAGGTTGAACAGTGATCGATGCTCCGCGTCTTTTCGTCGAGACCCGCGAGATCGAGCCGGTCGACGATCTGCTGGAGTACGCGGATCCCCGGCAGCCCCTGGCCTGGCTCCGACGCGGAGAGGGAATGGTGGCGCTGGCCGGATCGACGGCCGTCGCCACGCTCCGCGTCGATGCGGCCCCTTCCGAGGCTTCCCCCCTCTCCCGTGCGACGAGGCTCGCCCGGGCCTGGCGCGACCTGACGGCGGTCGCCGAGGTGGACGACGCGGTCGGGGTGCCCGGCACCGGGCTCGTCGGCTTCGGCGCTCTCGCCTTCGACGACGCCTCGGCGTCGCCGAGTTCGATCATCGTGCCGTCGGCGATCATCGGCCGCCGGGGCGGCCGGTCGTGGCTCACCCGCATCCATGCCCCGATCGAGCACTCCCCGCCGCCGCTCGCGCCGGCGCCGCCGCTCGCGCCGGCGCCGTACGGGCCGTACTGGTCGGGGACGCTCGGGCCGGGCTCGCTCGGGCCCGAGGGGTATCAGGACGCCGTCCGCGACGCGCTGGCCGCGATCGCCACCGGCGAGGTGAGCAAGGTCGTGCTCGCTCGCGACCTCGTCGGCACGATCCCTGCGGGGTCAGACCTCCGCCGCCTCGCCCGCGCTCTCTCGTCCGAGTATCCCGACACCTGGACGTATGCCATGGACGGCATCATCGGTGCGAGCCCCGAGACGCTGGTCACCGTTTCGGCCGGGACGGTGACGGCGCGGGTGCTCGCCGGCACGACGTCGCGCGGAGGGGACGCGGATGCGGATGCGGCGGCATCCGTCCGTCTGGCAACGAGCGCAAAGGATCTCGACGAGCATCGCTACGCCGTGCACAGCGTGCTGCAGTCACTCCGCCCCCATACGAGCGCACTCGCGGCGAGCGAGCAGCCGTTCATGCTGAAACTGCCGAATGTGTGGCACCTCGCCACCGACGTCGAGGGTGCGCTCAGCGATGCGGCCTCGTCGCTCGATCTCGTCGCGGCGCTGCATCCGACCGCCGCCGTGGCCGGTACTCCCACGGATGCCGCGCTCGCGCTGATCGCACGCCTCGAGCCGTTCGACCGCGGGCGCTATGCCGGCCCGGTCGGGTGGATCGACGCGAGCGGCGACGGTGAGTGGGCCATCGCTCTGCGGTGCGCGCAGTTCGGCTCCGCGCCCGCCCGCGCCCACGCGGAGACGACCCGGGTCGTTGCGCACGCCGGCGCCGGGATCGTCGCGGGCAGCCAGCCCGAGTCGGAGCTCATCGAGACGCGTGTGAAGTTCCGCCCGATCGTCGACGCCCTGGCCTGACCCTTCCCCTCACGTTTCGCGAGACCGGATAGGCGCGACGAGACCGGCCGCGTTCGTCGGTGTTTCGTGGCGCCTATCCGGTCTCGCGGGAGAAAGAAGGACGGGGCGGGCGGGCGGGCACGGCGGGGACGGAGGTGACCAGGAGAGACTGCGTCACCAGGGCGACGGTGATCAGGCAGCGCTGAGTGAGGCCGGCGATGCCGGCGTTGCCGCCGGCACCGGTCGCGTCGAACGTGATCATGAAGATCGCGAAGAGGACGAGGGTGAGGATGCCGCCCCCCGCGCCGACGACAGCGAGGCGCGGGCGGGTGGAACGCGTCGCCGCGGCCGCGAACACGAAACCGAGGGCCGGCACCGGCACAGCGAGCAGGAAGCCGGAGAGGTGGATCATCATCGACTCGAGAGTAAAGACGCCGCATACGATCATGCCGAGGCCCATCGCCGACATGAGTACGACGGCGGTCGTGCCGCGACCCCCGAGGGCCCGCCATCGGGGGATCGCCGCGACCGTGCCCGCCGCGACGAGAACGCCTCCGACGATGAACGCGGCGTTCATCCACCCCGCGGTCACGCCGAGCCCGAGCCCGCTCACGGGCTGGGCGATCCACGAGTAGGGCGCGATCACGTGGCCGAACAGCTCGTATCCCGGACTGATAGCGCCGAGGACGAGCCAGGCGACCGTGAACACGCCCGCGCCGATGGGCGTGAGCAGGGTCGCGTCGAGGGCACGGCGAGTGGTGGTTGCGGGCATGGCGGAGCATCCCTTCCTTCGATGAGTGTGCGAGAGCGGCCGGACGGCCGCGCGATCAGACGTTCTTGCGGGCGCCGAACATCATGCGGGCGAGGACGAGCATCATGGCGGCGAAGCCCCCGACGAAGGCGAGCGGCGCCCACCACCACCCGACGGTGAAGACGAGCACGGCGATGACGGCGAACGTGACGAGCCAGATGACGGCCGTGTAGATGCCGAAGCGTGCCGCGGTCTGCGGTTCCTCCTCGAACCGGCTCGAATATTCGTAGGCCTGATGGGCGGAACGCACCCAGGCCTTCTTGCGGTTCGTCTGTGTCGCACCGAGGAACGCGAACAGGATGATCGCCGCGATCACCCCGAGGGCGGCGAAGACGACCGCCCAGACCGGGAGAGCCCCGACCGCGACGAGGAACACGAACACGAGTCCCCACAAGGCGAGGAAGGTCGCGGCCGCGAATCCGGCCGCTCGGTTCGGCGGCATCGGGTGGTTCGTCGTCGTCTCCTGCGCGAGCGAATCTCCCACGGCCAGGCCCGCCCCGGTGGCCGCGACTCCGAAGAACGCGAACACGGGGCCGAGCACGATCGGGAGGATGCCGGTCGCGGCCAGGACACCGAGGACGGTGCCGACGATGGCCGCGAGCGACCAGACGACCACCCTCACGACGAACCCCGCCTTCGGGCGCACCCGGTGGCGCAGATATGCGTCCTGCACGGAATCCGTGCGAGGCGGGGCCGCGGCATCCGTCTCACCCAGCAGTTCGCGGATGTCGCCGAGCTCGGAGATCGCCGCTCGGGCGGCGTCGGCGGGCGGGCGACCCGTCGCCTCGAGCTCGGCGACACGGGCCACGAGGTTGGCGCGGATCTCTTCCTTGAGGTCCTGCGCGTCGGCGGTCATCGCGACGCCGGCGAAGGCCTCGTCCAAGAGCCGGTGGATGTCGGTGTTCATGTCAGTCCTTCTGGCCGGTGAGTGGGCGGGACGCGACGTCCAGCAGCGAGTCGATGACGCGGCGGGTGGCGACCCACGCCTGCACGTTGCCACCGAAGACAGCACGGCCGGCGTCGGTGATCCGGTAGTACTTGCGGCGACCGCCCTGCGTCTCATCCCCCCAGTACGACTCGACGAGGCCGTCCTTCTCGAGGCGGCGGTAGGTCGCGTAGAGGGTCGCCTCTTTGATCTCGTGCTCGCCGCCGGTCGCCTCGCGGATCGCCTTGTAGATCTCGAAGCCGTAGCTGTCGCCGCGGCGCAGCACCCCGAGCACGATCGTGTCGGTGTGCCCGCGCAGCAGATCGGCGGCGAAGGCATCGTCCTGTGTCATGGCAAGTACTGTATCACATCAAGTACTTGATCACAGGATGCTCCGCCCCGGGGGGGGGCGCGGAGGGCGGGGGGTCGGGGGGGTCAGCCGGCCGCGAGGCGCGCTTTTTCCGCGTCGACATCGAACGTCGCGGTCGGCCACTGGGGGTCGATCCCCTCGAGCGTTTCGAGCAGGAGCGCCTGGACGGCGAGCCGGGCGTACCACTTGCGATTGGCCGGTACGACGTACCAGGGCGCGTAGTCCGTGGAGGTGCGCTCGAACGCGACCTGGTAGGCGTCCATGTACTGCGCCCACAGCTCGCGCTCGTCGACGTCGCCGGGGTTGTACTTCCAATGCTTGTCGGGGCGGTCGAGGCGCTCCATCAGCCGATCACGCTGCTCGTCGCGCGAGATGTGCAGCATGACTTTGACGACGCGGGTTCCGGCATCCGTCAACCGCTTCTCGAAGTCGTTGATCGCGCCGTAGCGTCGCTCGATCTCGTCGGCGGGCGCGAGCGAGCGCACGCGTCCGATCAGCACGTCTTCGTAGTGCGAACGGTCGAAGACGCCGATCATGCCCGGCGTCGGGACGCGCTTCTCGATGCGCCAGAGGAAGTCGTGGGCGAGCTCTTCCTGCGTGGGCTTCTTGAAAGCGGTGAGCATGATGCCCTGCGGGTCGACCGACCCGACCACGTGGCGGATGATGCCGCCCTTGCCCGCCGTGTCCATCGCCTGCAGTACGAGCAGCACCGAGGCGTCCGTCGCGTCCGTGCGACTCGCGGCGAAGAGCCGCTCCTGCAGCTGGTCGAGGCCGGCGGCCCCCCTCGCGAGGTCGTCGGCACCGCGCGCCTTGCCACCGGGGTGGCCGGGCGAGGACTCGGGGTCTACGTCGGCGAGGCGGAACCCCTCGTCCACTCGAAGGACGTCGAGGGCATCCACTGACCAGTCGCGCTGGTTCTTCGCGTTCATGCACACATCATGACGGATGCTCCGCCCCTACGTCGCGCGGTTGCACCCGGGGTGTCGAGGTCAGCGTGAGAGGGGGACTTCGATGATCTGACGCCCGCCGACCGGCGACGTGAGCGCCTGGTCGAGGGCCGAGCGGGTGCTGACCCGGACGTAGTCCCACCCATAGGCCGCGGCGAGCGCCTCGATGCCGACCGACTGCGGCGTGTAGAGCACCCGATCCATCGCATCGGGCGCCGCGACGGCCGACACCTCGAGATCGTCGAAGATCGTGCCGCCGCCGTCGTTGCCGACGATCACCTGGATGCGCGGTTCGCGCTCGCCCGGGGGCAGGAGCAGAGCACCCACATCGTGCAGCAGGGCGAGGTCGCCGAGCACTACCCGGGTGACCCCCGCGCGCTCCGCGTCCTGGCTCGCGACGGCGACACCGATCGCCGTCGCGATCGTTCCGTCGATGCCGGCGAGGCCCCGATTCGCGTGCACGGGCACCTTCTTGCCGCCGACCAGGGCATCGGCGACCCGGACGAGCCGCGACGAGCCCCAGACGAGCCGGTCGTGCGGCCACGTCGCCCGCCAGACCGCATCGACGAGGTTCGCGCGGTCGATCGGTGCGCGCAGTACCTCGAGTTCGGCCGCGACGGCTCCGAGCCGTTCGGCGGGTACGGCCGAGGCGAGGCCGTCCGCGTCCGGCGCAGGAGGAGTGAGGTCCACGGATGCGTCGCGCGACGCCCGCTGCCACTGCGCGAGCCACTCCCGGTCGACGTCGCCGCCGGCGACGGCCACCGTGTCGAGCGGCACCGTGGCCCCGTTGAGGTTCAGCGGCTCGCCCGGACCCCGGACGGCGAGCACCTCGACCTCGCTGTCGGACAGGAGCGCGGCCGTCTCGCGACTGAGCGTCGGGTGCCCGAGCACGATCGCCCGCTCGATGCGGCCCCCGAGCTCGGGCCGACGCAACAGGGCGCGATACCCGTGCACGAGGTTGCGCCCGTACCTCGAACCGCTCACGACCTCGGCGATCAGCGGCCAGCCGCCCGCGTGGGCGAGGGCTTCGGCGTCCGGGCCGGCGCCCGCGCCGGCGACCACGACGGTGCGCGGACCGCGGACGACCACATAGGGGTCATCGTCGGGCTCGGCGGGCAGATCGGCCTCGCCGATGCCGCCTCCGCCCTGATACAGCGCGCCGGACGGCTCGAACTCGGAGCCCTCCGGCTCGGGTACGGCATCGGGATCGGGCCCGGTCGTCGTCGCCAACTCGGTCGCCGGCACGCCGATCCACGGCGGCAGTTCGCCCGCGAGCGGCTCACGGTAGGGCACGTTCAGGTGCACCGGCCCCGGTGCCCGCGTCCCCACCCCCAGAGCGGCGGCAACAGCCTGCTCGGCGACATCGCGGAGCATCGCGCTCTGCTCGCCGCTGCCGTCCACGTCGGTCGCCTCCGGTACGGGCAGATCGGTGTCGAATCGGGTGCTCGGCGCGAACATTCCCGGCTGCCGCGTCGTCTGATTGGCGCCGACTCCGCGCAGCTCGGGCGGCCGATCCGCGGTCAGCAGCACCAGCGGCACCCCGGAGTGGTGCGCTTCGAGGGCTGCCGGAAGAAGATTCGCGGATGCTGTGCCCGACGTGCACACGACGACCGCGGGCATCCGGGTCTCGCGTCCGATGCCGAGCGCCGTGAATCCCCCCACGCGCTCATCGATGCGGACGTGCAGGCGCACCGCACCGCGGCGCTCGAGTTCTGCGGCGACGAGAGCGAGCGCCTGCGAGCGCGAGCCGGGGCTGAGGACGATGTGGCGGACGCCGAGCTCGACGAGGCTGCACAGCAGCGCCGCGGCGGCATCGGTCGCGGGCGCCGCTGCGCTGCGGAGATCGATCGGCGCCTCAGCGCCTTCGGGCTCCGGCTGCTCGGGCTCGAAAGGATGGTCCACGGCTCAGTTGACGGCGCCGCGCTGACCGCGGCCGTCGTCGTCGCCGTCAGCGGGGAGCTCGGCGTCGTGGGGCGCGGCGGGGGCCTCGGGCGACTCGGCGGCAGCCGGCGGCACGTCGCTCGCCGGGGGCGTCCATCGCGGATCGGCGTCTTCGGCGTCGAGCTGGGCGAGCTCTTCTTCGAGACGGCGGATCCGTTCGTCCTGATCGCTGAGCGTTCCGATCTGACCGAGGAATTCGGGGTCGTCATCGGGGGCGCGGCGTGCGGCGATCGCCGACGCGCGGACCCGGCCGACCAGGAGCCAGAGGATGCCGCCGAGGACGGGGAGCAGGAGCACGATCAGGATCCAGATCGGCTTGCTGACGCCGCGATGGCGCGTCGGAGGCTGCACAGCACAGTCGACGATGGTGAAAACCCAGAAAGCGGTCAGCACCAGCGCCAGGATCAGCAGCACTCTGGGCACACACCCATCCTAGGCGCGCACACCGGCGCAGGCCCGGCCGAGACCGAACTGTGAGGGAGCCCCCAGGCGGAGGCGCCCGCGTGCACCCGTCTTAGGATGAGGAGGTGAAGCTTCCTCCGGTGCTGGTCTATACGGTGCTCCGGCTCCTCGCGTTCCTCGTGCCCTTCGGCATCCTCATGCTCTTCCCGCTGTTCCAGCAGTTCTACTGGCTCGCGGCGATCTTCGCGGCACTGATCGGACTGAGCCTGTCGATGCTGTTCCTGCGGCGCCCGCTCGCCCAGGTCTCGGCGCAGGTGCAGCAGCGGCGCGCGAAGGCCCCGTCATCCGCCTCGAAGGACGAAGACATCGAGGATGCCGCGGCCGACGCCGCCGCATCGACCACGACGCAGAGCGGGGCAACCCGCACCGCCCCGACCGAGGCCTCCGACCCGCGCTGAGCCCCCGCATCCCGAACCGGTGCAAGCGCGCCGGATCAGCCGAGGAACGCCCAGAACAGGAACGCCCCGTAGGCGACCGAGGTGAGCGAGGTCAGCGCGAGGGCGACGACGAGTTCCGAGGGCAGCCGGTACGTCCACACGATGAGGATCGCGGGGAGCGCCGCGAGCAGGGCGAGCAGCGCGAGCCACGCGATCGGGTAGAACAGCGCCAGGAAGATCGCGATCGCGAACGGCACGAGCACGAAGACCGTGAACAGGATGCGGGTGGCCCGGCGTCCGATCAGCACCGTCAGCGTGCGCTTCCCCGATGCGCGGTCCTGGTCGATGTCACGGAGATTGTTGGCCAGGAGCACGGCGCACGCGAGGAGGCCGGCGGCCACAGCGCCGAACCACGCCTCCTGGGGGATCGCCTGCACCTGCACCCACGTGGTGCCGACGGTCGCGACGAGCCCGAAGAAGACGAACACGAACAGCTCGCCGAGGCCGGCGTAGCCGTACGGGCGCTTGCCGCCGGTGTAGAACCATGCGGCGACGATGCAGGCGGCGCCGACGGCGATCAGCCACCACTGCTGCGTGCGGATCGTGAGCGCGAGCCCGGCGACCGCAGCGATCGCGAAGAACGCCAGGGCGACACCGAGCACAGCCCGCGGCGTGGCCTTGCGCGACGCGGTGAGGCGGGCAGGGCCGACGCGATTGTCGTCGGTGCCGCGGATGCCGTCGCTGTAGTCGTTCGCGTAGTTCACGCCGATCTGCAGGCTCACCGCCACGGCCAGGCAGAGCAGCGCGAGCACCCAGTGCAGCGCGTTGTCGACGAGGAGCGCGGCACCCGTGCCGATCAGGATCGGCGTGATCGTGAGGGGCAGCGTGCGCAGTCTGGCCGCGCCGATCCAGTCCGCTGCGGTCGCCTTGGTCACCGCCCGCGGGTCGCGCGGCTGGTGCGGCCGCTGCGGATTGCCGCGCGGCGGCCGTCGCTTCGTGCCTGCGGTCTTGCGCTTCTTGCTCGGGGTTCCTGCCACGAGGAGAAATCCTAGGCCTCGCAGCGATGACCCCGCGCACTCCCCTTGGCCGATCCGGCCGGTGAGGCGACAATGGCGGCATGCTGAGCATCGGAACGGTCGTGCTGACCGTAGAAGACATCACGCGCGCCGGCGACTTCTGGCGGTCGGCCCTGGGGTACGTGAACAGGCGCGAGCCGTCGGAGGACTGGGTCATCCTCGACCCGGCCGACAAGCCGTCGTGGAACGCCCCGGGGGCGAGCATCGCCCTCTCGGTGACCGGGTACCCGCAGCACTACCCGCCCCGCATCCATCTCGATCTGTACGCCGAGGATCAGGGGGCCGAGATCGAGAGGCTGCTCGCCCTCGGCGCCCGCGAGGTCGACTGGGACGGCTATCCGGACGACGCCGACTACGTCGTGCTCGAAGACACCGAGGGCAATCGGTTCTGCGTCGTCGACGTCAGCGACCGCCGCCCGGAGAACTGACGCCCCCGCTCGCGTACCGCGGCGTTGCCGACCGTTCTACCCAGCGATTCTTCCCGCGAGATTCAGCGAGAGCACGCCAGCGCGAGGGTTAGTGGGGCCGTCCGTCGTCACCGGCGCACGTCGATATTCCCCATTTCCCCTCGTGATCACCCGCCGGTCACTGATCTCATCTCCACACCCGGCATAAGGCCCGCGATCAGCTCTCAAGTTGTAAAGAACAGTGATCGCCCAGGGCTGGAGTTGAGCGTGGGCACGGCCAATCCTCTGGTTCCCTCGCTGTTCGACGCTGTGCTCTCAACGCTCGCGCTCCTCGCCCTTGCGTACGCTGTGTGGGCTCTCGCCTCCACCTCCGTACTCTCAGAGTCACCGGCTGGCGATTGGTGATGTGGTGTTTCGTCGCTCTCATACCGGTCGTCGGTGCCACGCTCTGGATGCTCTCTCGGAGCCGAGAGGCTAAGTCAGCAAGCCCGATTCGGGCGCCCCTGCGCTGACGATCGCTAGTGGAGCGCGGCGACCAGGCGGCGGATGCTGTCTCGATCGGGCTTGCCCGATGGCAGGAGCGCCAGCTCGTCCACGAGCACGAGCCGCACCGGTCGGGCATGGGGACCGATCTCGTCCGCTACCGCTGCGCGGGCCTCTTCGAGCTGCACCGATTCGCTGCGCCGCAGCGCCTCGCCGCGGGACGCGACGACGACGGACGCCTCGCCCCACTTCTCATCGGGGATCCCCACGACGACCGCATTCTGCAGACCCGGAACGGACCGCACGATCCGTTCGACCCGATCGAGCGAGATGTTGATGCCGCCCGACACGATGACGTTGTCGATCCGGCCCCGGACGCGCACGACGCCGTCCTCGATGAGGCCGGTGTCGCCGGTGCGATACCAGCGCGAGCCGTCGGGATCACGCAGGAATGCCGCATCCGTTCGCTCGGGGTCGCCGAGATACCCGTCCGCGAGCGTCGGAGAACTCAGCTGCAGCTCGCCGGCGACGATCCGCGCCCGCACGCCGTCGAGCGGGCGGCCGTCGTACACGCAGCCCCCGCTCGTCTCGGTCGAGCCGTACGTGCGGACGACGCGCACTCCGGCGGCCTGGGCCCGCTCCAGTGTCGCGGCGGGGAGCGCCTGCCCGCCGATGAGGATCGCCTCGAAAGACGTCAGGGCCGTCGCGACGGAACGGTCGCTCTCGCCGGCATCCAGGAGCCTGCTCAGCTGCGCGGGAACGAGCGAGGTATAGGTCGGGATGCGGTGGCCGCCGTCGCTCGAGGCCATCATGAGCGCCGCCGAGGCGAAGGCCTGCGGGCTGAACCTCCCGCTGAGCACGGCCGGTTCACGGCCCGACACGATCGCGCGGACGAGCACCTGCAGGCCTGCGACGTAGCTCGCCGGCAGTGCGAGGAGCCAGGCGCCGTCGCCGATGCGGGCGGCGGTGGCCAGCGCGCTCGAGGTGAGCGCGCTGCGGCTGAGGACGACGCTCTTGGGGACGCCGGTCGACCCCGAGGTCGTGACGACGACGGCCGTGCCCGGCTCGACTTCGACGGGCTCGGCACCGACCATTCCCAGACCGAGAGCGGGACCTGCGCCGTGCAGAGCTCCGCGGAGGGCGCGCAGGATGTCGCGCGGATCGTCGCCGGCGACGTGCTCGAGCCTCATCGCACCGACGGACCGGTCAGAAGTGCCACGGGTAGGGCGACCAGTCTGGCTCGCGCTTCTCGAGGAACGCATCGCGGCCCTCGACCGCCTCTTCGGTGCCGTACGCGAGCCGGGTCGCCTCACCGGCGAACACCTGCTGGCCCATGATGCCGTCGTCCACCGCGTTGAACGCGAACTTCAGCATCCGGATCGCGGTCGGCGACTTGGTCAGGATGGTCCGCGCCATCGAGATCGCCTCGCGCTCGAGCTCGACGTGGGGCACGACGCGGTTGACCGCGCCCATCTCGTACGCGCGCTGCGCCGAGTACTCCTCAGCCAGGAAGAACACCTCGCGGGCGAACTTCTGCCCGATCTGGCGGGCGAAGTAGGCCGAACCGTATCCCGCATCGAACGATCCGACGTCGGCATCCGTCTGCTTGAACCTGCCGTGCTCCGCCGACGCGATCGACAGGTCGCACACGACGTGCAGCGAGTGCCCTCCGCCTGCCGCCCAGCCGGGCACGACCGCGATCACGACCTTGGGCATGAAGCGGATGAGCCGCTGCACCTCGAGGATGTGCAGCCGCCCGACGCGCGCCGGGTCGGGCGCGGTCGCGGCGTCGCCGGCGTACGTGTAGCCGTCGCGCCCGCGGATGCGCTGGTCGCCGCCTGAGCAGAACGCCCACCCGCCGTCCTTCGCACTCGGACCGTTGCCGGTCAGCAGGACGACCCCGATGCGCGGGTTCTGGCGGGCGTCATCCAGCGCGCGATACATCTCATCGACGGTGTGCGGGCGGAACGCATTGCGCACCTCGGGGCGGTCGAACGCGATCCGCGCGATGCGCCCGTCCTTCGAGAGATGCGACGTGACGTCGGTGTAGGTCTCGGAGCCGGGTGCCGGCATCCATTCGCTCTCATCGAACAATTCGGAAACGCTCACCCGCTCAGCCTACGGCGGGGGCGCTGACCCGGAGCGTCATGCGGCGGGTTGCGCAGACGACGCGGCCCTACGCTGGAACGGTGATATCCCTGCCCCGCGTCCTCGTGACCGCCGCGGCGACCGCCGCGCTGCTGGTCACCCTCGCCGCCTGTGCAAGCACAGCCGCCACTTCCTCGAGCACGACCGCCGCTTCGAGCTCGGCGTCGGCCTCAGCCTCGTCGGACTCCGCCGAGTGCACCGGCGTCCGGGTCGTGGTCGAAACCGGCGACCTCGCGGTCGAGAACGGGCCCGCCGGCTCGACGTGCATCTCGACGACCGCACCGATCGCCGCGACCGCGGTCCTCGCCGACGCGGGTCTGAAGACGGAGGGAACCACCCAGTACGGCGACCAGGTCGTGTGCCGGGTGAACGGGGTTCCCGCCGCAGACTTCGCGCTGACGGCCGCCGACGGCTCGCAGTACTTCGAGACGTGCGCAGCGATGCCCGCCGCGTTCGCATACTGGTCGCTGTGGGTGAAGCCCGCGGGCGGCGAGTGGGCGTACGCGGAAGAGGGCCTCTCGACGCTGCAGCTGCAACCCGGCGAGAGCCTCGAGCTGCTCTTCACCCTCAACGGCGCTCCCGCTTCGCCCTCGTCGTGATCGTGATCCGGTGAGCCGCCCCGCGTGACCTTCCGACCCGCACCCCTCAAGGCGGCGGCAGCCCTCGCCGCCGGCTTCGTCGTGGTGCGGGTGATCTACCGCGTCCTGTTCCACGGCGCAGACGGGTCGGGTCCGGTGCTGCTCGCGCTGCCCGAGGTACGACTTCCCGCGCCGTTCGCGCACGTCGTGATGTTGGGGCCGGTCACGACGGGTGGATTGTGGGATGCTGCCGCCAGCGCACTGCCCATCGCCGCGCTGATCCTCGTCTTCGGCCTCCTCAACGCGCTCTTCGATGTCGCCCGCCTGTTCGCGCGGGGGTCGCGCCGCGGGCCCCTGCGTGGGATCGCTCGCACCCTCGGGATCGCCTGGGCGACCCTGCCCGCGCTGGCGGATGCCGTGCGCTCGGTCCGATTCGCGCAACGCCTGCGCGGCGAGCGCGGCGGAGTGCGCCTCCTCGCGCCCGTGCTGGAGCACACCCTGGAACGGGCGACGGCGGTGGCGGCCGCCCTCGAGCTCCGCGGCCTGGCGGGCCGACCGGTCGACGGCGACTGCGCCGCCCCGGTCTCCGTGCGCGGCGCCGACCTCACGCACCGCGGAGGTGCCGGCATCCACATCGACGCGCTCGCGCTCACAGCGGGCACCCTGACGGTGCTCTCCGGGCCGACGGGGTCGGGCAAGTCGACTCTGCTGCGCACGCTGAGCGGCCTGCACACGCACCTCGACGGGGGCGACCTCACCGGCACGGTGCGGGTCGTGGGGCACGAGCGAACGGCTGTTCCGCCGCGCGACTCCGCGCAGCTCATCGGCGTCGTCCTTCAGCACCCGCGCGAGGCGTTCACGACGGAGCGCGTCGCCGACGAGATCGGCCTGGCACTCGAGCTGCGCGGGGTCGCACCCTCGATCATCGCGTCGCGCGTCGCGGAGATTGCCGAACGCGTCGGGATCCCGAGCCTGCTCGCGCGACGGCTGCGCGGGCTGTCGGCGGGCGAAGCGACCCTCGTCGCGATTGCGGCGGCGATCGTCGAGCACCCGATCCTGTTGCTCGTCGACGAGCCTCTCGCCGACCTCGACGCATCGTACCGACGTCGGGTGATCGAGCTCCTCGGTGCGCTCGCGCACGAGGCCGGCGTCTGCGTGGTCGTCGCCGAGCACCGCGGCGCCGAACTGCGCGGTGTGGCCGACCGCAGCATCCGCATGAGCGACGGGCGCCTGGACAGTGGCGACGACCTCGCCGTCGAGACCCCGCGGTATGCCCGGACGAGCCCGATCGGCGACCCGGTGCTCCAAGCCCGGGGACTGACCGTACGGCGCGGTTCTGCGATCGCCGTCGACGAGGCGACGATCAGCGTGAGGGCCGGTGAGATCGTCGCGCTCGTCGGCCCGAACGGGGCGGGCAAGTCGAGCCTGCTGGAGGCCCTCGCCGTGCCACCGGCCGGAGCGGACATCACGGTCGACGGCGTGCGCGCCGCGCGGGGCGTCGCCCTCGTCCCCGACGCGTCGGACGACCTCTTCACATCCGACACGGTCGCCGCCGAATGCCGACGCGCGGATCGTCGCGCACGGGCGTCGGCGGGCAGCACGTCGGCCCGTTTCGCGGGCTTCATCGGGTGGGATGCCGGCGGCCCGGAGTTCGCACGGCTGAGGATGCAGCATCCCCGCGACCTCTCCGTCGGTCAACGTCGCGCCCTTGCGCTCGCACTGCAGCTCGCGACCTCGCCGCGCGTGCTGCTCGTCGACGAACCCACGCGGGGGCTGGATGGCGCCGCACGCGACCTCGTCGCCCGGGCCCTCGTCGCCCGCGCGGACGAAGGCGCCGCCGTACTGGTGGCCACGCACGACGCGGACTTCGCCGCTGCGCTGGCAGGCCGCATCGTGCCGATGGCGGACGGGCGGCTGGGTGAGCAGGTACCGGTCCTTCCCCCGCACCGCGCTCAGGCTCTGCACCGCACTCAGGAGGGATCGAGCGGGCTCGAGCGTCCCGCCCGACTGTCCGAGCGCGCGCCGATCCCGAACCTCGACCCACCCGAGTACGGCAGCCCGGCGTCGGCGCACCCCAGGCCGTCAGCCCGGTCGGCGGGCCCGCTCATCGCGCTGCTCGCGGCGAACGCGGCCGCGCTCGCCGCGTTCTGCTGGCCGCTCGTCGCGAGCGCGCTGCCGGCGCAGGCCCAGGCGGCGGTCCCGGTCATGGCGCTGGCCCTGATCCCGCTCGCGGCCATCGTCGTGCTCGGACTCCTCGACGGCACCGTGCGTTCGGCGCACTCCCTCGCGCTCCTCGGCGTGCTCGCGGCGATCGGCGCGGCGATCCGCATCGCCGGAACCGGCGTCGGCGGCGTCGAGGCCGTCTTCGTCCTCCTCATCCTCGCCGGACGCGCGTACGGCGCCCGCTTCGGCCTGCTGCTGGGCATGCTGACGATCGCCCTGTCGTCGGTCGTATCGGGCGGGATCGGCCCGTGGACGCCGTTCCAGATGTTCGCGTGCGGCTGGGTGGGGGCGGGCGCGGGGCTGCTCCCCCGCCTCCGCGGATGGGCGGAGGTCGCGCTGCTGAGCGTCTACGGGGTCGTCGGTTCGTACGCCTTCGGGCTCATCATGAACCTGTGGTTCTGGCCGTTCGCCGTCGGGGGCGGCACCGGCATCTCGTACGAGCCGGGCGCTCCGCTCCCCACGAACCTCGCGAGCTTCCTGCTCTATTCCCTCGTCACCTCGACCGCGACGTGGGACACCCTGCGGGCCATCACGAGCGTGATCGGCATCGTCGTCGTCGGTCGCGCGGTGCTCTCGGCGCTGCGCCGCGCGAAGCCGGTGGCGGGCAGCGTCAGACCGAGAAGTACTTCGCCTCGGGGTGGTGGAACACGAAGGCATCCGTCGACTGCTCCGGATGCAGCTGCAGTTCCTCGCTGAGTTCGACGCCCATGCGCTCGGGCCGCAGCAGCTCGACGACCTTGCGCCGGTCCTCCATCTCGGGGCACGCGGGGTAGCCGAGCGAGAACCGCGCGCCGCGGTACTGCAGCTTGAACAGGCCGGCGGTGTCGGTCGGGTCTTCGTCGGCGAAGCCGAGTTCTTCGCGGATGCGGGCGTGCCAGCGTTCCGCGAGGGCCTCCGTCAGCTGCATCACCAGCCCGTTCAGCTCGTAGTAGTCGCGGTACTTGTCCTCGGCGAAGAGCTTCGCCGTCACCGAGTCGATGTGCGCGCCCGCCGTCACGAGCTGCACCGGCAGCACGTCGACCTGGCCGGACTCGCGTGAGCGGACGAAGTCCGACAGGCACAGGTGCCGGTCACGGCGCTGTCGCGGGAAGGTGAAGCGCAGCCGGTCGGTGCCGACCGGACCACCCGATCCCCCGTCCGGTGCGAGCAGCCCCGGCGTGCCCAGAGTGCCGCCCGGGTCGGCGCCGTGATGGAGCACCACGAGGTCGTTCCCCTCGCTGACGACGGGGAAGTACCCGTAGGCGACCGAGGCGTCCAGCATCCCCTCCCCGAGGATCCGGTCGAGCCAGTACCGCAACCGGGGGCGGCCCTCGGTCTCGACGAGCTGCTCGTAGGTGAGGCCGCCATCGCTGCGACCGGGCTTGAGGCCCCACTGCCCCATGAAAGTCGCGCGTTCGTCGAGGAACGCGGCGTAGTCGGCGAGCGCGACGCCACGCACGACGCGGGTACCCCAGAACGGCGGAGCCGGGATCGTGTTGTCGGATGCCACGTCCGAGCGTTCGGGCATGGCTTCGGGCTCGGTGAGGGTTAGGCGCGCGCCGGCGGCATGGATGCGCTTCTTCAGGGGCGGCAGGGCGACGTCCTCCGGCGCGGCCCCTCGCGCGACGGCGACGAGCGGCTCCATGAGCGCGAGCCCTTCGAACGCATCGCGCGCGTAGCGGACCTCGCCGTCGAACAGCGACGCGAGGTCGTCCTCCACGTATGCGCGAGTGAGCGCGGCCCCGCCGAGGATGACCGGCCACCGCTTCGCGAGACCGCGAGCCTGCAGCTCGAGGAGGTTCTCCTTCATCACGACGGTCGACTTCACGAGCAGCCCCGACATGCCGATCACGTCGGCGTCGTGCTCTTCCGCGGCGGCGATGATGTCGGCGATCGGCTGTTTGATCCCGAGGTTGATCACGTCGTAGCCGTTGTTGGTGAGGATGATGTCGACCAGGTTCTTGCCGATGTCGTGCACGTCGCCGCGGACGGTCGCGAGGATGATCTTTCCCTTGCCCGCATCGCTGGATTTCTCCATGTGCGGCTCGAGCAGCGCGACGGCGGTCTTCATCACCTCGGCCGACTGCAGCACGAAAGGCAGCTGCATCTCGCCCGAGCCGAACCGCTCGCCGACGACCTTCATACCCTCGAGCAAGTGGTCGTTGATGATCTGCAGGGCGCTGAGCCCACCAGCGCGGGCGAGGTCGAGGTCGGCCTCGAGGCCCTTCGCCTCGCCGTCGATGATGCGCCGCTCGAGCCTCTCGTTGACCGGCAGCGCCGCGAGCTCGGCGGCACGCGCATCCTTCAGAGCGGCGCTGTCGACACCGTCGAACAGGTCGAGCATCGCCGCGAGAGGGTCGTACGTGAGGGTGCCGTCGGCGTCGTACTCCCGGCGATCCCACACGAGGTCCAGCGCCACCTTGCGCCGGTCGTCGGGCACGGAGGCGAGCGGCACGATCTTCGCAGCGTCGATGATCCCCGACGTCAGCCCGGCCTCGGCGGCCTCGTGGAGGAACACAGAGTTCAGGACGCTCCGCGCGGCCGGGTTCAGGCCGAACGAGACGTTGCTCACCCCGAGCGTGGTCTGCACTCCGGGATACTTCGCCGAGATCTGCCGGATCGCATCGATCGTCTCGATCGCGTCGCGCCGCGTCTCCTCCTGGCCGGTGGCAATGGGAAAGGTCAGGCAGTCCACGATGATGTCGTCGACCTTCATGCCCCACTCGCCCACCAGCGCGTCGATCAGCCGCGAGGCGATCCGCACCTTGTCGACCGCGGTGCGGGCCTGGCCCTGCTCGTCGATCGTGAGGGCGATCACAGCCGTGCCGTGCTCCTTGACGAGCGGCATGATGCGACCGAAACGGCTGGCAGGACCTTCGCCGTCCTCGTAGTTGACCGAGTTGACCACAGGGCGGCCGCCGATCAGCTCCAGGCCCGCGCGGATCACCGCGGGCTCGGTCGAGTCGATCACGAGCGGGAGGGTGGAGGCCGAGGCGAAGCGCGACACCACCTCGCGGATGTCGGCCACCCCGTCGCGGCCGACGTAGTCGACGCACACGTCGAGGAGGTGCGCCCCGACCCGGATCTGGTTACGAGCGATCTCGACGCAGTCGTCCCAGCGCTCCTCGAGCATCGCCTCGCGGAACGCCTTGGACCCGTTGGCATTGGTCCGCTCGCCGATCGCGAGGTACGAGGCATCCTGCTCGAAGGGCACGTGCTGATACAGGCTCGCCACTCCGGGCTCCCTGACCGGCGACCGTTTCGTCTCGTCGCTGCGCTCCTCGCTCAACGACCGGACATCGCCGCGCCCGGTCGTTGAGCGAGCGGAGCGAGACGAAACGCCCAACCTCTCGACGACGGCCTTCAGATGCGCGGGCGTGGTGCCGCAGCATCCGCCGATGAGTCCGAGTCCGAACTCGCGCACGAACTGCTCGTGCGCCGTGGCCAGCTCGTCGGGGCCGAGGGGGTAATGCGCGCCGTCGGCCGTGAGCACCGGGAGTCCGGCGTTCGGCATGCACGCCACGGGCACCGTGGAGTGCTTCGACAGGTGCCGGAGGTGCTCGCTCATCTCAGCCGGGCCGGTCGCGCAGTTCAGCCCGATCGCATCGACTCCGAGCGGTTCGAGCGCGGTGAGCGCGGCCCCGATCTCGCTGCCCATGAGCATCGTGCCGGTGGTCTCGACGGTCACCTCGACGAAGATGGGCAGACGGATTCCTCGGCTCACGATCGCCTGCCTGCACCCGTTGATCGCCGCCTTGGTCTGCAGCAGGTCCTGCGAGGTCTCGACCAGGAACGCGTCCGCGCCTCCGTCGATCAACCCCTCGGCCTGCTCGGCGAAGGTCTGCTTGAGGTGGTCGTACGTGGTGTGGCCGAGACTCGGCAGCTTTGTGCCCGGCCCCATCGAGCCGAGCACCCATCGCACCCGGCCATCGGCGGCCTCGGCCGCCTCGACGCGCTCCCGCGCGATGCGCGCCCCGGCGGCGGCGAGTTCGGTGATCCGGTCTTCGATGCCGTAGTCGCCGAGGTTCGACCAGTTCGCGCCGAACGTGTTGGTCTCGACGGCGTCGACACCGACCGCGAGATACGCGTCGTGGATGGCGCCGATCATGTCGGGGCGGCTCACGTTGAGGATCTCGTTGCACCCCTCGAGCTGCTGATAGTCCTCGAGGCTGGGGTCGTGCTCCTGCAGCTGGGTGCCCATCGCCCCGTCGGCGATCACGACGCGGGTCTGCACCGCGTCCAGAAGCGCCTGGGAACGCGCGGGGCGCGCGACGCCTTCGACGTCGAGAGCGAAGCGAGGCACGGCGGAGGGGGCGGTCACTGCGCGATTCTAGCCGCCCCTCTCGTCCCCGGCCGTGGGCTGCGCCATGCGGGGAAACGCTCGGAGGTCAGCCGTTCTTGGCGTCGCGCCAGGCCAGCCACGACGCGATGAGGTCGTAGTCCCAGTCCTGGCCCTGGAAACCCAGCGTGAACAGGCGCGTGCCCGCCTCGAAGAGAGCATCCGCCGTCGCCTGATCGCGTCGTTCGAGCTCGTTCGAGACGATCAGCCCCGACGTGTCGTGTCCGTCCTTCTCGCCCCACGCGTCGATCACCGAGACCTTGTGGGCGATCTCGCCGGCGTCGACGAAGCTGTGCCAGATGTTCGCGTGCGCTGCGACGATGCGCAGCGTCTTCTGCTCACCCTTGCCGCCGATCATGACCGGGATGTCGCGGGTGGGCGCCGGGTTCAGCTTCGCCCAGCGGGCTTCGATGCGGTCGAGCCCCGCGGCCAGGTCGTTCAGGCGCGTACCCGGCGTGCCGAACTCGTAGCCGTACTCGTCGTAGTCGCGCTCGAACCACCCCGCGCCCGTGCCGAAGATGAACCGGCCGACGTCGCCGCCCTTCGCGCTGATGTGGTCGATCGTCCGCGCCATGTCGGCCTGGAGATCGGCGTTGCGGTAGCTGTTGCAGTTGACCAGGGCACCGAACTCGACCCGCTCGGTCTGTTCGGCCCAGGCCGCGAGCATCGTCCACGACTCGAAGTGCAGACCGTCGGGCTCGCCCGAGAGCGGGAAGAAGTGGTCCCAGTTGAAGAGGATGTCGACCCCCATGTCCTCCAGCCGGGTCACCGCCTCGCGGATCGCGGAGTAAGGGGCGTGCTGCGGCTTGATCTGCACGCCGAAGCGCACGGGAGTATCGGTGAGCATGCGTCCAGCCTATGGTCGCCCTGACCGCCACGGCGTACATCTCGAAGGACGGACGGCGGTGAAGCCCGGATCTTGCGGCACGGGAGGCGACAGGCGTCACATCGATCCTCCCGAATGTTCGCGTCGGGCTTCATCCGGGCACACGGGAGGCATGATGGAGCCGTGAGCAAAGACGCCGGAGCAACCCACCCGTCCCTCGACGAGCTGCTCGCGACGGCTCACGTCGTTCGACTGCCGATGGCGACGCGGTTCCGCGGAGTGGACCACCGCGAGGCGATGCTGTTCGAGGGTCCGCACGGCTGGACCGAGTTCTCGCCGTTCCTCGAGTACCCCGACACCGAGGCCGCCGTCTGGCTGGCCGCCGCCATCGATTTCGGCTGGAGCCCCTCCCCGGCCGCGCTGCGCTCGTCGATCCCGGTGAACGCCACCGTCCCCGCGGTGGATGCGGCCGCGGTCGCCGACATCGTCGCCCGCTTCGACGGGTGCCGCACGGTGAAGATCAAGGTCGCCGAACCCGGTCAGCGCCTGGCCGACGACGTGGCGCGCGTGCGCGCCGCGCGCGCAGCCGTCGGCGTCGAGGGCCGCATCCGCGTCGACGCGAACGGCGGGTGGAACGTCGACGAGGCCGAGCACGCGATCCACGCGCTCTCGGAGTTCGACCTCGAATACGTCGAGCAGCCGTGCATGACGATCGACGAGCTGGCCGAGCTGCGCCGCCGCGTCAAGTACATGGGCATCCCGATCGCGGCCGATGAGAGCGTCCGCAAGGCCGACGACCCCCTCGCGGTGGCGCGGGCGGGCGCGGCCGATCTCCTCGTGATCAAGGCGCAGCCGCTCGGTGGGCTGCGCCGGGCCCTCGACATCGTCGCCTCCGCAGGTCTTCCCGCTGTGGTCTCCAGCGCCCTCGACACGTCGGTCGGGCTCTCGATGGGCGCCGCACTGGCCGCGGCGCTTCCTGAGCTCGACTACGACTGCGGGCTGGGTACGGCATCCCTCTTCACCGCCGACGTCGCCGCGCCGGGAATGGCGCCCGTCGGGGGGCGGATCCCCGTAGAACGCGTGACGCCGGATGCCGCGTCCCTTGCCGCGCTCGCCGCCCCCGCGGAGCGGAGGCAGTGGTGGATGGACCGCCTGACGCGCGCGCACATCGAGCTCTACGCGAGCCGCTGAGCCGGCTTCTCCGTCAGCGGAGGGGGCTCAGCCGACGGGCGCCTCAGCCGACGAGCGCCTCGGCGAGCGCGCGCATCCGGTCGCTGACCGCGGCGCACAGAGCCTCGTTGTCGAGCCCCATCATCACGGCCCGCTGAGACGCGGATTCCCACGTCATCAGGAAGAGCCTGGCCAACTCGTCGGCTGACATCCGAGGTGCAAGGCCGCTGCTGCGGGCGACGTCCTCGATGACCCGGGCCACCCGAGCACTCATCGCGTCCTCCCACGCCAGGTACGACGCAGACAGTGTCGCGTCGCGCAGCGAGTGGTTGCGGATCTCGCTGAGGATCAGCACGCCGAGGCGGTCGTCGGTCTCGAAATCCAGGAGGCGGCCGACGATCTCGGCGGGATGGGTGGGGCGATCCGTGGATGCTTCGAGCTCACGCAGCCTGGCTGTCACGGCCGAGAGCTTCTCGTTCGAGACCCGCGTAGCCAGCTCGAAGAACAGCTCGTCCTTCGACTCGAAGTTGGAATAGAAGGCGCCCCTGGTGAACCCCGCGCGTTCGCAGATCGCCTCGACGGATGCTGCGTCCAGGCCTTCCTCGGCGAAGACCTCGGCCGCAGCATCGAGCAGACGCTGCCGCGTGCGCTCTCTGCGCGCGGACGCCTGGATCACTTCGCTCACGGTCCGCTCCCGTCCGGTTCCATCCTCACACGCGACTCCCAGATTGGAGTCCTCGTCAGAGCCTAGGATACAGAACTGTATCGGATACATCGGTGTATCCAAACTCCCCGCTCACCGGAGGCACCGTGTCCACTCTGCTCTACAGCCTGGGTCGCTGGGCGTATCGCCGCCCGTGGCGGGTCATCTCGACGTGGGTGCTCCTGCTCATCCTGGCCGGGAGCGGAGCAGTGCTCTTCAGCTCCGGCACCGACAACGCATTCACGATTCCCGGCACCGAGTCCAGCGCGGGTATCGAGCAGCTGAACCGCACGTTCCCGCAGGCCAGCGGCACGAGCGCGCAGATCGTGGTGGTCGCTGCGGACGGGTCGGTCACCGACGAGGCGTACAAGCCCCAGATCGAGAAAGCCGTCACCGACCTCGGCGCGCTCGATCAGATGAGCGCGGTCACCGACCCCTTCGGCGAGAACATCCACGGGCTCGTGTCGGACGACGGCTCGGCGGCGATCGTGCGCATGCAGTTCGCCGGGCAGACCTCCGACATCACCGCCGCGACCAAGGCCGACCTGGCCTCCGTCACCGACGAGCTGAGCTCGAGCCTTCCCGCCGGCGCCAAGGTCGCGCTGGGCGGCGACCTGTACTCGCAATCCGTGCCGGGCGTGAGCATCACCGAGGCGATCGGCCTCCTGATCGCGCTGATGGTGCTCATCGTCACCTTCCGCTCCTTCGTCGTGGCCGGTCTCCCACTGATGACGGCGATCCTCGGTGTCGGACTGTCGATGGCCCTGATCCTCTTCTCGACGGCGTTCGCCACCATCTCGTCCACGACCCCGCTGCTCGCGCTCATGCTCGGGCTCGCGGTGGGGATCGACTACTCGCTGTTCATCATCGCCCGACATCAGGACCAGGTCCGCTCGGGCGTCGACCCGGAGGAGTCGGCCGCCCGCGCGACGGGCACCGCAGGATCGGCTGTCGTCTTCGCGGGGCTCACCGTGCTGATCGCCCTCATCGGCCTGTCGTTCGCCGGCATCCCGTTCCTCACCACGATGGGCATCGCGGCGTCCGCCGCAGTGCTCATCGCGGTGCTGGTCGCCGTCACCCTGACGCCCGCGTTCCTCGGCCTCGTGAAGGGCCGCGTACGCGGGTGGGCGCCGCGCCGGGCGCGCGCCCCGAAAGACGCGGGGAAGGATGCCGCAGCCACCCGCGCGCCGAAGGAACGCGTGCCGTTCTCGCGACGCTGGGTGCGGGGCGTGACGAAGCATCCCGTCGTCACGACAGTGTCGGTCGTACTCGGGCTGGGCATCGTCGCGATCCCCGCCCTGAGCCTGGGCCTGGCTCTCCCCAACGCCGGCATGCTGCCCGAAGACAATCAGGCGCGGCAGAGCTACGACCTCGTCACCGAGCACTTCGGTCCCGGATTCAACGGACCCCTCATCCTCACCGGCACGATCGTCACGAGCACCGACCCCGTGAAGCTGATGAACGACCTGGCCGACGAGATCGCGAAGGTGCCCGGCGTCGACACGATCGCTCTCGCGACGCCCAACCAGTCCGCCGACACCGGGATCATCCAGGTGATCCCCACCACGGCACCGGACTCGCCGGCCACCGCGCAGCTCGTCCGCGACCTGCGCGCCCAGCACGATCGGCTTCTCGCGGAGTACGGGGTCGACCTCAAGGTCACCGGCTTCACGGCCGTCGCGATCGACATCTCCGACAAGCTCGCTGCCGCCCTGATCCCGTTCGCGATCTTCGTCGTCGGCCTCTCGCTCATTCTGCTCACGATGGTCTTCCGCTCGGTGTGGGTGCCGATCAAGGCGACCGTGGGCTACCTGCTCTCGGTCTGTGCGGCGTTCGGCGTCGTCTCGGCCGTCTTCTCGTGGGGGTGGTTCGCGGGGCCGCTGCACGTCTCGTTCGTCGGTCCGATCATCAGCTTCATGCCGATCCTGCTGATGGGCGTGCTGTTCGGGCTCGCGATGGACTACGAGGTGTTCCTGGTCTCGCGTATGCGCGAGGACTATGTGCACCGCCGTCGTGACCACCCAGACGAGAGCGATCGCACCGCCGCGGTCGGTGCGATCGAGTCGGGCTTCGTCGGGTCGGCGCGCGTCGTGACGGCCGCCGCCGTCATCATGTTCGCGATCTTCGCCTCGTTCGTTCCGGAGGGCGATCAGAGCATCAAGCCCATCGCGCTGGGCCTCGCCGCCGGCGTGTTCTTCGACGCGTTCATCGTGCGGATGACGCTCGTTCCGGCCGTGATGAAGCTGCTCGGCGCGCACGCCTGGTGGATCCCACGTTGGCTCGACCGCGTGCTCCCCCACTTCGACATCGAGGGCTCCGCCGTCGAGCGCGAGCTCGCGATGGCCGACTGGCCGGAGCCCCGGACCACCGCCGCTGTCGTCGCCGCCGACCTGGCGCTGAGCGAGGGCGATGCGACGCTCTACCGCGACGTCGATCTGCGCGTCGAGCCCGGCGGCACGCTCGTCGTCACCTCGGATGATCCGCGCCGCACCCGTGCGCTCCTCCTCACGATCGCGGGGCGTGCCGCGCCGACCGACGGTCACCTCAAAGTCGCCGGGCACCTCCTCCCCGGCCGGTCCGCCTGGATCCGCTCGCACGTCGGCGTCGCCCTGCTCCAGGACGGCGTCGATCCGGTCGGCCCCCTCCGCAGGGCGCTGTCGGGGCGGGCGAGGATCGTGGTGATCGACGGGCTGGATGCTGCGACCTCCGGCGCCGTGCGCGACCAGGTCGCCGCGACGCTGCGGGATGCCGCCCCGGACGAACTGTTCGACGCCGACGCCGTGACGATCATCGCCTCGGCGGCCGACGCATCAGCGGCGCAGTCGCTGCTGGCCGAGGTGGGGCGCGTCAACGCGCCGGTATTGACTGTGGCCGCCGCCCCCGTCCGCCGCTCCCCCGCGGCTGTTTCTCCCGATTTTTCGACATCTTCTCCCTCCGAGGTGACGGCATGACTCTCCCGATCGAACGGGCCCGCTCACGGCGGCCGGTGACGTGGCTGACGCTCCTGGGCGTGCTCCTCCTCCCCGTCGTCGTGGGCGGCATCCTGGTGGCCGCGCTCTACAACCCTGTGGAGCGTCTGGGCGCGATGAACGCCGCGATCGTCAACGAAGACGTCCCCGTGACCGTGAACGGACAGCTCGCACCCCTCGGCCGCCAGCTGACGGCCGGCCTCGTCGAGGGCAGCGACGCGGCGCCGAGCAACCTCACCTGGACGATCTCGAACGCCGACGACGCGGCCACGGGCCTCGCCGACGGCACGTACACCTCCGTCATCACGATCCCGTCCGGCTTCTCGGCCGCCGCCACCTCGGTCGCGGACGGGGCCACGGCCACGCAGGCGACGATCTCGATCCAGAGCGCGCCCGACGCCCGCGTCGTCGACGACGCGATCACCGCGCAGATCGCGACGACGGCCTCGAACGTGTTCGGCCAAGAGCTGTCCAAGACCTACCTGAAGAACGTCTTCGTCGGGTTCTCGACGCTCTCCACCCAGCTCGGCCAGGCGGCCGACGGCGCGACACAGCTCGCGACGGGCGCCGCGTCCGCGGCGTCGGGAGCGGCGCAACTGCCGGGCGGCGTCTCGCAGCTCGCGACCGGCGCGGGCGGCCTCACTGACGGCGCCACAGCTCTCGCTTCCGGCGCAGACAAGCTCGCCGGCGGCCTCGACACCCTGGCGACGGGGGTCGGCTCGTCGTCCGCCGGTGCATCGTCGCTGGCGAGCGGCCTCAGCTCAGGCGCCGACACGCTGCAGTACGGCTCCGATACGACGAAACTCGTCCAGGCCGGGCAGGCGACTGCGGGCTACGTGTCGCAAGCGGCCGCCGACACGAAGAGCGTCGCGGTGTCTCTCGGCACCCTCTCCGCCCAGTGCACAGCGTCGGGGGCGACCCAGACGTTCTGCGACTCGCTGACCGCCACCGCCGCGACCGCAGGCTCGGCCGCCACAGCGGCCGGCACGGCCGACGCCATCGCGCCCGCCGTGGCCGCCGGCATCCCTCAGCTGACCGCCGGAGCGGCGGAAGGCATGCGTTCCGCGGCCACCGGCGCACAGCAGCTGGCCTCCGGTCTGACGCAGATCCAGGGCGGCACGACGCAATCCGCCGACGGCGCGCGTGGCCTCGCATCCGGCGCGACGCAGGTCGCGGTGGGGGCATCGCAGCTCGGCACCGGCGCCGCCACTCTGGCGACGGGCGCGCAGTCGCTCTCGGACGGGATCGCGCAGCTGGCGACCGGCACATCCGGCCTCGCCGACGGGCTCCACACCGCCGCCGCCTCTGTTCCGAACTACACGGACGCGCAGGCCACCAACCTGGCGTCGGTCGTGGCGGATCCGGTCGCCGCCAAGGGCATCGGCACCAACCTCTTCGGAGCATCCGCGATCCCCCTCCTCGCGATGCTCGCGCTGTGGTTCGGCGGATTGGGTTCGTTCATCGCGCTGCAGGCCGTCTCACGACGGGCCCTGACCTCGCGGCGGCCCTCCGCGCTCCTCGCGCTGCGCTCGCTCGCCCCGGCGGCCCTCATCGGGCTCGCCCAGGGACTCATGGTGGCCGGAGTCGTGCAGCTCGCAGCCTCGTACGACGCGGCGACGTGGGCGGTCTTCGCCGCCGTCTGCGCCGTCGCCGGCGTCGCGTTCGCCGCCGTCAACCAGGCGCTCGTGGCCGTCTTCGGCGGCGCGGGGCGCTGGATCTCAGGCCTGATCGGCGTGCTGGGGCTCGCGACGGGAGTCGTCTCCACGGTTCCGGGGGTGCTGTCGGCTGCGGCGGGGCTTCTGCCCACCTCGCCCGCCTACAACGGGATGCTCTCCGCGCTCACCTCCACCGGCGGTGTCGGCGCGGCGATCGTCGGGATGGTGGTCTGGGCGGCCCTCGCCCTCGTGGCGAGCACCCTGGCTGTGGCACGGCGGCGGACGGTCTCGGCGCGGACGCTGCTGACGGCATCCCCGCTCCCGGCCTGACGCGTTCGGCCGCCACCGGGTCGTTCGCGCGCAGAGCGATTCGTCGATCGAGCGGCGAGCGCGGGCGAGCGCGCCGAGATCCACCGGACCGACGCGCTACGCGGGGCCTTGATTCTCGATACGCTCGCGGCTCGCGCCACGATCACCGCAGCGGGGTGCGAGTCAGCTCAGGCCGGAGTAGACGTGCAGGCCCTTGAAGAACAGGTTCACGATCGTGAAGTTGAACATCACGGCGGAGAAGCCGATGATCGACAGCCACGCCGAGCGGGTGCCGCGCCAGCCGCGCGTCGCGCGGGCGTGGATGTAGCCGGCGTAGAGCACCCAGATCACGAAGGTCCAGACTTCCTTCGTGTCGAAGCCCCAGTAGCGGCCCCACGCGTCGTTGGCCCAGATCGAACCGGCGATGAGCGTGAAGGTCCAGAAGATGAACCCGAGGATCGCGAAGCGGTAGGCCAGCGACTCCAGGGCGTCGGCCGACGGCAGCGCGCGCAGGAAGCGCGGGCCGGTCTTTGTGAGGCCCGCGCCCTGCTTCGCACCCGAGGCGGATGCCGCGGCCACCACGCGCGCCTCGCGGCGTGCCTGCATGAGCTGGATCACCGAGAGTGCGAACGCGAGGGCGAACAGCGCCGTCGCGAGCGAAGCGACGAAGACGTGCACGACGAGCCAGATCGACTTCAGCGGGTCGGCCAGCGGAGTGACCTCGACGTAGAAGGCCATGGTCGCGCCGCCGAGGAGCAGCACGACCAGGCCGGTGATGAACGACCCGAGGAAGCGCAGGTCGTAGCGGAACAGCACGACCAGGTACACCCCGACGATGAGCATCGTTCCGGTGAGCGAGAACTCGTACATGTTGGACCACGGGACGCGTCCGGACGCGATGCCGCGGGTGACGTCGCCGGCGACGTGGAACAAGAACGCCAGCACGGTCAGGGCCGTGCCGATGCGCGCCCAGATCAGACGAGGGCGCCGGCTCGGGGGTGCGTTCAGCGCCGCGTCGGCGGCGCGCTCCTCGGCGTGCAGCTCGTCGACCGAGCCATCTGACGCGACCGAATTCGCACCGGCAGCCCCCACAGCGGCGCCGACGGTCTCTCGGACGCGCACGCGTGCCGCATCCGCCCGCACCCCCCGCGCGTCGACGGCGAGCGCGGACCGCGTGGCGAGGTCGACGGCGTAGGCGATGAACGCGAGCGCGTAGATCGCGATCGCCGTCCAGACCAGCAGCACCGACACCGAGTCGAGTGTGAGGATGTCGGTTTCGGGCATGCCTCAAGTCTACGCGGGGCGCGGATGCTGCGCCCCGGCCGGATCGAGTCCGTCAGCGCTGCGCGCGCAGCGCCGCCTCGAGCGCGTCGCCGTGCCGCTGCGCGACCTGTTCGACCGCCGCGCCCAGCGTCGGATCCTCGCCCCGGGCGAGTCCGGCGTACTCGATCCGGACCGTGCTGCCGTCGCGGGTCGCCTTGACCCACATGCGCCGGCGCGGCACGAACAGCGCGGCCATCAGGCCGAGCAGTGCGATGACCGCGAAGGCCAGCACCCAGGGCGCGGCGACGTCGCGGTGCACCGACAGCGACACGAAGCGCTTGACCGATCCGTCGTACCCCTTGGCCCCGGCGGGCGATTCGTTGTCGAACGTGATCGTGCCGTAGCCGTCCGGCAGATCCGCCGTCTCCCCCGGGGCGAGCTGGATCGAATCGACGCCCGTCGTGCCGCCGGTCAGCTGGGTCATCCCGGTCGGGTCGAGCGTGTAGACCGATCGCGGCGTGCCGTCGTTGATCCCGAGGTCGCCCGAGTACACGTTGAGCGTCACGACCGGGTTGATCAGCGCGGGGTACCGCGAGGTGAACGCACCGCTCTCGAGCTGGGCCTGGGTCGGATAGAAGAAGCCGACCAGTCCGAGCTGCTCGGGCAGCCCGTCGGCGACCTTGATCACGCCGACCGAGGTCATGTTCTTGTCCTGCGGGAGGAAGGGCACCGACTCGTCGTAGATCACGTCGCCGGCGGCATTGCGGATCGTGATCGTCGGCGCGTAGCCGTTGCCCATCAGGTACACGCGATCGCCGGCGATGTCGAGCGGATGGTTCACCCGCACCTCGCCGGTCTGCGCGGGCTCTCCGGACAGCTGCGTGGTCAGATGCGCGACGAAGTCGCCCGCCTGCCCCTCGCCCTTCGTGCCGGCCGGCTGGTAATTGATCGAGAACTTGTCGAGCGTGAGCCCGTAGGGCGTGAGCTGCTCGGGATCCACGAACCGGCCGGGGTTGAACGAGGTGTAGTCGAGCATGGTGTTGACGAAGGTGCGCCCCTCGATGATCACGCCCTGGCCCGTGTAGGTGAAGCCGCCGCCCACCGCGACGGCGAGCAGCACGCCGATCAGCGCCGTGTGGAAGACGAGGTTTCCCGTCTCTCGGATGTACCCGCGCTCAGCCGAGACCGACAGCACGCCGCGCGAGTCGTAGCGCTCCACCCGGTACCCGGCCCGCTTCAGCTGGGTCTCGGCCAGGCCGATCGCCAGGTCGGCGGTGGCCGCGGCATCCTGACCCGGCACGATCTCGACGAGGGACTCGGTGTGGTCGTCCAGTCGCGCGAGGCGGGCGGGCGTGCGCGGTGGGCGCGCGCGCAGCGCCTTCCAGTGGTGCTGAGTGCGCGGGATCACGCAGCCGATGAGCGAGATGAACAGCAGGATGTAGATCGCCGAGAACCACGCCGACGAATAGACGTCGAAGAGCTGAAGCTTGTCGAGCACCGGCGCGAGGTCGGGGTTGCTCGCGAAGTACTGCGTGACGCCGTTGGGGTCGGCGCTGCGCTGCGGCACGATGGATCCGGGTACCGCGGCGATTGCGAGCAGGAGCAGCAGCACGAGCGCGGTGCGCATGCTCGTGAGCTGCCGCCACCCCCAGCGCAGCCAACCGACGAGACCGAGCTTCGGCGAGATGATGTCGTCGGATGCCGGAGCATCCACCGCGACGCCGTCGACGTGATCGGACGGGCGGAGCGGCTCGCTGCCGTCATCCGCCTCGGACGCGCCGCGCGCGTCGGCGTCAGAGCGGGAGTGGGACATTGCCGACCACCCCCTGCAGCTGCGCCATCATCGTGGTCCAGACGCCGGTGACCATGAGCACACCGAGGCCGACCAGTAGCGCTCCGCCGATGAGGTTCACCGTGCGGATGTGGCGGCGAAGGAACGTCACGGACCGAGAGGCCCAGCCGAAGCCGAGTGTGAGGAGGATGAACGGGATGCCCAGCCCCAGTGAATACGCGAGCCCGAGGAGAGCGGCACGGCCCGGATCGCCGAGATTCCACGACACCGAGATGATCGCCCCCAGCGTCGGGCCGATGCACGGCGTCCACCCGATGCCGAGCGCGAGCCCCAGGAGCGGAGCGCCGATGAGCCCCACATTCGAGCGCACCTGCGGGTGCACCGTGCGCTGGGCGAGCCCGAACACGCCGATGAACACCAGTCCGAGCAGGATGACGACGACACCGAGCACCCGCGTGATGACGTCGGCGTACTGGAGGAAGAACCGGCCGAGCGTCCCGCCGAGGATCGTCACGGCCATGAACACCACGGTGAATCCGGCGATGAACAGCAGCACGCCGAGCAGGAGGCGGCCGCGGCCGGGCGCGACCTCGACGGGAGGAACGTCGGTCGAGGTGAGCACGGTTGCCGCCCGATCGTCCGAGTCACGGACGGATGCCGGCATCCCGCGACGAGCGTTCACCCGCGGTCGTGGAGCCACGGCCCCGCCGATGAACCCCAGGTAGCCCGGAACGAGCGGCAGCACGCACGGAGACAGGAACGACAGCAGCCCGGCGGCGAGCGCGAGCGGCACCGCCACCCAGAGCGCCCCGCCGGCGACGATCGCGTCGAGGTTCATCGGACCGCCCCGGTCGGAGAATCGGGCTTCGGTCGGAGGATTTCGGCGGAATCCTCCGACATTCGGCTGATTCTCCGACGAACGGATGCCGCGCCCGCGGTCACTGTGCGTCCAAGGCGTCTTGGACGAGCGTCTGCAGGATCGACGCGTCCTCCAGCTGACCGATCACACGAGCGGCGACCCGGCCCTGTTTGTCGATGACGAGCGTGGTCGGCGTCGCGTTGAGCGAGGTCGCGTCGGCGAACGCGAGCTTGATGGCGCCGTCGGTGGCCGCGATGAGACTCGGGTAGGTGATGCCGTAGTCGCTCGCGAACGCCGCGGCCGTCTCGGGCGAATCGCTCGTGTTGACGCCGAGGAACGAGACCGGCTTGCCCGTGAACGCCGCATACGCCTTCTCGAGCTGCGGCGCCTCCGCACGGCAGGGCCCGCATGCGGCGTACCAGAAGTTCACGACGAGCACGTCGCCGGCGTAGTCGTCGCTCGCGACGACGACTCCCGACTCTGTCTTCCCCTGGAAGACCACCGGCGCTCCGCGGTCTGCGCTGGCGATCTCTTTGACCTGGAACCCGTTGGCGGCGATGAAGCCCTTGTTGTCGCCCGCCTTGTACTGCTCGGCGAGCGGATCGTTCGCGCAGGCCGAAAGCCCCACGACCAGTCCGATCGCGAGGATCGCGGATGCAGCGCGCCAGCGCCGGCGCTGCCTCGCGGTTCGCGGACCCGACGACGGCATCAGACCGCTCCCACATCGATCGAGCCGGATGTGGCCGCCGGCTCGGCGTAGCCGACCTCGGTCCACTTTCCGTCGCGACGCTCGAAGCTCGTGACGCTGGACAGCCCGCAGCGGCGCTGGCGCGGGTCGTGGCGCGCGGGAAGTCCCGCAACCGACAGATGCGTCACCCAGATCGGGAGCTGGTGCGAGACGACGACGACGTCGCCCGAGGGGGCCCGATTCCAGGCATCCGTCATCGCCGCGTCCATCCGGCCGATGATCTGCGCGTACGGCTCGCCCCAGCTGGGGATCGCGGGACGCGCGAGATACCGCCAGTTGAGCGGGTTCAGCAGTGCGCGCTTCATGCGCTTGCCCTCGAAGACGTTGGTCGGCTCGATGACCCGCTCATCGATGACCGGGTCGATCCCGAACAGTGAGGTGAACGGCTCCGCCGACTCGCGCGTGCGCTGCAGTGGAGACACGACGATCGATGACACCGGCCGCGCGAGGGCATGGACGTACTCGGCGGCGTCCCTCGCCATCCGACGGCCGTCGGCGCTGAGGCGGAAGTCCGGCAGCCGCCCGTACAGCACGCGGCCGGGGTTGTGGACCTCGCCGTGGCGCACGAGGTGGAGGCGATCGGCGGGCACGCATCCAGTCTACGGCGGGCTGATCTGAGGACGGGCTGAGCGTCAGCCGACCGGTCCGCCGGCGGAGGCGAGCGCCGCACCGAGGAACCACGCGCCGACCACCAGCGGCGAGCCGGCCAGTGGCACCCAGAAGGCGATGCGGCGCTTGGCCATCAGGATGATCGCGACGACCACCGTGGCGACGAACACGATCCACGGCAGCCCCATCGCGACCAGGACGCCGAAGGCGATGAGGCCGTTGTTGCAGTTCGTCGATCCGCACGGGTCCGATGCCATGACTAGGAACGCTCCGAACACCGAGACGGCGAAAGAGACGAACGCGAGCGCCGTCAGGAGGATCGACGTCACCACGACGTCCCACACGATGAGCGGCTTGCGCCCGGGGCGCCGCAGAGACGGGCGCGGGTGGTCGGGCGGCATCGTCACCCGCTCATCGTAGGCCGCCGATCGTCGAGCCCGGCAGCCCCCGTAGACTGAACCCTCGTGAGTGAGCGCGTAGTGATCGACCAGCTGCAATCCCTTCCCGACGGACCCGTCTCGGTGTCGGGGTGGGTCGAGACGGTGCGCGACCAGAAGAAGGTCCAGTTCGTCATCCTCCGCGACGAGACCGGCGCCGTCCAGCTCGTGAACCCCGCGACCCGCCCCGTCGCCGACTCGCCCGACCCGCAGGACGCCGACGCGCTCGCACTGACCGACACCATCTCGGCTCTCGCGACCGGCACGTTCCTGACGGTCACCGGCGAGCTCAAGCACGACGAGCGCGTGAAGCTCGGCGGCGTCGAGGTGAAGATCGGCGCTCTCGAGATCGCCGGGGCCGCCCTCGCCGAGACGCCCATCGCCGCAGACAGCGGCCTCGACAAGCGGATGGACTGGCGGTTCCTCGATCTGCGCCAGCGCCGCAACAACCTCATCTTCCGCGTCGCCACCACCCTCGAGCACGCGATGCGCACGTGGTGGATCGAGCGCGACTACATCGAGATCCACTCCCCCAAGCTCATGTCGAGCCCCTCGGAGTCCAACGCCGAGCTGTTCTCGCTCGAGTATTTCGGCGACCAGACGGCCTACCTCGCACAGAGCCCCCAGCACTACAAGCAGATGGCGCAGGCCGCCGGCTTCGGCAAGATCTTCGAGATCGGCGACGTGTACCGCGCCGATCCCAGCTTCACGAGTCGCCACGCCACCGAGTTCACCAGCATCGACGCCGAGATCAGCTGGATCGATTCGCATGAAGACGTCGCGACCATGCAGGAGGAGCTGCTGGCGGCCGCGATCTCGGCGGTGAAAGCAAAGCACGGCGCCGAGATCGAGGAACTCTTCGGCGTCGAGGTGATCGTCCCCTCGCTCCCCTTCCCGCGGATCCCGCTCGCCGAGGCGCGCGACATCGTGGCGGCCCGAGGTCACGTGACCCAGCGCACCGACGGCGACCTCGAGCCCGAGGGCGAACGCCAGGTCTCGGCACACGTGAAAGAGACCTTCGACCACGATTTCGTCTTCGTGACCGATTACCCCTTCGAGATCCGGCCGTTCTATCACATGAAGGATGCCGCGACCGGCCTCACCAAGAGCTACGACCTGTTGTACAAGGGCGTCGAGATCACCACCGGAGCTCAACGCGAGCACCGCATCGAGGTCCTCGAGGCGCAGGCGGTGGAGAAGGGGCTCGCGCTCGGAGGTCTGGAGCACTACCTCGACTTCTTCCGCTACGGCGTGCCTCCGCACGGCGGCTTCGGCATGGGCCAAGCGCGCCTGCTGATGCTCCTGCTCGGCGAGTCGTCGATCCGCGAGGTCACGTTCCTGTTCCGCGGGCCGACCCGTCTGGCGCCGTAAGCGCGATCGAAACCATAACGGCCGATTCGCACCAGAGCGTAACTGCGCTTAGGCTCGGTGCGTGACGACTCGCAGACTCGATGGCACATTCAACTTCCGAGATGTCGGTGGACTCCCTCTCAAGGGGGGCGGCACGACACGTTCCGGCATCCTGTACCGGTCGGACGCGCTCGGCAATCTGACGGCGAGAGGGGTCGAACAACTCGCTGCGAGCGACATCGGTGTCGTGGTCGACTTCCGCACCCCGATGGAGCGTCGGCTGGCCCCTGATCGCCTGCCGACGTCGCGACCGCTCCAGTCGGTCGTGCTGCCGCTGCTGGAGGGCACATTCAACGACACGGCTCAGCAGGCCGCCAATGACGCGCTCGAGGGCCGTGCGAACGCAGCCCTCCCCTCCGACGCCGTCGCAGACACGATGGCACAGCTCCCGACACTCGGCGAGGTCTACGTGAGGATGCTCGAGCACGGCGCCTCTTCCTTCGCGGGCGCCGCCCGGCTGGTGGCCGCGGTCAGTGCCGGGCGGCGCTCCGCCGTTCTGGTGCATTGCTCCGCGGGCAAGGATCGCACCGGAGTCGCGACGGCGATCCTGCTCGACGCCATCGGGGTGACGCGTGACGCCGTCGTGGCCGATTATGCCGCGAGCGAGAAGCGCCTCGCGGGCACGTGGTCCGAGGGGGTGTACGGCCAGTTACGCCAGATGGGAGTGCCTCTCACTGCTCACGTCAAGGACCTCATCTCGACGACCCCCCCCCGGCCGCGATCGAGGAGGCGTTCGCATGGGTCGAAGATCACGCGGGCGGGTCGGCGGAGTATCTGCGCGCAGGCGGGCTGACGGATTCCGATCTCATCGCACTGCGCACCGTCCTCACGGCGTAGCACGCCTCTCACCGCTCCATTGCCTCCGCACCGGGACCGCCGCTAGCGTGAGCCGAGGGCATTGGGGCCCCGACCGGCAGCGGTCGGTCGACCGGGTGGGAAAGGGAACGGACATGGCTGGCAAATTCGAACTGTGGGTCGACAAGGGTGGCGACTGGCGCTTCAACCTCAAAGCATCCAACGGCCAGGTCATCGCGACCAGTCAGGGATACTCCTCGAAAGCGAGCGCGATCGGCGGCATCGAGTCCGTCAAGAGCAACGCCCCCGGAGCCGAGACCGTCGAGATCGAGAAGTAGCCGCTAGAGCGGCAGATCGATCGCCGCTCGCTCGGACGTGACCTCGCGTACGAAGCCCACGACCTTCTGATGCGCGGGGTGCTCGATGTACCGTTCGAGCGCAGCGGTGTCGGCGAAGTCGGCCACGAGAGCGACGTCCCAGTTGGTGCCGGGAAACGCCACATTGGGGCGCACCTGGATGCTCTCGATCTCATCGATCACGTCGGCGAGCCCTTCGAGTTGCTGCGTCATCTCTTCGGCGTGCACCGCCCGGGTGTCGGCGTCGTCGGCGGCCAGGCGCCAGAGAACGATGTGGCGGATGCTCACGAACGCACCTCCGCCCGATCGCTCGCGGTCAGAATCGCACCGCGCAGGCCCTCGGAGGAGACACGCCAGTGAGCGTGCAGGTCTTCGTCTATGAGCACGACGGGGATCTTCTCCCACCACAGCTCGTAGAGAGCGGGGTCGTCGAGGATCGACAGCTCGGTGATATCGACACGATCGGCGACGTGATCAGGCAGGTCGGCGACGACACGCTCGACGATGTCATGCGCGACATCGCACAGGTGGCAATCGGGTTTGCCGATGACGGTCAAGGAGATTCGCGAAGTCACGGTTCTCATCCTAGGGATGACCGGTGACACTCAGACTTCGACGGGGTAGCCGGCTGCGACCCAGCCGGCTGTTCCGCCCACGACGTTCGTCGCGTCGTGACCCCGCGCTTCGAGCGCCTCGACCACTCGGGCCGACCTGCCGCCGATTTCGCAGACCACGTCGAACGCGCCGTCCGGCAGCTCGTCGAGGTGCTCGCCGATGCTCGACATCGGCAGGTTGACGGCGCCCGGTATGTGCCCGGCCTCGAATTCGTGGCTTTCGCGCACGTCGATGAGCGGCACGCCGACGCGCTCGCGCAGCTGCTGGACCGTGATCGTGTTCATCGGAATCCTCCTCGGGCGGTGCCGGATGCGTGCCTGTCGTGTCCTGCGATGGCGTCCCGCGTGGGATGCACGAAGCGCCCGTCCGGTGGACAGGCGCTCGGTGTTCGCTGCCGCTACTTCTTGTTGCGGCGCTGGTGGCGAGTCTTGCGAAGCAGTTTGCGGTGCTTCTTCTTCGCCATGCGCTTGCGGCGCTTCTTGATGACTGAACCCACGGAAAACCTCACTACGTCGGGGGTTGGGCCGGAGAATCGCTCAGCGATCCGGGACCCAGGAAAAAGGCAGATGCGGAATATGCCTGGGGACAGTCTAGCCGACGTCGGCGATCGGCCGTTGCAGAGCCTCGGACACCGCCGCTTCGGGTACCCGATAGCTTCGCCCGAAGCGCACCGCGGGCAGTTCGCCCGAGTGCACGAGCCGGTAGACGGTCATCTTCGAGACGCGCATGAGCTCGGCGACCTCGGCCACCGTCAGAAACCGAACTTCAGCCAGCTCTGTCATTTCTCCCCTTGCGATGCGAGCGCACTGCGCGACGCACGATTTCCCCAGATATCGGCAGACACACTCTATGGGCCGCACGCAACGCGTGTAAACCCGTGGGGCTGATGGGAAAGCATGCCACGGCTGGTACTCGATTCCCAGCGGCCCCATAGCCCCGGCCCGATGACCCCACAGCATCGTGTCGCCTAATGCAGGCATGACCGATCAGCCGTATCCTGCCGCTCCGCACGACCAGCCGCAGACCACGGCTCCGCCCACCCCGCCCGCACGCGGCGGAAGCCACGTGGGTCTGATCATCGGGAGCATCGTCGGAGGCGTCCTGCTGCTCGGACTCACGTTCGGCGGCGGCGCCGTCGTCGGGTGGGCCATCGCCACGCACCATGTGGGACACGTCGCCTCCGCCTCACACCAGACGATGACGGGGCCTCAGGGGCGCGACGACGTCCGGGAGCGGCCCGAGCAGCGCCAGAACAGGCACGGGCAGACACCTCGGCATCCGAACGGGAATCCGAATCCGAACGAGACGCCTTCCACGCCGACCCCTGCTCCGACCCTCTGAGCTCTCCCCGAGCGCCACGCGCGCTCCGGCGAGGCGGCTCAGCGACCGGGGAGCTTCTTCAGGGCGTTCGCGACCACGTGCTTGGCGGATGCCGCGGCCCGGCCGACCACCTCGGCGGTGTGGGCGGCGGAATCCGACAGGATCGAGCTCGCCCCCGCATCCTCGGTGTCGGTGTCGTCGCTGAGGAAGGGCACGATCCAGTCGTCGACCTCGTCCAGCGGCGCGGCGGAAAGGCTGTAGTAGCGGTGCTGCCCCTCTTCGCGCACCGACACCAGCTCGGCGTCGCGCAGAACCTTGAGATGCTTCGACACGGTCGGCTGGCTCACCCCGAGCTCTTGCACGATGTGCGACACGCTCGTGCCCCGCTGACCGGTGGTCGCGCGATCCAGGAGAAGCTGCAGGATCTCGCGACGGGTACCGTCCGCGATCACGTCGAAGATGTCCGCCATGTGTTTAGGTTAGTCGCGCGCCCGCCGCAGTACCATGACAGGGCTCGGACCGGCGGAGGTCCGCCGAGCAGGCGGAGCGAACCGGAAGGGGTCTGCGGATGGCGGCGAGCCCCGGTGGCCCCCGGCGTTCCCGCTCGGTCCGCGCCTGGCTCGCCGACGCGTTCGACGCGTTCCGGGATCTGACGACAGCATCCCCCGCTCGTTTCGCCGTCGGGGTGTTCATCATCCTGATCCTGCTCTTCACCGCGCTGTTCTCGCTGCCTGCCGCCACCGCCAGCGGCGAGCGCGCACCGTTTGCGGATGCGCTGTTCACCGCGGTGTCGACGATCTGCGTCACCGGGCTCTCGACCGTCGACATGGGCACCTACTGGTCGCCGCTCGGCCAGGTGTTCGTGTTCATCGGCGTGCAGGTCGGCGCGATGGGCGTGCTCACGCTCGCCTCGATCCTCGGCCTCATCATCTCGAAGCGGCTGGGGCTGCGCGCCAAGCTCATCGCAGCGGGCGACACGAATCCACTGCGCGCGCACGGGGGCCCCGTCAACGAAGGGCAGACCGTCCGGCTCGGAGAGGTCGGCCAACTGCTGATCACGGTGGCCCTCTCGACCCTCGTGATCGAGTTCGGGCTCGCCGTTCTCCTGTACCCGTCGCTCATCATCGGCGGCGTCTCACCGCTGCTGGCGCTGTGGGAGGCGCCCTTCTACGCGGCAATGGCGTTCACCAACACCGGGTTCAGTCCGAATGCGGGCGGTCTCGCACCGTTCGCGACCGACTACTTCATGCTCGCGGTGCTCATGGTCGGCGTGTTCCTCGGGTCGATCGGCTTCCCGGTCATCTACACGCTGTCGCGCCACTACTGGCACGTGCGCCGCTGGTCGCTTCACGCCAAGCTCACCCTGATCACGACGATCGTGCTGTTCGTCGCGGGGGCGTGCGCGTTCCTCCTCCTGGAGTTCAACAACCCGAAGACCTTCGGCAGCATGAACGCGTGGGACACGGTCTTCCAGTCGTTCTTCCTGTCTGCGATGACTCGGTCCGGCGGCTTCTCCGTCATCGACATCGGCGATCTGAACGGGTCGTCGCTCGTCGTCGGATCGATGCTGATGTTCGTCGGGGGCGGTTCGGCCTCGACCGCCGGCGGCATCAAGGTCACGACCCTGGCCGTGCTCGCCCTCGCCGTGTTCTCGGAGGCGAAGGGCCGCCCGTCCGTCGAGGCGTTCGGACGCCGGATCCCCAGCGACGTGCAGCGCGTCGCGCTCTCGGTCGTGGCGTGGGGGGCGACGATCGTCGCCCTCTCCACGATCACGATCGCCCAGATCTCGCAGCGCCCGATCGAAATGGTGCTCTTCGACGTCATCTCGGGGTTCGCGACGGTGGGCCTGTCGACAGGGCTGACGGCGGAGCTCACCGATCCGGCGATCTACGTCATGGCTCTGACGATGTTCATGGGCCGCGTTGGTACTGTGACTCTGGCCGCGGCGGTCGCCGCGTCCTCCCGTTCCCAGCTGTACTCGCTGCCGGTGGAAAGGCCGATCGTTGGTTGAGCAGATCCGCGGCGATGCGCCGGTCCTGGTCATCGGTCTCGGCCGGTTCGGCGCGGCATGCGCCGGGGAGCTCGACCGGCTCGACCGTGATGTCCTCGCCATCGACGAGAGCCTCGATCTCGTGCAGAAGTGGTCGGAGCGTGTCACCCACGCCGTCCAGGCCGACGCGAAGAACATCGACGCGCTGAAGCAGATCGGCGCCGCCGACTTCCAGGTCGCGGTGGTCGCGGTCGGCTCCTCGATCGAGGCGTCCGTGCTCATCACGGCGAACCTCGTCGACCTCAAGGTGCCGCAGATCTGGGCGAAGGCGGTGTCGCAGTCGCACGGCAAGATCCTGGCGCGGGTGGGCGCCAATCACGTGATCTACCCCGAGCGGGAGGCCGGCGAGCGCGTCGCTCACCTGGTGAGCGGCCGGATGCTGGACTTCATCCGCTTCGACGACGACTTCGTGCTGGCGAAGATGTACCCGCCGAAGTTCATCCGCGGCCGAGGGCTCATGGAATCCGGTGTGCGCACCAAGTTCAATGTGACGGTGGTGGGTGTCAAGAGCCCCGGCAAGCCGTTCCGCTACGCGGAGGCCGACACCGTCGTCACCAACCACGACCTGATCATCGTGTCGGGTACGAACGTCGACATCGAGCGCTTCGCCGCCCTCGATCGCTGACCGAGGGCGGCGTCGGCCTCAGGCCGCCTTGTCCAGGTCCGCCACCCTGCGCACCGAGCCGACGAGCGGGCGCTCGTGCTCGGCGAACTTCGGATCTTCGAGCCACGACTTCGTCTTGGCCACCTGGTAGATGAGCAGGCCGTACACGGCCTTGGCGACGATGTCGGCGATCGAGTAGCCGACCTGCTTCCACACCCAGCCGTCGGCGCCGAGGTCGAGCGCGGGCAGGAGGTATGCGATCGGATACACGCCCCAGCTCAAGACAAGGAGGAAGCGGAGGCGGCTGAGCGTGCCGCGCACCGCCTCGGGCTGAAGCGCGAGCGACTTGCTCAGCTGGACGAAAAGGACGTACAGGATGAACAGGAAGGGGATCGTCGAAAGGATGCCGAACACGGTCCGCACGACGAGGTCGCCGCTCACTTCGCCCGGGTAGCCCAGGGCGATCATGAGGATCGACGCCGGTACGAGCTGGAGGAGCAGACGGTTCTGCATCGCCCGGGCCAACGCCAGCACGGCGACCAACTCGACCAGCAGGAGCGGAACGGTCAGGAGCCAGTCCACGTAGCGGTAGCCCTCGTTGAACGCCACTCCCACGGCTTGGGTGTACTCGCCGGTGCCACCCACGGAGTCGGTCGTGAAGGCTGCGGTGAACGAGTCGAAGATGCGGAAGTAGTGGTAGGCGGCGATCCCGCAGACGATCAGGGCGACCGTCACGGCAGGGCGATACCGCGCCAGAACGCGCGGAAGCGAGACGACCAGGAAGATCGCCGTGAAAAGCTGTGCGGCGATCACCAGCGAGAGCGCGTTGTACACCGTGGCGAACTGCCCCGCGGTCAGGAGATCGGGAATCACGTCATGCTCCTTTGTCACTGTGTCGCGGGATCGGACGACCCGCAGTAGTAAAGGTACTATACAACTTAGTAACTCAGTTATCTCTTGTCACAGATGTTGTTTCAGCAGCCCAGGTAAGCTTGCGATCTGGCGAGGTGGACATGACGGATCTTGAAGCGAGGTCGCATCGACTCGATGCGTTTCCTGCGGCGGCGGTTCGCTTCTCGCGCGCGCTCGACCGCAATCGCGAACGCATCGCCGAAGAAGAAGGCCTCTCGGCGAGCGAACTGCGCGCTCTGTTCTACATCGGGGAGCACATCAGCGTGACCCCCAAACAGCTCGCCGAACACATGCACGTGACGACCGCCGCCATCACTTTCATCTCACGTCGCCTCGTCGAGGGCGATCTGCTGCACCGAGTCGATCATCCGGACGATCGGCGGAGCATCTTCCTCGAGCTGACACCCCGCGCACACGCGGTGATGGAGCGCATCCACGCCGACTTCAACACCATGGTCTCGAGCGCGACCGCTCACCTCGACCCGAGCCAAGTCGAGGAGTTCACCGGCTACCTGAGTTCGGTCGCCGCGGCGATCGCCGAGCACACCGCGCTCATCGCGCGAGCCAGGACCTCCGAGGACTTCTGACCCGTCGGGCGCGGAGTCGCCCGCACAGGCAGCAGCGTCAGCCGGCGGCGAGCTCGCGCGCGCGGGCGAGCGCAGCATCCGTCGCCGACTCGAAGACGACGTCGAGCCGGGCGCTGTGCAGCACCGCGATCGCCCGCTCCGTCGTGCCCTTCGGGCTCGTGACCCTGCGTCGCAGCTCGGCGGGATCCTCTCCGGAAGCCTCGAGCAGCGCCGCCGCCCCGATGAAGGTCTGCTCGACCATGAGCCGCGCCTGCGCCTCGTCGAAGCCCTTGCCCCTCGCGGCCTTCGTGAGCTCCTCGATGAGGAGGAAGACGTAGGCGGGGCCGGAGCCGGAGATCGTCGACAACGCGTCGATCTGCGACTCGGGCACCTCGATGACCACCCCCACCGTCTCGAACAGCGACCGGACGACCGCGACGTCCGCCGGGGTGACGCCGTGCCCCGCCGCGAGGCCGGTCACGGCCTTGCCGACGACCGCGGGAGTGTTCGGCATCGAGCGCAGCACCGGGATCCGCTCGCCGAGGATCGCCTGGTACGTCGCGATCGTCACGCCCGCCGCGAGGCTGACCACGATCGTGCCCGGTCGCAGGACGGGGGCGACCTCACGCAGAAGGTCGGGGACCATGGCCGGTTTCACACCGATGAGCACGACGTCGGCGGTGGCTGCAGCATCCGTATTGCCGTCCTGCTGCGTCTCCAGGGCGACGCTCGTGACGCCCTCGAGTCCTGCAAGGGCTTCGGCCTTCTGTGCGGAGCGGTTGGTGACGGTCACCCCGCCCACCGCGAGACCGGAGCCGACGAGTCCGTGCAGGATCGCTCCACCCATCGACCCGGCGCCGAGGATCGCGATCGGGGGGAGGGAGACACCGTTGCTCGTCATGCGCGCCATCCTACGGCGGTCGCGCGGACCGACGGGTGTTCGCCTCGGCGCTCGCGCCCTGCGGTCTATAGTCGGAATCGCGGGGCGTGGTGGCCCCGAGACGATCGACGGAGGAACCCTTCCATGACTCTTTTCGACGGCATCACGGCACGCGCGGTCGAGACCCCGCGATTGACCGTCGGCATCCTCGAGCGCGAGGGCGACGACCCGGCCACTCCGCCCGACCGGACCCTCGTGCTGATCCACGGCAACGTCTCGTCATCGCTGTTCTGGCAGGAGCTGATGCTGGACCTCCCCTCCGACCTGCGGGTGATCGCGATCGACCTCCGCGGGTTCGGCTCCACCGAACACGCCCCGATCGACGCCACTCGAGGCCTCCGGGACTTCAGCGACGACGTCCACGCCACGCTCGAGGCGCTCGGCATTCCGACGGCGCACCTGATGGGTTGGTCGATGGGGGGCGGTGTCGTGCTGCAGTACGCGCTCGAGCATCCCGCACTCAGTCTCACGCTGCAGGCGCCGGTCTCGCCCTACGGGTTCGGCGGCACCCGTCGCGACGGAACACGACTCACCGACGACGACGCAGGAGTCGGCGGCGGCGGTGCGAACCCCGATTTCGTACAGCGTCTGATCGACGGCGACGCCTCGGATGATGCGCAGACCTCGCCCCGCAATGTCTTCCGCTCCGGGTACGTCTCGTCGGGATATACGACGGAGCACGAAGACGTCTGGGTCGAATCGATGCTGACGACCTCGACCGCCACGGGCAACTATCCGGGCGACGGCGCGGCGAGCCCCAACTGGCCCGGCTTCGCCGCGGGAACCATCGGTGTGCTCAACACGATGGCGCCGAAGTACTTCGACGCGTCGGGCATCGTCGACCTCGCCGAGAAGCCTCCGATCCTCTGGGTGCACGGCACGGCTGACGCGATCGTGTCGGACGCGTCGTTCTACGACCTCAATCACCTCGGGCAGCTCGGGATCATCCCGGGCTGGCCCGGCGAAGAGGTCGCACCGGCGCAGCCCATGGTGACGCAGACGCGCGACGTACTCGAGGCGTACGCCGCCGCCGGGGGCGCGGTCTCCGAGCTGAGCCTCGAGGGCGTCGGCCACGCGCCGCACCTGGAGCGCCCTGCGGAGGTGCGGCAGGCGCTGCTGCAGGTGATCGGCTACGTGGGCATGGCGGCCGACCCCGCCCCGCCTACCGAGGCGATCATCATCCCTTCCTCGGACTAGCCCCTCACCTCTCTCCTCTTTCCTCACCGCTCCTTCCTCACCGCTCCTTCCGTGCGGGCGGGAGGGCGCGGGGTCCGTAGACTCATCGCCATGAGTGCATCGGGCGGCAACAGGGCGATCATCGCGGCCTTCCTCGCGAACATGGGTATCGCGCTCGCGAAGTTCATCGCGTGGTTCCTGTCCGGCTCGGCGTCGATGCTCGCGGAGGCCATCCACTCGGTCGCCGACTCGGGAAACCAGCTGCTGCTCCTGTTCGGCGGGCGCCAATCGCGCAGAGCCGCCGACAAAGAGCATCCGTTCGGTCACGGCCGCGAACGCTACGTCTATGCATTCGTCGTCTCGATCATCCTGTTCTCGGTCGGCGGCGTGTTCTCGATCTACGAGGGCGTCGACAAGCTCATCCACCCGCACGCGCTCGAGAACATCTGGATCCCGATCGGGGTGCTGGTGATCGCGATCGGTCTCGAGAGCTTCTCGCTGCGCACGGCCATCAAAGAGAGCAACCACATCCGCGGGAAGAGCCAGTCGTGGGTGTCGTTCGTACGCCACGCGAAGGCGCCCGAACTTCCGGTCGTCCTCCTCGAGGATGTCGCGGCCCTGATCGGCCTCACCTTCGCCCTCTTCGGCGTGGGGCTGACCGCGATCACCGGCGACGCGGTGTGGGACGCCGTCGGCACGCTCGCGATCGGCACGCTGCTGATCCTCGTCGCGATCACGCTCGGCATCGAGACGAAGAGCCTCCTCGTCGGAGAAGGAGCGACGGATGCCGATCACGGCCGCATCGTCGGTGCCATCGAGAACGGACCCGAGGTCGAGAAGCTCATCCACGTCAAGACGCTCTACCTCGGCCCGGACGAGCTCCTCGTCGCCGCCAAGCTCGGCTTCGCCGCCGAGAAGAGCTTCGCCGACGTGGCCGCAGAGATCGACACCGTCGAGACGCGCATCCGCACCGCGGTGCCAGCCGCCACCGTCATCTACCTCGAACCCGACATCTACCGTCGCCCTGCCGAGCCCGGACCCCCGACCGAGACCGTCGTGATCGCCTCGTCCGACTGACGAGAACGCCCCACCTCGCCGGGCCTGGCAGGCTGGAGCCATGGAGTACTGCACCTTCACTGAGCCTCAGCAGGGGTTCACGTACGACGAACTGCTCGCCTTCGCCCTGGCGACCGAGCGTGCCGGATTCGACGGATACTTCCGGTCCGATCACTACATGCGCATGGGCGACGGCGATCCGCTCCCCGGTCCGACCGACGCCTGGACGACGCTCGCCGGCCTCGCGCGAGAGACCACGCGGATCCGCCTCGGCACCCTGGTCTCATCGGCGACGCACCGCTTGCCCGCCGTGCTGGCCATCCAGGTCGCCCAGGTCGATGCGATGTCGGGCGGCCGGATCGAGCTGGGGCTCGGGACGGGGTGGTTCGAAGCCGAGCACCGGGCCTACGGCATCCCGTTCCCCTCGCGCCGCTTCGACATCTTCGAAGAGCAGCTCGCCATCGTGACAGGGCTGTGGGCGACGCCCGTGGGCGAGACGTTCGACTTCGCGGGTGAGCACTATTCGCTCGCGGGCGCTCCGGCGCTGCCCAAACCGGTGCAGGAGCGCGTGCCGCTGATCATCGGCGGCGCGGGCGCGAAGCGCACGCCTGCCCTCGCCGCTCGCTTCGCGACCGAATACAACATCGGGTTCTGCCCCGAGAGCGAGATCTCCGCCGCGTTCAAGCGGGTGCGCATCGCGTGCGAGCGGGCCGATCGCGACCCGGCGACCCTCAAGCTGTCGGTCGCGCTCCCGACGATCGCCGCGCCCGACGAGGCCTCGCTGCGCCGGCGAGCGGAAGCGACGGGGAAGAGCCTCGAACAGTTCCGCGACGGGACGAACATCTGCGGCGACGCCGATGAGGTCATCGAGAAGGTCGAGCGGCTGATCGCGCTCGGCGCCGAGCGGGTCTACTTCCAGACGGTGGATGCGCGCGACCTCGACCAGACGGCCTACCTGGGCGGCGAAGTCCTCCCCCGGCTGCCGCACTGACCGCGGGAGACGTCAGCGCCGGGCTGCGAAGAAGGTACGCAGGAGGGCGGATGCCTCGTGCTCGCGCACCCCGCCGACCACCTCCGCGCGGGTGGGGAGGCGGCGGTCGCGGACGACGTCGTAAACCGATCCGACCGCGCCGGCCTTGTCGTCCCAGGCCCCGAACACGATCCTGGAGACGTGCGCCTGCAGGGCCGCGCCCGCGCACATCAGGCACGGCTCGAGGGTGACGACCAGCGTGCAGCCCTCGAGGTTCCAGGAGCCGACGCTCGCCGCAGCCGCCCGCAGCGCGACGACCTCCGCATGCGCCGTGGGGTCGTGGGTGAGTTCGCGAGCGTTGCGCCCCGTGCCGATCACCGTGCCCGCAGCATCCGTCACCACGGCGCCGACCGGGATCTCGCCCTCGCGCGCCGCGGCAGCCGCCAGCGACAGGGCGTGCGCCATCGCGCCATCGTCCTGCGCGGTCACCGGCAATCCCACGGAGCCAGCGTAGGGCGCGCCGCGGCACGTGCCCTAACCTGAGCGTATGCGTGTGCACGTGGCCGACCACCCCCTCATCACCCACAAGCTGACCGTGCTGCGCGACGAGCGCACCTCGTCGCCGGTCTTCCGGCAGCTCACCGAGGAGCTCGTGACGCTGCTCGCCTACGAGGCCACCCGCAATGTCGCGGTCGAGCAGGTCGAGATCCGCACGCCGGTGACGACCACGATCGGGGTGCGCATCAGCGAGCCGCGCCCGCTGGTGGTGCCGATCCTGCGGGCCGGGCTCGGAATGCTCGAGGGCATGGTGAAACTCCTCCCGAGCGCGGAGGTCGGATTCCTCGGCATGGCGCGCAATGAAGAGACCCTCGAGCCGACCACGTACGCGGAGCGGCTCCCGGAGGACCTGAGCGACCGCCAGTGCTTCGTCCTGGATCCGATGCTGGCGACCGGCGGATCGCTCGGCGCGGCGATGGAGTTCCTCTTCCGCCGCGGAGCCCGCGACATCACTGCGATCTGCATCCTCGCCGCGCCCGAGGGCGTCGCAGCGATCGAGAAGCAGGTCGAGGGCCGCGATGTCACGCTCGTGCTGGGCGCACTCGACGAGCGGCTCAACGAGAAGGGCTACATCGTGCCCGGCCTCGGAGACGCCGGCGACCGGCTGTACGGCACGGTTTGACCCCGCGCCGCGCGCGGTCGTCGGAAGATCGGGCTTTCGTCGGAGGATTCCGCCCCGAATCGCCCGACTTCGACACGATTCTCCGACGTCGCCCGACACAGACGTAAGGAGAGGGGCCGCGGCATCCATCCCTCGCCGAACGGATGCCGCGGCGTGCGCCGAAGCGCGAGATCAGCGTACGTGGGCGGCCTGAATCGGCCTCGGGGCTTGACATCCACGGCTTGACTGTCTACACGGCGTCGAGCGTTCGGGTCGCGAGTCGTCAGACCCCGGGGTCGATGAGAGGGGTCGTCGGCGAACGACGACCGGTCTCCTGCTCCCAGAACTCCAGCTGCTGGGTGAGGGCCTTCGCGAGTTCGAAGACCTGCTCGGGAGGGATGCGGATGCGGCTGACCACCCGGGCGGGAACGACCGTGCGGTGCTCGCCCGTCTCGGAATCGATCTCTTCGCGCGGCGGCTGAGCGAGCGTGACGAAGTCCATGACGAACACGGTCGGCGTGTGCCACACATTCGCGAAGTCGGCGTAGGCCCCGCCGATCAGCTCCGGCGGAAGGTCGATCTCGAACTGCCTGGCATCGTCGGCCATGGCGGCCTCCCCTCGTCGGCGCCAGTCTATGCGGCGCCCGTGAGCACCGTGCTCTCGCGCCTGCTCCGCGCCTGCGGCGCCGAGACGAGACGGGCGAACCCGCTGAGCCGTGCCACGCCCTCTGGGGTACGCGGCAGGTCGTCGAGCAGCCCCGGCGAGTACACGAGGTACGCAGCGTGCTTGGCTCGCGAGATCGCGACGTTGAGCCGATTGCGCAGCAGCAGGAACTCCAAGCCGCGCGGAGCATCGCGCCCGGCGGATGCTGCGAGGGTGACGATCGCCACCACCGCCTCCTGCCCCTGGAAGCGATCGACCGTGCCGACGGGAACGCGATGCAGCCCCGCACGGGCCAGTGCTTCTTCGACCACGACCTGCTGCGCGTTGTAGGGGGTGACGACGATGATGTCGGCCTCGTCGAGAGGGCGCGGAGGCACGACGCGTGCGCCGGCATCGGTGGTCACGGCATCCGTCCACCGTCGCCCGAGCAGTTCGCGGACGATCCGCACCACCTGGTCGGCCTCTTCGGGCGACTGGGTCGCGTTGCCGTGGTGGCGCACCGCGACCGTGCGAAGACCCGGTTTGATGCCCTCGAGCGTGCGCAGCTCGGTCGACGGGTGCGACGCGAGCTCACCCGCGTACGACAGGCGCGAGACCGGCTCGGCCACGCGGGGGTGCATGCGCCACGTGCGCGCCAGGAAGTAGCCCATCTCGCGGGGAATGACGTCGGCACCGTCCATGGCCCACCCGAGCGCCGATGTGTCGACCGGTTCGGGGTGGGTGCCCTGGCTGACCTGAGGGAGCTGCTGCGGGTCGCCGAGCAGCAGCAGGCGCGACGATGCGAGCGAGACGGCGATCGTGGAGGCGAGCGAGAACTGCCCCGCCTCGTCGATCACGAGCAGGTCGAGCGAGCCGCGCGGCACGCGCCCCTCATGGCTGAAGTCCCAAGCGGTCCCGCCGACGACGAACCCGACGGCGGAGTTCTCCTGCGTGAATGCCGCCAGACCGTTCTTCGGGAGCGGCGTGAACGGAAGGTCGGTCGCCGCGGCGTCTTTCGGCGCCTTCCCCACCTGGGCCGCCGGCACGCCCGCCTCGACGACCCGGGCGAGCATGTTCTCGACGACGGCATGCGACTGCGCCACGACGCCGACCTTGAATCCGCGCTCGGCGACGAGTCGGGCGATCACATGCGAGCCGACGTATGTCTTGCCCGTGCCGGGTGGGCCCTGCACCGCGAGGTAGCTGCGGTCGAGGTCGAGGAGGCTGCGCACGATCGCATCGACCTCGCCTCCGGGAGCTGCAGAGGCGAGGGCGCCCGAGAACGTGCGGGGCGGATGCCGGAGCAGGATGTCGGTCGCGGGATCGGCCGGAAGCACCGGAGCCGCGGCGGCCACCGCGTCCGCCCAGGCATCGATCGCCTTCTGCTGGTTGCCCGCCGAGGGCGGTGAGGGCGGCGTGATCGCGATCGGGAGCTCGGCCCAGGTCACGTCCTGCACCGCGAACTCCTCGACGATCGCCCCGTCGTCGAGGAGCTCGATGACCTTGGCGCGATGGTCCGCGTGGATCCACCGTGGCGACGGGGTGAACGGGAACGGTGCCGGCAGGTCGTAGATGAGAGAGGGTTCGGAGCCCACCGTCAGCCGGGTACCGGGCGCGAACTCGCCGCGGAGTTCGATGCGACGCCGGTCGGTGCGCTGGCCCTCTTCGCGGTGCCAGTCCTCGACGACCCGGCAGAGCGCGGCGTTGAGCACGACGACGTCACGGGAGTCTTCCCACACCGACACCGGTTCGCGCAGGCGCAGGAAGTGCGTGGCCCAGAACGTCTTGGCCTCACGCGGGTAGTAGTCGATCGCCGCCGCGCCCAGCCGGAGAGCGCGATCCTCGGCGGAGTCGGCGGGATGCTGGGCCGCGAGGCGATTCAGCTCCACGGACCGGGGAGAGGGCTCGTACGAGTTCTCACCCGGTTCCGAATCCGGCGACGGACGCAGCCCGGCCTCGCGGGCCCGGGCGACGAGCCAGTTGCGCAGACGTCGCGTCGAGACGCAGTCGTAGCGGTTGTAGTCGGCCAGATCGTCGAGGATCTCCTGCGCCTCGGTCGTCCGCCCGTCGTCGCCGAGCGCACGCGCCTCGACGTAGCGGACGATCGAGTCGTCGCCCTTCTGCACGTCACTCGTGCGCACCTCGGCGCCCATGTACAGAGGTTCGAGCTTCTTGATCGAGTACGAGCGCGACCCGACGCGCAGCGCGCGGCGCACGATCGGGTAGAGGTCCACGAAGACGCCGTCGCGCAACAGCCGATCGACGTCGCCCTCGCGGACGCCGTGCCGCGCGGCCATGGCCAGCAGATGCGCGGTCTCGTACGGCGCGTAGTGGTAGATGTGCATTCCCGGATGCTGCTGCCGCAAGAGATTCACGGTGTCGAGGAACGTCTCGAGCGCGATGCGCTCGTCGGCGAAGGAGTGCGCCCACAGCGCGCTGTACTGCTCGCGCACGTCGACCCAGCCGAAGAGGTAGTCGATGCCCCACGACGTCGCATCGCCCTCGGTGTAGAGCGGGTCGCCCTCGAAGTCGAAGAAGATGTCGCCCGCGTCGGGCAGCGGGAGCGCCCCCAGAGCGGTCGGCGCGACGACCTCGTACGTCGGGACTGGCGGCGCGCCCGCGGGCGCGGCAGACTCGGCCTCCGCGGCGAGCGGCGACACCGGCGGCGGGATCAGGGGCGGGATGCCTGCCGGGCTCTCGCGCTGCAGCCGCGCCTGTGTTCGGAGCATCGCGAAGACGTCCGGGTTCATGCCGGGCGCGGGCTCGACCGCGTCGGCGAGGTCGTCGAGCGTGAAGATGCCCGCGGTGCGCAGCCGCTCGCGCTGGACGGGCCGCATGCCCGCGACGAGCAGGAGATCACGGGATGCCACGACCTCCCCGTCGCACGTCGCGCAGCGCCCGCACGCGATCACGCCGAGGTCTCCGCGCTCGTCGCCCCATGGGATCGCGTCGCCCCCGGGACCGAGATCGAGCCTGCGGTCCGCGACGAGGGCGCGGAGCCGCTCGCGCCGAAGCTCGAACACCGGAAGCAGGTCGTCGGCGGCGTGCGCGCTCACGGTTCCGTCACCGAGAAGCAGTTCGACGCGCTCGGACCGCGGCACGCCGAGACGATCGAGCTGATCGGCATATGCCGCGAGCTGCATGAGCGCCGTCACGCGCGCGTGGCGGGCGAGCTTGCTGTCCTGCACGATCCACCGCCCCTCTTCGTCACGGGTGAGGAAGTCGGCGAAACCGACGAAGTCGGGGGTCGCGAACGTCGCCTGGTAGATCACATCGGCGTCGGACTCGAGCGCGGCGATCGTCAGGGCGACGGCGTCGGCGAGAGCCGCAGCATCCGAAGACCGGGCCTCGGGAATCTCGACGACCCCCTCGCCGAACCTCTCGCGGTACGCCGCGAGCACGCGATGTTCGTGGGCGATCCCGAGGGTGCCCGCGCGTGCGAGCGTGAGGTCTTCCGGCTCGTCCACCGGTGCGACCCGACCGAGCCGCGCGTCGATCGCGCGCAGCCAGGCGAACTCGCACTCTGCGGCGGCCTTGAGGTCGCTCGCACTCCAGACGATGCGCCCTTCGTCCTCGATGTATCGCATGGATCCCTTCCGTCTCGACGACGATAGCCGCCGCGCCCGACATCGGGTTCGAGTGGTGGTGCCAGACTGGGGGCATGAGCCTCAGCTTCGAAAGCGCGTACCGCCACGGGTTCGCGCGGATCGCGGCATGCACGATCCCCGTCGCGATCGCCGACCCCGCGCGCAACGGCGAGGCCGTGCTGGCCGCCGCGCGGGAGTGCGATGCGGATGCCGTCTCGGTCGCCGTCTTCCCCGAGCTGTGCCTCACCGGCTACGCGATCGACGATCTCGTCCTGCAGGATGCCGTGCTCGACGCCGTCGAGGCGGCGATCATGCGGCTGGTCGAGGCATCCGAGGAGCTGTTCCCGATGCTCGTCATCGGCGCGCCGCTTCGCCACCGCAACCGCCTCTACAACAGTGCCGTCGTGATCCACCGCGGAGAGCTGCTGGGCGTCGTCCCCAAGTCGTACCTTCCGACGTACCGCGAGTTCTACGAGCGCCGCTGGTACGCCTCGGGCGATGACCAGCGCGGCGGTGACATCCGAGTCGGAGAACTCGAAGCGCCGTTCGGCACCGACCTGCTGTTCGAGGCCCTCGACGTGCCCGGCTTGGTCGTGCATGCCGAAGTGTGCGAGGACGTCTGGGTGCCGATCCCCCCGTCCTCACCCGCGGCGCTGGCCGGCGCGACCGTGCTGCTGAACCTGTCGGGCAGCCCGATCACGATCGGCCGCGCCGAAGACCGCAAAGACCTGTGCCAGTCGCAGTCGCTGCGCTGTCTCGCCGCCTACGCCTACGCGGCGGCCGGCACAGGCGAGTCGACCAACGATCTGTCGTGGGACGGCCAGACCATGATCTACGAGGGCGGGCTGCTGCTCGCCGAGACGGAGAGGTTTCCGGACGGCCCTCGGCGCAGCGTCGCGGACGTCGACCTGGATCGCCTCCGCCAGGACCGCCTCCGCCAGGGCACGTTCGACGACAACCGCCGCACGCACGATCCGCATTTCCGCACCGTGCACTTCCGGCTCGATCCGCCCACCGGCGACATCGGCCTGCGACGCGCGCTCGACCGCTTCCCCTACGTGCCCGATGACCCGGCGCGGCTCGCGCAGGACTGCTACGAAGCGTTCAGCATCCAGGTCTCGGGCCTCGTCCAGCGTCTGCGCGCGATCGGCGACCCGCGGCCCGTGATCGGAGTGAGCGGCGGACTCGACTCCACGCACGCGCTGCTCGTGATCGCGCGGGCGATGGATCGCATGGGACGGCCGCGCAGCGACATCCTCGCCTACACGATGCCCGGCTTCGCCACCTCCGAGCACACGAAATCCAACGCGATCGCCCTCGCCGAGGCGATGGGTGCCTCGATCGAGACGATCGACATCCGGCCCGCGGCATCCGAGATGCTCACCCGCATCGGCCACCCCTTCGCCGACGGCGAGCCCGTCCACGACGTCACGTTCGAGAACGTCCAGGCCGGGATGCGCACCGACTACCTCTTCCGCCTGGCGAATCAGAACAACGGGATCGTGGTCGGTACCTCCGACCTCTCCGAGCTCGCGCTCGGCTGGGCGACCTACGGCGTGGGCGACCAGATGAGCCACTACGCCGTGAACGCCGGCGTGCCGAAGACGCTGATCCAGCATCTGATCCGCTGGGTGATCGCGGAAGGGCAAGGCGTGGATGCCGCAGCCGCCGCCGTGCTGCAGTCCGTGCTCGACACAGAGATCAGCCCCGAACTCGTCCCGGCGGGGCAGGACGGCAAGATGCAGTCCACCGAAGACCGGATCGGGCCCTACGCCCTGCACGACTTCGCCCTGTTCCACGTCGTGCGCTACGGACTTCGGCCGTCGAAGGTCGCGTTCCTCGCGTCGCACGCGTGGCGAGACGCGGATGCCGGCGCCTGGCCGCCCGGCTTCCCCGCGGAGGATCGCTACGCGTACGACCTGCCGACGATCGCGAAATGGCTCGAGGTGTTCCTCCGCCGCTTCTTCGCGTTCGCGCAGTTCAAACGCTCCGCGATCCCGAACGGGCCCAAGGTCTCGGCAGCCGGATCGCTGTCACCGCGCGGCGACTGGCGTGCGCCGTCGGATGGCAACGCCGAGGTGTGGCTCGCCGAGCTGCGCTCGGCACTCCCCGAGTCGTTCGAGGCCTGATCCGGGCCCGGGGTACGGGTACCGGCGAACATCTCGAAGGATGATCGAGCCGGATTTGCCCCTACGGCGCGCCGCTGGCCCACATCTGGCCCTGGCATCCTTCGAAATGTCCGAGTAAGGGCGAGCTCCCGGGATCAGTGCGGAAAGGCGCCGTAGGCGATCGTGATGATCCATGCGTCGCGTGACATGTCGGCGATCTCGTAGTACACCCTGCGATCGGGCACCCACCCGCGGTGTCGGGCGGGATCGAGCCGCACGTAGTCGGCCTTGACACGCACCCCGCGGCCGTCCGCCTCGCGCACGGCCTGCACCTTGGTCCAGTGCGCGAGCAGGGCATTCGTGTCCGACCCTTCGAGCAGATGCGAGTGACGCGTCATCTCGTGCAGGGTCGCATCGTCGGGATGCATGTCGCGGATGTCGAGGCCGACCGGGATCGACGGATCGGAGATCGCGACCACCGTGGCAGTCCGGAAGCTCGCTGTGCTGATCAGGATCGGCAGCTCCTCCGTCCCCTCCATCGCGATCAGGTGGGTGTGGTGCCCGAACTGATTCGGTGCCTCGCGCTCGACGAGAACGGTCTTCTCGTCGACGCCGCGCTGATCCGCGACGAGTTCTCTCGCGAGCATCCGCCGCCGATCATGGACGGTGAGCTTGGGGTCCCACCCCAGGCGGGCGGTGATGCCTTGCGGCGCATCCAGCAGTACGGATTCCATCGTCAACTCCTGTCCGCGGCCCGCGCCGCAGGTCCATCCTGCCCCTCCGGACGAGGAACGGCACCCGGCTCGCGGAGAGCATTTCAGGCGGGCGGGCGGTCGCGGTGCAGGCCGACCCGATCGGGGATGTCGAAGGGAAGGCCGGGCAGCCACGACGCCGGTTCGGGCCACGGCCGCGAAGAGGGCAGCGCCGTCAGGAGGGTGCGCAACGCCGCGTCGTGCGGCCGCACCGGGGCGTGGGCGGGCAGCACCCGGCGAGGAGCGCGATGCCCGAGCGCGCCGCACCACCAGTGGCGCCAGGTCGACTGCGCCTGATCCGGATCGAGGACGATGTAGTAGTCGGGCATGATCGCATCGCCCGACTCGAACTGGGCGAGCGTCGTCTCGACCTCCAGCTCGAGAGTCCCGAGCGTCGCGCGCTCTTCGTACAGTTCGACCCACGCGGCCGCGACATGCTCCAGCGGGTCGGCGTCGTGGACGATCCACGGTGCGCCGGCTGCCGCGATCCGGTGCGCGGCCACCGCAGGATCGGTACCGCGCAGAGAGAGGGTCTCGATGCCCGGGATGCCGTCGAGCGTCGCCATCGCGTCGCCCGACGCCGCTCCGACCACCGCGACGACAGTGCCTGTGCTCGATATGTGCGCCATGCTCCAGCGTAGATCCCCCGCTGTTGCGTGCGGATGACGCGCGCCGGTCGATCGGGTTTCACCGGCCGGCATGTGCCGAAGGACTACCGCCAGTCGTAGTCGATCGCGCCGGTGCGCACGTCGACGCGCACATCCAGGCCCTCGCGCCGCATCTCGCTGACCATCGCATCGCGCAGGCCCGGGTCGTCGACGTACAGGGTTCCCCTCTGCCCGAGGTCGTCCTTGTCGATGCCCGGGGTCGTCCGGATCGCCGCGTTCCAGTACTGGTCGCCGCCGATGGTGTCGTGCCCGTCGCTGGTGAAGTAGGTCTCGCCCGTGTTGACGTCGTAGATCTGCTGGACCATATGGATCCGCTCGTCCTGATCGGCGGCCGGATAGAAGCCTGGGATGGCCTGACCCGGCGACTCCCAGACGTCCTTGTCGGGGTCGCGCACATACAGCCCGATCTCGCCGCCGAACGCCGCGCCTGCCCCGTAATTGCCCTTCCAGAGTTCGAGCCGGTACTCCTGGCCGCCGTACTCGAACTGCGTCACGCTGTCGTCCAGGTCCATCCCTCCGGCGAAGCCGAGCTTGTCGAACGCGTCCATGAATCCGAGGTGGCTCTGGATCGAGGTCTGGTTGGTGGTGTAGAAATCCTGGCCCTTGACGTACTCGAACCCGAACCCGGCCGAAATCGCGGCCTCGACGAGCGGCACGCGCATCGCGAGGTCGGCGAGGTTGCCGACCGCGTTCTGCAGGCCTGGCACGAGCCCGGTGAGGGTGCGTGGCAGCGGCGCCAGCTGACTGAAGATGTCGCCGCCACCGGTCGCGTGCGACGAGGTACCGCCGTATCCGCGGCTCGCGCCGACCTGGCCGGCTGCGAAGCCGGCGGGGAGCCCCCCTCCGTCCCGTTCGGACGCATTCTGCTGCTGTTCGGCCTGGCGCAGGAGGAGCGAACCGATCGACCGCAGGCTGTCGGCGGTGCGGCGCAGGGCCGCGCGATGGGGTCCGTTCCAATCCGACCGGAACGACGACGCGTCGGGGCCCTGCCACGGCGAGCGCGCGAGTTCGCCGCTCAGCTGGGTCTCGGCCGCGGCGAGCGCGTCGGCCGCTTTCGCGAACGTCGACCCCAGCGACCGCGTCGCCTCGATGTCCATTCCTGCGAACGACATGCGCTCCCCCGTCCGATCGTTTTCCACCTTATGGGCGGCGATCTGGCCAGGCCATGGGGCGGATTCCCCATGCGCTCCCCTTTCTGCGGAGCGCGGGGCGGCGAGCCCGCGGGTGACAGACTGGGCGACATGGCGAGGATGGCGACGATCGTCGGCAGCGGACCGAACGGCCTGACCGCAGCGGTCGCCCTCGCGCGGGCCGGCTACGACGTCAGGGTGCTCGAAGCGGCTGACGGTATCGGCGGCGCGGTCCGCACGGCTGAGCTCACCCTCCCAGGGTTCCGCCATGACATCGGATCGGCCGTGCATCCGGCTGCCCTCACGTCGCGCTTCTTCCAGGCGTTCGGGCTGCGGGAGAGGCTCGAGTGGATAGTGCCGGACGTGTCGTACGCGCACCCGCTCGACGACGGCCGTGCGGGTATCGCCTGGCGCGATCTCGCACGCACCGCCGACGCCCTGGGGCGCGATGCGCGCGCGTGGCGCGCCGTGGTCCGGCCCCTGAGCACCCACATGACCGGTCTGGTCGATTTCACCGGTTCTCAGCTGCTGCGGATGCCGCGGCATCCGGTAACTGCGACGCGCTTCGCGCTGCGGATGCTCGAGCTCGGGACCAGACTCGGCCACCGGACGTTCACGACCCCCGAGGCGGATGCGCTGCTGACCGGCGTCTTCGCGCATGGCAACACCGCGCTGCCGTCGCTCGCGGCCGCCGCCTCCGGCCTGTTCCTCGCCGCCCACGCGCACACGGCCACCGGGTGGGCGTATCCGCGAGGGGGAGCGCAAGCGATCGCCGACGCCCTCACCGCCGATCTGCGCGCGCACGGCGGTGTGGTCGAGACGGGCGTCGAGGTCGTCTCCCTCGCCGGACTCGACTACGGCGACCCGGACGCAGGGGACCTTCTCCTGCTCGACACCTCCCCTCGCCTTCTGCTGACGCACCCCGGAATTCCGGCACGGTATGCGCGCAGCATCCGCGCGTATCGCTACGGATCCGCAGCCGCGAAGGTCGACTTCGCGCTCGACGGACCGATCCCGTGGGCGAATGCCGACGTCGCGCGCGCGCCGACCGTGCACCTCGGCGGTACGCGCGCGGAGATCGAGGCGGCCGAGACCGCGGTCGCGAGCGGCCGCGTGCCCGATCGACCGTATGTGCTGGCAGCTCAGCCATCGGTGCTCGACGACACCAGGGCGCCTGCGGGGAAGGCCGTGCTGTGGGCGTACATGCACGTACCTGCGGGCTCGACGCTCGACCCGACCGAGCACGTCACGCGGCAGGTGGAGCGGTTCGCGCCCGGCTTCCGCGACCTCATCCTCGCCAGTACCGCGATGACGGCGGCCGAGCGTGCGCGGTTCAATCCGGCATCCATCGGCGGCGACATCTTCGGCGGGGCATTCTCGGTCGTGCAGTCGATCCGGCGCCCCGTGGTCTCGCCGGTGCCGTGGCGCACGCCTCTCCGCGGCGTCTATCTCGCCTCGGCGTCGACGCCACCGGGGCCCGGAGTGACGGGGATGCCGGGATGGTACGCCGCCCGTCAGGCCCTCGCCGACAACGCCGGGGTCGGGATCGAGCTCGAGGACCTGTTCGGCTGAGCCCAGCCGGCGGGCGCGTCAGGCACTGGCCGCGGGTCGTCTGTCGTCGCGCCGGTCACACCACCGGGAGACCGGCTCGATTGAGCCCCGTCGCGAGTTATCCACAGGGCGGTCCGTACGCGCCCACCCGGAGGCGACGGCGGACTAGCGTGTTGCACGACGGTCCTCTGGCCGAGGTGCGAGTGGCTGTGCCGGCCTCACGCTGGACTCGGAATTCGGTCCCGCGACATACAACGCACTGCTGAACGCGCAGAGAGTCGAGGGTATCGGCGTCGACGGTGTGTACGGCTCTCAAAGCCGCTCGTACCTGAGATGGCCGAGCAGGACGACTTCTGGAAACTGCGCTCACGGCTACACCTTTGGACTGTGAGCATCTGCAGATCCCGTTCACGCCCGGCCGCCTCAGGCAAAGCGTCGCCCCCCTCACATCGATTGACATGAAGAGCACTCACAGATGAAGTTGACGCGCCCCGTCCGCCGGCCACTCGCCCGCCACGGCCAGCTACCGAGTCCGGGTCCTGGACGGCAACTGCTCAAGCTCTTGGCGGTATCGGCGGCGGTTCTCGTCGTCTCGACGCTCGGCGTCGCAGGCTACGCAGCATACGATCTCACGGCGAGCTTCGCCCGCAATGAGATCGCCTTCGTAGGCGAGAAGCCACTACCGCCCGACATCGGAGCGATCGAGGGGGGCGTCGACGTCCTTCTGATCGGTTCGGACGAATGCGAGAAGGATTGGGACTACCTCTTCGGGGATCGATGCTCGGATCCCGACGTCGGCGGGGCCCGCAACGACGTCACGATTCTTGCGCACATCTCGAATGGTCCCCGGCGAATCACCGTTATCTCGTTCCCGCGAGACCTGATGATTCCAATCCCTCCCTGCACGAACGACCGCACGGGTGAGAATATCTCCGCCATGAGCAAGCAGATGCTCAATTCGACCTTGCAGGACGGCGGCGTTTCTTGCGTCGTGAAGACCGTGGAAGCGCTCAGTGGCGAGTCCATCGACATGGCCGCGAAGATCACTTGGGGCGGCGTCATCAACATCACAGACGCCATCGGCGGAATCGACGTCTGCGTTGAGAACGGGATCAACGATCCGCAAGCGGGACTTCACCTCCCCGCAGGCGTAACCAACATACGAGGGGCGCAAGCGCTCGCGTTTCTGCGCACGCGTCACGGCGTCGGCGACGGAGGCGATCTGGCACGGATCTCGAACCAGCAGCAGTATTTCGCGCGACTTGCCCGAAAGATCGCCAGCCCCGAAGTCCTCTCGGACATGCCTACGCTGTACAGACTCGCGAAGACCGCCTGGATAACATCAGCCCGAGTCAGAACCTTGCCAATCCCTCGACGCTGATCCAGATCGCGCTCGCCGCGAAGAACGTTCCGTTCGATCAGGTCGTCTTCGTTCAATATCCGACCCTCCCCGACGCTGACGACCCGAACCGTGTCGTACCGAACGAGGGCGCCGCTGATGAACTCTGGAGGGCACTCGCCGAGAATAAGGCACTCGAACTGAGCGGCGAGCCGAGCCCAGGCGACGGTGTCGACGTCGTTTCTCCTCGCGGGGAGCCCCCTGTCGACGCTTCCGCGTCGGCTGCGCCGACCGATGCATCCGGTGGCGTGCCGATCGTGTTACCCCCGTCGATCACGGGCACGACCGCTGGACAACAGACCTGCTCCAACGGGAACGGCTGACCGGCCTTTTCGGCTGAGCCCGGCCGGCGGGAGACAATGGGCGGGTGAAACTTCTTGTCGCAGCCCTCGACGCCGAACTCGTCGCCTTCCCCTCCGAGATCGACGGCTTCGAAAGGCTCGTGACGGGTCCGGGGAAGCTTCAGGCGACCTATGCGCTCACGCGGGCGCTGGATGCGCGGACCTACGACGAGATCGTGGTCGTCGGCACCGCGGGCGCGATCGACGCGCGGCTCGAGGCATCCGTCTACGACGTCGATGCAGCCGTCCAGCACGATGTCACCGATATCGACGGGGTCGTCGGCCAGCATGTGTCACTGCCGATGCGGGTCGAACTCGACCGCGACGGCGTCACGATCGCGACGGGCGACCACTTCGTCGACGACGCGGAGGCGGTGGAGAAGATCCTGCCGCTGGGCGCGAAGCTGGTCGACATGGAGACCTATGCGTACGCGTGGGTCGCGCAGCAGTTCGGCGTCCCGATCCGCGTGCTCAAGTCGGTGTCGGACCGCGCGCAGGATGACGCCATCACCGACTGGCGGGCAACCGTCGCCGCATGCAGCGCCGACCTGTGGGCGCGCATCCGCGCCGACTACGGGGTCTGATCGCCGAACCCGCCTGCGCGGGCGCCTCCTCAGGCCGTCAGGTCCGCGCCCGAGCCTGCGCGCGCGGCGCGCTGCGGCGCCGTGCCGACAGGTCCACCACCGCGACCACGAACGCGATCGACACGAACAGCGCCACGGCGATCATGCCGAAACCGTACGCGTCGTGGAAGACGACGGAATCCGAGCTGCTGCCGGGATCTTCGCGGTAGATCGTCGAATAGAAGAGCGCGAGCGCGACGGCGGTGCCCACGGCCGTGCCGATCCGCTGGCCGAGCTGGCCGACTGATCCGGCGAGCCCGCCCTGCTTGACCGGGATGTCGGCGAGCGTCAGCGTCTGGTTGGGCGCGATCACGAGGCCCCCACCGATCCCGCCGATCACCATTACAGCCGCCATGACGTACGCGGTGATCGCATCCGGTGCATACAGCGCCGCGATGGTCAGGCCCGCGACACACAGGAGGACGAGCGCGAGGCCCCATACGACGATCGGCCGCCCGAATCGGCTCACGAGGTTGCCGCCGTACCACGATGAGATGGCGCTCGAAAGGGCGAACCCGATCGTGACCATGCCGGCGAACACCGGGGGGATTCCGAGCCCGCTCTGCAAGTACAGCGTCGTGAGCAGAAACATCGAGGGGAGGGCGGTGAAGTACGCAGACTGGATGATGGTTCCGTTGCGATACGACGAGACCCGGAAGAGCGAGAACGGGATCAACGGATTGCGACCGGATGCCGTGTACCGCCGCTCCCACGCCACGAAGGCTCCCGCGAACAGCACGAACACGACCAGCAGCCACCAGCGCTGCGGGTTGTCGTCGGGCGACCCGGTGGTGAACAGGAACGGCCACATGAGAGCGAGCACGGTCACGGCGAACAGACCCACGCCGACCGGGTCGAGCTCGAGGGGTTTACGCGATCGCGTGCGTGTGGTCGGAAGCACCCAGATGGCCAGCGCGATCGCGATGAGCCCGAGGGGCAGATTCATCCAGAATATCCAGCGCCATCCGTCGGTCGGGCCGCCCAGAGCGATCACGAGGCCGCCGAGTGTGGGGCCGAATGCGGTCGCGACGCCGATCGTCGCGCCGAACAGCCCGAACGCGCGACCGCGTTCCTTGCCCTGGAAGAGCTGCTGGATCAGCCCGAGCACCTGCGGCATCTGGATGCCGGCGGCCACACCCTGCACGAGGCGGGCGATCAGCAGAACGGTCGTGGTCGGCGCGATCGCGCACACGAGGCTCGCGAGAGTGAAGAGCGAGAGGCCGACGATGAACAGCGTGCGGCGCGAGCGCTGGTCACCGAGGCGACCCATCGGCACGAGGAACAGCCCGAAGGTGAGCACGTAGCCCGAGACGATCAGCTGCAGCTCGGTCGACTGGGCACCGAGGGCGGCCTCGATCGATGGCAGTGCGACGTTCACCTTCGACAGGTCGAGGATCGTGATCGCCGCGACCGTGACGCAGACCCAGAACGCCCGCCACCGCCGGGCCGGACTCAGCTCGATCGTCAGGGTCTGAGGCTGCGCTGCGGATCTGGCGGTGGACTGCTTCGCATCGGACATCGGATCCAGGCTACTCGCGCGTCCAGACACGGGGGGCCGTGGCGGGGTCAAGCCGTGACGCTGAGGTCCTGGTCGATGAGGCTGTCGCCGTGCGGGCCCGTGCGCACCGTCAGCTGTGCGGGCAGCTGGTCTTTCATCGCCTCGACGTGGCTGATCACGCCGACCACGCGACCACCCTGGCGCAGTTCGTCGAGCGTCCGCATCGCGACGTCCAGAGTGTCGGCGTCGAGCGAGCCGAAGCCCTCGTCGATGAACAGGGTGTCGAGGCGGATCCCGCCGGCGCGAGCCGTGACCACCTCGGCGAGGCCGAGGGCGAGGGCGAGCGAGGCGAGGAAGGTCTCGCCCCCCGAGAGTGACTGCACGGGCCTGGGTTGACCGGTGAAGGCATCGACGACGTCGATACCGAGACCGGATGCTGCTCCTCGCGCCGCCTTCGCATCGGTGTGCCGCAGCCGGTACCGCCCCTGAGTCATCTCGTCGAGGCGTTCGTTGGCCGCTGCGACGATCTCTTCCAGCTCGGCCGCGAGCACGAAGGTCTCGAGATTCATCTTGCGGGTGTTGGGGGCACGGCCCGCGACGGAATTGGCGAGCCGTTCGATCACCCCCGCCTCGGCGGTGAGCGCAGCGATCACCTCGTGCGCGATGTCGGTCGCCTCGACGGCCTCGTCGAGTTGCTGCGCGAGCGCGGCCGCCTCGGCGGACGACGCGACGGCGGCGCGCCAGGCGTCGGATGCCGAGGCCAGCGCAGCGTCGGACGCCCCGATGTCGACGAGTTCTTCCGGCAGCATCCGCAGCTCCAGGGCGAGCAGGTTCTGAGTCACACCGGCGCGCTGCGCGTCGTACTCTCGCACCGTCGCGTCGAGCAGTTCGCGGTCGCGGCCGTCGCGGAGGGCATCGAGGACCTCGTCGCGTGAGTCGAATCGCGACGCACCGAGTGCTTTCTCCCACGCCGCCGCCGCCGACTCGACTGCCTCACCGCGTGCCCGCACCGCGCCCGTCGCTGCGGCCAGCTCACGCGCGAGCCGGATGATCCGCTGTGCAGCATCGACCCGTGCGGCGACGCTCTCGTGATCGCCTCGAGCCGACCGCACGGCCTGCTCCGCCTCGGCGATCGACCGATCGACGCCGGCGAGGGCGGCGGCAGCCTCCGCGCGGGCGGTCGTGAGATCGAGGTGGGCGCTCTCAAGGGCCGCCGACTCGGCCTCGAGGGCAGACCTCTCGTGGAGGAGCCGCGCGTGTTCGCCCGCAGCCGCCACCGCCGCGGCCAGCTCCGCCTCGGCGGCGGCAACCGCAGCCGTCGCGGCCTCGGGCGTGAGACCCCCGGCCTGCGCCGCCGCGGCGGCCACCGCATCCCGTGCGGAGCGGAGGTCGTTCGTCGCCGCGGCGTCGGCATCGACGGCGGCGGCCTTGTGCGCTTCGGCGGCGGCGATGTCGTCGTCGGTGACGGGCTCGCCGGAGCGCGCGGTCGGAGCCGGGTGCTCGCACGCCCCGCAGACGGGGCACGGGTCACCGTCGACGAGGGTCTCGGCCAGCTCGCCGGCGTGGTCACGGAACCGGCGGTCCCTGAGGTCGTCGAGCGCCGCGGAGGCGCGCGTGAGGGCACGGCCGGTGGCCGCAGCCGCCGTCTCGGCGATGGCGACCGCCGCTCGCCGCTGCTCTGCCCGCTCGGCCGCCGCGCGCACCAGCCGTGCGGTGTCGAGCCGCGCCGTCGCATTCTGCTCGGCGTCGGCCTGCACACGTGCGGCCGCGATCGCCGCCGCCGCACCCTCCAGCAGCGCGGGGAGGGCAGCGCGACGGGCATGGATCGCGGCGATCTCGTCGTCAGCCGCGGCGATCAGGGATGCTGTCGCCGCGCGGTCGCTCGCGAGTCGCCCGAGCCGGTCTTCGGCCTCCTGCCCGGCTTTCCATGCACCGACATCCGCGATCAGCGCGTCGGCGCGCACCGTGACCGCCGTCTCGTCCTCCGCCGATTCGCCGGCCGCGACCCATCGGGCCAAGACATCGGCGTGCGCCGCCGCGGCCTCGCGCGCGGCAGCGTCGGCACGATCGAGCGCGGCGATCAATGGCCGGAAGGGCTCGGCCTCCTCGGCCGCGGCGAGCACCGCCCTGGTCGCCGTGATCTCGCCAGAGCGCTCGTCGAGCCGGAAGAGGGCGGCACGGGCCTCGTTGCGGGCGATCTGCTCAGACCGCTGCGCGACCAGACCGGCGTGCGCGGCATCCGCCGCGAGATGCGCTGCCCGCGCCGTGCCCTCTCGTGCGCTGCTGAGCTCGCGCTGGTGCGCGGCTTTCAGCCCCGCCTGACGCACCCGCTCGACGCGCTCGTCGAGGCCGAGGCTCTCGGGGTCGCCGTGTTGCCGGCCCGGTTCTCCGGCATCGACGCGTGCGAGTCGTTCGGCGTTCTCGAGCTGGGCGAGCAACGTGCGATTCTCGAGTGCCAGACGGTCCAGAGTCGCCTTGCGGCGGCGTTCGAGGCTCTCTTCGTACCCGCGGAACCGCTTCGAATCGAACAGGGTGCGCAGAAGCGTCTGCCGCTCGTCGTTGCGGGCGAGCAGGAACTGCGCGAACCTCCCCTGCGCGAGGAGGATCACCTGCAGGAACTGATGCTGATTGAGTCCGAGGATCGGCCCGAGCTCGTGGCCGACGTCGACGGGGCGCGCCGCGCGCCCGACCCACCGGTCGTCGATCCATTCCTCCAGTCGCGCCTCGGCCGGGGTCAGCGTCGTCCCCCGCCCGTTGCGCTTGAGTCGCTCGTAGGTCGGGACGCGCTCCACGCGCCAGCGCCTGCCGCCGCTCGAGAACTCGAGCCGCACCCTCGTGGGCTCATCGAGCGCGGAGTGATCGCTCCGGATGCGCTTCTCGCCCTCTTCGTAGCGCGGCACCCCGCCGTACAGCGCGAAGCAGACCGCGTCCAGGATGCTGGACTTGCCCGCGCCCGTCTTGCCGCCGATGAGGAAGATGCCGTCGCGGGCGAGCGCGTCGAAGTCGACCGTCTGCGGCCGCCGGAACGGCCCGAACCCCTCGAGCTCGAGCAGGTGGAGCCTCACGGTCGCCGCCTTCGTGCGCGCAAAGCCCTCATGCGGTCAGCTCCGACACGCGCGCCTCTGCGACGGCCTCCTCGATGAGGGCCCGTTCGTCATCGTCCGGCCCCTGGCCCGCGCGGACGTGAGAGAGGAACCGCTCGATCAGTTCGGGGTCGCTCGCGGCGTCTCGCACCCGCTCGGCATAGCTCGCGCGGTCGCCCGCCGGGGCGCCCTGCGGGTCGAGCTTGATGTTCGCGCACCACGCGAACCGCGTCTGGAGCTTGCGCATGGGATCGATCTGCGGGGTGGGATCGGTGAGGATCGCGCACACCCAGTCGTCGCGATGGGCTTCGTGGCCGGGGTCGGTCAGAAGCTCGTCGAGCGTGCCGCGCAGCGAGACCAGGCGCCGCGGTACGGGGAGCTCGAGCCAGCGCGCCGACGCGAGACCCCCGGCATCCAGCTCGACCAGCCACGACCCGCGCGGCTTGTCGGCCTCGCCGAAGCTGTAGTGCAGCGGCGCACCCGCGTAGCGGACGGCCTCGGCCAGCTGCTGGCGCCCGTGGATGTGGCCGAGGGCCGTGTAGTCCACGCCCTCGAACACCGAGACCGGGACGACGTCGAGGCCGCCCTGCTGAATGTCGCGCTCGAGCTGCGGGGTCGGCTCGACGCCCGCGGCGAAGCAGTGTGCGACGGCGACGGAGCGCCCCTCGCGCGACGCACGGTCGGCGCCGATGAGCGACATCGCGTGCGTGAGGGCATGCGCGTGCGTGCGCAGCTCGACACCGGGCCACACCGAGCGGACCATCGTGGGCTCGAGGTACGGGATGCCATAGAAGTGCACAGGCCCGTGGGCGTCTTCGATCGTGATCGGAGTACCTACGGACGCCGGGTCGGTTACGACGTGGATGCCCTCGCGTAGCAGCGCGGACTGGAAACCGAGCCGGGCGCTCGAGTCGTGGTTGCCCGAGGTGACGACGACCTGCGCACCGGCGTCACGGAGGGCGAGGAGGGCCTCGGTCAGGACGGGGAAGCACGCGGCCGCAGGCGTCGCCGAATCGAACACGTCGCCCGCGACGACCACGACGTCCACGTCGTTGTCACGGACCTGCGCGGCGAGCGCTGCGAGCACGCCGCGCAGCGCATCGAGCGTGGCGTGGCCGTGGAATGACCGCCCGATGTGCCAGTCCGAGGTGTGCAGGATGCGCATGCTCACACCGTACGATCGACGCCCGACATCGCGGCTGAGGCGCCCGGGCGGTTCGCCGAGAGCGGATGCCGGGGGCCACGGTGGCGCGACCCCGCGTCAGTTCATGCGACGCGCGGAGCGTATCGTCCGGATGCCTCGGCGCGAGCACGCGCCTTGGCCGCCTCCTCTTCGCGGTTCTTGGGCGGCGCGACGGCGACCAGATCCTGCAGCAGGTGCCCCGTGATATGTGCGATCTCGGCGACGGCGTGGTCGAACGCGGCCTGATTCGCCTTCGACGGCTTCGTGGTGCCCGCGATCTTGCGCACGTACTGGAGGGCGGCCGCGTGGATCTCGTCGTTCGTCGCGGCGGGCTCGAAGTTGTGGAGGGTGTGGATGTTCCGGCACATGCGTACGAGGGTACGCGCGCCGTTCGCCGACCGACAGGTACGCTCGCACGGTGGAAAACCCGACGCCCGTCACCGCGCCGGAGGGGACCCAGGCGTCCGTCACCCCTTTCGGTCACGGGGGAGCGACCCTCATCGCCGAGGAGTTCGGCGACGGCTCCCCCGCCTTCCTCCTCCTCCACGGCATCGGGATGGGACGCAGCGTGTTCGGCGACCTGGCGGCGCACCTGAGCGGTCACGGCAGGATCGTCGCCGTGGACCTGCCCGGCTACGGCGCGGCGCCCGAGCCGGTGCGGACTCTCACGATGGAACGGACCGCCGACCTGGTCGCGGCCTTCCTGCGTTCGAGTGCGATCGGGCCGGTCGTCGTGGTCGGGCACTCGATGGGCACACAGGTCGCCGCCGAACTCGCCGCGCGTCACCCCGCGCTCGTGGCCCGGCTCGTGCTGATCGCGCCGACGGTGAACATCCGCGAGCGCCGCGCATGGCGCCAGCTGCTCCGGCTCGCCCAGGATCTGGCGGTGGAGAGCCCTCGCGTGATCGCCATCGGGGCGAAGGAGTACCTGCGGGCGGGCCCGCACCTGCGCCGCAAGCTCCGCGCGATGCTCGTGCACCGGCCCGAGGACGCGTATCCGCGTATCCACGCCCCGACACTCGTGCTGCGCGGTGCGCACGATTACGTGTCACCGCGCTCTTGGTGCCGTTTCGTCGTCGGCAGGCTCGCTGACCCCGAATTCGCCGAGATCGACGGACACGGACACGAGACGATGATCCGGGACGCCGGGCCGGCCGCCGCCCGCATCATCACCTTCGCAGGAGCCTGACGGCTCAGCCCGCGACCAGGCCTTCGGCGAACGACGCGAGCTCGTCCGCGGACGCCGGGATGCCGGCATCCTCGAATCGCTGTCTGAGCACCTCCGCGATGCGCGCGGCATCCTCGTCGCCCACGTCCACCCGCGTCTGGGCGAGGATGCCGTCGATCCGCTCCTGGTCGGTCACCGTATCGAGGTCCATCGCCGGTTCCGACTGCTCCCCGACGCCCGCAGAGGATGTGTCCGCATCGGTTCCCTGCACGACTGCTCCGCCGACGCCCGCATCGGGATGCACCGTCTCGGCCGCGTCATCCTGCCCGGTCACGGTGCCTCGTCGACGTCGGCGTCGGTGCGGAGGTCGGGGTCGACGCCCGCGCTCATGGCGGCATCCTCCACCGAGCCGTCCGATTCGTCGGAATCCGCCGTGGCGTCAGACCCTTCGGGTGTCAGCGGCGGAAGACCGGAACTGATCAGCGACGCCGACTCGATCGCATCCGCGTTCGCTGCGGCGGTTTCGCGGTCGGCGGCCTCTTCACTCTCCCAGCCACCCGGCGGGTCGGCGTCGATGACGCCCTCTGGTAGATCACGCTCGTTGCTCATGGCGCACCTTCTCTCTGTAACCAGGTTCGCGTGCGGGAGGCGCCAGCCCAAGGGGTTGACAGGGCGCTCCGCCCACCTCCTGAGTCGAGCGGGACGTCAGACCGGTGTCGAGCCGGACGGGGCACGGGATGCCGCATCCCGATCCCGTGCCACCGCATCGCCGAGCAGCTGGCCGCCGCTGGTCAGCAGCGCCTTGCGCCACGGCAGGACCCCGTCGATCTCGATCTGGATCGACATCGACAGGACGGTCCGGATAAGGACGATGAGGCCGAGGATCGCCGCGTCCTCGAGCGAGGGCTTCGACGTGATCGTGCGGATCAGGTCCGCCGCGACCAGCACCTCCAGTCCGAGCAGGATGCCGGCGCCGAGCGTGTTGCGCAGCACCTCGTAGGCGGCTCGGCCGCCCTCGCGGCGTCGCAGCGCGCGATATCCCAGCACGAGGGCGATGACGAAGCCGACGATCATCGCGACCGCGCCGATCATCTCGAAGCCGATCGCGACCCCGACGAAGATCGCCTCGATGTCCACGACGTCAGTGTAGGGCGACGCCCCGGGGTGTGGGGTCAGTGGGCCTGGCGCTGGTGCAGAATGCCGGCGCGCTCAGGGTGCGCGGCGAACCAGTCGGCGACGTACCAGCAGACCGGGATGATCTCGCGGTCTCCGCGTGCCTCCAGCTCGGCGACGGCGCGCTCGGTGATCTCACCCGCATAGCCGTGGCCGCGGAAGGTCGGCACGGTGTACGCACGGGTCATCGCGACGGTGCGCCCGTCGTCGCGGTAGTCGAGGATGCTCACGAGGTCGTCACCGCGGCGCAGCGCGTAGCGCGAAGCGTCCGGCTCGTTGGTGAAGGTCAGTTCCACGCCCTCCAGCGTACGTCCGCCACGGCGTGTCGGCTCCGCGCGCCCCGCCGCGTCGCCGCTTCGCCGGGCCACCCGAACATCTCGGAGGATGGATGAGGCTCCACGCCGCTCCCGGGTAGACAGGAGCCCCGTTCTGCACCACGCGTCCTTCCCGATGTCGGGGGGCCCACGTATGGCCTACTCCGTGACCGCCGCGCGGTCGACCTCGAACGTCTGCGAGCGCCCGTCCGGCGTCGTCACGGTGAGGGATGCTGTGCCCGACCCACCGGGGAACACCCGGAGCCGCAGACCCTCGAGGTAGTCGTAGTCGGGGCGATCCGACCGCCCGCCCCACGGCAGCACCGCGCCCGGCCGCACATAGAGAGGGAGGCTGTCGAAGCCGTGGCGCTCTCGGCGCCATCCGCCGCCCTCGACGACAGCGCCGGTGAGCAAGTGGGTCCAGGTGCCCGCAGGCAGATAGAACTCCACATCCCCCTCGGCCGAGAAGACCGGTGCGACGAGGATGTCGGCGCCCAGCATGTACTGGCGGTCGAGGTACCCGACCGCGGGGTCGTCCGGGAACTCGAGCGGCATCGGGCGCAGGATCGGCACGCCCGATCTCGAGGCCTCCATGCCGGCGGCGAACAGATACGGCATGAGCCGCATCTTCAGGTGCGTGAAGATGCGCGTGATCTCCACAGCCTCCTCGTCGAACATCCAGGGCACCCGGTAGGACTGCGAGCCGTGGAACCGACTGTGCGAACCGAGCAGCCCGAACGCCGTCCAGCGCTTGAAGACCGCGGCATCTGGGGTTCCTTCGAACCCGCCGATGTCGTGGCTCCAGTGCGCGAACCCGCTCATCGCGAGGGAGAGACCGCCGCGCAGGGTCTCGGCCATCGAGGTGAACGTCGAGGTGGAATCGCCGCCCCAGTGCACCGGCATGCTCTGGCCGCCCACGGTCGCCGACCGCGCGAACAGCACCGCCTCGCCCTCCCCGCGGGCCTCGACGAGCACGTCGTGCACGGCCTTGTTGTAGAGCTGCGCGTACAGGTTGTGCATGCGAGCGGGGTCGGCGCTGTCAGCCCAGACGACGTCGGTCGGGATGCGCTCGCCGAAATCGGTCTTGAAGCAGTCGACCCCCTGGTCGATCAGGGCGCGCAGCTTGGACTGGAACCAGGCCGTCGCGTCGGGATTCGTGAAGTCGACGAGGCCCATGCCTGCCTGCCACAGGTCCCACTGCCAGACCGAGCCGTCTGCGCGCTTCACCAGATAGCCGGCGCCTGCCGCCTCGGCGAACAGCGGCGACCGCTGCGCGATGTACGGGTTGATCCACACCGACACGCGCAGGTCGCGCTCGTGCAGACGCGCGAGCATTCCGTCGGGATCGGGGAAGACCCGCGGGTCCCATTCGAAGTCGCACCAGTTGAATTCGCGCATCCAGAAGCAGTCGAAGTGGAACACGGACACGGGCAGCTCGCGCCGCGCCATCTCGTCGATGAATCCCGTGACGGTCGCCTCGTCGTAATCGGTGGTGAAGCTCGTCGAGAGCCACAGCCCGAACGACCACGCGGGAACGACCGGCGGGCGTCCGGTGAGCGCGGTGTAGCGCTCCAGCACGTCCTTCGGGGTGGGTCCGGCGATCACGAAGTACTCGAGGACCTCGCCCGGTACCGAGAACTGCACGCGCTCGACAGCTTCCGAGCCGATCTCGTACGACACGTGGCCGGGGTCGTTGACGAGCACCCCGTAACCGCGGCTCGAGAGGTGCAACGGCACGTTCTTGTACGCCTGCTCGCTCGAGGTTCCGCCGTCGGCATTCCAGATGTCGACGCTCTGCCCGTTCTTGACCACCGGGCCGAAGCGCTCGCCGAGCCCGTAGATGAGCTCACCGACGCCGAGATCGAGCTGCTCGTGCACGAACGTGCGCTCGTCGGGAACCCCGCTGTCGGCGCGAGCGTTGCCGACGACGCCATGATCGGCCGCGGCATCCGCGGACAGGCGGACGAACGCCTGCGAACGCAGTGCGCTCCCGGTCACGCGCTGCCCGTCGACCTCGAACGAGAGCGACCACGGCGCACCGGGCGATACGCGCGCCGTGAGGCGTCCGGTCTCGAGCGCGCCGCCGTCGGCGGTGACGGATGCTGCCCCCGCACCCCCTGCGAGCGCGCCAGGCAGCTCGAACCCGCCGTGCCACCCGCCGCCCTCGTGGTGGGCGATCCGCACGCGCACCACACCCTCGAGCGGTGAGCTCAGCGTGACGGTGAGAACGGGGCGATTGAGCGTGTCGCCGCGCCCTCGGATCACTGCCGTCGGGGCGGTCACCACGAGGCCGGCGCCGTCCACGGTGGCGGCCTGCGCGATGTCGTATGCCTCCTGCGCGTAGAGCGCGGTGACTCCGGGACGCAGCTGCCAATACCCGTCGGTGAACTTCATTACTTGACTGCTCCTGCCGTGATGCCGCGTGTGAGCGTGCGCTGGAAGATGAGGAAGAAGATGAGCGTGGGGATGATGCCCAGCAGAGCCGATGCGCTCGTCGTGGTGACGTCCATGAGGCGGTCGCCCTGCAGGACGCTGATCGCGACCGGCACCGTCTGGTTGGCGTTGGAGGCCAGGAACGTCAGGGGGATCAGGAACTCGTTCCATGTCCAGATGAAAAAGAAGATGAGCAGCACCGAGAGGGTGGGCCGGCTGATCGGGAACACGACCCGCCAGAGGATCTGCCAGCGCGTGGCACCGTCGATGGATGCCGCCTCCAGGATCTCCTTCGGGAACGTGCCGTACACCGATGACAGCAGGTAGGTGCCGAACGCCGCCTGGATGACGGTGAAGACGATGATGACCGACCACACGTTGTCGTAGAGGTGGACCGTCTTGAACATGTAGTACAGGGGGTAGAGGAGCACTTCCTGCGGCAGCAGGTTCGCGAGCAGGAACAGCAGCACGATCCAGGCGCGGCCCCTGACCCGGCCGATGCCGATCGCGAACGCGTTGAGCATCGAGATGAGCACGGCGAGCACCGCGACGATTCCCGAGATGAAGAGGGAGTTCCAGACCTTCTCGGGGAAGTTGACGCGCTCCCAGAACGCGACGATCCCGCTGAAGTCGAGCGACTGCGGCAGCGCGAGCGGGCCGGAGTTGGCGTAGTCGACCGGCGATTTGAAGGAGTTCACGAGCACCAGGTAGAAGGGCGCGAGCACCGCGAGCGCGCCGACGATGACGAGCGCGAGGAGCAGCCAGTCGATCCCGCGTTTCTTGGTCATCCCCCCGCGCGCGCGGGGGGTCGGCGCTGACTTCTTGGCGCTGGTGGCGGGAGTGGTTTCCAGGACGAGTCCGGCGGCCATCACAGACCCGCCCTTTCCTTGCGCTCGGCCGCGTTCTGGACGCGGATGAAGACGATCGAGACGATGATCACGACGATGGTCAGGACCGTGGCGATGGTGGCGCCGTACCCGACGTTCCGCTTGGTGAAGAACTCGGTGTACGCGTAGTACGCCGGCACCTGCGTCGCTCCGGCAGGGCCACCCCGGGTGATCACGTACACGGGCCCGAAGACCTTGAGCGCGGCGATCGTGCAGGTGAGGGTGACGACGAAGATCTCGGGGCGGATGATGCTCATCGTGATCGCCGAGAACCGCTGGAACCAGTTGGCGCCGTCGAGCTCGGCCGCCTCGTAGAGTTCGGGGTCGACCCGCTGGAGGGCGGCCATGAAGATGACGACCGGATAGCCGATCTGCACCCAGATGAGCACGACCATGAGCACGATCAGCGCGGAGGGCATCTGCCCGAGCCAGTCGAACGGCGGGACGCCGAAGAACCCGAGGATCTGGTTGAGGGCGCCGTCCGCCCCGGGCCGCACGATCCAGCCGATCACGATGCCGGCGATCGCGATCGGGAGGATCTGCGGGAGGTAGTAGGTCGCGCGGAGGAAGCTTCCGACCTTGCCGCCGAACTTGCGCCCGATCACGTCGAAGAGGAGTGCCGCGACGAGCAGCCCCACGGTCGTCGGGACGATCACCATCGCCACGACCATCCAGATGGAGTTCGTGAACGACGTCCAGAACGCGTCGTCGGTGAGGATCTTCTGCCAGTTCTCCAGGCCGACGAGCTCGGGCGTTCCCACGCCCTTCCACTTCGTGAAGGTGAGGTAGACGTTCCAGATGAGGGGCACGATCACGATCGCCAGGAGCAGCACGAAACCGGGCAGGAGGTAGACCCAGTACGCACCCGTTCCCCCCTTGCGCTGGGGGATCGACGGCTGCTCCGGCGGAAGCTTCGCACGGACCTTGCGGGTCGGGCGGGTGTCAACGGACATGATTCGCACTCCAGGACAGGGGCGGGCGGAACGGGGAGGGTGGGAGCGGCATCCTCGCGGGCACCGCCCCCACCGGTGGATCAACGGAACTCGGCGGTTCCCTCGTCGTACTGCTTGCCGAGGTTGGCGTTCGTGGTCTGCACGTCCTGCACGCCAGTGACCAGGCCCTGCAGCTGCTGCACGATCACGTCGTAGAAGCCGGGCGCCGGCCAGTCGGGGTAGAACGAGAGGCCGTCCTTGGCGAGGATCCCGTTGAACGTGTCGATGAGCTCGGCGCTCTTCGGGTCGGTGATGTCCGAGGGGTTGGCGGCGACCGGAACACCGCCGTTGTTGCCGATGATGGCCTGGATCTCGGGACGCATCGTGATGTCGATGAACTTGTATGCGAGGTCCTTGTTCTTCGCGTTCTCCGGCACGACCCACAGGTTGCCCGAAGAACCGAGCGACAGGTCGGCGCCGGGGAACTCCTTGAGCGTCCAGTCGAATCCGGTCGCCTGCTCGACGAACCGGCCGAACCACCACGAGCCCGAGACGAAGATCGGCGACGTGCCGTTGATGAACGAGACACCGGCATCCTCAGCCTTCACGGACGACACGTCCTTGGCGATGTAGCCCTTGTCGACGTACTCCTTCAGCGTCGTGCTCGCGCTCGTGATCTCTTTGCCCTGCCAATCGACCGGGTTCTTGTAGAGCTGGTAGTCGTTGACGAAGTCGCGGTCGCCGCCCGCGAGCGCGAGCTGGTACCAGAGCTGCCCCAGCGGGTACTCGGCGCCCGCCTCGGCGAGGGGTGTGATGCCCTTCGCGACGAAGGCGTCGAGCACGGCGGTGAACTCCGCGTACGTCGTCGGGATCTGCAGCCCCGCTGCCGCGAACGCGTCCTTGTTGTAGTAGACGCCGACGAACTCGCCGTAGTTCGGGATGCCGTACCACTTGTCGCCGCCCATGACACCGGTGTCGGAGTACTTGGCTGTGGTCTGCAGCGACGGCGCGAGCTTGTCGGCCCAGCCGTACTCGTCGACCGCGCTGGAGATGTCGGTGATCAGGCCGCTGCTGGCGAGGAAGCCCGCGGTCGCGTTGCCCTTGTTGAACTCCATCAGGTCGGGAGCGGCGTCGGTGTCGAGCACCTGGCTCGCCGTCTTCTGGATCTGCTCGAACGACTTCTCCTCGAACTCGACCTTCGCGCCGGTCTCTTTCTCGAAGACGTTGATCGCTTCGGCCCAGGCTTTGCCCATCGCGCTGTCGGCGCCCTCGTAGTGCCAGAGCTTGAGGGTGTTCGAGGAAGAGGCCTCGCCGCCCCCTCCCCCTGCGCAACCGGCCAGGGCGAGGCCGCTCGCCGTGATCGCCGCCGCGACCGCGATGAGGCGGCGCGTCTTCCTGCTGTGGTGCTGTGCCATCTTCGGCACTCCTTTCTGAGGCGTCCCAGCGGTGGGACGGAGGGTGTGGTGCGGGTGTCTTCAGTTATCGTCGAAGCGCTTCGATGCAGGGGATGCGACAGCGCCGATGGGCTCCGGGCATCAGCGGGCCGTGTCCTCAGGCCCCTCGCGCACGGATCCGACGGAACCGCGGGAGTGGTATTCGGGGGCGATCAGGTGGACGCTGGGCGCGGGCGGATTCGCCTCGAGCGCTCGCAGAGCGAGGTCGACCGCGACGTCGCACGACCGCTGCGGGATGAGGGGGATGTCGTCGAGCGGAGGCGCGAGGGATGCCGCGTCGAAGCTCGACGCCACCGAGATCACCGAGACGTCGGCGGGTATCGACAGTCCCCGCTCGCCCACCTCGGCGAGGACCTCCCGGATCGCCTCTTCCGAGGCGTGCACGACGAGGCCGGTGACACCGGCATCGAGCAGTTCGGCGGTGCCGCGCCGCGTCGTGATCGCATCCGGCCGCACCGAACCCGACGTGCGGAACTGGGCGTCGAGACCGCACTCGTCCGCCTGCGCGTCGAACCCTCGGCGCACGCGCGGCGGGAAGTTGGAGTTGTCGTACGCGATCGCGGGCTGGCCGATGAGCCCGACGCTGCGGTGCCCGGCATCGGCGAGGCGCTGCACGGCCAGTGCTGCCGCCGCCTCGAAGTCGAGGTCGACGCAGACGAGACCCTCGTGGTCGTCGGGCACGCCGATGAACACGGTGGGGATGTCGATCCGACGCGCCAGGGCGACCCTTTCATCCGCGGGGGCGACGTCGAGCACGAGGATCCCGTCGACGAGCCCGCTGGAGGCCACGCGGCTCATCCCGCGGGAGGAGTCCTCCTGGGTGAGGAGGAGAAGGTCGTAGTCGTTGCGACGCGCGGCGATCGAGGCCGCGAGCACGAACGACATGTGCGTCGGGGCGTGCGTGTCGCCACGGAACGGCTCGGTCAGGGCGAAGATGTTGGTGCGGCTGCCCGCCAGCATCCGAGCACCGGCGTTGGGGTGGTAGTCCAGCTCGAGGACGGCGGCTTCGATGCGTGTGCGCGTCTCGGCCGAGACCGGGCGCTTGCCGCTCAACGCGTACGACACGGTGCTGATGGACACGCCGGCGGCTTTGGCCACCTCGTCGATCTTCGCCATGAAGACTCCGTCGTCTGACTTGCGCTGCGTGATCATCGAAGCGCTTCGCGGAACCGCTTCGATAGGGATGCTAGAACGCTTACGGCGTGAGCGCAAGACATTTGTCGGCGGAGCCAACTTATGGGTCAGGCGGACGAGACCGCGTGTCGGGCGATGAATTGAGCAATCTGCAACATTTCGTCACACGGATGGCGTAGCATCCGTGCGATTTGACGCATTGCGACGCATTCGGTCATAATCAGCTTCATGACTGACAACGCACGCTCTCTGTCCGCCCTGGAGGCGAACGGGACTACCGGCATGATGGCCGGGCGCGTTGCCATGTGTTGCCGAATGTGTCGCTGACACGAGCTCTCACCCACACGGTGAAACCCCGCCGGATCCAGCCGTCGCTTCTGAATGCGCCGCGGATCCCCCGAGCTCCGGTCCTCGCGTCGATCACGCGCATCCGGATGACTCGTACCCCGGCCATATCCGGCCGAACAGCAGCACATCCGAACCCATGAGGCCAGACGGCCCGGGTTCCCATCCGCAAGGACTTCACATCATGTCGAACACACTCCTCCTCGATCGTCCCGCCCCGACGCGTCACCTGCAGGCGGTGCCGCCGCTGTCGGACGCGCAGCGAGCGACTCCCGCAGCGCCCGCCGCCGCAGCGCCCGCTCCCGCAGCGCCCGCTCCCGCAGCGCCCGCCGCGCCCGGGCACAACCTCCCCGCAGGCACGTCGCCCCGCGGATTCGCCCTTTATGTGGGTATCGACGAGCTCAAGGCCGCGGCATCCGGAGTCTCGCTCGGCGTGCTCGTCGACGCGCTGCGTCGCACGATCGCCGAGCTGGCGCCCGCCGCCGAGACCTACGCGACCGTGGCCCTCGCCCCGGCCGGCGCAGGGGGACGCGACGTCGACGTCGTGCGACTCGCACTCCACGAGCCCTCGGCGGTCGCGCGCACGAAGGACGAGCCCGAAGACGAGGATCGCGCTGCCGATGGCGTGGTCGTCGACATCTCGCGCAAGCGCGTGCTGATCGACGGCGAGTCGGCCGCCTTCACGTTCAAGGAGTTCGAGCTGCTGCAGTACCTCGTTCTTCGCGAGGGCCGCACGATCGAGCGCACCGAGCTCGTCGCGTCGCTGTGGCAGGCGACCGATGACGACGCCCCGGGCGAGCGCACGATCGACGTGCACGTGCGGCGCCTGCGCGCCAAGCTCGGTCGGTACGAAGACATCGTGCGGACGGTCCGTGGTGTCGGGTACCGGTTCGATCGGCACGCCGACGTCGCGATCCGGTACGGTCACGGCGCTCCCTCTCCCGACCGCTTCTGACGCGCTCCGCGCAACCTCGCAACCACGGAGAACCGCACAGCGCCGGATGCTTTCACCCCGCGCGCTCCGAAGAACCGCAGACCTCCGAGAAAGCGCCGCGCAGCGGCATCCCCCAGCCCGACAGCACAACCTCGGACAACCGCGCAACCTCGGAGAACCGCACAACCTCGGATGCTTTCACCCCGCGCGCTCCGAAGAACCGCAGACCTCCGAAAAAGCGCCGCGCAGCGGCATCCCCCGGCCCGAATGTCAGACGGGTCGGCGTAGGGTGAGCGCGTGACGGAGATCGGGTACGCGGGGCGGAAGGTGCGCCGCGCTCGGGCGAACGGCTCGATCGAGACCCGCGGTCCCCGGCCCGACGACGGCCGGCCGATCGAGACCGTGTACCGCCCGCGGCACCCGCTCGACCTCCGTGGCACCGTGCTGCCTCAGCGACGGGGCGCTGGCGACCCCACGATGACCGTCGACGGCGCGGTGATATGGCGCGTGAGCCGGACCCCCGATGGGGTCGCGACGCTCGCACTGCGCGAGACGACGGCGGGCGAGATCCGGGGCGCCGCCTGGGGCCCCGGGGCGCGCTGGGCGATCACGCAGCTGCCCGCCCTGTGCGGGGCGGGCGATGACGCGTCGGAGTTCGACGGGTCGCCGCATCCGCTCATCGCCGACGCGCACCGCCGTCATCCCGGACTCCGGCTGGGCCGCACCGACCTCGTGTTCGACGCGCTCGCGGGCGCGATCATGGAGCAGAAGGTCACCGGGATGCAGGCGTTCGGCGCCTGGCGCCGAATCGTCGTGTGGCACGGCGAGCGCGCCCCGGGGCCGACCCCGAGGCCGATGTTCGCTCCGCCCACGATCGACGGGTGGCGGCACGTGCCGTCCTGGGCGTGGCATCGCGCGGGCCTCGAGCCGCCGCAGGCGCGAGCGATCGTCGAGGCGGCTCGCCGCGGCGACGCGATCGCCCGCGCGGTCGCCGGAGCGCCGGACGGAGAAGCCCGCGACCGCGTGCTGATCGCGCTGCGCGGCGTCGGGCCGTGGACCTCCGCCGAGACCCGCATCCGCGCGCTCGGCGACCCGGATGCGGTGAGCGTCGGCGATTTCCACCTCGCGCACGAGGTCGGGTACGCGCTCACCGGGCACCGAGTCGATGACGATGGGATGCTGCGGCTCCTCGCCCCGTGGGCCGGTCAGCGTCAGCGCGTGATCCGCCTGATCTACGCCAGCGGCGTCCACGAGCCGCGACGCGGGCCTCGGCTGCATCCCGAGGATCACCGCGCGCGCTGAGCCCTGGTCGCTCGGGGCACCCCTCCTGTGCGGCGGCGTCCGGGCTGGGAGGATGAACCTATGAACGCACTCATCCGCCCTCGTCAGGGTCGAGTCCTCGCCGGGGTCTGCGCCGCTGTCGCAAACCGTTTCGGATGGAATACCGCCGTCGTCCGGGTGCTCACCGTGATCGGCGTCGTGTTCTTCGGCGTCTCGATCCTCGTCTACATCCTGCTCTGGATCCTCATTCCGCAAGAGCCGCCGGCCTGAGTTCGGGTCCGCCATGCGGGGTCTTGCGGATGTCGGAGGCCCGGACGACACTGAGCCGTGCCGCGCATCCTCACGGCGTTCCACCGATACCGGGAGCCTCGCATGCCCAGCCTCAATCCCTACATCTCGTTCCACGACTCCGCGCGCGCGGCCATGGAGTTCTACCAGTCCGTCTTGGGCGGCGAACTCGACGTCATGACGTTCGAGGCCTTTCCCGACATGGGCGTCGAGCCCTCCGAGCTCCATCTCGTGATGCATGCGCAGCTCGAGACGCCCGACGGCTTCGTGCTGATGGGCGCCGACACACCCCGTCACATGGAGTGGGTCAAGCCGGCAGGAATCTCGGTGTCGATCAGCGGCGACGACGAGGCCGCCCTCGAGCGGTGGTGGAACGGCCTCGCCGAAGGGGGCAGCGTCACCATGCCGTTCGAGACGCCGCCGTGGGGCGGTCGCTTCGGCATGCTGACCGACAGATTCGGCATCGAATGGATGCTGTCGCTCAACGCGGCCCCGGCATCCTGACGCGGCCCCGGCATCCTGACGCGGCCCCCTCATCCTGACGCGGCCCCGGCATCCTGACGCGGCCCCGGCATCCTGACGCGGCCCCCTCATCCTGACGCGGCCCCGGCATCCTGACGCGGCCCCGGCATCCTGACGCGGCCCCGCTCGCTCGGCCGCGCCGTCGACGGTCGCGAGCTCGCCGTAGGATGAGCGCATGACCGAAGAGCGCACCGGATTTCCTCGCGGCCGCATCGGATGGATCCTCGGTACCGTCCTGCTGATCGCGCTCGGCGCGCTGTTCGGGTTGATCTGGGGCAGCTTGTGGCTGGGGCTCGTCCTCGGCGCGGCGATCGGAATCGGGTGGCTCATCGCCTACGAGTCGTGGCGCGGGCGCACCGCCGGGCTCGACGATCCTGACGACAACGGCGCGCAGCTGTAGCTGCCCGCCGTCCGCTCACCCCCGTGGGGCGAACTGGCTGAGGATGAGCTCGGCCCCCTGAGGGTCGACGATCCGCGCCTCGCGGGTCCACGGGGTGTCGCCGTTCGAGACCACATGTGCCCCGAGCCGCTCGGCGAGCGCGACGCTCTGGTCTCGATCGGCGACGGTGAAGCGGATCTGCCACGACGCCGGCCGGCCCGCCGCGGGGTTGCCGGCGGTGTCATCGACCGTGATGCCGGCGATCACATCCGCGAAGCCCGCGGGCGCGAACCTCTGGCGCTCGTGGATGTCGGGATCCGACGTCGATGCGAGATGCTCGCCGTACCCCGGGAGCCGGATCATCCCGGCGCCGAGGTCGGGGTCGAGCCGCCAGCCGAACACCTCGCCGTAGAACGCGAGTGCGGCCGTGGCATCCGGGGTGTGCAGGTCGCTGAAGTTCCAAGCGCCCGGCGCGTTCACGATCTGCGCGCCCAGGCGACGACGGGGCTGCCACAGCCGGAACATCGCTCCTTGCGGATCGGCGCACGTCGCCGCTCTGCCACCGGGGCCCGCGTCCTCGGGCGGGGACGTGACCGAGCCCCCGGAGCGGATGACCGCGTCGGCGGTCGCGTCGGCGTCGTCGCACGCGATGTAGCTCACCCACCCGACGCTGTCGCCGCGCGGGGCGATGGCTGCAGCATCCGCACCGCTGAGCGATGCGATCAGGTACGACCCGGGAGCGCCCGGCGGCATCGCCTCGGTGAATGTCCACCCGAACAGGGCGCCGTAGAACTTCTGTGCCGCGTCGGGATCGGGAGCCTGGAGGTCGACCCAGCAGGGCACCCCCTGCGGGTAGGTGCGGGGAATCGGGTCGCTCATCGCGTTGCTCGCTCTCTCGTGCCGGTCGCTCTCGTGCCGTCGCTCTCGTGGCGTCGCTCTCGTGCCGGTCGCTCTCGTGCCGTCGCTCTCGCGACGATACGCCGGGCGCCCGACACGACGGCCCCCTTCTTCGACCGCGCTGCCTCCACTGCCTCGGCGCTGACATGCACAACGCAGGATGAAGAGCACATGCTCGCGGCCTGACCCGCGGAATTCCGCGGCGGGGGATCTCCCTTACGCCGATCCATCCTGCGTTGTGCACGCGGACCTTCGATATCGTGCTCTTGCTGCCATCGCGGAGCGCGCCGCGGGCGGCCTCCGGAAAGACGGACCGAAGAGAAGAGAGAGACCATGCGAATCGCCGTGGCCGGAGGCACGGGAACGGTCGGCACGCACGTCGGCGAGGCTGCCCACGCGCGCGGGCATGAGGTCATCACCCTGGCGCGCGCGGCCGGCGTCGACCTGCGGTCCGTCTCCGGCCTGACCGACCGCCTCGCGGGGGTCGATGTCGTCATCGACGTGCTCAGCGTGCCGACGATCTCGGCGGACGAGTCGACCCAGTTCTTCACGACCACTTCCCGCGCCCTGCTGGATGCCGGGGCCGCCGCGGGCGTGCGCCACCACCTCGTGCTCTCCATCGTCGGGATCGACCGGGCGCCCGAGGCGTATTACGCCGGCAAGTTCGCTCAGGAACGTCTCGTCGAGGCCGGACCGACCCCGTGGACGATCCTGCGGGCCACGCAGTTCCACGAATTCGCCGCCCAGATGTACGGCCGCGCGAAGGTCGGGCCTTTCCACCTCGCGCCGAAGATGCGCACCCGGCCCGTCGCGGCGAGTGAGGTCGCCGCGCACCTCATCGATCTCGCCGCGACAGGCGCGTCGGGACGAGCGAGAGAGCTGGCCGGGCCCCGCGAGGAGGACCTCCCCCGGATGATCCGCGCCTACGCCCGCGCTCGAGGGTCGCGCGCCTGGATCCCGTCGGTCGCCCTCCCCGGCGCCTCCGGCAGGGCGCAGCGCGACGGGTCTCTGCTTCCCGCCGGCAAGCCCCTTCTCGGCCGGCAGACGTTCGACGAGTGGCTCGGCGCCCTCTCCGCCGAGAATCACTGACCGACCGCGCCCCTCTCCTCAGCGTCCGTTCCGGCCGTCTGCAGGGACAGGCCTTCGCAACGCGTGATTCGAGCGGATCGGTCTTCACTCCCGCCACACCGCTCCCTGCAGACGGATCGCAAGGACGGAGCGCCCATCGAGACGGACGGATGCCTCAGGCCGAGGCCTCACTCACATCTCTTCGTGCGTGTCGGGATCGCCGTCCCACAGCCGGCCGCGCTCGAGCACGGAGATGTCACCCAGCTCGGAGTGGTCGAGGGTGAAGCCGAACACATCGGCGTTCTCGCGCTGGCGTACCGGGTCGGCCGACTTCGGGATCGGCGTGGAATCGAGCTGAGTGTGCCACCGCAGGACGATCTGCGTGGGCGTGACGCCGTGCTGCTCCGCGAGGCTGTTGATGACCGGTTCGCTGAGCAGCTCGCTTCGCCGGGCGAGCGGGCTCCAGCTCTCGGTACGGATGCCGTGCGCACGGTGGAACGCGCGCAGCTCGGCCTGCGGAAAGTAGGGGTGCAGCTCGACCTGGTTGACGGCGGGGGTGACTCCGGTCTCGTCGATCAGGCGGGTGAGCATCTCGGGGGTGAAGTTCGACACGCCTACCGATCGGACGACGCCGCGGCGCTGCAGCTCGACCATCGCACGGTAGGTGTCGACGAACCTCCCGACGCTCGGGTTCGGCCAGTGGATCAGGTAAAGATCGATGCGGTCCAGGCCGAGACGCTGGAGGGATGCCTCGGCACTGGCGAGAGTCTCGTCGAAGCCGTGATCGCGCCCGGGGATCTTGGTGGTCACGATCAGCTCGTCGCGGTCGAGGCCGGATCGGCGGACGGCTTCGCCGACCTCCTGCTCGTTCTGGTAGTTGACCGCGGAATCCAGCAGGCGATAGCCCGACGCGATCGCCGCGACGATCGCGTCGATGCCCGATTCTCCGCGGAGGTTGTACGTGCCGAGCCCGAGCTCGGGGAACGCGGTGCCGTCGTTGAGTGTCACGGTGGGGATGAGCATGCAGCCATCCTTCCACTCTCGCGTGCGGCCCCGCGCTATGTCTCCAGAAGGCCGCGGATGTCGTCGGCCGACAGCGCCTCGCTGAAGAACGCATCGTCGTCGAGCACAGCCGAGACGAGGGCCGCCTTCTTCTCCTTGAGCGCCATGACCTTCTGCTCGATCGTCCCCTCGGCGACGAGACGGTAGACCATCACCTGCTTGTCCTGCCCGATGCGGTGGGTGCGGTCGATGGCCTGCGCTTCGCTGGCCGGATTCCACCAGGGATCGAGCAGGAACACGTAGTCGGCCTCGGTGAGGTTGAGCCCGAACCCCCCGGCCTTGAGGCTGATCAGGAACACCGGCGCGTCCCCTCGGCGGAAGCCGTCGATCACCTCGCCGCGGCGGCGGGTCGTGCCGTCGAGGTACGAGTACGGGATGCCGGCAGCATCCAATCGCGCCGCTGCGCGCTGCAGGAATGACGTGAACTGGCTGAACACGAGCGCCTGGTGGCCTTCGCCGACGACATCGTCGAGCTGTTCCAGCAGCGCGTCGAGCTTGGCCGAGGGGACGTTGGCGTAGCCGTCCGGGTCGATGAGCGCGGCGTCCAGGCTCAGCATGCGCAGCAGCGTGAGCGAGCGGAAGACGATGAACCGGTTGCGGTCGAGATCGTCGACCAGCCCCAGGATCTTCTGCCGCTCGCGCTGCAGGTGCGTGTCGTATATGCGACGGTGCCGGGGGTCGAGCGGGATCTCGAGCACCTGCTCCTGCTTCGGCGGCAGCTCGGGCGCCACAGCCTCTTTCGTGCGGCGCAGCAGAAACGGCCGAACCCGTCGGCGGAGCCGCGCGAGCCGCTCGCCGTTGTGATTGACCTCGATGGGCCGCCGGTACTTCTCGGCGAACTCGCGGGCGGACGGGAAGAGGCCGGGTGCGACGATCTGGAACAGTGCCCACAGCTCGGTCAGGTTGTTCTCGATGGGCGTGCCGGTGACGGCCAGCCGGAACGGCGCCCGGATGCCGCGCGCGGCCTCGTGGACCTTGGATGCCGGATTCTTCGCGAACTGCGCCTCGTCGAGCACGAGCCCGGACCACTCGTGACCTGCGAACTCTTCGGCGTCCAGGCGCAGGATCGCGTACGTGGTGAGGACGATGTCTGCGCCAGCCGCAGCATCCGCCAGTGTCTTCCCGCTCTTGCCGCTCGTCTCGGTGATCAGGGCGACTCGCAGGCCGGGAGTGAAGCGGGATGCTTCGCGCGCCCAGTTCGAGACGACCGAGGTGGGAGCGACCACCAGGAAGGGCCCCGTCGCGCGGGCAGCGGGGCGGTCGCTCGCGGCGTGCGCGATGAGCGCGAGGGTCTGCGCGGTCTTGCCGAGGCCCATGTCGTCGGCGAGGATCCCGCCGAGGGCGTGCGCGTGCAGGAACGCCAGCCAGCGGAAGCCGTCGAGCTGGTACGGACGCAGCTCGCCCGTGAATCCGGGCGGAACGGGCACGGGCTCGATCGCCGTGAGATCGCGCAGGCCGTCGACCGTCGCCCGCCATGCGACGGCGGCCTCGCTCTGGTCGGCGAGATCCTCGAACTCGGCGTACAGCGCGGTCTGGTACTTGCTGATGCGGAGACCGGTCTCCCACTCCTCGAGGGTGCCGGCTTCGTCGATCAGTTCGCGGAGCGGCGCGAAGACGGGCTGATTCAGCGACAGATAGCTCTGGTCGACCAGCAGCAGCTTCGTCGCCCCGCGCGAGAGCGCGCGGAACAGCGGCCCGAACGGCACCGTCTTGCCCTCGACCTTGACGATCACGCCGAGATCGAACCAGTCGTTGGACTCGGTCTCGACCGCCGAGACGGTCAGTTCGGGGGCTTCGACGATCTCGCGGTAGTCGGGCTTCGTGCCGATCACCTCGATCCGCACGTGCGGGATGTCTTCGATCGCGGGGAGCACGCGGGCGGTGAACTCCGCGGCGTCGACACCGCGGAGGATGAGCGCTGCCCGCAGCTCTCCCCCGCTCAACGCGGGAGCACCGGCGGGGTCCGCGCGCAGGATGTCGGCGACGGCCGCCGCAGGGGCGCGCTCGGCGACCGGGTCGAGGAAGGCGCTGTCGGGCACGGTGAGCGGAAGGCGCCGGCGGTCGGCGAGCTGCCAGTCCCAGTCCAGCCGCAGGACGTTGCCCGGCTCATAGCGCGCAGTGAGCACGAGGGTCGCGGGGGGAAGCGCAGGGGGCGTGAAACTCGCATCGTCGCTCGTGACGCGCACAGCGCGGGCGAGCGTGGCGAAGTGCTCGTCGAGGAACTCGGGCAGTTCGTCGGCCTCTACACGAACGGGTTCGGGTCGCCCGATGATGCCGCGCTCGGCGCGGGTCGCGGGCCGGCTCAGGCGCGCGAGGCGCAGTGTTGGATGCCCCTCGGGCGCGCCGAACTCGTAGCCGTAGACACCGTGCGAGCCGATCAGCCCGGTCTGGGCGGCGTCGTACGACGCGTCACCGATCACGACGCGGGGCGCGAGCTCGAGACCGCCTTCGGATGCGCGGGCATCGAACCCGATCGTCGCGGAGGGCGCGATCTCGACCGATGCTGACGATGGAGAGCCTCCGGGCGAGCCGGCAGCCACGAGCGGGATGCCGAGGGCCTGAGCCTCGTCGAGCAGTGCCCACAGCAGCGCCGACTCGAACCCGTCGAGGCCGATCCATTCCGACCCGTAATCGGCGATGCCTCCGAGGGACGCGTTGCGGAGCGTGACGAGCTGCGCGAACCACCGCGCCTGCGCGGGCTCGAATCCGCCCGCAGCGCCCTGGTAGCCGACGTTCTGCCACGTCAGGTCGCCTTTGATCCATCCGCCGCGCACGCCGCGCGTCACCGGTCGCACGCCGAGGCCGTTGACGGATGCCGCGTCGGTCGCCAGCTCGTCGCGCACCGCGCGACCGCTGCGGACGTCCCTCCCGCCTTTGCCGCCCCGGGCGCGGCCGGCGCGGAGCGCGAACTGCAGGGCCAGCGTACGGCGCGGAGTCGCCGCATCCGACACGATCGGTTCGAACGTCGAGACCAGGCCACGCCATCCGGCCGGCGCCCCGGTGGGCGATGCCTTCGCCTCGTCGGCGCGGTGGCGGGAGTTCGACTCGAGGAGCATCGCGACGGCGTGCTTGCAGTTGATCGTGAGCGGGCAGGTGCACGTTGCACTGCGCACGAGCGCCCGGGCGGTCGCGGCACCGGAGAGGAGCGCGACGACGCGATACGGGCGAGGGTCGGTGCCCTGCACATCGGCCGAGAGCCGCTGCGCGGCGGGGTTCCACTCGAGATGGGTGACCCGCCCGTTCGCCGCGTACGTGCGCCCGCGGCTGTACGACAACGGCCCCACGAGTCGCGCGATCGTCAGTTCCTCGACGAACGGGAACGGGGCGACGGACATCCTTCCATCGTCCCACGCCCTGGAGCGGGTGTTTCGCGGGAGGACTGCCGCCGTCTGCAGGGAGCCGCCCACGCAACGTCGGGGTGTTGCCGTCCGTTCGCCACAGGTTTCACATCTCGCCCTGCATATGGCCGGCATGAGCGACCGAGTCGCGCGAGTCGACGGTGCCTGTCGACGATGTCGGACGGGTGCGGGATGCTAGGGCCACAGCGCGCCCCCGAGACGCGCGCGAGGAGGTCGATCGATGGACATCGTGCTCGTCCCCGGGCTGTGGCTGAACGGCGCGACGTGGAACGACGTCGCGGCCGAACTGACGAAGGCGGGGCACACCCCGCATCCGGTCACGCTGCCGGGCATGGAGTCTTCGGACGCGGATCGTACGGCCGTGACGCTCGCCGACTGCGTGGGTGCGGTGACCGACGCGATCGACGCCGCGGACGGACCCGTGGTGCTCGCCGGGCATTCCGCGGGCGCCGGGGTGGCCTCCGTCGCCCTCGACCGGCGAGTGGACCGGGTGGCGCGCATCATCCTGGTCGGCGGATTCCCTGCGCTGGCGGGCGAGCCGCTCATGGCGGGGTTCTCGGCCGAGGGGGGCGATCTGCGCCTGCCGCCGTGGTCGGACTTCGACGAGGCCGACCTTCGTGATCTCGACGAGGATGCGCTGTCGCGTTTCTCCGACCGGGCGGTGCCGTCGCCCGCCGCACTCGCGCTCGATCCCGTGGCACTCCACGACGAACGGCGATACGGCGTGCCCCTGACGGCAGTGTGCACCGAGTTCTCCGCAGCCGACCTCCAGGAGTGGATCGCGGGCGGCGAGGCCTCGGTGCAGGACTTCACCCGCTTCCGCGATCTGACCTACGTCGATCTGCCGACGGGCCACTGGCCGCAGTTCACGAAGCCGCGGGAGCTCGCCGGGGCGATCCTGGCGCAGCCGCCTCTCACGGGGACCGCACCCGCCCCGCCGGCCTCCTAGAGCCCGAGCACGACCCGGCCGAGCGTGTCGAGGAACGCGCCGTAGCCGGCGGTCACGCCGGCCTGCTGCTCCGGGGTGAATCCGGGCGTCTCCTGCGTGAGGGTCACGATCGTGCCGCCGTCGGCCTCGGTGAGCGATACCGTCGTCGGGGCCGCATTCTCGGGATGCTCCGGCACATCCGTGAGCGTGAAGACCAGCCGCGACGGGGCATCCACCTCGACGAATTCGCCGACCCAGTCCTTCGTGGTTCCATCGGGCAGATGCATCACGGCGCTCCACGCGCTGCCCGGCGCAGCATTCCAGACGAGGGTGTCGAGCGGCACCTCGACGGCGTCGGTGCCGAACCAGGACGCAAAGTGCTGGGGTGCGGTGAATGCCTCCCAGACGAGTTCTCGCGGAGCGGCGAACGTACGGGTGACGGTGATGGATTCGGTCATGATCGGTCCTTCGGTTCGGTGCGCGCAGGGTCGGCGCGGACGGTGGCTGACTGCTGAAGCTCGGTGAGGTAGGTGCCGAGCGAATCGAGGCTCTCGCCCCAGAACCGCTCGAAATCGGTGATCCATCCGGATGCTGCGGCCAGCGGCCGAGCATCGAGCCGGGCGGGTCGATACTGCGCGTCGCGCCCACGGGTCACGAGCCCCGCGCTCTGCAGCACGCGCAGGTGCTTCGAGACGGCGGCGAAGCTCATGTCGAAGGGCTCGGCGAGCTGGCCGACGGTAGCCTCCCCTGCGGCCAGATGCGCGAGGATCGCGCGCCTGGTCGGATCAGCGAGAGCGCTGAACGTGCGGCTGAGCTGATCGGTCGGCATCCGGCATCCCTCCTTATTCAACTATACGGTTGAGAACTGATGAGTTGAATATAGGACGACGGGATGTGCGAGCGCAAGACGTGCGTCAGTTCTCGGTCGTCCGGCGGTGGGACGGGTATCGACGCGCTCGCCGGCGGTCGCACGAGGCCGTCGTGTGGTTCATCTGCGCCGAGCCGCCTGCACAACGCAGGATCGATCTGCACCCCAAGCCACGACACGCCGTCCGAGCAGCCGCCAGCCGAGCAGCGATCCTGCGTTGTGCAGCGACGTGCATCTCGCTCCCCGGTCACCCCTGTCGATGACGGGCCGAATCCGCGCGCCGGCGGAGCCAGCGGCGCTCGTCGGCGCGTTCTGCGAGGGCGATGGCCCGCTCGTAGGCGTCCGTGGCGTCTCGGCCGGAGGCAGCGAGGAGGTGGGCGCGCGTCGCCCAGTACGGACCGAACCGCTCGACCGCCGACGGGGCGGAGATGGCGTCGAGCTCGGCCAGCCCCGCGTCGGGTCCGATCGTCGTTCCCGCGGCCGCCGCGAGGGCGGTGCGTGCCCCGAGCGTGGGGCTCACGGCGATGAGCGCGCGATGCAGCCGCAGGATCGCGGCCGAATCGGGTCGCTCGCCTCGGACGCGCACGGCGGAGGCGGACTGGATCGCCGCCTCGAGCTGGAAGCGGCCGGGCGCTCGCCCGGCGTGAGCGGTGCGCAACAGCCGCTCGCCGAGGGCGATGAGATCGGCATCCCACCTCGTCGCATCCTGTTCTTCGAGCGGGACGTACTCGCCATCGACGGTGCGGGCATCGGAGCGCGCGGAGGACAGCGCGATCAGGGCCGCCAGTCCGTACGCCTCCGGCTCGTCGACGAGCAGCTGGGCGAGGGTCACGGCGAGGTAGAGCGACTCTCCCGCGAGATCGGCCCCGGCTTCCGAACCGGACCACGACAGCGCGTACGCGCCGTAGATCGCTTCGAGCACGGCAGGCAGCCGCACCGGCATGTCGGCCCGGGTCGGCACGACGAACGGGATTCGCGCGTCGCGGATCCGGCGTTTCGCCCTGACGAGCCGCTGACCCATCGCCGCCGGCGAGACAGCGAATGCGCGGGCGATGTCGGAGGCATCGATCCCGAGCACGGTCTGCAGCATGAGGGGCGTCCGGGCGGCGGGGTCGATCGCGGGGTGGGCGCACACGAAGAGCAGCTCGAGGCGTTTGTCGGGGATGTCGTCGAGAGCGTCCAGGTCGACGGTGCCGAGTGCGGACATGACGGGAGCCTCCGGGTCGAGTGCGACCGATGTGCGCCGGGAAGCCGATCCGAGCACATCGCGCTGGCGGTTACGGGCCACGGTGAGCAGCCACGCATCGGGCTGGTCGGGTACGCCCTGATCGGGCCACAACCGCAGGGCCCGCTCGAATGCATCGGCCAGCGCGTCTTCGGCGAGCGGGATGTCGCGGGTCGGCGCCGCGAGCAGGGCGACCAGGCGCCCGTACGAGGTGCGCGCCGCGCGGAACGCTGCGGCGCGTACCTCGTCCAGTGGCGTGATCACGCGTGCGGAGGTGTCGTCACACGCTCGGCGAGCCGACCCAGGCGTGGTCGACGAAGCGGGTGGCGGTCGGACGGATCTCGACCACGCCCCACGCGATCGATGGCGCCTTCTGGGCCCAGGCGATCGCGGTATCCAGATCGTCGACGTCGATCACGAACGTGCCGCCGAGCTGCTCCCTCGTGGACGAGAACGGCCCATCCTGCACGATGAGCTCGCCGTTCGCTCGCGAGACGGTGGTCGTGAGCATGGACGGCTGGAGCACTTCCGCCGAGGCCAGGACCCCGGCGGCGTCGAGCTCTTTCGCATAGAGATCGAATGCCCGCATCCCCTCGTCGAGGGCGTCCTGGCCGAGGTCGTCGGCGGTCATCTCGGGATAGTGCAGCAGCAGTGTGTAGCGCATGACGATTCCTTCGTGTCGGGCATGGGCCTGTGCTCCATGCTTCACCACGATGACGATCGAGCACAGGGCCGATCGACACGTCGATCGGCCTGCGCTCGCGAATCTCGGTCGAACTGCCGGGCGCGAAGCGCGGTCACCCCTGCCGACTCGGGCATGGGACCTGATTCCTCCCGAAGTTTTCACCCGCTCCGGGCGACCCGGGGGATCACCCCGGCTCATAGACTGCGCCGTATGACACTCGCCGCGGCCACCCGCGGGTCGCTCGTGCAGCGGGCGGTGTGGTGGGCGGCGGATTACGCGTACGCCGCCTGGCGCCAGCTCGCCGTGCTCGCTCCGCCGTGGGGCGCGAGCGGTCATCGCGGTACGCCCCGGGCGTGGGCGAGGGGCTCGGTCGGCCTTCCCGAGGTGATCCTCCTGCCTGGCGTGTACGAGCATTGGACCTTTCTGCGCCCCCTCGCGAACGCGCTGAATGCGGACGGATACCGCGTCCGGGTGGTGCACGGTCTCGGTGCGAACACCCGTGACATCGTCGAGACCGCCGAGCGCCTGGGTCGCGCGCTCGCCCGCACCCCTCCGCCCGCGGCCGGGCGGGTGCTCATCGCCCACAGCAAGGGCGGACTGATCGGCAAGCACCTGCTGATCGCCTCGGGCGCGGCGCACGCGGCGGCACGCGAAGCCCACGCAGGCGGCGATCCGGCCGAGGCCGCCGCGCGGGCGACGGCTCCGGCATCCGCCGGTCATCGGGGAGCGGCTCGGCGGCCCGCCGACCAGCCGGGAGCCGGTCAGCCGGGGGCGGGGCGGCCGGGAGCGGAGCGGCCGGGAGCCGGTCAGCCGGAGGCGGGGCGGCCGGAGGCGGGGCTACCCCGCGCGGGCCACCCGGCCGCCGACCAGCCCGACCCCGATCAGCCGGGCGCGGACGACCCGGCCGAGCAGGAAGGGCGCGCACTCGGCGTGATCGGAATGGTGGCGGTCTGCACGCCGTTCGGCGGATCGCCGCTCGCGCGGCTGGTGTGGGCCCCCAGCATCCGGGCATTCCTCCCGTCCGACGCGACGATTGTCAGCCTCGGCCGCGACACGTCGATGAACGGTCGGATCGTGTCGGTGTTCGGGAGGTTCGACCCGCACATCCCGGGCGGCAGCGCCCTCGACGGCGCGACGAACGTCCTCCTGTCGGCTAGGGGCCACTTCCGGATCCTGGGCCGACCCGAGACGTATCGGGCCGTGCGCGACGCAATCGCGCTCCTCTCCCACCCGGGATGATCGGCGGGTCGACAGCATCCCGTGTCCGGCAGATGGTCGCCGACGCGGGCCATGCCTGCCAGCTGGCGGACACGCGCGTGCGATCCGGGGCCACCCACGGCACGACTCGCCTCAGCAGCCGGGTCAGGCGGCCGGGCGCAGCGACGCCACGAAGTCGAGCTTGTCGAGCACGGGCACGGGAATCACGAACGGGTACAGGTCTTCCTTGCCCATCGACCGGTTGATCATGTTGAGCGCGGTCGAGAGCGGCACCCACACCCCTGTCACGAGGTCGCGGAATCGCGAGAACGCACCGACGGCGACCGCGGTCAGCCCGTATTCGGCCGCAGTCTGAACGGTGTCGCAGATGTGGAGGTAGTGCGCCCAGGTTTCGGCGAAGTCCTCGTAGGGGTGCATCGTCGCGTAGGTCGTGAGGTACGACCGGGCCCACCCGTTCGGCGGGCCGTCGGCATAGTGCCGGTCGAGCGACTCCTGGTACGAGACGCGCTCGTCGCCGAACAGCTCGCGCGCTCGCGCGAGCAGATCGCTGCGCTGCGCCACCTCGAGCAGCTGCCACTCGTAATAGTGGCCGATCTCATGACGGAAGTGGCCCAGCATCGTGCGGTAGGGCTCGTCGAGCTCACCGCGCACGCGCTCCCGGTAGGCGGGGTCGCTCTCGGCGAGGTTGATCGTGATGATGCCGTCGTCGTGGCCGATCATCACCTTCTCGTTCGTGCTCGAGAGAAGGTCGAACGCGAGTCCGTTCACGGGATCACCGCCGGTCGCAGGGTTGCGGCCCATGACGGGGAACCCGAGCGCGTCGAGCTCGGCGATCAGGTGACGCTTCGCGCGCTCCGCGAGCGGGAAGTTCTCGATCCCGTCCAGGTCGGCATCGTTCGGCCTGGTGCGGGTGAGGTCGCAGCTGAAGCACTGTCCGCCCTCGAGCGGGGCGAGCCACGTGCAGCCCGACAGGTTGAGGTTGCGGCAGATGTGCCACACCAGTCCCGACGTGTCGACGTACCTCCCGGTCGCGTCGAGCGGGACGATCTCACCCTCAGCGCGCGAGTAGCCGAGTGCTGTTCCGCACGACACGCAGACGGAGTTCTCGAAGAAGAGCGGGTTCCCGCAGACGCGGCATCGGTAGGCCTTCACGTGTGAATGGTCGCACACCGACCATCACTGCCCGTCAGGGTTGCGCGTACTCCTCGAGAGGAGCTACGTCGACCGAGACCCGCAGCGTCGACTTCTTCGCTTCCGTGAAGATGATGCCCTTCACCGGCGACACGTCGCCGTAGTCGCGACCCCACGCGACCGTGACATGGCGATCAGCGATCCACTGGTCGTTGGTCGGGTCGAACGCGAGCCACTGACCCGACCCCGAACGCCCCGGACCGGGTATCCACGCGGCGACCCACGCATGCGAGGCATCCGCCCCGACCACCCGCTCGCGGCCGGGCAGCGGACGCGTGGCCAGATAGCCGCTGACGTAGCGGGCGGCGACCCCGTGGGTCCGCAGGCACGCGAGGGCGAGGTGCGCGAAGTCCTGACACACCCCGGCCCTGGTCGCCATGACGTCGGCGACGGTGCTCGTGACGGTCGTCGCCTTGCTGTCGTACTGGAAGTCGGCCTTGATCCGGTGCATCAGATCGGTGACCGCCTCGCCGATCGGGCGCCCGGGGAGGAGGGATGCTCTCGCATAATCGTGCGCCTCATCCACATGCTTCGCCCTCGGCGACTCGAGCACGAACTCCGTCGCCGCCCAGGCACCGGGCACGTCAGGATGTACGAGCGGTCGCGAGCGCTCCCACGGCTCGGCGAGGGCCGCCGCGTCGTACTCGGGCGCGACCACCGTCACCTCGCTCTGGGCTTCGATCGTGAGGCGTCGATGCGGCTCGGTCACGTGGAAGTACGACACGACGTTTCCATACCCGTCGAGGTCTTCGGTGAGGTCCCCCGGGGCGGGGTCGACCGTCACGCGATGCCACGCCACCTGCTGCCACGGCAGCGGCCGCGGAACGCCGTGCGCGAGTCCGAGGCTGTCGCGGACGTCGTCGTCGTACGAGTACTCGGTACGGTGCGCCACCCGATACTTCACGAGAGCGTCCCGCCCGTCGATCCGACGCCGAGCTCGATGAGCGCGAGCGCGGACAGCGACTGCGGACGAGGGCCGCCCTCGAAGTGCACGTGGGCGATCGCATCACCGAGCTGGTGCAGCTGCGCGCGGGTCTCCGACAGGAACTCCGCAAGGCGCGGCCTGCTCCCGCCTTCGGATGCCGCGAGCGCGGCGATGTCGGTGGCCTCGAGCGAATCCTCCAGGTGCTCGAGGAGCCGCTCGGGCCGCGTGGAACCCGTCGACGACGACAGCTCGCCGAGGTGCTCGCGCAGCCGCGCCAGGCTGAATCCGACCGACCGGGGGTTGCCCGGGTCGCTCAGGAGCAGCTCCAGCACGCCGGACGCCCGCACCCCACCGCGATAGCGACGACGGTGGGTGACGGCACTCTCGGCCGCCATCAGCACGCCGTTGAGCACCGCGCGCTCTACTCCCGCGCCCGGCGGAACGGTTGTCGTGGCGGCGAGAAGGCTGCACACCTGCACCGATCGCTCGAGGTAGCGCCCGATCTCGATCGCGCGCCACCCGTCATCGCGCATCATGTTCGCGGTCACGCCCTGGAGAGAGAGCAGGCCGCTGAGCATCCGTCCCGCCGACTCGGCGATCTGGGGCGAACGGCGCGATACCCGCAGCAGCTTCATCGACTGGTCGGTGATGCCGAAGACGCGCCACGTGTCACCCGAGAGCTGGTCGCGGACACCCTCGAGCGCGTCGCGGAGCCTGTCCAGCGAATGCGCTGCCGATCCGGGCCTGTCGATGTCGAGGAGGAGCGAGCGCAGCTCGGCATCCGCATCGACCGACCGCGTGCCGCACAGGCGCCGGAGCGCGCCGATCAGCGCGGCGAGGACGGCGTCGCCCTGGAGGGGGGAGGCGAAGTCGAGCTGCTCCGCGTGCGCGTGCGCCGTGAGGACGAGGCGGATGAGGTCTTCGGCGCGCTCGGCGTACCGGCCGACCCAGAACATGTCCTCGAGGGCGCGCGGGCCGAGCATGGGAGCGACGCGGGGAACCGTGAGCGGCGTGATGGCCGCCAGTCCCTGATCGGGGTCGCCGGGGTTCGCCTTCAGCACCCACACGTCTTTCGTGCTCGGCGCGGCCCGCGTGTCGTCGACGAGCGTGGCGAGGCCGCCGACCAGGGGACGGTAGGCGGCGCCGTCGCGGACCGTGAACGTCCGGAGCACGACGGAGTGCGGCGTCGCACGGCCCGTCCGGCGCCCCTCGTCGCCCCACCCGGGCGCCTGCGACAGCGGCAGGCGCTCCTGGCCGACATAGCGGTGCGGCGCCATCAGGATGCGGTCGCGGAGCGCCGCGTCGTCCAGCTCTTCCAGGTCGGCGACACGTCCGTCGATCGGGCGCACGATGAGGCCATCGCGGTCACGCGCGATGGCCTCCAAGACGGCGTCCAGGCCTTCGCCGGTGCCGCACCACCAGGTGGGAACCGACGAGAGACGCAGCTGCTCGCCGAGAAGACGCTCGCACACCGCGGGGAGGAAGGGCATGAGGGCAGGGTTCTCCAGGACCCCGGCGCCCAGGCCGTTCACGAGCCGAACCCGGCCGCGCCGGACGGCCTCGGTCAACCCCGCCACGCCCAGCTGCGAGTTGCCTCGAAGCTCGAGCGGGTCGCACCAGTCGGCGTCGACCCTGCGGAGGATGACGTCGACGCGCTCGACGGGCGCCTGGCGAGGAAAGCCGGACGGCTTCATCCATACCCAGCCGTCGCGGACGACGAGGTCGCCGCCCTGCACGAGGGGGAATCCGAGGATGTTGGCGAGGAAGGCCTGATCGTACGCCGTCTCGGAGTGCGTGCCCGGTGACAGGACGACCACGCGCGGGTCGGCGACCTCCGCCGGCGCGGCCTGCAGCAGCGCCGACCGCACCGCCGAGAAATATGGTTCCACGCGGTGCAGGCCCGCCTCGTCATACAGCTCGGGGATCACGCGTGCGATCACCCGGCGATTCGCCATCGCATAGCCCAGACCCGACGGCGCCTGCACACGATCGGCGAGCACCCTCCACTCGCCCGCCGCGTCGCGGCCGAGATCGGTCCCGGAGAGGATGAGCGGGTGCGGGTCGAAACCCGTCGCGCGGGCGATCGGCCGCGTGTAGCCGGCGTGCCCGAAGACCGCCGCCGCGGGGATCAGCCCTTCGGCGAGCAGCCTGCGCTCGCCGTAGACATCCGCCAGGAGGGCGTTCAGCAGCTCAGCCCGCTGGGCGAGCCCGACTTCCAGGCGACCCCAGGTCGCCGCATCCAGCACCAGCGGCATCGGATCGAGCTGCCAGGGCTGCGAGCCGGCCTCGGGGCTCTCGTAGGTGACGCCCTCATCCGCGAGGAGCGCCGTGATCTCGCGGTCGACGCGATCGAGGTCGCCGGCGGTCAGGTCGACGGCGAGCGCCGCCATCCCCTTCCACGCCAGGCGAAGGGTGCCGTCGGGCGAGACGACTTCGTCGAATCGCGCGCCGCGCTCCCCCTCGCCCGGCCCGAAGGGGAGCGTCGGCTGCGCCAGCGACGAGGCGTAATCGCGGATCAGGCTCATGCGGGATGACTCACGGTGCGGTGACCCTCCGCAGATCGAGGGTGTGCGGATAGTCCGGGCTGTAGGCGCGACGCGCGGCCTCCTGCAGTGCGGCCACGTCGAGACGGCCCGCGGTGTGCCCGTGCGGCTCGAAGCGGCTCGCGCGTCGCGCCTCCGCCTCGTTCGCGTTGATCGGTGGGGAATGGTATGCCCGGCCGCCGGGGTGCACGACGTGGTACGTCGCTCCGCCCAGGCTGACGGCGGACTCGGTGTCGACGACGTCGAAGACGAGCGGCGCGTGCACGGGGATCGACGGATGAAGCGCCGACCACGGCGCCCAGGCGCGGTAGCGCACACCGGCGTAGTACTCGGCGCTCCGGCCGGTCGGGATCAACGGCACAGGAATATTCTGGCATGTCACGACGTGGCGATGCGGATCGATGCCGCGGACCTTCACCTGCACGCGCTCGACCGACGAGTCGACGTACCGCGACATTCCACCTGCCGTCGCCTCTTCGCCCAGGACGTTCCACGGCTCGATCGCCTGTCGCAGTTCCAGCTCGATCGAGCGCGCCTCCGTGGGTGACAGCGCGCCGCCGAGCCCACTGGAGACCCGCGCCATGCCGATGCGCGGGAACCGGAATTCGGTGAATGCATCGAGCCAGGTGTCTTCGAACGGGATGCCGTGGGCGCGAAGATCGGCCACGACCTCGGCGATGTCGGCCGATGCCCCGTGCGGCAGCAGGAAGTCTTCGTGCAGCCTCGTCCCCCAGCGGACGAGGGGTGCGCGGTACGGCTTCTCCCAGAACATCGCAACGAGCGAGCGCACGAGCAGCGCCTGCACGAGCGCGAGCTGCGGATGCGGCGGCATCTCGAAGCCGCGCAGTTCGAGCAGGCCGAGCCGGCCGCGACTGCTGTCGGGGCTGTAGAGCTTGTCGATGCAGAACTCGGCGCGGTGCGTGTTGCCGGTGAGGTCGGTGAGGAGGTGGCGCAGCGCCCTGTCGACGCCCCACGGGGACGGATGCTGGTCGATCGAGTTCGCGTGCTCCACGAGTCGCGCGACCTGCTGCAGCGCGATCTCCATCTCGTACACCGCCTCGGGGCGGCCCTCATCGAACCGCGGCGCCTGACTAGTCGGGCCGATGAAGCGGCCCGAGAACAGGTACGACAGGCTCGGATGCCGCTGCCAGTACGTCACGAGGCTGGCCAGCAGGTCGGGGCGCCGCAGAAGCGGGGAATCGACGGGCTGCGTGCCGCCCAGGGTGATGTGGTTGCCGCCCCCCGTCCCGGTGTGCAGGCCGTCGAGGTCGAACTTCTCGGTCGCCAGGCGGCTCTGCTTCGCCTCGTCGTACAGCGTGAGAGTGAGGTCGCGCAGCTCGTTCCACGACGACGTCGGCTGCACGTTGACCTCGATCACACCCGGATCGGGCGTGACGACGAGCTGGTTCAGCCGGGGGTCGGGCGGGGGGCCGTACCCCTCCAGCACGATCCGGCACCCCACGATCTGCACGGCCCGCTCGATGACCGCGAGCAGGTCGGCGTACGCCTCGAGCGTCAGCGTCGGGGGCAGGAACACGTACAGCTCGCCGTCGCGGGACTCGATCGCGAGCGCTGTGGTGGGTGCACCGTCGGCGGCGACCACCGTCACCTCGGGCACCCCTGGCGCGCGGGTGGGCCCCGCCTCGAGGTATGAGGGCTCGCCTGGGTGCTCGGGATCGACCCACGAGACCGCGTCGAGCGGAAGGCGCAGCCCGACGGCGCTCGACCCGGGGATGAGCACGAGGCGACCTCGGCGGAACGTCCACGAGGGGCTCGTCCAGTCGTCGTCGGTGGTGAGGGGCAGCACCCACCCGGTGGGCTCGCCCACGCGATCGTCGAGGCGGGCGACGTCGTCGGTGCCGGGTTCGGGCTCCCCGGGTGCAGGACCGTCGGGGGTGCGGAGGTCTGCGGCGATCACGGCGAGCGGATCCTCATAGGCCGGGATCAGCTGCCGGTTGGGCAGCCCGAGCACCGCCGTGATCGTGCGGGCGAGCGACTCGGCCTGCCGCACCGCGGCGGCGGAGACCTCAGCGGCCTCCGCCGCGGCCGCCTCGGCCGCGGCGCGCGCGGCGCGCAGCGCGGGGCCGGGCACCTCGTTCTTCTCTGCGTCGGCCGCTGCCGCGGCGGCTTTCGCGGCGACGGCGGCGGGAGCATCCTTCGCCCACGGGTCGGCGAACAGTGCCGGATCGTTCCAGAGCGGCACGCCGTCCGTGCGCCACTGCAGGGCGATGTTCCAGCGCGGGAGCGGTTCGCCGGGGTACCACTTGCCCTGACCGCGATGCACGACCCCGCCCAGGGCGTACGTCGCGCGGAGGCGCTCGGCAAGGCCGCCGGCCAGTTCGCGCTTGTGCGGGCCGTCGGCGTCGGTGTTCCACTCCTTGCTCGTCGCGTCGTCCAGCGCGACGAACGTCGGCTCACCGCCCATCGTGAGCCGTACATCGCCGGCGGCGAGACGCTCGTCCACCGCGGCGCCCAGAGCGTCGATCCGTTCCCACTGATCGTCGGTGTAGGGCTTGGTCGTGCGCGGATCCTCGTGGATGCGCAGCACCTCGTTCCGGAACGCGAAGGCGACCTCGACGGGTTCGGTGGCGCCCTCGATCGGGGCGGCGCTGGAGGGATGCGGCGTCGCGCTCAGCGGAATGTGCCCCTCGCCCGCGAACAGGGCGCTGGTGGGATCCATGCCGATCCAGCCCGCGCCCGGAACGTACACCTCGGTCCAGGCGTGGAGGTCGGTGAAGTCGGCTTCGGGGCCGCTCGGACCGTCGAGCGACTTCTGGTCGGCGGCGAGCTGGACGAGATAGCCCGAGACGAATCGTGCGGCGAGGCCGTACTGCCGCAGCAGACTGACGAGCAGCCATGCGCTGTCGCGGCACGATCCGATGGCGCGCTCGAGCGTGAGGTCGGGAGTCTGGACGCCGGGCTCCATGCGCACGTCGTAGGCGACGTCGCGATTCACCGCCGAGTTGAGTCCGGCGAGGAATTGCACCATCGGCACGCCCTCGGGCGGGAGCGGGGGCAGGCGCCGGCGCCACGCGTCGGCGCCGTCGCTGTCGTCGACCGGTCGCAGGTAGGGCGCGAGGTCGGCTTTCAGCCCCGGTTCGTACTCGAAAGGGAAGCGTTCGGCGTACTCCTCGATGAAGAAGTCGAACGGGTTGATCACCATCAGGTCGGCGACCAGCCCGACCGTGATCGAGAGGTGATCGATCTTGTCGGGGAACACCAGGCGCGCCACCCAGTTGCCGAACGGGTCCTGCTGCCAGTTGATGAAGTGCTCTTTCGGACTCACGTCCAGCGAGTACGCCTCGATCGGGGTGCGCGAGTGCGGGGCGGGGCGCAAGCGCACCACGTGAGGAGTGACTTTCACCGGGCGGGCGAACTCATAGCCCGTGAAGTGCGTCAGCGACACCTTGATCGACATGGCCTAAGCATTCACCACAACTGTTGCGAGCGAGTTACCGACCCACGCTCATGAATACCTCCTCACGAGTCCGCGCATCGTCGACATCCCCCGCGAGGTCACCGGCGAGCCGATCAGGCGCTCGATCGTCGGCGTGCCCTGCGAGCGATCGACGTGGTCGTTACGGGTCACGGCCCACCCGTGACCGCTCGCGATCACCTCGCAGTGGATGCCGCGTACCGGCACCCCTTCGACGACGACGCGCCGATCGAACACCGAGAACTCGAGGTGCGAGACCTCATCGGGCGCGACCCCGTCGGCTACACCGGGTTGCAGGCGATCGACGTCGACGGGCGCGAACGCGTCGACGATGTCGGCGACCTCGTCGAACGCGAGCACGAACACGGCGCGCTGCAGACCGCTCCTCGCGGCGAGGGCGTCGGCCGTGTCCGCGGCGAGCTGAGCGGGGGCGCCGACAGCCGTGCCGACGACAATGCCGTTGGCCCGGAATCCCTCTGAGCCGAGGAACCCGGCATCCGTCATCGCCTCCCCGAGGTGGGTCCCCGAAGGATGCCCGCGCTGCCCCTGGTTGACGTTGCGGAAGAACGCGACGCACCGGCGCCCGGGTGCCGCGAGCTCGAAGAGCTCGCACGTCGTGTCGTAGTAGCTCGTCGTGGGCCCGAGATCGGTCATGCCGATCCGCAGGCAGACGCGCTGAGAGGCGGTGTTCGCCGGATTCGTGACGGCGACCACACGCTCGAGTCCGGCCTCGAAGGCATGCCGCAGCACGGCGGTCGCCGCTTCGCTCGCGTAACCCCGGCCCCACGCATCGGGGTGAAAATGCCAGCCGATCTCGGTGTCTTGCTCGGCATCCCGCCCCGTGTCCTGAGCGGCATCCTGCCCCGTGTCCTGCGGCGCGAGCCCCACCTCCACCGCGCCTTTCTCCACCGCGCCTTTCTCCACCGCGCCCGCCGACCAGGAGATGCGCTTGCAGAGCACGGTCCCGAGTCGGGTGCCGTCGTGCAGGGTGACGCCCCACACTCCGCGGCATCCGTCGTGCATGCCTTTCCACCGCGCGACGCGCTCGCGGGCTTCGTCGGTGCTCTGCATCAGCTGTGGGGTCACGCCGATGTAGCGCTGCACTTCCTCGCGCGAGTACATGTCGAACAGGAATGCCAGGTCGTCGGCCGAGTCGGTCCAGGGTCGGAGGGTGAGGCGGGCTGTACGCAGGTCGATCACGTCACCCGACGATACGCCGGGGGGTCGGTAGTCCGTTCTCGTCGAGTGGTCACGGGCGGGCTCCACCCCCTGTAATATATTGGTATTTCCTCGTCTTGAAAGTTGGTGTCAGCATGAAGCTGCGGAGTTCTCTTATCGTGGCAAGTGTGGTCATGTCAGGACTGATGGCGGGGGTCGCAGTCCCCGTCGCGGCGTACGCCGCTCCGACAGAGACCGCAATCGTCACCCCGCCGCCGACCACGACCGTGTCGAGGACCTGGACCCTCGACGGTAATGAAGTCGTTTCAAACCAGGAGATGAGTTGTCCGGCTGGCTTTCGGCTGGAGAATCGGGATTACTCTCCGATGAGAGTGGTGCCGCGGGGAGTCGAGGTGATCGGAGACCTCGTCGCGCTGGTGGGAACAAACCTCAACGATGCCGTCGGCAACCGGATCGGCGCGACAGAAATCCGTATGAGGAACTACAGCTGGATGCGTAATGAAGTCACGATTATTCTGCATTGCGAGCTCATCGAAACTCCGCCACCCACCGGCTGAGGCCGCGCGGCTGAATGCCCCGTATGACGTCACCTACAACGTGGGTGAAGTCAACGCGCAAGAGGTGCAGATCACCGACGGAGCGCTGCCTCCGCGCTGAGCATGGACAGCCTGACCGGAAAGATCAGCGGAACGCCTACCACCGAGGGAACCTATACCTTCCAGTTCTACTGGAAAGAATAGCGACCGGAGCGGGCCGCACCGTGACAGCATCACCGTGACCGCGCCCGACGGCGAACCCGCCCCGGAAACGGGTTCGTAGATCCCGGTAATTGATGGCACGGACAGTAGCCGCGGGCCGATAGTCCAGCTCGTGTCGGCCCGCGGTGAGTGGGCGCCGACCCTGACAGTCGCTTGTGAGCCGACACCGCTGCTCACCCCGCAGCCCTGGGTTGTGACTCTCTTGCACAAGCGTGCACGAGAAGACGGGCCGAGGCGAAGGGCTCGCCTCTCCCTCGAGCGGCACATCACGCCGCACGCCATTGTGCTCGTTGCGGGGGCGGCGGTGGATCCCATGCCCACTTCCATGCCGCGTTCGTCGGCATCGGGGTGGGTTCACCCCCACCCGGCGGATGAAGGACGAACTCGTCGAGCCGGTCGCGAGTGATCCGCCAGCCCTGATTGTGCAGGGTCATGTGGTGGTGGCGGCAGAGAAGAATGCCTCGATCGATGTCGGTGCCGCCTCCCTCGCTGAAATGGTCGCAGTGGTGGGCTTCGCAGTACGAGGCGGGGCGAGCGCAGCCGGGCCACCGGCACCCCCCGTCGCGGACGGCCAGGGCGAGTGTCTGTTTCGGGGTGTACAGGCGATGTTCGCGACCCACGTCGAGGGGATTGCCGTGCCGGTCAACCGTCACCGCCACGGTGCCGGTCGCACACACGGCGCGGCCCACCACCGACCCCGGCAGCGCGTCGCCGCCGTCCTCGGCGTGCCCGATCGCCAGGAGCCGCCCGAACGCGTCGCGCGGTCCTTCGATGTCGTTGACCGTGACGATGCGCACGCCGGGCTGCCGAGCACCGAACACATCCCTCGCGGTGGCGAGGGCGCCGGCGCGCAATACGTCCATGACAAGGTCATAAGCGAGCTGTTCATTGCTGCGCGGATCGTCGCGCAACTGATCCGCCACGGCACGATCGTCGCTGTTCACGAAGCGGGGTCCGCCGCGGCGGGGGCGCAGTGCGGAATCGAGCATCGACCGCACCCACAGCGCCATCTCGTCATCGAAGACGATCCGCGCGTGGTGCTGCCCGCCGCCGTCGACCCACGCCCGGTAGCTGCGATTCTCGTAGCGCCGCGCGTACCGCGCCTCGGCTCCGGTCGGATCCAGCAGGTCTCGCACCACACGCGAGCGCTTCGCCAGCTCTTCCACTGGCATACCGGATGCTTCCGCCACGAGGCCTTCGGCAGCGAGCATCCACGCCTCGCGTACGGCAGCCTGATCCGCGTCAGCAGACTCGCCCGCTCCACCCTCGACCGAGGGCGGAGCGGCGACATCAGGATCGCCGAGCCCGCACCGGATCGCATCGTGCTGCGCCGGAGTCACCGCGCCACCCAGCAGGGCGCGCCGCAGCGGCTCATCCCACGGCGGGGCCTGAAGAGCAGGCGGCGACGTGGGTTCAGCCGACACAGGGTCTGCCACGCCTTCCAACAGCGACACCCCGACGCGCACCTGCCGGGCGGCGTCGGCCTTCGTGCCCCCGGTGATCGACTGGATCAGCGACGCGGGGGTCGCGTGCCCGTGCCCCGCCGCCAACCCGGTGTGCCCCTCACCGCGACGAGAGCGTTGCGCGGCGACACCGGCGAGTACCGCCTGCAGCCGACCCGCGTGATTGGCCAGCGCCGCGACGTCAGCCAGAGCACCGACCACCGACTCGTCACTGAGTCTCAAGGCGAAGGCCGGCAGGACGGCGGCATCGACATCGAGCTCTTCCCACCCCGCGAGCGCGTCGAGTCGCTCGCGCATCGACGTGAGAATGTTCATATATACAGAATGCCAGAGTCCAACGGACATTCGTTCATATCTTCGCCCATGCTGTGGATAGCAGCGAGGTCGAGCGCTTGGGGAGGGCTACGAGAAGGCGAACCTCAGGGCCGCGAAACCGTCTCCTCGGCCAGCCGTGCGAGCAGGCGACGGAGGGTATCGACGTCGGCCGGATCCCACTGCGCGAGAGCCGCTCGGAACGTACTCCCGGCGTTGTTCATGATGCGCGCGCCGATCTCACGCCCCGTCGGCGTGAGCGCGACGAGCACGCCACGGTCGTCGCCCGGCGCCGCCACGCGCACGACCAACCCCGCGTCGTGCAGCCGATGGGTGATCTTCGTGAGGTTGGCCCGGCCCGTGCCGAGCGCCGAAGCGAGTTCGCTCGGGCGCATGGCCCCGCGGTAGCTCAGCTGGTTGACGACGAGGAACATGGCCATGTCGTCGATCGGGAAGTCGACCGCGGCCATCACGCGCCGCCGCACTTCGTGACTGTCGGCCCAGTGCACGATCGACGACACCGAGATGCGCAGGTCGAGCGGGTCCTGCTCGATCACCGCGCTCAGATCGACCGCACCCGCCTCGAGAGACTCGCTCCGCGCCATGCTCATCCCCCTCGCCCGCTCGCCTCAACCCGGAAGACCCCGACACCGGGAAAACCCTGACACCGGAACACCCGCACGACAGCCTCGCCGTGGCTCAGCAGAACAGTAGCGGCCTCACTCCCGCACGAGACGCACCGGGCCGAGCAGGCCGTACTCGCGCACGTGCGTCTTCTGCATGAGCCCCGCATCGCCGGCCATCTGGCCCATGATGTCCGGCAGATCGTCGTAGTACCCGCGCGCGAGCAGCCGGTTGTTCAGCGAGCTCGAGACGCGCACGACCACCTCGTTCTCACCCTGGCGGAGGTCGTCGGTCACATCGACGACCGGATGCGCGGTGTCGAGCCCGCGCGGCGCACCGCCGTTGACGCGCACCGACCCGAGCCCACCCGCCGTCGATCCGAGCTGCAGCAGGTATTTGGCCCCCTCGACGAGGTCGACCCCGAAGCGGGTCGCATACTCGCCCACGCCCGACACGTCGGGCCCGACCTCGGCGATCTCGTGCCATGACCGCAGCGCCCCGGTGCCGGCATCCCGTCGCGTGACTGCCGTATGCGGACGCACCTCGCGCGACTCGTACCCGAGCCCGCGGTCTTCGGTGATGACCTCGAGCTCGCCGGCATCCCAGCTCTCCACGGCGATCCGCCACTCAGCCAGTTCGGCGACCGTCTCAGGCTCGCGGATCTCGGAATCGGATGCCGCGGCCCCCGACCGATCGAGGGTGAACAGCGCCGTCTCACCCGGGGCGAGCCGCGCCGACACGATCGTGCGGTCGCCGTCGGCGCGCACCCCCGCGTGGGGGCGCACGGCCCCGGACCACGCGTCGATGCGATGCACCGCCCCCCGGCCGGGGAGGGCCAGCTCGACGGTCGTCGCCTGACCCGTCTCGTACAGGAAGTTGTAGACGTAGACGTGCAGCAGGTCGCCGTCTTCGCGGAGATGCGTCAGGATGCTCCGGTTCTCGCGCACGAACTCGGCGCGCCCCGTCACCCCCAGACCGCGGAGGGCCTCGACCGTGCGGGCCGGGTCGTCGATGCGGGCGACGGTGGGCTGGGCGACCAGGGCGGCGATCGTCGCGGCGAGCTCATCGTCGCGCCCGTCCAGCCCCGGGGTGCGGGCGGCCGCGTGCGGATACACCGAGTGCTCCCCGGTGGCGAGCTGCTTCAGCTCGCGCGCGCCGTCGACGACGAGCACCTTCAGCCCGCGCTCGGCCCAGCTCAGCACGTAGGCCGCCACGTCGGGATCGAGCTCGCCCTGGTAGACGATGAGCGCCTGGTACCCGGGGCCGTCCGGCTGTACGAGTTCGCCGTCGAACGAGACCTCGTCGTGCATCAGCAGCGAGCCGTCGAAGAACTCGTACGTCCACCCGGCATCCTGCATCCCGAGGTCCTGCCACCAGTGGTTCTGCCGGTCGCGCATCCACATCCGGCCATAGGCGACCTCGTCGGGGATACGGCCGCCCCGGCCGTCGCCGAACGCGAAGCCCGACGTGTTGTCGGTGAAGTGGTCGGTGCGGAGGATACCGACGTCGATGCGCGGGCGACCCTGCCGGAGCACCGCCTGGTAGCGCCCGATCGCGTCGTTCCAGAGCGGATAGAACTCGGATGCCGGCTGCCGGGTGTCGAACCGCTCCGAGAACATGCTCCACATGCCCTCGTGGCCCGGCCACTCGGTGACGCTCTCCGCTCCGGCGGTGCTCGCCCAGCCGTGCAGCACGGTCTTGGTGATGCCTGCCGCGAGCTGCGTGGCGATGATCTGATCGTAGAAGCGGTGGTCGAGCATGTGGTTGCGCGTGGTCGCCCCGGTCTCGGACGAGTACTGCTTGCCGAACAGGTGCGCGGGGCCGCCGAGCAGCCGGTAGGCGTCGATCTGCGAGCCGAACTCGAGAGACTCGGTCTCGATGCCGTCGACCTCGGGCCCCGGGCGGGTCAGTTCGAACGGGAGCCCGTAGCTGATCTCGGAGCGGAGCGTCATCCCGTTGCGGTGCAGGAACGCCGCGAACGGGCGCAGCATGTTCTCGATGTAGAGGTCGGTGAGCGTCCGGACGTAGTCGAAGCGCACCTTCTCGATCGTGACGGACTGCTCTGCGAGGGGCTCGTAGTGGTAGATCGTCCCGACCGCCATGAACGGCACGCTCCGCGTGAGGAAGGGCAGCCACGGCGCGATGTCGTAGCCGCGGCGCGCGCGGAACTCGGCGGCCACCGTGCGACCCCAGAACAGTCCGCCCGCACCGTAGGTGGTCAGCTCGAGCGAGTCCATGTACATCTGAGCGCGAGGGTTCTGGGCGATCTGGGCGCGCAGCTCCGGCGTCAGCACGACGGTGTCCCAGTAGTCGATGACCGCGAGCGCGCCGTCGGGATCGACGTAGTTGACGGTGTAGTTGACCGACGCCGATGGCGACGCGGTCTGGCCGGTGCCGTGCATCCAGAAGGTGAACAGCTTCCACTCGCCGTCGGGGGCGGTCCAGTCCAGGGCCTCATCGGAGACCTGGTCGGTGAGATCCGTCAGGGACTCGGCATCCAGGATGTTCCCGCTCACCACGCGTGCCGCGACGACGGCGACCAGGTGCTGATCGCGGATCGTGCCCCGATGCCCGGGAAGGATCCCCGCGGGGGGTTCGGCCTCGAGGTCGATGCGGGCGAGAGCGCCCTCCCGACGGCCGCCTCCCTTCAGATCCTCGATCGTGACGTCGAGCTCCTTCGCGGCGGCCGGGTGGTCGGCATCGATCGACGGGAGATTGGCGTTGGACCAGTTCGTGCCGGAGGTGAAGCTCACCGACATGCCGCGTGCGGTCGTCTCCTCCACGACGATCTGCGAATCGTGCACCCACTCCTCGGCTCCCCAGCCGTAGCGGGAGTGGTCGATCGCCTCCTCATCCATTGCGAGGAACTCCATCCCGCCGAATCCGAGGCGGTGCGCGGTCTCGATCTCGTGCCGCAGCGTCTTGTCTGTGTGCAGGCCTTCGGCCAGCCACCATCGCAGTTCGGGGCGGTACTCGATCGCCGGTGAGGCCACGAGCTTCGCGAGGTCTTCGATCGACATGGGTTCTCCTTCGAACACGTCAGTGTGTCGAAACGTCGATGAATCGTTCCAACGCACGCGACTCTATGCCGCCTTCGGTGGCGAGTCAATGTCCTGAGGAAACTACTTTGAGGTTCGCACGCTTCCCAGCTGCCGCTGGGAGATCACATAACGAAGAAATAACGACAGGGCTGGTGTTCCGTTACCTCGTCGTTATACGCTTCTGGAAGCGGAAGTTGTTTGCTGTGGCAGCGACCGTCATGTGATTGCAGGAACCTCTTGGTGCAAAGGGACACGGGCCGGTCGGATGCCTCTCCGACCGGCCCTCACCCGTTAACCGGCGTCTCGCCTTCTCGGGTCGTTCGCGAACATCTCGAAGGATCGATGGTGCGGGTGAGCACGGGAGTGGCCCCCGCGCCGAACCGGCAGGCCCTCTGTCCTTCCAGATGTCCGGGTCGGGCCCGGCGCCGCGGGTCAGGGACGGCGCCAGAGCGCGCGTTCGTCGGCGCGATCGTCGGCGACGATGCCGCTCACCGTGTCGAACCTCATCGCGATCCGCGTGGCGGGCGTGTACGCGGGCCACCCCGGATCTCCGGTCGCCGCGAACCGCACCCACGCCGAGTGCATCGCGTCGGCCAGTTCCTGCGGGGCGGGTCCGCCCAGCATCGCCGCGCCGGCCGGATCGTCGAGGGCGTCGAAGACGAACCCGAGCTCCAGCGCATGGCACGCGCCGAGCCGGCCGTCGTAGGCGCCGGAGCGCCATGCGAACTCGTAGACGAACGACCCCGCGTGCCCCTCGGCGAGGCGGAGCGCCGGCATCCGGTAGAAGCCGTCCGTCATGATCGCCGCCGCGATCTCGCCGCTCCCGGCGCCGGGGCGGTTGCGCCGATACCGCCGGACCGTCCCGGGGCGGCGAGCGCCGTACGTCCAGCCGAAGAGCGACGCCACGACCCGCGGCATCCTGTCGATCGCGCCGCTGGGCACGAAGAACAGCCGCGCCTCGTCGCTATTGGTCCCGATCAGCAGGTCGACCCCGTTGCCGACGCCGGCTGTCAGGAGGTCCTCCGGGATGCCGGGCAGCACCTCGCCGTCGACCACAGGTTCGAACAGCATCAGGTTTCGAGCCACATCACCCCAGAGCCGTTTGCGGGGCTTCGCCGAGACCTCGGCGCTCACCTGGGTTGCCGCGGCCAGCACGCGCTCGATCGGTACCGCGCCGATCGCCTCGCGGGTGGCCTCGACGCCGAGGACCTCGCCGACGCGGGCGGCGACCTTCTTCGCCGATTCCGGACTGATCGCCGAGACGCCCGCACCCGACTCCGCGATGGCCCGATGGAACAGGCCCTTCGCGCGTGGCATGACCATCAGGGTGCACACGCTCATCGCGCCGGCAGACTCACCGAAGATCGTGATGTTGCCCGGATCGCCTCCGAACGCCGCGATGTTGTCGCGCACCCATTCCAGGGCGGCGACCTGATCGAGCAGCCCCAGATTCGGCACGCCCTCTCCGGTCCAGAGGAAGCCGTCGACACCGAGGCGATAGTTGATCGTGACGAGCACGACGCCGTCGCGCGCGAACCGGGCCCCGTCGTAGATCGACACGGACCCCGAGCCCGTGCTGAAGGCGCCGCCGTGGATGAAGACCATGACGGGGGCCGACCCCCAGAGGTCGGGCGTCCAGACGTTCAGGGTCAGGTAGTCGTCGCCGGGGTGGACGCGGTTCGGCAGGAGGCCCTCGAGCGCTCCGTGCGCCGGCTGCGGCGCGGTGGCGCCGAAGTCGACCGCATCCCGAACCCCTTCCCACGGCTCGCGGGCGAGGGGTGGCTGGAAGCGCCGTTCGCCGATCGGAGGCTCGGCATACGGGATGCCGCGGAACTCCTGGATGCCCCCCACCACCTCGCGGCCGCGGACGGCTCCGGCTCGGGTGTGCGTCATCGTCATCCGGTCACCTCTCCGGTGCCATCATGCCTGAGGATGCCGAACCGACGGATGCCGGCCCATTCTGGGCATCGACGATGCGCGAGAAAAGAATCACGGAAAGATAACGGAAACCCCTTGCCGTCGTTACCTCGCCGTTATACAGTTCTGGAAGCGGAAGTTGTTTGCTGTGGCAGCGACCGTCATGTGATTGCAGGACACTCTTGGTGCAGGGACACGGGCCGGTCGGAATCTCCGGCCGGCCCTTTCCGCACACGCCCGACTGTCTGGACGTCCCGGAGCTCAGCCGTACAGCTCGCCCACCGGAACGGGCACGGCGAGCCGGTTGCTCGGCGGCGCCAACGGACATGCCCACGCGGGGTCGTACGCGCACGACGGGTTGTAGGCGAAGTTGAAGTCGACGACGATCGTGCCGGCCGCGGCATCCGCGCCCAGATCCGCACCTTTGATGGTGTCAAGCAGGTAGCGTCCCCCGCCGTACGTGCCGCCGGGACGGCCGGCCAGCCCGTCGCGGAACGGCACGAACACGCCGCCGCCGTACGACGCGAGGCGCCAGACGTCGAGAGTTCCGACATCCGGGATGTCGACGAGTCCGATGCGTTCGAACGGCACGGTGCCGTCGGTGCCGGTCTCGAATCCGAACCCGGCCGGCTCGGTCGGGAGGATCGGCAGTTCGAAGCGCCAATCGGGGTCGTACGGCGCGATGGGCAGGCCGGTGAAGCCCCAGCGGTCGGCGGGCATGAGGGGCGTCGCGGGGTGCCGTGCCATGAGGTCGTCACGCTCGATGCGCCAGAGCTCGTGCGCGTCCTCCGGGTCGTCCGCGGCGCGCACCGCGTCGTAGAGGGCGAACACCCGGCGGCGCCAATCGGCGATCTCCAGGGCTGTGCGAGCGGATACCTCTGCCATGCGTCCAGGTTAGGCCCGGGGCACAGGACCGCGGGCCGGCCCAGGCCGCAGACCTCCGGGGCGCGGGTCAGACGCCGCCGCCTCCGCCGCCCCCGCCTCCGCCGCCCGCAGAACCGCCGCCGCCGGATCCGCCCGAGGTCGACGAGGAGGACGACGCGACCGCCGACAGCGACGAGATCCCGGCGGAGAACGATGCGGCGTTGAACCCCGAGGTGCCCGCGTACCAGTAGGGCGTCGCATCCGGTCCATATAGGACGGCGAGCTGCTGGGCCCACGCCTTCTCCTGGCCGAAGACGACGGCGAACGGCAGCAGCACCTCGTACAGCCTGAGCATCTGCCGCGGATCGCTCGGGTCGACGCGCACCCGCTCCGCGCCGGACGGCGACTGGAGCATGCGGATGCGGTCGGCCTCGGCCCACTCGATGAACACCTTGAGCCCCGCGAGGTGGTCACGCACCTCTGCGCCCGCGGCCGTGAGGGGCTTGCGCGCGACGAGCCCGCCGACGATGAACACGACCGGGATCGACACCACCATCAGCAGGATCGGGATGAGGGCCGACACCCCTGCCCCGAGGGCGAAGAAGCCCAGCACCCAGACCAGAACGGCCGCGACGACCGCGAGCACGACGGGCAGCGCCCGCGTGCGAGCCGCCACCTGGCGGCGCAGCCCGCGGCGGGCGAGCTCGGCGCCGGCCGCCTTCAGGATCGACTGCGCCGCGGCCGAGAAGCGCGCGTCGCTGCGGCCGAACTCGAAGGTCGCACCCGGCGACATCATGCCGAACAGGCCGGCCAGCAGCATCCGTCCGTCGCCGTCCGCACGCGAAGGGTCGAGCAGCTCGGCCACGAGCTTGACGCGCCCGAACCAGCTGTGCCCGCCCTCCACGATGCGGATGCTGCCGACCACCGCCTGCTCGAGAACCTCGGCCGGGATCGCCTTGGCGTCCTTGCCGAGCAGCACGGCGCCCTGCAGGGCGTCGACGCCGGGAGGCGGGGTGTACTCGGCGATGATCGTCGGGCGCCCCGGTTCATCCCTCAGCCGGCGTACCCGCACGATGATCGCCGCGATCAGGGCGGCGAGCACGCCGAGACCGGCCGCTCCCTGCAGCCAGCCCCACGGCGAGGCCAGGTAGGACGCATCGAACGGCGCGAACGTGCCCCTCTCGAACGCCACCGCCATTGTCACGGTCTGGTACGGGTAGACCTGCCCCGCGTCGGCCCGGACGATCGCGCCGCCGTCGGGCCCGGCATCCCGAGCGATGTCGCAGGTCTGCGTCGAGCCCTGGTAGCCGACGTAGCACGATGCCGCCCCGGTGAGGGCGTCGGCGAGGTCGGGCGCGACATGCAGGCGCGCGGTGACACGACCGAAGGTCTGTGCCCACTCGACGCCGTTGACGTCCCAGTAGAACTCGTCGGCGTCCGTGTCGGCGAAGGAATACGTGACGTTCTCGAGCGTGTAGGTGAAGACGTACGTCTGCGGGCCGTGCACGAAGTCGGCGTCGCGAGAGGTCATCGTGAACGTGCCGCTGTCGGAGCCGGTCTCGGAGGGCCGGGGGTTTCCCGCCCCGTCGGTGATCGAGACCAGCCGGGGAAAGAGCGGCGCACCGTTGTACGAGTCGGGGATGCTGCGCTGCATCCCGTGATTCTGGTCGGACGAGGGGAAGACGGCGTCGAAGGTCTCGACCACCGTCATCCGGCTGGTGCCGTCGTCGGCACGCGTCAGCGTGTAGTCGACGTCGAGGCTGTCGAACCCGAAGTCCTGCAGGCCTGCCGGAACGACCCGGCTGGCGGCGAGCTCTGGCGCTGCCGCGGCTCCGCCGCACGCCGCGAGCGCCACGGATGCTGCGACCACCGCGAGGGCGGCCGCGAGCACACGAAGAATCCGCCCCATGCGCCATAGCCTATGCGCACACTGTGCGGCTTATTCTTTAGTGCATGACCGATCGCCGCCTCGCCGTCGACGCCTGGGAGAGTCTCTTCCGGGCGCAGCACGAGGTGTTCGCCGAGATCAGCTGCGACTTCGACGACACCGGCCTGAGCCAGGCCGAATACGACGTTCTGCTGACCGTCACGCGCGGCGACGACATGACCGCGCGGCTGCGCGACGTCACGGCGAACATGCTGATCAGCCAGCCGAGCGTCTCGCGGCTCGTCGAGCGGATGGCCGCGCGCGGGCTCATCTCGAAGTGCTCCGATCCCGACGACGGTCGTGGCGCCCTCGTCCGCGCGACCGAGGAGGGGGCGGCGGCATTCCGTCTGGTGGCCCTCGCGCACGGCAGGTCGATCGCGGAGCGCATGTCGCAGCTCGACGACGAGGAGCTGGTGCAGCTGCGCGATCTCACCGAGAAGCTGCGCAGGCCCGCACCGGAGTGCTGAGCCGCCTCGCCCGGCCGTCAGACCGCCGAGACGAAACAGGCCCCGAGGCGCCCGGGCGGCGCGAAACACAGGGAAGGTCCCGGCCGTTCGACGCTGAGGCGCCGTGGCGGGATCGGAGACGGGCGCCGAGAGATCAGACCGGGATCAGCCGGCCGGGTTGGTCGCTCTTCCGTCGAGCCAGAGCGTGTCGGATGGGTCGCTGTGCGCCGCGCCCGTGCCGACGTGCTTCGCCGAGATCTGCGGGCCCTTCGTGATGACGTGCACCAGCGCCATCGCGTGGCCGCGGCCCAGGCCGTAGTCCTCGGCCAGCCAGGTCACGATCTCACCCGCCTTCGTGCCGGGGCCGAAGCCCTTCTCGGTCGCGAGGTCGATGAACTGCCGTGGCGTGAGCCCGGTCTTGTCCTCGATGTTGTCGAGGTACGACTGGAATGACATGCACCGGCCTCCGTCACGTTCTGTCCCAGCCAGCCTAGGGCGCCGCGTCCTCTGATGCATGTGCCGCCAGCTGTCCCGCGAACACCACGTTGCCCCAGCTCACGGGGCGGCTCTCGCCGCCTCGCGCCACCGGAACCGACGACATCCGGCCCGCGAAATGCGAGAACCCGCGCACGCGGTGGCTCCTCCCCCACAGGGTGCCGCGAGCCCGCCTTCCACGAATGCGCGGCCGTCGGCCCGGGGGGAGGCCGTGGGACGGCAATAGTGGACGGATGTCGCGGCCTCCGTCACCCCTCCCCCCGGGCCTCGGCGCGTCCTTCGCGCGCCGCGAGGCGGTCGCGGCGGGGGTCACGGAGCGGCGATTGCGGGCGAAAGATCTCGAGACACCATTCCGCGGAGTCCGCGCAAGGCCGGAGAAGGCGATCGTCGACACCGATGAGGACGATCCGCTTGCGGCGGATCGCCGCACCCGCCGACGTGTCCTGCGCCTTGCCCAGGCGTACACGCACGTGATGCCGGCGCACGCCTTCTTCGCCGCGCGCACCGCCGCAGTGATCTACCGGGCCCCGATCGCACACGGCGACGACCTCGACGTGGGAGTGCACGTCCCGGCGAGATCGATCCGACGCCGGGGCGTGCGCGGGATCAAGGTGGAGCGGAAGCTGGCGACGATCCGCGAGTTCGACGGATTGCGCCTTTCGAGCCCTGCCTCGACCTGGGCCATGCTCGCCTCGGAGCTCAGCGTGCGCGAACTCGTCATCGTCGGCGACGGTCTCGTTCGCGTGCCGCGTGACGACCGCGGCGTTCGTCGCCCACTCGCACAGCTGACCGACATCGAGCAACTTCGCCGGGCTATGGCCGCGGGGCGTCGCCCCGGAGTGTCGAGATTGCGTGAGGCGGTAGAACTCATCCGCGTCGGCAGCTCCTCGCCGCTGGAGACCGAGTACAGATTGGATGCCGCGGCCAGCGGCCTCCCCGACCCCGAGCTGGACGTCGACATCATGTGCACGCGCGGGCGTCGGCTCGGTATCACCGAGATCGCGTACCGCGGGTGGAAGGTTCTGGTCGAGATCGAGGGCGACCATCACCGGACGAGCAGGAAGCAGTGGAACCGCGACATCGAGAAGTACGCGGCATATGTCGCGGAAGGATGGGAGGTCATCAGGCTCACCTCGGCCCACATCCGCGGCGCCGACCCGAAGGCCTCCGCCATCGTCCGAGAGGTTCTCTACCGTCGCGGCTGGCGCCCGTGAGCGCCTCGAGTGACAGCATCCGACCGGAGTTGGCCCGCGAACCACTCCGCGAGCTTCGTGGGCCGCTTCCTGCCGCATCGCGCCCCTCGTTGCGACCCCAACTGGCCCGCCTACCTCGACGGCGGCGACTCGGGGGCCGGCTTGCGCCGCCACAACCCGACGAGAGCGACCCCAACTGGCCCGCCTACCTCGACGGCGGCGACTCGGGGGCCGGAGGGCGCCGCGTGGGCGCTCAGCACTCGATGACGTTGACGGCGAGGCCGCCTTCGCTCGTCTCCTTGTACTTCGTCGACATGTCGATTCCCGTCTGGCGCATCGTCTCGACCACCGTGTCGAGCGACACGTAGTGGCTCCCGTCGCCGCGAAGCGCCAGCCGCGCAGCGGTGACCGCGGTCGAGGCGGCGATCGCGTTGCGCTCGATGCACGGGATCTGCACGAGCCCGCCGACCGGGTCGCACGTGAGCCCGAGGTGATGTTCCATCGCGATCTCTGCGGCGTTCTCGATCTGGCGGCTGGTGCCGCCCATCACCGCGGTGAGGCCGCCGGCCGCCATCGCGCACGCCGACCCGACCTCGGCCTGGCAGCCGCCCTCCGCGCCCGAGATCGAGGCATTGGCCTTGAAGAGCGATCCGAGCGCCGTCGCAGTCAGGAGGTACCGGCGGATGCCCCGGCGGCGGTTCGCCTCCGCCACCGCGTCTTCGTCCCACGCGCCTGCCGAGGCAGCCCCGAACGCATCGCTCAACGAGCGCGGCCCGGCAAAACCCAGCAGCGCGCTGCCGACCAGCTCCCCATGGGGCGTGACGGCATTGCCGACCCCGAGCCCCGAGTCGGCGAGGAAGCGCCACCAGTACATCCCGACCGCCGGCACGATGCCGGCAGCGCCGTTCGTCGGTGCGGTCACGACCCGCCCGCCTGCGGCGTTCTGCTCGTTGACGGCGAGCGCGAACGCGCCCAGCCATTCCCCCGGCAGTTCGCGGTGCCCGTCGGCCTCGGCCGCTTCGAGCTGTGCACGGATGGCCGAGGCTCGCCGCTTGACCCGCAGCATCCCGGGGAGCACTCCGTCGTTCTGCAGCCCCGCCTCGACGCAGCCCGCCATCGCGTCCCAGATCGCGTCGAGGCCGGAAGCGATCTCCGCATCGGTGCGCAGCGCCTCTTCATTCACCCTTGCGGCCTCGGCGATCGTGATGCCGCGCTCGTCGCAGAGGGCGATGAGCGATTGGGCGTCGTCGAAGTCGAGGGGGAACGGCCGGGCCTGCACGCGCGGCGCTTCGCCGTCGCGGCGGATGAAGCCGCCGCCGACCGAGTAGTAGGTCTGGCTCGACAAGGGCGAGCCGCCCGCGTCGAACGCCTCGATCGTCATGGCATTCGGATGCCCCGGCAGCCGCGTCCGCGGGGCGAACGTGATGTCGCCCTTGGCGAAGGGGATCGGGTGGACCCCCGCCAGCAGCAGCGGGCGACCCTCGGGCCAGTCGGTCCAGGCCGAGCGCACGGCATCCGGATCAGCCGTCGCGGGCTCCAGACCCTGGAATCCGGCCACGACCGCGTCGGGCGTGCCGTGGCCGATCCCCGTCGCGCCCAGTGATCCGTACAGCGTGCACGCGAGGCGGGAGGCGCGCGTCAGAGAGCCGGACGCCCTCAGCCGCTCGACGAAATCGAGGGCGGCCCGCATCGGGCCGACCGTATGGGAGCTCGAGGGTCCTACACCGATGGAGAACAGCTCGAACGCCGAGACATAGGCGCTCATCCCCCCAGGCTACGCCGGGTGCGTCGGGAGTGCGGGCAGCGATGAAACCCACTCCGTCCTCGAGGCTGCGACCGGCGTAGTGCGGCTCGACGACCGGCGCTTAGGCTGACGGCGTGACCCGCACCACCACCGACAGCACGTCCGGCACGACCAGCGCCCCCACGACCGACGCCGCCGACGAACCCGCCGACCCGTATCTCTGGCTCGAAGAGGTCCGCGGCGACGACGCCCTCGCGTGGGCGGCCGAGCGCTCGGCCGAGACGGAGGCGAGGTTCGCCTCCGCGGCGCGCAGCGCTCTCCAGGAGCGGCTTCGAGGCATCCTCGACGACCCTGATCGGCTGGTCGTGCCGAGCAGGCACGGCGAGTGGATGTACGACGTGTGGCGCGATGCACAGAACCCCCGGGGCCTCTGGCGCCGGTGCGGCCGCGATGCGTTCCGCGCCGGCACGCCCGAGTGGCAGGTGCTGCTCGACATCGATGCGCTCGGCCGTGCCGAAGGCACGACGTGGTCGTTCTCGCGGGCGATCCACGGGCCCGCGGGCACCGACCGCGTCCTGCTGCAGCTCTCGCCCGACGGTGGCGATGCGACGGTGCTCCGCGAGTTCGACCTCGCCACGGTCGCGTTCGTCACCGAGACCCCGTTCGCGCTCGATGTCGAGAAGACATCGGTGGCGTGGATCAGCGCCGACGAACTGCTCGTGGCGACCGCTCTGGCCGGCGGCGGCAGCACCGATTCCGGCTACCCGCTCACCGCCCGTGTCTGGCAGCGCGGCACGCCCGTGTACTCGGGCTTCACCGCCATCGAGGCCGCCACGACCGACGTGGGCGTGTTCGTCAGCGTCGATCGCACCGATGGCATGGCGACGGCGACCGTCGATGTCGCGCACGACTTCTTCCACTCGGAGGAGTACGTCTGGGATGCTGCGCTCGGCGCTGCCCCGAAGCTCGTCGCCGCCCCGCAGGACGCCCTGGTTGCGGTGCACGGAGCCTCCGTCGTGATCCGCACCACGACGGCGTGGACGGTCGCAGGTCACGAGGTCGCCGCCGGGTCGCTCCTGGTCGGCCCGCTCGAGACGGTCACCGACGGCGACGGCTCCGGGCTGGAGGTCGTGTTCACCCCGACCTCGACGACGGTGCTCGATTCGTGGCGCTGGACCAAGCGCCGCCTCGTGCTCACGCTCCTCGACGACGTGCAGTCGCGGATGCTGGCGCTCGACCCCTCCGACGGCTGGCGTGCCACCGACCTCGACCTCGGCGCGTCGCCCGACGACCTGCTGAGCGCCGGGGTGGCGACGGCCGACGCCGACGAAGACGACGAACTGTGGATCGTCGTGCGCGGCTTCCTCACTCCCCCGACGCTCATCGTCACCGATGCCGTGGACCAGGGGCCCACCACCGTCGCGCGGTCGCGCGAGACCTTCGATGCCACGGCGCTGGCGGCGACCCAGCACTGGGCGGTGTCGGCCGACGGCACCCGCATCCCGTACTTCGAAGTCGGCCCGCGCGAGCACGCTGCCCATGCGCCCGTGCTGATGAACGGCTACGGCGGCTTCGAGCACGCGCTCACACCGGAGTACCCGACGCTCGTCGGGCCGGCGTGGCTGGAGAGCGGCGGCGTGTACGTCGTGGCGAACATCCGCGGCGGAGGCGAGTTCGGGCCCGCGTGGCATCTCGCCGCGCTCCGCGAGAACCGGCACAAGGCCTACGAGGACTTCGCCGCAGTGGCCGCCGATCTCGTCGATCGCGGCGTGACCACGGCAGACCGCATCGGGTGCCACGGGCGCAGCAACGGGGGCCTGCTCGTCGGAAACATGCTCACGCAGTTCCCCGAGCGCTTCGGCGCGATCGTGTGCGGGGTGCCCCTGCTCGACATGCGGCGCTACACCCGTCTCTCGGCGGGCGCCAGCTGGATCGCCGAGTACGGCGACCCCGACGACCCCGCCGACTGGGAGTTCGTGCGCACCTTCTCGCCGTACCACCTCATCGATCCGGGGCGGGCCTACCCGCCGTCCCTCATCTACGCCGCGACGAGCGACGACCGCGTGGGCCCCGCGCAGGCGCGGAAGATGGCGGCCCGGCTGCTGGCCGACACCGACGCCCAGGTGCATTACCTCGAGCCGGTCGAGGGCGGGCACGCCGGCACGATCGAAAACGCTGCGACGGCCGCGCTGCACGCGACGATCTACGCCTTCCTCGACGAGGTCCTCGTGCGGAGGCCGGCATGACCGCCCTCACGGATGCCGCGGCCGACCTCGACGCCGTCCGAGACGCCGTCGAGGCCGGCGCGGGAACGCTCGACGCCTCTTTCGTCGAGCGGCTCGATGCGCAGTTCCCGCGCCTGCACGCCCTGTTCGCCACCCTGTACGGCCATCGCGCCGACGCGCGCGAGCAGCTGAGCGCCGTGGTCGGTGAGGCCGCGGCATCCTGGAGTCGTCGCCCTCTCGAACTCCGTGCCCGCGACGCGCAGCGCGCGGACGACCCCGACTGGTTCCAATCGGAGCGGATGCTGGGCGGGGTCTGCTACGTCGACCGCTACGCCGGCGGGCTCGCGGGGGTGCGCGAGGCGATCCCGTACTTCCAGGAGCTCGGGCTCACCTATCTGCACCTCATGCCGCTGTTCGAGGCGCCGGAGGGCAATTCCGACGGCGGGTACGCGGTGTCGAGCTATCGCCGCGTGAACCCTGCGCTCGGCACGATGGAAGAGCTCGCCGAACTCGCCGCCGACCTGAGGCTGGCGGGCATCTCGCTCGTGGTCGACTTCATCTTCAACCACACGAGCAACGAGCACGAGTGGGCCCGCAACGCCGTGGCGGGCGTACCCGGCTTCGAGGACTTCTATCTGATCTTCCCCGACCGGACGATGCCCGACGCGTACGAAGAGACCGTGCGCGAGATCTTCCCCGACGACCACCCCGGCGCGTTCGTGCCGCTGGAGGACGGGCGCTGGGTCTGGGCGACGTTCTACCACTTCCAGTGGGACCTCAACTACGCCAACCCGGCGGTGTTCCGGGCGATGGCCGGCGAAATGCTCTTCCTCGCGAACCAGGGCGTCGAGATCCTGCGGATGGATGCCGTCGCCTTCATCTGGAAGCGTCTCGGAACGACATCCGAATCGCTGCCGGAGGCCCACCTGCTGCTGCAGGCGTTCAACGCCGTGCTGCACCTGGCGGCACCGTCCATGCTCTTCAAGTCGGAGGCGATCGTGCACCCCGACGAGGTCGCGGCCTACATCTCTCCCGACGAGTGCGAGCTGTCGTACAACCCGCTCCAGATGGCGCTGACGTGGGAGGCGCTCGCGACCCGCGATCCGCGCCTTCTGCAGCAGGCTCTCGAACGCCGGCACGCGCTGCCGGCGGGAACGGCGTGGGTCAACTACGTCCGCAGTCACGACGACATCGGCTGGACCTTCGCCGACGAGGACGCAGCCGAGCTCGGCATCCAGGGGTACCCGCACCGCCGCTTCCTCAACGACTTCTACGTGAACCGCGTCGAGGGCAGCTTCGCCCGCGGCGTTCCGTTCCAGGAGAACCCGAAGACCGGCGATGCGCGGGTGACGGGCACGACCGCGTCGCTCGCCGGCATCGAGGCGGGCGACGCGGGGGGCGAGGACCGAGTCGTGCTCGCCCACGCGATCGCGATGTCGACGGGCGGCATCCCGCTGCTGTACCTCGGCGACGAGGTGGGGCAGCTCAACGACTACTCGTTCCGCGACGACCCCGACCGCGCGGGAGACACGCGGTGGGTGCACCGCCCCGAGCGGCCGGCTGCCGCGTACGACGCGCGGACGGATGCGGCGACCACCGCAGGCCGCGTGTATCAGCGGCTGTCGCGGCTGATCGAGACCCGCAAAGCGACGCCCGAGTTCGGCGGCAACGCGCTCATCGGCTTCGGCGCGAACCACCCGACCGTGCTCGCCTACCAACGGCCGGGTGAGGCCGGCGCGGTGCTGGTTCTCGCGAACGTCGGCGACGACCTCGCGCTGATCGACCCGCTGACCCTCTCGGGCTTCGCCCCCGAGGCGACCGACATCGTGACCGCGCGCGAGGTGGACCTCGCCCACGGCGTCGCGCTGCCCCCGCACGGCTTCGTCTGGCTCCGCGTCACCCCGCGCTGACCCCCGGCTCCTGCTTCACCCCACCGCGACCGCTCACCCGGCGGAACACGCCCGTCACCGCCGCACCGAAGGGCGTGTCGCGTGGGTGAGCGGGGCCGGTGAGGCGCTGCGGGAGGGGCCGCGACGAGGGCGAGGGCCGCACTAGGGTGGGGGCGTGGATGTGACCCGGCTCGACTGGCGCGTCGGCGGCACGGGCCGACTGCGCATCGGCCCGCGCAACGCCATCACCGATGTCACCGGCATCCGCGTCGGCCATGCGCAGCGTGTCGGCGACGGGTGGCTGTCGGGCTCGACCGTCGTCTACGGCGGCGAGACGGGGGTGACCGCAGCCGTCGACGCGCGCGGCGGCGGCACGGCGACCCGCGAGATCGCCGCGCTCGACCCCACCGGAGTCGTCCAGCGCATCCACGCGGTGTACCTGGGCGGGGGAAGCGCATACGGACTGGATGCCGCGGGCGGCGTCATGGCGGGGCTCGCCGAGCGCGGCCTGGGCTTCCAGGTCGGCCCGGAACCGACGCACGTCGTGCCGGTCGTGCCCTCATCCACCCTCTTCGACCTCGGTCGCGGCGGGGACTTCTTCGCGCGCCCCGATGCCGCCCTCGCCCGGGAGGCGCTCGAAGCGGCCCTCGCGAGCGACGACGGAGCGGCCGTCGCGCAGGGATCGGTCGGCGCCGGCACCGGCGCGATCGCGAGCGAGATCCGGGGCGGCGTCGGCACGGCGAGCGTCGTGCTCCCGGGCGGCGGGGTGGTCGGCGCACTCGTCGTCGTCAATTCCGCCGGCAGCACGGTCAATCAGCGCACGGGCCTTCCGTGGGGCGAGATGTTCGGACTCGCTCACGACGACGGCACCCCCGAATTCGACCTGGTCCCTCCCTCCGAAGCGGCGCGTCAGCGCGCCCTGACCGCGCTGGCCGAACTCGCCGGCGGGCGGCTGCCCATGCGACCGCTGAACACGACCCTCGCGGTGGTCGCCACCGACATCCCGCTCAGCCGTGGAGAGCTGCTGCGCCTGGCCGGGTGCGCCCATGACGGCATGGCGCGTGCGATCCGCCCGATCCACACCCTGTCCGACGGGGATGTCGCCTTCGCGGTGTCGACCGGAACGGGCGCGTGGCCGCCGGGTGAAGGCCCCATCGAGGCGCTGCACCCCGGCGACCGGGTCAACCAGGTGCTGACCGCGGGTGCCGACGTCATGGCACGCGCGATCGTGCACGCCGTTCTCGCGGTCGAGCCGGTGACCACACCGACCGGCCACGTTCCCTCCTACCGGACGATGTACACATGAGCGAGGAGCCGACCGGCGATGAAGCCACGGATGATGGACGCATGAGCGCAGACCACGCGGGCGCCGATCGATCGCTGAACATCGTCGTCGGCGTCACCGGCGGCATCGCCGCCTACAAGACGATCCAGGTGGTGCGCGAGCTCGTGCTCGCCGGCCACACCGTGCGCGTCATCGCGACCGACGCGGCGCTGCGGTTCGTCGGCGCTCCGACGTGGGAGGCGATCAGCCGCAACGCGCTGAACACCTCGATCTTCGACGACGTCGCGGCCGTCCGGCATGTCGCCCTCGGCCAGCAGGCCGACGTCGTGGTCATCGCCCCCGCCACGGCGAACACGATCGCCAAGCTCGCCGCCGGGATCGCCGACGACCTCCTCGGCACGACGGTGCTCGCGAGCCGTGCGCCGCTCGTGATCGCGCCCGCGATGCACACCGAGATGTGGCAGCATCCTGCCACCGTGGCCAACATCCAGACGCTGCGTGAGCGCGGTGTCGTGATCGTCGGCCCCGAGACCGGCAGGCTGACCGGGCCCGACGTCGGGCCGGGCCGCGTGAGCGAGCCGGGCACGATCGTCGCCGCGGTTCTGGATGCTGCCGGCCAGGCGAACGCGGATCGCACCCCGTCCGTGCAGGACCTCACCGGCCGCACCGTGCTCATCACTGCCGGAGGCACGAGGGAGCCCATCGATCCCGTGCGGTACCTCGCCAACCACTCCAGCGGCAAGCAGGGTGTCGCGTTCGCCCTCGCCGCGGCCGCTCGCGGCGCGGAGGTGACCGTCATCGCCGCCCACCTCGACGCCGAGCCGGCGGCGGCCCTCGCCGCGGCAGCGGGCGATTCCGTGCGGGTCGTGTCCGTCTCGACGGCGGCTGAGCTCGCCGCAGCCGTCGACGAGCGCGCGGGCGCCGCATCCGTCGTCATCATGGCCGCGGCGGTCGCCGACTTCACCCCCGAGGTCACCGCCGACCGCAAGATCAAGAAGGCGGGACAGGGCGAACGGCTCGATCTCGCGCTCGTGCGCACGCGCGACGTGCTCGGCGAACTCGTGGCCCACCCGGTCACGGGAAGGATCGTCGTCGGCTTCGCCGCCGAGACCGCCGACGATCGCGACGAGCTCATCGCGCTCGCCAGAGAGAAGGTCGCCCGCAAGCCCGCCGACCTCCTGGTGGCCAACCCGGTCGGCGGGGGCCGAGGTTTCGGCACCGACGCCAACGACACGATCGTGATCTCCGCCTCAGGCGACGTCGTGGCCGAAGTGGCGGGCAGCAAGCGCGAAGTGGCGGACGCCGTGCTCGACCTCATCGCCGGACTCCTCACCGACGGCCTGAGCTGACGTGCCTGATCACCGTGACGCCATGACGAGCAGCACCGATCCGGCCCCCTCCGCTCTCAGCCCGTATCGCCGGATTGTGCGATCCGAGTGGGCGGCGATGGCGCCGGGGATGCCCCAGCCTCTGAGCGCGACCGAGCTCGTTCAGATCCGGGGGCTCGGCGACCGCCTCGACATGGACGAGGTGCGCGAGGTCTATCTGCCGCTCAGTCGCCTGCTGAGTCTGTACGCGCGGGCGGCGAAGGCGCTGGGCGCCTCGACCAGCGCCTTCCTGCACGAGCCCGACACCACGACGCCGTTCGTCATCGGCATCGCCGGCTCGGTCGCGGTGGGCAAGTCGACGATCGCGCGTCTGCTGCGCGAGCTGCTCAGCCGCTGGGCCGACACCCCCCGCGTCGATCTGGTCACGACCGACGGCTTCCTCTACCCGAACGCCGAGCTCGCGCGGCGCGGACTCATGGCGCGCAAGGGTTTCCCGGAGTCGTACGATCGGCGGGCCCTCCTCGAATTCCTCACGCTCGTCAAGAGCGGCGCGCCCGAGCTGCACGCCCCGATCTACTCGCACCTGCGCTACGACATCGTGCCCGACGCGCACGTCACGATCCGCCGCCCCGACGTCGTGATCGTGGAGGGCCTGAACGTCCTGCAACCGCCGCCGGGGTCGGATGGCACATCGATCGCCGAGCTCTTCGACTTCTCGATCTACGTCGACGCCGACCAGGACGAGATCGCCCGGTGGTACGTCGATCGCTTCATGGCGCTGAAGAAGGGCGCTTTCGCGAGCCCGGCGTCGTACTTCAACAAGTACGCCGAGCTCTCCGATGCGGAGGCCGTCGCGACGGCCCTCGGCTTCTGGAACGGCATCAACCTCCCGAACCTCGTCGAGAACGTCCTGCCGACCCGGCATCGGGCCACGCTCGTGCTGACCAAGGGCGCCGACCACAAGGTCGAGAGCGTACTGCTGCGCAAGCTGTAGCGCAGCGCCGCAGCTTGCCCTCAACAACGGAGACGACATGACAGATCAGACCCACGCGGCGGCGATGCACGCCTTCTCAGCAGATACGGCCTCGACGGTCGACGACGTGCTCAGCTACGCGCGACGCCGCGTCACCTATCAGGACGTCCCGCTCGACAAGCCGCTGCGACCGAGCGACCTCTCCCGTCTCGCCGGCGGCACGATCACCGCGGAGGGCATCGGCAGCCGGCGCGCCGCGGCCCTGTTCGAGAACGTCCTGGCCCCGGCGTGCGTGTCGACCGATCACCCCGCCTACCTCTCGTTCATCCCGTCGGCGCCGAGCAAGGCATCCATCGCGTTCGATCTGGTCGTCTCGGCTTCGTCCGTGTACGGCGGGTCGTGGATGGAGGGGTCGGGCGCCGTCTTCGCCGAGAACGAGGTACTGCACTGGCTCGCGGCCGAGTTCGGGCTGCCGGCCGGCGCCGGCGGTGTGTTCATGCAGGGCGGCACGATCGGCAACCTGTCGGCGCTGGTCACGGCTCGCACCGCGGCACGTCGACGGAATGCGGATGCCGGCAGGCCGAACCCCGCGCGCTGGGTCGTGGTCTGCAGCGCCGAGGCGCATTCGTCGATCGTCTCGGCCGCCGAGGTGATGGACGTCGACACCGTCGCGGTCGCATCCGACGCCGAGGGACGGATGCACGGCGCAGGCGTCGATGCCGCCCTCGACGAATACGGCGACGCGGTCTTCGCGGTGGTCGCGACCGGCGGCACCACCAATTTCGGCATCGTCGATGACATCGCCTCGATCGCCGAGGTGACCACGCGTCGCGGAGTCTGGCTGCACGTCGACGGCGCCTACGGGCTCGCGGCGATGCTCGTCGAACGGATGCGGCCCGCCTTCGCCGGGGTCGAGCACGCCGACTCGCTCATCGTCGACCCCCACAAGTGGCTGTTCGCGCCGTTCGACGCGTGCGCCCTGATCTACCGCGACCCCGCGAAGGCTCTCGCCGCCCACACCCAGAAGGCGGAGTACCTCGACACGCTCACCGAGACGCCCGACTGGAACCCGTCGGATCTCGGCATTCAGCTCACCCGCCGGGCGCGCGGTCTGCCGCTGTGGTTCTCGCTCGCCACGCACGGCACCGACCTGTACCGCACCGCGATCGAGTACGGCATCGAACTCGCGCGCCGCATCGCGGACGAGATCGAGGCACGCCCCGGCCTCTCGCTGGTGCGCGATCCCCAGCTCTCGGTCGTCGTCTTCCGCCGCGAGGGGTGGTCGGCCGCCGACTACCAGGCATGGTCGGACCGCCTGCTCGAAGAGCAGATCGGGTTCGTGGTGCCCAGCTCGCACGCCGGCGAGCCGGTGCTGCGCTTCGCGATCATCAGCCCGCTGACGACCTACGAGATCCTCACCGGGATCCTCGACACCCTCGCCTGATCGGTGCGCCGGCTGCACGGGTGCAGGAGAACGCACGCACACAGGATGCTCCGGCCCTCAGCATCCTGCCTCCCAGCGTTCTCCTGTGCCGGTGCGACGACGCCTGCGTCGGTGCGCCGGCCGCGCGGGTGCAGGAGAACGCACGCACACAGGATGCTCCGGCCCTCAGCATCCTGCCTCCCAGCGTTCTCCTGTGCCGGTGCGACGACGCCTGCGCCGGTGAGCCGACGCCTGTGCCGGTGCGCCGGCTGCACGGGTGCAGGAGAACGCACGCACACAGGATGCTCCGGCCCTCAGCATCCTGCCTCCCAGCGTTCTCCTGTGCCGGTGCGACGACGCCGGTGCCGTGCGACGACGCCTGTGCCGGTGCGCCGACGCCTGTGCCGGTGAGCCGACGCCTGTGCCGGTGCGCAGGCCGCACGGGTGCAGGAGAACGCACGCACACAGGATGCTCCGCCCCTAAGCATCCTGCCCCCGAGCGTTCTCCTGTGCCGGTGCGACGACGCCTGCGTCAGTGCGACGACGCCTACGTCAGTGCGCCGACGCCTCTGCCGTGCGTGCGACGACGCCTGCGCCGGTGAGCCGACGCCTGTGCCGGTGCGCCGGCTGCACGGGTGCAGGAGAACGCACGCACACAGGATGCTCCGGCCCTCAGCATCCTGCCTCCCAGCGTTCTCCTGTGCC